>NZ_JASISS010000020.1 GCF_030063195.1 Cryobacterium sp. PH31-AA6
AATCCGGATGATCCGCGGCAAACCCCAGGTCGCCGCCCCCGCCTGGGCCGGCACCACCACCACCTGGATCCCCGGCGCCACCCACCGCGCCCAACACCCCACCCTCACCCCGGTCTCGACAGGCTCGACCACCGGGCCAGACTGAGCGTCCGCGAGGGTCTCGACGGGCTCGACCACCGGGCCAGGCTGACCGTCCGCGAGGGTCTCGACAGGCTCGACCACCGGGCCAGACTAAGCGTCCGCGAGGGTCTCGACGGGCTCGACCACCGGGCCAGGCTGACCGTCCACGAGGGTCTCGACAGGCTCGACCACCGGGCCGGGCTGACCGTCCGCGAGGGTCTCGACACGCTCGACCACCGGGCCAGGCTGAGCGTCCGCGGGGTCTCGACGGGCTCGACCACCGGGCCGGGCTGAGCGTCCGCGAGGGTCTCGACGGGCTCGACCACCGGGCCAGGCTGAGCGTCCGCGAGGGTCTCGACGGGCTCGACCACCGGCGGTCCCGGCCTAGACGGGCTCAACCACCGTACGGGTCGCGGTCGAATCGGCGGGCGCCGGGATACGAGGGATCTCGAGCCAGAGCTCGACCTCCGGCTCCGGTGATTCCTGGCCGAGCGCGGTCAGCCTGGCGTCGGCGCTGCTCAGGCCGACCACGGTGACCGCAGTGGCCGAGCCGTCCCCGGCAGTGCGTGCGATGATCGAATCGGCGCTGGTGCCCCCGATCGCGGCAGCAAGCAGGTCGAGGACCGCCTCCAGCTCGGGGCCTCGGAGGTCATCGACACCGCCCTCGTCCAGAAGGGTCACGATCGCGCCGCGCCGCCGGGCCGCCATGATCTGCTCGCGGACGGCTTCGTTGAGCAGCTTCCGGCCGCGAATTTCGTCCCGCACCGCCGCCTCGAGATAGCGGCATTCCTGACGCTCGTCCGCATTGAGCACACCATTCCTGGCGATGATCCGGCGCAGCATGGGCGCCGCCAGACGGATCGTCTGTGCGAGCCTCACCTGGCGCTCGTAAAGGTGAGCCTCCTGGGCCGCCTGCCAGTCGGTGGCCTCACGTTCGGCCAGTGCATACTGCCGGGCGTCGCGGCCGGCCTTCGCGAGGGCGCGGGCGAGGATGACCGCCACGGCGACCCACACGGCACTGCCGATCACGCCCATCGAACCGAGGGCGGCCGGGCCGGCCCAGAAAATGGTGTGCACGATCAGGGCAGCGGCCCCGATCCAGGCGAGTGCAGGGCGGCGACGCGTGGCCGTGATCGTCATCAGCGTGCCGACGGCGGCGACGTACCAGGTGGCGTAGCCGTTGTCGGCCGCGCCGTCGAGCTGGCTGCCGACGAGCAGCGGGATCGCCACACAGACCGCGACATTGAAGAAGGCCAGCCAGACCGGCATCCGCATCGGACTGGTGGGCCACAGGCTCAGTACCGTCGCGAGGATATAAGCCGCGATCGCCAGGATGGCCGGGCCGGGCGTTCTCGGCTGATTGAGCGAGTACACGCCGAGCACCACGTGGTACGCGGAGAAGAGGGCGGCGAGGGAGAGCACGAGACCGCGCGGCACGGTGATCATGTGCGTGCCTCCGCGGTGTTGTCCGGCAACACGTCAGCCGGCCACTCGATGGTGATGGTGGTCCCCCGGCCGACCTTGGCACAGATCTGCACCGACCCGCCGACACTGGCGATCCGTTCCAGGATCGAAATGCGCAATCCCAGACGCTCGCTCGGCACCAGGTCCGGGTCGAAGCCGACGCCGGCATCCGAGACCTCGATCGTGCAGCCGCCCTGCGAGTTCGCGCGCATGGTGAGAGTGCGGTTCGGATTGGTGCTGCTGCCGTCGCCGGCATGCTGGACGCTGTTGACCATGGCCTGCACACTCGCCGCGAAGAGGGCATCGCTCGCGTGAGCCGGGAGGCTGAGCCCGACGATCTCGCACTCGACGATCGTGAACGGCGCGGCGAGCTTCGCGGCGGCGTCGCGGATCTGCGCGGCCAGGGAGCTGAACGGCTCCATGCTGTCGTCCCCGGCCGGGACCATGGCTGCCTCGTTGAGCCGGGTGAGGGCGTCAGCGGCCATCCCGGAGGCCAGTTGAGCCGCCTTGGGGCTGCCGGCCGCCGCGGTGGCCAGGAACGTGGCCAGGACACTGTCGTGCACGATCGAGTCGACCTGCACCCGCTCGACCTCGGTGGCGTGCTGCCTGACAGCCGTCGCGTACTGGTGCAACGCATTCGTCTGGGCGGAATCGACCGCTGCCGCCGTCTGACGCAGCATGAAAATGATGATCACAATGGTCTGCCCGAGGATGATCGCGTAGACGGCGTCGAGGGAGGCCAGGAGCACGTCGGCGCCGCCGCCGGACGGCTGCGTGCGCACGACACCGTAGACGATCGGCGCGAGGAACGTGTAGATCACGGCCCAGACCAGCGGGAATGACACTGCCGCGCTGGCCGTGGCCACGGTGCACACGTACCAGAGCCACGGCTTGCCGTCGAGATCCGCGGCGGGGTCGAGCATCAGGGACGGCCACCCGACGAGTGCGAGCAGGTAGATCACGGCGACAGCGCCGCTGGTCACGCGCACGCCCCGTTTGGTGATCGCGGCGACAACCACGGCGCCGACGCCGAGCGCCAGGGCCAGCGGCGTGAGAAAGGTCATGATCGGTAGCCGCAGGTGCCCCTGGTCGAGCATGATCGGGAGCGCCTGGAGCGAGAAGATCACGCCGACACTGGCGACCGAGCGTGAGACGACCGTTTCGATCCGGGTGCGACTGATCGGGTTGCGGGGTTGTTTGGGCCCGGCGATGAGGTCGACGTCGAGTCCGTCCGGGAACCCCAGGGTGGTCGTCTCCGTGGCCCGGCCTGCGCGTTTCGCCCCGCCAGCCCGGAGTGGGAGTGCGGCCGCTGCCCTAGCCTCGGCCATCCCCGCCGTCCGGGTCAAGTCCGGGAAGGATGCCATCCTCGACCGCACGACGCAGCAGATCAACCTTCGTCGGGGCTGGCCGGCCCACCTCGACGTACTTCACCCGGATCCGGTCGAGGTACTCCCGTGCTGTGGAATGCGCGATGCCGAGCTGCATCGCGACCATCTTCAGCGGCAGCCCCGAGGCGTAGAGGTGGAGCACGTCACGCTCGCGACGGCCCAGCTGGGCCTTGGCGAAGTCGCGGTCCGCGTCGATCGCGGTCGCCCATTCGAGGTTGTTGAGCACGTCGCCGCGGGCGACGGATGCGACGGCCGCCATCACGGTCGTCGTCGGCGAGGACTTGGGGATCACCCCGGCAGCGCCGGCGGCCAGCGCCTCCCTGACCATGGCGACCCGGTCCGCGATGCTGTGCACGAGCACCGAGGCGCCGGTGCTCCGGGCGTTGCGGACATTGTCGGTGACGAGCGAGCCGTCACCGAGCGACAGGTCGAGCACGATCACGTCGACGGCCCGGCCGGCGATGCCGTCGATGAGGCCCTGCACCGTGGCCGCGGCGAAGAGGACGTCGTAGCCGGCGTTCTCGCAGGCCGTCTTGATCCCCAGCCGAACCGATTCGTGGTCATCGGCGATGCCGACCCGCACCGGATGATCGAGGGCCGTTCCGGTACCCGGCTCCTGGCCTGCCGGCGATTCCAGCGGTGCAATCGGTTCTGTCACGGGGTCTACGTCCTCACTTAGTCGCACAGGTCAACGATAGCTATCTGGTGAGCAGCGCGACGGCTTCGACATGGTGGGTATTCGGGAACAGGTCGAACGCCCGCAGCCGACGGAGCTCATAGCCGTGCCCGGCGAGCAGGGCGATGTCGCGGGCGAGCGCCACCGGGTCGCAGGCCACATAGACGATCTGGCGAGGACCGAGGGCACCGAGCTGGTCGATGACCTCCTTGCCGGCCCCGGCCCTGGGCGGGTCAAGCACGACCGTGGCTGCCTGCTGCCTCGCCCGGTCTGCCGCGGACGAGTCCCACACCAGGCCGGCCAGGAACCGGTCGACCCTGGCGGTCTGCACGCTCGCGCCAACCCATTCGGCAAGGTTCTCGGCGGCGAAGTCGGTGGCTTGCGCGTCGCTCTCGACCGAGGTGATCCGCACCGCGCTGCCGAACCGATCGCCGACGGCCGCCGCGAGAAGGCCGACCCCGCCGTAGAGGTCGAGGTTTGCGGCCTTCAGGTCGAACGTGTCGGCATCGATGGTGTCCTGCACCGTGCGGTACAGCGTCTCGGCTGCGCGTGCGTGCACCTGCCAAAAACCGGCGGCATCCAGTCGGAACTCGCGTTCGCCGACGACCTCGCGAATCAGGTTGCGCGGCGTCGGGCGGCGTCGGCCGTTCGCGTCCTGCTCGGCCACAAGCACCTGCACGGTGCCGAGGCTCGGCGCGACCACGTCGACGGATGCGGCCCCGCGAAAGAGCTGGTCGAGCGGCGCGGCCGCCTCGAGCAGCCGGTCCGCGAGCGGCAGGTCACCGACCGGGATGACCCGGTGGCTTCTGGCCGCGTAAGGCCCGACCGATCCGTCCTCGGCGACGTGGAGGCGCACCCTGGTGCGCCAGCCCGTGCCGTCGGCGGCATCGCCGGGTGACGCGTTGGGGCCCACCGGGACCGGCTCGACCGTGACATCCGTCTCGATCTTCGCCATCCGTTTGAGGGCGTCGGCGAGCACCTGGCGCTTCAGTTCGCGCTGGTGGCCCAGTTCGATGTGCCCGAACTCGGCGCCGCCGGCCCGGTCCTCCGGGTCGCGTTCGAGGGCGGCGGACGCCCAGATGTGCGGCTGGCGCTCGGGGGCGGCGTCGAGCACCTCGATCGTCTCCGCCCGCCAGAAGCTCTTGTGGCTGGCCGACGTCAGTCTCGCGCGCACCCGCTCGCCGGGCAGGGTGTCGCTGACGAAGACCACGCGCCCCTCGTGCCGGGCAACGAAGATGCCGCCGTGGGCTACGTTGGTGACGTCGAGTTCGAGTTCGGTGCCCACTTCGGCGGACTGCTCGCCCGGAATCGACTGGTTTTCGTTGCTGGTGCCCATCCCTTGAGCATCCCACATCGCTCCTACCGTCGCACCAAAGGAACCATGCGCCTCTACCTCGCCTCGACCTCTCCCGCCCGCCTGACGCTGCTGCGTTCTTCGGGGATCGAACCGGTCACGATGGCGCCGGACGTCGACGAGGATGCCGTGGCCACGGAGGCCGCCCGGCAAGCCGGTGCGCCGCTCACCCCGCATCGGGTGGTCGAGCTGCTCGCCAGGGCGAAGGCGGAGGCGGTGTCCACCGCGCTCTGCGACGCCGGATCAACCGTGGACGGTCTCATCCTCGGCGGGGACTCGGTGTTCGTGATCGACGAGGTCATCTACGGCAAGCCGCACACCGCTGAGAAGGCGAGGCAACGCTGGCAGTTGCAGCGCGGGCGCACCGGGCAGCTCTACTCCGGCCACTGGCTGATCGAGCACACGAACGGGGAGGCCGGGCGGGCGGTCGGCGCGGTGGCGGTCGCGGACGTCACCTTCGCCGACGACATCGACGACGACGAACTCGACGCGTACATCGCCACAGGCGAACCGCTGTTCGTCGCCGGTGCATTCACGATCGACAGCCTCGGCGCGCCGTTCATTACGCACATCGACGGCGACCCATCCACCGTGGTGGGCTTGTCACTGCCGACGCTGCGCCGGCTGGTCAACCGGCTGGGCCATTCCTGGCCGAGCCTGTGGAATCGCGGCCGGTCGGCCTGACCCACGACCCTCGCCCGGACCCGTTTGTAGGCATCAGCACCTTTCTCACACATCTTTTTGTGGGACAGAACCAAAACGTCGGGGTGCAGGCACCATAAGCTAAGGCACTGTGTCGCGAATAACGAAGGTCCTCATCGCCAACCGGGGCGAGATCGCCGTCCGGGTTATCCGAGCCGCGAAAGACAGCGGCATACTCTCGGTCGCCGTCTACGCCGATCAGGATCGTGACAACGTGCATGCGCACCTTGCCGACGAGGCCTACGGACTCGACGGAACGACCAGCGCCGAAACCTACCTCGTGATCGAGAAGATCCTCTCGGTGGCCAGGCGGTCCGGCGCCGACGCCGTGCACCCCGGCTACGGCTTCCTCGCCGAGAACGCCGACTTCGCCCGGGCCGTGATCAATGCCGGACTGATCTGGATCGGCCCGTCACCCGAGGCGATCGAGAAGCTCGGCGACAAGGTCTCCGCCCGCCACGTCGCGGAGAAGGTGCACGCGCCGATGGCGCCCGGCACCCTGAACCCCGTGATCGACGCGGCCGAGGTACTCGACTTCGTCGACCTGCACGGCCTGCCCGTTGCGATCAAGGCCGCCTTCGGTGGCGGAGGGCGCGGCCTCAAGGTCGTCCGCACCCGCGAAGAGGTGCCGGAGCTCTTCGATTCGGCCACCCGGGAGGCCGTCGCGGCCTTCGGGCGCGGCGAATGCTTCGTCGAGAAGTACCTGGACAAGCCCCGTCACGTGGAGACCCAGTGCCTCGCCGACGTCCACGGCAACGTGGTCGTCGTCTCCACCAGGGACTGCTCCCTGCAGCGCAGGCACCAGAAACTCGTCGAGGAAGCCCCGGCCCCGTTCCTGACCGACGCCCAGCAGGCGGAGATGTACCGGGCCTCCAAGGCCATCCTCAAGGAGGTCGGCTATGTCGGTGCCGGTACCTGCGAGTTCCTGATCGGACAGGACGGCACCGTCTCCTTCCTCGAGGTGAACACCCGACTGCAGGTCGAACACCCGGTGTCTGAGGAAGTGACCGGAATCGACCTCGTCCGCGAGCAGTTCCGTCTGGCGGAGGGCGAGAGCCTGGACTACCCGGACCCCGTTCCCACCGGCCATTCCTTCGAGTTCCGGATCAACGGCGAAGATGCCGGCCGGGGCTTCATGCCCTCCCCCGGGCCCGTGCACGTGTTCAAGCCGGCGAGCGGCCCCGGCGTTCGCGTCGACAGCGGCGTGCAGGCCGGCGACGTGATCTCCGGCTCGTTCGACTCCCTGCTCGCCAAGCTCATCGTCACCGGCGCCACCCGGCAGGAAGCCCTCGAGCGTTCCCGGCGCGCCCTCGACGAGTTCGAGATCGCCGGCCTCCCCACCGTGCTCCCGTTCCACCGCAAGATCGTGCGCGATCCCGCCTTCGCCCCGCTGGACGGCGAGCCTTTCTCGATCTACACGCGCTGGATCGAGACCGAGTTCGAGAACGACATCGACCCGTGGAGCGGCTCGCTCGAAGAGCCCACCGGGCCGGCCAAGCGACACAACGTCGTGGTCGAGGTCGATGGGCGTCGGGTCGAGGTCAGCCTTCCCGTGCGGCTGCTCCCCGGCGCGGCCTCCGAGAACACCGCGGGGCCGGCCCCCCGTCGCCGCAGCGGCGCCCACGCGGTGAACACCGCGACCGGCGACTCAGTGCACGCGCCGATGCAGGCGACCGTGGTCAAGCTGGCCGTGGCCGAGGGCGACATCGTCGTCAAGGGCGATCTGCTCCTGGTGCTCGAGGCGATGAAGATGGAACAGCCCCTCACCGCGCACAAGGACGGAATGGTCGGCAGCATCGAGGCGCTCGTCGGCACCACCGTCGCCTCCGGCTCCCTGCTGATGTCCGTGACGGACCAGCCCGCCTGAGACACGTAAAAAGCACCTTCGCCCCGCGGGCGAAGGTGCTTTTTGCGTAACTGAGCGCGTAACGCCCCGAGTGCTAGGCCACGATGTGCATGGCGCGCGCGGCATCCGTGATCGACCCGGTGAGCGACGGATAGACCGGGAACGCCCGGGCCACCTCGTCCACGGTCAGCCGGTGCTCGACCGCGAGAGCGAGCGGGAAGATGAGCTCGCTGGCCTTGGGCGCCACAATCACGCCGCCGATGACGGTGCCGGTGGTCGTGGTCGCGAACAGCTTCACGAAACCGTCCTTGATCCCCATCATCTTGGCGCGGGGGTTCGACGACAGCGCCAGCTTGTAGATGATGCCGCGGGTGAGGCCGTCCTCGATCTGCTTCTGGGTCCAACCGACCGTGGCGATCTCGGGCTGGGTGAAGATGTTCGCCGCGACGTTGCGAATCTCGATCGGGTTGACCGCGTCGCCCATCGCGTGGAACACCGCGGTGCGGCCCATCATCGAGGCAACGGATGCCAGCGGCAGCTCGGTCGTGCAGTCGCCGGCCGCGTAGATGTTCGGGATCGACGTGCGCGCCACCCGGTTCACCCGGATGTGGCCGGACTCGGAGACCTGCACCCCGGCCTCCTCGAGGCCGATGCCTGAGGTGTTCGGCACGGAGCCGACGGCGATCAGGCAGTGACTGCCCGCGACGGTGCGGCCGTCCGCCAGAGTCGCCAGCACGCCCGTGTCCGTGCGTACGACGGAGGACGCGCGCGACTTGTTCAGCACGACCATGCCATTGCGTTTGAACACGTTCTCGATCACGGCGGCCGCGTCGGCGTCCTCGCCGGGAAGCACCTGGTCGCGGCTGGAAATCAGGGTGACCTTCGCACCGAGAGCCCGGTAGGCGGAGGCGAACTCGGCCCCGGTCACGCCGGACCCGACCACGATGAGGTGCTCCGGGACGGCGCGCAGGTTGTAGAGCTCGGTCCAGCTGAGGATGCGCTCACCATCGGGGATCGCCGTCGGCAGGATGCGCGGCGTGGCCCCGACCGACACGACGATCGTGTCCGCGTCGATCCGGTCGAAGTCGGTGCCTGAACCGTCTTCGGTGGTGGAGACGATGACGCCACTGGTGCCGTCGAGCCGGCCGTGGCCGCTGACGAGGTGCACCCCGGCCCGCATCAGCGTGGCCTTCATGTCCTCGGACTGCTGCCGGGCGAGGGCGAGAAGTCTCTTGTTGACGGCGGCCAGGTTGACGGCCACCTCGGGGCGGGCGGGGCGGCCGGTGTCGCCGCGCACGAACAGTTGCACGCCCAGGTCGGTGGCGTCACCGATGGAGTTGGTGGCCTCGGCCGTGGCGATGAGGGATTTGGAGGGGACGACATCCGTGATCACGGCGGAGCCGCCGACACCGACCCGCTCGACCAGGGTGACCTCGGCTCCCTGCTGGGCACCCGCCAGGGCGGCCTCGTAACCGCCGGGCCCTCCGCCGAGGATAGCGATGCGCTGCTTGCGTTCGAACTCGTAGGCCATGGTCGTATTCTCCCGTGCCCGGGGCTCCGCCGCCAAACCGCAGCTGCCGATTCCCCCTTCGGCGGGCGGATGCCGCCGCGGTCGTGCGCGAATGAGCGAAATCACCGCAAGTGGGGGGAGAGGATCGCCGGTGAAATGGTCGGGCAATTAGAGTGGGGGCATGCTGAAGACCGATAACAACCCGCTCGACGCGCCAGAAACCGATCCGTTCGACGTCGCGCGCATCGCGGCCGACGAGATCGCCGCGCGTACCGGCGTCGCCCGGCACGACATCGCACTCACCCTGGGCAGCGGCTGGGGCAAGGCCGCGGACCTGATCGGCGAGACCACGCACACGATCCCCGCCCAGGAGATCACGGGTTTCAGCGCCCCCGCCCTGGTCGGCCACGCCGGCATGCTGCGGTCGGTGTTGCTGCCCAGCGGAAAGCGCGCCCTCATCATTGGCGCCCGCACCCACTACTACGAGGGCCACGGCGTGCGCCGGGTCGTGCACAGTGTGCGCACGGCCGCGGCAACGGGCGTGTCGACCATGATCCTCACCAACGGTGCCGGAGGCATCCGCGAAACGTGGACGCCCGGAACCCCTGTGCTGATCAGCGACCACATCAACCTCACGGCCGACTCCCCGTTGGAGGGCGCGACCTTCGTCGACCTCACCGACCTGTACTCGGCACGCCTGCGCGCCCTGGCCCGCACCATCGACCCGACGCTCGACGAGGGCGTCTACTGCCAGTTCCGCGGCCCGCACTACGAGACCCCCGCCGAAGTGCAGATGGCGAAGGCGATCGGCGGCCACATCGTCGGCATGTCCACCGCACTGGAGGCCATCGCGGCCCGCCAGGCCGGGATGGAGATCCTCGGGCTCTCCTTGATCACCAACCTGGCCGCCGGCATCCAGAAGGAGCCGCTCAGCCACGGCGAGGTGCTCGAGGCCGGGAAACTGGCCGAGCCCGTCATCGGCGCGCTGCTCGCCCGGATCGTGGCCGCACTGTGAGCCTCGACGGCACGGCCGGCCAGGACGAGTCCCCGGCCGGCGACACCCCGGAACCGGTGCTTCCCGACACCATGGTGCTCGACATCATCGACACAACGGATGCCGCGACGGCACTGATCCGCAAGGCCAACGCCTGGCTGGATCAGGACCCGGACTCCGAAACCCAGGCCGAGCTGCGCCTGCTGGTGCGAGGCGCCGGCGACGGCGACCCCGCCGCCATCACCGAGCTGCACTCCCGCTTCGACGAACGACTCGCCTTCGGCACCGCGGGCCTCCGCGGTGCGATCGCGGCCGGCTCAAACCGGATGAACCGCGTGCTCGTCTCCCAGGCCGCCGCCGGTCTCGCCGCGTATCTCCGCGCCGCCGCCGCTCCGGGGCAGACGCCCTCGGTCGTGATCGGCTACGACGGACGCAAGAACTCGCACGTCTTCGCCACCGACACGGCGGCCATCATGTCCGGTGCCGGGGTGCACGCCATCCTGCTCCCCCGCCTGCTGCCCACCCCCGTGCTCGCCTTCGCGGTGCGACACCTCGACACGGCCGCCGGCGTGATGGTCACCGCGTCGCACAACCCGCCGCAGGACAACGGCTACAAGGTCTACCTCGGCGGCGCGAACAAGGGCTCGCAGATCGTCTCCCCCGACGACGCTCACATCGCCACCGAGATCCTCCGGGTGGCGACCGAGCAGCGCGTGCCCGACCTGCCCCGCGCCGCCTATGAGACGGCGCCCGAGTCCGTCGTGCAGGCCTACATCGACGCCACCGCCGGTATCGCCCATCCCCCGCGCGCGCAGGTGAACACCGTGTACACCGCCCTGCACGGGGTGGGCTGGGACACCACCCGGCGCGTGTTCGAGGCCGCGGGCTTCGACCTGCCGACCCTCGTCGACGCCCAAATCGCCCCTGACGGCCATTTCCCCACGGTGGCGTTCCCCAACCCTGAGGAGCCCGGCGCCCTCGACCTGTCGTACCAGACGGCCAGGGAAGCCGGTGCCGAACTGATCATCGCGAACGACCCGGACGCCGACCGGCTCGCGATTGCGATCCCCGACCCGGACTCCGGCACCGGCTACCGTCGACTGAGCGGCAATGAGGTCGGTGCCATCCTCGGCTGGCGGGCCGCCGAACTCGCGCAGGACGCGGCGGGCGACGGCGGGGCCGACGGCACTCTCGCCTGTTCGATCGTGTCCTCTCCCGCCCTGCAGGCGGTCGCCGCGGCCTACGGGCTGCGCTTCGCCGACACCCTGACCGGCTTCAAATGGGTGTCCAGGGCGCCCAACCTGATCTTCGGCTACGAGGAGGCCCTCGGCTACCTCGTGAACCCGGGCACCGTGCGCGACAAGGACGGTATCTCCGCCGCGGTGGCCCTGCTCTCCCTGGTCAGCGACCTCAAGGCCGACGGCCTCACGCTCTCCGACCACCTCGACCGGTTCAGCGCCAGGTTCGGCCACTTCGCCTCCGGCCAGATCTCGGTTCGGGTGACCGACCTCACCGAGATCGAACGCGTGATGACCCGGTTGCGTGAAAACCCGCCGGCGTCGATCGGCAGCATCCGGGTCGACCACATCGACGACCTCTCGGCCGGCTTCAACGGCCTCCCGCCCAGCGATGTGCTGCGGATCCGGCTCGTCGACGGTTCCCGCGTGATGGTGCGCCCGAGCGGCACGGAACCCAAACTCAAGGTGTACCTGGACACGAGCAGCACCGACGGCACCGTGACCGAGCGGAAGGCGGCGGCCGAGGCCGCCCTCGCCGAGCTCGACCGCGGCATGCGCGAGCTGATCAGCTAGTCGCGCGCGCCCGGCCGCAGGCGCAGTTCCCGCGCAACGTGGCGGGGCGCGGCTAGCCCAGTGCGGTTTCCAGTTTCGCGACGAGCTCGTCCACGTCGAAGTAGTTTTCGATCACGATGACGTCGGCGTTGGTCTTGCCGATCGCCTCCACCAGCTCGGACGAGGTGAGGATGACCTGAGCGTCAAAGCCGACCTTCTGCACCCCGGCAACGTCCGTCGCGGTCACATCCGCCTCGATCTCCAGGCGCGCCAGGGCGCGCTCGGCGTTGACCTTGAGAATCGCGGACGTGCCGATTCCGACACCACACAGGGCGACGATCTTCATTACAGCTCCTCGGCTGGTGCGGTGACACCGAGCAGGGCACGGATGCTGTCGACATCCGAAGCCGCCGCGAGCGCCGGTATCACGTGGGGGTCGTTGAACACATTGGCCAGCTCCGCGACGAGCAGCACGTGCTCGTCACCGCTGGTCACGGCCAGGCCGAGCACGACGCTGACCGGGTCGTTGTGCGGGTGCCCGAACGCGACCGGCTCAGCCAGGGTGACGACGCTCAAACCCTCGGTGTGCACGTCCGGACCCGGCCGGGCGTGCGCCAGGGCAAGCCCCGGCGCGATCACGACGTAGGCGCCGAACTCGTCGATCACGCCGATCATGCGCTTCGTGTACTCGTGCGAGGTCGATCCCGAGCGCTCCAGAGCATCACCGGCAGCGGAAACCGCGCCGCGCCAGTCAGCGACGTGAACGCCGATCGCGATTGCGTCGGTGGGGAGGGGAGGCAGTGGCATGGGAACTTTCACGGTGTCAATCGGTCGAACATCGGGGTCAGACCCCTTCGAAGCCGGCGACGATGGCGTCGGCCAGTTCCTCGCGCTCCTCGAGCGGGAGGAATGCCGCCTGCGCGGCGTTGAGCTGGAAGACCTCGAGGTCATCGACGTCGTAGCCGAACGCGTCGCTGAGCATGGCCAGCTCCTTGCTCAGGGTGGTCGCACTCATCAACCGGTTGTCGGTATTGACGGTGACTCGGAAGCCGAGCTGGTAGAGCAGGTCGAACGGGTGGTCGAGCAGGTCGTCGCCCCAGGCCGCGATCGCCCCGGTCTGCAGGTTGGACGACGGGCTCAGTTCCAGCGCGATCTCCCGGTCACGCACCCACTGGGCCACCGGGCCGAGGGTGACGTAGGTGTTGTCGTCGTCGTCCTGACGGCCGACGACGATGTCCTCGGCGATGCGCACTCCGTGGCCGAGGCGCAGCGCCCTGCCGTCGAACAGGGCGCCGCGGATGCTCTCCAGGCCGTCTGCCTCGCCGGCGTGCACGGTGACGGGCATGAAGGCGGTGGCGAGGAATTCGAACGCGTCGCGGTGGTTGTGTGCCGGGAAACCGAGTTCGGCGCCGGCGATGTCGAAGCCGACGACGCCGGCGGTGCGGTGCCGCACGGCCAGTTCGGCGATTTCGAGGCTTCGGTCGGCGTGCCGCATGGCCGTGATCAGCTGGCCGATCTTGATGCTGTGGCCCGCCGCGGCTGCGGTGGCGATGCCGGCCTCGATGCCGGCCTGCACGGCCTCGACGGTCTGATCGAGGGTAAGGCCGCGGGTCAGGTGCTGCTCGGGCGCCCAGCGCACCTCGCCGTAGATGACGCCGTCCGCGACGAGGTCCTCGACGAATTCACGGGCGACCCGGGTCAGGCCCTCCGCGGTCTGCATGACGGCGCAGGTGACGTCGAAGGTCTTGAGGTATTCGACCAGGGAGCCGGAGTTGGCCTGGTCGGCAAACCACTCGGCCAGGTCGGCAGGGACGGTGCTCGGCAGGGCGAAGTCGATCGCCTGGGCCAGCTCGATGATGGTGCCCGGGCGCAGCCCCCCGTCGAGGTGGTCGTGCAGGGAGATCTTCGGCAGTGCGTTGATGCTCACGCCGCCGGGCAGCAGGTATTCCTCAGGGCTCATGTTCACGTGTCCAATCTACCGGCCACGACGCTGGGAGTCTCCCTGATTCCCGAACCCGACGGCGTCAACCGGGTAGCCGAGATACGGCGGTCTCCGGGGTGCCTGGCCACGGCAACCCGGAGGTGCGGCGGGTTCAGCGGCCGATGCGCTCGGCGATCAGGGGGCCGCCGTCAAGGATGGGCTCGCCGGGGTCGCCGATCCGGTACGCGCCCTCGACGGCCTCGAGGGCGCGTGCGAAGCGTTCCGGCTCGTCGGCGCTGAGCGTGAACAGGGGCTGGCCCGCCCGCACGGTGTCGCCGGGCTTGGCGTGCAGGTCAATCCCTGCGGCGTGCTGAACCGGGTCCTGCTTGCGGGCACGGCCGGCTCCGAGGCGCCAGGCGCCGATGCCGAACGGCAGCGCCTGCTGCTCGACCAGGACACCATCGCGTTCGGCGGTGACGACGTGGGTCTCCCGGGCAACCGGCAGCGCCGCATCCGGGTCGCCGCCCTGCGCGCGGATGACTTCCCGCCACTTGTCCATCGCCCGGCCGTCCTTCAGCGCGGCCTCGACGTCGACGCCGGTGATGCCGACCAGGTCGAGCATCTCCCTGGCCAGGGCGACGGTGAGTTCGACGACATCCGACGGGCCGCCACCGGCCAGCACCTCCACGGACTCGCGCACCTCGTTGGCGTTGCCGATCGCGAGCCCGAGCGGCACATTCATGTTGGTGAGCAGGGCCGACATCGCCACGCCGGCGTCCTCGCCGAGCGCGACCATGGTGCGGGCCAGCTCACGGGAACGTTCGATGTCCTTGAGGAAGGCGCCGGATCCGAACTTCACGTCGAGAACCAGCGCGCTCGTGCCCTCGGCGATCTTCTTCGACATGATCGACGAGGCGATCAGCGGGATCGCCTCCACGGTGCCGGTGATGTCGCGGAGCGCGTACAGCTTGCCGTCGGCGGGAGCCAGCCCGCGGCCGGCAGCGCAGATGACGCCGCCGGTCTCGCGCAACTGGGCGAACATCTCCTCGTTGGTGAGACTGGCCCGCCAGCCCGGGATGGATTCGAGCTTGTCGAGGGTGCCCCCGGTGTGGCCGAGGCCACGGCCGGACAGCTGTGGCACGGCCGCGCCGAACACGGCGACCAGCGGCATCAGCGGCAGGGTGATCTTGTCGCCCACACCCCCGGTGGAGTGCTTGTCGGTGGTCGGCTTGCCGAGGCCGGCGAAGCTCATCCGCTCGCCGCTGTTGATCATCGCCATGGTGAGGTCTTTGATCTCGCGGCGGGTCATCCCGTTGAGGAAGATCGCCATGGTCATCGCGGCCATCTGCTCGTCACCGACGTAGCCGCGCGTGTACGCGTCGACCAGCCAGTCGATCTGAGCGGTGCTGAGCTCACCCAGGTCACGCTTGGTGTGGATCAGGTCGACGGCGTCGAAGGCCTCAATGGTGTTCTGGATGGTGCTCACGGTCACTCTTCCCGGTATTCGGCGAGCTGCCGGGGCCCGAAGGCGTCCGGCAACACTTCATCAATGGTTCGCACACCCGACACGGTTTCCAGCAGCATGCCGGGAGCCGAGTGTTCATAGAGCAGTTGGCGGCACCGGCCGCAGGGCATTAGCGTGCCGCCGGCACCGTCGACGCAGGTGAAGGCGACGAGGGTGCCCCCTCCGGTGAGGTGCAGCACGGAGACGAGCGCGCACTCGGCGCACAGGGTGAGTCCGTAGGACGCGTTCTCCACGTTGCATCCGGTGATCACCCGTCCGTCGCTGACCAGCGCGGCGGCGCCGACGGGGAAGTGCGAGTACGGCGCGTAGGCGTGGCTCATCGCCTCGACCGCGGCGTCCCGAAGAACGCCCCAATCGATGTCGGCCGAGGAGGGCACTGGCGCTGCTGTCGACCCGGTCACGACTTGATGTACGGCTTGCCGCTGGCGGCAGGTCCCCGGGACTGGCCGACCAGGCCGGCGACGGCGAAGATCGTGACGAGGTACGGGAGCATGAGCATGAACTCGCTCGGCACCGGGGAGCCGATGATGCTGAGCACGTTCTGCAGGTTACTCGCGAACCCGAAGAGCAGGGCGGCGAGGGTGGCCCGGATCGGGTCCCAGCGTCCGAAGATCACGGCGGCCAGCGCGATGAATCCGGCACCGGCCGTCATTTCCTTGCCGAACGCGCCGACCGAACCGAGGGTGAAGTACGCCCCGCCGAGGCCGACCACGGCGCCGGCGATCGAGACGTTCCAGAACCGGGTGGCGGCTACGTTGATTCCGACGGTGTCTGCGGCCTGCGGGTGCTCGCCGACGCTGCGGAGGCGCAGTCCCCACTTGGTGTGGAAGATACCGTAATAGACCACGGCTACGGCCACGTACATGATGTACACGATGAGGGTCTGCCGGAAGAACACCGGGCCGATGATCGGGATCTCGCTCAGGAGCGGAATATTGATCCGCTCGAACCGCGGCGGCTGGTTCAGGAGCACCGCGTTCGGCGCCATCACCTGCGAGTAGAGAAAACCGGTCATCCCGATCACGAGCACGTTGAGCACGACACCGACGATGACCTGGTCGACGAAGTACTTGATCGAGAAGGAGGCCAGGACCATCGAGACGAGCGTCCCGGCCAGCATCGCGGCCACGAGGCCGAGGAGCGGTTGGTTGGTCAGCGATGCGACCAGGGCCGAGGTGAACGCGCCGGCCAGCAGCTGACCCTCGATCGCGATGTTGACCACGCCCGCACGTTCGGAGATGACGCCGCCGAGCGCACCGAAGATGAGCGGCACGGCCAGGCTGAGCGACCCGAACAGCAGCCCGGGCACCGGGATGGACTTGTCGGCAGCGGCCCAGGCCAGGAAGCCGACCAGCAGCAGCACGGCGTAGACCGCGATCAGCCAGATCGGCGCCTTGGTCTTCGCCCGTACCAGCCAGGCGCTCACGCCGGTGATCAGGAGCAGCAGGACGCTGATCACGATGCCGGTGACCCTGGTGGGCAGTTCGAGGTCGGGAAGCTGGATCAGGTCCCTCGAGGTGGACAACCTCATGGTGCTGACACCGTCCCGGCCGAAGGCCACCAGGAGAATGAACCCGAGGACGGTGAAGATCGTCAGGGCGATCGTCACCTTCCAGCTCTTCACGAACTCGAAATCGCCGCCGTTCGGCGCGGGGGTTGTTGCGGGCTGGACGACCGGAGCGACGGTGCTCATTTCGCTGCCACCTCCTGGGAAACGTTGGGCTGGGTCGTGCGACGGGCTGCGCCCGGCACCGGAAGGCGGAAGATGGCCCGCACGAGTGGCGGTGCCGCGATGAACAGCACGATCAGGGACTGGACGACGAGCACGATATCGATCGGCACGCCCTCGGCGGCCTGCATCGAGAACCCGCCGGCCTTGAACGCGCCGAACAGGATGCCGGCCCAGAAGACCCCCCAGGGCTTGGAACGGCCGAGCAGCGCGACCGTGATGGCGTCGAAGCCGATGCTGGAGTCGAGCCCGGCTCCGAATCCGCTGGTGCTGGTGCCCAGGACCTGATTGATCCCGGCGAGGCCGACCAGTCCGCCGGACAGCATCATCGCGTAGACGTACATCCGCTGGACGCTGATCCCGGCCACCCTGGCCGCGTTGGGGTTGAACCCGACGGCGCGGAACTGGAAACCCAGGTTGGAACGCGAGAGCAGCCACCAGGTGAAGATCGTGGCGGCGATGGCCAGGATGAACCCGAAGTGCAGGGTATAGCTCGGGCCGAGGAGGTCGGGGAAGACCGCCGTCACTTTGGTGGCGGGGCTCTTGGGGTTGTTCGAGCCGGGGGTCTTCAGGAAGCCGTCACGGAGCAGGTAGCTGATCAGGTAGAACGCCACATAGTTGAGCATGATGGTGGTGATCACCTCGTGGGCGCCGGTGCGGGCCTTGAGCAGACCGACGATGCCGCCCCACAGGGCGCCACCGAGGATTCCGACGACGAGTGCGACCACCATGTGCAGCCCGTAGGGCAGGTCGACCGCGAATCCGACCCAGCCGCCCAGGGCCGCCGCGATCAGCATCTGGCCGCGGCCGCCGATGTTGAACATGCCGGCCCGGAAGCCGAGCGCCACCCCGAGGCCCGCCATGATCAGCGGGGTTGCGAAGGTGAGCGTTTGGGTGAGGGGCTTGATCCCGTCGGCAAAACTCGGCCGGCGGAAGTTGTAGATCGACCCCTGGAAGAGCGCCGAGTACGCCCCGGCCACCGAGTTCCAGATCTCGACCAGGGTGTCGCCCGGCCGGGAGAAGAAGTAGCCGGCCGATGCCTGGACGTCTTTGTTGGTGAAGGCAATCATCACGGCGCCGACGACGAGCGCCAGCACGACGGCGAGGACCGAGATGATGGCACTGCCCGTGGTGATCTCCCGGAACATCCGGTGCCAGCGGGTGGGCTCGCCGGCCGGCGAGGTCTCCGTGCCGGGCTGGGGCGCCTGGCCCTGTGTGGTGCTCACGCTGCGGCTCCTTCTCCGGCGGGGGCTTCGCCCGCCATCATCAATCCCAGAACGGCCCGCGGGGTATCGCCCGGCACGATTCCGACGATGCGACCGCGGTACATGACCATGACTCGGTCGGCGAGGGCCGCGACCTCGTCGAGTTCGGTCGAGATCACGATCACCGGGGTGCCGGCATCCCGAGTCGCCACGATCCGTTCGTGCACGAATTCGATCGAGCCGACGTCGAGGCCGCGAGTGGGCTGCGCCGCCACGAAGAGCCGCAGCTCCCGGCTGAGCTCGCGGGCGAGCACGACCTTCTGCTGGTTGCCGCCCGAGAGGCGGCCGACCGGGGTGTCGATTCCCTGCGAACGCACGTCGAATTCCTTGACCTTGTCCACCGCGAATTTCGCCAGCAATGCGCGCTGCACGTTCCACATTTTCACGAACGGCTTGTCGTTTGACCGGTCGAGCATGAGGTTCTCGGCGATGGTGAACTCGCCGACCAGTCCGTCCTCGTTGCGGTCCTCCGGCACGAAGCCGACCCCTGCCTCGAGCACCTGGCGCACAGAGTGCCCGCGCAGCGACTTGCCGTCGAG
Organism: Cryobacterium sp. PH31-AA6; assembly: GCF_030063195.1. GTDB lineage: Bacteria > Actinomycetota > Actinomycetes > Actinomycetales > Microbacteriaceae > Cryobacterium. The sequence goes on from NZ_JASISS010000020.1 coordinate 18,824, forward strand.
CGTGATCTCGCCGGAAACCCGCGGCTGCAGGCCCATCAGCGCCTCGGTGAGTTCGGTCTGGCCGTTGCCCTGGACCCCCGCGATCGCGAGGATCTCACCGTTGTGCACATCGAAACTGACGTTGTTGACCAGAACCTGGCCGCGCGCGTTGAGTACGCTGAGATTTCGCACCGACAGGGCGGCGTCGCCTGGCACGGCGGGGTCCTTGTCCACCGTGAGATCGACCGCGCGGCCGACCATCATGGTGGCCAGTTCCACGTTCGACGCGGTTGGCGAGGCCTCGCCGACGACGGCGCCGAGGCGGATGACGGTGATCCGGTCGGCGACCGCGCGCACCTCACGCAGTTTGTGCGTGATGAAGACGATGGAGGTGCCGGCCTCCTTGAGCTGCCTCATGATGACCATGAGCTCGTCGGTCTCCTGCGGGGTGAGCACCGCGGTCGGCTCGTCGAAGACGAGCACCTTCGCGTCGCGGGAGACGGCCTTGATGATTTCGACCCGCTGCTGCACGCCGACGGGGAGGTCTTCGACGAGGGCGTCGGGGTCGACATCGAAGCCGAACCGCTCGGAGATTTCGCGGACTCGTTTGCGGGCCGCCACCAGGTCGAGTCGCCCACCGGACCTGGTGTCTTCGTGACCGAGCATGACGTTCTCGGCAACGGTGAACACCGGGATGAGCATGAAGTGCTGGTGCACCATGCCGATCCCCGCCGCCATCGCATCGCCGGGTCCGGCAAAATGCTGGACGACGTCGTCAAGCAGGATCTCGCCCTCTTCGGCCCGATACAGGCCGTAGAGCACGTTCATGAGGGTTGACTTTCCAGCGCCGTTCTCTCCCAACAGCGCATGGATTTCGCCAGCCTCGACGGTGAGGTTGATGTGGTCGTTCGCGACCAGGGCACCGAATTTCTTCGTAATGCCGCGAAGTTCGAGCTTCATAGTCCCGATTCTATTGAGTGGACGAGCAGATGATGTGGCGCCTGCTCGAATGATGGTCGTTGCAAACCGTTTTGCTCATATGTTGGTGGCATCCGCTCTTCTGCGCGGCCGCCGGCCCTTAAACGAAACGGGGAGGCCAGCGTGTCGCTGGCCTCCCCGCATTGTGGTGCTTCGGTGCTGTGGTGCTTCGGTGCTGTGGTGCTGGTGCTGCTGCGGTGCGCTCTGGACTACTTCGGGGCGGAAGGAGACTCGACCTTGAGCTTGCCACTGATGATGTCGGCCTTGAGGGCCTCCACCTCCTTGACGAGCGCCGGGTCGACCTTGGATTCCCAGTCGTGCAGCGGGGCGATGTCGACGCCCTTGTTCTCGAGCGTGCCCACGTACGGGGCGGACGAGAAGTCACCCTTCGAATCGTCGACGATGATCTGCTTGGTCGCGGCGGCCATCTGCTTGAGCACCGAGGTGAGGTACATGGACTTGAACTCGGGCGTGGTCTCGAACAGGTCACTGTCGACACCGATGATGGCGACGTCCTTGCCGGAGTCCTGGATGGCCTGCGCGGTGCCCTGGAAGAGCGGTCCGGCAACCGGGAGGATGACGTCTGCGCGCTGGTCGATCAGACCGGTGCTGAGCGCCTTGCCCTGGTTGATGTCGTCGAAGCTGCCGGCGAAGAGACCGGTCTGAGCGGCCTTGTCCCAGCCGAGGACCTTGACGTCCGCGCCCTTCGCGGTGTTGTAGTACGTCACGCCGTCGGCGAAGCCGTCCATGAAGATGGTGACGGACGGGAACTGCAGTCCGCCGTAGGTTCCGACGACTCCGGTCTTGCTGGTTCCGGCGGCGAGGTAGCCGGCCAGGAACGCGGCCTGGGCGGTGTCGTAGAGGACCGGCTTCACGTTGTCGAGCGTCAGCGGGCTGAAGTCATCGTTGGAGATGGCCGAGTCGATGAGCGCGAAGTGAGTGTCGGGGCTGGCCTGGGCCGCGTCGCGCGTCGCGTTGGCGAGGGCGAAGCCGACGGTGAGTACGAAGTTGCAGCCCTGGTCGACCATGCTGCTGGTGTTGCTCGCGTACTGGTCTTCCGACTTGGATTCGGCCTGCTTGAACTCGATCCCGAGCTCGTCGGCGGCCTGGGTGATTCCATCGAAGCTGGACTGGTTGAACGACTTGTCATCGAAGCCGCCGAAGTCGGAGACGATGCAGGGCAGGTAGTCGGACGCCGCGGCAGATCCGGACGATCCGCCGTCGGTCGGTGCCGGCGCGCAGGCTGATAACAGGGCCACAACGCCGAGCGTTGCAAGACCGCTGAAAACGGTCCTACGTTTCGTGATTGTCAAAATGACCTCCTATGGTCGCCCGGCGTGGGTCCGCAGGGGCTGTGTTGGACTACACGTTACCGTTTGTTTCACTGCTCAGATGAGCAAACTCGGGCTGCAGGCGAATGGTTACAAATCCGCGACATTCGAGCGGGGCCCGTGGCGCGAATGCGTGTCGCACCGGGGTATTGTCCGGGGTCAGAGGACGTCGGTACTGCCGGAAAGCTTGAGGGCGTCCACGACGGCCTTGACCTTCTGCGCGTTCGCGCTGGTGGTGACGAGCAGTGCGTCGGGCGTATCGACGACGACGATATCTTCCACGCCGATCAGCGCGATCATCCGTCCGGTGTGGCTGACCACGATGCCGCTCGAGGAATCGGCGAGAACACGGGCTCCCTCGCCGAGGATGGCGAGGTCTCGCTTGCGCCCGTTCGCGTGGATCTTCGCGATCGAGGCGAAATCGCCGACGTCGTCCCAGTCGAATTGCCCGGGGATCACGGCCAGCTTTCCCCTGGCCGCGACGGGTTCGGCGACGGAGTAGTCAATCGCGATCTTCTTCAGGCGCGGCCAGACCCGGTCGACGACCGCGCCGCGCCGCGGCGTGTCCCAGACCTCGGCGAGTTCGAGCAGACCGGCGAGCAGTTCCGGCTCCGCGGCGCCGATCTCCTCGAGCAGCCGGTCGGCGCGGGCGATGAACATGCCGGCGTTCCAGAGGTAGCGGCCGTCGTGCAGGTAGTCCTTGGCTGTGGCCAGGTCAGGCTTCTCGACGAAGGAGTCCACCGACAGTGCGCTCTCCGCCCCATCGATGTCGAGCGCGCCGGAGGTCTTGATGTACCCGAACCCGATGGCCGGTTCGGTGGGACGGATGCCGATGGTCACGATGTAGCCGTCGTCGGCGGCGGCGACCGCCTCCGACACCGCCTGGCGGAACAGGATCGGCCCCTTGATCACGTGGTCAGCGGCAAAGGAGCCGATGATCACCCCGGGTTCGCGTTTCTCGAGGATGGCGGCGGCCAGGCCGATCGCCGCGGTCGACTCCCGCGGCTCACTCTCCAGGACGACATTGTGGTCGGCCAGTTCGGGAAGCTGCGCCTCGACGGCGGCACGGTGCGCGCGCCCGGTCACGACCATGATCCGCTGGTCGCCGGACAGAGGCGCCAGCCGGTCCCAGGTGTCGCGCAGCAGGGTCTGGCCGGAACCGGTCAGGTCGTGCAGAAACTTGGGGGCGTCCGCGCGCGACAGCGGCCAGAGGCGCGATCCGATCCCGCCTGCCGGGATCACGCTGTAGAAGCGAGCGAGGGCATCCGAAGTAGCTGGCATCCGGCCAGACTACCGCCCGTTCGCCGCCGTTCACCGTGCATTCACCGGCCGGACGCGGCCGCCGGTTAGTTTCGCGGCATGAGGGTTGCGCTCATCACCGAAAGTTTCCTGCCCACCGTCAGCGGAGTCACCACCAGCGTCTGCAAGGTGCTCGAGCACCTTGCACGCACCGGGCACCAGGCCATCCTGATCGCCCCGGCCGGCGCCCCGGCCGAGTACGCCGGCTTCCCCGTGCACAGCGTTCCGGCGCTGTCCTACCGGCAGTTCCCCGTGGGGATGCCCAGCCCGCACGTGCACCGGCTGCTGACCGAGTTCCGCCCTGACCTGCTGCACGCCGCGTCCCCGTTCCTGCTCGGCGCGCAGGGAATCGCCGCGGCGAACCGCCTGGACATTCCCAGCGTCGCCGTGTTCCAAACGGATGTGGCCGGATACGCCCGCCGTAACGGGCTCGGCCAGGCCCAGGCCGCGGCCTGGCGTTTCGTCAAGTGGGTTCATGAGGGCGCCGACCTCACCCTGGTGCCGTCGACCGCGTCGATGCGGGATCTGCGCCGGATCGGGCTGCGACGGCTGGCCCACTGGACCCGCGGGGTGGACCTGGACGGATACCACCCGAACCATCGCGGGAACACGGCGGTCACCGCCCTGCGCCGGCGGCTGGCCCCGAACGGCGAGGTGGTCATCGGCTACGTCGGCCGGATGGCCCCGGAGAAGCAGGTCGAACGGTTCCGCGCCCTGCGCGGCGTGCCGGGCATCCGTCTCGCCCTGGTCGGGGCCGGTCCGTCCGAGGCCTCGATCGGGCGGGAACTGGCCGGGATGCCCGTGACCTGGCTCGGCCGGCTGGCCGGGGCCGAACTGGCCGCGGCGTACGCGAGCTTCGACGTCTTCCTGCACGCCGGTACCGAGGAGACCTTCGGCCAGACCATCCAGGAGGCACACGCCGCCGGCCTGCCCGTGGTCGCCCCGCGGGCCGGCGGGCCGATCGATCTGGTCGCCCACGGCGAGAACGGTCTGCTGTTCACCCCGGACGACGAGCGGGACCTGCGCCGCTGCGTTTCCCTCCTCGCCGGCGACGCGGCGCTCCGTCACCGGATGGGCGAGTCGGGCCGCCGCAGCGTGCTCGGCCGATCATGGGAAACGGTGTGCGGCACCCTGCTCGACTACTACGAGCAGGTCGTCGACGAACGCTCCGCCGTGCGGGCCACGGTATCGGTTCCGCTCTCAATGCAGCGCTAGAGGGCCCCGGGGATAATATCTCGGCGCAGAGACACTTAGGATGGTCTCACGTGCGTTCTGCGCACTGTCGGCCTGACATCGTCGTGGCCGTTATCAGCCAGGGAGGGTTGGTCATGCCACAGCAAGCGGCGGAGACACATACATCCCAGCAGAAGACCGCATCACGTCGCCCCGCAGGCACCCTGTACCGGGGCCGCGAGGGCATGTGGTCATGGGTCCTGCACCGCATCACCGGTGTGGCGATCTTCTTCTTCTTGCTGGTCCACATTCTGGATACCGCGCTCGTGCGCGTGAGCCCCGAGGCTTACAACGCGGTCATTTCGAGCTACCAGACGCCGATCATGGGTCTCGGTGAGACCGCGCTCGTCGCGGCCATCGTGTTCCACGCCTTCAACGGCATCCGGATCATCCTGATCGACTTCTGGAATGCGAAGTATCAGAGGCTCATGTTCTACGTCGTGATCGGACTCTGGGTCGTCACCATGCTCGGCTTCGTTCCCCGCCACCTCATCAACGTGTTCAGCCACTAGGAGGGGACGACATGTCAACCACTATCGAAGCCCCCCGCAGCCCGTACTCCCGGTCGCCGAAGAAACGCGGCATCAACTGGGAGAAGTGGGGCTGGATCTACATGCGCGTCTCCGGCGTCGTGCTGGTCGTGCTCATTTTCGGCCACCTCTTCGTGAACCTGATGGTCGGTGAGGGAGTCAGCGCCCTCAACTTCGCCTTCGTCGCCGGCAAGCTGACCACCCCGTTCTGGATGGTCTGGGACGTGCTCATGCTCTGGCTCGCGCTGATCCACGGCGGCAACGGCATGCGCACCCTGGTCAACGACTACGCCACTCAGCGCCTGACCCGCGGCATCCTCAAGTCCGCAATCCTGGCGGCGGTCGTGATCCTGATCGTGCTCGGCACGCTCGTCGTCTTCACCTTCGACCCCTGCCCGGCCGGCGCGCCCGCCGACCTTCTCCCCTCGTTCTGCTCGGCCAGCTAGGAGCTGCACACACACACCATGACGGATGCACCCACAACAGCACCCACGGAGTCCACCATCGTTGATGGCGTTCACTACCACCAGTTCGACATTGTGATCGTGGGAGCAGGTGGGGCAGGCATGCGTGCCGCCATCGAGGCCGGTCCCGGCGCAAGCACGGCCGTGATCTCCAAGCTCTACCCGACGCGCTCGCACACCGGTGCGGCCCAGGGCGGGATGGCCGCGGCCCTCGCCAACGTCGAAGAAGACAACTGGGAATGGCACACGTTCGACACCGTCAAGGGCGGCGACTACCTCGTCGACCAGGACGCGGCCGAGATCCTGGCCAAGGAAGCCATCGACGCGGTCATCGACCTCGAGAACATGGGCCTGCCCTTCAACCGCACCCCTGAGGGCAAGATCGACCAGCGTCGCTTCGGCGGGCACACCAGCGACCACGGCAAGGCGCCGGTTCGCCGGGCCTGCTACGCCGCGGACCGCACCGGTCACATGATCCTCCAGACGCTTTACCAGAACTGCGTCAAGCGCGGCATCAACTTCTTCAACGAGTACTACGTGCTCGACCTGATCATGACATCGGTCGACGGGGTGGACCAGCCGTCCGGCGTCGTCGCCTACGACCTGTCCAGCGGCGAGCTGCACGTCTTCCAGGCGAAGGCGTTCATCTTCGCCACCGGCGGGTTCGGCAAGATCTACAAGACCACCTCGAACGCGCACACGCTGACCGGCGACGGCGTCGGCATCATCTGGCGCAAGGGCCTCCCCCTCGAGGACATGGAGTTCTTCCAGTTCCACCCGACCGGCCTTGCCGGGCTCGGCATCCTGCTCACCGAGGGCGCGCGCGGCGAGGGAGCAATCCTGCGCAACGCGGCAGGCGAACGGTTCATGGAACGGTACGCCCCGACGATCAAGGACCTCGCCCCGCGCGACATCATCGCGCGCTGCATGGTCAAGGAGGTCGCGGAGGGCCGCGGCGCCGGACCGAACAAGGACTACCTGTACCTCGACTGCACCCACCTCGGCGCGGAGGTGCTCGAGACCAAGCTGCCCGACATCACCGAGTTCGCCCGCACCTACCTCGGCGTCGACCCGGTCACCGAGCCGGTGCCGGTGATGCCGACCGCGCACTACGCGATGGGCGGCATCCCGACCAACGTCAACGCGGAGGTGCTGCGCAACAACACCACCGTCGTGCCTGGCCTATACGCGGCCGGCGAGTGCGCCTGCGTGTCCGTGCACGGCTCCAACCGGCTCGGCACCAACTCACTGCTCGACATCAACGTCTTCGGCAAGCGCGCCGGGAACAACGCCGTCGAGTACGTCAAAACGGCCGAGTTCGTGCCGCTGCCCGCCGACCCGGCGAAGGCCGTGCGCGGTCTGCTCGAGGGCATCCGCTCCTCGACCGGAACCGAGCGCATCGCGGTGCTCCGCAAGGAACTGCAGGAGACCATGGACGCGAAGGCGCAGGTCTTCCGCACCGACGAGTCGCTCTCCGACGTCACCAATGTGATCCACGGTCTGCGCGAGCGCTACAAGAACATCGGGGTTCAGGACAAGGGCCGCCGGTTCAACACCGACCTGCTCGAGGCCGTCGAGCTCGGCTTCCTGCTCGACCTCGCCGAGGTCGTCGTCTACTCGGCCCGCAACCGCAAGGAGAGCCGCGGCGGCCACATGCGCGACGACTTCCCCCTGCGCGACGACGAGAACTACCTCGTGCACACCATGGCGTACCTCACCGGTGATCCCCTCTCGGCCGACGCGGCCGACCACATCGCGCTCGACTGGAAGCCCGTCACCATCACGCGCTACCAGCCGATGGAAAGGAAGTACTGACGTGGCCGCCGAGACCCTCATTCCGGAGGAAATCCAGTCCTTCACCGTCACGCTGATCATCCGCCGGTTCAACCCGGAGGTCGACGACGAGCCGCACTGGGAAGACTTCGACGTGCAGTTGTACCCGACCGACCGGGTGCTCGATGCGCTGCACAAGATCAAGTGGGAGCAGGACGGCAGCCTGAGCTTCCGCCGCTCCTGCGCGCACGGCATCTGCGGTTCGGATGCGATGCGCATCAACGGTCGCAACCGTCTCGCCTGCAAGACCCTGATCAAGGACCTCGACATCACCAAGCCGGTGTACGTGGAGGCGATCAAGGGCCTGCCGCTCGAGAAGGACCTGATCGTCGACATGGAGCCGTTCTTCGAGTCGTTCAAGGCCGTGCAGCCGTTCCTGGTCGCCAACAACGCACCCACGGACGGCAAGGAGCGCATCCAGACTGTCGCCCAGCGCGAACGCTTCGATGACACCACCAAGTGCATCCTCTGCGCCGCGTGCACGTCGAGCTGCCCGGTCTTCTGGACCGACGGTCAGTACTTCGGGCCGGCCGCGATCGTCAACGCGCACCGGTTCATCTTCGACTCGCGCGACGACAACGCCGCGGTGCGCCTCGACATCCTCAACGACAAGGAGGGAGTGTGGCGCTGCCGCACCACCTTCAACTGCACCGAAGCCTGCCCGCGCGGAATCCAGGTCACCCAGGCCATCGCGGAGGTCAAGCAGGCCATGGTGCGCGGTCTGAAGTAACCACGACCGACGGTAGCCGGTGGCGTCGACTCGGGTTTCGCCGCCACCGGCTGGTCGAGGTGTGTCCGGTCGATTCGACCGGCGTCGGAGAGAAGTCTCGACCGTCGCACGCTGCCCGACCGTCTGCGTCCGAGTCCGTCCGCTTCGCGGGCGGGGACGCCGGCCATCCAGCCTCGGGTGGTGGGTGGCCGGTGGGCGGTTCAACACTGAGATACTGCCGGACCGCCGCCGAGGCCGCAAGAGCTGAGACGCGCTCATCTTGCAGTACACCCCCGAACTGGGGGTGCCTGGCCGTTCTCGGTCGCCCTCTGGCTAGGCTGGAGCCGTGACGCCAGCCGCATCCACCCCCGTGAAGCCGCTCGCCCGCCTGGTCAAGCGGGTCAAGGCCTGGCGCCCGGTGCGCGCGGTCACCCATTTCTCGGACGCCCGTGGCGCCCTCCTCGCCGGCGGCATGACCTACCAGGCGGTCTTCGCGATCTTCGCGGCCATCTGGGTGGGCTTCTCCATCGCGGGGCTCGTGCTCGGGTCGAACGACCAACTCATGTCCGCGCTGATCGGCATCATCAACCAGTCGATTCCCGGGCTGATCGCCACGGGCGGGGTGATCGACCCGGAGAAGCTCACCAACACCGGGGAGCTGACCTGGATCGGCGCGGTCGCCCTCGTCGGTCTGCTGTGGACCACCCTCGGCTGGCTCTCGACGACGACGCAGGCCGTGCGCACCATCTTCGGGATGCCCAGGGACTCCACCTTCTTCGTGCTCGCCAAGCTGCGCGAACTCGGTCTCGGCATCCTCTTCGGCCTCGCCCTGATCGTGTCCGCGGTGATCTCCCTGGCCAGCACGGAGTTGCTCGGCTTCATCCTTGGCCTGCTCGGCGTCTCCCGGGAGTCCTTCTGGTTCAATGCGGGCGCGCGCACGATCGGGCTCCTCGTGGTGCTGGCCATCGACACGGCCACGCTGGCGGCGCTGTTCCGGGTGCTCTCCCGGGTCCACATCCCGCTCCCGCAACTGGTCCGTGGTTCACTGGTAGGCGGAGTGGCGCTGGGCGCCCTGAAGGTGCTCGGCGGCAATCTGCTCGGCCGCACCGGAGCGAACCCGCTGCTGGCCGCCTTCGCGGTGATCATCGGTCTTCTGATCTGGTTCAACCTGATGAACACCGTGATCCTGATCACCGCCTCCTGGGTCGCGGTGGGCATGGAGGCGGCAGGCATCCCGGCGACGCCCATCGACAAGGAGCAGGCGGCGCGCGACCAGGCGGAGCGGGAGGCGGATGCCCGCCGAATCGCCGCCCTGGCCGAGCTCCGGGACGCCACGGAAGCCCGTGAACGCGCCGACTGGCGACACCGGTGGGCGGCCACCCGGCGGCTTCACCGGGCGCAAGAACGGGCGGAAGAATACGCAGACCCGGCGCCAGCGGGAGAAACCGTCCACCCAACCTAGACTTGGACCATGCCGTCCACGCCTGCTTCCCCCTCGCCTGCCCAGCCGCTCCGCATCGCCAGCATCAACACCAACGGGGTGCGTGCCGCCTACCGCAAGGGCATGGGCGACTGGCTCGCCCGGCGTGACGTGGACATCCTTGCCATCCAGGAGGTGCGCGCGTCTACCGAAGACCTCGAGGGGCTGCTCGGCCCGGAGTGGAGCATCCTGCACGACCCCGCGAGCGCGAAGGGGCGGGCGGGGGTGGCCCTCGCCAGCCGCTCCACGGCGGCGATCCACCGGGTCGAGCTCGGCGCGGCCGACTTCGACAGCGCCGGCCGCTGGCTCGAGGCCGACTACGAGGTCAACGGCAAGATCGTCACCGTCGTGAGCACCTACGTGCACTCCGGCGAGGTCGACACCCCCAAGCAGGTCGAGAAGTACCGTTTCCTCGACGCGATGCTCACCCGGCTCCCCGAGTTGGCCGCCCACAGCGACCGGGCAGTCGTGCTCGGCGACCTGAACGTCGGCCACCGCAAGTTCGACATCAAGAACTGGCGCGGAAACGTGAAGCGCGCCGGGTTCCTCCCCGAGGAACGTGCCTACTTCGACCGGATCCTCGGCGCCGAGGACGAACCCGGCTACAACGACGGAGCAGGCCTGGGCTGGGTCGACGTCGGCCGCAAGTGGGCCGGAGAGGTCGACGGGCCGTTCACCTGGTGGTCCTGGCGCGGGCAGGCCTTCGACAACGACACGGGCTGGCGCATCGACTACCAGCTGGCAACGCCGACCCTGGCGGCATCCGTCACCAACTACGCGGTGGACCGCGCCGCCGCCTACGACCAGCGCTGGTCGGACCACACGCCGGTCGTCGTCGACTACCTCGTCTAACCCACCGTTCCCCCACGCCGCCGGCAATCCCTGCGGCCCACGCCACGAAAGATTCCATGACCAAGCCCCGCCTCTACTCGGGCATGCAGCCCTCCGCCGACTCCCTGCAGATCGGTAACTACATCGGCGCCCTGCTGAATTGGAAGGCGCTGCAGCAGACGCACGACGCCTACTTCTCGATCGTCGACCTGCACGCGCTCACCGTGGCGCAGGACCCGGTCAAGCTGCGGGAGAACACCCGGCGAACCGCCGCACAGTACATCGCGAGCGGAATCGACCCGTCTGCGTCGACGCTCTACGTGCAGTCGCACGTCGCCGCGCACGCCCAGCTGGCCTGGCTGCTCAACACCATCACCGGGTTCGGCGAGGCCAGCCGGATGACCCAGTTCAAGGACAAGTCCGCCAGGCAGGGCGCGGACTCGACCACAGTCGGACTGTTCGCGTACCCGATGCTGATGGCCGCCGACATCCTGCTCTACGACACCGAGATCGTGCCGGTCGGCGAGGACCAGCGCCAGCATGTCGAGCTCACCCGCGACCTTGCGGCACGGTTCAACGCCCGGTTCGGGCAGACCTTCGTCGTTCCGGAGGTCGACATCGTCAAGGAGACCGCGAAGATCTACGACCTGCAGAACCCCACCTCGAAGATGTCGAAGTCGGCCGAATCCCACGCCGGGGTGATCTGGTTGCTCGACGAGCCGGCCGTCACCGCGAAGAAGATCATGCGCGCGGTCACGGATGCCGATGGCGGCATCGTCTTCGACCGGGAGAACAAGCCGGGCGTGGCCAACCTGCTCACCATCTACTCCGTGCTCGCCGAACGCACCGTGCAGTCGATCGAGGACGAGTACGCCGGGCGCGGCTACGGTGACCTGAAAAAGGGACTCGCCGAGGTCGTCACCGGCACGTTCGGACCGATCCGGGCGCGCGTGCTCGAGCTTCTGGCCGACCCGGCGGAACTCGATCGACTGCTCGCCCACAACGCCGACCGGGCCGCGGGCGTCGCCAACGCCACCCTGGCCCGCGCCTTCGACCGCGTCGGACTGCTCCCCCGGGCCTGACCATGAGGCCCGTCGAACTCTCGTCGCCGCTGGTCCGGCTGGACCAGCCGACCTCGGGCGATGCCGAGGCCATATTCGAGTACTGTCAGGATCCCCTGTTCGAGCGGGTCCTCACCGTGCCATGGCCCTATGGCCGCGAGGATGCCGCTTCATTCATTTCCGGGTATGTCCCCGCCGGGTGGGCATCGGACCGGGAATACACCTGGGCCGTGCGTGCGCCGGGCTCCCCCGAGTTGATCGGCGTGATCGGGCTGCGCGTCCCCAGCGGCTCGATCGGCTACTGGGTGGGAGCGCCCCACCGAGGCCACGGCTACATCCCGGAGGCCCAGCGGCTCGTCGCCGACTGGGCATTCTCGACCGGCGTCGTCGACGCCATCACCTGGCAGTGCGTGCCCGGGAACATCGCCTCGGCCCGCACCGCCCGGAAAATCGGCTTCAGCTTCGTGGGCGAGATGCCCGCCGACCACCCTCACCGCGACGGGTCGTTCCCGCCGGCCTGGACCGGACGTCTTCTCGCCACCGATGACCGCGCGCCGAAGGCGGGTTGGCCGGCCGACGTGGTCGCCGACTAAGCCATGTGCGCGCTCGTTCCCTCCGTCGTCCTCTTCGATCTGGATGACACCCTGTTCGCGCACGTCGGCGCGGTCGCTGACGGCATTGTTCGGCACCTCGCGGCCATCGGCGGACCGTTCGCCGACATTGACCCGGTCGGGGCGGTGGCGCTCTGGCAGGAGCTGGAGGAGCGGCACTATCACTCCTACCTCGCCGGCCGGCTGGACTTCCCCGGTCAGCGTCGCGAGCGCGCCCGCGGCTTCGCCGCCGCACACGGGGTGCCCCTGTCCGATCAGGAGTCGGTGGACTGGTTCGCCGCCTATTTCGAGCACTACCGGGCGAGCTGGCGGCTGCATGACGACGCCCTGCCGTGTCTGGAGGCCCTCGGCGCGGCGATTCCGGGCATCCGTTTCGGCCTGATCACCAATGGTGAGCTCTCGCACCAGCAGCCGAAACTTGTGCGCACGGGCCTCGACGGCCGGCTGGAACGGGTGATCACCTCGGCCGCGTTCGGCGTCGCCAAACCCGACCGCCGGATCTTCGAGCACGCCTGCTCGGTCTTCGGGGTGACCCCTGGCGACGCAGCCTACGTCGGGGACCGGCTCCGGACCGACGCGATCGGAGCGGCCGCCGCCGGGCTCACCGCGGTCTGGCTCGACCGGCGGAACGCAACGGTTGACCCGGCGGACGCCGCCGACGCCGCCCACCTGGGCGTGCTCCGGATCACCGGCCTGGCCGACCTGCCGGCCGCCCTCGCCCGCTGACCCGCCGGCCCCGGGCGCCCTCGCCCGCTGACACTCGGCGTGGTCGCCAACGCTCCTGGTGTGGCTAACTCAGGAGAACCGAGCGACTCTCGCAAATTCGGCCCGAAGACACGGGGTCCCGCACTCGCCGGGGCTGAGTTCTCCTGAGTTAGCCCCCGACCGGAGGCCGGTTCCGAACGCCTCGACGGTGATCGGTCAGTGGATCACGGTGAGATAGTGGCGACTCGCAGCCAGCAGGCCGCTGATGGCCGCCGTGACACGTTCCGGGTGATGGATGATGTCGCGATACAGCAGACGAAGGCTCAGGTAGCCCCTCATCGCCAACTCACAATCGCGTGCTCGGTCGCGTGCCTGGGCGTCCCATCCCTCATGGAATTTTCGGCTGTCGGCCTCGACGACAAGGCATCCCTCGATGAGCATGTCGACTCGGCCTACCCCGTCGATCGTCACCTGGATCTCGAAGTCGAAGCCGGCGTTCTTGACGATGAACCGGAGCACGGTCTCCTGTCCCGACTCGCTGCGTGAGTCGATGAGCGGGCGCAGGTACTGGACACCTTCGGGGAGCGCGGCGAAGATCGCCGGAATGGCCTTCGGTTTGATGAGGCGTTGATGCAAGGCGTTGTCGAGGGAGGCGAGGGCGAATCGCGGTTCCTGACACCGGACGATCTGCACCAGCGCGTCGGCCAAACCGATGCTGTATTCCGACCCGGATTCCGGCTCGATCAACTCTCCCCAATGTAATTCCACGCCGTCGCGATTGTGGGCACTGAGCAACTGGTGACGGTCGTGAGGCGCGCGCAACCGGGACGCTGTCGGAACAAGAAGAACGTGGGTGAATGTGCTGTCGAGTACGAAGACACCGGCGTGCGCTGCCGCGGAAACGCACGCAAGCCGTCCCCCCAGTCGCACGGCCGCGAGAATATGCGGGTCAACCCCGGGCAGGGCGTAATGCCCTCGCCTGACCCTGATCAATGAACCGCCCTCCGTCGCTGCCTGCAGCGCGCGCCAGCTGGCCCCGCCGGCGACGAGTGCCTTCGTCTCGGCGATACGCACGTCATTCTCGCGGAAGTAGTCAGTCCAGGTCATGCCGGGAAGTGTCGTGGAACTCCCGCACTGCCCCCCGGGAGGCTCGACATCTGTGGACAGGACGGGACCGCGCCGGTTGTGGACAACAGCAAGCGGGCGACGTGCCGTGGCTAACTCAGGAAATGTGCGGCACGGGCGTCATTGGGCCGCACTGATCCGGGACCGCGCGTCGTCGGCGGGGAGGATTTCATGAGTTAGCCACAGCGCCACCGTCGGAGGGGAGGTGGGACGGCGGAAACCCGGCGGCCTGGGTGGACGCCGGGTTTCCGGGGGTGCGGTGGTGCGGGGTGGGCGGTGGGCGGTGGGGCTAGAGGACGTCCTCGTCGACCCAGTCGAGGGACTTGGTGACGGCCTTCTTCCAGTTGCGCAGCAGGCGGTCACGCTCGGCGACATCCATCTGCGGCTCCCAGCGGGCGTCTTCCTGCCAGTTGGCGCGGAGCTCGTCGAGGCTGCTCCAGAAACCCACGGCGAGGCCGGCCGCGTAGGCGGCGCCCAGCGCGGTCGTCTCGGCCACGACCGGACGCACGACGGATACGCCGAGGATGTCGGCCTGGAACTGCATCAGCAGGTCGTTGGCCGAGGCCCCGCCGTCGACCTTGAGCTCGGTCAGCGGAACGCCGGAGTCCGCGTTGACCGCGTCCAGCACCTCCCGGGACTGGTACGCGATCGCCTCGAGCGCGGCCCGGGCGATGTGACCCTTGTTCACGAACCGGGTCAAACCGACCAGGGCGCCGCGGGCATCGGCGCGCCAGTACGGCGCGAACAGGCCGGAGAAGGCCGGCACGAAGTAGGCTCCGCCGTTGTCCTTGACCGAGAGGGCCAGCGCCTCGATCTCGGCGGCAGAGCCGACGATTCCGAGGTTGTCGCGAAGCCACTGCACGAGTGACCCGGTGACGGCGATCGCACCCTCGAGCGCGTAGTGCGGCGCCTCGTCGCCGAGCTTGTAGCCGACCGTGGTGAGCAGACCGTTCTTGGATTGCACGATCTCGGTGCCGGTGTTGAAGATGAGGAAGTTACCGGTGCCATACGTGTTCTTGGCCTCACCCTGGTCGAACGCGGCCTGGCCGAATGTTGCCGCCTGCTGGTCGCCGAGGATGCCCGCGATCGGTGTCTCGCGCAGCAGGCTGTGCTCGCTGGCGTGGCCGTAGACCTCGGAGGAGGAGCGAATCTCGGGCAGCATCGACTTGGGCACGTCGAACGCGGCGAGGATGTCGTCGTCCCAGGCCAGGGTCTCCAGATCCATGAACATGGTGCGGCTGGCGTTGGTGACGTCGGTCGCGTGCACGCCGCCCTCGAGCCCGCCGGTCAGGTTCCAGAGCACCCACGAGTCGGTCGTGCCGAACATCAGCTGGCCGGCGTCGGCCTTCTCCCGGGCACCCTCGACGTTCTCGAGGATCCAGACGATCTTGGTGCCGGAGAAGTAGGTCGCCAGGGGCAGGCCGACCTGCTTCTTGAACCGCTCGACGCCGCCGTCGGCGGCGAGCCGGTCGACGATCGGCTGGGTGCGGGTGTCCTGCCAGACGATGGCGTTGTAGACGGGAAGACCGGTGGTGCGATCCCAGACCACGGCGGTCTCGCGCTGGTTGGTGATGCCGACGGCGTCGATGTCGTGGCGGGTGAGGTTGGCCTTGGAGAGGGCCTGGCCGATCACCTCACGGGTGTTGTTCCAGATCTCCATCGGGTCGTGCTCGACCCACCCGGCCTGGGGGAAAATCTGCTCATGCTCGAGCTGGCCGGTCGAGACGATCGACCCGGCCTTGTCGAAGATGATCGCGCGGGAACTCGTCGTCCCCTGGTCGATGGCGATGATGTACTGGGCCATTGATAACTCCTTTGTTGATCGTGTGGTTCAGGTTATAGGTGTGGCAATTGAGTGTCTGGCGGGCGCGGCGTCCGTCGACGGATGCCGCGGAGCCGGTGCGGCCTAGGCCAGGAGTGGCAGGAGAAGTACCGAGGACCAGCCGGCGAGCAGCCCGCCGATGACCGGGCCGACGACGGGAACCCACGAGTAGGCCCAGTCGGAGGAACCCTTGCCCTTGATCGGCAGCAGGAAGTGTGCGATCCGGGGCCCGAGGTCACGGGCCGGGTTGATCGCGTACCCGGTCGGCCCACCGAGCGAGGTACCGATCACGATGACCAGCAGCGCAACCGGCAGGGCGCCGAGGGCCGCCAAACCGCCGTTTTCACCCTGGCGTCCGCCACCGAAGGCGAGCACCACGAACACCAGCACGAAGGTGCCGATGATCTCGGTGACGAGGTTCCAGCCGTAGGATCGGATCGCCGGACCGGTCGAGAACACGCCCAGCTTGTTGGCCGCGTTCGGCTCCTGGTCGAAGTGCTGCTTGTAGGCCAGCCACACGAAGACCGCGCCGATTAGAGCGCCGATCATCTGTGCACCGATGTAGCTCAGGACGGAGACGGCGTTCACGGGAACGCCCGAGCCGAACTCGGTGGCACCGGAGGCCACGAGGCCGAGGGTGACCGCGGGGTTGAGGTGCGCGCCGGAATTGTAGGCGACGACGACACCGGAGAAGACGGCGAGGCCCCAACCGATGGTCACCATGAGGAAGCCACCGCCGACGCCCTTGTTCTTGGCGAGGGCTACGTTGGCGACCACTCCGCAGCCGAGGAGAACCAGCAGGGCAGTGCCCACCACTTCCGAGAGAAAAACGATACCGAGATTGTCCACTATGACGCCTTTGTTTTGATGGAAACGGATGGTCCGGCAGAAGCCGAATTCTGAAAACCTATCGATTCAAGCGGACGAGAGGGGCGATTCCGGGTGCACATCCGTGCAGATCCGGGTCCAGCCACAGTCGCGGGTTCGATCGACAGGTCACCGCTCCTCCTCGCCCGGGCGGCGAGAAGGTCGGTCAGCCAGGCAGCCCGGCGGGGCAGCCCGGACGGGCCAGGCCCGGCGGGGCAGGCTAAGCAGGGCAGGTCAGATCAGGTCAGATCAGATCAGATCAGATCAGATCAGATCAGGTCAGGCCAGATCAGATCAGATCAGATCAGATCAGGTCAGGTCAGGTCAGGTCAGGCGATCGTCTCGGCCGGCACGGACGCCAGCCGAACCCCGTGCGCGTCCCGAAGCATGGTCACGGTGAGCTCGACCTCTCGGGCGCGAGCTGCGGCATCCCAGCCGAGGACCGGGGCGATCACGGCCGCCAGCTCATCGAGCAGCGGCGGGGTGAGCTCGCCCCGGAAGGCCAGGCTGGTGCGGCGGAGCACGAGGTCGAGCAGGTGCATCACCGATTCCGTGGCCGCGAGGTATTCGATCTCCCGTCGGCTGTAGCCGTCGTGGTGGACAAGCGGGGCATCGGCTTCCTCGGTGAGCCAATCGATGACGTCGGAGGCGCGGGTACCGTAGCGGGTGAGCAGGGTGGCAGCGCGCGGGGCCCCCACCTCGTCGCCGTGCGCCGTGATCCAGACCTGGTGGGCGGCATCCGTCATCGGGAAGTCACGCCCGCCGCCAATGAAGAGCCCGACGGTGGACACCACCCGTGGCAGGCCGAGCAGGCGGAGGATGTCGCCGCTCAGGTGTTCGGCGAGGGCGCGGAACGTGGTCCACTTGCCCCCGACCAGGCTGAGCAGCGTGCCGGGGCGGTCGCCGAGTGGGCGGGACTCGATCCGGTAGTCGCGGGAGACGAAACCGGGCTGTTCGTCGTCGTGCCTCGGCAGCGGGCGCACCCCGGCGAATCGGAAGACGATCTGCGACCGGTCGACGGCGACATCTGGGAATACGTGCGTGACCAGCTCGAAGAAGTAGTCGACCTCGTCTTCGGTGCAGCGGGCAGGCTGCGTCATGTCGTGCTCGAGGTCTGTCGTGCCGACCAGCACCCGGCCGGCGAGCGGGTAGATCAGCACGATGCGGCCGTCCTTGTGCTCGAAGAAGATCTCGCGCCCGCCGGTCGCGGCGAGCAGTTCGGGGTTGTCGAGCACGATGTGCGAGCCCTTGGTGCCGCCCATGTAGGCGCTGGCCTGGCCGAGCGCCGCGTTGGTGAGGTCCGTCCACGGCCCGGAGGTGTTGACGACGACGTCAGCCTGGAAGGCGAACTCCTCGCCGGTGACCGTGTTGCGCAGGCGCACGCCGTCGGCATCCATCCCGATGGCCTCGACGTAGTTCGCGCTGCGGGCGTGCGGGCCGGCGGCGAGGCCGTCTCCGAGCACGTCGAGGGCGAGGCGCTCCGGGTCGTGCATCGACGCGTCGTAGTAGGTGGCCGTGTACTTGAGCGAAGGGTTCAGCCGGGGCAGCTGGCGCAGCGATTCCTTCGCCCCGCGGAACTCGTGCCGGGGCACGGTGCCGCCGTCGCGCGAGAAGGAGTCGTACAGGGTGAGGCCGACCTTGATCAGCAGGGCGCCGCGTTCCTGCGCCGCCCCCTGCCGGTGGGTGAGGAAGCGCAGCGGAGCGCTCAGCACCCCGGAGAAGGTGGAGAAGATCGGCACCGTGGTCTTCAACGGCTTGACGTAGTGCGGAGCGATCTTGAGCAGGCTGTTGCGCTCCTCGACGGACTCCTTCACGAGCCGGAACTCGCCGTTCTCGAGGTAGCGCACCCCGCCGTGGATCATGTGCGAGGAGGCGGCCGATGCCCCCGAGACGTAGTCGCCCTTGTCCACGATGACCACATCCACGCCCTGCAGCGCGAGGTCACGGAAGGTGGCGATGCCGTTGATGCCTGCCCCGATGATGAGGACTTTCGCTCGGGGGTTCGCCTGCACGGCGGCCTGGGCCGCGATCGCTGTGTTCTGCACTGTTCGCTCACTTCTGTGTGGGTTCGCAGCCGTGAAGCACTCACAGCCGGCTCAACGTCGATTTGCACTCCGGGCAAACCTCGTGGGTCAATACAGCTTGACTACGTCCACACAAACGGTCAAGCTGACTGAACATATGTGCAAGGAGCGGGAATGACTCTGCCGAACGAACTAACGCTTTCGAACCGGACCAGCGACGCGCTGACCGCAGCGCACCTCTATTACATGCAGGACCTGACGATGGATGCCATCGCCCATGAGCTCCACACCTCGCGATCCTCGATTTCCCGCCTGCTCAGCCAGGCCAGGGCCAGCGGTCTCGTCGACATTCAGATCCGCTCCCCCCTCGACGCGACGAGCAGCCTGGAGAAGGTCATCCTCGACCGATACCATGTCGCCGCGCACGTCGTCCCCGTTCCCGATCACGCCAGCGACGTCGACCGGCTGGAACGGGTGGCCCTCTCGGTTGCACGGATTCTCGGTCAGTTCTTCGATTCGAACATGACCATGGGCATCGCCTGGGGTTCGACCATGAACGCGATCAGCCGCCACGTGACCCCGAAACGCACCCACAACTCTCAAATCGTGCAGCTCAACGGCGCCGGCAACATGCGCACGACCGGCCTCGACTACGCCAGTGAGATCCTGCGCCGGTTCGGCGACGCGTTCGGCGCCCACGTCGAGCAGTTCCCGGTGCCTACCTTCTTCGACGACCCCGCAACCCGGCAGGCGCTCTGGCGGGAACGCGGCGTCATTCGGCTCCTCGAGCTCCAGGGTCGGATGGACGTGGCCCTCTTCGGTCTGGGCTCCCCGTTCTCGGATGTCCCCAGCCACGTCTACGCCGGCGGTTACCTCGAAGACGCAGACTTTGACGCTCTCGGCCAGAGCGGTGTCGTGGGCGACGTGGCGACGATCTTCTTCCGCGCCGACGGCTCCACCGACGGCATCCCGCTGAACCAGCGCAGCACCGGCCCCGACTTCGCCGTGCTGCGCCGCACGCCGCGCCGAATCTGCGTCGTGTCCGGCAGCTCGAAGCTGGCCAGTCTGCGCGGGGCCCTGGCCGCCCGGGTGATCACCGACCTGTACATCGACGAGGGAACGGCGCGGGCCCTGGCCGATTCCTGAGCGAGTCGGTCGGGGCGGCTGCCCGCGAGCGCTGACAGGGTGAAGCGGCGCCCGGAATTCACCATCCTGGCGCCGCCTCTATCAGCCACTCAACGTGACTTCACCACCGTCTCCCACCGGCCGCCACGGACTCGGCGGCGGGAGCGAGTGTCAGTGCGCTCCGACCAGGTCTGGTGCGTGCTTCTGCACGTACTTCACGGGGGCCGGCAAACCGCGCGCCTTGCGAACGGACCGGGAGAGCCGCTCGATCGACTTGAGAGCGTCCACGACGTCGTTGGCGGTGACCACGAACGGCATGTTGTGGATCGTCTCACCGGGCAGAGTGGCAGCCTTGCCGATGGCCTGCAACTCCTTCTCGTCGTCGATCGAGAGGCCGATCTCCGTGAGCGTCGTCGGCAAGCCGACCAGCGTGGTGAACTCGATGAAGTCCTCCACCTCGGCCCGGGGCGCACCCTCGAGCACAAGCTGAGCCATCGAACCGATGTTCACCTTCTGGCCGTGGGTGAGACCGTGGGTCTGCGGGGCGGCGGTCAGCCCGTTGTGAATGGCGTGAGCCGCTGCAAGGCCGCCCGATTCGAAGCCGAGCCCTGACAAGAGCGTGTTCGCTTCGACCAGCTTCTCAAGCGCCGGGGTGACCAGGTTGTCCCGAACGGCGTCGAGAGCCGGCAGCGCGTTCTCCCAGATGACATCCCACGAGAGCTTGGCGAGTGCCGTGCCCGTCTGAGTCGGCAGGCCGCCGGCCATTGTGGTCGCGTTGGCCGTCGCCGTGGCTCGCGCCTCAAGCCACGTTGCGAGGGCGTCGCCGACTCCCGCGATCAGGAATTCGACCGGTGCATTGGCGACGATCTGGGTGTCGATGAGCACGAGGTCGGGGTTGCGGGGGAAGAACCGGTATTCGACGAACTCACCCTCGTCGTTGTAGATCACCGCGAGAGCGGAGGTGGGCGCATCGGTCGACGCCACCGTGGGCACGCTGGCCCAACGGATGCCGGCGAGGTACCCGGCGGCCTTGGCCGCGTCGACGGTGCTTCCGCCACCGACGCCGACAATCACATCGGCGTTGGTTTCACGGATCTTCTCGACCAGCGCATCGACAACGGCCGCCGTGGCGAACTTGCCGAATGCGGCCCGCTCTACGCGGAGATCGGCGGCAGCGAAACTCGCGGCCACCTGTGCGCCTGCGAAACCCCAGACGACGTCGTCAGCGACGATCAGGGGCGAGGTGCCGATCTGGGCAACGAACTCGCCGAGGCGCTCAATCGCTCCCTTGCCTTGGACGTAACGTCCGGGACTCATTACTGTGCGGATTGGAGTGGTCATCGTAGACCTTCTTCCTAGTCGAACTGCGTCTACATCTTCGTGGGACGGTAACGGCGAACCTTTCTGGCTCACAGATTTCACACTATGCCCGCCGTCGCGGCTGAATTCCGGGGGCCCGGTCGGAAGGGCAGCGGGCGGGAGGTCCCGGTCCCGGTCCGGCACGTATGCCCACTACGGGGGCCAGACGCTCTCCGCCTCGTTCACGGCGTAGTCCCGCGGCAGTCGACATTTTTTATGAATGGCATTCAGGAATCGAAGGTGGTCCGAAACTAGTCCGCAAGGGACCGATGCACGTTTGTGCACATTGTGGCGCGTGGCGTGCCGCGGGACAGGGAAATGCCCGCCGATCCGCCCGGAGGACGCTCGACAGGAGCGTCCATCCGGCGATTCGGCGGGCATGGCGGTACAGCCGCCGGGGGCTCTCGCGGGGAGCTACGCCCGAACGAGGAGTGCGGCAGCGGTGGTCCGAGCCACGGTCGCACTCGAAGCGGCAACCACCGTGGCCGCGGCATCCCGACACTGCTCGACGGTGACGCTCTTCAGCAGCTCCGCCACGCCGCCCAGGGCACGCGGCGACATCGACAGACTGGTCACCCCGAGTCCCACCAGAATCGCGGCGAGAAGGGGATCAGCCGCGGCCTCACCACAGACTCCGACCGGTTTGCCCGTCGCGACCCCTGCCCGACACGCCTCCCGGATCATCCGGAGCACGGCAGGCTGCCACGGGTCGTTGAGTAGCGCGAGTTCTCCCGCCAGTCGATCGGCCGCCATCGTGTACTGGGCCAGGTCGTTCGTCCCGAGACTCGCAAAGTCCACAACCTGGAGAATGTCCAGCGCGGTGATGGCCGCGGCCGGAGTCTCGATCATCACCCCAACCGTGCGCAGGCCGTGGTCGGCGCACCGGGAGACGAACTCGATCGATTCGTCGACGGTCGCGATCATCGGTGCCATGACGCCGACGTCTGCGGCCTCGGCCGCCGCAGCGATCGCGATGGCCTGCAGTTGGCTGTCAAGCAGCTTCGGACTCCGCCACGCGGTGCGGTAGCCTCGGATGCCGAGGGCAGGGTTCGCTTCGTCTTCCGCCGTCACGAAGGCCAGGGGCTTGTCTGCCCCGGCGTCCAGGGTTCGAATGATGACCTTCTGACCCGGAAAGGCGGCAAACACCCGGCGATACGCCGCCACCTGCTCCTCGACATCGGGGGCCTCCTCATGGTCGAGGAAGCAGAACTCGGTGCGAAAGAGTCCGACTCCCTCGGCGTTCGCCTCGAGTGCCGCGGCCACACTGTCGGGCGATGCGACGTTCGCGAGGAGTTGCACCCGGTGTCCGTCCAGCGTTCGTCCTGTGCCGTCGAAGGCGACCACGCGGCCGCTCTCCTGCTCGGCGGTAGCGACTTGTTCATCGGTGGGGTCGACGACGATCATCCCCGTCGTGCCGTCAACGATCACTACGCTGCCCTCGCGGATCTCCAGCGCGTGGCGTGCGGCCACCACGGCCGGCACCCCGAGGGCACGCGCGAGGATGGCCGTGTGGGAGGTCGGGCCACCCTCAACGGTCACGATGGCCCGGCACAGCGCGGGGTCGATCAGCGCGGTGTCGGCGGGTGCCAGGTCGCGGGCCACGAGCACGTATGGCTCCGCCCGGTCGGGCAGGCCGGGCGCCGGGCGACCGAGCAGCTCGGCCACTATGCGGTTGCGCACATCGTGCAGGTCGGGGATGCGCTCGGCCAGGAGCCCTCCCTGCTCCCTGAAGATCGACGTGATGTCGCCGACCGCCGCCCACACGGCCCGTTCCGGAGTGTGGCCGTCGTCGGTCACCCGTGCCCTGGCGTCGCCGATCAACCCCGGATCGGTCGCCATCATCGACGTCACTTCCAGGATCTCCCGCGCCGCTCCCGAGACGCGATTCGCCTTGTCCATCAGCGCCCGGGCAACGGATGCCGCGGCCGCCTCGATCCGTTCCACAGCTTCGGCCCGCTCGTTCAGGGTCAGCTCGGGTGCCGGTGCCGGCTCGGCCAGGGGTTCCGGCATCCGGACGATCGGACCGACCGCCAGGCCGGGGCTGACCCCGATCGGACCGCCGGACGACGCCTCGCTCGACCGCTCGCGGTCCGGGCGCGCTGCGCAATCCTCGGGTACCGCCGCAGCCCCTGGTGTCTCCAACTCCCCGAATCCCCGCTGCACAAGTGCGTTCACGGCGTCGAGCGCCTCCCGGGCCTGCCTCCCCGCTGCAGCTACCGAGATCGTGTCGCCCTGCCGAGCGCCAACACCGAGTAGCGCGGTCGGACTGTTCGCCGGCACCGGAAGACCGCCGGACCGGACGTTAGCGACCGTCACCGTGGCCTCGAAGGCGCTGACCGCCGTGACCAGCATCGCCACGGGCCTCGCGTGCAGGCCGTGCGGGTTACGGAGCGCCACTTCGATCGAGTGCTCCGCCGCCGGGCCGGCCTGCGGGCCGGGCAGCTCGTCGTCGTCGTCGTCGTCGAGATGAGTCTGCTTCGCCTGGAGGGCACCCCGCGCCTCCCTCTCCACATCATCAAGGCTGGCGCCACCGGCGGCGCGCACCACTGCCGCCATCAGGCCCTCCACGAACGGAGCGCTCGTCAGCTTGACGGGCACGTCGGCATCCGACAAGAATTCCAACGCCATTTCCGCGCTCATCACGGCCGAGCCCAGATCCATCATCACGAGCACGCCGTCGGGCGAGGAAACCTCCGTGATGGCCTCGGCGACCTTGATCGCATCCGTTCCCGTCACGCCGTCGCCGGCGCCGGCCGCGATCGCGATCGCAGGCCCCTCGGCGCCGACCATCTCGAGCGCGAGATCCACGGCCGACTGCGCGAGCCGCGGACTGTGGGACACCACTGCTATGCCGATCACGGGCTACTCCTCGCCGAGAGTCTCGACCAGGGCCTGGAAGAGCAGCGCCGTCGACGCCGCACCGGGATCGATGTGGCCGATGCTGCGTTCCCCCAGGTAGCTCGCCCTGCCCTTGCGGGCGAGGAGGGCCCGGGTCGCGTCGCGACCCGTCTGCGCAGCGAAATAGGCGGCGTGGGCAGCCGTGGAGAGATCGGAGGAGACATCCACGGCGGCATCGAACGCGGCGAGCGCGGGAGAGAGGACATCGAACATGGTCTTGTCCCCTGCCTCGGCCTTGCCGCGGGCGACGACTCCACCCAGCCCGGCTCGGAGCGCTGCCGCCAGGCCCGGCGCGTCCAGGGACGTGCGGGGGCCGGCCGTGGTGCCGATCCGCAGGAAGAAGGTGCCGTACAGCGGACCGCTGGCACCGCCTACCGAGGTCACCAGGGTCATGCCCGCGCCCTTGAAGAGTTCGTCGACGGTACCGGCGGGTGAGGCGTGGATCTTCTCGACGACCGCGCCCATGCCGCGGGTCATGTTGGAGCCGTGATCCGCGTCGCCGATGGCCGAATCCAGCTCGGTGAGATAGGAAACCTGCTCCGTCACCAGATCGCGAAACCGGGTGAGCCAGTCGGTGAGTTGATCAACGGTGATCGTGTCATTCGACATGACCCTAGATCCCCCAGCGCATTCCGGTGGTACTGACGGGCGCATCCCACAGCCGGATCAGGTCCTCGTCGGCGCGCAGGACGGTGACGGAGCAGCCGGCCATGTCCAGTGCCGTGATGTAGTTGCCCACGAGCGAGCGAGCGACAGTAATGCCGGCGGCGTCGAGGAGCTTCGCGACTTCGGCATACATGACGTAGAGCTCGATCAGCGGGGTGCCGCCCAGCCCGTTCAACATCACAATTGTCGGGGCGCCGGTGAAGTCCATATCGGCGAGGATCGGCTCGACGAGCTGACGGGCCACCTCGGCGGCGCCGGCCAGCGGCACGCGACGGCGGCCGGGCTCGCCGTGAATGCCCACGCCGATTTCCATTTCGTCTTCGGGTAATTCGAAGGTCGGTTTTCCGGCCGAAGGCACGGTACAGCTGGTGAGGGCGACTCCCATGGAGCGGCCCGACTCATTGACCTGGCGAGCCACCGCCGCAACGGCCTCCAGGTCGCGGCCTTCCTCAGCAGCAGCCCCCACGATCTTTTCGAGCAGCACCGTGGTGCCGACGCCCCGGCGACCCGCGGTGAAACTCGAGTCCTCGACGGCGACGTCGTCGTTGACGACGACGACGGCCACCGTGATTCCGGTTTCTGCCGCCGCGAGTTCCGCGCCGATCTCGAAGTTCATCACATCGCCCGTGTAGTTCTTGACGATGTGGAGCACGCCCGCTCCGCGATCAACGACCTTCGTTGCCTCCAGCATCTGGTCGGGGGTAGGCGAAGTGAAGATCGCCCCCGCGCAGGCGGCATCGAGCATTCCCTCACCAACGAAGCCGCCGTGCAGGGGCTCATGGCCCGTGCCGCCGCCCGAGAGCAGTGCGACCTTGCCGGCAGCCTTCGGGGTGGCCCGGTAGATAATCCGATTCGCGTGATCGACCCGAAGTCCGGGGTGTGCCGCCGCCACACCGGCGAGGGAATCTGCGAGAACCGTCTCCGGGAAATTGATCAGTTTTTTCATGTCTGGGACCTCCTGATTGACCTTCATGGTTGCTCTCCGTTGAACTTTCGAGGTGTAATCAGCAGGTCGTTTCGCCTGCAACTCACGTGAATCCACAGAATGCAATTCGATAATGTCGAATATCCCTCGAATGGGTGCACGATGTCAAGGCGGTGCACGAACGTGCGTCGATTACGCGGCATACTGGAGAAAACCAGTTGGAGGAGGTGCACGCGTGATTCAGGCAATCGATCGAGCAGCCAAGGTGCTGGCGGCGCTCCAGGGCGCACGCCACCTCGGCATCACGGCGCTTTCCGCCGATTTGGGACTCCCCGCCTCGACTGTGCACGGCATTGTGAAGTCGCTGCAGGGCCACGGTCTCGTCGCAAAGGAGCCCGGCGGAAATCGGTACATGCTCGGGCCCGCGCTGCTCAAACTCTCGAATGTCTATCTCGACACCCTCGACGTGCGCGCGCGTTCAATGCGGTGGACGCTCGAACTCGCCCGCAGAACCGGCCTGTCCACGCGCCTGGGTGTAGCGCTTTTCGACGAGGTCATCATCATCCACCACAACCAGCGCCCGGACGGCAGTCAGCAGATGCCGGAAACGGGCCTGTCCATCCCGGCTCACGCCTCGGCCATGGGAAAGGTGCTCCTCGCCTACACCCCCGAACACGAGCGCGAACTGCTGGGGCGACCGCTTCGAAGCCTGACCGGGTCCACCGTTATCGATCCGGAGGTTCTGGCCGTCCAACTCGCGGAGATCGCGAGCTACGGCATTGCCACCGAGGAGGACGAAGCCGTACTGGGCGAATCTTCGGTTGCGGCACCTGTCGTCGACTCTCGCGGAAACGTCATTGCGGCGGTGGCCGTCGTTATTCCCTCGAGCGAGTGGCCTCCTGACTCCAGCATTCTCAACGGGCTACGAGAAACCGCTCGCAACATCTCTCGCGAACTCGGGGCGGCCACCTGGCCGCCGCGGGCCCCCGCCCCCACCGCCGAGGCTTGACGATCACCGCACTCGTTCGCCTGCACGGCGCCGCAGCGTCGGGCGGGAATTATCCGGCGGCCGGGGCGTTGAGCTATAACTAGAAGTAAGAAACGTGCTCCGGGGTCGGTGTAAGTCCGAACCGGCGGTGAAAGTCCGCGACCCGTTCCGTCCTCGGGCGAAACGGTTGAGCTGGTGAAATTCCAGCACCGACGGTTAAAGTCCGGATGAGAGGCGCACGAGTCGAGAAATCCCGCCAGGGATCGATCGGCGGGTTTCGCCCTGCGCGCGACCCACACGGTGTTCGCGCACCAGTCCCCCGGAGTTCGTTGCAGAAACGGACGAGGACGGGCATGGACCAGGACGCGGCACTCGAACGCTCGATGCGGCGCGCCCTCGAACTGGCCGCCAACGGGCCGGCCACCGGGCCGAATCCCCGCGTCGGCTGCGTCATCCTCGCGGCCGACGGCGAGGTGCTCGCCGAGGGCTGGCACCGCGGCGCCGGAACGGCCCACGCCGAGGTCGACGCGCTCAGCCGGCTGCCCCGCAGCGGCGCCCGCGGGGCGACCGCGGTGGTCACCCTCGAACCCTGCAACCACACCGGCCGCACCGGCCCCTGCGCGCTCGCCCTGATCGAAGCCGGCATCGCCCGGGTGGTCTACGCCGTCTCCGACCCCGGCCACGAGTCCTCCGGCGGCGCCGACCGGCTGCGCGCGCACGGGATCGACGTGCTCGGCGGGGTCCTCGAGCCCGAGGTCTCCGCCTTCCTGGACGACTGGCTCACCGCGGCCCGGCTCGGCCGGCCGTTCGTCACGCTGAAGTGGGCGTCCAGCCTCGACGGCCGCGCCGCGGCCGACGACGGCACCAGCCGGTGGATCACCGGCCCGGAGGCCCGCCAGGACGTGCACCGGCGCCGGGCCGCGGCCGACGCGATCATCGTCGGCACCGGGACCGCCCTGTCCGACGATCCCGCGCTCACCGCCCGCGACGCCGCCGGGACGCTGCTGCCCGGCCAGCCGCTGCCCGTCGTGATCGGCGGCCGCGGCATCCCGGCGGATGCCCTGCTTCGCTCCCACCCCCGCGCGCCGCTGTTCTTCGCCACCCACGACCTCACGGCCGTGCTGGCCGACCTGCACGGGCGCGGCATCCGTCACGCCTTCATCGAGGGCGGGCCCACGCTCGCCAGCGCGTTCGTCGCGGCCGGGCTCGTGGACGAGTACCTCGTCTATCTGGCGCCCACCCTGCTCGGCGGCGGGCGGCTGGCCCTCGGCGAGATCGGCGTTGCGGGCATCGACGGACAACGCCGCCTGACCATCGAACACTGCGACCGGCTCGGCGAGGACCTCCTCATCGTGGCCCGGCCGAGATAGGGGAAGCATGTTCACCGGAATCATCGAGGAGCTCGGCAGCGTCGAGCGGGTCGAAGCGTCGAAGGATGCCGTGCGGCTCACCGTGCGCGGCCCGCTCGTCGTCGCCGACGCCGGCCACGGCGACTCGATCTCGGTCAGCGGCGTCTGCCTCACCGTCGTCGACCGCACCGCGGACACGTTCACCGCGGACGTGATGGCCCAGACCCTGGCCATGTCGACGCTCTCCGGCGTCACGGCCGGAACTCCGGTGAACCTGGAACGGGCCGCACTGGTCGGCGGACGCCTCGGCGGCCACATCGTGCAGGGGCACATCGACGGCACCAGCACGCTGCTGGCGATCACCCCCGGCGACGCCTGGCGCGTGCTCCGGTTCAGCCTTTCCCCCGAACTCGCCCCCCTCGTCACGAGCAAGGGGTCCATCGCCGTCGACGGCGTGTCGCTGACTGTCAGCGGCATCAGCCCCGCGGACGCCGCCGAGCAGTGGTTCGACGTCTCGCTCATCCCCGAAACCCTCACCGCAACGACGCTCGGAGAGCGTTCGGTCGGCGACCGCGTCAACATCGAAACCGATATCCTGGCCCGTCACGTCGAGCGCATGCTCGATCTGGCGGCCGCAGGATCGAAAAGGAGTCACTCATGAGCCTCGCCGACATTCCCACCGCCCTGGACGCCCTGCGTCTGGGTAAACCGGTCATCGTCGCCGACGACGAGGGCCGGGAGAACGAGGGCGACGTGATCATCTCCGCCCAGATGGCCACGCAGGAGTGGCTGGCCTGGACCGTGCGGTACTCCTCCGGTTTCATCTGCGCCCCGATGACGAACGACCTCGCCGACAAGCTGGACCTGCCGGTGATGGTGCTGAACAACGAGGACCCGCGCGGCACCAACTACACCGTGTCCGTCGACGCGGCTGACCGCCTCAGCACGGGGATCAGTGCCGCCGACCGCGCCCACACCCTGCGCGTGCTCGCCGACCCGGCATCCACGCCGTCGAGCCTGCACCGCCCCGGCCACATCATGCCGCTGCGTGCGATGGATGGCGGCGTGCGCGAACGCGACGGCCACACCGAGGCCGCCGTCGACCTGATGAAGCTCGCGGGCCTCGTTCCCGTCGCCGGGATCTGCGAGATCGTCGCCGAGGACGGCGAGATGATGCGCCTGCCCGGCCTGCTGGAACTCGGCGAGCGCGAGGGTGTGCTCGTGATCACGATCAAGGATCTGATCGCCTACCTCCAGGAATTCCACTGTGACACGGACCTGCCGACGGTCAGCCCGATCCTCGAATCCCCGCGGGTCGACTTCGAGGTGGAGACCACCGTGCCCACCCGCCATGGCCCCTTCGAGATTCGCGCCTACCGGGACCGGATGACCGGCGCCGACCACGTCGCCATCGTCTCGGGCACCCCGGTCGACGGCGCTCTGGTGCGGGTGCACTCGGAGTGCCTGACCGGAGAGGCGTTCGGCTCGCTCAAATGCGAGTGCGGGCCCCAACTGGATGCCGCACTCGAGACGATCCAGATGGAGGGTGGCATCGTCGTCTACCTGCGCGGACAGGAGGGGCGCGGCATCGGCCTGATCAACAAGCTGCGCGCCTACAAGCTGCAGGAGGACGGGCTGGACACGTTCGACGCGAACATCGCTCTCGGCCTGCCCGCCGACGCCCGCGACTACGGCGCGGCCACCGCCATCCTGCATCAGATGGGCATCTCCTCGGTGCGACTGCTGACCAACAACCCGGAGAAGCTGCGCCAGCTCGAGGCTCACGGCGTGACCGTGACCGAACGCGTGCCGCTGATCGTCGGCGTCGGCAGTGACAACCAGAACTACCTGGCCGTGAAACGCGACCGGATGGGCCACCACATCGCCGACACCGAAATCCTGAAGGGCATCGCACTATGAGCGGAGCAGGTTCACCCCAGATCACCGTCGACGGCACCGGGCTGAGGGTCGTGATCGTGGCCGGGCGCTGGCACGACGTGATCACCGACGGGCTGATCGCGGGCGCCACCCGGGTGCTCGAGGCCTCCGGCGCGAGCTTCAGCCTGGTGCGTGTGCCCGGCAGTTTCGAACTGCCGGTCGCCTGCAAGGTGGCACTGGAGAACGGGGCGGATGCCGTGGTCGCCCTCGGCGTCATCATCCGCGGCGGCACCCCGCACTTCGAATACGTCTCCGCGGCGGCCACCGACGGGCTCACCCGGGTCGCCCTGGACACCGGCAAGCCCGTCGGCTTCGGCGTGCTCACCCTCGACGACGAGCAGCAGGGTCTCGACCGGGCCGGACTGCCCGGGTCGAAGGAAGACAAGGGCGAGGAAGCCGCGTCGGCCGCGATCGCGACCGCCCAGGTGCTGCGCACGCTCCGATCCGCCGCGGCCGGCTAGGAGCCTCGCGGCGCACCTTTGGGAATTCGGCGCACCGTAGAGCGCGCGCCACGATCGCCAAGCTGCGCCGCGAGAATCGGCCCGCGCCGACCCCGCCGGTGGTCGAGCGTGCCGCTGGTCGAGCTGGTCGAGCTGGTCGAGCTGGTCGAGACCAGGTCAGTCGAGGAACAGGGTGCGCAGGCGGCGGGTCGTGAAGACCAGGCCGAGGAGAATCATCACCAGGTAATAGAGCACATGCCAGAGCATGCCCAGGTTGACCTGCCCGGTGGTCAGGCCGCGCACGAGCTCGACCCCGTGCCAGAGCGGGAGCGTCTGGATGACGAACTGGACGGGCTGCGGGTAGACGCTCAGCGGGTAGAACGTGGCCGAGAACAAGAACATCGGCAGCAAAAGGAACGTGATCCAGTCCATCTGCTGGAACGTCTTCATGAAGCTCGTCACGGCCATCCCCACGCTCGCGAAGCCGAACGCGATCAGCAGCACGGCCGGCAGGGCCAGCAGCGCCCACCAGGACAGGTTCAGCCCGAGCGACTGCATCACGACCAGGAAGCCGGTGGCGTAGAGCGCCCCGCGCAGCAGGGCCAGCGAGATTTCGCCGAGCGCGACATCGAGCGGGCCGAGCGACGTGGACAACATGCCCTCGTAGAGCTTCGCGAACTGCATTTTGAAGAACACGTTCCAGGTGGAGTCGTAGATGGCGCCGTTCATGGCGGCCACCGCCAACAGTGCCGGCGCGATGAACGCGGCGTAAGCCACCTCCTGGCCTGACTCGGTCGTGATCGTACCGACCAGGGAGCCCAGGCCGAGGCCCATCGAGAGCAGGTAGAAGATCGGCTCGAAGAAGCCGCTGACCACGACCAGCCAGTTGGTACTCCTCGTCGCCTGCCAGCCCCGGAGCATGACGCTGCGCGCGTTGCCGGCGTAGAGCGCGCCGAGCGGGCGGGGTGCTGCGGCATCCGTTCGTAAATCCGGGCCGGTCATTTGTTCAGCCGCCTGGCCGTGATGCTCCGCGCAGCAGCCCAGCCGAAGGCGAGCAGGACCGCCAGGTAGAGCACGTGCAGCACGCTCAGCCAGAGCGGTTCGCTCCCGCCGTAGGCGAACACCCGGGCAAGCTCGGTGCCGTGCCAGAGCGGGGAGATCCAGCCGATCCACTGCAGCCAGATCGGCAGCACGCCGAGCGGGAAGAAGGTTCCGGAGAACAGCGTCATCGGCAGGATGATGAGGCGCATCACCATGGCCAGCTGACCGGTGTCCTCGGTGAGGGTGGCCGCGTATGCCATCAACAGGGTGCCGAAGCCGAGGCCGGTGAGCAAGGCGACGCCAACGGCGATGAACCCGGCCCCCGACGGGACGGCGCCGAACAGCACCATGAATGCGTAGAAGATTCCGCAGGCGACGAACATGCGCACGGCCACCGCGATGACGATGCCGTTGATGATCTGGCCCGGCTGGATCGGGGCGGCGTTCATGGCGAAGAACACCGGGTTCCATTTGAAGCCGAGCATGATCGGGTAGGTGAACTCTTCAGTCGCCACGGCGATCGCCGCGCTGCAGAGGAGGGCGGGTGCGACGAAGGCCAGGTAGCTGACCCCGCCCACGGCATCCGTGCCCAGGTTGGCGTCGACGAGGGTGGCCAGGCCAACCCCCATCGCGTAGAGGTAGATGATCGGGTTGCCGAACGCGGTCACGACTACCGTCTGCGCGTAGGCACGCAGCGACAGGAAACGGTGCTCGGCCACATACCAGGAGCCCCAGCGTCGGATGCGCCGGGTGGAGCGGATGGCCCGGTCCCCGACGGAGCCCGGCGCCGGGGTGATCTCGCCCTGGCCCGGGTCACCCCGACGGGCACTTGTGGGCACGGTGCCTTGCGGATCGGCGCTCATTCGATCAGGGTCCGTCCGGTCAGCCGCAGGAACACGTCTTCCAGGCTGGAGCGCCGCACCAGACTGGTGATCGGGGTGAGACCGGCCTCCACGATGCGCACCAGCTCGGACTCGCCGTTCTCGCTGTAGATCAGGATGCGGTCGGGCAGCACCTCGATCCGGTCGCCCATTCCGGCGATCCGCCCGGCGACCTCGGCGTTGAGATCGGAACCGAAGCGCAGCTCCAGCACTTCCCGGGACGAGTACCGACGGATCAGCTCCACGGGTGCGCCCTCGGCCATGATGACACCCTTGTCGACGACGACCAGGCGGTCGCAGAGCTGCTCGGCCTCGTCCATGTAGTGGGTGGTGAGCAGCAGGGTCGTGCCCTGTTCCTTGAGCCGGAACAGCCTGTCCCAAAGGATGTGCCTGGCCTGCGGGTCGAGTCCGGTGGTCGGCTCGTCGAGCAGCAGAATACTCGGATCGTTGATCAACGCCCGCGCGATGGTGAGACGCCGTTTCATGCCCCCGGACAGCGCGTCCACCTTGGACTTCGCCTTGTCGGTCAGTTGCGCGAACTCGAGAAGCTCGTCTGCCCGGCGTGCCACCTGGGCGCGGGGAAGACCGAAGTACCGGCCGTAGACGAGCAGGTTCTCCCGAACTCGCAACTCGGTGTCGAGGTTGTCGGCCTGCGGCACCACGCCGAGGCGCGACCGGATCTCCGGTCCGTGCCGGTCGGGGTCCATCCCCAGGATGCTGAGGCTGCCGGCCGTGCGCGTGGACACCGCGCCGACCATACGCATGGTCGTCGATTTGCCCGCACCGTTGGGACCGAGCAGGCCGAACGACTCGCCGGCGGCAACCTCGAACGAGACGCCGTCGACTGCGGCGAATTCCTTGTATTTCTTGACGAGGTTCTCGGCGACAATCACAGGCTCCGGCACAGTTCCCCACTGTAGACGGAACGACCCACACCCGTTCGTTGCGGTTAAGCTCAGTTGGTGAGTACCCCGACCAGCAGCACCAGCAGCACGAGCAGCACCAGCAGAGCCGGCACCCCCGGACGCGCCACCCCGACCAGGCCGAGGGCCAGGTTCGGCCGGACGGGGCGTCGCGGCGACGCATCCGGACCCCGCGCGAAGTTCAGCCAGCTCCTTCCCTACTTTCTCGAGCACAAGCGCGTGCTCGGCTTCGTCATCGTGCTGAGCATCCTCGGCGCGCTGGCCAGCCTCGCCCAGCCGCTTCTCGTCAGCCAGGTGATCACGGTCGTGCAGAAGAACGAGCCGCTCGGCACGCTCGTCTGGGGACTGATCGCGCTCGTCGTCGTCTCCGGGCTGATCAGCGGCTACCAGCACTACCTGCTGCAGCGCACGGGCGAGGGCGTGGTGCTCTCCAGCCGCCGCAAACTGATCGGCCGGATGCTCCGCCTCCCGATCAGCGAATTCGACACCCGCCGCACCGGTGACCTCGTCTCCCGGGTCGGCTCGGACACCACGCTGCTGCGCGCGGTGCTCACTCAGGGCCTCGTCGAGGCGATCGGCGGGTCGCTCACCTTCGTCGGCGCGCTGATCGCGATGCTCATCATCGACCCCGTGCTGCTCGGACTGACCGTGCTGGTGATCGCGGCATCCGTCGTCACCGTGACCCTGTTGTCCCAGCGGATCCGGGTGGCCAGCCTCGCGGCCCAGGTCAAGGTCGGCGACCTGGCCGCCAGTGTCGAACGCGCCATCAGCGCTGTGCGCACGGTACGCGCCTCGAACGCGACCGACCGGGAGATCGCCGCCGTGGAGGAGGACGCCGTCGGCGCGTGGAAGATGGGCATCCAGGTCGCGAAGATTTCCGCCCTGGTCGTGCCGATCGCCGGAATCGCCATGCAGGTGTCCTTCCTCGTCGTGCTCGGCGTCGGGGGATTCCGGGTGGCGAGCGGCAGCATCACGGTCGCGAACCTGATCGCGTTCATCCTGTTCCTGTTCCTGATGATCGTGCCGCTCGGCCAGGCCTTCGGGGCGATCACCTCCGTGAATTCCGCGCTCGGCGCCCTCGGCCGGATCCAGGAGATCATCGACCTGCCCGCCGAGGACCAGTTCGACCGCGACATCGCGCCGCTGGCGATCACGGTCGGCGCCGCCAATGAGTCCGTGCGACCGGATGCGCCCGCGATCTCCTTCGAGGACGTGCACTTCGGTTACGCCGTTCCGCCGGAGGTCGAGCCCGATGCCGCCCCGGTCAAGACCGCGGTCGATATTCCGTCGGTGCTCGAGACCATCGTGGTCGCCCCCGCCGTGATCGAATCCGTGCTCGCCGAACCTGACCTGCTCGAGGCCGACCTTGCGGCAACGGACGCGGCCGACGCGGCAGTCGTCGCCGCGGCGCTGGCTGCCCTGGACGCAGCGGCCGGCCCGGATTCCGGCACGCACCGGCTGCCGACCGCCGCTGACCTGTTCGCGACGGTGCCGCCCGATTCCGATTCCGACGCCGCGGCCCCGCCGGCCGCCGCGACCCCGCCGGCCGCCGCGACCCCGCCGGCCGCCGCGACCCCGCCGGCCGCCGCGGCCGAGCAGGCCACCGCGACCGCGACCGCGACCGCGACCGGTTCGGCGACGGCAGCCGCACCGCGGCCGGTGCTCAGCGGGGTCTCGTTCAGCGCCCCACGCGGGCTCCGCACCGCCCTGGTCGGACCATCCGGCGCCGGCAAGAGCACGATTCTCGCCCTGATCGAACGGTTCTACGACCCGAACGCCGGCGTCGTGCGCCTGGGCGGGCTGGACATCCGTACCCTCGACCGCACGGCCCTGCGCTCCCAAATCGGCTACGTCGAGCAGGATGCGCCCGTGCTCGCCGGGTCGCTGCGCGACAACCTCACCCTGGCGACGCCGAACGCCACGGATGAGGAGTGCATCGCCGTGCTGCAGGCCGTCAACCTCGGCGAGGTGCTCGACCGTGACCCCGCCGGGCTCGGCGCGGCGGTCGGCGAGTCGGGGGTCATGCTCTCCGGTGGGGAGCGCCAGCGCCTCGCGATCGCCAGGGCGCTGCTCGCGGCACCGCCTATCCTGCTACTGGACGAATCCACGTCGAGCCTCGACGGGGTCAACGAGCAGATGATGCGCGCCGCGATCGACGCCGTCGCCGTGAACCGCACCCTGATCGTCATCGCACACCGCCTCTCGACCGTCGTCGACTCCGACCAGATCGTGGTGCTCGACCACGGCCGGGTCATCGGTACCGGCACGCACTCCGAGCTCGTCGCATCCACCCCCCTCTACCGCGAACTGGCCAAACACCAACTCCTCGTCTAACCCCCTCCCCCATTCGCGAGAGTGCACTTTTCGCCCCTTCACGAGGTCCATGGGGGCGAAAAGTGCACTCTCGCGCAACCGATGCGGGGTCAGCGGGCGAAGCGGAGGGTGACGAGCTGGAAGGGGCGCAGCTCGAGGAGCAACGTGTCGCCCTCGGCCATCAGGGTGGCGCGCGGCTCTGCGAGCGGGCGTTCCAGCAGGTCGGTCTCGATGACGCCCGTCGCGTCGAACCGACGGATGACCCGCGCCGTCGACCGGCTGCCGTGCGCCTCGTAGAGCCGCACCACGACATCCCCGCTGCGGTCCTCCGCGAGTTTGACGGCCTCGATCACGACCGCGGGATTGTCGACCTCGAACAAGGGGCCGATCCGGTCGGCGGCAACCCCGTGCACGGTCCGCAACGGCAGGTTGAGCCGGTACCCCTCGGCGACCGCGTCGGCGATATCGGCACCCAGCCGCACCGACACCCGCAGCTCGTGCGAACCCTGGTCGGCCGTCGGGTCGGGGAACACCGCCGCGCGCAGCAGAGAGAGGCGCACGGTCGTCGTGGGGCGGCCGGCGGCATCCGTGGTCCTGGTGATGTCGTGGCCGTAGGTGGAGTCGTTGGCCACCGCCACGCCGTAGCCCGGCTCTCCGACGTGCACCCAGCGGTGCGCGCAGGTCTCGAACCGGGCCGCGTCCCAGGACGTGTTGGTGTGAGTGGCCCGGTAGACGTGGCCGAACTGGATCTCGGAGGCCGCGCGTTCGGCGAGCAGGTCGAGCGGGAACGCCAGTTTGAGCAGCTTCTGCCGCTCGTGCCAGTCGATGTCGAAGGCGAGATCGACCGATGGGGACCCGGCGGCCAGAGTGATCTCCTGGACCAGGCGCGATGCGCCGAACGACCGCACCACGCGCACTCCTACCAGAGCCGGAGTGTCGACGAAGACCTCGACCGACTCCGTGCCGGTGAGCTCGGTGACGTTTCGCAGGTAGTGGTCGTCGAGGTCCCAGGCGTCCCACTGGGTGGGAGTGTCCCGGTGCAATTGGAGCAGGTTGCCGCGTCGGCCCTCCGGGACCAGCTCGCGGTCGGCGGCCAGGTCGCGCACCGAGGGGAACAGCCCGTCGGCGTCAACGGTGACGGCGACGAGGCCGTTGGCCAACACGATGCCCGCGGGCCTGCGCTCGATCGACGCTCCGGTGCCCGCCGAACGGGCACGACGGCCCAACCCTGTACTGGCCGTGGCACCGTTGCCGGCGCCGTCGCCCGGCGTTGAAACCGCGCCGAGGGCCGGGACGCCACCCAGCTCGTAGGGGCCGGCGTTCAGCGTGAGCGACTGCTCGCCGGGGCTGGCGAGCGCCGTCACCGAGGTCCCGATCAGGCCGTTCAGCGTTCGGGCCACCTCCGCGTAGTTGCGTTCGGCCTCGCGGTGCACCCAGGCAATGGACGTGCCGGGCAGGATATCGTGGAACTGCTGCAGCAGCACCGTGCGCCAAGTCTCCTCCAGCGTGTCATACGGGTACTCGGCGGCCCCCCTCACTGCGGCGGCGGTCGCCCAGAGTTCGGCCTCCCGCAGCAGGTGCTCGCTGCGGCGGTTGCCCCGCTTGGTGCGCGCCTGCGATGTGTAGGTGCCGCGATGGAACTCGAGGTAGAGTTCCCCGGACCACACGGGCGGGTCCGGATACTCGGCCTCGGCGGTTTCGAAGAAGCGTCGCGGGGTGGACAGTTCCACCCGCGGCGAGCCCTCCAGCGAGCGGGTGCGATGGGCGGCGGCGATCATTTCCCCCGTTGGACCGCCGCCACCGTCCCCCCACCCGAATGGCACCAGCGACGTGTTGGCCGTCCCCTTTTCGGCATACTGACGCTCCGCTAATGCCAGCTCCTCCCCGGACAACTCCGCGTTATACGTGTCGACCGGGGGGAAGTGTGTGAAAATCCGGGTGCCGTCGATCCCTTCCCAACGGAAGGTGTGGTGCGGCATCCGGTTTGTTTCGTTCCAGGAGATCTTTTGGGTCAGAAACCAGCGGGAACCGGCGGCCGCCACGATCTGCGGCAGCGCCGCCGAATAGCCGAACGAGTCGGGCAACCAGACCTCGAGCGGCTCGACGCCGAATTCTTCCATGAAGAACCGTTTGCCGGCCACGAACTGGCGGGCGAGCGCCTCCCCGCCGGGCATGTTCGTGTCGGACTCCACCCACATCCCGCCGACCGGAACGAAGCTGCCAGCGGTGATGGCCGCCCTAACCCGTTCGAATAGCTCCGGGTAGGACTCCTTGAGCCAGGCGTACTGCTGGGCGGATGAGGCCGCGAACGCGAAGTCCTCGTTCTGCTCGATCAGGTGCAGCACGTTGGAGAAGGTGCGCGCCACCTTGCGGACAGTCTCTCTGACCGGCCAGAGCCAAGCGCTGTCGATGTGCGCATGACCGACCGCGTGCAGGCGGTGGGAGCTCGCGTTGGCAGGGCTGGCGAGCACCCCCGTGAGGGCCTTGCGGCCGGCGGATGCCGTGCCGGCTACGTCGTGCGGGTCCATGGTGTCGATGCAGCACTCGAGCGCTCGCAGGATCTCCGCGCGCCTGGGCTGGGACGTCGGCAGTTCACGCAGCAACCCCTCGAGGGTCCAGAAGTCCGCCACGAGTTCCCACACGGTCTGGTCTCGCAAGGCCAGGTCGACGCGGCGCAGCCGGTAGATCGGATCGGTCCCGGCGGTGGCCAGGTCGCCGCGCTCGGTCGGAACGAAGGTCCAGTTCGCCGTGACATCCGGGTTCGACGCGGCCTCGATGTAGAAGTCGACCCTCTCCCCCGGCCCGGCCTTCACGGGCACGGCCTGGTTTCGGGGTTCGATCGCCTTGAGGACGACCCCATCGGGCGACCAGGCCAGTCCCTCGGCCTGGAAACCGGGCGCCGTCGAACTGAACCCCAGGTCGACGACGGCCTCCGGCCGTAGCAGCGCACCCGTGGGCCAGTCGACCGGGACGGTCCCGGATACGTGGAGCCAGGTGGTGCCCCACGGGCACCCCCAGGCCCGACCGGTCTCGAACGGTTCAAACGGCTCGAGGATGGCATCGGCGAAGGGAACGGGTTCGCCGGGGGCCTCCCAGATCTCGATCGTCAGTGGGACGGACGCCCGGTAGATCGCGGGGCGCAACCGCTCGGCGACAAACCGGCTGATCCGCTGCTGTACACGTGAACTGTCGTCATGCATGGTGACCGGCTCCTAACCTTTGATCGCGCCGGAGAGGGTGAATGATGCGCCCATGCCCCGGGACACCAGAGCGTAGAGCAAGATCACCGGCACGGAATACAACACGGAAAAGGCCGCGAGCTGCCCATAGGCAATCGCCCCGTACTGACCGAAGAAACTGTAGATGCTCACCGCGGCCGGTTGCTTGCTCGGCGAGAGCAGCAACACGAACGGTACAAAGAAGTTTCCCCACGCCTGAATGAACACGAAGATGAAGACCACGCCGAGTCCCGGTCGCATCAGCGGCACCACTACGCGACGAAGGGCGGTCATGGCGCTCGCCCCGTCGACCCAGGCGGCCTCTTCGAGGCTGATCGGCACGGAGTCCATGAAGTTTTTGGTCATCCAGATCGCCATCGGCAGCGAGGTTGCCGCCATGAAGAGAATCGACGCCGGCATCGAGTCGATCAGGTTGAGCCGAACGAACAGGCTGTAGACGGGCACCATGATCGCCGTGATCGGCAGGCAGGTACCGAACAGAATCGCATACATGAACGGCTTGTTGAACCTCATCGTGTACCGCGAGAGCGGATACGCGGCGAGCACGGCGGCCACCACCGTCGCGACAGCGGCTCCGC
Source organism: Cryobacterium sp. PH31-AA6 (assembly GCF_030063195.1). Classification (GTDB taxonomy): domain Bacteria; phylum Actinomycetota; class Actinomycetes; order Actinomycetales; family Microbacteriaceae; genus Cryobacterium. The sequence continues at coordinate 58,369 of NZ_JASISS010000020.1, forward strand.
CGGAGAGCAGCAGGCTGTTCCAGAGCGGCAGGAAGGTCAGCCCGGGCGTCAGCACGGCGGCGTAGTTGGCGAATGACGGATTCGCCGGGATCTGGGTCCGGTAGCTGGCGTCCGGATCGAGCGAGGCGAGTATCAGCCAGGCCAGGGGCAGCAGGAAGCACAGGGCGATCACGATCAAGATCCCGTTGGAGAGCGCGGCTGCCGTCGCCTTCCGAGGAGACGCGACGGAGGCTGCGAGGGTCGCAACAGACATCCGTTTACCCCTTTCCCGGCCGAAGAGCGCGGATGTACACGACGGAGAAGGCCGCGCCGATCAGCAGCATCACGGTGGCGATCGCGGTTCCGTAGCCGATGTCGCTGAAACGGAAGGCCTCCTGGAAGGCCATCACCGGCAGTGTCGTGCTCTGGTTTCCGGGGCCGCCGGCGGTCATCACCCAGATCAGCGTGAACACCGACAGGGTCTGCAAGGTGATGAGCATGAGATTGGTGGTGATGCTGCTCTTGATCATCGGGATCGTGATCAGCACGAGTCGTTTCGAGCCGCCGGCGCCGTCGATCATGGCGGCCTCCGTGATTTCGATCGGCACATCGTTGAGCGCGGCTCGGTAGACCATCATCGAGAACGCGGTGCCCCGCCACACGTTGGCCAGGATGATGGCGAGCATCGGGAGGCTAAACAGCCAGTTCGGGCCGGTCATCCCGAACGCCGACAGAACCTGGTTGAGCGTGCCGTCCTTGCTGAAATAGGCGTAGGCGACGAAGGCGGCCACGATCTCGGGCAATACCCAGGCGGCCACGACGGTGAGGCCGACCAGGCTGCCGACGACCCGGTTGGCCCGGTTCATCAGAAGCGCAATGCCCAGGCCGAGGAAGTTCTGTCCGATGATGGCGGACGCGACCACGAACACAACGGTCAGCCACAGCGCGAGTGGGAAGACGGGGTCCTGGAACAGCGTGACGTAGTTCTCGAGCCCGACCCATTGGGGGTTCCGGGCTTCCTTGCCGGTCAGCGCCGCATTGGTGAATGAGCCGTAGAACGACCACGCCACCGGCCCCGCGAGAAAGACCAGGAGCAGCAGCACAGCGGGCACGAGCGGCAATAGGCGGGCGGCCGTTCGCGCACGCGTGCCGAGGGGCCCTCGGCGCCGGGACCCGCCTTCGGTCGACTCCGGGCGCCCGGGAGAACCGGAGCCAACGGGCTCCGGTTCTCCCGGGTTCGCGCCCCGGGTCGGCGCGATCTGTTCGGCCTTCATCGTGCTACTTGGTGACCTTGTCCGATCCAACGATTGCCTCGACGGCCGTGTCGTAGGCGGCGGATGCCTCGTCGACGCTCATCTGCCCGGTGATCACCGCTTCGGTCGCCGCCTGCACTTCGGCGGAGATCTTCGGGTAGTCGGAGGTCGCCGGGCGGTAGTGCGTCACGGAGACGAGGTCGGTCACGGCCGCCACGAACGGGTTCGCCGCGAGGTAGGTCGGGTCCGCGGCGACATCCGTTCGCACCGCGATCTGCGAGTTGTTGATGTCGTACCAGAGCGAATTCTCCTTGTTGAGTGCGAGGCTGAGGAACTCGAATGCGAGGTCGGCGTTCTTCGTTTTCGCGCCGACGGCCAGGGTCCAGCCGCCGGACATACTCACACCGTGCGGGGCGTCACCGTTCTGGGTGGGGAAGGCCGCGACGCCCATGTCGGTCACGTAGGCCGGCCATTCGTAGGAGCCGCCCTTCTGCCAGAACGACGGCGTGTAGGAGCCTTCGACAGTGCCGCCGAGCTGGCCCTTCGGGAACAACTCACCGAACACCTTCTTCCACACGTTCGGGTCGAGTGCGTCGGACGGGTCGACGGCGAGTTTCTCGGAGTAAAGCGTGTCCAGGAAAGTCAGCGAGTCCTTGAACCCAGCCGACCCCACGACCCATTTCTGGTCGTTCTCGTTGTAGAGGGAGTCTCCCGTGCCGTACAGCAGTTCGTAGAAGCTCTGCATGACCGTTCCCTCGCCGGTACCCTTTCCGGCGTACATGTTGAACGGCACGACGCCGGGCTGGGTGGCCTGGATCTTGCGAGCCGCAGTCAGGATGTCGTCCCAGGTTTCGGGCTGCCACGGCACGGCGATGCCGGCCTTCGTGAAGACGGGCTTGCTGTACCAGATGCCGCGCGTGTCGGTGCCGAGCGGGACCGCGTAGGTGCTGCCGTCGTCGCCCATCCCCGCACCCTTGGCCCCCTCGTTGAACTTGGACCAGTCGGCCCAGCCGTCGAGGTGATCGTCGAGGTTGAGGAGGTAGCCGGCGTCGATATCGGAGCGCAGGCGGAAGGTGTCCTCGTAGAAGACGTCGGGGGCGGTCTCCGCAGACTGCTGGGAGAGCGCGAGCTTGGTGGAATAGTCGTCATCGTTGGCCTGGATCGGCTGCAGGTTGACCGTCACACCCTTGTGCGCGGCCTCGAACTCCGGCTTGATCTTCTTGAAGAGCGTATCGAGGGCCGTGAACGAATCGGTCTTCTCGTAGACGATCTTCAAGGTCTTGGAGTCGGCCCCAGTATCGGCGGCCGAGCATCCGGCCAGCGCGATCATCGAGGTTGCCATCAACACGGAAACGGCGAGTTTTGCGGTGCGATGCATGGTGCTCCTTTGCTCCATCAGTTGCCCCCCACGGACGGTCGCCGGTCCGATGACCGGCTGTGGCAAACCCAATACTAAATCGAATGGATAAACTGATCAACCCTTCGGGCGCGCCAATGCGCCAGCGTTACACAGCTGTTACCCAGCATTCAGTGGGCCAGCAGCAGGCGGGCCGCACGGGGCGCCAGCGCGTCGTCCAGCACCAGACAGGCAGCGCCGATTGCTCCCACGTCTTCGCCGACGCCGGTGCCGACTACCTCGACCCGGTGGATGCTCCGAGCCACGGTGAGCTCATCGAGGAGGGCAGGGATGCGCCCGAGGTAGACCTCGCTGAGCCGCGCCCAATACGGGCCGCCGAAGACGACCCGGTCGACGTCGAGGAGGTTGGTGATGACCGAGGCGGCCCTCGCGACGCGCACCGCCGAACGATCCAGGATCTCCGCGGCGACGGCGTTGCGGCGCGCGGCTAGCGCGCAGAGCGCCGAGAACTGCTCCTCCACGGCGTGGGGGCCGTTCTGCACCCGGGTGCCAGCGAGAACTCCCAGCTCCTCGGCTTCGAGAACGAGACTCTGCGGGGTGATGGTGACGGCGATGCATCCGCGGAGCCCGCACACGCAGAGCGGTCCCCCGGGGTCGGCGATCACGTGCCCGATCTCGCCAGCATTGTGCGAACGCCCGCGTACGACCTCGTTGTCGATGACGAGGCCGGCGCCGATCCCGGTTCCGAGGTAGAAGAAGACGAAACTTCCCGACCCACTCGGGCCGCCGGCCCACGTCTCGGCGATGGCGGCCGCGGTGACATCCTTGTCGACGATCACCGAGAACCCGGTGGTTCGCGCGAGGGCGTCGCGGAGCGGCACCCGATGCCAGCCGTTCAGGTGCGGCGGATCGACGACGGCGCCTCGCTCCGGGTCGATGGGTCCGGGCGTGGCGACCCCGAGCCCGGCGATCTTCTGCCGATCCACACCCGACGCCAGGATCAGTCGCTCGATCTCACCGGAGATCGCCGTGATAATCCGGTTCGGGTCGCCGGCCACGGGTGTTCTCCTACGGGAACGGACAAGGACAGTCCCGGTCAGGTCCAGGATCGCGAAGGTCATCACGGTCGGATCGAGATGCACTCCGATCGCATAGACAGCGTTCGGGTTCAGGCGCAGAATCGTGCGCGGCTTCCCCGCCCCGCCGCTCGCCTTGCCGGCCTCGACCACCAAATGCTGGACGATCAACTTGCGGCAGATGTTGGAGACCGTCTGGGCCGAGAGCCCGGTTGAGTGCCCGAGTTCTACCCGGCTGAGCCCCGTGCGTGAGCGACGAATCGAGTCGAGCACAACGGATCGGTTGAAATCGCCCATCCGAGGTAGGTTTGTGCCTCGCCGCGCCTGGGGTTCGACGTCGCTGTCCACGGGTTCACCTCATGTTCGCTCATGCGTGTGGTGAATTGAATCCTATGGGCAGCCGCGCCTGCACTCCGTCGAAATCGCTCGGGCCAACACCTCGCGAAAGTGCAGTTTTGGCCCCCACGGCAACGCCGTGGG
>NZ_JASISS010000021.1 GCF_030063195.1 Cryobacterium sp. PH31-AA6
GATGTCGAGGGAAAAACGCGGACGTGAACTGGAGCTGGTTCGTGTCGCTGTGTGTGATCAGATTCGGCTGATGGATAGCGCGGTCAGAGAGGGTGGCCTGGCGGGCGGCAGAATTTGTGCCGATGAGCCATCGGCATGGGGTGCGCTCTCGAGGTCCATGACACGGGCCGGGGTCGCGTGCGTCGTCGCTGCCACAGAGAGCGTGGCCAAGCTTCCGGTGCAGGCAGAGCCCAGAGTGCATCCGACTGGGCACGTTTCGCCGAAGTCTGGTTCAAATGGTGCGTCAGCGCGATCAGCAGAGATAATCGACCCGGAAGGCGAGACCTCCAGTGAATCTGCCGACGTCGTGTTGGCCGTCAGCTCGGAATGGTGCGCAGTGCCCGCGGGACTCAACATTGTGGCGTGAGCACCCGCCAACCCGCTGAGCACGATGGCGAACGCCAGCGCGACAAAGAGCAGCAGGGTGGCGGCGAGCGGGCGACAGGACGAGTTAGTCGCTCTCATGCAGACCCCTCTCGCCTGAGTCGTACTTTCACGACTGTCGTGTGTTGAGTGTAGAGGGCGATCACTCCCCATTCCCTGAGAGGTGACCCCCAGGTGAAACCAGCTGACCCTGTACCATAGGGGGGTATGCGGCTTGAGAGATTCAATGGGAGAAAATGAAATGACAACCGTGAGCGAGACGTCGGTCGGTCCTGACGAGCACAGTGGCCCGCATGGGTACATCTCCAACAAGGACGACTATCTGAAGCGGCTGCGGCGCATCGAAGGCCAGGCGCGCGGGTTGCAGGGCATGGTTAGTGACGACAAATACTGCATCGACATCCTCACCCAGGTGTCGGCCATGACAAGTGCCCTGCAGTCGGTTGCGCTCGGCCTGCTCAATGATCACCTCAGTCACTGCGTCGTTGAGGCCGCGGTCAAGGGTGGTTATGAAGCCGACGCCAAAATCCAGGAAGCATTCGACGCCATCAAGCGTCTCGTTCGCTCATAGCCGAATGCGTTCTCCGCGCGCACCGTTTTAATACCCCATAGGGGTATACTCCAGGTAAGCCCGATCGGGCAGTTGAGAATAGACCTTGGGCACACCCCACGGGTCGAGAGGAAGTACATCTCATGCACGGAACCACTCGCCAAGACCTGGGTCTGACCGACGCATCCTGCGCCTGCGGCACACACTCGCACACGACGGCCGTCAACGCAGCCACACCGAACGAAGAATCGCCCAACACCTTCCAGGTGACCGGAATGACGTGTTCGCACTGCGTCGCAAGCGTGACCAAGGAGTTGGGCAAACTTGCCGGCCCCGAGAACGTGACCGTTTCCCTGGTGCCCGGCGGCGTCTCAGTCGTGACTGTGGCCGGCGCAACGCTCGATCGCTCGGCCGTTGCTGCGGCGATTGACGAAGCGGGTTATGAATTGGTCGCTGAGACCCGATGACGGTCGAACGCGTCGACCTCCTCGTGGGTGGGATGACGTGTGCATCCTGCGCGACACGGATTGAAAAGAAGCTCAACCGGATGCCGGGAGTCGAGGCATCCGTGAATTACGCGACCGAGAAGGCCAGCGTCTATCTGCCGGAGGGCACCTCTCTCGAACAGGCCATCGCCGTCATCGAGGACACCGGCTATTCGGCCGAGAGGCCGCACCCGCCCGAAACGGCGGTCATCGACGCGCCCAGCGAACAGGACCTGGAGGTGGCGGGCCTTCGGCGTCGCCTCATTCTGTCGATCATCCTGACCGTGCCCGTGGCGGCAATGTCGATGATCCCTCCGCTGCAATTCACCAACTGGCAGTGGCTTGCCCTCACCCTGGCTGCTCCGGTCGCGGTGTGGGGCGCATGGCCCTTCCACCGCGCCGCGTGGATCAACCTCCGGCACGGCGCCGCGACCATGGACACACTGATCAGCCTCGGCGTTCTCGCCGCCCTGGGATGGTCACTGTTCGCGCTCTTCTTCGGAACTGCCGGAATACCGGGCATGCGAATGACCTTCAGCCTCACCGCTCACGCTGGGGGGGGAGCGAGCGAAATCTATCTCGAGGTCGCGTCCGCGGTCACCGTGTTCATCCTGGCCGGGCGGTACTTCGAGGCCCGCGCGAAGAAACAGTCCGGCGCAGCGCTCAAGGCGCTCCTCGAACTGGGTGCCAAGGAGACGGCAGTTCTCCGTGACGGCGTCGAGGTCATCGTGCCGACGGCCTCCCTCGTGGTCGGCGACCAGTTTGTCGTGCGCCCGGGCGAGAAGATCTCCACGGATGGTGTCGTCGTCGATGGCGCGTCGGCGATCGACGCGAGCATGCTCACCGGCGAAGCGGTCCCGGTCGAGGTTGGGCCGGGCGACTCCGTGGTGGGTGCAACCCTCAACTCGGGCGGCCGACTCGTGATCCGGGCCACCCAGATCGGTGCGGACACCCAGCTGGCCCAACTCGGGCGCCTGGTCGAACAGGCCCAGACCGGTAAGGCCGACGTACAACGACTTGCCGACCGGGTCTCCGCGATCTTCGTTCCGATCGTGATCGGACTCTCCCTCGCGACCCTCGTCGTGTGGCTCCTGATCGGGGCCAGCCCCGTCGTCGCCTTCACGGCCGCCGTCGCGACCCTGATCATCGCGTGCCCCTGCGCACTCGGACTGGCCACCCCGACGGCCCTGCTCGTCGGAACCGGCCGCGGCGCGCAGCTCGGCATCCTGATCAAGGGCCCGCAGGTCCTCGAATCCACACGCCGCGTCGACACCATCGTGCTCGACAAGACCGGTACCGTCACCACCGGGCGGATGACCCTGGTCGCCACCGTCCCGATGACCGGACTCGACGAGCTGGAACTGCTCCGGTTCGCCGGATCGGCGGAGGCCGGCTCCGAACATCCGATCGCGAAGTCCATTGTCACCGGAGCGCGAGACCGGGTCGGACCACTCCCCGAAGCGGAGTCGTTCGCCTCGGCAGACGGACTCGGCGTCCAGGCCGTTGTCGACGGCCGCGCCGTCGTCGTCGGGCGGCCGCACTGGCTCACCGAACAGTGGGGCATCGCCTTCCCGCCCGAACTCGAGGCGGCGCTCGCCGCCAGCGAGACCAGGGGCGAGACCCCGGTCGCGGTGGCCTGGGACGGAGAGGCTCGCGGCATCCTCGCGGTCGCAGACACCGTCAAGGACACCAGCACCGCGGCAATCGTGGAGTTCCGCCGCCTCGGCCTCACCCCGGTACTCCTGACCGGAGATAACGAGACCGTGGCTCGCAGCGTCGGCGCCGTGATCGGCATCGACGACGTGCGGGCAGGGGTGCTCCCCGCCGAAAAGGCCGAAGTGATCCGCGCGCTGCAGGCAGAGGGCCGGGTCGTGGCGATGGTCGGCGACGGCGTGAACGACGCGGTCGCGCTCGCCACAGCCGACCTCGGCATCGCGATGGGCACCGGCACCGACGTCGCGATCGAGGCGAGTGACCTGACCCTGATTCGCAGTGACCTCATGGCGGCAGCGGATGCGATCCGATTGTCCCGGCGCACACTCGGCACGATCAAGGCGAACCTGTTCTGGGCGTTCGCCTATAACGTGGCCGCGATTCCGCTCGCCATGCTCGGACTGCTCAACCCCTTGATCGCCGGAGCCGCCATGGCGCTGTCATCGGTCTTCGTCGTGAGCAACAGCCTCCGTCTGCGCGGCTTCCGCGCACTGAAGGTCACCGAGCCGACCGCTTTTGTCGGGCGGTCGTGACAGGCACGACTCACTCGGTCGAAAGATAACCGAAAACACCGAAGAGATCGCTCGTGAGAATCCTCAGGAGCGATCTCTTCTGTGTGGGGGCCGTGGAGTTGAATCGCGTCGTTCCCATCCGCCTGAGTGTGCGGATTCGGCGCCGACGCCCCCGGCGTGAATATCCGGGGGACCAGGGGCCTCCCAATCCGGACGTGGCGGAGTAGGTTCGGGATATGACGTGGACAGGTCGGAAAAGGAGAATTAGCAGGAATCGTGGGAGGGATTGCGATGCCTGAACGTTTTGCGGTGGCCGAGGAAGAGTTGACCGCTTTGGCGGGAAATGAGTCACGCCTCTATGAGCCTTTTCTGGGGGTGCTGCCCGTGGACGGGCTGTCCATCTCGACGTTCGGTGATTTTCTCCAGGCGGAAACAATTTCGGCAAGCAACGCCCAAGCGTTTCGACTGGACGAACTGCAATTCGATCTTGGTGAGGGCCCGTGTTGGGACGCACTTGAATCTGGGGTGCCGGTTCTTGAGCCGAATATCCGCGAACGGCCGAACCGGGTATGGCCGGCGTTCTCGGAGGCAATCATCGCCGATGACCTGGGTGCGCTTTTCGCTTTTCCCCTGTCACTGGGACCCTTACGCATCGGGGCGATCGACCTCTACACGAGTCGGCCCAGTCAGCTCAGCGATCTGAATATTCGGCGCACTTCAGACCTCGCGACCATCGTCAGCCGACTGGTGCTCTCTCGAGCGATCAGGCTGTCCCAGAGCGACAGTGAGGGCGAAGCCGACACTCGCAAACAATTTTCTCATCGTGAAGTGCATCAGGCCACCGGGATGGTGCTGTCCCAACTGGGAATTTCTGCCCTCGACGCCCGGCTGGTCATCCAGGGCCATGCCTTCGCCGTTGGCCGATCCATGCAGGAGATCTCAGAGGAGATCATCGACCGGCGATTGAGTTTCGCGGTAAAGGAAAACCGGATCGAGGGGTCTCATGATTGATGAAACAAGAGAGGACCGTTTGATCGACACGTTCGCGACCCTCGCGGACACTCTTGTTGCCGGTTACGACGTCGTGGATCTCTTACAAACATTGGTGGAGAGTTGCGCCAGCCTCTTCGACATTGCGGCGGCCGGCATTCTCCTGGCCGACGAAGACGGCGAGCTCGAAGTCGTCGCCTCGACCAGCGAGGCCAGCCGGCTCGTTGAAGTGATGCAACTGAGCGCTCAGGCGGGCCCGTGCGTGGAGTGCTTCAGCACCGGATCCGTCGTCTCCCTGCCGGACGTGGAGGACAGCCCGCCCGCGTGGCAGCGGTTTCGGGATAGTGCGCGGGAGCAGGGGTTCGCTGCGGTCCATGCGATTCCGTTGCGGCTTCGTGAAACGACAATTGGCACCCTCAACCTGCTGTCCAATATCCCCGGCGCCCTGCGTACGCAGGATGTGCGGGCCGCCCAGGCGCTGGCCGATGTAGCCACGATCGGGATTCTGCAGGAACGCACAGTGCGAGAGAGCAATTCGGTGCGGGAACAACTGACGCTCGCGTTGAACTCCCGAGTCGTGATTGAGCAAGCCAAAGGAGTGCTAGCGCATACTCGCGGAGTCTCGATGGAGGAAGCATTCGCGTTGATCAGGAATCATGCTCGCAGTAACCGCGTGATGTTGTCCGAAGTCGCCCAGGGCCTTGTCGACCAGACCCTCGTTATCTGACGCACGACGCACGACGCACGTGGTGCAGGTCGACTCAACCGGCGGCGATAGCGGCAAGGAGCAGATGGGCCACCTCGGGCCCCGTGATGTCGCTGTGGCCGGAGATCGCCGAATCTGCGCGCAGGTTGTAGACGCGTCCGCGGTGGAGCTGATAGCTGCCATCCGCGTCCAGGAGGTTGTCCCTCTCGGCCTCTGGAGTGAATTGCGCTCCGTTTCGTCCCATTCCTCCGAAACGGTCGTTCTCGTCGCCGAGTCCGGCCGAGTCGCTTCCTGAAATGAGGGAAGCCAGCGGATACGCCACACCCACAGCCTTGTCGTTGCGAGTATGGGTGATGACGATCGGGCCATGCACCAGCCCGGCTGAGACCACTCGGCGGAAGGCTCCATTCCGGCCCTTCCCGTCGAAGTTCTCGGCGAAGCCGTTGTGCGAGAACGCGGCCTGGAGCAGGACGAGCGACCGTGGGGCGAGTGCGGACCCCTCGTTCGGTCCCGCCGTGGCTGCTGTCACCAGCCTGCCGCCGAAGCTGTGGCCGACGAGGTGGATCCGCACGGCCTGGTGGTCCTGTGCGATTTCGCGGAGCAGCGAATTGACGCCCCGTTGACCGACGGTGCCGGCGCGCTGCTTCATGGAATAGAAGGTGGCGTAGTTGAGGAGATTGCTCGCACCCGCCTTGATACCGCTCAGGAAATCTCCCAGGCCGGCCGCACTCCCGACATCGTCCGTGCCCAGTCGAGTGGCTCCGCCGATGGCGTCGAACCCGCTGGGTTCGGCCGCCGGTGGTTCGGCGTCGAGCTCCACCGGTTTCGCCAGTCGATCCATCAGCTCGGAGCCGGAAAGCGAGAAGAACGTGTCCGAGGCATCCTCCGCTTCACCCTCCTTCACCCCGTCGGGGAGGTCACCCTCCCGGAGATCAGCCTCGGGGACAAGGGCCGCGCGAAGCAGGTCCGCGAATTCGCGCTGGGCTTTCGGGCTGTCCTCCAACCGTGGAATCAGGGCCTTGAGAGACTCAATCGACGGTGTCTGCAACGGGTCGTCGAGCAGCAGCTCCAGTTGCTCCAACTGCTGGAGAAGGGCGTCATCCGTGACGGAACTCGCCAGGCCGGCGGCGCCACTGGCGGTCAGCTTCAGGTCGGCGAACTTCTTGGAGGGCCAGAGCAGTCCGAGCACGGTGATGTTCTTCGGGGCGCCGGCGATCCGCCGCGCTTGCAGTTCCGTTCGGAGCTGTGAGAGGAGGCCCTCGTACAGCCCTCGCGCCTCGGCCATGTCGTTGTTCCAGCCGTGAGCGAGCACAAGGAGATCAGTCGTGTTCGAAGCCGCCAGGTGCTTCTTCAGGGCCGTGACCTCGTCTCGGTCGTGCACGTCGCCCGACTTCGTGAACTGCACCTCGAAGTACTCGAACCCCGACTTCTCAACCATTACTTCACCCTTCACACGGATTGGATTGCACGCATCAGGTCGACAAGGCCGTGGCCCTGGAAGTTTCGGTCACGGTTCAGGTCGGTGGCCGTCGACAGGAAGATCTGCTTCACTTCGTCGGTTTTGCCGATGAACTCGTGCCGAACCGAGAGGAACGCGGCGATGACGCCAGACACGTGCGGAGCCGCCATGCTGGTGCCGCTGTCCTCGACATAGTCGCATTCCTGGGTATCAGCCGCCCTCAGTGCCACAGCCTTCGGCGCTCCTGCCGCACAGGACATGATCTTCTCCCCGGGGGCCACCAGGTCAGGCTTGAGGCGGCCGTCGCCGGTCGGGCCCTTCGACGAGAAGTACGACACCCCGTACACGTGCGGCGCCTCCCGGTGCGTCGAGCCAACAGTGATCGCCCGCTCGGCATTTCCCGGGTCGTTGATCGTCAGGTCGAGACCCGCGGCGACGGCGCCCTTCGACAGGTCTCTGTTGTAGCCGTAGCCCGTGTTACCCGCCGCAACCACGACGACCACACCGGACCGCACGAGCAGGTCAACCTCAACACACAACGGACTCTGCCCGCAGGCGAACCATTCGGGTTGGAACTCGTACCCCACACTGAGATTCACACCGTGGATCTGGATGTTCCTGCCGTACGCGTTCACGCGTTGAACCTCCTGAAGCGCGGCGACGATGCGGCTGACGCGTCCGGTCCCCTTCTCATCCAGCACCTTGAGGCTGACAAGTTTGCACTTCGGGGCCATCCCGGTGATGGATGTGAGTTCCAGCGGTACGTAGGTCGTCTCGCCCTCTTCGTCCCGACGCTTCGCCATCGCGTGGATGTGACCCACGATCGGGGTGCCGGTCGTCTTCGATGAGCCGCCGCTGCCGGCCGCGGGGGCGGACCCGCGGGTATAGCTGGCGCCCGCGATGATTCCGGCGACATGCGTACCGTGTCCGAAGTCGTCGACGAGAGCGGTGTCCTGGCCGCCGACGTCGTCCGTTGGGCCGGCACCGGTGAAGTCGTGATGACGCAGTGGCTGTTTCAGTGCGAGGTTCTCGTAGGTCTTGAAGTGCGGATGCCGGGCGTCGATCCCGGAATCCACCACCGCCCAGACGATCCCCTCACCGAACGCAGAGAACGAAACGCGGGCAGCGTCCGCCTTCACCGTGCTGACCGACTTATTGGTGAGCTTCCGCACCTCAAAATCAGGCCAGATCCTAAAGATGGCTCCGCGCTGAACCCTTCTGGGCCCTTCGCGAGGATGCCCGCGGTCGAGCCTCGCCAGCGTGCTGACGACCTGCGGCTCAAGCTGCGCCACCACATACTGATTGCCAACCGGACTGACCGGGTCGATTCCCTGCTGGGCCTTGTCCACGCCAGCCTGCTTGATAGCAGTGTCGATCAGCCTGACCACCTGGTCACGAGCCTCCTCGCGGCCATCGGGATATTCGAGATTGAGGTCGATCATCACGTCGAGGATGGGTGGGCGGTAGCCCTGCTCGGTGCGAGCCGCTTCCAACTCCCGCTTGATCACCTGCAACAGCGGTATCGCGATGGTGGTGCTGTCGAGCACCTCGGGCGTGAACCGCACCCCGCTCGTCGCGTCGGAGTCCGGCAGCGGGCCGGCGGCCTCCTCGTTCGCGGACCCGCTCGGCACTTCGGCGCCGCTCACGGCGCACCCCGCACGAACCCCAGGACGCGGGCCGCAGCAAACGCCACTCCACACGCGGTCAACGTTGCGCCCGTGGCAGTGGTCTGAACCTCGACCTTGCCCATGGCAGTGAATCTAAGCCAGCTGGTGTGGTCGCGCAAGGTCACGGTGGGCGGGTTCACCTGCGCGTCACCGATGGGCTGACCGAAACCGGGACGGTACGCTCGTTTTGAGGGCAGCGGCGTGAGGCTGGGCCGCAACGCTGATTGGAACCCCGGATGAATCTCGTCACGATCCGCACCCTCGTTCAGCACTACGAGCACATCCATACCGCCGTCGGAATCAGCGGAAACCTGCTCTTCGTCGTGGGCAGTCTCCGGGTTCGCGTCGAGGTCTAGCCGATGGCCTTCTTCAACAGTGCGACCAGGTTCTTCTGGTCGGCGGCGGTGAGCTTGGTCACGGCAAAAGAGGTCGGCCAGAGGTTGCCCTCGTCAAGGTTGGCATCCGGCTGAAAACCGATCGTGGCGTAGCGCACCTTGAATTTGGCGGAGCTCTGGAAGAACACAACAACCTTCCCGTCAGCGTTCGCGTACGCAGGCATGCCGTACCACGTCTTCGCCGCCAAGGTCGTGTGCCTCTTGACCAGCTGGTGCAGGGTCTCGGCGAGCTCCGTGTCAGTGCCCGACATTTCGGCAATGGCAGCGAGGCAGGCTTCTTCCAGATCGGCGCCCGCCTTTGCTGCTTTTGCTTCGGCGGCCGCGGCCTTCATCGCAGCCTTTTCCTCTTTGCTGAACGTGTCGCTCATGGGTTGCCCCTTTCAGTGGTCCACCACGGCCTCCACTCTAGGCGGATCCATCTCGACAGAGCGTGCTCCACGCACACGTGCACTGCGGAATGGACCTCTTGGTCACGGCTCGGCTCACCGCGCTGTGGGCGGAGCAAGGCCGAGCTGGGGGTACAACACCTGGAAAGCCTTGTCGAGCCCGTCGGTGAGGGCGGGGAGAACATGCCCTCCGTTCGGTGACTCCCAGTACGTCACCGCCATGCCTGCCTTCTCGGCGGCTGCGGCGAGGAGCCGCTGGCCGGGAATGAAGCCCGTGTCGTCGGACCCCACAGTGAACACCGCGACGGTGCCGGGGTAGTGGTGGCCGGCGAGGAGATTGATCGGTTTCTGCGCGTCATATGCCGCTTGATCGCCGCCAAAGACGTCCCGCAGGGTGGCAGCCTGGATCTCCGAACCGAGGAACTCCTCACCGGAAATGTCGATGACGTTCGACCAGAGGTCCGGGTGTTTGGCCGCGAGGGAGACCGCACACTGGCCGCCGTTGGAATAGCCGGCGATGGTCCAATAACGGCGGTCCTGGATGATGTTGAGGTTCTCCCGGGCCCAGTTCACGACGTCCTGAGTGAGGAAGGTTTCCGCTCGACCGTAGGCCGCGGTATCCAGGCAGAGGGGGTCGAGGCCGGGGTCGCCCAGCTGGTCCGCAACGATCACGATCGGTGCAAGTCCGCCGTGTCGTGCTGCGGCGCGGTCAAGGGTGGCCGCGATGTACTCGGGGTCGGGGTTTCCGGGCTGTCCCATCAACATGACGACGAGAGGTAGGGCAGGGGCATCGGGGACGAGGGCGGCAGGCGGAAGGTAGATTCCGGCCGGCCGCGACGAGAACCCGGAAATCGTGTTTGGGATGACCTGCGTGCCGATGGTACCCGCACTGGGCAGCCCAGCAGGGGGCGTCCAGTTGCGCCACAACGGTCCGGCCGGGTGACTCGCGGTCGGCGCCCCGCTGGGAGGCGTCAGGGCGATCGGTTTCAAGGTGCTGATTCCCAGCAGCGAACCCAGCGTTCGGTCCAGGCCGAAGCCGGCGTTGATGCCGAGTGTGCCCGCAACGAGGAAGAGGACAACCGCGGCCGCCGAAACGCTCCGACGCAACCGTCGCGCTCTCCACAGATTGGCGATTGCCAGGCTGATGCCCGCGCAGGTGGCCGCCAGCCACAGGTAGGTCCCGTGTCCGAGTGACATCCCGAACAGGTTGAAGGTGCGTACCGTGACGAACCAGATCAGGACCGCAACCAGAGCCCCAGCCGACACGGCGATGAGGGTTGTCAGCGCCCAGCGCCGGATCGGCGGGCGCAAGAGCAGGTACACCAGGGCCAGAGCCGAGAGCGTGAACACGACAATGATGACGGGTCCATCCACGATATCGGTCGCCCACAGCGCGTCGAGTCCATCCACCGCATGTCCTCCTTATGCCGGGGTCAGCGTAGCGATGCGTCTTGTCAACAAGGCAGACTCCATGCCGATCCATCTGAGAATCCTCAAAGCTCGGGCCACGCGGGCCGGCCACAAGCGCGGCCCGGCGGTCAACAGCAGGCCGACCAGGAGCTCGGCGTGGAGATCTGGGCAAATGAGGGTCTGTTTTGAGTCGGCGATCGCGGTCGCTGGGTCGAGCTCCGCCGGTTACGCGCTCACCCTCCGGTGCCGGAGGCGGGCAGCCCGGCCAGGCGCAGGACGGCGGCCAGGCCGTTCGGGGTCCCCGGCCAGTGTCTCGTGACGGCGTCGCGCCCCGCCCGCCTGGTCGCGAACCGGAGAGCGATCGCGACCACCAACGCATCATCCGCGTAGCCCAGCACGGGGATGAAGTCCGGGATGAGATCGATGGGGGAGATCAGATAGACCATGAGGATGCCCAACGAGATCCGCACCCCGACCGGCACCGTTCGGTCGGAGGCGAGGCGTTTCAGCAATCTCACCACGTCGGGCGCGAGCCGCAGAAGGTCCGTGAGCGACGCACGGCCCGGATGTTTGCGTTGCTCGAGCCAGAGAATAAGGACGAGCACCAGCCAGACCAGGACCAGGCCGGCAATGACGCTCAGGACCACCTGCCACATCTCCGACACGGCTACGAACCATCGCAGATGTCGAGAATGCAGGAAGTCATCATCGTTCGATTATCCCTCGACACGTGCGGGGGTTCGGTATCCGTGGGTTCGGATGAGTAGTGCCACACTCGGAACACGACCGACCGACTTGTCTGAGTCGGTCCCATGACTTTCGCGCGGATGTCATGACCGGTGGCGACTGCTGGAGGCTTCTGTGGACGAGGACTTGGAGACGTTCGAGGTTCACAGCAGTCCCGAGTCGGTTTCTGAGGAGCCGCGGTTCGAAGGCACCAACGCGGCGCGATTCGCGATTGCCGGCACCCTCGACGAACTGGGGCCTGTGGAGAGCGGCGATTCGTCCATCCTGCTCCCGGGCGCGCTCGATTGGTTCGGATTCAACCCGGCCTTCGCCGAGGGCGCACGACCACTGGTGCAACGACCACTCGACGGGGAGGTTCTCTACCTTGCGGAGATGGTCGAGTCGGGGTGGACTGCCGCGGAGGCCCGCGCAACGGCCTGGCGGGACCTCAACGAACGCGCCGACGCGTCGCCGCGGCTCGCCTTTCTGGTCGCCGGGCTGAGCAGCGCACTCGAGCGCGAGTCGGTCACGGCGGCAGTCAGCCTCCTGGGCACGATGAAGCTTGCGCCGACCGCGGTGCCCGCCGAGATTGTTTTCGCGGTGTGGCAACTGTTGGATGTTGAGGGTCGCGCGCTCACGGAGAGTCCTCTGTTCTGGAGCGACGACGTCGCCGGCCTTGTGCCGTCGGAATGGCGCGGTCTGGCCTGGCGCCAAAGAGTCGAGGAAACGTTGGACAAGGTTCGGACCGTCTGGGAGGCGTCGAGTCTGGACGCCGTCGTGTGGAGCGTGGCCCAGGTGAGGGTGCGCCTGGCCCAGAAGTCTGCCGACCCGATTGTGCGGCAGATCGCCGCCGCGGCGCAGCTGCAGCGCGTCGAGCCGGGCGATTCACCTGAGGAGGAGTCCCCGCGGCCGCGGCCCGGCAGCATTCGCCAGCACACCTCCACGATGGTGCACGGCACACTGGGCTGGAAGGGCGATTGGTGGTACCCGGGCGGCGACTACTTCGAGTATGTGGCGGGACTCCACCGCCACGACCTGTACCGCGGTGGCGGTGAGTTCTCCTGGTCGGGCGCGTTGAGCGAGCGACAGCGCGCGCAGGCCGCCGATCGGCTCGCGCGGTGGATCGATGGTGTCGGGGGAGGACATCTCGATACGGTGTTCGCCCACAGCTACGGCGGCGAGGTGGTGGCGCGCGCGGTGAATGCCGGAACCCTGGTCGATGATGTTGTCTTGCTCAGCGCTCCGATAAACCAGCGGCACCGTGACATGGTGGACCGGGTGAGTCGGGTTATCGACGTCAGGCTCAAAGTGGACATCGTGCTCATCCTGGCGGGTGCCGGGCAATCGATCCCCGACCAGCCGAGTGTCACTCGCTTCATCGTGGATCGCCCCTTCTGGAGCCACAACGCGACGCACAGCCCAAAAGTCTGGGAAGAGGAATCCATCGCGGTGAAGGTCGGCCTATGAGACGGATGACAGCTCGCTCGATGCACGGGAGAATGAGGCCGTGACCCCTCCGACCAAGACGGCACGCGCCGCATTCGGCATCCGTCAGAATCTGCTCCGCCCCGACGATTCGGAGCGCGCCCACCGCGTGGCCTACATCGAGTTGTTCTTTGACCTGATCTTCATCCTCGCGCTGACCCAGCTCTCCCGATACCTCTACGACAATCAGACCCTGGCCGGGGCGCTCGAATCCACTCTTCTCGTGCTCGCCTTCTGGTGGATCTGGATCTACACGACCTGGGCCACAAACTGGCTCGACCCCGTGCGACTTCCCGTGCGGGGCGCGATCATCGGGCTCTCGCTCATCGGCCTCGTGATGAGCACATCCATCTACGAGTCGTTCGGCGACCGGGGACTGGTCTTCGCCCTCTCCTACGTGACCCTGCAGCTCGGGCGAACCGTGTTCATGTTGCTCGCGCTCGCCCCGCACGACCGGGACCTGCACCGCACGCACCTGCGGATACTCGTCTGGCTCACGGTCGCCGGGGTCTTCTGGATTCTCGGCGCCGTTCTTCCACTGGAGTTCCGGCTGCCGCTCTGGGGCATCGCGCTGGCTGTCGAATACCTCTCCGCCGGCCTCGGTTTCCGCGTGCCAGGCCTGGGCAAGGCCACCGCAGAGGACTGGGATATCTCCGGCCCCCACATCGCCGAGCGCAGCGCCCTCTTCGTGATCATCGCGCTCGGGGAGTCGTTCCTGGTCACCGGGTTCGCATTCATCGACAAGTCCATCTCCGTTGACGGCGTGCTCGGCCTGCTCGTCGCCTTTGTCAGTGCGGTGACCATGTGGTGGCTCTACTTCGATCACGGTGAGCGCGTGGGGGCCAATGCCATGGCGTCTTCCGCTGCCCCCGGCCGAATCGCTCGCCTCGCATACACGTACGTGCACGCGATCATCATCGCCGGGATCGTGCTGACCTCCGTCGCCGACAAAGAGGTCTTGAAGCACCCGGATGCCGCCGTCAGCCTGGCCACGGCCATCACGCTCGTGGGTGGGCCGGTTCTCTATCTCGTCGGACTCGTCCTGTTCCGCTGGATCGTCGCTCGGGAGCTGCTCATTTCACATCTGGCCGGGGTCACCGCATTGCTCGTGCTGTTCGGCCTCGCGTTCGCGCTGTCACCGCTCGTGCTGGCGGCGATGACCACGGGGGTGCTCGTGGGCGTCGCCACTTGGGAGACCGTGCTGCGGGTGCGCACGGGCACGGACGAGCCCGACGCCGGCTGATTGGGTCCGGCCCATACTGAGGCGGTCGTCGACGCGGCACGGCTTCCCTGCTTTTTACTGCTCGGTTCGTTCGCCTCGTCGTTCGGCACACCGGGCACGGCCACAGTGGACCTCGCCGAGCCGTCTCCCCGACCGCAGTGCCCGATCGGGCGTATTCGGCCAATCACACTGCTCGCCAACTGGCCGAGTCAGATTCGGTCACACGCCAGTACACTGAGCGCATGAATGATGACTCGGCCAAAAACGTTGCCCGCGCGGCGAAGACGAGCACGCCACTTCGTGCCCTCGCGCGGCTGGGATTCGCCACCAACGGGTTGCTCCACATTCTTATCGGCGGGCTGGCCATCAGCGTCGCGACCGGGGCGGGAAGCGGTTCGGCAGACCAATCCGGTGCGCTCGGGCAGCTTGCGTCGACTCCGGGGGGAGTTTTCCTGCTCTGGACCGTTGTCATCGGTCTCTGTGCCCTCGGCCTGTGGCTACTGGTCGCGGCCTTCCTGATTCAGGGTGGCGACCCCAAGCGCAAATGGGCCCACCGCGGGGTCGAGGTGAGTAAGGGCGTGGTCTACATCGCCCTCGCCTTCACGGCCTTCACCTTTGCCCGTGGAAGTTCAACGGATTCGTCGAGCAGCACGAGCGAAGCCAGCGCGACGCTGATTTCGTCCCCGGGCGGCGTCGTTGTGCTTTTCGTTGGCGGGATCGTCGTGCTCGCCATCGGCGCCTACTTCATTCGGAAGGGCGTGGCCAGGAAATTCACCTCCGACATCTCGGTTCCGCCCGACCCCGCCCGAAAGGTGGTCATCGCCCTCGGCGTCGTGGGCTACGTCGCGAAGGGCATCGCACTCGGCGTCGTGGCAATCCTGCTCATGGTCGCCGCGGTCACCCGGGATCCGAGCAAGTCCACGGGGCTCGACGGGGCCCTGAAGGCCCTGGCCGAGCTGCCCGCCGGCACCGTCATCCTGAGTGCCGTCGGAATCGGTTTGATCGCCTACGGACTGTATTGCTTCGTTCGCGCCTGGCGCGCCCGGCTCTAGACGTTATCGGGTGAACGCCTGCTGCGAAGTGTGCGTTCACCGTCGACCTTTGCGGCCAGCGGCGCCCAAACCACGATCGCGACGCCGATGCCGAGCAGTAATCCGCCGACGGTGTCGCTGAGCCAGTGTGCCCCCAGGTAGGTGCGGCTGACCATCATGACAGCCGTATAGATCGATCCTGCTATCCAGACCCAGAGCCCCGGGAAAAGGATCGACAGGATCACGGCCATGGCCGCCGCATTGGCGACGTGGCCGGACGGAAACGACCCGAAATCGACGTTGACCATGAGTGCCTCCGGCCGTGCCCGCCCGAACAGATGCTTGAGGAGTTGCACGCTGCCACCGGTGAGCATGGTGGCCGCCAGGTAGTACCCGGCGGCCCAGGGGCGCTTCAGCAGCAGCAAGGCGGCGACGAGCAGCACGGGCACGATGAAGGTCGCGATCACACCTCCACCGAGATTGTTCATGATCAGGGAGAGGAACTCCCAGACCGGCGCACGATTCTCGATCACCTCGGTCATCCATTGGGTGTCGATGGTCAGCGGCAGGCCCTTGTCGCGCACCACGATGAGAGCGCCCAACGTGAAGGCGAGACCCACGACGGCGAGTCCGCTCACCAACGGCCATCGACGGGCTACGCGTTTCGCGCGCCGCGTGGCAACGAAATCCGGTTTGCCAGGGGATATCATCCGCCAATGATAGATCCAACGAGTCGTATAGTAGCTTCACGGCAGGCAGCCGACCTCATTCTCAATGACGAAGAGAAATGGACCGATGACCCCCAAGAACCCTGTGGCTGCGCCACACACGCACACCGCTGCCGTGATCTACAACCCGATCAAGGTTGACCTCGACGCGATCAAGGCTGCAGTCGCCACAGAGGAGGCCGCAGCCGGCTGGAGAGCAACGCAATTCTTCCCCACATCCGTCGATGATCCGGGGCAGGGCGCGGCGCAGGAGGCGTTGGACGCCGGGGTAGACCTGGTCATCGTGGCGGGAGGCGACGGCACGGTACGCGCCGTCGCGGAGATTGTGCACGAAAGCGCGGCGAGTCTTGCTCTTCTGCCCTCCGGCACAGGCAATCTGTTCGCCCGCAATCTGGAACTCACCCTGGACGATGTGGAGGATGCGATCCGTACCGCGTTCACCGGGGTGAAACGCCCGGTCGACCTCGGCCTGATCGAGATCCGTCACGGCGACGGGTCGCTCACCAAGCACGCCTTCCTGGTCATGGCCGGGCTCGGACTCGACGCGAAAATGCTCGCCAACACCGACGAGGAACTCAAGAAAAAGGTGGGCTGGCTCGCCTACGTGAGTGCGATCGTGAAGGCGCTCCTGGACAAGAGTGAACTGCGCGTGCGGTACCGACTCGACGGCGGGCGGGTCAAATCCGTGCGCGCGCACACCATCATCATCGGCAATTGCGGATCGTTGCAGGCGAACGTTTTGCTGCTTCCGGACGCCGCCGTGGACGACGGGTTCTTTGACATTGCCGTTCTGCGCCCGGATGGACCGTTCGGCTGGGTGCAGATTGCGGCCAAGGTGTTTTGGGAGAACGGGGTGCTTCGCCGCACCAAACTCGGCAGCAAAGTACCGACCAAGGACGTGCACGCGCTCAACTACGTGAAGGCCGCAGAGATCACCATGCGTCTCAGCGGCGCCGAGGAGATCGAACTCGACGGTGACGGCCTCGGAGACGCGACGGCGATCAAGGCCAGGCTCAAGCCGGCCGGCCTCAACGTGATGGTGCCTCGCTGACACGCACCGTGTGATGCGTGTCGAGGGCTATCACCGCGCCCAGAATGATCAGCGACAGGGACACGGAGGCCAGGGCGTCCGTTGCCCAGTGATATCCGAGGTAGACCCGGCTGACCGCCGCGGCCACGATGAGCAGCCCGACCAGGACGAAGACCGCCGCACGTGCGCGCGGGTTTCTCCGGCGGGAAAACACCAAATACGTCAACAGCAGCAAGAAGTTACAGGCGCCGAGCACATGGCCGGACGGGAACGAAAACGTCGTGTCCGTTCCGAACAGCATGAGGTCTGTCGGCGGGCGATCTCGCCCAACCGCACGGGTGATGATCTGCGCGAGGATCACGCCCGTCAAGGTGCCGGCCGCCAGCAGCAGCGGCCGCCAGACGTGTTTGGCGACGATGCCCCAGACCACGACGACGACAAGGATGATCAGGGGCAGCGCGACGGGACCGAACGCGATCGCGAGCCCGATCATGATGCCCGTGAGGACATCCGTTCTGCCGCCATTCAGCCAGGCCTGGATCGGCGCGTCGATGGTGGTCGGTGCGTCGTTGAGCAGGACGCCCCGCAGGATCACGGCGAAAGCGAGAACACCTACACCGCCCAGAACCGCGGCGGTGAGGTACAGGTTTCTCTTCGCCGGGGCGGACAGGACCCGCACCTCGGTCAGGTATTTCTCGTTCAGGTTCCGGAGTGTGGTGCTCATGTGCCGGCCACTCGCATCCGCTCGGCGGCCAGGTCGTAATCCGGCTGGGGCCAGTCCAGATTCATCTCCTGCAGCTTCTCGAGGATGATCTGCTGCACGGCCAGTCGCGAGTACCACTTGTGGTCAGCGGGCACGACGTGCCAGGGGGCGTGCTCGGTCGAGGTTCGATCGATGGCGATCTGGTACGCCTCTTGAAGCTGACGCCACAGCTCGCGGTCGTCGACGTCGCTCGGGTTGTACTTCCATAGCTTTGAGGGCCGGTGGAGCCGGGCGACCAGTCGCCGCTTCTGTTCCTCTTCGCTCATCTGGAGCATCACCTTGATGATCGTGGTTCCGTTGTCGGTGGCTTGTCGTTCAAAGGTGTTGATCTGGCCGTATCGCCGGTCGAGCGTCTTCGGGTCGGCAAGGTGACGCACCCGGGCGGCGAGCACGTCTTCGTAGTGGGAGCGATCAAAGACGCTCACCATGCCCGGCTCGGGGAGCCTCTTGCGCACCCGCCAGAGGAATCCGTGCTTCTTCTCCTCAGGGGAGGGCGCCTTGAAGCCGTGCACAACCACGCCGGAGGCGCTCATCCCGGCGAGCGAGTGGGTGACGATCCCGCCCTTACCGGAGGTGTCCATTCCCTGCAGGACAATCAGCAGCGAGCGCTTGCCACCGACGGTGCTGTCGGCGAAGAGCTTGCCCTGCAGCTCGCCCAGGGCGTCCTTCTGCTTCAGCCGGAGGGCCTTGCCCGACCGTTTGGTGGCGTCGATTCCGGGTGTCGACCCTGGGTCGACATCCTTCAGCTGGAATCCGGGCTCCACCCGATGCAATTCGCTGGGCTTCTCTGACCATGCTGTCTTCGGCATGAGTAGATGCTAGTGGGTTCGTGCTCCGAAAGGGGAGGCCGTGTCAACCGGCTGTGCGGTCATGCTGCATCGGAAACCGCATGGGCTGTCGTTGAAGAGCTCAGCCCCGCCTCACGATCAGGAAGTCGTTCAGCCTCATCCAACCGTCCGGGACCTGGTCCGCACCCCCGAGGAACCGGGCTGCTCCGTAGGCGCTGACCGGGACTCGGGCGGGGACGGAGCCCTGGCCGCTGATCGAGACCTCAAGTCGATTGACCGGTCCGCAGGTATAGCCCACGATGTGTTGAGGTTCGGCCAAGAGAATCAGGCAGATCTGTGCCGATTTTGAGGTGCCAACGAAATAGCTGATGCCTGCCTCGAGGCCAACCAGCCGGCTGGAATCCCCGACGAGGTCGCCGGGGCCTTCGAGGTCGAGATCGGCGGGTAAGGCGTCCTCCGCCGTTCGGTCTGTTGCCAGGAACGCCAGCACCTGCGGCGTCGGGTCGCCATGCGCGCATCCGCTGAGCGTCACAGTGGCCGCGGACAGTAGTAGTGCCAGCACCGCGCCCCACGTACCAGTTCTGTTCCGTACCGTCATGCGATTCCCCCTCGCAACGCCATTGACCGTTCCTTCACCCTATCGGCCGGTCGTCGACGTCAGGCCCTGTGGTGAGGAAGGCACGTGCGCCAAAAAATACCGGCAGATTGCAGCGTTCGGCAGTACATTAATGGACACCGGGTGCCCGTGGGCGCTGCGATCGAACGGAACAACAATGACAGGCATCACCCTGGCGCCAGTGAAAAGAACGGCGTGGCGGTTGAAATCCCAGATAACCCGGTCGCGCATGCTGCAGTCGGCCAAAGCCGCCGTCGCGGTTGGCATTGCCTGGACCGTCGCGCCGTACTTGCCAGGAGTGGCCGACGATTACCCCTACTACGCGCCGCTCGGCGCCCTCGTGAGTATGTATCCCACGCTCATGGGTTCGCTGAGGAATGCCCTGCAAACCCTCGGAAGTCTTGCAGTCGGGATTCTGCTCGCCGCGGCAGTGATCGTGCTCAGCGAGCCGAATGTGGCGACCATCTCGCTCGCCGTCGGGCTGGGCGCACTGATCGCTGCCACCGGGTGGTTCGGCGCAAACCGCGAATTCATTCCGGTCACGGCGCTGTTCGTGCTCATCGTCGGCGGCCCCAATGCCGACGCGTATTCGATCGGATACCTCGAACAAATCAGCCTCGGCATTGTGATCGGGCTCCTGGTCAACATGCTGATCTTTCCCGCGCTGAGCCTCGATGCCGTGGACCGGCATCTATCGAACTATCGCGTGGTGCTGGCGGATCATCTGTCCGAGATCGCCGAAGCCCTGGTCGAGAGCTGGCCACCGGAGCAAGATGGCTGGGCATCCCGCAATGACGCCCTCGTCGGGGTTTCCCGTGACGTGCGGGCAGCGTTGCGCCACGCCGACGACAGCCGAAAGGTCAATCCGCGGGCAATAACCCACCGCCGAGATCTGAGTGCTGACTTCGAGGACCTCGCCGCCCTCGAAACCGTCACGTTTCACGTGCGAGATCTCACTGATGTCCTTGCCGGGGCGGTGTGGGGCACCCCGTTCGAGGTCGAGCTGAGACCGGAGTTGCGCCCCTCGTTGAGCCTGGCCCTGGACGCGGTGGCCGTGATGCTCCGGGACTGGGGTCAGGGAGCGATGGAACTGACGGCGTATTCCGCTGCAGTGGACAAGGCCGCAGCCCTGATGACCGAACTGGACGAACGGCGGGACTCCGCGCCGGTGACAGCCATGGGAGCCGCGACGGCCATCGCAATGGATATCGCCCGCATCCTCGCAGCCGTGCGCCCCCGGTCCGACGTTCCACCGACTCGTGCTGCTTCTGCTCCAGAACCCGGGACCGGCTAGGGGAGTACGTGACCTGCGGCCGTGAACAGGCGGTACCACTCCGGGCGGGTGAGAGGGACATCGGCGCCGGCTGCGGCCTCCGTGAGGTGTGAGATGTTCGTGGTGCCGAGCACAACCTGGATATTGGCGGGGTGCCGAAGGATCCAGGCGACGGCGATTGCCGCGGGAGCCACGTCGTACTGCACCGCGAGCTCGTCAATGGCCAAGTTGAGAGCCGAGTACATCGCCCGATCACCGAGGAAGATCCCGTCGAAGAAACCCTTCTGGAACGGCGACCACGCCTGAAGGGTGATGCCGTTGAGCCGCGAGTAGTCGATGATGCCGTTGCCGCGGTCGACGGACTGCTCGAGGCCGGCCATGTTGGCCGACATGCCCGCGGTGATCATCGGCGCGTGGGTGAGGCTGAGTTGCACCTGGTTCACGACGAGGGGCTGGGTCACGGAGCTCTTGAGCAGCTCGATCTGCCCCGGGGTGTGGTTGGAGACACCGAAATGGCGCACCTTTCCGGAGCTCTGCAACGCATCGAACGCCGCAGCCACCTCGTCGGGCTCCACGAGCGCATCGGGGCGGTGCAGCAGCAGGAGATCGAGGTAATCGGTCTGCAGGGCGGCAAGGGACTCGTCTGCGGAGCGCAGAATGTGTTCCGTGGAGAAATCCCAGAATCCCGGGCGAATGCCGACCTTGGACTGAATCGTGACGGCCGCGCGCTCCGCGGCCGAGAATGTCACGGCGTCACCGAAGCGCTTCTCGCACTCGTGGGTCTCGGTTCCGTAGATGTCGGCATGGTCGAAGAAGTTGATGCCGGCGTCCCGGGCGGCGCTCACCAGGGAGTGGATGTCGCCATCCGTCATCGCGGAGATTCTCATCAGACCCAGGATGACGCTGGATGCTTCGAGGTTCGTGTTCGGCAGGGTCTGCGATTTCATGCTTCTATCCTGCGGGATGTTCCCGGCTCCGGGGAATCTCCTCCGACCAGGAATGCTTAATGGGGCGTCGACAGATAAGTGGCGAGTTTGTCGAATGCCATGTTCCAGCCCATTGCGCCGGGGGAGTCCGCCGGGATTCCGGCATGGGTCATCACCATTCGGGTTTGGGTGCCGAGATCATCAAGTTCGACCGTGATCTCGGTGGTGGTGGGCTGATCGGCGGGCATTCCCAGGACGGCCGGGTCGAGAATGGTGCCGTGTTCATCGGACATGGACTCCGTGTAGACGAGGCGCTTGTTCTCGACGATCTCGAGATACTCGCCCGTGAACCACATTTTCATGGTGCCGTTGGGGGTCTGCATCTCCATGCAGACCAGTCGGGTGCCACCGACGACGACATCCATGGTGGCGACGGGAATCGTCGCACCGGTCGGGCCGTACCACGCGGCGAAGTGCTCGGCCTCGGTCCACATCCTCCAGACCAGGTCGGTGGGTGCGTCAACGATGCGTTCGATGACCACGGCGTTCGGGGAGGTGCTGTCGGTCATGGTGTCTGCCTGCTTTCGTCGGGTTGGGGGTGCCTCCGTTGATCACTCGATATCGAGCATGATTTCGTTGTGTCGCAGGAATGCGGGCATGAATGGCGGATCGAATCGTGCGAACCGCGGCGTGCCCTTCGCGGCGAGTCCGCCGGCAGTGAGGGCTGACCGCAGCCGGTCAAGGTGCCTGGTGTAGTTCGTCTCGCTCCAGCCACCACGGAAACGGATTGCCGCGACGTTTCGTTCGGGAACGGTGCGTAGCCGCACTCGCGGGTCGGTCGGTTGCGGCGCCGTGTCGGCCGTCAGAGTGGCGGGCAACACAAAGGCGACGATGTATTCTCCTGAACCGGAGCTGCCGGCCCGATCGGGCGCTGCCTGCTGCACCACCGGCGCGGTCATGGCGATCTTCGCCGAGGCGTCGGCCTGGACCACGGGCGCCGTCATCGCGACTGTGCTGCGCGAGCGATTGGCGCCGGTGATGTAGGAGAAGAGATAGCGGAAGGCGCGATTGCCAGCATCCTCGAAGGGGCCATCAGTCGTGACCTCCGCGAGCAGGTGCTCAGGGTAGCGGCGCAGCTGGAAGTCGTCGTAGCTGCGCACCACGTCATAGGGCTGTTGTTCGGTCACGCGCCCAAGCTACTCCGGTTGTCTGGAACCCACCCGGGCCGGCGCCAGTCACCCTGCTCAGTGGATGAGCGCGAGCAGCACGCCGACGCCGACGAAGAGCACGCCGAAGATACGGTTCAGCACTCGCTGACCCGCAGCATCACGGGTGAAGCGCCGGAACGACCGTGCCGTGCCGGCGAAGAAGAACCACATCACCAGAACGTCGATCACGACAACGGTGACCGCGACGATCAAGTATTGGGTGAGCATTGGTCGGTCGAGCCGGATGAACTGGGGGAGAAACGCCAGGAAGAACACGATCGCCTTGGGGTTGAGGATGTTCACCCAGAGCCCGCGTCGGAACATCGACCACCGGGGCTCAGACCGCAGCGAACCGGTCCGCTCCGCATCGAGCTCCGGCTTGGCGAGGAATTGCCGGATGCCCAGGTAGACGAGGTAGGCGGCACCCGCGTAGCGAATGACGTTGAAGGCGATCGGGGAACTGGCCACGAGCAGGCCGACCCCGAGGGCGACGATCACGATGTGGATGAGCAGCGCGGCCTGCTGGCCGAGGATTCCCCAGATTGAGCGGCGAAAGCCCGAGTTCAGGGCGTTGCTCATGGTGTTGATCGCCCCGGCGCCCGGCGTGAAACTGATCAAGGTGCCCGCGCCGACAAGGGCCAACCACAGAGAGAACTGCATCGGGCCATCCTAGTTTCGTTTCGTTTGCCGGCCGGTCGCGGCGCGGGGCCGCTGCCCGGCGCACTGAGAAGCCCCAGTCCTGGGACTGGGGCTTCTCAGTGCCGGTCTAACCGGGGCGGTCGACTCAGCGAGCGGCTACTGACGGTTCCTCGAACTGGTTCATCGTGTTGTTCTTGCCCCCGGCCTTGAGCGCGGCCTCGCCGGCGAAGTACTCCTTGTGGTTGTCACCGATGTCGGAGCCGGACATGTTCTGGTGCTTGACCGTCGCGATCCCCTCGCGGATCTCGCGGCGCTGCACGCCCTTCACGTAGGCGAGCATGCCCTGGTCGGCGAAGTAGCCCTTGGCCAGGTCATCGGTGGAAAGCGCGGCCGTGTGATAGGTCGGCAGGGTGATGAGGTGGTGGAAGATGCCCGCCTCGGCGGAGCCGTCGCGCTGGAAGGTGCGGATGCTCTCGTCGGCACTCTGGGCGAGCTCGGTCTCGTCGTAGACGACGCTCATCAGCTTCGCGCGGTCGTACGCCGACACATCCTTACCCTCAGCCACCAGGTTGTCGTAGGCCTGCTGACGGAAGTTGAGCGTCCAGTTGAACGACGGGCTGTTGTTGTAGACGAGCTTGGCGTTCGGGATGACCTTGCGCACCTCGTTCATCATTCCGGCGATCTGGGCGACGTGCGGCTTCTCGGTTTCGATCCAGAGCAGGTCCGCGCCGTTCTGCAGCGAGGTGATGCTGTCGAGCACGCAGCGCGCCTCGCCGGTTCCCTGGCGGAACTGGAACAGGTTGCTGGCCAGACGCTTCGGCCGGAGCAACTTGCCGTCGCGCTTGATCACGACGTCCCCGTTGCCCAGGTCTGCCTCGGTGATCTCGTCGACGTCGAGGAAGGAGTTGTACTGGTCGCCCAGGTCTCCCGGCTGGTAGGTGACGGCGAGTTTCTGGGTGAGGCCGGCGCCGAGCGAATCGGTGCGCGAGACGATGATGCCGTTGTCGATGCCGAGCTCGAGGAACGCATAGCGCACGGCGTTGATCTTCGCGATGAAGTCCTCGTGGGGCACGGTGACCTTGCCGTCCTGGTGGCCACACTGCTTCTCGTCCGAGACCTGGTTTTCAATCTGGATGGCGCAGGCGCCGGCCTCGATCATCTTCTTGGCCAGGAGGTACGTCGCCTCGGGGTTACCGAAGCCGGCGTCGATGTCGGCGATGATCGGCACGACGTGGGTCTCGTAGTTGTCGATCTGGTCCTGGATTTCGGCGACCCTGGCGTCGTCGCCGTTGGCGCGGGCCGCGTCGAGGGCGGTGAAGAGCAGGTCCAGCTCGCGGGCGTCGGCCTGACGGAGGAACGTGTAGAGCTCCTCGACGAGCGCGGGAACGGCCGTCTTCTCGTGCATGGACTGGTCGGGCAGCGGACCGAACTCGCTCCGCAGAGCGGCGACCATCCAACCGGAGAGGTAGAGGTAGCGCTTGTTCGTCGTCTTCAGGTGCTTCTTGATCGAAATCATCTTCTGCTGGCCGATGAAGCCGTGCCAGACGCCGAGCGACTGGGTGTAGACAGAAGAATCGGCGTCGTACTCCGCCATGTCCTTGCGCATGATGTCGGCGGTGTACTGGGCAATCTCGAGGCCGGTCTTGAAGCGGTTCTGCGCGCGCATGCGGGCGACAGACTCCGGGTCGATGGCATCCCAGCTGCGACCGACACCCTGCTTCAGTGCTTCGATGGCCTCGATGTCGTTCTGATAGATGGTCATGTGCATTCCTTCGACGTTGAATTGTGCGGGCTGTGGGCGGCGGATCCGGCGGGCCATGATCGGCCGCTATATGAAGAATGCGCCCATCCCGACCGGTCGAGTTCAGACTTCGGCGCAGAACTTTCGCGATTCTTCTCCGGAGGAGAAGTTCGGCGGATCGCGGGGGTGGCCGGTCGTCCGCACGGCGTTCGGCGTTGGCGCGACGAGTGGGGACTTCCGCTCAGTGGGGTTCTCGGGATCAGGCCCGTCGGGCGGCGCACACGACGACGTCGCGCAGGCGGATGCACGAATCGCGCGTCGCCTGGGCGAGCCTGCCTAGGCTGTACCCATGGCTACAGTCCTCCTCGTGCGGCACGGTCGCACCACCGCCAACGCCACGGGCTTGCTCGCGGGGCGCACCGCCGGGGTCCTCCTCGACGAGATCGGGCGGGAGCAGGCGATGGTCACCGGCCGTCGCCTGGCCGTGGCGCCGCTGGTCGGAGTGGTTTCGAGCCCGCTGGAGCGCTGCCTGCAGACGGCGCAGCAGATCCTCGGGCATCAGGCCGGTTCGCTGGCGACGACGGTTGAGCCCGACCTCACCGAGTGCGACTACGGGCAGTGGCAGGGCCGCACCCTCGGTGATCTCGCACAGGAGAAGTTGTGGTCGGTGGTGCAGGCGCATCCGTCCGCCGTCACGTTTCCCGGCGGTGAGTCGCTGGCGGCGATGCAGGCGCGGTCCGTCGCCGCGATCCGGCGTCAGGATGCGGCCTTCGAGGCGCAGCATGGGCCCGGAGCCGTGTGGGCGGCGGTGAGCCACGGCGACATCATCAAGGCCATCCTCGCCGATGCGCTCGGCATGCATCTTGACCTGTTCCAGCGCATCAACGTCGGGCCCGCATCGGTCTCGATAGTTCGGTACTCCACCAGCCGGCCGAGCGTCTACGCCACCAACACGGAGGCCGGAGACCTCTCCTGGCTCGGTGCCACGGCACCGGAGGCCGACGCCCCCGTCGGCGGTGGGGCGGGTCCTCAGGCTCCGGTAACGTCCGGCGCCTAATATATCGACATGTCCACAATCGTCCACGACTTTGCCTGGCCGGATCGGGTCGTCGTCGGCACGGTCGGTCTCCCCGGCGCACGCACCTTCTACCTGCAGGTGCGAACCGGAGCCCGGATCCTCAGCATCGCTCTCGAGAAACAACAATCGGCCCTGCTCGCCGAGAAGATCGACGCGATGCTCGACCAGCTGATGAAGGCCGAGGGCAACCCGTTCAGCGTCCCGCCCAGCACTCCGGTCGAGCTCGTCGACAACGACCCCCTGGAGCAGCCCGTCGAGGAGGAATTCCGCACCGGCGCGTTGAGCCTCGGCTGGGATCCGTCAACGGTGCAGATCGTGATCGAGGCCTTCCCGATCGACGCATTCCCGACCGAGGGGGAGGACGGCGAAGCGCTCGACCCGCTCGACCCGCCCGACGCGTCGGAGGTGCTGCTGGTGCGGATGCCGGTCGGCACCGCCAGGGCATTCGCGAAGCGCACCCGCGAGGTGGTCGGAGCCGGCCGGCGCCTGTGCCCGCTCTGCGGTGAGCCGATCGACGCGGACGGACACTCCTGCACCTTCCGCGGCAGCCCCTGATGGTGCCCGCTGCCGGCCCTGGCGGTGCGGACCCCGGCGACGGCGAACTCGAGCTCACGGGTCGGATCACGACGGCGTCGAACGCGACCTTCCTCGGCAGCATCGACGGCGTCGCGGTCGTCTACAAACCGATCGCCGGGGAGCATCCGCTGTGGGACTTTCCGGGCGGCAACCTCGCAAGCAGGGAGAGGGCGGCGTACCTGGTCTCGGAGTCGTTCGGCTGGGACATCGTTCCGCGCACCTGGCTCCGAGATGGGCCGATGGGCCGGGGGATGGTGCAACTGTGGCAGGAGGTGGATCCCGAACAGGATGCCGTCGACCTGGTGCCCTCGAACGCCGTGCCCGCCCGGGGGTGGCGCCATATTCTCGACGGCAGGGACGAGCACAACCGTCAGGTGACGCTCATCCATGAGGATTCTGCCGCTCTGCGGCGGATGGCCGTGTTCGACATCGTCGTCAACAACGCCGATCGCAAGGGTGCCCACATTCTTGCGATGACGGGTGGGCATCGTCACGGTGTCGACCACGGGCTCACGTTCCACGCCGACCACAAGCTGCGCACGGTGCTCTGGGGTTGGCTGGGCGACGAGCTCACCGCCGAGGAGCGTGACGGGATCGCGCGGGTTGCCTCGCACCTGGCCGGCGAGCTCGGCGACACACTCGCCGGCCTGCTCAGCGCTCCAGAGATCGCCGCCCTGGCCGCACGCTGCGACCGCCTGCAGGCCGACGGCCGGTTCCCTGCCCCGCACGGCGAGATGCCCGCGGTGCCCTGGCCGTTGTTCTAGGCGCTTCTGCGGGTCACGGGAGCGACGTGAGCCGGTCACTTCGCTGGGGGAGCGCAGGTCGCCTAAGCTTTCTCGTGCACCCCACTGAGTCAGGACCCACCACATGATGACCTTCGGCCAAGCGATTTCCTCCGTCTTCGGCAAGTACGGCCAATTCACCGGGGTCGCCCGCCGCGCCGAATACTGGTGGTGGATCCTGTTCATCACGGCCATTGACTTCTTCCTCAGCGGCATCGACTCGCGGCTGAATCCGCAGAGCGCTTTCGCCATCATCTCCACGACCTGGGTGCTCGTCGTCCTCCTGCCGACCCTCGCCGTCGCCGTTCGGCGACTCCGCGACGCTGGCCTCTCGTGGAAGTACCTCTTCCTGGCCCTGATCCCGATCCTCGGAGCCGTGGCACTGATCGTTCTCCTCTCCCTGCCGAGCAAGGCACCCGTGGGAAACGCCACGGCGTCCCGCAGATAGAACTCTGGTCCGACCGCGCGCAACCTGCCCGGAACCCTCCAGACAACCGAAAGGCACCACCCACCATGGCCCACCGCGCCACCGTCACCCACTCCGCTGCCCTCGTGCACGCGCGACCCGCCGTCGATATCACCGCCGTTCCGACGTCGGACCTCGGCGCATCATGAGCGCACAGATCCACTTCGTTCGGCACGCCGAAACCCTCTTCAACGTCAGCGGGCAGCTGCAGGGCTGGTGCGATTCGCCGCTGACCGAACGCGGCGAACGCCAGGCCGCTGCCCTCGGTGAGTGGATGCGCGACGTACCGCTCGCTGCCGCGTTCGTGAGCGACCTCACCCGAACTCGCACGACGATGTCGGCCGCGCTCGCCGGGCATCCGCACCTGGTCCCGACCCCGCTGCGCGAGCTGCGCGAATGGCACTTCGGCAGCTGGGAGGGGCAGCCCAACGCCGACCTCTGGACGCCGGTCTTCGAGGCGCACGGCAAGCGGTACGCCCCGGGGCCGGCGGACTGGCCCGGAGTGACGGCCGACGGTTTCGACAGCGTCATCGACAGCATCCACCGCTTCGACCCGATCGGGCGTGCCGAGACGGGTGCAGACGTGAATGCTCGCGTCGAGGCCGCGCTCAAGATCGTCGTCGCCGCGGCAGAGCGGGCGACGCAGCAGGGCGCCGGGGATGTGCTCGTCGTGACCCACGGCAGCGTGCTGGGAGGCCTTCTCCGTAGCCTCGATCCCGAGCACCGGTTCGGCGGGAGTGTGCCGAATTGCGGCGTGATCAGCGTGGCCCTGCAGGACGGGAAGTGGGGCGCCGCCGGCGTTGATGGGTCATGCGGCATGGTCGCCTGAGCGGCGTACGATCGGGTGGTGCCCCCGCGTTCCCCCCTGCCCCAGCAACACGGGCTCGATGCAGCGTGGGTGCGCACCCCGGACCGTGACCGCTCCCGGCCTGACCCGTGGCCGACCATGGGGGACTGGCTGCACGAGCGCTTGAGCGACTTCGTCGACGTGGCCGGGTTTCTGGCGCGGGGGCGCTTCGTCGATGAGGCGGGCAGCCCGGTGGACGGCGACGCCCCGTACCGGTCGTGTGCCTTCGTCTGGTTTCACCGGGATCGTGCGGAGGAGACCATCGTGCCCGGACGCATCCACATCGTTCACCGCGACGAGCGGATCGTGGCGGTCGACAAGCCGGCCTTTCTCTCCACCATCCCGCGCGGGCGCCACGTGCTGCAGAGCGTGGTCGTGCGGCTGCGCGCGGAGTTGGGCCTGCCCGAGCTGTCGCCCCTGCACCGGCTGGACCGGGTGACATCGGGGATACTCATCCTGGCGACGGAGCGGCGCTGGCGCGGCGCGTACCAATCCATGTTCCAGCGCGGCGAGGTGGGCAAGACCTACCGCGCCCTGGCGCCGCTGCGCCCGGAGCTCGACTTCCCCGTGACCGTGCGCAATCACCTCAGCAAACCGCGCGGGCAGGTGCAGGCCGAGGTCATTCCCGGCGCCCCGGTCAATGCCGTCTCGTTGATCGAGCGGGAAGCGCAGTTGCAGGCCCTTGCCGTCTATCGGTTGACTCCGCAGACGGGACGCACGCACCAACTGCGGATGCACATGCTCGGGCTGGGGATTCCGATCTGGGATGACCCGCTGTACCCCGTGGTCGAGGACGTCGCACTGGACGACTTCTCCCGCCCGTTGCAGCTCCTGGCCAGCGAGGTGCGGTTCACCGACCCCGTGGACGGGAGCCCGCGTTTGTTCGAGAGCGTGCGCACACTGCCGCTGCAGAGCGAGATCACCATCTCCCGACCGGATGCCGCCGATCACTGAGCGGTTTCTGGCAGTCTGGTCCCATGGTTGAGCAGATTCCGATAGAGCGCCACGAGGTTTACACGACCGGCGTGACGAAATCCCGAGGGTTCGAACTCGACGGTGAGATGCATGGCCAGTGGGAGTTCTACCGCCTCGACGGGTCGTTGATGCGCTCCGGTGAGTTCGATCGTGGCACGCAGATCGGCGTCTGGCGAACGTATGCTCGTGACGGCCGTCTGGTCAAGGAAACCACGTTCGGCCCGGACCAGTCGGCCTGACGCTGGTCCCGATCGGCTTTCGCCGCGGGTGACTACTTCACAGAGGATGTCCCCGCGGGCGATTTCTCCACAGACTTCGTCTTTATGTTCGAATGTCGGCGGGTTGTGGCACACTCCTCGTATGACCAGCATCGAAGCTGTTATTGAGAACCTGGCCGAATCCCTGGCCCGGTCAAAACTGTCCGCGAGTGTCTTCGCGGAGCTGTCCGACGAGGAGTCGGAACGCGCCCATTCCGCTATTTCCCTGTTTCTGCGCTCGGTGACGACCGTCGCCGCCCTGTCGGCTGCGAACATCGACCGCCGTTCCGGCTGGGAACTCGGCCGGGAGGGCCTGGCCCGCCGGAACGGATTCCGCAACTCGGAGGAGTTCGTGCAACACCTCGGCGGGGGAGGAGCCGGCACGAGAACGGATGCCCGCCGCCTGATCGAAGCGGGAACCATGGCCACCGTGGCCGAGCTCGCCCGTCGTCGTCAGGAGAAGGAAGAGGCTCGTCGGCGCGAGGAGGAGGAAGCGGCCGCGGAGTCAGGAGAGTCGCCTCCGGAACACCCGGAGCAACCGGCCCCATCGGTGCAGGTGCCGTGGTTCGCGCCCCTCGGCGAGGCGGTCGCCGCGTCAGTGCTCGGCGCCGAGGCAGCCACCCTGATCCGACGAGGCCTGGGCGAACCGGCCCTCGGGGTCACGGAGGACATGCTCCGGGACGCGCTGGTGCCCCTCATCGAAGACTGCCGCTCGATGAATGCCGACCAGGCGGCGCGGGCCGCACGGCAGGCACGGGACGCGATCGATGCCGCGGGCATCGCCGCACGCGCCGACGCGATGCGGGCCCGGCAGTACCTGCGGGTATACGACAAGCCAGACGGCATGCTGCACGGCAACTTCGAGCTCGACCCGGAGAACGGGAGTTGCTTCCGCGACTTCCTGCTGCAGGTAACGGGCCCCCGCACCGGAGGACCCCGGTTCGTGGAAGCCGGCGAGAAGGCGCGGGCGCAGGCCATCATCGACGATCCTCGCTCCACCGACCAGATCGCCGCGGAATCCCTGATCGAGGCGATCAGGGTCGCCGCCGCCGCGAACCCGGGTGTGGTCTTCGGTCGCACCCGCGCGAGCGTCAAGGTCGTCGTGCAGGCCCGTGCCACGGAGCAGGGTGACGCTCCGAAACGGGCGGGCGACGTTGCGGGCGACGGTGCTGGTGCTGGTGCTGGTGCTGGTGTTGGTGTTGGTGCTGGTGCTGGTGCTGGTGCTGGTGTTGGCGCCGCGGGGCCCGGGCGCGGGCTGGCTCTCGTCGCCCCGGGAATCATCGAGGGAACCACCAGTCCGGCACCCACGGAGACGATCAATCGGCTCATCTGCGACAGCGGATTCATCCCGATAGTGGTCTCGGCCGAGTCCACGAGCGGCGATGTGAGGGTGTTGAATGTCGGGCGCGAGCAGCGCCTCTTCACGGCCGCCCAACGAGCCGCGCTGGCCGTGCGCGACGGGGGCTGCATGATGCCCGGCTGTCTCAAACCCCCGAGCTGGACCGAGGCCCACCACCTCGACGGGTGGACAGCCGACGGTGGATTGACCGACCTGGCCGACGGCATCCTTCTCTGCGCGCCGGATCACCTGAGACTGCACAACGAGCACTGGAAGATCGTGCGCACCGGCACCGAGTACTTTCTGATCCCGCCGCCGAACGTCGACGCCGGGCAGAAGCCGATTCGGCTGGTCAGCAAGTCCGCCCTGCAGCTCGGGTCGCCACTGCGTCTCGGCGCCGACCGTGCCGCCCGGAGCGACGCCCACTAGTGCGCCGCCAGATAGCGCGGCGCCCACTGGCGCATCACCAGACAGCGAGCTGGGCACGGTTGACCGCGTATGGTCTACCGGCGCTCCGGTGAGTAGCCTGAAAGCCTGACGAAGGGATCGACCATGGCCGCTGGAACAGGCACGAAAGATGACCCGTGGGTGCTCACCACGCCGCCGGGAACCTCGTCATTCACGATCTACCGCGATGACGTCTCCGACCCCGAGTTGCTCGTCTGCCAGGTGGGATCCACCACCCTGAAGTACCTCGCTCGCGCGATCGATGACCTGCACACCTGGCTCACCGAACAGGCCACCTGGGTGCCCCTGGGCGCGGCCGACGAGCAGAAGCCGGTGGCGGCCGGAACGGTCGAGGCCTGGGGTCGGTCCGACGACAACCCCGTGGGCGGGTGGTACGGAACCCGGAAGGGCTATCGAGGACGATTCGGCATGTACCTGCCGCCGCTGCTCGAGGCACTCGGTCTCGCCGAACTCACGCACACGCCCAGGAACAACCAGATGCGGGCAATCTGACGACAGAGGGCTCACTGGATCCGGTTGGGCCGGATCCCGGATGAGGACAGTCTCATGACAGGTCGCGCCTGCCTGGCCCCGGCCGAGGCCGGATCGTGCCACGCTGGGAGCATGGATCTGGAGGTGTCGCCCGCGCTCACCATTCCCGCGTCGGAACTCGGCTGGCGATTCTCGCGGTCGTCGGGGCCCGGCGGCCAGCACGTCAACACCTCGGACAGTCGGGTAGAGCTCATCTGGAACGTCGCCGACTCGGCGGCCCTGTCCGACGAGCAGCGGATGTTGCTGCTCTCGCGTCTCGATCGACGACTCATCGCCGGAGTGATCACCGTGGCCGCCTCCGAGCAACGGTCCCAGCTGCGCAACCGGGAGATCGCCCTGGCCAAGCTCGCCGAGATCGTTGCCGCAGGCCTGGCTCCCGATGCGCCTGCTCGCCGCGCGACCAAACCCACCCGAGGTTCGGGGCGGCGACACCTCGCCGCGAAGCAACAGCGGTCGGCCACCAAGCGGCAGCGCCAGCGCCCGCCCGCCGAGTAGGCGAGCGGGCGCCGCGCCGACCGCGCCGACCGCGCCGACCGCGCCGACCGCACCGGCGCGGACGGCCCAGTCTGCGCGGACTGCCAAGGCGGGGGAACCTACCGAACGAGCAGCATCTGCCGGAAGAACGCGGCCAGCTCGTCGGTCGAGGTCAGGGGCAGCACGGTCGCCACGTACTGGTCCGGCCGCACCACCACCACGGCGCCGTCGCGGCTGAGTCCGCGGAGCTCGAAGATGTCGTGCGCCGGGTCGGCGGAATACACCTTCTCGTAGTCAATCAGCTCGAACGGACCGGTCCTCGGCAGGAACGCCTCGGGAACCCGACTCAGGTCCACGTCGGAGTGAGACTGCTGGTAGACCACCTTCACGTCGAAGACACTGTCGATGTCGCTGCCCGCCGGAGTGTGCGCGCGCAGCGGCGAATCGGGCGAGGTCTGCAGCCAGTGCGCCCAATCGGCCAGCGGTGAGGTGTCGCCGGATGCTGCGGCATCCGCGAACGCATAGAGGCGCCACCGACCGTCGGCGCGGTGGTGGTGCCCTAGCTGTACCGGGTTGGCATCGGCGACGCGAACCACCGGGGCGGACCTGAAACGCTTGCCGATCGGGAACCCCGCCGCGAGATCCTGGTGGGTCGCCTCGCCGACCAGCATCGACGGCGGGTATTGGGTCATGAATCCGGCCGGGAATTCAGCGGTGCGAGTGTAGAACTCCTCCAGTGGAACCGTGAGGTCTTCCGGCCTCGTCGCCATCAGGGTCGACCACTCCTTGTCGAAGTCGATGAGATTCTTGGCGATGACCTGACGCTCGGCCGAGTAGGTTCCGAGCAGCGTCTCCGGGCTGCGGCCGTCGAGCACATAGGCGAGCTTCCAGCCCAGGTTGAAGCCGTCCTGCATCGACACGTTCATGCCCTGGCCGGCCTTGGCGCTGTGGGTGTGGCACGCGTCGCCGGTGATGAAAACGCGCGGCGTGCGGGTGCCGATCTCGTCGGGCAGCACGTCGTCGAATCGGTCAGTGAGACGGTGAGCGACCTCGTACACGCTGTGCCACGCGACGTTTTTCACGTCCAGCGTGTAGGGGTGCAGGATCTCGTTCGCCTTGCCGATGATCTGCTCAATCGTCGTCTCGCGCACGGCCCCGTTGTCGTCGGGGGCCACCTCGCCCAGGTCGACGTACATGCGGAACAGGTACCCGCCCTCACGCGGAATGAGCAGGATGTTGCCGCCGGAACCTGACTGGATCGCACACTTCGTGCGGATGTCCGGGAAATCGGTGACGGCGAGAACGTCCATGACGCCCCAGGCGTGGAATGCCTGGTCGCCGGCGAGCGTGCAGCCGATAGATTCGCGTACGGCGCTGCGGGCACCGTCGGCGCCGACCACATACTTGGCGTGAACGATGCGCTCCCGGCCCGCGCTGTCCCCGCCCGTGTTCACGAGCGTGACGGTGACGGGATACTCACCTTCGTTGGTGTTCTCCAGGCTGCGGAATTCCAGGCCGAAATCGGCCTTCATCCGGGTCGGCGAATTGGCCATGACCTCGGCGAAGTAGTCGAGCACGCGCGCCTGGTTGACGATGAGGTGCGGAAACTCGCTGATGCCGGTGGGGTCGTCCACCGCGCGGGCGGTGCGGACGATTCGCGACGCATCGGCGGGGTCCGGCTTCCAGAAGGCCATTTCGGTGATGCGGTAGGCCTCGGCGATGATGCGCTCCGCGAAGCCGAAGGCCTGGAACGTCTCGACGCTGCGGGCCTGGATGCCGTCGGCCTGCCCGATCGCCAGGCGTTCGCCGCGGCGCTCGACGATGCGAGTCGTGATGCCAGGGAACTGGGAGAGCTGGGCGGCGGTGATCATGCCGGCTGGGCCCGTTCCGACGATGAGCACGTCGACATTCTCGGGAAGATCGTCGGGGCGATCGATGCCGACACCCGCCGCATCCTGAATGCGCGGGTCTGTGGACACGTATCCTCGGTGGTGAAACTGCACGGCTTCCTCACTTCTCTGTGTGGGCGAATCGGACGTCACTGTCGATTCGATAATCGAACACGCCGTTCTATTATCGCTTGTTGAATCATATATCATTTGGCTGTGAGTGGGGCGGTTGATTCGAACCCATCGCCTCGCGTACCGTGTGGGATACCTCCACGTTGCACGATATCCGGTCGATTGGGCGCCATGCAGATAAGCACCATCGGCGTCTCCGCCCTCAAGGGCGGCCGCCACCGATCCCGGGACCAGATTCGACTCGAGCCCGATGGCCCGGTCGGAGACCGAGTGTTCGCGGTCGTCGATCTCGAGGCCGGACGGGTCGTGAGGACCATTGAGCAGCCGTCCCTCCTCGGCTGCGAAGCGCGCTGGGGCAGTGGGGTGCTGTCCGTGGAGATCGACGGGGAATGGATCTCGGCGGAGGTCGAGCCCAGCGGGAATCAGGTCGCACTCGACTACTGGGGCCGGACCGCCAGGATGGAGGTCATCGAGGGGCCATGGGCCAGCGAATTCTCGCGGTTCCTGGGGCGGAGGGTTGTCCTCGCCCGGAGCGCCGTCCCGGGCACCGTGGTCTTCGGCGGCTCCGTCACGATCGCGACGTCCGGCTCGCTCAATCGCCTGGCCGCCGAATCCGGCACCATGGTCGATGCGCGTCGGTTCCGGTCCACCCTCACGATCGACACCGGCGACGCCGCGGCGCACGTGGAGGATGCCTGGATCGGCCGCGAGCTCGAGATCGGGACTGCCCGACTGCGTGTTTCGAGCGGTGTTCCCCGGTGCGCGGTCATCGACCTCGACCCGGACACCGGCGTTTCGGGAACGAGCCTGCTCAAGACGCTGGCCGGTTATCGCCTCCGGGCGGGCGAGATCGAATTCGGCGTCTACGCCGAGGTCATTCGACCGGGCATCGTCTCCGGCGGCGACCTGGCCCGGGTGCTGCCCGCCGCACCGACCGCCTAAACCGAGTGTGTGCGCTCGTCCTGCAGTTGCGGCAGGGCCGCGAGGATGCTGGTGATCACGCCGGCCTCCGCATTCGACGGCGCGATGTGCCGAGCCCGGGCTCGAATGCTCGGGTGCGCGTTGGCGACCGCGTAGGAGTGCCCGGCGGCATCGAGCATCTCGGCATCGTTGAGGTAGTCGCCGAAAGCCATCGTCTGCTCCCGGCCGATCCCCAGCTGTTGCTGCAACCGGAGGAGTGCCCGGCCCTTGTTCGCTCCCCGGCGCATCACGTCGACCCAGTTCTCGCCCGAGACCACGATGTCCGCCAGGAGGTCGAGCTCGCGCAGGGCCGGTCCGGTTCGGGTCTCGGCCGCACCGCGGTCGAAAATTGCGAGCTTGAGGACGACGTCCTCGAGGGCGGCGACGTGCACATCCGCGACGACCTCGAGCGCCGCGTAGTAGCGGGAAACCTGGCCGACGAACTCTTCGTCGGCGCGTTCGATGTAGGCGGAGCGGGCGCCGCAGACGACGAGCCCCAGGTCGGCTCCCGCGGCGACGGTGCTGCGCACCCAGCCAACGATGGGGGCGATGATCGACGGATCGACGGGTGTCCGGTCGATGCTGGTGCCGTCGCGCACCACATTGGTTCCGTTTTCCGCGATGTAAATCAGTCCCTGGCGCTCACCGAAAACCTTGTGCAGCGTCTGGTACTGCCGACCGCTCGCGGGAACGAACAGCACCCCAGCATGCGCGAGGTCGTCGAGGAGAGGCCAGAACGCGTCGGGAACGCGGCCCTCGTCGTCGAGCAGGGTGCCGTCCATGTCCGAGACGATGAGGCGGATGTCGGCTGGCTCGGTTGAGGGGTTCACGGTTTGGTGGGTCACGCGGTTGCTTCCTGTCGATGGTTCTGCGGAGGCGCGACGAATGCTTCAGGGGCGCCTGCGCCGTCCTTCTCGATGATGTCACCCTTGACGACTGCCGTCCCCG
Organism: Cryobacterium sp. PH31-AA6; assembly: GCF_030063195.1. Taxonomy (GTDB): domain Bacteria; phylum Actinomycetota; class Actinomycetes; order Actinomycetales; family Microbacteriaceae; genus Cryobacterium. The sequence continues at coordinate 36,595 of NZ_JASISS010000021.1, forward strand.
TCCGGGCCTGGAGCCGGGGCAGACGGTCGCGTCACTCGGCGGGGTTCCTGGCCCGGAAACAATCCTTTCGTTCGGGCGAACGCACCGCTATGTTGAGATCAACTGAAGGAGGCGGCTGTGACCGCACGACCGCATGACCTGGCCGATCTGTACCTCGCTCCCGTCACACTGGGGATGGACCATCGTCTCGAGGAGATGTCCGGCCTGTCGGTGGAGGACGTTCGGTACCGCGTGATCCTCGGCACGGACCGCGAACCGCACACCGCTGCGGAACGGGAGGAGGCCCTGCTGGAGATGCTCACGAGCGGCATCGACCTGCACGGCTGGCAGGTCTTCCGTCACCCGCGGGGCCTGCGGATTTCGCACGACACCTATTCGCTGGTGCTCGGAGTACCGGCCAATCTGGTCTCCTACCTCGACGACTGACCCCGGTCGACCCAGGCTCCGACGGATTCGTTTTCGTTTGCCGGTTTCCACGGGCTTCGTCGCGCGCACCGAGGAATCCACTCCGACCCAGAATCGCCGGTCTGAGGCGAAATGGCACCACGACTACGGCAGACTGTAACCACATGTGAGTGGCCCTGCCCGTGCAGGGCGGTTCCATTTTCGATTGGCGTTAACGACGACACCTGGAGAGATCATGAACAAATACGCAGTCACAAACCCGGCGACCGGAGTCAGCGGATCGAGTTTCCCGCTGACGACCGATGACGAGGTGACCGCGGCGATCGGGATTGCGGATCGTGCCCACAGCGAGTTGCGCGGCACGACGGTTGCCGAGCGCGCGGCGCTCATCCAGAAGGTCGCCGACCTGCACACCGAGCGACGCGAACACCTGGCCGAACTCATCGTGCGCGAAATGGGCAAGCCCCTCGACCAGGCCCTCGGCGAGGTCGACTTCGCCGCGGAGATCTACGCGTACTACGCCACCCACGGCGAGGCGATTCTCGCCGACGAACCGATCGAGCTGTTCGGCGGGGAAGGCTCGGCGTTCGTTCGCAACGCGTCGCTGGGAGTGCTTCTCGGGATCATGCCGTGGAACTTCCCGTACTATCAGGTCGCCCGCTTCGCCGGCCCCAACCTCGTGCTCGGTAACACGATCCTGCTCAAGCACGCCTCGCAGTGCCCCGAATCCTCCGCCGCCATCGAGCAGATTTTCACGGATGCCGGGTTCCCCGAGGGCGGATACCGCAACCTCTACGCCTCCAGCGCTCAGATCGCCAGCATCATCATCCCGGACCCCCGCGTCCTGGGCGTTTCACTGACCGGCTCGGAGGGCGCCGGCGCCGCGGTTGCCGAGGTCGCCGGCCGCAACCTCAAGAAGGTCGTGCTCGAACTGGGCGGATCCGACCCGTTCATCGTGCTCAGCACCGACAACCTCGACGAGGCCGTTGACGCGGCCGTCGCCGCACGGCTGGACAATTCCGGCCAGTCCTGCAACGCCGCCAAGCGGTTCATCGTCATCGACGGGCTCTACGATGCCTTCGTGGAATCCTTCACGGCCAAGATGACCGGCAACGTCCCCGCCGATCCCATGTCGCCGGACGCCACCCTCGGGCCGCTCTCATCCCTCGGCGCCGCCGAGGGCCTCGAGGAGCAGCTTCAGCGTGCCGAGGCGCAGGGTGCAACGGTCGCTCTGCGTGGAAACCGTGATGGCGCCTTCTTCTCGCCCTCCGTTCTCACCGACGTCCCGCCGACGAGTGACGCGTACCGGGAAGAGTTCTTCGGTCCCGTCGCCGCCATCTACCGCGTGCAGGACGAGGCCGAGGCCGTGCAGGTGGCCAACGACACCCCGTATGGCCTGGGTTCCTACCTCTTCACGACCGACCCGGAACAGGCCCTGCGGGTCGCCGACCAGATCGACGCGGGGATGGTGTTCATCAACGGATCGCTCCTGGACGCCGCGGAGCTTCCGTTCGGCGGCGTCAAGCGGTCCGGATTCGGACGGGAAATGGGCCGCTTCGGCATGGCGGAGTTCGCCAACAAGAAGCTCATTCGCACCCTCAAGTAGCGGGTGGGCGCGCCGGCCGGATGGGGGATCCGGCCGGTGACGTCCCAGGGGGAACATAGAGACCCCACCGGGCAAGGTGGTCGAGCAGGCCCCGAGTTGTCGGTAATCCGGGGAGCAGGTCGGGGGCGAACCAGCCGACCTCCGCCGCATCGTCGCCGGCAATCGGGTCGCCGGAGAGGTGATCTGCTGCGAAGTCGTGCACCTCGTACACGTCGCCATTGCCGTCGGTTACCTCCAGGCTGCCCAACTCCCGGAGAATGCGCACGACCAGTCCGGTCTCCTCCAGGACCTCACGCACGGCGGCCGCGGCCAGTGTCTCGCCGGGTTCGACCCGACCGCCCGGCACCGTCCACAGGCCCCGCTGCGGGGGTGTGCCCCGGCGAACGAGCAGGATGCGGCCACTCCGGTCGATGACCACTGCGCCGGCCGCGAGGATCCTTGCCACCATCGCAGAATAGCCGGGTCCGGACTGTTGGGTGGCGCGCCGAGGCGAGGTGACCCGCAACGCACGGATGGTGGGTCGTCACCTGGGTCCGGCCCCCTCACCGCTCGCGGTACACCTGAGGTCCTGGGGGCAGGGGTGATTCTCCGGCCGGGCTCACGGCGCTTTGTGTTTTTGATACCCTGGGGGGTATACTGGGACTTCCGTTGGACCAATAGAAGGAGTGACCCATGTGTAGTGCAGTCCGTTGTAACCGTTGCGGCAAGATCACCTGGGCCGGATGTGGCGAACACGTCGCCAGCGTCATGGCCGATGTTCCCGCCGAGCAGCGTTGCACCTGCAACTAGTCTCCGCTGCACACGTCTCCTTCGCGCGTCGTCGTCGGCAGTGCGAAACAAAGGTGATGAACTAGTGGGCCGCCGGGAGGCGCTCACCGCAGACATTGCGGCTCGTGAGAACGAGGCGCTCGAGCGACTGGCCGCCGCCACCGGCGGCCAGTCGCTCTGTTCTTTGTCCCGGGGACCCGGGCCGGTTCCGGCGGTGAAGTACTACGAGGGAGAGGCCGCGGCCCTCGCCCAGGCGCGCCGCGCCCTCCGACGGCTCCCGCCGGTGCCGGACGCGGTCAAGCCCGAGGGTGACACACCCCCGGATGATGCGGCCGCCCGGGAGGTGTTGCGCGACCTCCGTGACCGGTGGACGGCCCAGGCCGATGGCCCCGGTCGTTCCGGGGTCGGCTGGGCCGGCTACCTCGCCGGTGGGGTGGACGCCGTCGAGCGTCTGATCGCCGGGTATCCGTAGCTAGTGGCGGTGGTTGGCGAGCCGGTACATCGTCCAGTTCAGGCGCAGGAAGCGCAGGAACTGCCCGACCGGGTTGCTGCGTCGGCGGAGTTCCTGCGCGCCCGGAAGCGGTGCCGTATCGATTCGACGCTGGGCGTCATCCATGCTGTTCTCCGTTGGAGCGGGTGGTCGTTCGCGGGTTATTCGGGGATGAGGTACCAGAGCGGGTAGGCCCTGGCCTTGTAGATGAACATCGTGTGCAGCAGTCTCTTGACCCAGTGCGCCGCGAGACCGATGTCCCCGGTGGTTTCCTTCGGGTCCCGGCCGAGCGTGTCCGGGTATCGGGAGTAGTCGGGCACGATCGGTGACATCGACATGGCCGCCGCGGTGCCGGAGAGCATTCCCGTGCCCGTGGAGGCGATGCAGGCTGCCGCCATTTCTCCCATCGACCCGGTGTGGGTCGGCAAGGTCGCGCCGCTGAGGATCATGTCGGAAATGGTCATCGCCACGACCTTCCCCATTGCCCCGGATGGCATGCCGGTGCGTGGGGGAGCCGGCGCAATGGCTATCCCGTCCGGGGTGGCGTACGGCCGAGAAATCGCATGCGGCGGAGCGAACGCGATCCCGATGCCGAACACGTTCCGGTAGCTCGGGTTCTGGTAGGTTTTCGGCCAGTCGTCCGCCGTCCACTGTTCGAAGGGCTTGGCCTCGTAGTTCGCGTCGACTCGCATGAAGCCGCTGGGGGCGAAGACCGCGTCGGTGATCTCGGCTCCGTTTCGGTCGAAGACCTCGAGGCCGACGCCCCGGAACGGCGGCAGGAGCATCGCGAAATCGAACGGCTGGGTGTTCGCGCTGCCGTCGATCTGCCGGTAGTGGATCAGCCCGGGTTCGATCTCGGTCACGGCTGCCTGGGTGATCGCCTTCATTTTGCGTTCGCGGAAGAGGGACTCAAGCCAGGCCTCGCTCGTGATCCGGCGGTCACCCTGGCTGAACGTCATTCCGCCGACACCGAAGTCACCCAGTTCATGCTCGTTGGTGAGGTAGATGACCTCGGCCAGGTCCCTGACCCCCGCCGTGCGGAGCTCATGTTCGACGTTGAAGGCGTACTCGAATGCTGCGCCCTCGCAGGTGCAGGTGCCGTGGCCAACGCCGATCACCAGGGTCTGTGGCGTGCCCGCCTTCAGCGTCTCGATGACGGTGGCCAGATGACTGGCGGCTTCCACTGCGTGACTGGGGGTGCACACCGAGACGGTGTGGCCGGTGTCCGGGCCGAGCCCTGGTGTCGCCGCGAAATTGAGTTTGGGGCCGGTGGCGTTGATCAGGTAGTCGTAGCGGATGCGTTCGGTCTGCCCGGCTCGCTTCGGGTCGGTGTAGACCACATCAACGCCAGCCCGGGGATTATCGGCGTCACCCTCAGGGCGGAGGGCGACGGCCCTGGCCTGACGGAAATCGACTTTCTTGCGCCGATAGATCGGGGCGAGCGGGAAGACCACCTTCGCGGGGTTCATTCGGCCGACGCCGACCCAGATATTCGACGGAATCCAGTTCCAGTTCGAGCCCGGCGACACCACGACGACCTCGTGCTTCCGGCCCAGGCGCCGCTTGAGGTACAGCGCCGCGGTATGGCCGGAGACTCCGGCACCCAGAATGACGACTCGTGCCATGTCAGACCTCTCGCTCCCAGCATCTGCGCTGTTTATCCGACCATACTCCGATACCTCAGGGGGTATAGGGACCAAGGTCCTTTTATACCCTCGGGGGTATAACATGGGGGAATGAAAACAGTGATCACAACCCTGGCCCTTGTCCTCACCGCCCTCTTCGGCTTGACCGCGTGTTCATCCGCGGCTCCGGCGGAACTGCCGGCAGGCTCCGTCGTGATCGACGTGCGCACCCCGGGGGAGTACGCGGCCGGGCACCTCGAGGGAGCGATAAACGTCGACGTGCAGTCGCCCGACTTCGACAGCCAGATCGGCGCCCTGCCCAAGGACGGCGCCTACGTCGTCTACTGCCAGTCCGGTAATCGCTCGGCCGCCGCCGCCGCACGGCTGGCCGAACTGGGCTACACGCAGGTGACGGATGCCGGTGCCATGTCGGCGGCAGCCGGTTCGACGGGCCTCGCCATCGTGACGACCCCGTAGCCAGAACGGGAGATCGCGACCCGGATCGCGGACACGAGGGAGGGGCGCCCACTGTCGTGGACGCCCCTCCCTGGTGTTGATGGTCCTAGCCGCCGAACGCGGTCAGGTGGTGCTGCGAGGCGTTGAGCAGGTTCTCGTAGACCTTGAGCAGGTCAGGAGCGGTGACACCCTCCGCGGCTGCGGTCAGGTCGGCGATGTCCGTCTTCTCGACGGTGCGGGCCGCTTCCATCGCGCCGTCCAGGCTGACCGAGCCCTGGGCGAGCAGTGTGTCGTAGAGCTTCTGGGTGGCATCGGTCGGGAACGTTCCCGCTTCCAGTCCGACGGTCGGGTCGGTGATGTCGTAGCGCTCAAGGAGCGTGCGAACGGCCTCGAGGTGCTTCGTCTCCGACCGGGCGATCCGGCTGAAGACCGTGGAGTCCTCGTACTTCTCGGCGAAGGCGACGTACAGGTCGTGGGCCAGCGTCTCCTCCGCGGCCATCGCGGTGAGGGTGGCCTTCTGCTCGTCCGTCACGGTGCCGCTGGCGACATCGGTGAGGCCGGTGCCCATTCCCTGGCCGGCTTTCCCTTCGCCGCGCATGCCGGGGCCGTTTCCGGTGCCGGTGCCGTCGGCGATGCCGTCGCCCATTCCGGAGTGAGTGCCGTCGGCGACCCGGTCGCCCATTCCGCGGTGCATGCCGCCGGGCATCTCTTCCGAGTGGCCGTACGACTGGCTGTTCTGCACGGATTCTCCGGCGCCCTGGCCATCTCCGCCCCTGTTCATGGCGGCAATGCTCGGCGTGGCGATGAGAGCGGTGATGACGACGCCGCTGGCGATCGCCGTGGTGACAATGATTCTCTTGCGCATGATGTGCTCCTTCGGTGGCTTGTGGTTGTTGCTACCTATAAGATCCCTCCCCGGCGTGCAGGAGATCTGCTGGGCGTGTGGAGATTGCATGGAGATGCGTGGCCGCGTCATCCGCCGGAGGTTCAACGGATGGCCCGACGGAATAGGGTGAAGTCATGCCGACAGTGCTGGTGGTCGAGGATGAACGCGACATTCGGGACGTGCTGCGCCGTTATCTGGAACGCGCCGCGTTTTCCGTGCTCACGACCGCGTCGGGCGCCGAGGCGCTCCGTCTGCTGGCCTCGGCAGACCTGGTGATCCTCGACCTCGGTCTTCCGGACATCGACGGCACGGACATCCTGCGGGAGATCCACGGCCTGGGGAACCTGCCGGTGATCGTCCTGACCGCCCGGAGCACCACGGAAGATCGCATTCACGGGCTCGAGCTTGGTGCCGACGACTACGTGACCAAGCCATTCAGTCCCGCCGAAGTGGTGCTCCGGGTGCAGGCGGTGCTTCACCGCTACAGCGGTCTGCCCGGCGAGGCCGGCCCGGTCACCTACGGCAACAGGCGGCTCCGCATCGACGAGGGCTCCCACAAGGCCTGGTTGGATGGCACTCTGCTCGACCTGACCCCCACCGAGTGGGGACTTCTCGCCGCAGTCGCTGCCGCGCCCGGGCGAGTGTATTCGCGCTACGAACTGGTCAACCGGGTTCGCGGCTACGAGTACGCGGGCTACGAGCGCACAATCGACTCGCACATCAAGAATCTCCGGCGCAAGCTTGGTGCCTCGGGGGCCGACGTGGTCGAGACCGTTCTCGGCGTCGGCTACCGCCTCGGGCTTCGCCAGGACGCCACGCCATGACCCGCATCCGGCTGGGACTGGGTCCGCTCGGGCGAAGGCTCCTGCTCGCCTTCGTGCTGGTTGCCGTGTCGTCGGTGCTCGTGCTCACCGGGGCCGCCCTGATCGGTGTCGATCGGGGAGTGCAGGTTGCCCAGCAGGCCGACCGCGAGCAGATCGCTGCGTCTGCCGCTGCGGCCGCCGCAGACGCCTACCGGCAGGACGGTGGTTGGGACAACGCCGATCTGAGCCGGGCCATCGCGATCGCCGACGCCGCGTCGGCCAGACTCACCGTTCTGGACGTGGGCGGCACGACGGTGCAGAGAAGCGGTTCCGCCGGCGGAAGCCCCAACGGCCCGGGAATGGGCCAGGGGTCCGGGATGGGCCAGAACCTCGTCACCGCGCCGGTGCTCAGCGGCGAAAGTCAGGTCGGCACGGTCCGGTTGAACTTCGGCGCCATGGCCGCAACCCGAGTGGTCGACATCGCCTGGTCGTGGATCGCCGCCGCCGCCGCGGCCGCGCTCATCATGGCGCTCGGTGCGAGCTGGCTGGTGACCCGGCTGCTCGTCCGGCCGATCCGCGCGATGACCAACGCGGCACGGTCGTTCACCGCCGGCGACCGAGAGTCGCGCGCCACCGGCCCGGGCCCGGGTGAACTCGGTGAATTGGCCGTCGCCTTCAACGGCATGGCGGATGCTGTGGTGCGGTCCGATCGTGATCGGCGCAACCTGACGGCCGACGTGGCCCACGAACTGCGAACGCCGCTGGCGGCGTTGCAGGCCGGGTTGGAGGAACTGCGCGATGGACTGGTGCAGCCGACGCCGGAAGGCCTCGCCGGCCTGCACGACCAGTCGCTCCGCCTGGGGCGAGTGGTGGCCGACCTCGCCGAGCTGTCGGCCGTGGAGACCGCGGGGCTGTCCATGCACCTGGCCGTCGTGGACCTGGCGCAGATCATTCGTGACGAATCCGGGCTCCGGGAGCCGCAGCTGCGGGCGGCGGAGTTGACGGTGACCGTCGAGCCGAGTGGGCCGGCGTTCGTGCGGGCGGATGCCGACCGCCTGCACCAGGCCATCGGCAACCTGCTGGCGAATGCCGCCCGCTATTGCCGACCGGGGGATGGGGTGACCCTGACGGTCTCGGTCGAGCACGGCCATGCGGTGCTGCGGGTGGTGGATACCGGTCCGGGCATCCCGCCGGATGAGCTCCCGCACATCTTCGACCGGCTGTGGCGGGGCCGCGCGGCGCAGCAGGTCAGCGGGTCGGGGATCGGCCTGGCCCTGGTGCGCGAAATCGTGAGCAGCCACGGCGGAACCATCGAGGCGACGTCGGCACCGGGTGAGGGCACAACGATCACCATCCGGTTGCCCGCCACGGGCAGCGCCGCTTCTGCGGTTTAGGAACGGCCGGGGCGCACGATCAGCACCGGGCAGGGGGCATGGTGCGCGAGGTGGGTGGACACCGATCCGAGGAGCAGGCCGGTGAAGCCGCCGTGGCCTCGCGATCCCACGACCAACAGGTCCGCATCGTTCGCGGCATCCAGGAGTGCGGCCGCCGGCGTGTTTTCGACCACGTTCCCGGTGACGTCGACGCCGGCGTCGGTGACGGCGTCGACGGCCTCGGCCAGGGTTCGTGCGGAGGCCTTCCGGAAGGCATCATCGAAGACTCCGTCGGCCACCGCCGACGCCATCGGTGGGTAGGACCAGGCCGTGACCAACCGGATCTGCGCCTGGCGCAGCTGCGCCTCCGTGATGGCCCACTTCAGGGCTGCCTGTGATTGTGCTGAGCCGTCGACGCCGACGACGATCACAAATGGGGTGCTGCTGTTCATCAGGCTGGCCTTTCCGGACTTTCTGGCACCGGCGATGGTGCGGCGTCATCATGTGATGGTTCGGTCGTGAGGTCAAGGCTCTGCCGGCCGTCCGGTCGCCGGACGATGAGCGCGCGGAATGCCGGGTTGGCCAGCAGGGCGCCGCCGGCGAGTTGCACGAGCACGGCGACGGGGAATCGGTCGGTGACGTGGTCCAGAGTCGTCTGCCCGCCCGCGATGATCGCCGTGGCCAGGACATCCGCGGTCACGATGCTCTCGGCGATGACGGTGGCCTGTCGGAAGGAACGGTCGGTGTCCGGTCGCAGCCAGATGTGGTTGCCGCGTTCGGCCGAACCCGACGTGGCCACGGCAGGCCATCCGGGCGAGAGGGTCACCTGGGTCAGCAGTCCGGTCCGATCGCCCGCATCGGTGATCCCGGTGATCCAGGCACTTTCACGGGGCACGCCCCCGGTGAGGATGTCCCCGCCGGCGTTGATGGAGAAGACCCGGTGTCCGTGACGCTCGAGTACTCGGCCCGCCCGTTCTATCGCGACGGACTTGACCAGGCCGGAGAGATCGAGAACGCCGTCGGGACGGTGGGGTGTGAAAGCCCCGTTCGTGCGTTCGCGCCAGCCCAGGGCATCCGCGTAGGCGCCGCGCATTTCCGGGCTCGAACCGGAAAGGGGTAGGGAGCCGTCGGCGATCAGGGAGAGTTCCGAAGCCGGGTCGTAGAGGCTGAATCGGCGGTCCAGGTCATCGAAAACCCGGCGAATGTCGGCGAGCGCGTGCGCGGGGGCGATGGCGCGGGCGGCGTCCGGCGCCTCGGTGTCGACATCCGGTGCCAGACGAATGCTGATCACGGTGCCCATGCTCTCGAAGGTGTTCACGCTCATCGGTGACTCGTCTACCCCATGAATCCCGCGGCATCGAGCGCAGACTGAACCGAGCTGAGATAGGCCTGGGTCGTATAGGTGGCACCGGTGACGTTGCTCACGCCGGCAGATTGTGCGGCCAGCACCTCCTCGCGCAGGATGGGAGCCGCCCTCGCGCTGACTTCCACCGAGGTCTCGCTCGAATCGGTGAGGGTGAGGGCGATGGCGTCCGTGATGGCGCCGTCCGTGAGAACGACCTGCACCTGCACGGAACCGTACTTGGTTTCGATTACCGGACCGTTGAAGGCCACGACAACCGGTGCCGCCTCCGTGGGGGTCGGCAGGGGACTCGTTCCGGCATCCGTTGGCGGTGGCGTCTTTTCTGCGATCGGGAGCTGCGTCGCCGGGGCGACGGGCAGGTCAGTGGTGAACCGGGCCGAGCCCGCCAACCAGCCCGCGACCAGAACGGCGGCGGAGCCCACCCCGACGATTGCGGTGCTCGAGCGTCTCATCACCAGTCGAACCGTTCGGCATGAATGCGGTGTCTGGGAACGCCGGCCGCGCGCGCATCGCGCACCACGAGTTCCGCCCAGGGCTTCGGGCCGCAGATGAAGAGATCGACATCGGGGATGTCGGGCGCGAGGGTCGAAATTGTCTGGCCCGCGGCGAACTCGGCCGAGGGCAACCAGGTGCGTCCTTGGTGGGGCGGCAAGCCCACCAGCACCTCGAGACGGGCACCGATGCGGCCGCAGATCTCCTCGACCTCCCGCCTCAGGTACAGATGCTCCTCGTCGTCGCCGCGGAGAATCACGGTCAGGCCCCCCGACGGTGTGTCGATGTCTTCCAGGAGGGCTCTGATCGGGGTGATTCCGATGCCCGCGCCGATCAGCACCGTATGCCCGGTCGTGCGAGCGGCGGCTGTGAACAGGCCGTACGGTCCCTCGAAGAACACGCGGGCTCCTGGCCGTACGCTGAGGAGGCGGTGACTGCCGTCGCCCAGCTGGCGCACCGTGATCCGGAGGCTCTGGCCGTTCGGAGCCTCAGAAAGTGAATATGGGTGCGCTTCAAGGTGCAGTCCGGGCGACCAGAACCGCCAGCCGAAGAACTGTCCGCCGTGCGCGGCCAACTTGTCCAGGTGATGGCCCGTCATCACGACGGACACGACGCCGGGCGCCTCGGCGCGCACCTCAGCCACGCGAAGCTGGTGCCGCAGATTGCGGGCGAGCGGGATCAGAAAACGGTACCCCAGGACGGCGGCTAGCGTGCCAACGTACAGGGTCAGCCAGTACCAGCGCGCCCAGGTGCCGACGGCGAACAGTTCCCCCTGTCCGAACTGGTGGGGGAGCGCGAGCAGCACCGCCGCATAGGTGAGCAGGTGTACGCCGTACCAGCCCAGGTAGGGAAGCTTGTGCCGCACGATCACGAGGGAGGTCAGCACAACCAGCACGAGAATGGCGAGGGCGATGAACGCCTGCGGCAGATCCGGCATGGTCGTGATCATGGCGATGGCCTGGGCAACGGGGTCACGTCCCAGGGCCAGGCCGTAGCCGATGAGCAGCAGCATCAGGTGGGCGAGAATCAGGTACAGCACCGGCTTGCCGAGTCGTCGGTGTGCTGCGAGGGCCCGGTCGTAGCCGATCGCCCGATCGACGACCGGCAGCCGCGCGGCGAGCAGGAGCATGACCAACAAGAGGTTGCTACCGATCAGCCCGGCCACGATGCCGGTTCCGGTCGCGAGATCGCGAATGTTCGTGAAGTAGGTCCAGCCACCGTCGGCCAGGAAGAGAGCCAGTACCACGGCGAAGGAGAACCAGCTCAGGCCTTCCAGTGCGTCGGCCCGGCGCTGGCGCCAGAGGAAACGCCGAGCGGGCTCGGCGACGTGCGCGACCGGATCGACACCGACGCGGTTGGTCCGAATCATGTCGCTCCCGTTCAATTCGCCGGTTGATTCCTAACGTAGTCGGTCCCGCGCATGCGCACGGCGACCACGACGCCGGACGCTGCCGTGAGTGCGGCCACGACCATGATCGCGTGGGGAATGCCGAACGCGTCGGCGAGTAGTCCGGAGAGCACGGCCCCGATGGCGAACCCGCCGTCACGCCACAGGCGGTAGATGCCCACGGACCGAGCGCGCCATGCGGGGTGGGCGACGTCGGCGATGGCGGCCAGCAGGGTCGGGTAGACCATCGCTGTCCCGGCCCCGAGCAGCGCGGCGGCGACCAGCCAGGTACCGAAGTCGTGGCCGGCGCCGACCAGGACCAGGGCAATGGCCTGCACGATCATTCCAACGGCGATCAGCCATTTTCGTCCGATTCGGTCGGACAAGGCGCCGGTGATGAGCTGGCCGGCTCCCCAAACCGCGGGGTAGACGGCGGCCAGGATGCCGATTCGTTCAATACTGAGGCCGGCCGCCGCGAAAAGGATCGGGAACAATCCCCAGGCCAGTCCGTCACCCAGATTATTCACCAGGCCGGCCTGACTCACCGAGGACAGCGATCGGTCCCGGAAACTTGTGAGGGTGAATACCTGACGGTTGCTGAGAGCGGAGCCGGCGTTGGCGTGCACGACGAGGTGGCCGGCGGCCTCGACCTTCGCGTGGTGGTGCGTCTCTCGCACGAAGAGGACCGAGAGCCCGAGGCCCAGGGCGATGAAGGCGGCGCCGAGCAGGAACGGGCCGGGTCGAAGCCCGGAGGATGCGGCAATGAACCCGGTGGCCAGTGCCGCGCCGGCGACACCGAGGTATCCGGCGGCCTCGTTGAAGCCCATCGCGAGTCCGCGGCGTTCCGGACCGACGAGGTCCATTTTCATCATCACCGTGGTGGACCAGGTCAGGCCCTGGCTGATCCCGAGTACGACGTTGGCCGCCACGATCCAACCCCAGGAGGGACCGAAGATCAGCAACAGCGGCACGGGAATCGCGATCAGCCAGCCGGCGATCAGCACGGGTTTGCGACCGTAGCGGTCGGAGAGGGTCCCCGCGAAATAGTTGGTGCCCGCCTTGGCCAGGCCGAAGGCGACGATGAAGGTCAGGGCGCTCGTGTAGAGGTCCAGGTGGAAGACCTGGTCGGCCAGGAGCGGCAGCACCGTGCGCTCCTGGCCGAGCGTGCCGCCGACGAACGCGTTGACGGCGACGAGTAGCAGAAACTGGGCGAGGTTCTGCCTCAGGCCGAGTGTGATCGGCCGGGGCACGTCGCCAGCGCGGGGCGTGGGGATGATCGGGAGGGTCACGGTGCGCCCGTCACGGCCGCCGGGTCAGGCGGAGGGCTGCTGGGCAGCGACGCTGGCGCGCACGGCCTCCATGTCCAGGCTCTGCACGGCGGTGATCACCTCGTCCAGGGACGATGCGTTGAGCGCACCGGGCTGGGAGAAGACGAGGATCTTGTCCCGGAACGCCATCAGGGTGGGAATCGAACGGATGCCCGCCGCAGCGGACAGTCCCTGTTCGGCCTCGGTGTCGACCTTGGCGAAGACGATCTCCGGGTGCTTCTCCGATGCCGCAGTGAAGGTCGGCGCGAACATGCGGCAGGGTCCGCACCATTCGGCCCAGAAATCCACGAGCACGATGCTGTTGGCGGTGATGGTCTCGTCAAACGTCTTTTCGGTGATGTCAATGGTAGCCATACGCCCAGAATATACCCTATGGGGTATAGTTGCAAATACCCATTGGGGTATCGCGCAGAGCGCGGCTGCGGGTGAGCGAAGAGTTGTCCCGACTTGCTTCCGTATACCCCTAGGGGTATCGTGAAGGGCAGAACCGAGCCGCATTGAGACCTGGAGGAATTCGAACCATGGACGTTATCGTTATCGAAACCCCGCAATTGGGAGACCGCAGCTACCTGGTGCATGACGGCGCCGTCGCACTGGTCATCGACCCGCAGCGCGACACCGACCGAGTCGACAACGCCGCCCGCGAAGCGGGTGTCGCGATCACCCACGTCGCGGAGACCCACCTGCACAATGACTACGTGACCGGTGGCTACGAGCTGGCCAGGGCGCACGGTGCGAAGTACCTGGTCAACGCCGCCGACCCCGTGACGTTCGAACGAGAGCCGGTCACCGACGGCCAGGTCATCCAGATCGGAAACTTCAGCGTCACCGTCGTAGCCACCCCGGGGCACACGCACACCCACGTCTCGTACATCGTCAGCGACGGCACCACGGAGGCCGTATTCTCCGGTGGCAGCCTGCTGTTTGGATCCGTGGGCCGCACCGACCTGGTCGCCGCCACGGACACGGTCGGACTCACCCACGACCAGTACGCGTCGGTGCGCAGACTCGTGCACGAAGCCGAGCACGACGCCGAGCTTTTCCCCACCCACGGTTTTGGTTCGTTCTGCTCCAGCGGCCCCGCCACCGGAGCCGGTTCATCCACCATCGGTGAGCAGCTCACCGCGAACCACGCCCTCACCGACGCCGATGAGGAACACTTCGTCGCCGACCTGATCGCCAACCTCACCGCGTACCCGTCGTACTACGCGCACATGGCGCCGGCCAACACCCAGGGTCCCGGTCCGGCGAACCTCGAGGTGCCCGAATCCCTGGACGGCGCCGAACTGACCCGCAGGCTCGCCGACGGTGAATGGGTCGTGGATCTCCGCAACCGGATCGCCTTCTCCAGCAACCACCTGCAGGGTGCGGTGAGCTTCGAATACGGCAACGGGTCCAACTTCACCACCTATCTGGGCTGGGTGCTGCCCTGGAACGAGAAGCTCACCCTGGTCGGCGCTCACGCCGACGTCGAGGATGCAATCCGTGACCTCTCCCGGATCGGCATCGACTCGCCTGATGCCGCCATCGGCACCGAGCCGCACGCCCTGGCCCCGGATGCCCCCGTCGCCGCCTACCCCCGCGTGGGTTGGCCGGAACTCGTGCGCGACCGGGCGGCGAACGATGTTCTCCTGGACACGCGACGCACCGACGAATTCGCCGACTCGCACCTGCTCGACGCGGTCAACGTGCCCCTGCACGAGCTCCTTTCCCGGATGGACGAGATCCCGGCGGGAACCGTCTGGGTCCACTGCGGATCCGGGTACCGTGCCGGGGTCGCCGCCAGCCTCCTGCAGCGCGCCGGCCGGGACGTCGTGCACGTCGACGCAGCCTTCGGTGATGCCGAATCGGCCGGCGTGCCGATGGCCGAGCAAACCGTCTAACCCGTGACGGTGCTCCGAGCCGCCATTCACCCGGCCGAGAAGCGCAGTCTTCTCGGCATGGGTGTGGCCGTGGGCGCACTCCATCTGATCGGCTGGGGGGCGCTGTTCGTCTTCGTCCTGCCGGGCCTGGCCCGGTCGGGCGGCAACCCCGCCGTGCTGCTCGGCCTGGCCGTCAGTGCCTACCTTCTGGGCGTTCGGCATGCCTTCGACGCCGACCACATCGTTGCCATCGACAACACCACCCGTCGGCTGATCGCCACCGGTCGCCGGCCGGTATCCGTGGGGTTCTGGTTCGCCCTGGGCCACTCCGCGGTGGTACTGGTCTCCGTCGTCATGCTGGTCGTCGGCATCAACGCGTTCGCGGGCGGTCTCGCGGATGAGGGGTCGGCCCTCCGCCAGATCGCCGGGGTCTGGGGCGCCGCCATCTCGGGGCTCTTCCTCATCCTGATGGGGGCGCTCAATCTCTCCTCCCTCACGGGTCTGCGACGGGTGCTCCGCGACATCCGCGCCGGCCGGTTCGTGCAGAGTGAACTGGACGGGCACCTGGCCAACCGAGGCCTGATCAACCGGCTCCTCCGGCCGATGTCCCGACTCGTGGACGCGCCCTGGAAGATGTTCCCGATCGGCGTGCTCTTCGGACTCGGCCTGGACACGGCCGCGTCGATCAGCCTGTTCGTCTTCGCCGGGGTGCTCACGCCGAACCTGCCCTGGTACGCGGCAATGGTGCTGCCCATCGTCTTCATGGCCGGGATGGCACTATTCGACAGCGCCGACGGCATCCTGATGAACCACGTCTACCGGTGGGCCTCCACCGACCCGGTGCGGAAGGTGTACTACAACCTCATCGTGACCGGAGTGTCCGTGTTCGTCGCCTTCTTCGTCGGCGGAATGGGCCTGATGTCCATGCTCACCGACCTCGGCGTCGGCGGGGGAGTCTCCACCGTCGTCGCGGCGCTCGATCTCAACTCCCTGGGAGCGATCCTGATCGGCCTCTTCGCGCTGGCCTGGCTCTCCGCAGTCCTCTGGTGGCATTTCCGCACCGTCCCCTCCCCAGAAAGGCATCCATAATGGAACTCACCACCCAGCAGGTATCCACCCGACGGAACGAGGCCCAGATCGTTGACGTTCGAGAGCTCGAGGAGCTTGTCGACGGAATGATCCCCGGTGCCATTCACATCCCCCTCGGCCAGATCCCGGCCAGTCACGCGGTCCTGGACTCGGCCCGGCCCGTCATCGTGGTCTGCCGCAGCGGGCGTCGCAGCGCCGCCGCCGCAGACCACCTGGCCGAGGCCGGCTTCGACGCCCAGACGATGAGGGGCGGCATGCTCGAGTGGGCCGCGGAGGGGCTCCCCATGGTTCTGCCCCAGCTTCCGTGATCGTCACGGCCCTCGTCCTGGGCCTGATCGTCGGGGCGTTGCTGGGCCTGGTCGGCGGGGGTGGGTCGATTCTCGCTGTCCCCGCCCTCGTCTATGGCGTCGGCCTGCCGCTGTCCGAGGCGATCCCGACCTCCCTGATCGTGGTGGGAGCCGCCTCAGCCGTTGCGGTGCTTCCCCGACTCCGCCGCGGGGTGAATTGGCGACTCGCCCTCATCGTCGGCGGCGCCGGCGTGGCCACGGCCTACCTGGGCACCATGGTGAACCGGCTGCTCGACCCGCGTGTGCTGCTCGGAGCCTTCGCCCTGATCATGGTCATCGCTGGCGTACGGATGTTCCTGCCGACCCGATCGAAGGGCGGTCCCTGCGCTCTCCCCGGTGGGGGCGTCAACTGGCGCAGCTGTCTGCCCCGGGCTTTGGCCACGGGCGCCGTGGTCGGTTTTCTCACCGGGCTGCTCGGCGTCGGTGGGGGATTCCTGATCGTGCCGGCCCTCACCCTGGTCCTCGGCCTGCCGATGGGCGTGACGGTCGGGACGTCCCTGGTCATCATCGTCATCAATTCCGTCGCCGGATTCACCGCTCACCTCGGCGACGTGCAGATCGACTGGGCCGTCACAGGCGCCTTCGCCGCGTCGGCCATGGTTGCGTCCCTGGTGGCGGGCCGGCTCGGACGAGGTCTCTCGGACACCGTGCTCAAGCGCGGCTTCGCGGTACTGGTACTCGGCGTCGCGGTTTATGTGGCCGTGCAGGCGCTGGTCGGCTGATCGCCTCAGCCAGGTCCTGCTCCGCCCGTGCGGGCGACCCGCCTAGGAAAGGGCGAGGAACAGCTTCTCGAGTTCCTCCACCCGCAGGGGCTTTTTGGTGCTGTCCGTGCCGGTGCCGGTGAGGCATTCCTTCATGGCGGTGGAGATGATCGTGAAGCCCGCACGGTCGATCGCGCTGGAGACCGCCGCGAGCTGCGTGACGACGGCCCGGCAGTCCGCTCCGGATTCGACCGCGGCGATCACCGCGGCCAGCTGTCCCTGCGCGCGCTTGAGACGGTTGACGGTCTTGCGGAGATCGTCGGGTTTCGTCGACGCGGCCGCGGTGGCGGTCGGCTCGTCGAGCGGGGAGATCGAGGCTGTCGCGAGGCGCGGCTTAGAGTCTGGTGACGATCCCATTTCGTGTGCTCCCGTCCTGGTCGTGAGGCTTCGACGGGGGGAGTCCCGTCGAGGTTGACCCTCAACAGAATACCCCGTACGGTATAAAAATACCCCTGTGGGTATCAAATCTTTTTCCGGTTTCACCTCCTACCTGTGAAGAGGCCAGTGATGCAGAGTGAACGAACGACCGCAGCAGTCTCCGGACGGTCGCCGGTCTCACGGCTGGCAGGCTCCGTCGTGATCGCGGGCGGGGCTTTGCGCCGCTGGCCAGCTCGCCGGTGGTGGATCGCCCTGACCACCGCGGTCGGCACCTACCTGGTGATCGCGATTCCCACCGATCTCATCGACACACCGTTCTTCGCCCGCGAGATCGCCCCGACGACCTGGTCCTGGCCCGCGCTTGCCGTGAGCTCGATTCTCGCCGGTCTCGTGTTCGCGACCTATGTCGCCTACCCCGAGGGCGCGGCGCCCAGCCGCTCGGAGGGTCGTCTCGGCCTGGCCGGCTGGATGATCACCTTCTTCGCCGTCGGCTGCCCGGTCTGCAACAAGATCGTGCTCCTTGCGCTTGGCGCCAGTGGGGCGCTGCAGTTCTTTGAACCGGTGCAGCCGTACCTCGCCGGGGCGTCCATCCTGCTGCTCGGCTGGGCGTTGCACGCGCGCCTCACCCGGGAAAGTTCCTGCGCCCTCAACGTGGTCGAACCGACCAAGGAATCAGTCACGCTATGAACATTGCCGGCACCCTCACCGAACTGCGAGCCTGGCCCGCCAGACGACGGATGATCGCGGCCGGCGTCGCCGTCGCGGTCGTCATGGCGCTGGTGGTCGGAGCGGGCACCGTCGGTTACCTCGGAGGATCGGTCACGCTGGCGGGAACGTGGTGGGGCTATCTCGTCGTCGTGACGGGCGCCGTGCTGATCGGTCTGATCGTCGCCGGCTACTTCGATGCCCCGATCGGCGCTGCCGCGACCCTGTGCGATCTGCGCTGGCCGGTTCTCGGTGTGATCTCGCTCTACCTGTCGACGGATCTGCGCACGGCTGTGCCGCTGCTGGACGGATTGGTTCGCCCGGTCGTCGCGGTCGCCGCGATCGCCCTGCTCGCCTGGGCTCTGCTCGAACGGCTGGCCGGCGAGCACCGTGCCGTGGCCAAGCGGGATCCTTCCGCGACGGAGGGTGAAGACGGAGAGGTGTGCACAACCTGTCGCCCGCTCTTCCCGAGCTCGCCGCGCTCATAGCCCCGGCGCGCTCTACTCGCTAGGCTGATCAGAGAAAGCTTTTCTCCAAGTGGAGAAGAAAAGTGCTTCGGGAGATCACATGTCGTCACGGTGGGGGAGGTTCGTCCGGGGCTGGCTCACGGCGTCTTTCGCCGTGTTCGTCGCGGCCCTCTCCCACGTCGTGGCCGGTGGCGCGGCGCCGGGGCCGGTGAGTCTGGCCCTCGCCCTGGCCTTCTCCGGCATGGTCTGTGTCGCGTTGGCGGGAAAAACCCTCTCCCTGTGGCGGTCGTCGGTCTCCGTGGGCTTCAGCCAGGTCGTCTTGCACGCGTTGTTCGGACTGGTCGGCGGTGCCGCGTCTCCGATTCTGACCTCGTCCGGTCATCACGGCCCGGTGACGGTCTCAGCCGGAACTATGGCCGGGGCCGACTCGATGGGGATGTCCCTGGCCGGGTCTTCGGGTGTGGACGTCTGGATGTGGGCCGCCCACGGCGTTGCCGCGGTTCTGACGATCGTCGCCGTTCATCGCGGTGAAAGAGCGTTCTGGCTACTCGTCGACCTGACGGCCTCCGGCCTCGCCGCGGTGCTTCGCTGGAGCGGTGACCTCGCTCCGATCTTCGGTCCCGCCGTCCGGGCCCCGCTGGTGGCCGCGGATGCGTTTGTGCCGTCTCCGTTCTGGGTATTGCGGTCGTGCCTGACCCGCCGTGGGCCGCCGGCCGGCCGAATCGCCTTCTGACAAATCTCGGTTCCGGCACTCGTTTTCGTCGACCATGACGTTTGTCGACCTGGCGGACCCCGTCGAATACCCGATCGGCCCGCGTCGCTGACGCTCCGACCCCGCATGACCGCGTGCGACCCGGCTCGCACCCCTGACCCCGGAGGCTGAACCATGTCTGAGACCAAACGACCCCGCCCGCGATCCCGTTGGGCAGGTGGCGCTCTCGCTTCCGTCGCCATGGCGTTTGCCGTCGTCGTGAGTTCCACGGTGCCGGCGAACGCCCACGACCAGATCCTGTCCACAACCCCCGCGGACGGGCAGAACGTCTCAACCGCGCCGACGGAGATCAGCCTGCAATTCACCGAGGAGGTGCTCAGTGTCGGCGCCATCGTCGTTGTGGTCGACAGCGGGGGCACGGACTGGGCGGACGGAACAGTGCGGCTCGACGGGACAGAGGCCACCCAGACTCTCAAACCCGGGCAGCCCGACGGCGCCTACCAGGTGCGCTGGAGGGTCGTCTCGGCCGACGGGCATCCGGTTTCCGGGGCTTTCGCGTTCTCGGTCGGGGTGCTCGCGTCGGCGGACTCCATCCCGCCCACGGCGACCGCGGATCCCGCCGCCGAGTCCGCGGCCACCCCGGGCGCCGCCACCACCGCGGACGACGGAATCCCGATCCTTGTCGTGGGGCTGATCGGGGCCCTGATCGGAATCGCGGTCTTCACGCTCGTCGCGCTTCTCGTCCGGAAACGGACGGGCCTCCGCCGACCCTGAACCTCGGCAAGACCGGCAAGACCGGCAAGACCGGCAAGACCGGCAAGACCGGCAAGACCGGCAAGACCGGCAAGACCGGCAAGACCGGCAAGACCGGCAAGACCGGCAAGACCGGCAAGACCGGCACCGCTGGACCGGTACCGCCGGACCCCCACGAACATCATGTCGCAACCAAGGAGTACTCCAGATGAAGACCACCACCACAATCGCCGGTCGGCTCGCCGTCAGCGCCGCCGCGCTGCTGCTCGCCCTCACCGGCTGCGCCGGAGCGGGCTCCGGCCCGGACGACACCGCCACCACCGCCCCGGCAGCGGACGCCCTGAGCGTCACGGACTCCTGGGTGAAGGCAGCTGACACCGGAATGTCCGCCGCCTTCGGTGTCCTCGAGAACTCGGGCAGGACCGACGTCATCGTTGTGTCGGCCGAATCCCCGGCGGCCGGCATGCTGGAGTTGCATGAGACCGTTGTCAACGACACGGGGGAGATGGTGATGCAGCGGAAGGAGAACGGCTTCGTCGTTCCCGCCGACGGCTCCCTCGAGCTCGCCCCCGGCGGCAACCACATCATGTTGATGGCGCTGACGGGGCCGATCAAGGCCGGTGACGAGGTCACCGTCACGCTGACTCTCTCCGACGGCTCCACCGTCGATTTCACCGCGGCGGCCAAGGACTTCTCCGGCGCCAACGAAACGTACCCGGGTGACATGAAGACGGGCGCGGAGGAGTAATGACCGCCGGCCAGGAGCCCCCGACGGCAGGCGGACTGAGCAGGCGGCACCTCCTTCTGGGCGGTGCCGCCGCCGGCATCGGCGCGGCCGGTGCCATCGGCATTGATCTCGCCGGAGAGGCCGGCGCGGCACCCTCCGGAGCCCCGGTTGCCACACCACTCAACGGCACGGAAACCGTGCCCTACTTCGGCATTCATCAGGCGGGCATCGACACCACGCCCCAGGGGCACGCCACGTTCCTTGCGCTGAACCTGCGCGACACCGTCGACCGGGCGGCGCTCAAACGGATGATGCGGATTCTGACCGGTGACGCGGCCCGCCTCACCCAGGGCGAGGGCGCCCTGGCCGACACCGAGCCCGAACTGGCCGTCACGCCCGCGCGCCTAACCGTCACCTTCGGCTTCGGTCCCGGCCTGGTGGCGCGCGCGGCGGGGGAGGCGCCCGTCTGGCTGCGGCCGCTGCCGGCCTTCGGCATCGACCGGCTCGACCCCGCGTGGACCGGGGGCGACCTGTTGGTGCAGGTCGCCGCCGACGACCCCGTCACCATCGCGCACGCGACCCGGATGCTCCTCAAGGACCTCCGGTCCTTTGCCACCCTGCACTGGGTGCAGACGGGGTTCCGGCGAGCGCCGGGTTCCGAGAAGCCGGGAACGACCATGCGCAACCTGTTCGGCCAGGTCGACGGCACCGTCAACGCGGTCCCCGGCACCGAGGACTTCGAGCAACTCGTCTGGGCGACCGGCGAGAATCCCGACTGGCTGGTCGGCGGCACGGGCTACGTGCTCCGCCGGGTCAGCATGGACCTCGACAAGTGGGACGGGCTGGACCGGTCCGGTCGAGAGTCGGCCATGGGACGAACCCTCGTCAACGGGGCGCCGCTGACCGGCACGAACGAACGGGACGAACCTGATTTCACGGCAACGACACCGCTCGGGTTTCCGGTCATCCCCGAGTACTCCCACCTGCGACGTGCCCGGTCGGAGAACCGTGCGGAGCGAATCGTCCGGCGGGGTTACAACTACGACGATGCCCCCACCGGGGAGGGGATCTCGAACTCCGGGCTCCTTTTCGTCTCGTACCAGGCCGATGTGGACCGCCAGTACGTGCCCATCCAGCAGCGCCTCGACACCCTCGACCTGCTGAACCAGTGGACCACGCCGATAGGATCCGCCGTGTTTGCGATCCCGCCGGGATGCAAGCCGGAGGGCTACATCGGCGACACCCTGTTCTAGGTCTCTCCTCGACTGCGGCGAAGTCTCGCTACAGGCCAATCCCGGTGTCCAGGGTGCGGGCGATGGCATGGATGGCCTCGGGCACGACTCGGTAGTGCACGCTCATCCCGCGTCGCTCCTTGGTGAGGATGCCACTGGCCTCGAGTTTCTTGAGGTGGTGGCTGACGGTGGGCTCGGAGAGCTTCACGACGGGGGCCAGGTCGCAGGTGCAGGCCTCCTGCATGGGCTGCGCGATCAGGTAGGCGAGAAGCTGGAGTCGCACGGGGTCGGCCAGGGCCTTGAGGCGCACCGCGAGTGCCAGGGCGTCCGGGAGTTCGAGGGTGGCGCTCTTCCCCAGCGGGTCGCAGCAAATCGGTGACACGTCGTCGAGGAGAGGGAGGGACTTGGGCATGGGACCATCGTCCCACCTTCTTGACAGATATCAAAGAGGTGGTCATACTGATAATTAGATGAACATCGAATAACCTTGTTCCTCGGCCCGGTTCCCGGGCAGCCAATGATTCCCGATCAAGGAGCAGTCGTGAGCATCGCCGAGCGGATACCGACCACCGCCAAGGGGAGGGTCGGGGTTCTGGGCGCGGGGGTCGGCCTCTGGGCTCTGGCTTATTGGGTCAACGAATGGCTCTGGGACGCCGTGCTCTTCACCGGCTTCGGCCTCGACCCGACGAGCCGAATCACCGAGACCATTCACTTCTTTCTCTATGACTCGCTGAAGATCCTGCTCCTGCTGGTCATCATCATCTTCGCCTCGACCGTGCTCCGCTCCTTCATGAGCGTCGAGCGCACCAGAGCATTCCTCGGCGGCAAACGCGAAGGCGTCGGCAACATCCTGGCCGCCGGGCTCGGCGTGATCACCCCGTTCTGCTCCTGCAGCGCCGTGCCCGCCTTCATCGGCTTCGTCGCCGCGGGCGTGCCGATCGGCGTCACGATGAGCTTCCTCATCGCCAGCCCTCTTGTCAACGAGATCGCCAT
The DNA here is from genome assembly GCF_030063195.1 of Cryobacterium sp. PH31-AA6. Taxonomy (GTDB): domain Bacteria; phylum Actinomycetota; class Actinomycetes; order Actinomycetales; family Microbacteriaceae; genus Cryobacterium. Next base: position 59,603 of record NZ_JASISS010000021.1, read on the forward strand.
CGGCCTCCTGCTCACCCTCTTCGGTTGGCAGATCACCGCCCTCTACGTCGTCTCCGGCCTGACGATAGCGATCGGTGCCGGCTGGATCCTGGGCCGGTTGCATGTCGAGCGCTGGGTGGAACCCTTCGTCTTCGATGTGAGGCTCGGCGGTCAGGTCATCGACCCGTCCCTCGGTCTGACCTTCGGGCAACGGATGCAGATGGGCGTCGAAGAGGTCAAGACGCTCCTCGCGAAGATTTGGATCTACCTCCTCGTCGGGATCGGTCTCGGCGCCCTCATCCACGGCTGGGCCCCCACCGACTTCTTCGCCACCTACGCCGGCGCCGACAACCCGTTCGGCGTGCTGATCGCCGTGCTGATCGGCGTTCCGCTCTACTCCAACGCCGCCGGCGTCATGCCGCTGGTCGTCGCGCTCTTCGACAAGGGGCTTCCGATGGGGACTCTGCTCGCGTTCATGATGGCCGTTGTCGCCCTGTCCCTGCCCGAAATGATTCTGCTCCGTCGGGTGCTGAGGCCCCAGCTCCTCGCGATCTTCATCGCGACCACCGGCCTTGGCATCATCGCCGTCGGCTACCTCTTCAACGCCATCCTGGCGTGATCGAACCCGAAAGGAAGCACACCATGAACATCAAGATCCTCGGCCCCGGCTGCCGCAATTGCGTCAACCTCACCAAGGCCGCCACCACCGCGGTCAGGCAACTCGGCCTGGACGCCACCATCGAAAAGGTTGAAGACTATGCCGCGATCGCCGGCTACGGCGTGATGAGCACCCCCGCCCTGGTCATCAACGACAAGGTCGTCGTCTCCGGCCGCGTCCCGACCCTGGCCGAGGTGCGCACGCTTCTCAGCTCGGCGGCGGTCTGAGTGCGCTCAGGAGTCCGCCGGCGGCGCAGACGCGACGACGGATTCCTGCGGTCTGAGGTATATCGACGTTTCCGGTCCTGGATGGCGTCGTGTCTGGACGATGATGAGCACGATTCCGGCCACGGCGGCCAGCAGTGCGGTGTCGGTGTTGATCTTGAGCCCGAGGAGGAGGAACTCCGTCGGGTCGAGTCGCAGCGACTCGAGGAACGCCCGGCCGGCGCCGTACCAGACCAGGTAGAAGCCCAGCGCCTTGCCCCAGCGGAGGTCAAACCGGCGCTCGAGCACGAAGAGGAGCAGCAACACGCCGAGAGTGTTCCAGATCATCTCGTAGAGGAACAGCGGCTGGAACAGGGTGCCGGCGGGCAGGCCCGCCGGGAAGGCGGCGTTGGTCGATTCGATCTCGAGCCCCCAGGGGAGCGTTGTCGGGCCGCCGTAGAGCTCGTGGTTGAAGTAGTTGCCGAAGCGGCCGAACGCCTGGGCGAGGAGGAGACCGGGCGCGAGAGCGTCGGCGAAGGAGAGGAAACGGATGCCGGCCCGGCGGCATCCGATGTACGCCCCGATGCTGCCGAAGAGGATCGAGCCGAAGATCGCCAGGCCGCCCTCCCAGACGAAGAGCACCTTCCACAGGTCAGCGCCAGGGAAGAAGTAGTCGGTCGGATGCGTCACGACATGGTACAAACGCCCGCCGACGATGCCGATCGGCACGGTCCACATCGCGATGTCCAGGACCATTCCCGGTGTGCCGCCACGTGAGCTCAGTCGCGTCGACGACAGCCAGACCGCGATGACGATGCCGGTCAGGATGCAGAGCGCATAGAAGTGGATGCGCAGCGGGCCGAGGTCGAAATAGCTGATCGACGGGCTCGGAATGCTTGTGTGAACCACCGCGTTCACCTTTCGGGCGAGGCCCCCGGAGGGGTGAGGGGAAGGGCGCGAGAGGCGTTCCCCGCTCCGAAGACAGGGCAGAGCCTACATGTGCCCACGATGTCCCGGCCGCAATCACGGCCGCAATCGCCCCTTGCTGTGAAAGCTCTCAGGGCCTGCGCGGGTGATGCCCCGATTGCCGACGGCAATCGGGGCCTCACCCCCGCGGAGCAGCCCCGGGCGGACTGCCGGGCCGGGTCC
>NZ_JASISS010000022.1 GCF_030063195.1 Cryobacterium sp. PH31-AA6
CCCCAAATCCAAGGTCTTGGAGGGGAATCGACTGGCCTGATTCTTAGCGCTCTTTTGGCAGGAAACCGGCCGCTAACTTGGCAGGATTCCAACGCTGAAACGGCCTACAAAGAGTTGATCACACACATGTAGCCGCGGGCATCCCCCAGGGGACGTGCGTTCCCGTACTGGGGCTTGCCTGCCCGCACTCGATCCGGGATGCTGGGCCCGGGGGATGTGCACGGCGCGCTTCTTTGTGAACCGAGGAGGAGCATCCGCATGTCGCAGGAGTTCGAACAGAGCGGGCAGACTCGGGAGCGGGTGGGCGTCTACTTCGACTTCGACAACATCGTGATCTCACGGTACAACCAGCTGCATGGCGAGGGCGCGTTCGCCAGGGACAAGGTTCGCAATTGGGTGACCTACAACCCCACGGCCGAACTGACTGCGCGCATCCATCACGCCATGGTCGACGTGGACGCCATTCTCGACTACGCGGCGACGCTCGGGCCGATCGTGGTCAGTCGCGCCTACGCCGATTGGTCGACGGCGGTCAACGCGCGCCACCAGCGGCAGCTCGTGGATCGCGCCGTCGACCTCGTTCAGCTCTTCCCGGTGGTGGCGGCGCTGAAGAACGGTGCGGACATCCGGCTCGCGATCGACGTGATGGAGGACCTCTTCAGACTCGACGATCTCACCCACATCGTCATTGTGGCCGGCGACTCCGACTACATTCCGCTGGCGCAACGCTGCCGGCGGCTCGGCCGACTCGTGGTCGGGATCGGCGTATCGGGATCGACCAGCAGTGCGCTCGCCTCGGCCTGCGACGTGTTCGCCGACTACGACTCGATTCCCGGGACAGTGCGGGGCACGCCGATCGCTCCCACGGCGGCGGGGTCGATCTCCGCCGTTGCGGGGGCCACTAAGGTCGCTGCGAAGACGGCCACGAAGACCGTTCCGAAGGCGGCTGCCGTCAAGACGGGCGCCGTGGCGAAGACGGTGATGAAAGCTCCCCCTGCGAGGGCCGTGACGAAAGCAGGGACGAAGGCGCCAGCTGCGAAGGCCGTGACGAAAGCAGGGACGAAGGCGCCAGCTGCGAAGACCACCTCCACGAAGCCCGCGGCCACGCCCGTGCCCGCGGGGGTCAAGGCTGCGGCGGTCAAGGCTGCGGGCACGATCGCGCCCACGGCCGCGCCCCCGGCGGCCAAGCCTGCGGGCACGACCAAGGCAAAAACGGCCGCGACCGCGCTGGTCCAGCCGACCATGAAAGGTTCCGGTCCGGTCACGACCGAGAAACCCGCTGCGAGCCCGAAGGCGCGGAAGGCCGCGACCGCGCTCCTCCTCCGCGCGATGGAGCACCTCGCACCGAACAACCTGGAATGGCAGCACGCATCCACTCTGAAGAGCACCATGCGGCAGCTGGACCCGACCTTCCAGGAAAACTCGCTCGGATTCAGCCAGTTCGGCGAATTTCTCAAGTCCCGACACCAGACGGTCGAGATCCAGGAGCGAACGGGCGCCGACCCCATTCTGCTCAAACTGCGTTCGTAGACCACCGCCCCCGCACCCGCACCTCACCCGCACCCGCACCCGCACCCGCACCTCACCCGCACCCGCACCCGCACCCGCACCCGCATATATGCAGGATGCCGCGGGGGCGCGAGGCGCCGGAGCGCCCCTACCTGCCGCTCATCCTGCATTCGGGCCTAGCGGCAGCGCGGATGCCCGGCTCGGGGGCGTCACCGAGCCGGCGCACGGCATCCGTCGTCACCGGGGCGGAACGGCTCAGTGTGGTGGCTAACTCCTGCAATTTGCCCGGAATCGGGCCAAAACAGGCCGAAAACGGGCATTCTGCGAGAAATTGCAGGAGTTAGCCACGGGGCGAGTGCGGAAACTGGCCGCTGGCCGAGACCGGATGCGGTGGGGAAGACCATAGATCAGCAAAGCAGCAGGACAGAGAAGCACTAGACCGCGGGACTGAGGCGGACGAGCGGGCGACCCGTCATGCCTCGCACCAGACGCCGGCCTGAAGGGTCGCGGTCACCTGGAGCCCGGCGTCGAGCACGATCAGGTCGGCGCGGTGGCCACGCGCGAGACGGCCGCGGTCGGCGAGGCCGATCATGTCGGCGGGATTCTGGGTGGCGGCACGCACCGCGACCTCGACCGGGATGCCCGCCGTGTGCACGGCGTAGCGCACGGCCTGGCTCAGGGTGAGCACGCTGCCGGCGATGGTGCCGTCGGCCAGGCGCGCCTGCCCGTCGGAGACGCTCACATCGAGGGCGCCGAGCTTGTACTCGCCCTCGTCCGCGCCGGCGGCGGCCATGGCATCCGTCACGAAGACGGGCCTGGAGGGGCTGCCGATGATGAGGCGCACCATGGCCGGGTGCAGGTGCACCCCGTCGGCGATCAGCTCGGCGAAGATCGAGGGGTCCTCGAGCAGGGCGAGCGCGGGGCCCGGCTCGCGGTGGTGGATCTGCCGCATCGCGTTGAACACGTGCGTTCCGGCCGTCGCCCCCGCCGCGATCGCCTGCCGGGTGGTCTCGTAGTCCGCGTCGGAATGCCCGACCGCGGCCACGGCCCGGTAGCCCACGATCTGCCGCACGGCGGCGAGGCCGCCCTCCAGCTCGGGCGCGATGGTGACCATTCGCACGGCGCCGCGGCCGGCGCGCATGAGCCGGTCGACGGTCTCGGTGTCCGGGTCGCGCAGGAGTGTCACGTCGTGCGCGCCGCGGTGCGCCGGGCTCAGCCAGGGCCCCTCGAGGTGGATGCCGGCCAGCGCTCCCTGCTCGACCAGCCCGGCCAGGGCCGACACCGTGCGCTCGAACTCGTCGAGCGGAACCGTGACCAGGCTGGCCATCATCGTGGTCGTGCCGTGCGCCAGGTGGGTCGCGGTGATCCGCGCCACGGCCGCGTCGGTGTCGGCGTCGTTGAAGCTGCTGCCGCCCCCGCCATGGGTGTGAATGTCGACGTAGCCCGCGGCCAGGGTGCTCTGCGGAAAGCTGTAGTCCGCTTTTCGGGGCGGCTCCCCCGCACCGCAGCCGACGATCCGTCCGTCACGGATGTCCACCCAACCCGGCGAATACACGGCGTCGGGCGCGATCACGGTGCCGCCGGAGATCAGCATCGGCAGGTTCAGCGCCGGAGCGCCCGGCCTCGGCGCGGCCGAGTCCTCGCCGAGCGCGATCGGCGCGGTGGCATGCTCGGCCGGGACCAGATCGGCCGGAGGGGAGGTGAGCGGGGTCATGACGGTTGCTCCAAGGATTCAGGTGCGGAATTCAGACAGATAGGGTGAGGCCCTCGACCCGGACGCGGATCCCGATCACGGGTTCCAGACACGGGGCTGGGGCGAGCGGAACTCCGGTGCGGCCTAGATTCCCGGCCAGGGCTTGTTCGCCCAGGCGTACCGGTAGTAGTCGAGGTTCTCGAGCTTCGAGGCGGCGGCCTCGTCGACGATCACGGTCACGTGCGGGTGCAGCTGGATGACCGAACCCGGCTTGCTCGAGGTGACCGGTCCCTCGACGGCGGCGGCGATGGCATCCGCCTTCTCGGCCCCGAAGGCCAGCAGGATGAGGTGCCGCGCCCGGAGGATGGTGCCGAGCCCCTGGGTCATGCAGTGGATGGGCACGTCGTCGATCGAGGGGAAGAAACGGGCGTTGTCGATGCGGGTCTTCTCGGTGAGGGTCTTGATGCGCGTGACGGAGGCGAAGGATGAGCCGGGTTCGTTGAACCCGACGTGCCCGGTGCGGCCGATGCCGAGGATCTGCACGTCGACACCGCCCGCGGCGAGGATGGCGGCCTCGTAGTCGAGCCCGGCGGTGCGAACGGTGGCCGGGTCGCCGCCCGGCACCCGGATGTTTGCGGGGTTGAGCCCGAGCGGCACGACGGCGTCGCGGGTGATCACCGAGCGGTAGCTCTCGGGATGGTCGGCCGGCAGGCCCACGTACTCGTCGAGGGCGAAACCGCGCACCCGGGAGACGTCGATCGGGTCGGCTTTCAGCGACGCGGCCAGGGCCGCGTAGACCGAGAGCGGCGTGGATCCGGTCGCGAGGCCGAGCACGGCATCCGGCTTGCGCAGGATCAGTGCACGAATGGATGCCGCCGCGAGCGTTCCCGCTGCGGCCTCACTGTCGACAAAAACTACTTCGGCCATCGTGTACTCCAGATTCGAATTTCGGGTGTTTCGGGCGGTGCGGGCGGTGCGGGTGGTGCCGGGCGGTGCGGGTAGTACCGGTGGTGCCGGGGGTCGCGAGTGGTTGCCCGCGACCCCGGCACCCGGTACCTGGTGGTGCCGAGCCGGACCGGTGCCGGTCCGGCCCGGTGCGCTAGACGGTCGTTCCCGTGGAATCCGCGCGCGCGGGGTCCTCGATCTCGTCGTCGCCGCGGCCGGGCGTCTTCAGGTTCCACTTGCGGATGACGAAGCGGAAGAGGAAGTAGTAGATCGCCCCGTAGGCCAGCCCGATCGGGATCAGCAGGAGCGGTTTCTCGGCGAGGCCGAAGTTCAGCACGTAGTCGAAGGCTCCGGCGCTGAAGCTGAAGCCGTCTCGGATACCGAGGGCGTTGACCAGGGCGAGCGAGGATCCGGTGAGCAGTGCGTGGATGATGAACAGCGGGAACGCGACGAACATGAAGGAGAATTCGAGCGGCTCGGTGACGCCGGTGAGCATGGCGGTGAGGGCGCCGGAGAGCATGATGCCACCGACGATCTTCTTCTGCGACGGCTTGGCCTCGTGCCAGATGGCCAGCGCGCCGGCCGGGAGAGCGAACATCATGATCGGGAAGAACCCGGTCATGAAGGAGCCCGCGGTGGGGTCGCCGGCGAAGAAGCGGCCGATGTCACCGGTCGCCCCGTTATAGTCGCCGATGACGAACCAGACCATGGAGTTGAGGATGTGGTGCAGGCCGACGGGGATGAGCAGTCGGTTGGTCGTGCCGTAGAGGAAGCCACCCCAGATGTTGTTGGAGGTGACCACCTCACCGAAACCGGTCAGCCCGTTCGCGAATGCGGGATAAACGAAGCTGAGCAGAACGCCCAGAACCAGCGCCACGATGGCGGTGACGATGGGAACGAACCGTCGCCCACCGAAGAAGGCGAGATAGCTGGGCAACGAGATGCGGTGGTACTTCTGCCAGAGCAGCGCGGAGACGATACCCATCAGGATGCCGCCGAGCACGCTGTAATTGACGAGATCCTGCGTTCCGCCCTTGGCCGGTAGCCCCAGGACCAGCGGCGACATTGCCTCGCCGACCTTGGAGAAGACGAGGTAGCCGACCACTGCGGCCAGGGCCGTCGAACCGTCGGCCTTCTTGGCGAAGCCGATCGCGACGCCGACCGCGAAGAGCAACGGGAGCGCCCCGAAGAGCGCGCCGCCGGCCGATGCGATGACGGCGCCGCCGGTCTCGAAGCCGGGGATCCCGCCGAGCAGGTCGGGCTGGCCGAGGCGCAGGAGCAGGCCTGCGGCGGGGAGTGCGGCGATCGGGAGCATAAGGCTGCGGCCGACTCGTTGAGCCTGGCCGAGGCCGGGAAACTTTCGTTTCGTGCCCGCGTCTGCGGTGATGCTGGACATTGATTTCCTCCTGGTGATGGGTTGGGGTTTGTGGGGGCCGGTTAGGGCTGGTGTTGCAGATTGAGGGTCATGTGCACCTGGTAGCGGTCGCCGCGGTACCACGAGGTGACGTACTCGACGGATGCCGAACCCGCCGACGAGGTGCGGCGGAACACCATCAAGGGCGCGCCCTCGGCGATGCCCAGGACCTCGGCGGCGCCGGCATCCGCGGTCTCGGCCCAGACGGTCTGTTCCGCATTGTCGATCCGCAGCCCGTATTCGGTGGCGAAGGTCGCGTAGAGCGAACGGGTCAGGTCCTTGCTCTCGAGGTCGGGAAGCAGCTCGGCCTTGTAGTAGCCGCGCTCGAACGCCATCGGGATGCCGCCGGCGAGCCGGAGGCGGTCGACCTCGTAGACCTGGGCATTCGCACCCAGGCCGAGTGCGGCCCGCACCTCGAGCAGGGCATCGACCAGGGTGAAGGAGCTCACGATCGTCGCCGGGATGAGTCCGCGCCGACGCATGTCCTCGGTGAAGGAGGCCAGGTGCAGGTCGCTCTGCACGCGCTCGCCGGCCACGAAAGTGCCCTTGCCCTGCACGCCGTAGAGGCGTCCCTCTTCGACCAGCTGGCGGATGGCCTCGCGCACGGTGGACCGGCTGACGCCGTACTGGGTCATCAGCTTCCGCTCGGCGGGGATCGCCGCGTGCGGAGCCAGGGTGTTCTCGATGCGCTCCAACAGGATCGCCCGCAGCTGCGCATGCTTGGACACCGGGCCAGCTTCGAGGGCCGGGCCCTCGTCTAGAAATTTCGTCATCTCGTCGCCTTCGCTCGTCGGTCGTTCTCCAGCATAGGACCACTTTCGGTTTGTGGTCCGTACTGGTACGATCCAATAGTTCGATGATGAAGCCGCGGCACCCTGCTTGTCAAGACCCCCAGCCGCCCGGGTTCTCGTTGGACACTAGAATCCGGACCAGCAGCACCCACCACAGGAGGAAAAGAAGATGAGCAACAAAGCGGAACAGATCCTGGCCGGCCTCGGCGGATCAGGCAACATTGTCGAGATCGAGGCCTGCATCACCCGGCTGCGCACCGAGGTCACCGACCCGGAGCTCGTGAACGAAGCGGCGCTCAAGGCGGCGGGCGCACATGGGGTGTTCCGTTCGGGCACGATCATCCAGGTCATCGTCGGCCCCGAGGCGGACAACCTCGCTGAAGACATCGAGGACATTCTGTGAGCTCGCCCTCGCCCGTGGTCGTCCTCGCCCCCGTTCCCGGTCGGGCCGTCGCCATCGAGCAGGTGCCGGACCCGACCTTCGCCCAGTCGATCGTCGGGCCGGGCGCGGCGATTGACCCGCCGCGCGGCGTCGTCGACGCAATCGCGCCGATCGGCGGCAAGCTACTCAAAGTATTCCCGCACGCGTATGTAATTCTCTCCCCCGACGGGCTCGGCGTGCTGGTGCATCTCGGCATCGATACCGTGCAGCTCAAGGGCGAAGGGTTCACGCTCCGCGCCACCCAGGGAGACACCGTCTCGGCGGGCGACGTGATCGTCAGCTACGACGTGGTCGCGGTCGAGGCGACCGGGCGCAACCCGATCGTGCCGGTGATCATCCTGGAGAAGACGGCCGAAAACATCACGCTGGCGGACGCCGTCGTCGCCGGGGCGCAGCTCGCGGCCGGCGACGACTTCCTCACCGTCAACGCCTGACCCGCCCGCGGAACAGGTCCGCTTGCACTGTGGCCCGCCAGCCGCCATCGTTGACCTACCGGCCGCTTCACCGCCACCCGACGATGATCGAACCACTCGAAACTATTCCATCGCACCCATCGACGGGAATGACTCTCGCCGAGCACGAACCAGGAGGAACCATGTCCGAACGCACTGCCACCATCGCGAGCCGAGTCGGCCTGCATGCCCGCCCCGCCTCGATCTTTGCGGCGGCCGTCGGCGCGCTGTCGGTCGAGGTCACGATCGGCCTCGAGAGCGACCCGGTCGAGGACGCGATGGATGCCTCGAGCATCCTGAGCCTGATGAGTCTGGGTGCCGCGAATGGCGACGTCGTCGTTCTCCGCGCCGAGGGAGAAGGGGCCGAGGAGGCCCTCGAATCCCTCGTCGTGATCCTCGAGACGGACCACGACGCCGAGTAGCCAGCTACCCCCGGGCTCTCGGGGCCGCGTCAGCCGCCGGTCGTCAGCCCGATCAAGACGTCCGTGAGCGATGGTGCGGCCAGGAGCAGGCCTCCGGCCAGGACCGCGATGCCCGCCAGTTTCCAGGCGGTGCGCCGCACCAGCGCTGCCCGCACCTCCGCGTCCAGGGCAGCGAAGAGCCGTGGCGCGTTCTCGGTCGGTGGGAAGAGCGGCGCCGGCCAGGTCGCCGGGTCGTCGATGATCTGTTGCAGCCGGGCGAGCTCGGCCGGACCGAGCCGGACCGGCCGGGTCAGGATCCAGCGTCGCAGGCCGGTCGCGGCCAGGACCGCCACGAGATCCGGCTTCTTCTTGATCGTGAGCGACTTCGGGTTGACCACCGCGACCACGGGGTGTGCGGCCGCGAGGTGCGGCATCCGTTGCCTGAGCAGTTTGGTCACCCGGTCGGCCTCGTACTCGGCGCTGCGGATATGCGACACCCTGTGCCCGGAGACCATCACGGTCTGCCCGGCAACCCAGACACCCTTCCCGGCGTGGTTCTTCGTATTGATCGTGAACACGCCGCCGGGGCCGATGAGGAGGTGGTCGATGTCGGCGCCCTTCTTGCCGATCGGCAGCGCGTGGAAGACCGTCCAGCCGGCGGGCAGCGTGGCGAGGACGCGCGCGACGGCGATCTCGCCCTTAGCCCCGAGGTACCAGCTCACGCTCTCGGCGCCGAGCGGGGAATAGCCGAAGACCCGGCCGAACCGGGTCCTTGCCGGGGTTTCGTCCTGGTGCCGCAGCAGCACCTCGATCACGGCCTGGCCGGCGGGCCGCGCGCTCATCGGTGTCTGCGGGGCTGGTTCCTGCTGGGCCGCTGCCTGCTGACCTGCTTCTTGCTGAATCATCATTGACTCCTGTCCCCAGTCGAAATCTGCGGATGCGGCGCGCGGCATCCGGTGCGGATGCCGCGACTCACCCGACGTCGACGGTCACCACCTGGTCGCGGCCGCGGCTCTTCGCGTCGTAGAGGGCGGTGTCGGCGCGTTCCAGCCAGTGAGCCACCCGCTCAGCGGGTTCGAGGGCGGCCAGGCCGGCACTCACCGTGCAGGTCAGACCGGCGGCCACGTCGCCCCAGGCGTAGTCGCGCACCGAGGTCAGCAACCGCTCGCAGGCCAGCGTGGCCTGATCGAGTTCGGTATTCCCGAAGACGAGGAGGAACTCTTCCCCGCCGACCCGCACGGCGAGGTCGGTCTCCCGCGTGACGGCACGGAGCATCTGGGCCATCGTGGTGAGAACCAGGTCGCCGGTGGCGTGCCCATACTCGTCGTTGACGAGCTTGAAATTGTCGAAGTCGATCATGGCGGCGCACAGCGGCTGGGACAGGTCGCGGGCACGGTCCATCAGCCGGGGCAGCTCCCGGTCGAGCGCTCGCCGGTTCGGCAGGAGAGTGAGCGGGTCGGTGTGTGCCTGATCGTCCAGTTCCTCCGCCCGAATCCGCTGAACCTCGGCCTCAAGCTGGGAGCGTTCGATCTCGTGGCGGGCCTGCTCGACCTCGAGGGTATTGATCAGCAGCTGGGACTGGAGTCCTGCCGTCTGTACCGTTCGCTGCAAGGTCAGCTTGTTCAGTTTTTCGCAATGGCCGAGGGCCTGCTCGAACCGACGCCGCTGCTTGTGCATCTCGTACAGAGCCTGGTGCAGCCTGATCTGCAGGGCCAGGTCCTCGTCGATGGACGGGCAGGCGAGCTGGGCATCCATCATCGCGGTGGCCTCCTCCAGGTTGCCTTCTGCGCGCACCACCTCGGCCAGTTGAGCGTCGACGTTCACCTCGAGATTACGAAAACCGTTCGCGTGCGCGAGGTCCTTGCAACGGTGGGCTTTCTCCCTGGCCTCATCGTGCTCGTTCAGCTCGATCAGAATGCTGACCAGGTTGGTCAGCGCGATCGTCTCGATGAAGTTGTTGCCCTGGGCGTTGGCCAATGCGACGGCCTCACGGAACAGCACCAGGCCCTCCTGCAGCGCCAGCGACGCGTCGAGTTCCGCCGCTCGCTGGGCGAGCGCGGTCTCGAGGCAGCTGTCGCCCAGGTTGTTGACGGCGACGAGCCGGGAGTCAGTGTCGTCCAGCGTCTCGGACAGGGCGAGCGCCTGTCGTCCGAGGTCGACCCCCCGCTCGGTGTCGCCCATTGCGCCGTGAACGGTCGACGCCCGGGTGAGGGCCCAGAACTCGGCCAGCCGGCTGCCGCACGCCCGCGCCGTCTCGAGTGCGGGAACCGCGTGACTGAGCGCCTGCTCGGTCAGGGACGTGTCGGTGTAGGCCAGGGCCAGGGTGCAATGCACCCTCGACTGCCGCAGGAGGTCACCGGTGGCCGTGTGAAATTCCAAGGCCTGCAGGCCATTCCGCACGGCGGCCTGGTAATCACCGAGTCGGAGACGGTGCAGCGCGAGCATCTCACGGGCGCGTGCCTGTTGGGAGGGAGTGACTCCGGGCGTCGCCAGAACTTGCTCGCCCGAGGCCGCACCCTCGAGGTGACGCCCGGCCGCGGAGAATCGTTCGCTCTCCTGGAGCAGGCCCTCGATCGTGGACGCGGTGAGAGCATCCTGCGGCGGGCCTCGCCGTTCGGAAACCGTGTGATTCGAGTTCATGGCTCAGTCCCCCCGACTGCTCTTGCCTCATTTTGAACCTACCAGCGTTGTCGCAGGTCCGGGGTCAAATTCAGGGCTGAAAACTCCCCCATTTGTGGAGTCAAGTCGGCGTTTTCGCGGGCACCCATCCGGGGCGCGAGCGGGGGCGGCGGCTCGGACAGGGGCACGGGGCTAACGTGAAGGCATGGATAACTCTCCGAACCCGATCACGTTCATTCCCGATGTGCGCGCCGACGCCGTCGTGGCCCCGGGCGGGCTCGGTCATTCCACCGTGTTCAACTCCCCGGGGGCGCGGGTGGTCGTGCTCACCTTTGCCGCGGGACACGTGCTCAAGGAACACCGCGCACCGAAGACCCTGCTCATGCAGGCCCTCGACGGATGCCTGCGGGTCACCGCCGGCGGACAGGTCACCGAACTCGTCCCCGGCGCGCTGCTCTGCCTCGACGTTTCACTCGTGCACGAGGTCGAGGCGCTCGAGGAGTCCCGGCTCATGCTGACCCTGATCGGCTAGCGCGGGCATCCGTCGCGCGGCGGGTTCGGTGGCGCACCGTCGCGGCCCGCGTTTCGGAAGCGGGCGCGCGCTAGAACGCGGGCCCGCTTCCCTAGCGCGGGCCGGGAGGCCGCGCGACCCAGGCGAGCGCCCCACCCGGGCGACAACACGCGGCACCCAGACAACGGCCAGCCAGGCACACCTAGGCTGGCCGGATGACCGACGTCGCCACTCCCGCAGCCCCTGAATCACGCATCACGATGTTCGGCGCGCAGTGGTGCGGCGACTGCCGCCGCTCGAAGAAGCTGCTCGATGTGCTGAACATCGACTACGACTACGTCGACCTCGAGAGCGTTGACGATGGCGCCGACCGCGCCCACGCGATCAGCGGCCGCACGCAGATCCCCGTCATCGCCTTCCCCGACGGCACGCACGTCGTCGAGCCCAGCGATTCGACCCTGCACGCGAAGCTCACCGCGCTCGGCCGGATCGGCTAGGGCAGGTACGCTCCCAGCACCTGCACGGTCGTGATCGACAGGGTGCGCTGGGTTCGCTCGTAGACCGGCATCAGCTCGGTCGACCCGCGAACGGTGTGGATCACGCCCGCCGCGTCGAAGATCGCGACCGGGTCCAGGTCGCGCAGCAGCACCCAGAACGGCTGGAAGAAGAACACGCTGCGAATGCCGGCGTCGAACTCCTCGAGGGTCATCTCCACGTAGCGCGCGCGAGCGTCGATGGTCGACGGGAAGCCGCGAAAGTAGTCACAGCCCGGTCGCGCCGGGTCTTCCCGGTGCAGCATCGGCGCCGGCACGGCATACCAGCCCTGCCGGTCGTTGGTGGCCGTTGCCAGCGCGCTGGCGATCACACGGTAGGTCAGGGCACGCTTCGTCGTGACCGGCATGGTCCTGGGGATTCCGAGACCGGTCGCCACCTCGATCCGCCGCACGCTGTCGTGCGGGCTCAAGGCGGCCATCATCTCGATCCAACTGATCTTGTTCACGATCCCGTTGACCAGGAACTTGCAGCCGTCCACCAGATCCCACTGGATGCTCATCGCGTTCTGTTCGTCGTGGACGATCAGCAGGCGGGTTCCCTCGTCGACCTCCACCCCGGAGATGCGCAGGTGCGGATGCCGGCGCACCAGCTCGCTGGCGATCCACCACATCTGCGCGGTCAGGAAACGGTCGGCCGGCGGATTGTAGACCTCGTAGCCCTCGGCACGCCCGGCAGCCGCGTCGCCGTGCTGTCCGGAGCTCTCGCCGGAGTCGTTCGACGCTGCATCAGTCATCTCACCAACCTCCTGCCTGATCAGCGACGGATTCCCATCCTGCTCCGATTCGGTCGGGAGCGAAATGCCCAATTCGGGTGAGAGCCGGCCGGGGCCGGCCGCAGATCCGTGGGAATGAATTGGCAGACTCATGCGTTTGCATGGAAGTCAACGTCACCACCAGAAAGGGACCCATGCACACCTCAGGACTGCACCACGTCACCGCCATCGCCGGTGCGCCGCAGCGCAATATCGATTTCTACGTACAGGGTCTCGGCCTTCGCCTGGTCAAGAAGACCGTCAACTTCGACGACCCGGGCACGTACCACCTGTACTACGGCGACGACGCCGGCCGGCCCGGTTCACTGCTCACCTTCTTCCCGTGGACCGGAATCTCCAGCGGGCGACCCGGTTCTGGCCAGTCCACCTCGACCGCATTCTCGGTTCCGGCCGGCAGCCTCGGCTGGTGGGCCGATCACTTCCGGGCCCTCGGCGTTGATTCGACGCTGGTCGCAAGATCCTCGGACGAGGAGCGTCTGTCGCTGCGCGACCCCGACGGCCTGCAGCTCGACCTCGTGGCGTCGTCGACGTTGGATCCGCGCAACCCGTGGGATTCGGCATCCGTGCCCGCCGAGTACGCGGTGCGCGGCCAGCACTCCTCCGTGCTCACCGTGGCCGACCCGACCGGCACGGTCGAGGTGCTCACCCGTGACCTCGGGATGCGCGTGCTCTCCGAAACCGGGGACCGCATCCGGGTGGGTGCCGGCGACGGCGCCGCGGGAAACATCGTGGACATCATCGCCGACCCGAAGGGCCAGGTGGGGCTGACCGCCGGCGGATCCGTGCACCACATCGCGTTCCGGGTGCCGGACAAGACCACCCAGGAGAAGTGGCGGGCGGAGCTCGTCGATCGCGGCTACGGCGTCACGGCCATCCTCGATCGGCAGTACTTCACGTCGATCTACTTCCGCGAACCGGGCGGGGTGCTCTTCGAGATCGCCACGGACACCCCCGGTTTCGACATCGACGAGCCGCTGCTCGAACTCGGTCGCTCGCTGAAGCTCCCGCCGTGGCTCGAGCCCAGCCGTGAGCAGATCGAGCACGCCGTCGCGCCGATCACCCTGCCCGCCGAGAACAACCCGGCACTCGTGACGAGCACCCGCCCGGCCGAGTAAGGGCGACGCAGACCGCCGGATGCCGCGGCCCCGCAGCAGACCGCGGCCCCGACAACGACAACGACATAGCAATGCGACGAACGCGCACCATGCAGGGAGAAACGATGAACACCAACACCACCCATGGTCGGAACGCTCCGGCCGAGCAGGCGGACCACTCCGGGCCACCGGTCCACGCCGACCGCCCCGGCCCCGACTGGCCGCACGTCTACCGCGCCGGCGTCCCGGTCTCGGTCGACGCCCCCGTGCTGCTGCTTCTACACGGCACCGGCGGCAACGAGGAGGAGATCCTCACCCTCGCCGACGCCCTCGACCCGGCCGCCACCGTGCTCTCCCCGCGCGGGCGGGCCACCGAGGGCGGCATGAACCGATGGTTCCTCCGGTTGTCGGAGGGCGTCTTCGACGTCGACGACGTCGTGAGGCGGGCCGGGGAGCTGGCCGGGTTCCTGGCCTGGGCACGGGCGCACTACGAGCTCGGCAACCGCCCGATCGTCGCGATCGGTTTCTCCAACGGTGCCAATATCGCCCTCGCCACCGCACTGCTGCACCCGGACGCCCTGCGCCGCGTGGTCGCGTTCTCTGGCATGTTCCCGCTCGACGGGCGTGGCCTCACGACCGACCTCACCGACATCGAGGTGCTGCTGCTCAACGGCCGCAGCGACCCGATGGCCCCGCTGCATAGTGTGGGCACGGTCGAGGCTGCGTTCACCGCACGCGGCGCGCGGGTCGAGCTGGAACTCCGTGACGGCGGGCACGGCATCGCCGCGACGGACGTCGCAGCCGCCCGGATCTGGCTGGACCGCCACGCGCGGACCGCCGGCTGATGCCCTCGCCCGGCGCGCCCGACCGGCCATTCGACTTCGAAGACCGCGCCCGCGGGCAGCGGGTGATCTTCGGCACCGGCCGGGCCGGAGTGCTTCTCCCGGATGTGCTCGCGACGTTGGGCGCCCGGGCGGTGATGGTGATCGGCACCCGGCGCGAACTGGAGCGGTCCGCGAGCGTGCTCGACGGCATCCGCCCGGCCCTCGTCTGGGACGAGGTCGAGCAGCACGTGCCGGTCGAGCTGGCCGGGCGCGCCACCCGGGCCGCGCAGGGCGCCGGCGTCGACGCGCTCGTGGCGATCGGCGGCGGCTCGGCGATCGGCCTGGCGAAGGCGATCGCGCTCCGGCCGCGCCCTCGGTCACTGCCGATCGTGGCCGTGCCGACGACCTACTCCGGCTCGGAGGCAACCTCCACCTGGGGCCTCGTCGAGCGCGGAGTGAAGACCACCGGGGTCGATCCGCGGGTTTTGCCCGCCGTGATCGTCTACGACGCCGAGCTGACCCGGTCACTCCCCCGCGGCCTCAGCGTCAGCAGCGGGCTGAATGCCCTTGCCCATGCGGTCGATGCGTTCTGGGCACCCAACGCGAGCCCGTCCACTGACCTCGCCGCGGTGGCGGCGATCCGGATGCTCGCTGCCGCGCTGCCGCTCGTCGCCTGCGACCCCGATTCACTCACTGGGCGTGAGGACGCGCTCAGGGGCGCCAATCTGGCAGCGAGCGTATTCTCCGCGGCCGGTTCCGGCCTGCACCACAGAATCAGCCATGTGCTCGGCGGCACGTTCGGACTGCCCCACTCGGAAACGCATGCCGTGGTACTCGCGCACGTCGTCGCGTTCAATGCCCCGGCCGCTCCCGGTGCCGAGGTGCAGATCGCCGCGGCGCTCGGCGCCCCGACTGCCGTTGGCGGGCTGATCGCGCTGCGCGACCGGCTCCACGCCCCGACGGCCCTGCGCGAGCTCGGTCTTCGCGAAAGCGATATCCCGGCCGCGGTGGAGCAGATCCTCGCCGTGGTTCCCGCGTCGAACCCGCGACTCGTCACCCGAGGCGACCTCACGGCGTTGCTGCGGGCCGCGTGGGCCGGTCAAGCTCCGGATTCGCCGGCCTGACGGGCCCGGAGGCTGCATCAACCGGGCCTTTTGGCCTATTCCGGCCGGCCGCCCACGCGCTAGGCTGCCACCGAACGGGGAGGCATCATGACCAACGCAGGGCACGCCAACGGGACCGACAAAGACCACGTCGAGAAGGCCATCGAGGCCAGGGACAGGGCGACCGGGCTCACACCGAAACAGCTGGCCAGAGACGCACGGGTGCGCTTGCTCCGCAGTAAGGCCGCGGTGCTGCGCTCCGAGGTTGATGCCATCGCGGCCACTCATGTCGACCCCGACACCCTGGAGGAGATGCTCTCGAACGCGAGCCCGGAGGAGGTTCTACGCATCGAGAAGGCCGAGCACGCGATCAGCGCCCGGGTTGCCGAGGCCCGGACCGCCGCAGAGGCTGCCGAGGCAGATTACGAGCAGGCCGTGCTCGATCAGAACGACGACGCCTGACCTGCCCCGTCCTGCTCGCCGTCCTGACCCGCCGAACTGTGACTTGTGCACCGGATTCGCCGCCCGAAGAGGTGCTTAACTCACAGTTCGGCGACCTGGCGGGGCGGGGGGTCAGGCGGGGTCCTGGTGGTGCTCGGCGGCCGAGATGTGGGACACCGTCTTGAGGAAGCTGTCGGGGTTGAGTGAGATGGAATCGATGCCCTGTTCGACCAGGAAAGCGGCGAAGTCGGGGTAGTTGCTCGGCCCCTGGCCACAGATGCCGATCTTGATCCCGGCCGCGTGTGCCTTGGCGATTGCCTGGCTGATCATGCTCTTGACCGCCTCGTCACGCTCGTCGAAGAGGGCCGCGAGATCCTCGGCGTCACGGTCGACGCCCAGCACCAGCTGGGTCAGGTCGTTCGAGCCGATTGAGAAGCCATCGAACCGGGTGGCGAATTGCTCGGCCAGAATGACGTTGGCGGGGATCTCGCACATCATGTAGACCTGCAGCCCCTTGTCACCGCGCGACAGACCGTTTTCGGCCATCACGGCGAGCACCTTGTCCGCCTCGGTCGTGGTGCGGCAGAACGGCACCATCACGATCACGTTGTCGAACCCGATCTGTTCGCGCACCCGCTTGATCGCCCGGCACTCGAGGGCGAACCCCTCCCGGTAGCGGTCGTCGTAGTAGCGAGAGGCGCCACGGAAGCCGAGCATCGGGTTCTCCTCCGAGTGTTCGAAGCCGGCACCGCCGATCAGGTGGGCGTATTCGTTGGTCTTGAAGTCGCTCATCCGCACAATCACCGGGTTCGGGTAGTACGGCGCGGTCAGTTTTGCGATGCCCAGGGACAGGGCCTGCACGAAGTACTCCTTAGGGTCCCCGTAGCCGCGGGTGAGTTCGGCGATCTTCCGCTGTGCGACGGGATCGGTGACCCGGTCGGGATGCACGAGCGCCATCGGGTGCACCTGGATCAGATTGTTGATGATGAATTCCATCCGGGCCAGGCCAACGCCGTCGGCGGGAAGCCGCCACCATTCGAAGGCCGCGGCCGGGCTGGCGATGTTGACCATCACTTTGGTGCGGGTCTCCGGAACGGTGCCCAGGTCGATCTCCTCGGTCTCGAAGGCGAGCTCGCCGGCGTAGACAAAGCCCTCGTCCCCCTCGGCGCAGGAGATGGTGATCACCTGGCCATCCTTGAGCACCTCGGTGGCCGTGCCGGTGCCGACCACGGCCGGGACACCCAGCTCCCGGCTGACGATGGCGGCGTGGCTGGTCGGGCCGCCATGGTCGGTCACGATGCCGGCTGCCCTGGTCATGATCGGCACCCAGTCGGGGTCGGTCATCTCGGTGACCAGGATGGCGCCGTCGACGAATTTCTCGATGTCGGCCGGGTCCTTGATCACGCAGGCCACCCCGCTGGCGATGCTGGCACCGATTGCCACGCCCTTGATCAGGAGCGGACCCTGCTCGGTGAGCCGGCTGACCGTGAACACGGTGCCGCTCGCCTGCGACTGCACGGTCTCGGGGCGGGCCTGCACCATGAACAGCTCGCGGGTGACGCCGTCCTTTGCCCACTCCATGTCCATCGGCCGGCCGTAGTGGTTCTCCACGATCACGGCCCAGCGGGCCAGCTTGACGATGTCGGCGTCGCCGAGCACGAAGGACTGGCGTTCCCGCTCCGGGGTGTCGATCATCCGGGTGCGGGCGCTGCCGCCCTTGGCGTAGACCATCTTGCGTGCCTTCGCGCCCAGGGTCTTCTCGATGATCGGGGTGCACCCCGGCCGTTCGAGCAGCGCCTTGAAGACCAGGTACTTGTCGGGGTCGACGGTGCCCTGCACGACGGTCTCGCCGAGGCCGAACGCCGCGCTGATCACGGCCGCGCCGGGGAAACCGCTGTCCGTGTCGATGGAGAACATCACTCCTGAGCCGCCGACATCGGAGCGGATCATCCGCTGGACTCCGATCGAGAGCGCCACCTCGAGGTGGTCGAATTTCTTGACCTCCCGGTAGCTGATCGCCCGGTCGGTGAAGAGCGAGGCGTAGCAGCGGCGGCAGGCGTCGAGCAGGTCGCGCTCGCCGGTCACGTTCAGAAACGTCTCCTGCTGGCCGGCGAAACTGGCGTCCGGGAGGTCCTCCGCGGTCGCGCTGCTGCGCACGGCAACGGCCAGGTTGGTCTGGCCGCTTTTCTCCGACAGCTCCCGATACGACGAGCGGATGCCGTCGGCGATGTCATCGGGGAACTCCCCGCCCAGGAACAGTTCGCGCAGGGCCTCACCGGTGACGCGCAACGACGCCTCGCCGGAGTGGAACAACTCGAGCTGGTGCCGGAGGACCGGCTCGATCCCGTTCGCAGCGACGAAGGCGCGGTAGGCGTCCGCGGTCGTCGCGAACCCGTCGGGCACGCGCACACCCTGGCTTGCCAGCGATCGCACCATCTCCCCGAGCGATGCATTCTTACCTCCGACCTGGGGGATGTCGGTCAGGCCGATCTCGTTGAACCACACCACGCTGCGCTCGGCCATGCCGACTCCAACCCTGCCGTGAGGTCGCTGGGTCGGCGCCGATGCGCCGGAAGGACCTCGTTAAGGCACCGTACTGCGGGGACCGGTGCGCGGCTAGGCCGGAGGTCCCGACGGGTCCGGGCGCAACCCTCGCCGTCACGGTCGCGTGGCGATCACCCGGTCGTGATCGACGCTACCGAACCGATGATGCCCGGGAGCGAGACGGCCACGAGGACGATCAGGACAATCCGTCCGGTCCGGATCAGTGCGCGGGAGGCCCACCAATCGGGCGCGGCCGGCACGAGCGCGGAGCCGATCAGGGTCAGTCCGGCCGCAGCGAGGAGCAGCAGCCCGAGAGGAAAGTAGACGACGGCCGCCAGGAGCGGCGTGTACGCAGGCCAGGACCGTCCCGTTGGCAGGGGGAGCCGTGCGCTGTACCAACCGGCGACGGCGGCCACGAGCATCCCGTTCAGAATCACAACGACCGAGAACAGCATGACCGACAACCAGCCCGGTCCGACGATGTCAAAGTCACTGTTGCCGGCTCGGAGCGGGTCGAGGGTCGCCCCGAACAGGGCAAGCAGGGCGAGACCGAAGATCACTCCCCCGAGCCGGCCGGGGGGAAGCCAGCGGTGGACCACGACGTAGAGGATCGCGGAGAGGAATGCCCCCGGCAGGGCGCCGAAAACGAGGTAGGCGAGGGTTCCGTCGACCGTGATGTCGCCCACGCGGGCGTGGGCCTCGGTGATCCTGCCCTCGGCCAGGGGCGAGGTCAGCGCGAGCACCCGCATGACGAGCCGTCCTCCGGCTCCGGCCATCAGCAGTCCGGAGACCGTGCCCGTCACCGTGACCAACGTCGCCCACCAGGCGTAGCGTCGGAGCGCGGCCGGCACTCGTGCGCTGCGCGCCACGGTCGGCGATGCCGAAACCCGCCGTTCCGTGGGGTCGGATGCGCGGCCGCCCGGCGTGCGCAGATCGATCCCGCCCCAGGCCGCCACCGCGCCGACCCCGGCCAGGGCCAGCATGCCGCATAGAACCAGCACGATCATGTGGCACATTATCCACCCGATGCCGTCGGCCGACCAGACCAGGGAGGCCCGGCGAATCGTTCGCCGGCGAACGGTGACGGCGCCGACGTCGGTGGCCCGCGAGACTCCGGGCGGCGGGACGTCGTCTGCCACGAAGTATTCATCAGATTGATACCGGGAATCCCCGATGGGTCCAAAAACCACCCCTAGTCTGGGGGTTAGACAGATTCGATTCGTTGGAACTGGTCCCGTGGGGCGTACGAAGTCGTACGTGGTGGACGCCTGTGTGCGTGGGACCTGGGGCCCCTTGGGGACGATACCGACGTCAGAAACCCGGTGTGCAGCATCGGGGACCGCACCACGGTGGCCCTGCCCGGATCCGCAGATCGCGGGTTCATCGAAGGGAAACCGCTATGAAGAAGTTCCAGAGTCTCTCCACCAGCCGTAAGGCACAGCTCGGTCTGCTGCTGGCCGTCGCCGTCGCCGGAGTCGGCAGCGCCGGGATCGCCGGGTCGGCCTCGGCGACCGGCCTGCCCCTGGCCCCCGTCGAGCTCGGCACCGCGGGCACGTTCGCGATCCTCTCGCAGACGGGCGTCACGGATGTCTACGCCTCGGCCGTCAACGGCAATGTCGGTGCCAGCCCGATCACCGGCGCGGCCATCCTCCTGACCTGCCCGGAGGTACAGACCGGCACCATTTATTCGGTCGACGCCGCCGGACCGGCCTGCCTGGTCACGGCGCCCTCCTTCCTGACCACGGTCGTCGGCGACATGGGCATCGCGTACACCGACGCGGCCGGCCGCACGAACCCCGACTTCATCGACCTCGGCGCCGGCGAGATCGGTGGGCTCACCCTCCTGCCCGGTCTGTACACCTGGAACAGCAACGTGACCATCTCCACCGATGTCACCCTCGCCGGAGGACCGGACGACGTCTTCATCTTCCAGATCTCCGGCAACCTCGACCAGGCCTCGGCGAAGAACGTCACCCTGGCCGGCGGCGTGCAGGCGAAGAACGTCTTCTGGCAGACCGCCGGGTCCACCTCGATCGGCACCACGGCGCACTTCGAGGGCACCATCCTCAGCAAGACGCTGATCGCGATGAAGACCGGTGCGTCGATCAACGGGCGTCTGCTCTCCCAGACCGCCGTCACCCTGCAGAGCAACACTGTGACCGAGCCGGCACTGTAGCCCGGTCGGTCCCGGTCCGGGATGGCGGCCTCCGCCACCCCGGACCGGGACCCGCTTCCGCCGGGGTCGGGGCGCGCTGCCTCAGCCGGCGAAGGACGGCACGGCTGAATCCACCGCGATCCGATTGCGGCCTGCGCCCTTCGCCGAATAGAGGAGGGTGTCCGCCCGGCCCACCAATTCCGTCACGCTGCCCACAGGCCCGAGGGCACAACCACCGCTCACGGTGACCGAGATCGCCACACCGTCGGCGTGCATCGGGGTCGCCTCGATCGCCAGCCTCAGGCGTTCAGCGAGGGCGAACGCACCCTCGCTGCCGGTGCGCGGGAGCACGACCAGGAATTCCTCGCCGCCCCAGCGACCGGCGACATCCCCCTCGCGCAGCTCTGCCCGTAATCGACTGGCGAACTCGGTGAGGACCACGTCGCCGGCCGGGTGCCCGAAACCGTCATTGACGCGTTTGAAGTGGTCGATGTCCAGCAGGAGCACGCTGAGCGGGTCATGGTGGCGCAGGGAATCGGCGTGATAGTGCGCCAGCACCCATTCGAGGTGGCGCCGGTTGTTCAACCCGGTGAGGACATCGGTGCGGCTGAGCAGATCGAGCTCGGAGTTCCGGAGGCGAAGTTGGTCCTGGAGCTTCTTGACGTGGGCCGCCGCGGCGACGCGCGCCACGAGTTCCGCGGGTTCGAACGGCTTCTTGAGGTAGTCGTGGGCGCCGCCGCGCAGCCCCCGCAGCACGTTGTCCATGTCGGTCAGGGTGGTGAGGAAGACGACGGGCAGGTCCGTCAGGAGCGGGTCGGCCTTGAGAACCGCCAACACCTCGTAGCCGTCGAGTCCGGGCATCTCGATGTCGAGCAGGATCACATCCGGCGGGGTCTGTTGGCAGTGTTCGATGGCCGCCCGGCCGTCGACGGCCTCGACCACGTTGTAGCCCGCCGTCTCGAGGTGGGAGCGCACGACGGCTCGGATGACCAGTGAGTCATCGGTGATCAGCACGGTGGTGGTGCCCGGTTCCGCAATCACAGCCGGGCCGCCAGTGCTTCGGGGTCGGCGACGAGCACGAGCTCGCCGTCCACGTCGACCAGTCCGCAGATGTAGGAGGGATCCTGCCCGGTCGGAGCCGGCCCGACCTCGTCGTCGGCGAACCGGTGCAGCCCGGAGACGACGTCGACGAGCAGGCCGAAGGGTTTGCCGCGCGACTCGACCACAATCACCTGGCTCCCGCCGCCGCCGAGGGCGGAGAGCACGGTCAGGGGCGGGTCGCCGGGAAGGACCCCGGCTATGTCCGCGGATGAGCCGGGCACGGGAATCAGTCCCTCCGCCGTGCGCACCGCCCGGGTCGCCTCGACGGGGAGGCAATAGGCCGCCCCGGCGGCGTGGAAACAGACCATGGTCGTCATCGGGTTGGCTCCTGCTGTTTGGCGTCGAGAAGTTTGTGGAGTTCAGCGATCGGGTACCCGTCGATGGCGCGTTCGACCTCGGCCGGCTCGGCCAGCTCCAGGGCCCGGCGAGCTGCGCTGAAGGCGCGCTGAGCGGCGGCGGGGTCCGCCGACGCCTCAAGGGCGAGCCCGAGGTGCAGATGGGCGAGCCCGTCCTGCGGAGCGAGATAAGCCCACTTGCGGAAGGTCACGACGGCCGCCGCGTGGTCGCCGGCATCCAGCGCCACCTGCCCGGTGCGGGCCAGGTCCGCGACCACGGCCGGCTCGTCGATGGAGCGCGCGGCCGGTGGTCTGATCGGCCGGGACCGCAACGGGGGCTGGACCGGCGGGGCGGGCGACGCCTCGCGCGGCGACACCGGCTTGGCCGCGATCGGCCGGTACGCATACGTGTCGCCGAATCGCACGGTGGTGTAGCCGTCACCGATCGCCCAGATCGTCTCGGAGGAGCCGAGGAACAACCACGCTGTGGGCATCGCCTCGGCGACCCGATTCAGAAAGATCCGGGCGTGCTCCGGCGAGAAATAGATCAGCACGTTGCGGCAGAAGACGATCTGGCACGACCGGACCTGGGCGGGTAGCGGGTCGATCAGGTTGTGGTGCATCGTGCTCACCCGGGTGCGGAGCGCGGTCGTGATCTCCCAGCCGTCGCCGACAGCGTTCAGGTGTCGTTCCCGCCGCTCGGGGGTCAGCCCGCTGATCTCCCGGGTCGAGTAGTGGCCGGCATCCGTTCGGGCAAGCGCCGACGTGGAGATGTCGGTGGCGATGACCGAGGCGGAGATGCGCTGTTCTTCGAGCAGCATGGCCAGACTGTACGCCTCCTGGCCGTTCGCGCAGCCGGCGCTCCAGATCGACAACGGTCGGTTCGTCGTGGGCAGAATCTCACTCTCCAGGAGCGCGAAGTGCTCCGGGTGGCGGAAGAAACCGGTTTCCTGAACCGTGATCCGATTGAGCAGGCTTTGCCGCAGCGCCGTCCCGGTCGACAGGGCCCGGAGGTAGGACTCCGCGTCCTGACCGTGGTCGCCGATTTCGTCCCGGATGCACCGGCGCAGCCGGGCGCGAAGGGTCGGCTCCGCACGCAATCCGACCGCCGCGCGCAGCATCTCGGCGACCCGGTCGATCACCGCGTCGGTCACGTCCGCCCCGGCACCGCCGGTCGGCACGCCGCTCACGTCGTCCCCCGTCCGGCGGATCGCAGCACAGCGGCGGCCAGCTGCTCGATCGGCAGCAAATCACTGACCGCACCCAGGCGGTAGGCCGCGCGCGGCATGCCGAAGACCGCGCAGGTCTCCTCATCCTGGCCGAAGGTCTGGCCGTTGGCGCGTTGGATATCCCGCAGCCCCTCGGCCCCGTCGTCGCCCATGCCGGTGAGGATCACGCCGATTCCGGCCGCGCCGGCGTGCCGGGCGACGGAACGGAAAAGTTCGTTGGCCGAAGGCTGGTGGATCGTGACCGGCGTCGCGGCGAGCTCGAGCCGCATGCCCCCGGCCAGGCGCAGGTGCAGGCCGCCCGGAGCCAGGTAGACCTGACCGGGGCGCGCCTCCTGACCGTGCTCGGCGACCTGCACCGGCAGGGCTGAGACCCGGCTCATCCAGTCGACGAGACCGCCGGTGAAATCCGGGTGCAGGTGCTGCACAACGAGCACGGGAACGGCCAGGCCGCCGAGCCCGGCCAGTACCGTGGCGAGGGCCTTCGGTCCGCCCGTCGAGGCCGCCAGGGCCACCACGGTCGGCCGGCTGCGGATGGGCGCGGTGGGCGCGGCCGCGGCCGATCGGACGAGCCCGCCACGGGGATGCCGGATGGTCTGCACGCGGCTGAGCTGACGGACCGTACGGCGAAGGGCTGCCTCCAGCTCCGGGGTCCACCGCTGCGGAACGGGAAGCACATCGAGGGCACCGGCCACGAGCGCCTCTACCGCTCTCGGCGACTGCCGGTCCTCGATCAGGGTGGAGAGCACGAGAACGGGCGTCGGAGTCTGCGCCATGACCTGCTCGATCACGCTCTGGGCGGTGCCATCCAGAGTGGAGACACCGAGGACGATGACGTCGGGATGCTCCCGCGCGACGAGGCCGATGGCGGCCGGCCCGGTCGGGACCTGGCCGAGGCTGACGATATCGCCGTCACTCTGCAGAATCCGGGCGAGCCGGGAGCGGTCCAGGGGCGCGTCGTCGATGAACAGCAGCCGGATGGGTCGCCCCGGGCGAGGACGGATAGCCGGCTCGGTCATCGGTGGGCCCCGATCAATCGGTTCACTGCGACGAGCAGGGCGCCCTCGTCGAAGCCGCTCTTGAGGATGAAGCCGTCGGCGCCGGCCTCCAGGCCGCGCTGCCGGTCGGCCTCGCTCGAGCGCGAACTCAGAATGAGAATCGGGATGTTGGTCAGGCCGGGGGCCGCGCGCACCGCTTCGGTCAACGCGAAACCGTCCATCAGCGGCATCTCGATGTCCGTGAGAATCAGCTCGCTGGGTTCTTCGGCGAGTTTGGCCAGGGCATCGAGGCCGTCGACGGCGAGGCGCACCTGGAATCCGGCGCGTTCCAGGATGCTCCGCTGCAGCTCCCGGATGGTGAGAGCGTCATCGACGACGAGGATCCGCTGCAGCGGAGCGCCCGATCCTTCAGTCGGGGGCGCATCGGCCGGAGTCGCGGCATGCCGGGCCTGGGACGTGGCCGGGGTCACCTGGACGGGAGCCGCGCCCCTGGCGCCCTGGCGTGCACGCTGGATCAGCCCGGGCGGGTCGAGCACGAGGAGGATCGAACCGTCGGGTTCCACGCTGGCCCCGGCGACGGCGGGAAGGTGAGGCAACAGCGAACTGAGACCCTTGATGACCACGTCACGCTGACCGACGAGCCGATCGACCCGGAAGCCGTGCCGGCGAGCGGTGTCGGCGAGCACCACGATCGGTCCGTCGGCCGGCCCACCGTCGATGCCGAGCGCGCCCGCGAGGTCCGAGACCGGAACGGGCTGTTCCTCAACCCAGATCACTGGAAGACCTTCCGCGCTGCTCTGCCCGGACTGGTCGAACCGCTGGGAGAGCACGACCCGGTGGAACGGTAGCGCAAAGCGCTGGCCGCCGGATTCGACCAACAGACAGCGCAGCACCGCCAGGGTGATCGGCACGATGACCCTGAACTCGGTGCCCCGACCGGTCTCCGAGCGCACCTCGACGCGCCCGTGCGCGGCCTCCACGCTGGTGCGCACGACATCGAGGCCCACGCCACGCCCGGACAGGTCGGTCACGAAGGTCGTCGTCGACAGTCCGGCCCGGAAGATCAATTGCAGGACGTCTTCGTCGCTCAGCCGGGACGTGTCGATGCCGTGCCCCTCGGCCTGCGCCCTGACCTGGGTGGTGTCGATCCCGTTTCCGTCGTCGGTGATCGCCACGATCACCTCGGATCCGAGCTGCATGGCGTGCAGGCGGATGGTTCCGCCCACCGGCTTGCCGGCCGCGACGCGAACCGCGTCGCTTTCGATTCCGTGGTCGACGGCGTTTCGGACCAGGTGCAGCAGGGAGTCGGAAAGCGCGACGAGAACGCCACGGTCCAATTCGGTGTCTGCCCCGCGCACGTCCCAGCGGATGGTCTTTCCCTGTTCCCGCGCCAGGTCGCGCACGGCCCGCTGGAGCCGGTCGGTGATGGTCGACAAGGGCACCATCCGGGTGCGCATGGCCCGTTCCTGCAGCTCGTTGAGGGTGCGGGAAAGCTCGTTGAATTCCGCGTTCAGGGTCGGGTCGACGCCGAATTTCTCCATCAGCATGCGGCCCATCCGCAGGTGGGCCGACGCCGACTCCCCGATCAGGCGCACCAGCTCGTCAAGCCGTTCCATCTGCACCATGACGACGCCGCCGGGTTCGGGTACCGGCGTCGACTGAACGTCGTGCGTGGGCGAGTCAGCCCCGGCTACGGCGCCGGCCTTGCCGTCGATGACCAGCTCCGCGACGGTCGGCTCTGCTCCGGCCGGGCTCGCGGCGGGCCCGCCGGCCGATTCACCGGAGATGGCCCGGCCCAGTTGGTCTGCCCCGGCCAGCAGGGTGTCGATGATTGCCGGCGAGACCGCCAGGGCACCGGAGCGAAGTTCCACGACGAGTTCCTCGAGCTCGTGCGCCAGCCGGCTCACATCGTCGAGCCCGGCAACGGCGGCGGAGCCTTTCAGGGTGTGCAGCTCACGAAAAATGGATCGGATCAGGGTCCCATCGTCACCGTGTTGCTCCAGCTGGAGCAGCAGCCGATCGAGGTCGGCCAGGCGCACCTCGGCTTCCTGAGCGAAGAGCGCGCGGATCTGGTCCATCCCGAGGATGCTCATCCGGCTGCCCCTCCCCTGGTGATCGCGCCCACGGCCTCGGTCGCTCCGACCGTTGGCGGGACCGACACGGTATTCTCACCGGCGCGCACCAGACGATCCCTGGCCAGGAGCAGGTCGGGATCGAGCCGCACGACGACACGATCCTTCACCCGGTACCTGCCGGCCGTGCCGGGCAGGTCGGACGGACCGACCTGGTCGCCGAGACCGACTCGGCTGGGGAAGGCGGTTGCCGCGATGGCGATCAGGCCGTGCCTGGACTGCAGCACGACCGCGAACGCCGTCGCCTGCCCGACCGGTAGGCCGAGTAGCGCGGCGGTATCGAGCAACGGCACGATCTGCCCGCGCAGGTTGAAAAGGCCGAGCACGTGGGAGGGTGCGGTGACCAGCCGGGTGAGCGGTGGTGCGACCACCACCTGACTTACCCGGCCGATCGACACGGCGAAGAGGTCCTCCCCCACGGGAACCAGAAGCGCGTCTGATGCGGTCATTGCTCCCCGTTGCCCGCCTCAGGGGAGGCTTCGAGGTGGTGGGCAAGGTCGGCCAGGTCGCCGGCAGAGGCCGCGATCTGCCGAGCCGTGATCGAGATCTGACGGCTCGCATCGGCGAGCTGTTCCATGGTCTCCACAACCTGCGCGGTCGCACTGCGCTGCTGCTGGGTGGTCAGGCTGACCTGGCCATTGGCATCCGTCACGGCTTCGAGCTGGAGCAGACCCTGTTGCATCTGCTTCGCACCCTTTTCCATCGCCATAACCGTGGCGTTGGTTTCGCGCTGAACGGCCGTGACGATCGCGGCGATGTCGCCGGCGCTCGACTTGGACCGCTCAGCCAGGCGGCGCACCTCGTCGGCGACGACCGCGAAACCGCGGCCGTGTTCGCCGGCCCTGGCCGCCTCGATCGCTGCGTTGAGGGCGAGCAGGTTGGTTTGGTCGGCGATGTCGTTGATGAGCACCAGCAGCGACTCGATGTCGTTGACCCGGCTGGCCAGCGCCAGGGTGCGCTCGCTCGAGACGAGGATGTCCGCCTCGGCCTGTTCGAGGTTGCGCCGCGTCTCGGCGGTCTGGCGGGCGACATCGTCGACGGTGTCGGCGATCGCCACCGATGACCGCGCCAGTTCCTCGGTGGTGGCGGTGGCCTGGGTGACTGCGGCGCTTTGCTGGGTGGTGATCGCGGCGAGCTCGTCGGAGGATGCCGACAGCTCGGTGGCCGCGGAATTCACCTCAACCCCGGCCCCCTCCAACCGGGCGATGAGCCCTTGACTGGTGTTGAGCATGGCGTTGAGCGAGTCGGCGAGCAGCACCATTTCGGTTGGTCCGGTGGGCACCGCGCGCGCCAGCAGATCGCCGCGGGTCACCCGTCGAGCGACCGCGGTCAGCTTGCGTACCGGCCGGGTGGCGCTCCAGGCCATCACGCTCGAGGCCAGGATGGCGATCAGCACACCGATGACCGCGAGCAGGAAGGACCGTTGCACCTGAGTCTCCACCGGGGCGAGCACGGTGCCGGCCTGCTGCTCCACGATGAGCACCCAGTCCAGGCCTTCGACGACATCGAAGCCGGCGATCAGGTCTCTGTCCTTGGAATCGATGAATCGGGCGGTGCCGGATGCGCCGGTGCGGGTCGCCTTCGCGGTGGCCTCATTGTTGACCGTGGTCGTGATCATTCCCCCGGCCAGCAACGCGGACTGCTCCGTCGCGCTGCCCATCGTCTCCGTGCTGTAGATCAGGCGGTTGAGCGAGTCGACCGCTACGACCGAGTCCCCTTTGCTCAGCTTGGGGTTGAGCAGGCCGCTCAGTGCGGTCGGATTCAGGTTGGCGATGATGACGGCGCGCACCGAACCATCGTCGGCCAGTAACGGCTGCGCGATGACCCAGTTCAGCCGATCGCCCTGAAGAGTCAGCGGGGTGAAGACCGACTCGCCGGCAACCGCCAAGCGAAACCAGTCCTGGCCGGTGGGATCGAGGGTGACACCGGGCTTGCTGGTGGACAGTACGGCGCCCGTGACATCCGTGATCTCGATCACCGTGTAGCTGCCGGAGGCCTGGTCGATCTTGGCCAGGCGGGTTGCGAGTATCGGGCTGTCGAGCTGGTCGCCGGCCGAGGCAGCCACAACCGACACGTCGCTCTTGCGCTCGACAATCCAGTCCTCCAGGCGAAGCGTGACCGTTCTGGCCAGCGTGACTCCCTTGTCTTTTGCCGCCGCGGTGAGGCTGGTCGCCGACTCAGAGGTCAGCACGACCGCCGAGATGATCACGAGCGGCACGGAGACGACGAGCATGGCCGCGGCCAGCTGCACCCCGAGGCGACGCGGTAGTTTGCGAAGGCGGCCGAATGGTTTCTTGGCCATGGTGTTGCTACCGGTCTTTCTAGTGCTGCGTTCGTGACAAACGGCAGTGGCGGACGTGCATGGCGAAGTGATTCGCCTGGCAGCTCCCCTGCCGTGCGGTGAATGCGATTGCCTTGCGGAAGTGCGATGGGGGACCGAACCCGAATCGGTCCCCGATCGCAATTCCGCGTCAGGGCGACCACCCGAAGGTCGACCTGACTTCCCTCAGTCCGTCGTCTGCTTACCCAAGTCGACGACGGATTGATGGAGTTTGAGGGGTGACGGCCGCCGCGACAACAGGGCTGTCGACCGGGGCGCGATCAGGGCGGCATTACGCTGCGTCACACCAGCGGACTCGACGCTTGCGTCGGTCTCCAGGAATGGAAAGCTCATCTGCTGCGGCCCTGTTCAATCGGTAGGCCGGCTGACCCGAAGGTCCCGTGCCTTTGCGACCCCGCCTTTCAACGGGTGTGCTTTTTGCGAAAGACGTATGAACCGTCTCACCGGCGATCGGATGACCACCTCAGCCAAATCTAGCAGTCAGGTGGCATTCTCGACCCGGGCGCCCGCGCGAACTATACCCCCAGTGTGGGGCGCAGGGAAGGGTGGAACGCGACCGCCTCGGCACCCCGCGGAGGGTCACCCCGGCCCGGTGGTCGAGCGGCCCGGTGGTCGAGCGGCCCGGTGGTCGAGCGGCCCGGTGGTCGAGCCCGTCGAGACCCCGCGGACGCTCAGCCCGGCCCGGTGGTCGAGCCCGTCGAGACCCCGCGGACGCTCAGCCCGGCCCGGTGGTCGAACTTGTCGAGACCCTCGCGGACGCTCAGCCCGGCCCGGTGGTCGAACTTGTCGAGACCCTCGCGGACGCTCAGCCCGGCCCGGTGGTCGAGCCCGTCGAGACCCTGAGGGTCAGCCTGGCCCGGTGGTCGAGCCCGTCGAGACCCTGAGGGTCAGCCTGGCCCGGTGGTCGAGCCTGTCGAGACCGGGGTGTGGGTGGGGTGTTGGGCGCGGTGGGTGGCGCCGGGGATCCAGGTGGTGGTGGTGCCGGCCCAGGTGGGGGCGGCGACCTGGGGTTTGCCGCGGATCATCCGGATTCGCCAGCCTGAGGTGTCGATGCTGTGGTGGTGGTACCAACACAACAGGACACCGTTGTCGATGTCGGTTGTGCCGTGTTTTTGCCAGGGGATGACGTGGTGGACTTCGCACCACCGGGCGGCGATGGGGCAGCCGGGGATGATGCAGCCGCCGTCGCGGGCGGTGATGGCGCGGCGTTGGGCGGTGCTGAAGAAGCGTTCTTTGGTGCCGAGGTAGAGCACGTCCCCGTTCTCACCGAAGAGGATCTTCTGGTAGCCGCCGGTGCAGATGAGTTGTTTCACGGTGCGGAGGGACACGGGCGCCTCGACCCCGTCGATCCAGCCGACGCCGGTCTCGGCCAGGAGGTCGGTTGCGTTGATGTGGACCATCACGGTGGGGGCGGCACCGCCCATTTTCGGGGTGTCGGGGTGGCGGGCGGCGGCGGTGAACACGCCGCGGAGGATGTCCGCTCGTTTCTCCCCGCCGGTGCGGTCATCGGTGCAGGCCGCGTGGTCGGCGCCGGGGATGAGTTCCCCGGCCTGGATCAGGGCCTGTTCGTCCTCGGTCGGGAACGCGGGGGTGGCTCGGGCGGAGAGGTAGGTGTCGAAGACCCCGTTGAGGATCCCGCGGAGGTCTGCGGTGACCGCTCCCCGCAACGGGTACACCCCGCGGGTGAGGCGGCCGAACCCGACGGTGCTGCGCGGCTCGAGGAGGGATTCGCTCGGGGCGGCCCCGTCGGGGTCGAGGCGGGCCTGCCACTGGGCGGCCAAACCCCGGACGAGGTCTGCGGGGAACGCGAAGCCCGCCCCGGGCAAACCACGGGTTTCGTCGGTGATCGCCCCGGACGCGGAGGCGACCAGGGCGCGCTCGGCGGCGGAGAGATCATCGGGCGCGACCCGCGGGCTGACCTGGTCGAGGGCGGCCACGATCGTCTCGGCCGCGTCGACGCCGAGCGCGCCCGCGGCCAGGCCTGCGGCCACGGCTGGGAAGTACGGGGGCAGTATCGTGCCCACGCTCACCCGCTCGGCCACATTCCCACCCAGGCGAAGCCGGCGGGTGGCTTCCCGGCCGGAGACCCGGGTCACCCGGGTGATCAGATCGACCTGACCCTGACAGCCCAGTTTCCACGCCAACGAGTCATGGCCCAGGCCGTTCCGGGCCCGGGCGCCGACCTCTGCGGCGGCGCCGACCCGGGCCGCGTCGACCCGGCGGCCGAGGTCTTCGACCGCGCCGAGGACCGCGACCGCATCCGTGTCGCTGAGGACACCGAACACGATCGGGTCCAGCGCGGCCGCGATCAGGTCGCGTGCCCGGGCGATCAACTGCGCCGGGCCAGACGTGTCCGGGCCGGACGCTTCAGGGTCGAATGACTGGGGGCCGCCGAACGCGGGCGGGATTGCCGCTCCGGCCGGGGCGGCTGGTGACTGCGGGGCTGAGGCTGCTGCCATGCCCCCATTGTACCGTAAATCGAACAGGAAAGCGAGAGTTGCTCAGGTAATATTGGACTGGATATCGTCGCTGTGTTCGAGGTCGTGTCGCGGGGTCTCGACGGGCTCGACCACCGGGGCGCGGGTCTCGACGGGCTCGACCACCGGTGGCGGGGTCTCGACGGGGTCGACCACCGGTGGGGGCGGGGGCTCGACGGGCTCGACTACCGGGGCGCGGGTCTCGACGGGGTCGACCACCGGAGGCGGCGGGGTCTCGACGGGGTCGACCACCGGCGGCGGGGTCTCGACTGGCTCGACCACCGGTGGCGGGGTCTCGACGGGCTCGACCACCGGTGGGGCTCAGTCTGTTTGGGCGCGGTCCACGGTGATCGAGCCGGTGTCGGTGTGGTTTTCCGGCAGCGGTCTGGCATGGGGAATCTTGCTGCCGAGGACCATCGCGACCACGTCGCGGGCGATGTGCTGCGGGGTGAGGCCCACCTGCTCGAAGATCTCGGCCCTGGTGCCGTGGTCGAGGAACTGGTCAGGAAGGCCCAGCTCGGTCACCGCCGTGTCGACGCCGGCCTCGCGCATGTCCTGGCGGATCCGGGTCCCGATGCCGCCGACCCGGATGCCGTCCTCGATCGTGACGACAATCCGGTGCTCGGCCGCGAGGGCGACAATGCTCGCCGGCACGGGTACAACCCAGCGCGGATCGACGACTGTCGCACCGATCCCCTGCGCCGCGAGACGCTGCGCCACCTCGAGGCCCATCCCGGCCATCGGCCCGACGGTCACGATGAGCACATCCTTCTGGCTGGATTCCAGAAGCACGTCCACGCCGTCGTCGAGACGACGGATGGCGTCGTAATCGACGCCGGTGCTCCCCTTCGGGAAGCGCAGCACGGTTGGTCCGTCGTCGACCGTGACGGCCTCGTCGAGTTCCTCGCGCAGTCGCTCGGAGTCCCGGGGCGCAGCCAGACGGATGCCTGGCACGACCTGCAGGATCGCCAGGTCCCAGATGCCATGATGGCTCGGGCCATCGGGGCCGGTGACGCCCGCACGGTCGAGAACGAACGTGACGCCGGCCTTGTGCAGCGCGACATCCATCAGCACCTGGTCGAATGCCCGGTTGACGAACGTGGCGTAGAGCGCGACGACCGGGTGCAGTCCGCCGAAGGCCAGGCCGGCGGCGCTGGTCACGGCGTGCTGCTCGGCGATTCCCACGTCGTGAACGCGGTCCGGGAACTTCTCGGCCATCTTGTGCAGGCCGGTCGGACGCAGCATCGCGGCGGTAATGGCCACGATCCGCTCGTCGAGGGTCGCCAGACGCAGGAGTTCGTCGGCGAAGACCGAGGTCCAGGATGGTTTTCCGGCCGACTCGGTCGATTCCCCGGTTTCCGGGTCGATCTGCCCGACGGCGTGGAACTGGTCGGCGACGTCGCGCATGGCGGGGTCGTAACCCTTGCCCTTCTGCGTGATCGTGTGCACGATCACCGGAGCGCCGTATCCCTTGGCCTGCCGCAGCGCCTGAAGCATGGCATCCATGTCGTGGCCGTCGACCGGACCGATGTACTTGATGTCCAGGTTCGAGTAGAGCGCCTCGTTGTTGGAGAACCGGGCGAGGAAGCCGTGCATCCCACCGCGCACGCCGCGGAAGAATGCCCGTGCCGGGGCCCCCAGATGGTCGAAGGCCTGACGACTGGTCAAATACGCGTCCCGATAGCTCTTCCGGGTGCGCACGGTATTGAGGAACCGCGCCATGCCGCCGATGGTAGGGGCGTAGGAGCGGCCGTTGTCGTTGACGACGATGATCAGGCGACGGGTGTTGTCGTCGCTGATGTTATTGAGGGCCTCCCAGGTCATGCCACCGGTGAGGGATCCGTCTCCCACGACGGCGATCACGTGCCGGTCGCTCTGCCCGGTCATCTCGAAGGCGCGGGAGATGCCGTCGGCCCAGGAGAGCGAGCTGGAGGCGTGTGAACTCTCGACGATGTCGTGCACGGACTCTGAACGCTGCGGGTAGCCGGCGAGGCCGCCACGCTGACGGAGCTTGCTGAAATCCTGCCGCCCGGTGAGCATCTTGTGCACGTAGGTTTGGTGGCCGGTGTCGAAGACGATCGCGTCCCGCGGGGATTCAAAGACCCGGTGGATGGCGATGGTCATCTCGACCACGCCCAGGTTGGGACCCAGGTGCCCGCCCGTCTTCGCCACCTCGCTGACCAGGAAGTGCCGCACCTCGGCGGCCAGCTCGATGAGCTGCTGGTTGGAGAGACCATCGAGATCGCGGGGACCGGAAATTGTCTCCAGAAGACCCATCTAGAACACCTTTCACGTTGGCCCGGCGTCGAATGACACCGGCGCGCAGAGTCGATCAGATCGATTCTACGCGCCGGTTGGGGAGCTGGCCGGGAGTTGGCCCGGCCGGGGCTGCTAGGAGACGAGCGACCGCAGCACGTACTGCAGGATGCCGCCGTTGCGGTAGTAGTCCGCCTCGCCCGGTGTGTCAATGCGCACGACCGCGTCGAACTCCACGGTGGCCTTGCCGGCTGCCGAGTCGGCACTCGGCGCGGCGGTCACGTGGACCGTCTTCGGCGTGGCTCCGTTGTTGAGCTCCTCGATGCCGGAGATCGAGACGACCTCTGTGCCGTCAAGGCCCAGGGACGCCCAGCTCTCGCCGGCGGGGAACTGCAGCGGAACGACACCCATCCCGATCAGGTTCGAGCGGTGGATCCGCTCGAAGCTCTCGGTGATGACGGCCTTCACGCCCAGCAGGCTGGTTCCCTTGGCTGCCCAGTCACGGGACGAGCCGGAGCCGTATTCCTTGCCACCGAAGATGACGAGCGGCGTGCCGGCGGCCTGGTAGTTCTGGCTCGCGTCGTAGATGAACGACTGCGGCCCGCCGTCGACGGTGAAGTCGCGGGTGTAACCGCCCTCGACGCCGTCCAGGAGCTGGTTGCGCAGACGGATGTTCGCGAACGTGCCACGGATCATGACCTCGTGGTTGCCGCGACGCGATCCGTAGGAGTTGAAGTCGCCACGGGCAACGCCGTGCTCCATCAGGTAGGCGCCGGCGGGGCTGTCTGCCTTGATGTTGCCGGCCGGGCTGATGTGGTCGGTCGTGACGGAGTCGCCGAGCTTGGCCAGCACGCGGGCTCCCGAGATGTCGGTGACCGGGCTGGTCTCCAGCGTCATCCCGTCGAAGTACGGGGGCTTCCGCACATAGGTCGACTCGGGATCCCATTCGAAGACCTCGCTGTCGGGCGTGGGCAGGGCGCGCCAGCGCTCGTCGCCCTCGAAGACCTCACCGTATTCCTTGGTGAACATCGCGGTGTCGATCGAGCTGTCGATCGTGGACTGCACCTCGGCGGAGTCCGGCCAGATGTCCTTGAGGAAAACATCGTTACCGTCGTGGTCGGTGCCGAGGGAATCCGTCTCGAAGTCGAAGTTCATCGACCCGGCAAGGGCGTACGCGATGACCAGGGGCGGGCTGGCCAGGTAGTTCATCTTGACGTCGGGGCTGATCCGGCCCTCGAAGTTGCGGTTGCCCGAGAGCACGGCGGTGACGGCGAGGTCGTTTTCGTTGATCGCGGCGGAGACCTCGTCGATCAGCGGGCCGGTGTTGCCGATACAGACGGTGCAGCCGTAGCCGACGGTGTAGAAGCCGAGGGCCTCGAGGTCGTCGGTGAGGCCGGCCTTCGCGTAGTAGTCGGTGACGACCTTCGAGCCGGGCGCGAGGGTGGTCTTGACCCACGGCTTGCTCTTGAGGCCCTTCTTGACCGCGTTGCGGGCCAGCAGGCCCGCAGCGAGCATGACGCTGGGGTTGGAGGTGTTCGTGCACGACGTGATGGCGGCGACGGCGACGGCTCCGTGGTCGAGGGTGTAGCTCGCCCCGTCCGCCGTGGTGATCGGCACGGGGCTCGACACGGATGCCGGAGCGTGGCTCACGTGGCGGTGCGAGAGCTGGTGGGCGCTCGACTCGTCCTGGGCGGTGAACCCGATCGGATCGGATGCCGGGAAGGTCGCCTCGACGGCCGCATCGACCATCGACAAGTCCTGGCTGGCGTAGCTCTGGAGATCCAGCTCGAACTGCGTCTTCGCCCGGCTGAGCTCGACCCGGTCCTGCGGGCGCTTCGGCCCGGCGATCGAGGGGACGACGGTGCCGAGGTCGATTTCCAGGTACTCGCTGAAAACAGGCTCCTGGCTTGGGTCGTGCCAGAGGCCCTGCAGCTTCGCGTAGGCCTCGACCAGGGCGACCTGCTCCTCGCTGCGGCCGGTGAGGCGCAGGTAGCCGAGGGTGACGTCGTCGATGGGGAACATGGCGGCGGTCGAGCCGAATTCGGGGCTCATGTTGCCGATGGTCGCACGGTTGGCCAGCGGCACCTGGGCGACGCCCTCGCCGTAGAATTCGACGAACTTGCCGACCACACCGTGCTTACGGAGCATCTGGGTGATGGTGAGCACGACATCCGTGGCGGTGACCCCGGTCGGGATGGAACCGGTCAGTTTGAAACCGACGACCTTGGGAATGAGCATGGAGACGGGCTGGCCGAGCATGGCCGCCTCGGCCTCGATGCCGCCGACGCCCCAGCCGAGCACGCCGAGGCCGTTGACCATGGTGGTGTGCGAGTCGGTGCCGACGCAGGTGTCCGGGTAGGCCTGCAGTACTGTTGCTTGTCCTGAGCCTGTCGAAGGGACCTCGCGGGTCATCGTGACGCGGGCAAGGTATTCGATGTTGACCTGGTGCACGATGCCGGTTCCGGGTGGGACGACCTTGAAGTCGTCGAACGCGGTCTGGCCCCAGCGGAGGAACTGGTACCGCTCGCCGTTGCGCTGGTACTCGATCTCCACGTTGCGTTCGAGGGCGTCCTCGCTACCGAACAGGTCGGCGATGACGGAGTGGTCGATGACGAGCTCGGCCGGGGCGAGCGGGTTGATCTTGCTGGCGTCGCCACCGAGTTCGGCGACCGCCTCGCGCATGGTGGCGAGGTCGACGATGCAGGGCACGCCGGTGAAGTCCTGCATGATCACGCGGGCGGGCGTGAACTGGATCTCGGTGTCCGGCTCCGCGGTGGGGACCCAGGCGCCGAGGGCGCGAATGTGCTCCTCGGTGATGTTGGCGCCGTCCTCCGTGCGGAGAAGATTCTCCAGCAGCACCTTGAGACTGAACGGCAATTTGCGGGAACCCTCGACCGCATCGAGACGATAGACCTCATAGTCCGTCGAACCGACCCGCAGGGTGTCCTTTGCTCCAAAGCTGTTTACTGCAGACACGTGGCCCTCTCCTTCGTGGAAACCGACGGGAACCCGTCCGCGATCTCAATCCTGACGACCGGAGAGCTGTCCCTGCCAGCAAGGGTAACCTAACCAGCGGGCGCGGCACCCGGTCGATGCCGTTCGCCAAACTATCTTGACGTAGAGATAACTCTAGCGTGGCCTCGACGGCGAGACCGCATCCGGGACGGTATTTCGTGAACTAGACCCGGTCGAAGATGACTCCGCGGCGTCTGGCTGACCGATAGACCAGTTCGATGCCCGCCGCTCCGAGCAGTCCGACGCCGATCCCGAACGCGAGGGCGGGGTTCGGTTGTACCGAGATGGCGAAGAACATCCGGCCGAACGGCACCGAGCAGGCAAGGACCATGGCCACCGTCATGGTCACCACCAGGGCGAGCCGCGGCCCGGTCAGTGGGCGGGCCAGCGCCACCAGAATCGCCAGCGACACGACGAACAGAGCCACCGTGGTGACGCTCCTCGCCTCGCCCAGCGGCACCCGGTGGTAGAGCGGGAGGAACGCCGAGAGCGCTGTCGCGGCCGCGATGATCCCGGTCGGCACGGCGTAGCGCACGATCCGACGCAGCACCCCGGGCGTGTAGATGCGCTTGTTCGGGGCGAGGGCCAGCACGAAGGAGGGGATTCCGATCGCGAGGGCGGATACGAGGGTCAGCTGGCGCGGCAGGAAGGGGAACGGCAGGGCCAGGGCGGCCATGGTCAGGGCGATCAGGATCCCGTAGACCGTCTTCGACAGGAAGAGGTTCGCCACCCTCTCGACGTTCGCGATGACCCGACGGCCAAGATCGAGCACCTCCGGCAGCCGGTCGAACCGATTGTCGAGAAGCACCAGCCTGGACGCCGCCTTGGTCGCCGGGGTTGCCGCGCCCATGGCGATGCCCAGGTCGGCGTCCTTGATGGCCATGGCATCGTTGACTCCGTCGCCGGTCATCGCGACGGTGCGGCCCTGCGACTGGAGGATGGCGACGACCCGTCGTTTCTGGTCGGGGCTCACTCTCCCGAACAGGTTCGCCCTGCCCAGTGCGGCCGTCAGCGCGTCATCGTCGTCCAGGCTCGCCGCATTGACAGTCTCCCCCGGCAGCCCGAGCCGCCTGGCGAGGGCGGCGACGGTGAGGGGATTGTCGCCGCTCATCACGACCACGCGCACGCCCTGCCCTGCGAAGTACGCCAGGGTCTCGGTCGCCTGCGGGCGCACGGATTCGCGGAACACCACGAGCGCGGCGGGAGTCAGGTCCGCATCGGACGGGTCGGTGGCGGCATCCGGCGGCAGGTCCCCGTGCAGGCGCACCAGGGCGAGGGTGCGGTGCCCGGTCGCCGCGATGTCGTTCGCGGCGGCGAGGCGGTCCGGGTGATTGGCCAGGAGTCGTTCCGGTGCGCCGAACAGCCAGGCCGACGGTTCACCCTCGTGTTCCAGGGCCACACCGCTGTATTTCCGGACCGAGCCGAACGGCAGCCGTGTCGAAATGGTTGCGCCGTCGGTGGAGAAGTGGCCGCCGAGCACCCTCGCGGTGAGGTTGCCGGCGTCGTCCGCTCCGAACGCACCGAGGGCCCGGGCGGCCGCCGCGCCGAGGCCGGGATCGGCGTCGACCGCCGGATCGAACACGATCCGGTCGAACACGAGCTCACCGCTGGTGAGCGTGCCGGTCTTGTCGAGGCAGAGCACGTCGACCCTGGCGAGCACCTCGACGGCGGCGAGCTCCTCGATCAACACCTTGTGCCCGGCCAGCCGGATCGCGGCCACGCCGAAGGCGAGGCTGATCAGCAGCACGAGTCCCTCCGGGATCATGCCGACCACACTGGCCACGGCGTCCCGGAGGGCGGCGCGCCAGTCGCCGTCGCCGAGGTTCGCGATTTCGGCCACGCCGCCGTAGGTCGACACCCGGCCCAGCAGCGTGACCAGGATGACCGGGCCGAGGATCCAGGACAGGACCACGAGGATGCGGTTGGTGGCGGCCCGCAACTCGGAGTGCACGAGCGAGTGCCGTTTGATCTCGGTTGTCAGCCGGTTCGCGTAGGACGCGGCGCCGACCGCCGTGACCCGCGCGTAGCCGGATCCGCCGACGATATGGGAGCCGGAGAGCAGCGGATCGCCGACGACCTTGACGACCGGGTCCGATTCTCCGGTGAGCATGGCCTCGTCGACGACGAGGTCATCGCCGGCCAGCACCGTGGCGTCCGCGGGCACCTGGTCGCCGGGCCTCAAGACGAGGATGTCGTCCTGCACCACCCCGGCCAGGGGCACGATCTCCCGCAACCCGTCGCGTTTGACCGCGACCTCCGGGGTGGAGAGGAGCGCCAGCCTGTCGAGCACGAGCTTCGCGCGCACCTCCTGCACGATGCCGATCAGCGCATTCGCGACCACGACGCCGTAGAACAGTCCGTCGCGCAGGTCACCGAGCAGCAGCACAGCGGCGAAACAGACGGTGAGGATGGCATTGAAGAGGGTGAAGACGTTCTCCCGGAGGATGTCCGCCACGGTGCGGGACGTCGGCTGCGGCGCGTCATTGGCGCGCCCGTCGGCCAGTCGCTGCGCCACTTCCCCGGCCGTGAGGCCCGGGAGCTCGTCGCCGACGGCCATTGTGGTCAGTCCTCGCTCGCCCCGGCCGACGTCGTTCCCGCACTGCCCGGCGCCGGATAGATCGACCGCACCACCAACCAGGACACCACCAGAAGCGGGGCATAGAGGGGAATGCCCATGATCAGCTTGGCCGCGCCGAGCCACTCGACGTTGTCGGCGAAGTACAGCGGCAATTGCACGATCAGGCGGAGCGCGAAGAGCGCGGCCCAGCACAGCGTGAGCACGGTCAGGACCCGCCGCTTGGACGGGTCGTCGCGCCAGGTGATGCCGTCGTTCATCAGGAAGCCCACCGCGAGGCCGAGGACCGGCCAGCCGACCAACGCCGAGACCAGCAGTACCGCGCCGTAGACGCCGTTGGTCCAGAAACCCGGCAGGAAGGCATCCGCCGCATTGCCGGAGAACAGGGCGAGAACGGCGCTGAATCCCGCGCCGAA
Organism: Cryobacterium sp. PH31-AA6; assembly: GCF_030063195.1. Lineage (GTDB taxonomy): Bacteria > Actinomycetota > Actinomycetes > Actinomycetales > Microbacteriaceae > Cryobacterium. The sequence goes on from NZ_JASISS010000022.1 coordinate 39,138, forward strand.
CAGTCCGCCGATCGCCGGCGTCACGGTCTGCCGGACCGCACGCCGGAGGATCAGGAACACCACGCCGATGACCACCGGAGCGATCAGGGAGAGCACGAGCGACTGGTCGGGAATGGTGCGCCGGGTGAGGGTGTAGACGACGAGGAAGACGAGGCCGGGCAGCACAGCCTCGACCAGGCCGCGGATGCCGCCCATCGCCGCGAGCAGGGCATGGCCGTTGACCGGCTCTCCGTCGGCGGCGGGCGCGAAACCGGCGCGCCGGGCCGCAGCGGCCATTCCCTCGGCGAATGTCTCCGAGACGGCGGGACCGGTGCCGGTGCCGGCCGACGCCGCAGCAGCCTCACTCGGCTCGGGATCCGGTTTCGGCTCGGCCTCGGGCTCGTCGGGCGATTGCTGTGCGTCCGTCATTCGGGCGTTCTTCCTGCTGGAGTGGCCGGTCAGCCGTCGGTCGGCTCTGCGGCGCCGGACGGCGTGGCCGGCATCCGGAGCGGGATCAGGTCGCGGGGCGGCATCGGTGCCGAACCACGCACGACGACGATGCTGCGGAACAGGTCTTCGATCTGGGCGGCGGCGTCCGCGTTGACGGCGCCCTCACCGGCGATCACACCGCGGAGGAACCAGCGGGGGCCGTCGACGCCGATGAACCGGGCCAGACGGCTCGACTCGTCGCCGCCGGAGCCGGGCGCGACCGGAATTTCCGCGACGAGTTCGGGGCCGAACGGGCCCTCGCGCAGGGTCGTCGTTCCGCCCTGCTTTCCGATCTGGTCGGCGATCTGGTCGCGGATCTCGTGCCACAGTCCGCTTGACCGCGGCGCGGCGAACGGCTGGACCTGCAGCGTCGAGCCGGCGTAATCGAGACCGATCGCGACGACGCGCTTGCTGCCCTCCTCGATTTCAAGGCGCAGGTGGAGGCCCTCACGGGGCAGGATCTTGACGCCGCCGAGGTCGACGTACGGTCGAACCGGGTTCGCCTCGGCCTCGTCGAGCGGTCCGTCCGTCTCCCGGTCCTCCGGCGCCGACTTGGCCAATGTTTCCGGGAATTCTTCCGGGTTCACGATGTCGCTCACGGGGTGTCTCCTGATTCTGGGGTGCCGGCGGCCTGTGCGGCGTCGGCGGGTGTCCGGCCGAGCCCCGTCGAGCCGAATCCGCCTTCACCGCGCTGGCTGCCCGGCAGCCGTTCAACGGGGATGAAAGCGGCCCTGGCGACGGGCATGATGATGAGCTGGGCGATCCGGTCGCCCACGGCGATCGGGAAGGCCGCCGAGGAATCGGTGTTCAGCAGGGTGACCTTGATCTCGCCGCGATAGCCGGCGTCGACAGTGCCCGGCGCGTTGACGATGGTGATGCCGTGCTTCACGGCGAGCCCGCTCCGGGGCACCACGAACGCGGCGTATCCGTCGGGAAGAGCGATCGCGACTCCGGTCCCGACGAGGGCTCGCTCACCGGGGTTCAGCACGAGTGCCTCCGCGGAGTGCAGATCTGCCCCGGCATCGCCCGGATGCGCGTAATTCGGGAGGACGGACGCGGTAATCAGGACTTCGACGCTTTCTGCCACGTGTCGAGGCTAGTGCAGAAGTCTGATCGAATAGACCCATGCCTGAATATCGCGAAAAACTCTGGGCGTCTCCCGCGCCGTACGTCGCCACAGCACTCGTCATCCCCGCGAGCATCCTCGTCTTCGCGCCGATCTCGATGCCCGCCGGAATCATCATCGCCGCGGTCCTCTACGCCGCGTGCGTCCTGACCCTCGTGCTGACCGCACCCGTCGTGCGGGTGCGGGAGGGAACGCTGACGGCGGGGCGGGCCAGCATCGCGACCGTTCTGGTCGGTGATGTCGAGGCTTTCGAGGGCAGCGAGGCGACCCTGGAACGCGGTCGCCGGCTGGATGCCCGTGCGTGGCTGCTCATCCGCGGCTGGATCACCCCGGTTGTGCGCATCCCGATCGTGGATGCGACCGACCCGGCACCGTATTGGCTGGTGTCGACCCGCCACCCACAGAAATTGGCCGCCGCGATCAATGAATCGCGACGGCCAGCATCAACTAACTAAGCGCGCTTAGGCGTCGCACTCCAGGCAGACCGGACCGAGCTTGGTCTCGTGCGACACCTGCGAGCGGTGCTTCACAAGGAAGCACTCAACGCAAGTGAATTCGTCGGCCTGCGGAGGCAGGACGACGACGTCGAGGTCGAGATCGGACAGATCGGCGCCGGGAAGATCGAAACCACCGGGATTGTCTGAGTCGTCGACATCCACGACTCCAGACATCTTGTCGGGTACGCGCTCTTTGAGGGCCTCAATCGACTCGGAGTCGTCTTCGGTCTTTCGCGGTGCGTCGTAATCGGTTGCCATACCCATCCATTTCATTAACGCCGAATAACGGAATCGGCGGGCATAGTTTCCAACAATCCCGACGGAATAGCAAACTACGCACCGCCCTTGTTCGCCGGCACAGTGATCAACTTGCGGCACGCCCGGTGTATTCCCCGGAAAAGCGGTGATTGCATGGCAGTCTTGGCGACATCAGTGATCGCGAGAGGGCTTTCGAGATGCAGGAATTGAAAGTTATCGGAGTAGAGAACGGCGCGCTGCTTGCAGCCAGCGAGGATGGTGATCGTTTCCGGATCCCCATCGACGAGGTTCTCCAGTCCAGGCTTCGCCAATCCCAGACCGAATCGACGTCTGGGCCCAAGTTGTCCCCGCGCGAGGTGCAGGCGCACATCCGTGCCGGCATGTCCGCGGAGGATGTTGCTGCGGTGACCGGCGCCCCCATCGATTTTGTGCGCCGATTCGAGGGTCCTGTCGTCGCCGAACGCGAGTACATGGTGTCCTGCGCCCTGAGCGTGCCCGTGCACACGGCCATCGACCCCGACCCGATCGAGGGCGGCGCCACCTTTGGGAGCGTCATCCGCGAACGCCTCGCCTCGCTCGGCGCCACCAACGAGCGCTGGGCCAGCTGGAAAGAGCCGGGCGCCGGCTGGATCGTCAAGCTTGCCTTCACCGCCGACGAGATCGACCACGACGCCCGCTGGGGTTTCGAGCCGAAGAAGAACGCCCTGTCCCCGGTCGGCAGCGAGGCCATCGCGCTGTCCCAGCAGGGCGAGCTCAAGGGCGCGCTCATCCCCCGGCTTCGCGCCGTCGGCGCCGAGACCAGCCTGGCCGATGTGTCGCGTTTCGACAGCGGCGCCTTCACCTTCAAGGAATCCCTGGCCGACGATCTGCTCGGCGACACCGCACCGTTGCTGGAGCCGATCCCCTACTCCCGGCCGGCCGGCACGACGGATGCCGTTTCCAAGGCCGCGATCAAACGAGCCGTCGAACCGCCCCAGAGCCTGAGCGAGACGGCCGACCTGCTCGAATCCCTTCGGCGCCGACGCGGCGAGCGGGAGGCCGCCGTCTTCGAGCACGATGAGCACCCCGTCACCCCGGCGCCGGGCATGCGCCTGCTGGACGCCCCCGTGGAGGCTCCTGCCGCCGAGTCGGCCACCGAACCGTCCCGGAACGCCTGGTCGAACCAGGCCGCGACCGGGCAGCCCCGGAACACCGGCAACCACGGCAAACGCGGGCGGGCCTCGATGCCCAGCTGGGACGAGATCGTCTTCGGAGCCCGCACGGACGACGACCTCGCCTGATCGGTTCACGTGCAGCCGCCTCGAGGCGTTGAAATCGGGCGCGCACTGGCGCTGAACCGCACACCGGAGTTATAGTTTCCTATCGAACATACGTTCGATTGGGAATATTGATGAGGTGGTGCCCCGTGCCCAGGGTGGACGAACCGGTCAGAGTCTGGACCAGCGAGATCGGCGAGCCGCAGCGGATGGTCTGGCGGGCCCGCAGATACCGGGTGACCGACACCCCGACGGCCCTTGTGGGCACCTGCGACTGGTGGAAACCGTTGTCGCCGCACGGCTTCGGCATCGGGCATCCGCCGCTGCAGATTGCCGGCTGGCGGTTTCAGGCCACGTCCGACGACGGCGAGACCCACGTCTTCGATGTGGAGCACGGCGAGTCCGACGCGGATTGGCAGCTGCTGCGCACGTTCGACTAGTGTCCGGCATACTGATCCGATGGCACTGACCGCCTCCGCTCGTGACATCGTCCGGCTGCGCCTGGTCCGGCACGGCCTCGGCCCGGTCACCGGCGGCTCCCCGAACGGGCCTGTCGGGGTCGTCGAGCGACTCCTCGCCCTGCAAGCGCAGGATTTCACGGCCGCCCGGTGGGCCGTCGGCGTTCGGGCGCCCGGATCGTCCGCCGACGACGTGCGCCGGGCGATCGACGACGCAGAGATCGTGCGGTCCTGGCCGATGCGCGGCACTCTGCATTTCGTGCCGGCGGCAGACCTGGGCTGGATGCTCGGCGTGACGGCCCCGAGGGTGCTGGCCGGGATGAGGACCCGCCGTGGCCAACTCGACCTGGACGAGGCGACCCTCGAACAGGCGAGAGGCGCTGCCCTTTCCTCCCTCGCCGAGGGTCGACAGCTCTCCCGGGCCGGCTTCCTCGCCGCCCTCGAGGCGGCCGGGATCAGTACGGCGGGCCAGCGCGGCTACCACCTGATCGCCCACCTCGCCCTGACCGGCACGATCTGCTGGGGCAGGCAGGTCGGCTCGCAGCAGCAGCTGGTGCTGCTGGACGGGTGGGTGCGCGCGCCCCGACGACTGGAGCGCGAGGAGGCCCTGGGCGAGTTCGTGCTGCGCTATTTCTCCGGCCATGGGCCGGCCACCGTGCAGGACTTCGTCTGGTGGTCCCAGCTCACCGTCGCCGACGCCCGGGTCGGCCTCGATGTCGCTCGCGACCGGTTGATCGAGCTGCAGGTGGAGGGCATCGCGCACTACTGGGCCGCTGCGGCCGACACCGGCGAGACCGGGCGCCCACCGAAGCAACGCACGCCGGTGCTCGCGCTTCCCGGCTTCGACGAATACCTGCTCGGCTATCGCAACCGCGGATACGCGGTAGCCGACGCCGACTTCACGCGCGTCGTGCCCGGCAAGAACGGGATCTTCCTGCCCCTCGTGCTCGTGAACGGCCGGGTGGCCGGCACCTGGCGCCGGAAGCCCGGCCCGCCCGGAAGCCCGGGCTACGAGGCCATTGCGTTCACCGGCCTGACGGAGCGTCAGCGCACCGGGTTTGACCGGGCAGTCCGGGACTACACCCGCTTCTTCCAGCCTCACGGCGCCCCGGCAGCCGCCGGGCTGGGCGAACCTCGGGAACACGACGAACGGCCCGGACTGCCCGAGGGCCCGCTCGCGCTACCCTGAGCAAGTGAGACTAACGGCCCGCCTGCAATCCACGAGCCGGATCCCGCTCCTCCAGGCCGTGAAGACCTCCGTTGCCGTCGCTCTGGGCTGGCTGCTCTCGCAGTTCCTGCTCCAGACCGACCTGCCCATCTTCGCCGCCATCGCGGCGCTGCTGGTCGTGCAGCCCAACATCAACCAGACCCTGGGCCGGGCGGTCGAACGCAGCCTCGGGGTCATCGGCGGCGTGCTCATCGCCTATGCGGTCGGCATCGCCTTCGGTCAGTCCAGCTGGATCGTGCTGCTCGCCATTGTCTTCTGCATCATGCTGGCCTGGGCGCTGCGCCTCGCCCCCAGTTCGGCAAGCCAGATCCCGATCAGCGCGATGCTCGTGCTCTCGATCGGGGCAACGACCCCCGAGTACGCGCGTGACCGCATCCTGGAAACGATCATCGGGGCGGCCGTCGCCCTCGTCGTCAACGCGCTGATCGTGCCGCCCGTGCTGCTCGCGCCGGCCCACGACGCCGTGGTGCGGCTCGCCCTCGAGGTCGCCGATACCCTCGACCGCATTGTCGACGCCCTCCGTTTTCCGCAGCAGGCCGGCCAGATCGAAGAGATGATGATCAAGGCGCGGCTGCTTCGCCCGATGCTGAGCAAGGCCGAGAAGGCGATCAAGCAGGCCGAGGAGAGCCTCACGCTCAATCCCCGGCACGGGATGCACCGGCGCCTGCTGGACATCGACGAGGAGTTCTACAACCGACTGATCTCCCTGGTCACCCGCACCATCGGCATGACCAGGTCGCTCAGGGACCACTATGACCACTCGCTCCACCTCGAGCCGACAGTGCTGGCGATCACGGTGGAGCTCAGCCGGGCCGCCCATGACCTGAGGCTGCTCACGTCGGAGGTCGACCATCCCGACCGCGAGAAGGTGTCCCTGCCCGTGGAGCCGCCGACCCTGACTGCTCCTCTGATCATCGCGACGCCGCATCCGCAGCACTGGATTCTGATCGGCTCACTGATGGAAGACCTCCGCCGGGTGCGCGAGGAGATCAAGGGCGACTAGGTTCGAGGCTGCGGTGGGGGCTCGGCTGCGTTCCGAATTCAGGAGAACCCACCCCTCATACGGCGCCGGCGGGCATCCGTCGCACTGTTCCGGGCTATACGCCTGAACTCGGGACAGGACGTGCGGATGGAACCGGCGGCCGGGCGGGGGCGAGTGCGGGGGCGGGGGCGAGTGCGGTGGCGACAGGGGCACAACGAAGGGCCCCACCGTAGCGGAGCCCCTGTCGATAATGCCTGTTACGCCTGGTTCAGCGCGGCCTGCAGTTCAAGGGTGATGGTGACCTTCTCGCCGAGGAGGACGCCGCCGGTTTCGAGGGCAGCGTTGTAGGCGAGGCCGAAGTCCGCACGGGTGACCTCGGTCTTCGCTGTTGCGCCGGCCTTGTAGTTGCCGTAAGGGTCCGTGCCGAAGCCGCCGAACTCGAAGTCGAAGGTGACCGGCTTGGTGACGCCTTTGATGGTGAGGTCTCCGTCGACGAGGAAGTCGCCCTTGACGGAGCGCACGCCGGTGGAGACGAAGTTGATGGTGGGGAACGTTTCGGCGTCGAAGAAGTCGCCGGTGCGCAGGTGGCCGTCGCGGTTGGCCTCGTTGGTGTTGATCGAGGCGACCTCGGCCGTGGCGGTGACGGTGCTGTCGAGCGGGTTCTCCGCGGTGATGAAGGTCGCGTCGAAGTTTTCGAACTTGCCCTTGACCTTGCTGATCATCAGGTGGCGAATGCTGAAGCCGACTTCGCTGTGGGTGGGGTCGATGGTCCAGGTGCCGGCCTTGTAGCCGGGGATGTTCGTGATGGTGTCAGTCATGGGTTCTCCTCGAGTCTCGGGCGGTGGATTCTCGCCGTCAATTACATGCAATTGCATAGGAACCTGGATTATTCCGAGTCCGGACTTATTTTTTCACGGCATACCCGCTCGCTAGCGGAGCAGCCGTCGGCACTCGACCCCGCACGGGTCGACCGCGGAAGATCGCACGGCGAGCTCACGACGGAGCACGAGCAGCCGGAAGACATCGTCGTCGATCATGGCTGGGTCAATTCGTCCACCCTCGACGGCCGCGGCGATACCGGCCACCAGGGCGGGCACGTCGATACCCACTTTCCGGGGATCCGCCGGCAGCACGTAGAGGAGCATGGTGTTGCCTGCGGCGAGGGCCGCGATCGCGTTCTCGGTGGGGTCGGCGTACTCGGGCAGCCCGGTGCCCTGGAGCATCAGCATGTCGTCCGTGATCGCGATCCCCGTGAAGCCGAGGGACCCGCGCAGGATCTTGTGCCAGGCCGGGGACAGGCTGGCGGGTCTGGCGTCCACGGCGGGGAACGCCAGGTGTCCGAACATGACCATCTCGGCGCCGGCCGCGATGCCGGCCTGGAACGGCGGCGCGACGTCGGCCAGCCAGTCCTGATAGCCCAGCGCGGTCGACGGGATGCTCCGGTGCGAGTCCCCCGGCGCGGCGCCGTGACCGGGGAAGTGCTTGAGAGTGCTGAGCACCCGTCCACGTTCACCGTCGACGGCAGCGGTCACGCGCAGCGAGGCCGCGGCAGGGTCGAGGCCGAGCACCCGGCCGTAGAGGAACGAGCCGGGGTCGGCGGTCACGTCGGCCACGATGCCGAAGTTCACGCTGACCCCCGCGGACCGGAGCAGGGCGCCTCGACTGCGGAAGGCATCCTCCGTCGCCTGTACGGGTTGGGCGCGCAGCACCTCCGCCCCCGGTGCCGGGTCGTTCGTCAACCGGGCGACCTCCCCGCCCTCCTGGTCGATTCCGATCACGAGGGGAAGCGCCGCATCGGTGCTCAGCCCCGCGGTCATGGCGCCCAGGGCCTCCGGAGTGTCCGGCACGTTGTCGCCCATCAGGATCAGCCCGCCGAGACCGTTGTCGGCGGCGAAGGAACCGAGGCGGGCAGCATCCGTACCCGGCTGGTGCAGCATCAGCAGGCTGGAAATCTTCTCGGTGAGGGTCATCGCGGCGAGCCGCCGACCGGCATCGGCCGCGAAGGGGTCGACCGGGGCGCCGGTCCGGGCGGACGAGGCCGTACCGGCGCCGTCGGCGGCGCCGGGAGCACGAACCGGGGAGCAGCCGCCCACGAGCAGGGAAAGTGTCAGAGCGGCCGCCAGCGCCGCAACGGTGGCCGTGTATCGACGCGGCAGCCCCGCCCGTGCTCGCCCGTTTTCCATCCGTCAAGGTTAACCCCTGATGGGGGGAGGAGCCCCTCCGCCCGAATCCGGGAAGTCGCACTACACTCGTCATTCACTACGACACCCGGCGGGAGGAACCGATGAGACGAACCGACCTGGGGGTGCGCGATATCGCCGGTGAGGCCGTGCTCATCGGCGCCGGCGGGCGATCCATCCTGCTGCAGATCGCCAACCCGGCCGTCGGTCACGGAGTCGCCGATCACAGTGACTTCGTCTCCCGACCGCTCGACCGGCTGCGCGGGACACTCAGCTACGTCTACACGGTGGTGTTCGGCACGCCGACCGAGGTCGCGAGGGCAGTCGCACGCGTCAACCGGGCGCACGGCCCCGTCGTCGGCGCGACGACCGAGGGCGCTCCGGCCTACAGCGCATTCGCCCCCGACCTCCAGCTCTGGGTCGCCGCGACCCTGTACGACTCGGCGATGACCATCCGTGAACTCGTGTTCGGCCCGCTCGACGATGGCCTCGCCGAGGCCGTCTACCGGGACTACGCCGCGCTCGGCACGGCCCTCCAGGTTCCGGAGGGCCGGTGGCCGGTCGACCGTGCGACGTTCGCCGTGTACTTCGCCGAGCAACTGGCCGGGCTCCGAACGGACGCCACCACCAGGGCAGTGGCACGCCAACTTCTGTATCCGCGGGCCGGCCCGGCGTGGCTCCGCCTCGCCATGCCCCTGGGCCGCCTCCTCACCGTCGGACTGCTTCCGCCCAGGGTCCGGGAGATCTTCGAACTCGAGTGGTCGCCGCGCTCCCAACGCCGGTTCGACCGACTCTTCGCGGTCACCGCCGTGGTCTACCCGATATTGCCGTTGCGGCTGCGGCACTGGCCCAAGAACCACTACCTGCGCGTCGCGCGCCAGGCGCTGGAGCCGGCGGTAGTCTGAAGCCTCCCGACACTGAGGACCTCGATGACGCAGCAACCGGTATGAGCGGGCAGCCCAGCACGCCGCCGCCCGCCGGACTCGACCCGATCGACCGGCGGATCGTCGCCGAACTCAGTCGGGACGCACGCCTGTCCATGCGCCAGATCGCCACCCTCGTGCACATCTCCCGCACGGCGGCGCACACGCGGGTGCAGAACCTCGTGCGCCATGGGGTGATCACCGGCTTCGGGGCCCAGATCGATCCCCGTGCCCTGGGCCTGCACGTGTCCGCCCTGGTCGTCGTCAAGATCGGCGACGTCTCCTGGTCCGACATCGCAGCCCGGCTCAGCGAGCTGCCGTTCGTCGAGAAGGCGCAGGCCGTCAGCGGGGACATCGACATCATCCTCACGGTGAGCGCACCGGACCACGAGCAGCTCAGCCAGGCCATCCTGCGGGACATCCACAGCATGCCCGGTGTCATCTCCACCCGGTCGCACCTGATTCTCGAGGAAATCGCGGGCCACGCGCCCGCCGAGGCTCCGGACATCTGGCGCTGAACCTCGCCTGAATGCGGGACGTTTGGTGCGGCTGGGGGTGGGTTCGAGCCAATCGTTCACATCCGTTCGCCGGGTGTCGTGGCCGGCCCACGGATGCCGCACGATTGCGTCATGAGCCTCAATGTCGAGACCCCGATCGTGTCCACCGCGTCGGCGCCGCAACCCCTCCGACTGATCGACGACACCGGTCATGCCGTCACCGACGATGCCGGCGGATTCACGCTCCCCGACGCCGACACGCTACTCGGCCTGTACCGGCAGATGGTCGTCGCCCGCCGGTTCGATGTGCAGGTCACGGCGCTGACCCGGCAGGGGCGACTGGCGACCTACCCCTCCGCCCTCGGCCAGGAGGCCTGCGAGATCGCCGCCGTGGCGTCGCTCGCACCCGGAGACTGGCTCTTCCCGACCTATCGGGACAGCATCGCCCTGCTCACCCGCGGCGTGAAGCCCGAAGACATCCTCGCCTCGTTCCGCGGCGAATGGCACAGCGGCTACGACCAGTATGAGCACCGGATCGCGCCGCAGGCCACCCCCCTCGCCACCCAGGCGTTGCACGCCGTCGGCCTGGCCACGGCATCCAAGCTCAAGCGGGACAGCACGGTCGCGCTGGCCCTGCTCGGCGACGGCGCCACCAGCGAGGGCGACGCGCACGAGGCGTTCAACTTCGCCGCCGTCTGGCAGGCTCCCGTCGTGTTCGTGGTGCAGAACAACCAGTTCGCGATCAGCGTGCCCCTCGACAAGCAGATGCACTGCCGCACCATCGCCGACAAGGCGATCGGCTACGGTATGCCCGGTTTCTACGTCGACGGCAACGATGTCGCCGCGATGTACGCGGTCACCTCCGCGGCCGTCGAGCGCGCGCGCACCGGCGGCGGGCCGACCCTGGTCGAGGGGCTGACCTACCGGATGGAGGCGCACACCAACTCCGACGACCCGAGCCGCTACCGCACGGCAGGCGACGTCGAGGTCTGGCGACGCCGTGATCCGATCGAACGCCTGGAGACCTATCTGGTCTCGATCGGTGCCCTGGACGACCGGGTGCAGGCAAGCATCCGGGAGGAGGCCGAGGACCTCGCCGCGGCGACCAGGGAATGCATGACCCGGCCGGTGCAGGTGGACCCGCTGGAACTGTTCGACCACGTCTACGCCTCCCCGCGGCCAGCGCTCGCCGAACAGCGAGCCTTCCTCTCCGCCGAGCTGGCCGAACACGCCGCCCTCGCCGATCAGGCGTCCGCGACCCCCTCGTCGTCCACCACCCCGCCGTCGTCCACCACCCATTCGTCGTCCACCACCCACTCGTCGTCCACCACCCACTCAGGAGCGCACGCATGACGCTGCAGAGCATGGCCCCGCCCGTCGGCGCCCGCCCGCCCGCCGCCCTCACCATGGCGGCCGCCCTCAACGCGGCCATCCAGGACTCGATGCGGGACGACCCGACCGTCGTGTTGTTCGGGGAGGACGTCGGCCCCCTCGGCGGCGTCTTCCGGGTCACCGACGGTCTCTACGCCGAGTTCGGCGAGACCAGGGTCAGTGACTCTCCCCTGGCCGAGTCCGGCATCGTCGGCACCGCCATCGGCATGGCCATCTATGGCCTGCGCCCCGTCGTGGAGATGCAGTTCGACGCGTTCAGCTACCCGGCGTTCGAGCAGATCGTGTCCCATCTCGCCAAGATGCGCAATCGCACCCGCGGCCGGATCTCCCTGCCCATCGTCATCCGCATCCCCTACGCCGGAGACATCGGTGGGGTCGAACACCACTCCGACTCCTCGGAGGCATACTGGACGGCCACCCCCGGCCTCACGGTCGTGTCCCCGTCGAATCCGGCCGACGCCTATTCGATGCTGCGTGAGGCGATCGCCAGCGACGACCCGGTGATCTTCATGGAACCGAAGAGCCGGTACTGGATGAAGGCAGAGCTCGCCCTGCCCGTTCAGACCGCTCCGATGAACACCGCCGTGGTGCTCAGGGAGGGCACCGACGTCACCCTCATCGCCTACGGCCCCACGGTGAAAACCGCTCTGGCCACCGCGGAGCTCGCCACGGCGGAGGGACTGTCGATCGAGGTGATCGACCTGCGCAGCCTGTCACCATTCGACGACGCCACCGTCGGCGCGTCGCTGCGCAAGACGAGCAGGGCAGCCGTCGTGCACGAGGCGGCGCAGTTCGGCGGGTACGGCGCCGAGGTCGCGGCGCGGCTCACCGAACGCAACTTCTTCCACCTCGCCGCGCCCATCCTGCGGATCACCGGCTTCGACATCCCCTACCCGTCCCCCAAGCTCGAGGAATACTTCTTGCCGACCCCGGACCGGATCCTCGCCGCGCTCGGCACCTGGGAGTGGTCATGATGACGCACGACTTCATCCTTCCCGACCTCGGCGAGGGTCTGACCGAGGCGGAGATCGTCTCCTGGCTGGTCAAGGTCGGTGACACCATCACGATCGACCAGCCCGTGGTCGAGGTCGAGTCGGCGAAGTCGGTCGTGGAGCTGCCGTCACCGTTCGGCGGCGTGGTCCAGTCGCTCTTCGGCGAGGCGGGCCAGGTGATCCACGCCGGCCAGGTGCTGCTGAGCGTGGCCGACGCCGCGCACTCGGCCCTCGAGCCCACGGCCGAGGACGAGGTTGCCGTGCCGGCCAGGTCGGAAACGCCGACCGAGCCTGCCGCCCCTGACGCGCCGCCCACCGCCCCGAGCGGGGCATCCGGCGCCGTCCTCGTCGGCTACGGCACGAGCGAGAACACCCGGCCGCTGCGACGACCGTCGACCGCGCGCTTCGGCGCCAGGGACGCGTCCCCTGAGGTTTCCGTTCCCCCGCCCGCTCCGGAGCCGGCCGCCGTCCAGCCGGCCGCCGTCGCGCCCTCCGTTCTTCTCGACCGCCCCTCCCCTGTCGTCTCGCCGATCGTGCGGATGCTGGCCAGGGAAAACGGTTTCGACGCCAGCGCCCTGCGCGGCAGCGGACCGAACGACCTGGTGCTGCGCCGCGACGTCGAGGCGCGGATCCGGGCCAATGTCACCGCAGCCACCACTGCCACACCGGCACCGGCCGCGTCGGCACCGGCCACCGCCCCCACCGCCGTCCCTGCAACCGCCACTGCAACCGCCACTGCAACCGCCGCTGCAACCGCCGCCGCGGCTGCAGCGTCGGCGCCGCCACCTTCGGACACCCGAATTCCGATCACCGGCCCGCGCAAGGTCGTGGCCGAGCGCCTGGCCCAGTCCCGGCGGGAGATCCCGGAGGCGACAATCTGGCTCGACGTCGACGCCACCGAGCTCTTCATCGCCCGCGACCGGCTCCTCGAGGCAACCGGCGAGCGGTTCAGCGTCACCGCGCTGATCGCGCGCTTCGTCGTCGCCGGACTGCGTCGCTACCCGCTCCTCAACGCCTCGGTCGACACGGCCAGCCAGGAGATCCTGGTTCGCGGTGAGATCAACCTCGGCATCGCGGCGCAGACGCCGCGGGGACTGATGGTCCCGGTCGTGCACGGCGCCCATGCCCTGACCACCCGGCAGCTGCGGGATTCCATCGCCGGGCTGGTCTCCCAGGCCGGCGACGGGGCCTTCTCCCCCGGAGCCCTGTCCGGCGGCACGTTCACCCTCAACAACTTCGGCTCCCTCGGCGTCGACGGGTCGGCGGCGATCATCAACCACCCGGAGGCCGCCATCCTCGGCATCGGCCGGATGATCGAACGCCCGTGGGTGGTCGAGCACGAACTCGCGGTGCGCACCGTTGTCGAGCTGTCGATGGTGTTCGACCACCGCGTCTGCGACGGCGACACCGCGGCGGGTTTCCTCACCTACGTGGCACGCTGCATCGAGTCGCCGGTCGCCCTGCTCGCCGACCTCTGAGTCCCGGCTACCCACCGCATCCCCGGTCCGTGGACCGGGGATGCGGCGGCGTCCCGACTATTGTCGGCTGCTGGTTCGTGCGGACCGCTAGTTCTTGCTGACCAGGGTGAGCACGTCGTAGCTGGCGACGACCTCGTCGTTCTGGTTGTGCAGCACGGCGTCCCAGCAGACTTCGCCGTAGTCCTCCGTCTCACGCGGGGTGATCCGTTTGGCGGTCAGGGTGACCCTGATGCTGTCGCCCGGGGAGACCGGGGTGACGAACCGCAGCCGTTCCAGACCGGAGTTTGCGAGCACGGGGCCAGGTGCGGCATCCACGAAGAGTCCGGCCGCCCAGGAGACGAGCAGGTAGCCGTGCGCGACGATCCCGGGGAAGAACGGGTTCGCCGCGGCGGCTTCCGCGTCGGTGTGTGCGTAGAACTTGTCGCCGGTCGCCTCCGCGAACGCGGTGATGTCCTCGAGGGTCACCGTACGCGGTCCTCCCTGAACCTGGTCGCCCACCCGGAGCACCGCGAGCGACTTGCGGAACGGGTGGATCCCGTGTCGTACCGCGGCGCCGGTGTGCCACTGGCCGGTGATGGCGGTGAGCATATCGGGCGAACCCTGGATGGCGGTGCGCTGCATGTGGTGCAGCACCGAGCGGATGCCGCCCAGTTCCTCGCTGCCGCCGGCGCGGCCGGGTCCGCCGTGCACCAGGTGCGGCACGGGCGCGCCATGGCCGGTGCTGCTGCGGGCGTCAACCCGGTCGAGCATCAGGACGCGACCATGGTGGGCCGCAATCCCGAGAACCAGCGCGCGGGCGACGTTCGGGTCATGGGTGGCGACCGTCGCGACGAGCGAGCCGCCGCCGAGGGCGGCCAGCGCAACGGCGTGGTCGAGGTCGGTGTACTCGATGATCGACGCGACCGGACCGAAGGCCTCGATCTCATGCACGGCGGGACTGTCGGCATCGTCGAAGGCCAGCAGCAGCGGCCCGACGAAGGCGCCGTCCGGGTCGGTTCCGACCGGAGCATCCGTCGACCCCATCACGATGTGGCCGCCGCCCTCGACCAGGCGGGCGACGCTGGAGAGCACCTCGCGGCGCTGGTCGAGACTGGCGAGGGGGCCCATGGTGACGCCGTCGGCGCGCGGGTCGCCGATCGAGACCCGGCGCTCCACCCGCTCGGTCACGGCGGCGACGATCTCGTCCCGTTGACCGGCCGGCACGATCAGCCGGCGGATGCTCGTGCACTTCTGGCCTGCCTTGCTGGTCATCTCGGTGACGGCGGAGGCGATGAAGGCGTCGAACTCTGCCGTACCCTTGGTGGCATCCGGGCCCAGAATCGCCGCGTTGAGGGAGTCGGTCTCGCTGGTGAAGCGCACCCCACCCTCGACGACGTTCTTGTGCGCCTTGAGGCTGCGTGCGGTTCCGGCCGAGCCGGTGAAGGCGATCAGGTCCCGGTAATCGAGGTGGTCGATCAGGTCCCGGGCGCTGCCGGAGACCAGCTGCAGGGTGCCGGCCGGCAGGATCCCGGATGCGACGATGTGGCGCACGACCGCCTCGGCGAGGTAGCCGGTGGGTGAGGCCGGCTTCACGATCGTCGGCACCCCGGCGATGAATGCGGGGGCGAACTTCTCGAGCATGCCCCAGACCGGGAAGTTGAAGGCGTTGATCTGGCAGGCCACCCCGGGGATCCGGGTGTAGATGTGCTGGCCGCTGAACGAGCCGTCCCGCGACAGTGTCTCGACGTCGCCGTCGACGTAGACCTGGCTGTTGGGCATCTCCCGCCGGCCCTTCGACGACAGGGTGAAGAGCACGCCGATACCACCGTCGATGTCGACCATGGAGTCGTAGCGGGTGGCGCCGGTGCGCGCGGAGAGGGCGTAGAGCTCCTCCTTCACGCCGCTGAGGTACTGGGCAAGCTGCTTGAGCAGGATCGCGCGCTCGTGGAACGTGAGCCGACCGAGCGAGGCCTGGCCGACCCTGCGCGCGTGCTCGACGACGTCGGCGAGATCGAGCCCCTCACTGCTGACGGCGGCGACATCCTCGCCGGTGCTCGCGTCGAGCACCGGCTGGCCCGCGACCCCGTCTGCGGGGGTCCACCAGGAATCCAGGACGTAGCTGGGCACGATCGTGCCGGTACTGAGGAGTGTCATGATGCGTCCTTCCAATCGAAGAATCCCTGGCCGCTCTTGCGTCCGAGGTCGCCGCGCGCGACGAGGTCGCGCAGCAGTTGCGGCGGAGCGAACCTCTCGCCGAGGGTGGAATACAGGTGTTCGGCGATGCCCAGGCGCACATCGAGCCCGACCAGGTCCGTGGTGCGGAGAGGTCCGACCGGATGCTTGTAGCCGAGCACCATCGCCGCGTCGATGTCGGCGGCGCTGGCGACGCCCTCCTCGACCATCCGGATGGCCTCGAGGGCGATCGCGACGCCGAGCCGGGAACTGGCGAAACCGGGCGAGTCCCGCACCAGGATCGGAGTCTTGCCGAGGGCGGAGACCCAGCCGGTGGCCAGCTCGACCAGCTCGGGAAGGGTGGACTCCCCCGTCACCACCTCGATCAGGGTCGAGACCGGAACCGGGTTGAAGAAGTGCAGCCCGATGAACCGGTCCGGGCGATCAAGCGATGCGGCGAGGTCGGTGATCGAGAGTGACGAGGTGTTCGAGGCCAGCCAGGCGTCGGGGGCCAGGTGGGCCTCCACGCTGCGGAGCGCCGCGGTCTTCAGCGCCACGACCTCCGGCACGGCCTCGACGACGAGCCCGGAATCGACGAACGCCACGGCATCCGTCGCCACGCTGAGCCGGTCGGCGTATGAGGCTCGGTCGCCTCCGATTGCACCGAGGCGGAGGGCGGTGTCGACGGCGGCGAGCACGCGCTCGCGGGCCGCGGCGGCCGCTTCCGGGTCGCGTTCGACGACGGTGACGTGTGCGCCGGCGACGAGGAAGGCGTGGGCGATGCCGGCGCCCATCCGTCCGCCACCGAGCACGCCGACCCGGCTGGGAACGGAGATGGGCGTCGCGGCGGCCGCGGCGGCCGTGGTGTCTGGGGCAAGCGTCATCGCTTTTTCCTCTCCAGGAATGCAGTCATTCTGGCGAACTTCTCCTCGGATTCGAACAATACGGCCTGGGCCTCGTTGTCGGCTATGGGATGCCTGGCCCGCGGCACGTGGAAGACCTCCTTGGCGAGCTGGGTGGCCAGGGGGTCCTGGGCGGCGATCCGGTCGGCCAGGGCGTGGGCGGCGGCGAGCAGGCTATCCGCCGGGTGAACCTCGGTGACCAGGCGCACGGCCAGCGCCTCCTCGGCGTTGAGGATGCGGCCGGCCAGGATGATCTCCTTCGCGACGGGTTCTCCGACGAGCTCGGCCAGGCGCCAGAGCGCGCCCGCGGCGGGAATGATCCCGAGGGAGGTCTCCGGGTTGCCCAGCCTGGCCGTCTCGGAGGCGATCCGGAAGTCGGCGGCGTAGGCAAGTTCGGCCCCGCCGCCGAGTGCCCAACCGTCGATCGCGGCGATGACCGGCAGCGGCAGGCGCGCGATCCGCTCGAACAGCTCCGAGTTGATCCCCTTCAGGGCGTCGTCACGGCGGCGTTCCCGAAGCTGGGCGATGTCGGCGCCGGACGCGAAGACCCCGGCGGAGCCACACAGGATCAGGATCCTCGGGCCGCGTTCCAGTTCGCCGCAGAGCAGGTGCAGTTCGTCGACCATGGTCTGGTCGATGGCGTTGCGCACCTCGGGCCGGTTCAGCTGGACCTGGACCCGGTCCGGGCCGCGTTCGACCAGCAGGGTGGAGAACTCCCGCGACATCTAGACGCTCTCCACGATGAGGGCCGAGCCCTGACCCACGCCGACGCACATGGTGGCGAGGCCGCGCTTGGCGCCCTCGCGTTCCATCCGGCCGAGCAGGGTGACCAGGATCCGCGCTCCGGACGAGCCGAGGGGGTGCCCCAGGGCGATCGCGCCGCCGTTGCGGTTGACGATCTCCGGATCGAGGCCGAGCCGGCGGATACACGCCAGGGACTGGGTGGCGAAGGCCTCGTTCAGTTCGACCGCGTCCAGGTCGCCGATGCCCAGGCCGAGCCGCCGGAGGAGTTTTTCGGTGGCCGGAACGGGGCCGAGTCCCATCGTCTCCGGGGCGACGCCGGCGCTCGCCCCGCCGGCCACCCGGGCGCGGGGGGTCAGGCCGAGGCGTTCGATCGCCGCTTCGCTCGCGACAACGATCGCCGAGGCGCCGTCGTTGAGCGAACTGGCGTTGCCGGCCGTCACGATGCCGCCGGGGCGCACGACCGAGCGCAGGCCGGCGAGCCGTTCGAGGGTGGTGTCTTCCCGTGGTCCTTCGTCCAGCTCGACCAGACCGGCCCGGGTGGGCACCGGCACGATCTCGGGGGCGAAGGTTCCGTTCCGCCTCGCGTCGACGGCCAGCCGGTGCGAGCGAAGGGCGAACGCGTCGGCATCCGTCCGGCTGATCTGATCGAGCGCGGCGACCTCTTCCGCGGTCTCCGACATGGTGAAGGTGGCCTTGTCACGTTCCGCGAACCGGGGGTTGGCGAAGCGCCAGCCGATCGACGTGTCGACGATCTCGCCCGGCTTCGCCCAGGCCTTCTCCGGCTTGGCAAGCACCCAGGGTGCCCGCGTCATCGACTCGACCCCGCCGGCGATGACCAGGTCGGCTTCGCCGGCCTTGATCATGCTCGCGGCGAGGTGCACCGCGGAAAGCCCGGAGGCACAGAGGCGGTTCACCGTGATGCCGGGGATGCTGTCGGGCAGCCCCGCGAGAAGCACCGCCATCCGGGCGACGTTGCGGTTGTCCTCGCCGGCCTGGTTGGCCGCGCCCATGATCACCTCGTCGATGAGGTACGGATCGAGGCCGGACCGGCTCACCACCGCGGACAACACGAGAGCGGCAAGATCATCGGGGCGAACGCCGGCAAGCGCCCCACCGTATCGGCCGATGGGAGTGCGAACACCATCAACGAGGAATGCTTCGGGCATGGCTTCATCACCTTTGATCGCCGTATTACTTACTGACCGTTCGTTCCGTAAAGAATGGCACACATCCAACGCCTGCGGCAACCGCCCCGCCCCACCCTCCCCCGCGCCGTTCCGCGAAAGTGCAC
>NZ_JASISS010000023.1 GCF_030063195.1 Cryobacterium sp. PH31-AA6
GAACTTTCGCGGGATAGCGGGGGCGGGTCAGCGCTTGAGTTCGGGGAACTGGTCGTCGCGCCACTCGTCGGGGAGGCGGGTGCGGGTCGCCGCCGCTGCGTCCTCACGCATCCTGAGTTCGACCCGGCGGATCTTGCCCGAGCTGGTCTTGGGCAGTTCGAAGAATTCGACCCGGCGCACGCGCATATAGGGAGGGAGCCCATTGCGGGCGTGGCGCAGAACCTCGAGGGCCGTCTGGCCGTTGGACTCCCAACCGGCGGCAAGGGCAATGTACGCCTTCGCGATGTTGAGCCGGGTGTCGTCCGGCGCGGGCACCACCGCGGCCTCCGCAACGGCCGGATGCTCCAGCAGCACGCTCTCGACCTCGAACGGTGACACCTTATAGTCGGACGACTTGAAGATGTCGTCGGTGCGCCCGATGAACGTGATGTAACCGTCGCTGTCGCGGCTGGCGACGTCGCCGGTGTGGAAGTAGCCGTCGCGCACGCCCTCGGCCGTGCGCTCCGGGTCTCCGTGGTAACCCGCCATCAGGTTGACGGCGGTCTCCGAGAGGTCGAGGCAGATCTCCCCCTCGTCCATCACCTCCCCCGTGATCGGGTCGACCAGGTTGATCCGGACGCCGGGAAGCGGCAGCCCCATCGAGCCGGCCTTGAGCCGGGATCCGGGGGCGTTTCCGACGATCGCGGTGGTCTCGGTCTGGCCGTAGCCGTCTCGAATTGTCAGGCCCCAGGCGCGCTGGATCTGGCTGATCACCTCGGGGTTCAAGGGTTCACCGGCCGAGAGGATTTCGCGCAGTCCCTCCGGCTTGGCGCCCAGATCGGACTGGATCAGCATCCGCCACACGGTCGGCGGCGCACAGAAAGTGGTGACCTTGGCGCGGTGCAGCTGGTCGGCGAGGGCGAACGGGTCGAACCGGGCGTAGTTGTACACGAACACGGTCGCCTCGGCGATCCACGGCGCGAAGAAGCTGCTCCAGGCGTGTTTTCCCCAGCCGGGCGAACTGATCGCCAGGTGCACGTCGTCGGGGCGCACCCCGATCCAGAACATGGTCGTGAGGTGGCCGACCGGGTAGGAGGTCTGCGTGTGCACCACCATCTTCGGCTTGCTGGTCGTGCCCGAGGTGAAGTAGATCAGTGACGGGTCGTCGGATGCCACGGTGACGGTGGTCTTGCCCGGTGCGACCAGGTCGACATCGGCGTAATGCGCCCAGCCGTCAACCGCCTCGCCAACGCAGATGCGCGAGTAGTCGCCCTCGACCTCGGCGAATTTGCCGGCGTCGCCAGTATTGGCGATCACGTGGTCGACTCCCCCGCGCCGCACCCGGTCGGCCAGGTCACCGGCGGCCAGTACCGTGGACGTCGGCAGGATGACGGCGCCGGCCTTCATGATGCCGAGCATCAGCTCCCACAGTTCCACCTGGTTGCCCAGCATCAGCATGACGTGGTCCCCCGGCTTGACACCGCGCGCGATCAACCAGAGCGCCACCTGGTCGGATCGGGTGGACATCTGGGCGAAACTGACCTTGAGTTCGCGACCGTCCTCTTCCACGATCCAGAGCGCGGTCTTGTCGTTGCCGTCCGCGATGACGTCGAACCAATCCGTTGCCCAGTTGAAGCTGGTGCCGACCTCGGGCCAGGCGAACTCGGCCGAAGCCCGTTCATGCCCTTCGCGCAGGCGCAGGAGTTGGTCCCGGGCGTCTCGAAAGCTGCTGGTGCTCGTAGGGATGGTCACGAATTCAATCTTCCTCAACTTCGAATGCCCGGAACTGCATGAATCGGGTTGAACTGCCGTCAGGCGTTCCATTCACTCTACGACTCGGGCGCCACCGGGTCGGCCGTGGCTGTTCGGGCCGGGCTCGACACGCGCGACCACGGGGTCGGCGACCACCGGGTCGGCCGGCGGGCGGGCGGGAGCCGTAAGCAGGCCGTAAGACCTGTTTGGAGCAGCGTCGAAGACAATAGGAATGGAAGCGCAGACTCAGAGCTCGGTGAGAGCCGTGACCGAAGGATACCGATGAACATGCACAAGACCATGGCCACGGTGGCCCTGACCATCGGGCTGATCGTGGCGGTGAGCGGATGCGCCGGCGGCCAGACGAACGCCCCAGGAGGCCCGGCCGCCTCCGCGGCCGACGAACCGGCCGCCACCGCCCCGGTCACCCCGGGAACGTCCGCCGGAGCCTACGTAGAGTACTCCGACGGAATCATTGCGAAGACCGCGGGCACCAAGGTGCTCTTCTTCCACGCCTCCTGGTGCCCGAATTGCCGGGCGCTGGAGAAGGACATCATTGCGGGGCCGATTCCGGCCGGCCTGACCATCATCAAGGTCGACTTCGACAACTCCACCGACCTCCGGCAGAAGTACGGAGTCACCCTGCAGACCACCGTGGTCTACGTCGACGACGACGGCGCCGAACTAGGCAAGAAGGTGCTCTCAGAGGACCCGAGCCTCGACGCACTCGTGGCGGCGGCCCCGTAGTGGATGGTCTGCTCCTGGTCAGCCTGGCCGCGGGTGTCCTGACCGTTGCGGCACCCTGCGTGCTCCCGCTCCTGCCCGTGATCGTCGGCGGATCCATTGTCAGCGAGGATGCCGACCCACGTCGGGCACGCCTGCGCCCTCTGGTCATCGCCGCCTCGCTCGCCCTCAGCGTGATCGCGTTCACGCTGATCCTGAAGGCGACCACCGCGCTGCTGGGCGTTCCGCCGCAGGTGTGGCAGGTGATCTCCGGAGGCATCGTGATGCTCCTCGGCCTCAACCTGCTCTTTCCGGCAGTGTGGGAGCGACTCTCGGGCGCCCTCCGGCTGCAGAACCGCAGCAACCGCGCTCTGGACGCCTCGATCGGGCGCCAGTCCCTGGGCGGGGACATCGTCACCGGCGCCGCGCTCGGGCCGGTGTTCAACAGTTGCAGCCCCACCTACGCGCTGATCGTCGCGACCGTGCTGCCGGTGTCCTTCGGCGAGGGGCTGCTCTACATCACGGTCTACGCCGCCGGTCTCGCGGGCACGCTGATGCTCGTGGCGTACCTCGGCCGGTCGTTCGCCACGCGCCTGGGCTGGCTCGCCAACCCGTCGGGATGGTTCCGGAGGACCATCGGGGTTGTCTTCATTGTTGTGGGGATCGGCGTGCTGTTCGGCCTGGACAAGGCCTTACAGACGCTCGTGCTCGACCTCGGCTGGTACGACCCGGTTGCCGGGCTCGAGGGGCTCCTGCATCCCTGAGCCGGTTAGGCCGGACTCCCGGCGATGTTGACCATCCAGCTCACGCCGAACCTGTCCACGCACATGCCGAAGCTGTCGCCCCACGGCGCCTCGTTCAGCGGTAGCGTGACGGTGCCGCCGGTGGAGAGCTTGTCCCAGAAGCCGCGCAGCTCGGACTCGTCCGCCGCGTCGCCGCTCAGGGACACGGCGTAGTTCGTGCCCGGCGTGTACTCCATTCCGCTCGGTGTGTCGGCGGCCATGAGCGTCAGGCCGCCCTCGGTCGACAGCATCGCGTGCATGGTCTTGTCCTGCTCGGCCGGGTCCTCGCTGACCTCGAACTCCGCGAAGGTGCTGCGAGTCAGGGTTCCGCCGAAAACCGACTGATAGAACTCCATGGCTTCCTTGGCCGTGTCACGAAAACTCAGGTACGGGTTCAGACGCGTCGTCATGATCTGCTCTCCTCGGTCGGTGAATTCCTGCAAGGATTATCGACCACGCGGGGCGGATGCGCGAGGGCAGACCTCACCCTCGGCCGGGAGCCGGCCCCTCGTCAGCGACCGGGCGTCTTCTCGTCCTGAGCGTGCGTCATCGCCGTGATCAGCGACGCGAACCGTGTATTGCCGGGTAGGTCGTCGATCAGGACGCTCTCCCCGTCGGGTCCGGCCAGGGGAATCCGCCAGTTGGGGTATTCGTTCATGGTTCCCGGCTGGTTCTGGGTTCGACGCTCGCCCACCGCGTCGACCAGGGCCACCCCCAGCAGCGACGACGGCGTCAGCGCGGTGAACGCGTAGAGCGCTTCCACCGTCTCCTGGATGCCGGCGTCCGTCCCGGCGGCAGGCAGCAGCCCCCGCTCGCGGACGAGGGCGAGCACGGCCTCCTTCTCCTCGGCGTCCGCGGCGCGTTCCTCCTCGACCGGGCGCCCCAGCAGGCCCAGGGATTCGCGCAAGGCAACATGGTCGCCGGCGAGGTACCCGGCCGTCGGGGGCAGGTCGTGGGTGTTCACGCTGGTCAGGCACTGCTGACGGTAGCTCTCGGGGGCGAACGGCACCCCGTCGTGGCGTTCGAACCAGAGAATGGAGGTGCCGAAGATGCACCGCTCGGCCAGGTACTCGCGCACCCAACCCTCGAAGACGCCGAGGTCCTCGCCGATCACGATCGCCCCGGCGCGCTGGGCCTCCAGCGCCAGGATCCCGATCAGCGCCTCGTGGTCGTAGTGCACATAGGTGCCGTCACCCGGACCGGCCCCTTCCGGGATCCACCACAGCCGGAAAAGCCCCAGGATGTGGTCGACCCGCACACCGCCGGCGTGACGGAGCACACTACGCAGCATGTCGCGATACGCGGCGTAGCCCGATTCGGCCAGCCGACCCGGGTGCCACGGCGGCTGGGACCAGTTCTGGCCGATCTGGTTGAACATGTCCGGCGGAGCGCCGACGGTCATCCCCTGTGCCAGCACATCACGCAGGGTCCAGGCGTCGGAGCCGTGACGCTGCACCCCGACGGCGAGGTCGTGCACGATGCCGATGCCCATACCGGCATCCGTTGCCGCCCGTTGCGCGGTCTCGAGCTGATGGTCGCACACCCATTGCAGCCAGCAGTGGAACGTCACCCGATCGGCGAGCTCCTCCCGGTGCTTGCCGGCGAACGAACCCCGCGGGCCGGTCGGCTCGGTCAGCCACTCGGCTGAGTCCGCCGGGAATCGTTCGGTCAGCGCGCACCACAGAGCGAAGTCCTCGAGCCCCTGGCCCTGATCCCGGCGGTAGAGCGCGAACTGCTCTTCCCTGGCCGGGCTGCGCCGCACGAGATGGATGAGCTCGAGGGCGATCAGCTTGGCCTCGTACGACGAATCCCGGTCGAGCCGGTCGGTGGCCAGGTTCGCCGGTTGCAGGAGTGCGGCGAGGTCCTCGACGACCGTGCGGGAGTCCGCGGGCAGGTACGCGTATTCGGGGACGTCCTCGACCCGGATGTAGAGCGGGTGGAAGAACCGCCGGGTGGACGGCAGGTATGGGGACGGTTCCACCGGCGGGGCAGGCTCCGAGGCGTGCAGCGGGTTGACCAGCACAAAATCGGCGCCGTACTGGGCGCCGGAGATCGCGGCCAGGTCGGCGAGGTCGGCGAAGTCACCGATCCCCCAGGACCGGGTAGACCGCACGGAATACAGCTGGGCCATCAGACCCCAGTCCTGCTGTCCGGCGAGCGCCTGGGTGGTCTGCAGGCGCTCGGGGGTGACCACGAGGGTGCTCCTGGCCGTCTCCGCGTCGTGTTCGGCCACCAGGGTGTGCCAGCCGAGGGGAAGGGTGTCCGGCACGACGAAGGTCGACCGGCTGATCTGGCGTCCGTCAACGTCACGAGCTGCGCTCCACCCGCCGCGTTGCGCCACCGGATGCCGAGAGCCGTCCTCGGCGAGAACCGTCACCGTGACCGCCGTGCCGGCGCCGGCGTGCACCGGGACCTCGAGTTCACTGCCCTCGCGGGCGACGAGAGTGGGAGGCAGCAGCCGACGCCACGGTGCGCTCCGTTGCTCAGCCAGCGACGACTCGATCTCCTTCGGCGTGCCGACGGGAACACCCAGCGCCGTGAGCACACCGAGCAGTGTCTGCTCGGCAACGGTCCGTTCCACACCGTCCCAACCCCGGAACGAGGTGTCCACCCCGTGTGCCTGTGCCAGTTCCAGCAACGCTGATGTCTGTCCGTCGGTCTGAGCGCGCTTCATGGCCCCACTCTACGGCCCAGCGTGCGCAGCCGCGGATGCCGCCGCCGCTGCCGCTCAGTCGGGGACGGTGCCCCGAACCGCCCAAGCCCGGGCCGACAGCGGAATCGAGCCGTCCGCTTCGATCGGGAGACGCGCGCGGAGTATTTCCCGCAGGTAGTCCCGTCGATGCTCGTCGAGGGACATCAGGTAGGCGGGAGCCGCGCCCTGGCCGCCGAGGAACGGCCCCCAGTAGCCGTCGAAGTCGGCAAACGGGGTGTCGATGTCGATGGACCTCACCTCCACGTCGGCCAGCCCGGCGGAAGCGAAGAGTTCCCGCAGCCCCTCCGGCCGACACCACGGGAATCTGGTGCCCTCGTGCAACCGTTCGCCCGCCTGGTCCAACAAGGCTGCGGTGTCCCAGAAATACCGGAGCAGCTCCATCCGGTCGGAATAGTCCCACACGTATGCCGCGACGGTGCCGCCCGGCGTCGCGACCCGGCACATCTCGGCGAGCGCGGACCGCGGATCGGGGACGAAGTTGAGCACCAGGCCGGATACGACCACGTCCGCCGCCTGGTCGGGCAGAGGGATGGCCTCGGCCAGGCCGTGGAGCAGGAGAGCCCGGCCGGCGAGGTTCTCCCGTGCTGCGGCGAGGAACGGTTCCGACGGTTCGACACCCGTCACCTGGGCCGGAGACCACCGGTCGAAGATCTCGCGGCACAGGGTCCCTGTGCCGCAGCCCACGTCGAGCCAGCGTCGACCCGGTGGGAGTCCGAGCCAGTCGAGGAACTCGGGGGCGACCAGGCGACTCCAGCGGCCGACAAACCGGTCGTAGGCACCGCCCTCTTCCCACCGTTCCAGCACCGGGCCCGATTCCAGTTCCGATTCCAGTTCCGATTCCAGTTCCGGATCCATGGTCTCTTCCTTCCGCCACGCCGCTGTGACCCGGTGCGGTTCTACCCGCCGCCCTGACCGGGTCAGCCATCCGCCACCGATTGATCACAAACTACAACCGTTCCGAGCGAATGCGACAGGGACTCTACGCTGGGGTGATGGAAGCCTCAAGGCCAGCAATGGTCCAGCCGATCCTCACTCTCACGGTCAACCCGGCCCTGGACGTGAGTACGTCCACCGAACGGGTGATGAGCGAACACAAGATGCGCTGTGGTGCGTCGCGTCTCGACCCGGGTGGCGGCGGCGTCAACGTGGCACGGGTGGTGCAACGGCTGGGCGGTCGCGCTCAGGCCATCTATACGGCGGGAGGACCCACCGGCCAGGCGTACCGGCATCTGATCGAGGCCGAGCACGTTTCAACGCTTGTGGTGCCGATCCAGGGCAGCACCCGCGAGAGTTTCACCGTCGACGAGACCGGTACCGGCAATCAGTTCCGGTTCGTGCTGCAGGGCCCGGAGTTGAGCGAGCCGGAATGGCGCGCCTGCCTCGCCCTCGTCGCCGAGGCGATGCCGGCCGGCGGGTACGTGGTGGCCAGCGGCAGCCTGCCGCCCGGGGTACCGGATGACTTCTACGCCAGGGTTGCCCGGATCGCGCGCGAGCACGGCACCCGCTGCATTATTGACGCCTCGGGCCCGGCACTCGCGGCGGCGCTCGCCGAGGGCGTGTTCCTGGTCAAACCGAGCCGGAGCGAACTCGCGGCACATGTCGGGTCGGCACTCGACACCGAGCAGAGCCAGGTCGATGCGGTCGCCGCCCTCGTCGCCGAGGGTGCGGCGGAGTTCGTGGCACTGACGCTCGGCGAAGCCGGTGCCGTGCTCGCCTCGGCCGCCGGCGTCATCCGTCTGCCGGTGCCTCAGGTCACCGTGCTGAGCGCCGTCGGGGCCGGCGACAGCTTTCTCGGGGCGTTCGTGTTGCGGATGGCGCAGGGCCTGGATGCCCGAGCGGCCTTCCGCGCGGCCGTCGCCGCCGGGAGCGCGACGGCGATGACCCCGGCGACGGAGTTGTGCCGACGCGTGGACATGGAGCGACTGGAGGCCCAGTTGGCCGCACTGCCGGACTGACCCGGCGTCGGGCGGGTCACGGTTCGCGGCGCGCCCGACTCGGCTGCACCCGGGGCGGCTCCCCCGGCATCTTCGGGAATTCGGGCGGGAACGGCAGCTCGCCCAGGCCCGCCTCCCGGTCCCTGCCCCACCAGCCCAGCAGCACGTCGATCGTTCCCGGCCGGTCGTGCATCCGCTGCCAGGGGTCGCCTACGGTGCGAAGCCGCCCGGGGACCGTTGCGATGGTGTGCTCTCGCGGGTCGGCGTCGTCGAGCTCGGCCCAGTCGAGCGGGCAGGACACGGGTGCGTGGGCGAGCGGCCGCGGGCTGTAGGCGCCCGCCATCGTTCGGTCGCGGTTGGCCTGGTTGTAGTCGACGAACACCCGCTCTCCGCGCTCCTCCTTCCACCAGTTCGTCGTGACCCGGTCGGGCATCCGCCGTTCGAGTTCCCGCGCCGCCGCGATCACGGCGTGCCTCACGTCCAGGAATTCGTGGGTCGGCTCGATCGGGGCGAAGACGTGCAGCCCGCGATTCCCGGAGGTCTTCACGAACGCGGTCAGTCCCGCCTCCTCGAGCACCGATCGTAGGGCGATCGCGGCGGAGACGGCATCGGCGAAGTCGGTTCCGGGTTGCGGGTCGAGGTCGATCCGCAACTGGTCGGGGTTGTCCGGGAGGTCGGCGCGCGAGGCCCAGGGGTGGAAGACGACCGTGTTCATCTGCACCGCCCAGACGGCCGCGGCCGGCTCTTCGAGGACGAGTTGCGGATGCGATCGCCCACTCGGGAAGACGACCGTCACCGAGCGCACGTAGTCGGGGGCACCCCGCGGCGGGTTCTTCGAGAAGTAGTGTTCCCCGTCGACACCGTCGGGGAACCGTTGCAGGGTCACCGGCCGTCCACCGTTGGCCAGGATGAAGGCCGGGCCGACGTCGATGATGTAGCGGGCGAGGTCGAGCTTGGTGGTCCCGCTCTCGGGCCAGAGCACCCGACCGGGGCTGGACAGGCGCACCTCCCGTTCGACATCTCCGGGCACGGTGAGGACGATGGCTTCGCTTCCCATGCGGACAACCTAGTCAGAAACACCAGGGTCGGCATCGGCAAGCGGTCCGTCACCCTCACCGAGTTCCAGCGAGCCAAGCGGTCAGTACCAGCCGACGTTCTCGGAGTGCGCCCACGCCCCACAGGGCGCGCCGTACCGGGCCGCGATATAGCCCAGGCCCCAGTTGATCTGCGTCGCGGCGTTGGTGCGCCAGTCGCCGCCCGCCGAGGCCATCTTGCTGCCGGGAAGGGACTGTGGAATGCCGTATGCCCCGCTGCCGGCGTTGTAGGCATCGACTCGCCAGCCCGACTCCCGGTTCCAGAGCGACACCAGACAGCTGTACTCGCCCTGCCCCCAGCCGCGTGCGGACACCGCGGACGACGCGTAGGCGCGGGCACCGGCCGGATCGACGACGACTCCCGGGACCGGCGCGGTGGCGGAACCGGTGGCGGGAGCGGCGACCGATCCTCCGGACCCGGAGCCCTGCCCTGCTGCTGCGGCTGCGGCTGCCTGTGCGGCAGCGGCTTGGGCGGCTCGCGCTGCCGCCGCGGCCCGCTCGGCCTGCGCCTGTTGCTGCTTGTACGCCTCATCGGCGGCGACACCGGCCAGGTACGACCGTTCGGTCTCCGCGGTGGAGTTCTTCAGGCTGGCGAGCTGGGCGACCAGCACATCGGACGTCGCGGTCTGCGCGGCCAGTTGATCGTCGGCGGCTTGCCGGGCTGTCGCGGCGGCGGTCGCCCTGGCCGTCGCCGTCCTGGCCAGCCGATCCCGCTCGGTGGCGGCCGCGGCGGCCTGCTTCTCCATGCTCTGCACGGCATTGGCCTGCGTCAGCGCGCGCTGCTGGATGCCGGCGGTCGCCTCGCCGAGGCGGGTGGTCACGCCCAGCTGGTAGAGCAGGTCGGTGCCACCGTCGGCGGAGAAGAAGAGCCGGGTGACGATCCCGGTGGCCCCGGCCCGGTAGAGCTGCGCCCCGAGCAGTCCCAGCTGGGCATTCGCCGCGGACGCCTTCTCGGTGGCCACGGTCAGCCTCGAGGCGAGCAGGGCCGCCTGAGCGGTGGCCGTGCCGGATGCCGCCTGGGCCTCCGCGGCCGCGCCGTTGGCGACGACGGCCGCGTCGCCGAGCTCGGCGGCGGTGGCTTCCAGTCCCGACAAGAGCCCGGTGATTCGCACGACCGCGGCCTCGGTCGTCGCCGTGGTGCTCCGTGCCGCCTCGACGTCGGCCCAGCTCGGATAGGTCTCGTCGGCCCGGGCCGGAAGTGACACGGCTGCGATACAGAGGGCGAGCACGGAGGCCGCGCCCAGCATCCGCAGTGTCGTGCGCACGCGTCTCCCCCGGTTGTCGTCGAGCGGTCTTCGAGTCGAGTCTAGTTCGGCGCCGGGGCGGCGGACTGCTGCCCCGGCGCCACCCGTTACCCGACGAGCTCCATCGGTCGTTCGACCCGGAGGCCCTCGCCGTCGACGGAGACCATGACCGCGCCACCGGATTCCAGCTCGTTGGCGACCAGCAGGTCGGCGACCCGGTCGTCGAGCTCGCGCTGGATGACCCGCCGCAGGGGCCGGGCGCCGTATTCCGGCTGGTAGCCGTGGGTGGCAATCCAGTCGACGGCCTCGTCGGTCACCGTGATGACGATGCCCTGGGCCCGGAGACGATCCTCCGTCTTGCCGAGCAGCAGCCGGACGATCCGGCGCAGCTGGGTCTGGTCGAGCTTGCGGAAGAGCACGATCTCGTCGATCCGGTTGAGGAACTCCGGCCGCATGGCCTCACGGAGCTTGCTCATCACCCGGTCACGCAGCGCCTTCTCCGAGCCGAAGCCGTTGCCGGCGCCGTCGCCGTCGCCGTCGGCGGTGAATCCCAGAGCTCCGCTGCGGCTGGCGAGGAACTCCGAACCGAGGTTCGACGTCATGATCACGACCGTATTGCGGAAGTCCACCGTGCGGCCCTGGGAGTCCGTGAGGTGACCGTCATCGAGCACCTGCAGCAACAGGTTGAACACGTCGGGGTGCGCCTTCTCGATTTCGTCGAGCAGCACCACCGAGTAGGGGTTGCGTCGAACGCGCTCGGTCAGCTGGCCGGCCTCGTCGTAGCCGACATAGCCGGGAGGAGCCCCGACGAGCCGACTCACGGTGTGTCGTTCGCTGAACTCACTCATGTCGAAGCGCAGCATGGCGTTCTCGTCGCCGAAGAGAGACTCCGCGAGCGCCTTGGCCAGCTCGGTCTTGCCGACACCGGTCGGCCCGAGGAACAGAAAGCTGCCGACCGGCCGCCGGGCGTCACCCATGCCGGTGCGATTGCGCCGCACCGCCTTCGCGATCACGGTCACCGCGTCATCCTGACCGACCACCCGCTGGTGCAGGTCGTCCTCGAGCCTGGCCAGGAGTTCACGGTCGCCGGCGGTGAGTCGGCTGGCCGGGATGCCCGTGGCTCTGGCGATGATCTCGGCGATCTCGGCCTCGTCCACGACCGCCTCGTCCCCGACCGTGGCGGAGGCCCGGCCGTCGTGGGCGTTCGAGTCGATCAAGCCCTGCAGGGCTTCCGCCTCGTCTCGCAACGTCGATGCCTCCTCGTAGTGTTCGGCCGCAACGGCCTCCGCCTTGGCTGCCTCCAGGGCCGTGAGCCGCTCGGAC
Organism: Cryobacterium sp. PH31-AA6; assembly: GCF_030063195.1. Classification (GTDB taxonomy): domain Bacteria; phylum Actinomycetota; class Actinomycetes; order Actinomycetales; family Microbacteriaceae; genus Cryobacterium. The sequence continues at coordinate 11,545 of NZ_JASISS010000023.1, forward strand.
AACCGGGCCGGATCGGGCCGGGAGCCCAGCTTCAGGCGCAGCCGCGCGCCGGCCTGGTCGATCAGGTCGATGGCCTTGTCGGGCAGGAAGCGATCGGTGATGTAGCGCGCCGACATCTCCACGGCGCTGCGGATCGCGGCCGGGGTATAGCGCACCCCGTGGTGCTCCTCATATCGGCCCTGCAGACCGGCGAGAATCTGCACGGCATCGTCGATGTTCGGTTCCCCGACGCGCACGGGCTGGAAGCGTCGCTCGAGCGCCGGGTCCTTCTCGACCGTGCGGTACTCCTTCAGGGTCGTCGCGCCGACGACGTGCAGTTCACCGCGGGCCAGGCGTGGCTTCAGGATGTTGCCGGCGTCCATCGCGCCATCGCCGGCACCGCCCGCTCCGACCACCGTGTGCAGTTCGTCGATGAACACGATCAGTTCGTCGGTGCGCGCGCTGATCTCCTCCATCGTCTTGGTCAGGCGTTCCTCGAAGTCGCCGCGGTACCGGGTTCCGGCAAGCATGCCCGGCAGGTCGAGGGCGATCACGCGCTTCTCCCTGAGCTGCTCGGGGACCGTACCGTCGACGATTGCCTGGGCCAGCCCCTCGACGATCGCGGTCTTGCCCACGCCTGCCTCGCCGATCAGCACCGGGTTGTTCTTGGTGCGACGGGAGAGGATCTCGATCGTCTGCTCGATTTCGTCGGACCGGCCGATGACCGGGTCCAGCTTTCCGTCGCGGGCGCGCTGGGTCAGGTCGGTGCCGTAGGTGTCCAACATCGGGGTGTCTGATTCCACGGCCGTCTGGGGCTGGCTTCCGGAGGTCGGGCCGGCCTCTGCCGTGCCCGCACCGGACTGGAGGGACTCCTGGGTCACCCCGGCTGCGGCGAGCACCTGACCGGCCGGTGAATCCTGGTTGACCACGAACGCGAAGAACAGGTGCTCGGGGTCGATGTAGGTCGACCCGAAGGCACGGGCCACCTGGTAGGCATCGAGCAGGGCCCGTTGAGCCGACGGCGTCAACGAGGGATCGACCTCGGCCGGCGACTCGGACTTCTCCGGAAGACGCTGCTCGGCGGCCTTCGCAATCGAGGCGGGGTCGGACCCCGCCCGGCGGATGGCGCCGGCCGCCGGTTCCTGCTCGGTCATGACCCGCAGAATGTGCAGCACGTCGACGTCGGAGTGACCGTGGTCGACCGCGAATCGGGCGGCCTGCGCGAGCACCTCGTGAGTGCGACGGCTGAGCAACCGGGTGATGTCGATGGGACGCGCGGACTGGGCGGCGCGCTGACCCTGCAGGTAGCGGGCAATGAACTCGTCGAACGACCCGCTGTCCGGCCCTGCGGGACCAAAGAATGTAGGCATGGAACCTCCTGATGGTGAAACTTGAGTGGCCTTGACTCAAGTTAACGTTGGCCTTCTGATTTCATTCCCCGGGTTTCCTCTGAATCCGTCGTGATGCCCGGGCGCGATCCCGGCGTCGGAAGAGTGTGGTGGACTGGGCACACCTGCTCGACATCGGAGAACGAGGGACACGATGAAGCTCACCGACATCCAACCGCCCGCACGGAGCTTTTCGCGCTGGCTGACCGAGGAAGAGATCGGCCAGGTGCTCGCCAGCGACCGAGGCTGGCGACTCGCGCCCGACGGCAGCGTGATCGCCGGCAAGCTTCGCAAGAGCGTCATCGCCGCCTCTCTGACCGAGCTCGGTGCCGCGGCCCTCGCCAACCGGTGGACGAGCCGGGCGGCTGCGCCGGGCAGCGACGGCAGCGGCCCGACCCACATCATGTGGGGCGTGTTCAACGCCCGCACCGACGCCGAGGTCGCCACCGCAATCGCCGGGCGGTCCTGAACGATGACCCGGCAGACCGCCGACGGTGGGCGCACCCGAACCACACTCCCCCGAACAATCGCCCGGTGGACTCTGGGCGGATTCCTGCTCCTGGCCGGGATCAGCCACCTGAGCTGGAACCGGGAGGCGTTCCTGGCGCAGGTGCCGCCGTGGCTGCCCCTCGACGGCGATTTCGTCGTCGTCGCCTCCGGCGTGGTCGAGATCCTGCTCGGGGCGGCCCTGATCGCCCTGGCCCGGCGGCGCGTGCTCGTGGGCTGGATCGTCGCCGCGTTCTTTGTCGCCGTCTTCCCCGGCAACATCTCCCAGTTCGCAACCGGCACCGATTCGTTCGGGCTCAACTCCGACCTGAGCCGGGGTATCCGCCTCGCCTTCCAGCCGCTCCTGGTGCTCTGGGCGCTCTGGTCCACCGGGGCCTGGCGCGACTGGCGGGCCCGGCGGGCGACTCCCCCGCGCTGAAATCGACATTCCCACCCGGATGTCAGGAATCCACATACCCCATGGGGTATCGTGAGGTGACAACTGAACGAGAGGGAGCATCGGATGTGCCGACAAGTGACGTGTAAGAAGTGCGGTAAGACAACGTGGGCCGGGTGCGGTCAGCACGTCAATGAGGTGATGCGGGGCGTCTCCAGCGCCCAGCGCTGCCGCGGGCACGAAAACGATGAACCGGCCAAGGGCGGGTTCTTCTCCCGGCTGTTCTCCGGCCGCTGAGCCGGCCCTGGACCGGCGTCAGAGCCAGCCTCAGACCGGCGTCAGAGCCAGCCTCAGACCGGCCTCAGACAGAGCCGGTCTCAGACAGAGTCGGCCGCGGCGTTCCCACGAGCGCCGCGGCCGGGTCAGTAGTCGCTGTCCGCCGAGCCGGTCTTCTCCTCGTGCCTGAGCCTGAGCACGGCCAGGTCGATGCTCACGAACACCTCGGTGCGGGCGGCCCGCCGGTCCTGGTATTCCGGGTCCCGGCCGTCGATGGCGAGCCTGAGCAGCTTCGCCGACACCGCCTGGCGAATCTCATCGCTGGCGGCGCGCTGCGCCCGCTCGACGAGGCGGGCGACGTGCCGATCGTCCTCGGCCACGGCCCGGAGTGCGACCGAGAGCTTCTCGTGCACCCGCCGCCGCAGCCGGAGCTGGTTGATGTCGGCGTGCTGGTCCTCGGTCAGGTCCGTGGTCCATCTGGACCGGGTGAGCGCCTTACGGAGGCGGCGCACCCGCCTGGCATAGGAGTCGTTCTGGCGAATCAACACGGCCAGTTCGCTGCGGGCCGCGTCCGCATACGTCTCGGAATCGTAGTCGGCGTGCTCCCGGAGAACACCGATGATGATCTCGTTCTTCACCGCCATGCGCACGGCGGACAGCGCGATGAAGAGGCCCTCGTCGACCATCGCCGCAACCTTCGACACGTCACTTCCTCATCAGATCAAATCGAGCCTACTGGCACCGCGGACGACAGCGGGGTGATGTAGGAGTACCCGGTGCTGTTGTTCTTGGTCATCGACAGCACGAGTTCCATGTGCGGTTCCAGCGCGGTGACCTTGTCCAACGGCGAGCCGACGATGAGCTGGAAACCCAGCCCCTTCCACGCGGCGACGGCCCGGCCCGCGAACTCCGAGTCGGACTTGACGAAGCCCTCGTCGAGGAAGACCGGCGCGAACCTCGGCCGGGTGCGGCTTTCGTCGCCGAGCTGGAAGCGCAGCGCGGCCCCGACCACGAACGCGACCAGCTCCTGCGACTCGCCACCGCTCTTGCCGCCCAGTGAGGAGTAGGTGCTGACCTCGACGCCATCCGGCGTCATCCGAACAGCGGTGATCTCAACGTGCTTTCGCACGTCCAGCAGCAGGTCACGCTGGGACTCGGCGCGGGAACCGTCTTCCGGTCGGCGGATCCGGCCCATGAAGGCCTGTAGCCGGGAGAACCGGCTCTCGGTCTGCTCGTCCGTGAACTCCTCCGTTGAACCGGAGGAGAGCAGCTTGAGCTCGGTGCGGAACGCCGTCGCATCGTCGCGGTGCAGGCGACGCAGGGAGATCTTCAGGCGGTCCCGACCTGCGCCGAACGGCAGGGTGGTGAGGATCTCGTTGATCGGCTGCAGCCGGTCCTCGATTTCCTCGATCGCGGTGTTGAACGCGCCGATGAGGGGCACCAGGTCCTGGCCGCTCCAGGCGGAGAGCCGTCGCTTCCACTCCTGCCGCCGTTCGTGCAGCCCCAGGGTGTAAACGGCGTCGAGGATGTCGCGGTAACTCGTGTAGGAGTCGAGGGACACGCCGATGTTCGGGTCCGGCCAGCGGCTCTGGAAGGTCTCGAAGATGCGTAGCAGGGAATCCCTGGCGCTCGCGGCAGTGCTTCGGTCCTGCGCGCTCTGCTCGGTGAGTCTCTCCCGCAGGCGCTTGACCGCGCCGTCGAACGCGGCGAGGTCGCCGTGGTCTCCGACCGCGGCGAACTGGGCATCGAGGTGAGCGGCGTGCTCATCCGTGAGGGTGACGGATTCCGCGGCCCCGATCCGGTCGAGCTGGTCGCTGACGGCATCCTGCCGGTCGACGATCTCGGTCTGTTCGGTGCGGAGCGTCTGGGCCCTGGCATCGGCCGCGTGCTTCTGTTTCTGCGCCGCTTCGAGTTCGAGGCTGAGGCGTTTCTCTTCGTCGCCGAGCGCGCGGAGAACGTCGCTGTCGGCGAGGACCCGGTCCGATTCGGCTTCTTTGTCCCGGATCCGGGACTCGGCGGTGGCCAGGTCGATGTCCGGCCAGGCGGTGTCGAGGATGAACTGGTGCGCGGTGCGAAGGGCGCGGTGGGTGGCCAGGCGGTCGGCCAGGGCGGCTGCCTCGGCGGCGAAGGCGTCAGCGGTTGCCGTCAAGCGGCCGAGCTCAGTCGTGATCTCGTCGAGCCGGACGCGGCTAGTGAAGCCGATGATGGGCTTCTGGTCGGCGTTCCAACCGTGAGAACCGCGCTTGCCATTGCGGTTCTGGCCGCTCATCGTGACCCGTGGTCCGTCGCCGGCCAGTTCGGCGGGGTCGGCGACGCACAGGGCGTCGAGGTTGGAGGCCCGCGCCCTGCCCTGTACAAAACCGCTGAACGGTGACTCCTTGTAGACGAGTTTGCCGGAGACGTAGCGGGCGTTACCGTCCACGTCCCGGTGGTCCTGCAGTGCCACCCCCTCGAACTGGATCCGGACCGGGATCCGCAAGGGGTCGATGGCTTCCCCGAGCGCACGGAGGCGTCTCTCGTCGACGAGCATCACCCGCACGACGGAGGCCAGGGTCACCTCGGCGGCCTGTCGCCAGGCCTCTTCGCCCGGGGCGATGTCGATGAGTTCGGCCACAAATGGCAGCTCGGCTGCCGGGATGCCGGCGGCCTCGGCGATCATCAGGCGCGCGTTGTGCAGGTGCTGGGGGACGAGGCTCTCGCGCCCGGTCAGGAAGTCGCGTTCCTGCTTCACCGCTCGGATCTGTTCCTCGACGGGGTAGGACCGGCGCTGAAGGGCGAGCCGTTCGGTGTCAAGCTCCTTCTCCCCCGCGGTGAAGCGGGCCAGGAAGTGCTCCGCAGCACCTTGCGCCCGGCTGAAGTCATCCTGGCTCTCGATTTCCGGGACCAGAGCCTGGCTGCGCTGGTCGAATTTGGCGCGGGCCGCGGCCACATCGTCTCGTTTGTCGCGGAGCAGGCCGAGGTCGTTGCGCAGGTTCACGAGCACGTCGCCGCCGTTTTCCCGCTGCTGGTGCTGGAGGCCGGCGACCCGGGCCTTGAGGAGCGTCTCGGTGTCCCTGGCCTGGGTCAGCGCCGCCTGGTTGTCGCGGCGCCTGGCGCCGTTAGCGTCGGCCGCGCCCTCGAGCAGGCCACGTTCGGTCTGGAGCTGCCAGAGCACGAACGGGCTGTCCCCGGTGCGGTGGACCCCGAATGTGTCGACGAGGTCGGCCTTTTCGGTCGAGGTTTCGTAGGTTTGGTGCAGGTCGGGCAGTCGTTCGAGCACCCGTGCCTTCTGCGCCTCGGTGACCATGGCCCCGTATGACCGTTCGAGGTCCTCGAAGTGGTCGACGGCCTTGTCGGCCGCGGCGAAGGTGGCGGGTTCCTCCAGCACCATGGATTTGTAGAGGCCGTCGACGGTCTTGACCTGCTGCCCGGCCTGGATCCGAGCGAGCAGGCGGAGGGCCTTGCCTCCCTCTCCGTTGGCGCCGATGCCGAGCCGCGTGTAGAGGGTTTGGGCGAACGCCGCGTAGGTGTCGAACACGGCCAGCTCGGGGAACCTGGCCTTCATGGCCCGTTTGTCGAATCGGGATTCGGTGACCTCAGCCAGGTCTCGCAGGTCGAGTGCGCCGTCGGTGGTGGCCATCTTCATCGTGATGTCCGCGAATTTGTTCGCGCCGCGGGGCACGAAGTAGGCCCGCAGCACGGTGAAACGGCGTTGGTTGTCGTCGACGAAGGTCATCGCCACCGCGCCCCAGGTGGACGCGTCCGCGCCGCGCAGCACCTGGTCCTGCAGCGCTCCGGTGCCGGCGATCCGGTTGGAGTCGGTCTTGCCGCGCAGGTAGGTCATCAGGTTGCGCTGGTCGACGCTGCGCGCCCGGCCGGACCCGGCATCATTGGAGGCCCCGTTGAAGGGGGTGTCCGACGGCATCATCAGCGCGAGGTACGCGTCGAGCAGGCTGCTCTTGCCGGTGCCGGACGCGCCGGAAACCAGGGTGGCTTCCCTGGCGAAGGCCACCTCGTGGTGGCCGTGGAAGCCACCCCAGTTGACCATCTGGAAGGACTCGGCGCGCCACTGGGTCGTGCCCTCGGTGAGCCCGTCGACGTAGAACAGGGGGGAATCGTTCATGAGACGGCCTCCAGGCTGGACTCGGCAACCTCGGCAGGCTCGACGGCCTCGACGGCCTCGACGGGGTCCTCGCCGTTCCGGTCGGCCAGCCACTTCAGCAGCTCGCCCAGCCGCTCGACGGGCAGGAGCACCTCGATCACCGCGGAGATGCGGAACCGGTCCGGGTCGCTGGTTTTCAGCAGCACCCGGGCCTTGGCGAGGCTCTCCACCGCGGCGGCGGCCCTCCGGGCGTCGCCGGAGCGATCGGTGGCCTGCTCCGGGCGGAAGTGGGCCACGTTGTCGACGAGGTTGTCCCTGTCCACGATCACGATCTCGTGGCCGTTCGCCCGTTCGCTGCGGAAGCGCTGGCGCAGCAGCACGAGCAGGATCGTCTCCTCCCTGGTGTACGAGACGTCGTGCAGGAGGGTCGGGAACCGGTCGCCGCCCTCGGCCACGGCCTGACGCTTGAACGCCACCTCGTAGTGCAGGTCGACGTGCAGATCGAGGAAGACATCGTTCAGGCGCGACCGCAGCAGGCCCTGCGACTCGAGCAGGATGCGCCACTCCACCGGTTGGAGCGCCGCGGAGATGTACCGATGCTTGAGCAGCAGCACGAGGGTCCTTCGCTGGCCAAGGGTGAGTCCGCCCTCGTCTCCTTCGAACAGGGAGAAGCTGTGCACGTCGCCCTCAGGCAGCGGCTCTTCTTCGGCGGCGCGGTCGTCGGTCCAGGCGTCAGTCATCTTCGGGTCCATAGTTCAGGGCGGACAGCGCCGCGGTTTCGTCGTCGCTCAGGGTGATGCGGGGCACCTGGAAGAGGCGGCGGGAGCCGTCGGGGCGCACCGTCTCGAAGCTCTCGACCGTGTCGGCCCGGTTCACCGCGTCAAGCTGGGTCGCGATCTGCAGCATGCCCAGGATCTCCACCGGGCGGCGGCGGCTGGCCGCGAGCCTGTTGAAGGCGTCGCCGACGGATGCCGCGCCCTCGTGACCGAAGGCGCTCACCAGGGTGTCGCGCATCTCGCCGAGCAACGGTCCGCCCTGCCGCCGCATCTCGTCGAGGCTCGGCGGCTCCGGTGCATCGAGCGAGACGTCCTCGAGGGCCGGCGGCGGCCGGTGGGCGACCGGGTCGTAGAAACGCTCGCGGAGGTGCTCGACCTCCAGGGTTCCCGGCATGAGTTCGGCGGTGACGGTGGCCCGCGGTCCGGCGGTCTGCATCCAGGTCGCGAGTTCCTTGTTGATCTCGCGGAGCAGCCGTTCGAGTTCACGGTCCTTCACGACGTCGTGGTTGACGATGTGCTCGCGCAGCGTGGTGGTGAGCCCGTTTCGCTGGGTCAGCACGTCGTCGATGCCCGTGCGGATCAGTCCGACGGTGCCCATCAGGCCGCGGCGCTCGGCCGGGCTGAGCTCGAGGGCGAACGGGTGCAGCAGGATGGTTTCGAGGTCGTTCTTGAGCTCGGCGAGCAGCTCATCGTCGCGCAGCAGGGTGAAGGCACCCTCGAAAGCGCGACCTTCCGCGGTCGAGGACATCAGCGCATCCGTCTTCGACAGGTATTCGTCGAGCACCTCGGCGATCGGGCGATCCTCGCTGCGGAAGTCGTTGACGATCTGCCGATGCATCCCGGCGACGGACTCCTCGACGCGTTTGAAGTCGCTCGGCAGCGCGGTGATCAGGTCGATGAGGTTGGCGTACCCCTCGTGCATGGCCGCGTTCGAAACCGGCGCGATCTCCCCGCCGGCGGCGAGCCGGTCGCGTTCGCTGCGCTTCTCGGCGATCTCCTGGTCCAGCCGGCGGATGCGTTCGGCCCGGTCCGGGTTGGCCTGGGTGGCGCGGTGACGCACCGTATCCACGATCGTGGTGAGGCGGGACTCGCTGATCAGGGCGCGGTCCCGAGACAGGCTCTCCACCAGCAGCAGCGCCTCGAGGGCGTGCGAGGTGAGCGAGTACTGCTCCTCGTCGCCCTCACCCGTCTCGCGGTAGAGCCACTGGTCGTTCATCCACTGCACGCAGAGGGCGCGCCCGCTCTTGCCCGGCACCTCGCTGCCGACCGAACGCAGGTCGGCCTGGTAGGCGTCGACCTGGGCGTGCAATCGGTCCGCCTGCACGCTGGTCCGGTCGCGACTGAACGCGCACCGGAACACGGCCAACACGAAGGGGGCCCACTTGCGGTCCAGCAGTCGGAGGGTGGGTTTGTCGAACGCTTCGCGCACCCGCGCCAATTCACCCGCAATTTCACTCATCCTGTGGATGATTATCCCATCCTTCGCTGCGGCCTCGAGGACGGCCGTTCCGCCGGGCGGGGTCTGCGCCGTTGCGCGGGTGGCGCGCCCCCCGCGCAACGGCGTGCCGCCCGCGCGGGGCTCGGACGCGGGGCGTCACAGTGGCACTGGCATGCCGCCTGATCGGTATTCTGGGGGCATGAAGATGCCAGCGCTCGCCGCCCTCACCCTGCTGGGGGCGTTGGCCCTGAGCGGCTGCGCCGCCGGAACGACCACGCCATCCGGCACAACCGTGCCCTCGAGCACCGCAACGGCCGCCGCCACCGACGCGAGCGCGAGCGCGGGCGAGAGCTGCGCCGGGGTGAGCGTCGTCGTCGACTTCGGCCCGCTCGACGAGCCCACCATCACGGACTGTGCGGCCACCGGCGACGCGAAGACCGTCCCGGCGAGCACTGTCGTCGCCGACGCCGGGGCGACCACCGAGGGCACGGCGCAGTACGGCGACCAGGTGGTCTGCCGGGTCAACGGCCGTCCGGCCGCCGACGAGACGATCACGGTCGACGGCACGGCTCCGTTCACCGAAGCGTGCCAGGGAATGCCGGCCGCGGCCGCCTATTGGGCGCTCTGGATCAGGCCCTCCGCCGACGCGGACTGGGAATACGCCCAGGAGGGCCTGGGTTCCCTGAAACTGGAGCCCGGCCAGTCCATCGGCCTCGTCTTCACGACCGGCACCGAAACGCCGACGCCCGGCGAATAGTGTTCCGCTTCCGCCTGGCTCCCCTGCGCGCCGCGGCGTTTTTCGCCGTGGGCTTCGTGGTGCTCAGGGTCGGCTACCGGGTGCTTTTTGACGGGGCATCCGGTGCTGGTTTCCCGCTGCTCGAGCTGCCCCGGATCCCGCTGGCGGGGCCGTTCAGCCACATCATCCTGCTCGGGCCGGTGACCACGGGAGGCCTGACGAATGCCGCCGTGAGCGCCCTCCCCGTCGCGGCGCTGATCCTCCTCTTCGGGGCGCTCAACGCCGTGGTTGATGTGAGCCGGCTCTTCGCCCGCGGTGCCGGGCGCGGTCCGCTGCGCGCCGTCTCCCGCGCCCTCGTGATCGCCTGGGCCACGTTCCCGGCGCTGCTCGACTCGGTGCGGCGCGTGCGCGTGGCCGGCCGGCTGCGCGGCGAGCGGTCCATTCCGGCGCTGCTCGTTCCCGTGTTCGAACAGACCGTCGAGCGCGCACTGGCGCTCGCCGCGTCGATGGAGGCCCGAGGGTTCGCCGCCACCCGCGTCGTCGACGGCGTCTGCGAGCGGCCGGTCGTGCTCAAGGATGCCGCGCTCGGCTTCGGCGACGCCACGGACTGGCATCTCGACCACGTCGATCTCGAGCTCCTCCCCGGAACCCTCACCGTGATCACCGGGTCGACCGGATCGGGCAAGTCCAGCCTGCTGTACAGCCTGAGCGGCCTGTTCCAGCACTTCATCGAGGGCGACCAGGCCGGACTGATCGAGGTAGGCGGGGCCGACCGCGCCGTGACTCCCCCGCGCGACACGGCCGGCTTCGTCGGCGTGGTGAGCCAGAACGTGCGGCTCTCCTTCGTGGCGGAGACGGTCAGGGACGAGATCGGGTTCGCGCTCTCCGTACGGGGCGTCGCCGCCGTCATCGTGGACCAGCGCGCGCGCGAGGTCGCCGGGCGACTGGGAATCGACCACCTGCTCGACCGCGGCGTGCAGGCCCTCTCCGCCGGGGAGGCCAGCCTCGTGGCCATCGGCGCCGCCCTCATCTCCCGGCCGATCCTGCTTCTCGTCGACGAGCCGCTGGCAGATCTGGACGGACCGGCCCGGCTCCGGGTCTGCGGCCTGCTCGAGCGGCTGGCACACGAGTCGGGGGTCTGCGTGGTTGTCGCCGAGCACAACACCCGGGAGTGGGCGAGGGCGGCGGATGCCTGGCTCGAGCTGCGCGGCAACCGGGTGCATCTGCTCGGGCCGGGAGAGGTTCCCGGCCCGGTGCGGTCCGGGTCAGGTCACGCCGCCACGCCGCCGGGAGCGACCGCCGGGGCAGCGCTGGCGAGCATCCGCCACCTGACCGTTCGTCGCCGAGCCGAGGTCGTGGTCGACGACGTCTCCCTCGACATCGCGGCCGGTGACATCATCGCCCTCGAGGGGCCAAATGGTGCCGGCAAGTCCAGCCTGCTCGGGGCGTTGGCGCTGGGCGCCGATCCCGGCACCGTGATCGTCGCCGGGCGGGACGTGGCCGAACTCGGCCACCGTGATCGTCGCGCGGCGGTGACGCTGGTGCCCGAGAACGTCGACGACCTGCTCTTTTCGACGACCGTCGCCGAGGAGTGCCGCCGCGCCGACCGGGCGCTGCGACACACGCCGACCGGCATTGCCGGGCCGGCCACCGCGGTGCGGTTCGCGGGCCTGCTCGGGCTCGAGGTCGACGCTGCGGGTCATCTCCTGCGTCGGCACCCGCGCGATCTCTCCGCCGGTGAACGCCTGTGCCTGGTGATGGCGATCCAGCTCGGGGCGGCGCCCGCCCTGCTGCTGGTCGACGAGCCGACCCGCGGGCTCGATCCGGTGGCCAGGACGCTCGTGGCCTCCGCGCTCCGCCGTGCGAGCGGCACGGCCTCGGCGGTGGTGTTCGCCACCCACGACCGCGAGTTCGCCCGCGACCTGGCGACGCGCACGCTCTCGATGGACGCCGCCCGCATCGCGGCCGACCCGCTGGTGGGCACCCCGTGAGCCGCACGCAGGGCCGCTGGACGGCCGGAATACTGGTGGCCGGCAGCATCCTGGCCGCCGCCGGGTTCGCCTGGCCGCTCTTTGTCGCCGCCGTGCCGCGGGATGCCCAGGCCGCCGTTCCGATCGTGGCGTTCGCCCTCGTCCCGGCGCTGGTCGTGGCGCTGGCCGTGACCCTCGACCGGGAAATGTACACCGCGAAGACCGTTGCCCTGCTCGGCGTGCTCTCGGCCGTCGGCGCCGCGGTGCGCATTGCCGGCACCGGGGTCGGCGGCGTCGAGGCCGTGTTCGTGTTGCTGGTGCTGGCCGGCCGGGTCTACGGCGCCCGGTTCGGCTTCCTGCTCGGGCTGCTGACCATCGCGGTGTCCTCGATGCTCTGGGGCGGTTTCGGCCCGTGGACGCCGTTCCAGATGTTCGCCTGCGGCTGGGTGGGGGCCGGTGCCGGCCTGCTGCCGGGCCTCGGCCGTCTCGGAACGCGCGGGGAACCGGCGAGCCGGCTGGCGGCACGCCTCGAGATCGCGCTGCTCGCCGGCTACGGCATCGCCGCGTCGTACCTGTTCGGGCTGGTGATGAACCTGTGGTTCTGGCCGTTCGCGGTGGGCAGCGGCACCGGGATCTCCTACGCCGCGGATGCCTCGCCAGGCGACAACGTCGCCTCCTTCGCCCTGTACACGCTCGTGACCTCGACCCTCACCTGGGACACCGTCAGGGCGGTCACCACGACGCTCGGCATCGTGCTGGTCGGCCCGGCCGCTCTCTCCGCGCTGCGCCGGGCCAGGCTGCCGAGGCCGGCAGCGGCCCGGCGGAGGAACGTTAGACCGAGAAGTACTTCGCTTCGGGGTGGTGAAACACGAACGCGTCCGTCGACTGCTCAGGGTGCAGCTGCAGTTCCTCAGACAGGACCACACCCATCCGCTCCGGCCTGAGCAGGTCGACCACCTTGCGGCGGTCCTCCATCTCGGGGCAGGCCGGGTAGCCGAGCGAGAAACGAGCACCGCGGTATTCGAGTTTGAACATGCCGGCGATATCCTTCGGGTCCTCGGCGCCGAGGCCGAGTTCGCCCCGCACCCTGGCGTGCCAGTACTCGGCGAGGGCCTCGGTCAGCTGCATGGTCAGGCCGTTGAGTTCCATGTAGTCGCGGTACTTGTTCTCGGCGAAGAGCTTCGCCGTGACGGAGTCGACGTTCGCCCCGGCCGTGACCAGCTGGAGGGCGACGACATCCGTCTGCCCGGATTCGCGCGGGCGCACGAAGTCGGCCAGGCACAGGTGCCGGTCGCGGCGCTGCCGCGGGAAGGAGAAGCGCAGGCGCTCGGCGCCGACGCTTCCGCCGGAGCCGCCGTCGGGCGCGAGCAGCCCCTTCACGCCCAGCACACCGGCCGGGTCGTCGCCGTGGTGCAGGATGACGAGGTCGTTTCCCTCGCTGTAGGCGGGGAAGTAGCCGTAGGCGACGGAGGCGTCGAGGATCCCCTCGGCGAGAATCCGGTCGAGCCAGTAGCGCAGCCGGGGCCGCCCCTCGGTGTCGACGAGCTCCTGGTAGCTCGCGCCGTCCTCGGCGCGGCTGGGCTTGAGCCCCCACTGGCCCATGAAGGTGGCGCGTTCATCGAGGAAAGCGGAGTACTCGGCCAGGGCGACGCCCTTGACGATCCGGGTTCCCCAGAACGGCGGCACCGGCACCGGGTTGTCGCCGGCCACGTCGGAGCGCGCGGGCATGGCCTCCGGTTCGGTGACCGTGAGCAGGTTGCGCTTGTGGATGCGTTTCTTCAGCGGCGGGAGCCCCACGGATGCCGGGTCGGCGCCGCGGGCGACGGCCACCAGCGGTTCCATCAGGGCCAGGCCCTCGAAAGCGTCGCGCGCGTAGCGGACCTGCCCGTCGAACAGAGCGGCCAGGTCTTCCTCGACGTAGGCCCTGGTGAGCGCTGCCCCGCCGAGGATCACCGGCCACTTCGTTGCCAGTCCGCGGGCGTTCAGCTCGAGCAGGTTCTCCTTCATCACGACCGTGGACTTGACCAGCAGCCCGCTCATCCCGATGACGTCGGCGTTGTGTTCGTCGGCGGCGGCGATGATCTCATTGATCGTTTTCTTGATCCCGATGTTGATCACGTCGTAGCCGTTGTTGGTGAGGATGATGTCGACGAGGTTCTTGCCGATGTCGTGCACGTCGCCGCGCACGGTGGCCAGCACCATGGTGCCCTTGCCTGCCGCCGTCGACTTTTCCATGTGTGGTTCGAGCAGAGCGACCGCGGCCTTCATCACCTCGGCAGATTGCAGCACGAACGGCAGTTGCATCTCGCCGCTGCCGAATCGGGCGCCGACGATCTGCATGCCGGCGAGCAGGTGAACGTTGACGATGTCCAGCGCGCTCATCCCGCCGGACCGGGCCAGGTCGAGGTCACCCTCGAGTCCCTTGGCCTCCCCGTCGATGATGCGGCGTTCGAGCCGCTCGCCCACGGGCAGGGCGGCGAGCTCCGCGGCGCGTTCGTCCTTCAGCGCGGCCGAGTCGACCCCGGCGAACAGGTCGAGCAGTGCGGCGAGGGGGTCATAGCTGAGGTTGCCCTCGGCGTCGTACTCCCGGCGGTCCCAGACGAGGTCGAGCGCGACCTTGCGTCGGTCGGCGGGCACGGAGGCCAGGGGGACGATCTTGGCCGAGTTGACGATCGCGGAGTCGAGACCGGCCTCGGTGGCCTCGTGCAGGAAGACCGAGTTGAGCACCGACCTGGCCGCGGGGTTCAGGCCGAAGGAGACGTTGGAGACGCCGAGGGTGGTGTGGATGCCCGGGTACCTGGCCTTGATCTGCCGGATCGCCTCGATCGTCTCGATCCCGTCCCTGCGGGTCTCCTCCTGGCCGGTGGCGATGGGGAAGGTGAGGGCGTCGACGATGATGTCCTCGACCCGCATGTCCCACTCGTTGACCAGGGTGTCGACGAGCCGGCTGGCGATGCGCACCTTGTGCTCCGCGGTGCGGGCCTGGCCCTCCTCGTCGATGGTCAGGGCGATGACTGCGGCGCCGTGCTCCTTGACCAGCGGCATGATCCGGCCGAACCGGGACTCGGGGCCCTCGCCGTCCTCGAAGTTCACGGAGTTGACGACCGGGCGACCCCCGATGAGTTCCATGCCGGCCTGCAACACGGCCGGTTCGGTCGAGTCGACGACGAGCGGGAGGGTGGAGGCGCTGGCGAGCCGGGAGACGACCTGGCGGATGTCCTCCACGCCGTCACGTCCCACGTAGTCGATGCACACGTCGAGCAGATGGGCGCCGTCACGCACCTGCGCTCGGGCGATGTCGACGCAGTCGTCCCACCGTTCCTCGAGCATGGCGTCGCGGAAGGCACGCGACCCGTTGGCGTTCGTGCGCTCGCCGATCGCGAGGAACGCGCTGTCCTGGTCGAAACTGACGTGCTGGTACAGGCTGGCGACGCCGGCGTCTTCCTCGATGGCGCGCGGCGTGACGGGCGTGCCCCGCAACCGGTCGACGACGGCCTTCATGTGTGCGGGAGTGGTGCCGCAGCACCCGCCAACGAGGCCGAGCCCGAATTCCTTGACGAACTGTTCGTGCGCGGTGGCCAGCTGGTCGGGGGTGAGCGGGTAGCTGGCGCCCGTTGCGGTGAGCATCGGCAGGCCGGCGTTGGGCATGCAGAGCACCGGAACGTGCGAGAACTTGGAGAGGTGCCGGAGGTGCTCGCTCATCTCCGTCGGCCCGGTCGCGCAGTTGAGTCCGATCGCGTCGATGCCGAGCGGTTCGAGCGCGGTCAGCGCCGCCCCGATCTCGCTGCCCATCAGCATGGTTCCGGTGGTCTCGACCGTCACCTCCACGAAGATCGGCAGCCGGATACCGGACTCGGCGATCGCCTGCTTGCACCCGTTGACGGCGGATTTGGTCTGCAGGAGGTCCTGCGAGGTCTCGATCAGGAACGCGTCCGCGCCGCCGCGGATGAGGCCGGTCGCCTGCTCGGCGAACGTCGCCTTGAGGTGCGCGTAGGTGGTGTGGCCGAGGCTCGGCAGCTTGGTTCCCGGCCCCATCGAGCCGAGCACCCAGCGCATCCGGCCATCGCGGGCCTCGTAGTCCTCGACACTCTTGCGGGCGATGGCCGCGCCGGTGCGCGCCAGTTCCTCGATCCGGTCCTCGATGTTGTAGTCGGAGAGGTTCGACCAGTTCGCCCCGAAAGTATTGCTCTCCACCGCGTCAATGCCGGTGTCGAGGTAGGCCCCGTGGATCGCCTCGATCATGTCGGGGCGGCTCACGTTCAGGATCTCATTGCAGCCCTCGAGCTGCTGGTAGTCGTCGAGGCTGGGGTTGTACTCCTGCAGCATCGTGCCCATGGCGCCGTCGGCGATGACGACCCGTTCCGACAGCGCACCGAGCAGCGCCCGGGCCCTGGCCGGGAGCACGGCCTCCGCGAAGGAGCGTGGCCGCTCGTCGGCAAGGTCACGGGTTTGCGTCATCCGGCCAGTTTAACGTCGGCTGCGCCCACCCGATTCCTTCATTACGCCGGGGGTCCCCATCGAAAGCGGACCGGGTCAATACCAGCCGGCGGACTGCGAGTGGTCCCAGGCGCCACACGGTGTGCCGTAGCGTCCCGCGATGTAACCGAGACCCCAGGTGATCTGAGTGGCCGGGTTGGTCTGCCAGTCGGCGCCGGCCGAGGCCATCTTGCTTCCGGGCACCGCCTGCGGAATACCGGTGGCCCCGCTTGAGGAGTTGTAGGCGTTCACGTTCCAGCCGGACTCCCTGTTCCAGAGGCTGACCAGGCAGCCGAACTGGTCGCCGCCCCAGCCGTACTGCGCCAACATCAGGTCCCGGGCGATCGCCTGGGCACCGCTGGGATTGCTCGGTGCGGACGGCCGGGAGGGCGCGGCGGGCGCGGCGGCGGCACTGGCGGCCTCGGCCGCTGCCGCTGCCGCTGCCGCCGCCTTCGCCGCCTCGGCCTCGGCGGCAGCCTGAGCCGCGGCGGCCGCGGCGGCCTGTTCTGCGGCGACCCGGTCGGCCTCGGACGTCGAGGCCTGCACGCTCGCCGATTCGGCTTTCGTCTGGTCGACCAGTTCAAAGATCCGTTCTGGAGCCAGGAGCGTGTAATTGGTCAGGGAGGCCACCGAGGACGCGAGCGCCGTCGCATCCGTCTTCCCCTCCGCGGCGGCCATGACGACGACCGCTTCGTGCAGGGCACCGGTCGCCCTGGCCGCGGCATGAGCCGGCATGACGTTGTCGTACGCGGCCAGTTGCTCGGGGTGCGGGCCGGAGCTCTGCGCGAGGTCGGTCGTGGCCTCGATCCGCAATTCCTCCGCCGCCGTGGTCGACTGCAGCACGAGGCCCGTTCCGACGAGGGCGGACGCGACGAAGAAGGCCCCGGTGGCAAGAATCCGTTTTCGGTCTCGACGACGTTGCGTTTCCAGGTGGCGGCTGAGGCCGTTTTCCGAAGCACTGGCGAACAGGTGGGCGAGGGTTTTGTTGATCCGGGGCATGACTTTCTCAGGGCGAATCGTTCGTGCGCAGGCACCAACGGTTCTGATTCGATGGTCCTCGGGCGGGGGTCGCCCGGGCGAAGCTGCAAGAATGCCCGCGCTTACTGGAAGAATCCTCATTTTCAACTGGCAAAGTGCTGACAACCGGTGGCGTTGGAGCCACACCCGATCGCGCCGTCGGCATCCTCGGCGTGGTGCAATGGGGTGATGTCATCCCGCACCGCGCCCCCGCACCGTTTCGTCTATTCCCCCGACGGCATGCAGATCGCTACCTACGAATTCGGCGACCCGGTCGGCCCCACGGTTGTCGTCGTGCACGGTTTCGCGTCCAGCGCTGTGGCGAACTGGCATCTGACCGGTTGGACCAGGGATCTGACCCGGGCCGGCTTCCACGTGGTCGCCATCGACCAGCGCGGGCACGGTGCCAGCGACAAACCGCATTCTCCGGCCGCGTACACCATGGAGATTCTCGTCGCGGATGTGCAGCGGGTGCTGGACGCGTATGTGCTCGATGAGGTGAACTACGTCGGCTATTCGCTCGGGGCGCGGGTCGGCTGGCAGGCCGCCCGTGAGCTGGAGGGGCGCATTGTTCGGGCGGTGCTCGGCGGCATCCCCGACGGTGACCCGCTGCGGCGATTCAAGGTTGAGGACGCCCGCGCCCACATCGAGCACGGCACCGAGGTTGACGATCGGCTCACCGGGGCCTACCTGACCATGGCTCGAGCATTGCCGGGCAATGACCTGCGGGCGCTCGTCGGCCTGGTCGAGGGGATGCGCGGCGGCTCCCAGCCTGGCCCGGAGAACGCGCCGCGGCAACCACTGCTGTTCGCCACCGGGAGCGAGGACCGCATCATCGAGGCGTCCCGGGCACTCGCCCAGGCCGCCCCGGATGCGGCGTTCTTCGAGATTCCCGGCCGGAACCACTTCAACGCGCCGACGGCGCGGGCGTTCAGGGAGGCCGCAATCGGTTTCCTCACCGCGCACGGCACGACCGCGTCGTCCTGAAGGCGCCGGGGCTCAGTACCAGCCGACGGACTGCGACTTGTCCCAGGCTGCGCACGGCGTGCCATAGCTGCCGGCGATGTAGCCGAGGCCCCAGGTGATCTGGGTGGCCGGGTTGGTCTGCCAGTCGGCGCCGGCCGAGGCCATCTTGATTCCGGGCAGCGCCTGCGGGATGCCGGTGGCTCCGCTCGAGGCGTTGTAGGCGTTGACGTTCCAACCGGATTCCTTGTTCCAGAGGCTGACGAGGCAGCCGAACTGGTCATCGCCCCAGCCGTACTGGGACAGCATCAGGTCCCGGGCGATCGCCTGGGCGCCGCTGGGATCGGTCGGCGCGGACGGGCGTGATGAGGTGCTGGTCGACGCTACGGTGGCCTGGGCCTTGGCCGCTTCCGCGGCAGCGGCGGCCTCTGCGGCGGCCGCCTGCTCGGCGGCGACCCGGTCTACCTCTGCCGTTGAGGCCTGCACGACGGCGACCTGGGATCGCGTCTCGTCGACAAGGTCGAACACGCGGTCGGGGGCGAGGAGCGTGTAGTGGGTGAGCGAGGCGACCGAGACCGTCAGAGCCGAGGCATCCGACTTGCCCTCGGCGGCCGCGATGACGACGTTGGCACCGTCGAGGGTGCCCTTCGCGGCCTGGGCCGCCTGCGCCTTGGCGATGCCGGAATAGGCACCCAGCTGCTCGTGCTGGCGGCCGGTGCTGTCCGCGAGTGCGGCCGTGGCCTCGACGCGGTCGCTGGCCGCCGATGCGGACTGGACGACCAGCCCGGTTCCGATCGTCGCTCCGACGGCGACGATCGCACCGATCAGGAGGGCGCGACTGCGGCGAGGTCGACGCTTGCGCGGCCGGGTCGAACCGGGGCCGGTGGTGTGGGTGGACGTGGGTGTATCAAGCGAGGAGGAAATAGGCAATCCCTTTGCAACACGAATCGTCTGGGCACCGGCGCGTCATCAGGCGGGTGCAGAGCCGTTCTTGTTCGGCAGCCACGGGCGGGGTGCGCGCGGGCGAAGTTCCCAGTGTGCACCCCGCGTCTGGACAAAACCTCACTTTTTGCTGGCAATGTCATGGCAACGCGCAGAGGCCCGGCCGGTGTTCCCGCCTCGATCAGACCGCGGCGGCCGAACCCACGACCACGGAGCGACGGTCCAGGTGGATGCCTGCGACCATGCATCGCACCGAGCCGCCCGCGAGTTCGATCGTCGGCACGGAGAGCGGCACAATCTCGCAACTGCGCTCGATGATCCGCCGCTGGGGTGCGGTCAGGCTCGCCAGGGCACGCTCGGAGAGCGCCAGGATCCGGCCGTTTTTTCCGTGCAATTCGATGGCGTTCCCGGCGAAGTCACGGATCTGCCCCTGGTCAAGGTCGATCACCTCTCGGTCCTGCGAGGAGAGCCGCTCGACGACCTGGCCACGCCGGGCGGACGACTGGATCAGCCCCAGCCCGACGAGGGCGAAATCGGTGGCGATGCACATCATCACATTGGTGTGGTAGATGGCGGTTCCGCCGTCGTCGACGGCGTCGAAGACCATCGGCTCGTAGCCGAAGTTGGTACAGAATCGCTCGAGTGCGATCGGGTCCGCGCGCCTGGACCGGGCGACGTAGGCGATGCGCGCCCCGTGGTCGAGCACCATCGCCCCGGTGCCCTCGAGGAAGACGTCGTCGAGTTCGAGCCCCGAGTAGTCGACGACGTCCTGCACACGGTAGGTCTGCTTGAGCATCTCGACGATGTCTCCGCGGCGTTCCGTGCGACGGTTCGGTGTGTGCATGGGGTAAAGCCCCACGTGTCCCCCGGCGTGGGTGGAGATCCAGTTGTTGGGAAACACACTGTCGGGGCGGCCGGGGCCGTCGTCGTCGAAGAGGTGAACGGTGATCCCGTGCGCGTCCAGCGTCGCGGCGACCTCGGACACCTCGGCGTACGCGGCCGCGGCCAGCGCATCCGCATCGTCGCCGACCGCACGCGACTGGAACGCGTTGTCGAGTGCCGTCTCAGGGTTGGGCGTGAAGAACCGCGGCCTGATCAGGAGAGCGGCCGACGGCGCCTGAACCGACACCTGGCTAGACGAGCGCGGGCGAGCCCGCGGTGACGAGGCCGAACAGGTCTTTGGGGTCGTCGGGATCGGCCACGAGGTCGATGTCGGTATAGAAGGAGGTGCGGTCGACGGCATCCTGCAGGAAGCGGAGGGCGGAGAAATCCTCGATCGCGAAACCGACCGAGTCGAAGATGGTGATCTGGCGCTCATCCTGACGTCCGACGGCCTGGCCGGCGAGCACCTGCCAGATCTCCGTGACCGGGAAGTCGGGATCCATCTGCTGGATCTCGCCCTCGATCCGGGTCTGCGGCGTGAACTCAACGAAGACGTCGCCGCGAAGGAGGATGGCGGCGGCCAGTTCGGTCTTGCCGGGGCAGTCTCCGCCGATCGCGTTGATATGGACGCCGGGCTGGACCATCTCGTCGGTGAGTACGGTCGCGTTCGCCTTGTCGGCGGTGCAGGTGGTGATGATGTCGGCTCCGGCTACGGCATCAGCCGCGCTCGTCGCGACGACGATCTCGAAGCCGAGAGGCGCCAGGTTGCGCAGGAACTTGTCCATGGCCGCCGGGTCGGTGTCCCAGACCCGGAGCCGCTCGATCCCGAGCAGCCCGCGGAAGGCCAGGGCCTGGAACTCGGACTGAGTGCCGGTGCCGAGCATCGCCATGGTGTGTGAGGCGGGACGGGCCAGCGCCCTGGCGACCATGGCGCTGGTCGCGGCGGTGCGGAGCGCGGTGAGTACGGTCATTTCCGACCAAAAGGTGGGGTAGCCGCTCTGCACGTCGGCGAGAACGCCGAACGCGGTGACGGTCTGCAGGCCGCGGGACGGGTTGGAGGGGTGGCCGTTGACGTACTTGAAGCCGTAGGTTTCACCGTCACTGGTGGGCATCAACTCGATCACGCCGAGCGGGGAGTGACTGGCCACCCGGGGCGCCTTGTCGAAGGAGGGCCAGCGCCGGAAGTCACGCTCGATGTACTCGACCATGTCGGTGAGGATGCGCTCGACCCCGGTTTCGGTGGCCCAGCGGTTGATGTTTCCCACGTCTACAAATCGCACCATGTGCGTCTCCCTTCGATCAGGATCCAACCGTACGAGGGATCGTTGTGAGCCCGCCATTCCCTATCCGCGTCATTCTGCCCAGACAATCCCACAATCTGCACAGTCCTGAGCTACACTCTGTCTAATGGCTCTTCTTGACGACCTCGACCGACGCCTTCTCGCCGCGCTCCGCGTGAACGGGCGGGAACCCGTGGCCAGCCTGGCCAGAGAACTCGGGGTCACCCGATCCACGATCAACAGCCGACTCAATCGACTGACCAGCTCCGGCACGATCGTCGGCTTCGGCGTGCGGGTCCGCGAGGACCGGGACCCGAACGAGATCCGGGCGATCACATTGATCGAGGTGGAGGGCCGGGCGACCGATCGGGTAATCCACTCCCTCCGTGGTTTCCCCGAGGTGGAGGCCCTGCATTCCACGAACGGCGGCTGGGACCTGGTTGCCGAGCTCCGCACGGACAGCCTGGCCGACTTCGACCGATTGCTCGGGCAGGTGCGCTCGGTCGAGGGCGTGGTGAACAGCGAGACCAGCCTCCTGCTCAGCTCGGTCGCCCACGACGACCTCCCGACGACTCCGCCGCGCCCACCGCGTCCCTGACCCGGCACCCCCAGCCAACCCGAGGCCGGCCCGCCCTAAGCTGGAACGAATATGCGACTCTTCCTGATCCGCCACGGCCAGACTCCCGGCAACGTTCTCGGCCAGTTGGACACGGCCCACCCCGGGCCCGGCCTGACCGATCTCGGCAGCCGACAGGCCGCCGTGCTCCCGGACGCCCTCCGGCACGAACCGATAGACGCCATCTTCGCGTCGACCCTGGTACGCACCCAGCTCACCGCCCTGCCGCTGGCCGAGGACCGCGGACTCGAGGTCCAGGTCTCCGGCGGACTGCACGAAATTGAGGCCGGTTCCCTCGAGGGACGCAGCGACCGGGCATCCATTCACTCCTACCTCAGGACGGTCTTCGCCTGGGGTGCCGGCGACCTCGGCGCTGTCATGCCCGGGGCCTCGGACGGGCACGCCTTCTTCAGTCGTTTCGACGCCGACATCGAAGCGGCAACAGCGGGAACGGACGCGGTCGCCGTATTCAGCCACGGCGCGGCGATCCGGGTCTGGACCGCGGCCAGGGCCCAGAACGTGACTTCGGTCTTCGCCGGCACCACCGAACTCGCCAACACGGGCATGGTCGAGCTGACCGGTTCGGCAACGGACGGCTGGACGCTCGTTTCCTGGGCCGGGCTCCCGGCCGGCGGCTCCCCGCTGCTCGGCGTCTCGGCCGACGACCCGATGGGCGAGGCGCTTGGCCAGGTGCTGGGCGGAACCGGCGGCGCTTCCTAGCCGGCCTGGGCCGTCGCGGCGGCGCGGCCGATGGGGCTCCGGGTGCATCCCCGTGTTATGTTCAGCCTCTACTAAAGGAGTGCTGTGTTCACAGCTTCGTCTTCCCCTGTTGCAGCAGGCACCCCGCGTTACCCGGCCTCGATCGTACGGACCCTGGCCCTGACGGCGTCGCTGGCCATCGCGGTTCTCGCCCTCACCTTCGGTCCGGCCGGTGCCAACGCGTTCGCGGCGACGCAGGACCTGACCCAGTGCAACGGCCTCCTGGGCGGCGGCGGCCAGGAACTCGACTGCACCATCGATGTCGTCAACAACCTGGACCTCGCGACCGGCACGGAAAGCTCGACGGTGACGACCACGGTCTGCCAGGGGCCGAACAGCGCCCCCATCTGCGGCCAGCCGGTGACCACGTCGTACAACCTGCTCACCAAGTCGGTCGACCAGTGCAACGGCTCCGTGAACGGCGGCGGTTCCACCCTGACCTGCCGCGTGACTGTGGTCAACAACATCACGGGCGCCCCCGAAAACTCGGGCACGACCGGCGCAACGGTGAACCAGTGCAACTACGCCGGCACCGGCGGCGGCACCGCCCCGACCCTGAACTGCGATCCCTTCCCCGCCTCCGTGTCCGGCGCGACGATCACGCAGTGCAACTACTCCGTCAACGGCGGCGGAGCCCCCGACCGAGTCACCTGCACCGTGGTCGACCCGTCCACGGTGAGCGCGCTGCTGCCCGTGACGGTCAACCAGTGCAACGACTCCGCCAACGGCGGCGGGTCCCTCGTGACCTGCAGTGTGAAGCTGACCAACACCATCACCACCGTCGCCGCGAGCACGACGCCGACCCCGGTGGCGACCACCCCCGCGAAGAACGTGCTGCACGACTCCAAGACCGATGGGTTCGACCTGGTTGCCGCGCACGACGCAGGCACCTTCGGCGGAACGGCATTCCTCGGCGCCGGTATCCTCGTTCTGCTGGCCTCCGGCCTGCTGACCCTGGGCATCGCAACCCGCAAGGCAGACGCCCGTCGCTAGGATAAAGCTGCTCATCGGGGCCGCCGTTCTGCTCAGTCTGAGCGCCGGCGGCCTCATTGCAGTCGCTGTAGCCGGCTCGGATTCCGGTCCCCCGGCTACCCTCCAGCGCACCCCGGATGCGGCTGCCTCGGTGCCGTCCCCGATCGCGCCGTCGCCGGAGCCGCTCGCCCACGTCGTCGTCGCGGCCTCGGCACCGCTCCGCCTCCGGATCCCGGCGATCTCCCTCGACGGCGCGGTGTCCGAGTACGACCAGCAGATGATCGACGATCGAGGCGGATTCGATCCGCCCGCCCTGACGACCATTGCCTGGGACACCACCATCCTGGGCGGGCTGGCCGGCACCGACTCGACCAACACGGTCTACCTGTACGGTCATTCCTGGGTCGACGACGCGGTCTTCAACGGCCTCAAGGAAATGCGATCCGGCGACCTGGCGGCCGTCGACACCGCAAACGGCACTCTCTGCTACACGGCCCAGAAGACACTCAAGCTCGACAAGGCGGAGTACAAGACCAACGACGAGCTGACGAACGCGATCCCCAACCGTCTGGTCCTGGTCAGCTGCTATCGACCGGTCGGCTACGATCCGGACTCGGCCACGGTCAAGAACATCGTCGTGGTGCTGCAACTCGACCAGGGAGCCACCGACTCCGGCTGTTGACCGAGCGCGGTCACTGGGCTCCGGCCCGCGGCACCCTCGGCCGGACGAGCGCGTGGCTGTCCCTGAGCAATTGCTCGACCAGCGCGTCCTCGACCTGCCCGTCCAGAACGACCGTGATCCAGTGTTTCTTGTTCAGGTGGTAGCCCGGCGTGATCCGGTCAGGGAACTCCTCGCGGAGCGCACGGCTCTCCTCGGGGTCGCATTTCAGCGACACGGTCAGCGGGTCGCCGGCCAGGGCGCTGAGCGCGAAGATCTTCCCGTTGCCCTGGGTCTTGAACACGCTCGTCTCTGCACCGAACGGGAACGTCTCCACCGCCTGGGGCAGGCTGAGGCAGAACTCAACGAGGGCATCCGGGGTCATGGGTTGAGACTAGACCGTCACCGCGTTCATCGCTCCGGCCGTCAGGGCGACCGAGCGCAGCCGGTCGGTGATGTCGCGCGACGCGTGCGCGATGATGAGCTCGTCGGCCTGGGTGGCCGCGGCGAAGTCCTCAAGGAACTCACGCACGACGTCGGGCGTACCGACGGCGGAGTACCGCATCATGTTGGCGATCTGGCGACCCTCGTTCGTCGTGAGGAAGGCGTCGATCTGCGCGTCGGAGTAGTCGGGTGCGGCCGGGCCACGGGCGATCATGCCGCGCACCCTGGCGCGGCGGGTCGTCTCGAACTGGAGCGTCGCATCCGCCTGGTCGTCGGCTGCGATCACGTTGACCCCGACGATCACGTGCGGAGCGGCGAGCTGGCGTGAGGGGACGAAGTCACGCCGGTAGCTGGCGACGGCGTCGAAGAGGGAGTCCGGCGCGAAGTGCGAAGCGAACGCATACGGCAGACCGAGCCTGGCCGCCAGTTGGGCTCCGAAGAGCGACGAACCGAGGATGTAGAGGGGCACGTCGGTGCCGGCGCCGGGCACGGCCTGCACGCCGGGGATGACGGACTCGCCGCGCAGGTAGGCCTGCAGCTCCACCACGTCCTGCGGGAACTGGTCGGAGGCCCTCGGGTCCCGGCGCATCGCCCGCGCGGTGGTCTGATCACTGCCGGGCGCGCGGCCGAGGCCCAGGTCGATCCGGCCGGGGTAGAGCTCCGCGAGGGTGCCGTACTGTTCCGCGATCGTGAGCGGTGAATGATTGGGCAACATGACCCCACCGGCGCCCAGCCGGATCGCCCGGGTGTGTTCCGCGACGTGACCGATCAGAATGCCCGTCGCCGACGACGCGATCGTCGGCATGTTGTGGTGCTCGGCATACCAGACCCTCGTGTAGCCGTGCTCTTCGGCGGTCTGGGCGAGCGCGACGCTGCCCGCGAAGCTCTCCCTCGCGGTCTGTCCGGGTGCGATGGGGGCGAGGTCGAGAATGGAGAGCGGAATCGTCATACTCACGGCAACGGGATTCACCTCCGATTCGTTACCGGGTTCCCGGAAATCAGATCGGCGCGGGTTCAGGCGGGCGGACGCAACCTGCCGATCCCCGGCAGGAAGCGACCCACCCGGGCGCCGTAGCCGGCGTAGTCCGGATGCTCGGCCAGCAGCATCCGTTCCTCCCAGCGAGCCTTCCCGGCCAGCAGCAACACCAGGGCCAGCCAGACGACGCCGTGCCAGAGGGATCCGCCGAACAACGCGAGCCCCAACCCGCCGGTCATCAGGCCGGTGTAGATCGGGCTGCGCACGAGTCCGAACACTCCGGTGGTGACCAGGGGCGCGTGCTCCCGCGGGATCGGGCTCGCCGTCAGCGCCGGCCCCAGGCCCGCAACGCCGAGCACCGCGAGGAGCGCCCCGCCGACGCCGAGAACGATCGCGGCGGCCAGCACGGCCGCGTTGACGGTCCACAGTGCCCCGTGGGGAAGCACCGCCAGCGCTGCGAGCAGCACGAATTGCGCGGAGACCAGGCCGAACGCGAGCGCACGTTTCATGACTCGAGGCTACGCCCGCGTCGGCAGTGCAGACGAGCACCCCGCGCCGCAGACCTTGACCGCAGGGTCCGACTGTCACACACTGAGACCTCCGGCACCGGCTGGACGAGAAAGGACAGACCGATGGAAAACGACGGCTCATTCCTGGTCGTGGTCGGCGTCGATGGCTCCCCCGAGTCCATCTCGGCACTTCGCTGGGCCATCGAGGAGGCGCGGCTCCGTCACGGCCGGGTGCGCCTGATCACATCCTGGTCGTATCCGCCGCGCACGACCCAGCTGGACGGTGAGTTCATCGACGAACGGTCGGAGCGGGGCGCGGAGCGGATCCAGGCCATCGCATTGGACGCCGTTCCCTCGGAGGGGGTTGAGGTATCCGGCCGTCTGGTCCAGGGACCGCCGGCGTCCGTTCTGCTCGACGCCGCCACCGGTGCGGACCTGCTCGTCGTCGGATCCCGCGGGCTCGGCGGTTTCAGCGGCCTGCTCCTCGGCTCGGTTTCCAGCCAGCTCGTGCACCACGCTGCGTGCCCGGTGTTGATCATTCGGGCGTAGCTCGAACCGGTCGCGTCCTCGAGCGCGCGGGCGTGATCGACAAGCACCGGGCGACCTGCCCGATCGGTCAGCCGATCGATCCACCGGCGATCTCGTAGGACCACAGTTCGCTGCTGACTCCGACGGGGCGCGCGGCGGGCTCGCCGTCCTTGGGTGCCTCGCTGCGGTGACCGTGTCCGAAGGCCGGCGAGTTCAGCCAGGCCTGGAACGACTCGTCGTCGGCCCAGCGGGTGACGACGAGCCAGGTCTTGCGGTCGTCGGTGGGCTTGAGCAGCTCGAAACCCTCAAAGCCCGGGCGGTCGTCGACCGCACCGGCCCGGGCGGCGAACCGGCGGGCCAGCTCGTCGCCACCATCGTCGGGAACGGTGATCGCGTTGATCTTGATGATCGTCATCGGGTCTTCTTCCTGTCGTGACTGCCGAGGCTCCCCATGCTGGCACGACCGGCTGGGCCGAAGCTGCGCGGGCGCCGGGTCACCTCGGTTGGGAGAATGATGCCATGAGCGAGCCCGCCGACTTCGTGGACAGGACCCTGCGATACGAGGGCGACCCCGGCCGGGCGAGCGCCGAGCGAGCAAGGACGCGCAGCGAGCTGCGTTTCTACGGCGCGTCCGTCGGCGCGGTTCGAGGGACTATCCGCGACGCGCTCCGCCGCCACCCGGAACTCACCCACGACGAGATCACCGCGCTGAGTTCGGAGCTGTGGGCGGCGCCGGTGTTCGAGCGCCGCCTCGCGGCAGTCGTGCTGCTGCAATCGAGGGTGTCCCTGCTCGACAACTCGGACCTCACCCGGATCGAAGGCTTCGTGCGTGAGGCCGACCTGGCGGCGCTGGTTGACCTGCTCGCCGTCGGCGTGGTCGGACCGCTCGTGCAGCGGCTCGACCCGCCAGGCCGCGCCAGAGCAGAACGTGTTCTCGGCCGCTGGGCGATTGATGACGATGCCCGGCTGCGTCGTGCCGCCAGGCTGGCGCTGCCGGCAGCGCGCAGGGTCTGAGGCCCACCAGGGCCGGGTCAGAGTTGCGGCAGCACCTGCTCGCGCACCTGCTTGCGGAGTACCTTGCCGAGCATCGACCGCGGCATGTCCTCGATCTGCGCGATCCGGCGCGGGATCTTGTACGCGGCGAGGTGCTCGCGGCAATGCGACCGGAGGGCCTCCTCGTCGAGGTCGACCCCGCCCTTCAACTCCACGGCCGCGACGACCAGTTCGCCGCCTCGCTCGAGCGGCTTGCCGAACACCGCCGCATCGACGACATCCGCGTGCAGGCGCAACACCGCCTCCACCTCGGAGGGCGACACGTTGAACCCGCCCGTGATGACGAGTTCCTTGGCCCGGTCGACGATCGTCGTGAAGCCGTCTTCGTCCACCGTCACAATGTCGCCCGTGCGCAGCCATCCTCCCGGCAACAGGGTCTTCGCCGTCTCCTCCGGGTTGTTCCAGTACCCCTGGAAGACCTGCGGCCCCTTGAGCAACAGCTCCCCCGGCTGCCCCTGCGGCACCTCCACGGTCGGGTCGTCGAGATCGACCACCTTCATCAAGGTGGAGGGGAACGGCACGCCGATCGTGCCGGGACGCCGACTCGGATGGAACGGGTTGCCCAGCGCCACCGGGGAGGATTCGGTCATGCCGTAGCCCTCCACGAGCAGCCCGCCGGAAACCGACTCCCACAGTTCGACGACATGCTCGGGCAGATTCATCGCACCCGAGATGCAGTACTTGCAGGAGCGCAGCGAGATCCCGCGCTCCTTCGCGGCGAGCGCGGTGCGCTCGTAGATCGGCGGCACCGCGCAGTACACCGTCGCGGGCGACTTCTTCATGGCGTCGAGGATGAGGTCGGGATCGAACTTGGGGAACAGCACAAGCAGGGCCTGCTTGCGCACCCCGTACGTCAGGTACAGCGTCATACCGAAGGCGTGGAACATCGGCAGGATCGCGTAGAAGATCTCCTTGCGGTACTCGGCCCCGTGCATCCAGGCCTCGCCCTGCAGGGCGTTCGCGTAGAGGTTGAAATGGGTGAGCTGGGCGCCCTTCGGCTGCCCCGTCGTGCCCGAGGTGTACTGGATCGCGGCGAGGTCACCCACCGACGGTCGCGGATGCTCCGGGTCGAGGTGACCGTGCGCCAGCAGGTCCTTCCAGGCCATCGTTCCCGGCGCGCGTCCGGTCAGCGCCTCCCTGGACTCGCGCAGGCTCTTCACCGGCAGGTACAGGGCGAGCCGTTTGACGGCGGGAAAGGCGGCGAGCAGGTTGACCGAGACCACGTGGTCGATTTCGATGTCGGCCGGGAACGCGCGAACGGATGCCGCAACCTTGTCCCAGGCGATCACGACGCGAGCCTGGTGGTCCTCGAACTGGTGCCGGAGTTCGCGGGAGGTGTACAGGGGGTTGTGTTCGACAACGACGGCGCCCAGGCGCAACACCGCGTAGAACGCCACCACGTGCTGGGGGCAGTTCGGCAGGATGAGGGCGACCCGGTCCCCTGCTCCCACGCCGAGGTGTCGGAGCCCCTCCGCGGCCCGGTCGACCTGGTCGCCGAGCTCGGTGTACGTCGTGCGCCGGCCGAAGAATTCCAGTGCGGGGTGATCGCCGGCCTCCGCCACCGAGTGTTCGAACATCGCCACCAGCGACTCCGTGGGCAACTCGATCTCGGCCGGGACGCCGGGCTGGTAGTTCTTCAGCCAGGGTTGTTGCTCAATGTTCACCATCTACCCATCTTCCCGTGAATCCCGGATCGTGCGATCGCTGGCCGACCGCGCCCCGCCCAGGCCCGGAAAAGCAGAAATCGCTCCTGGGGGGCCAGGAGCGATTTCTTTCGGGCGGTTCCCTGAGAAGTTCAGATCCGCGTGGCCGGGAGCCGGCCTGACTCAGCCGCCGGTGTACCGGAAGATGTAGAGCCCGGAGTCACGGTCACTCGCGGCAACATACTCGATGCCGTTGCTCTCGAACACCTGCACACCCCAGAAGTTGTTGCCGCCCTGGTCAATGAATCGCCCGGTTTCGACGAGTTTGTCGTCGACGATCTTCGCCACCCGGAAACCACCGGAGTAATAGGAGAAGTAGGCCAGGTCCGCCCGCTGCTTGGACGTGGCCACCTCGTGCACCGAAAGATCGCCGAAGCCCTCGGCGTAGGCCGGGTTCTGCGCTTCGGGAATGGCATAGGTGTCCAGCTCGGCCATCTTCCCCGTCGAGTTGTCGAAGAGGTGGACGTAGCCCCAGCCGTCGAAGAACGCGCGAACCGAAACGAGGTCTCCGACATCGCCCAGGCTCAGGCCGGGAATCAGGCTTGCCGTCCCCGCCAGGCAGGCCGTGTTGTCATACGAAGCCTCCCGGTCGAAGAACCCGAACCCGGTCTTGCGGTCGACCGAGAAGGTCGGGATGTTGCCGGCAACGCTCATCCCGAAGGCGCCGCATCCGTCGGAACCCTCGCGGTTGACGATGACGATGCCCTCATAGCCGCCGGCCGCCTGCACACTGGCCACCTTCTCCGTGAACGTGCAGAGACCGCGGGTGACGACCGCGATCTGTTTGCCGCTTGCGGTGGTCGGGGCCGGCAGCACGAGCGGATCACCGGAACAGGCCCGGCCCGCATAGACGGCGTCACCGGTCAGCGATTCTCCGCCCTGCAGCTGCGGGGTGTCGCTGCCCTGCGAGATCTGGAACGGCGTCGCCGTGTCATCCGTGCTGCCCTCCGAGCCGTTGGGGGCGAAGTCCTCGTCGGCACCGATAACGTACCTGTTGTCCAGGGTGAACTCGCCCTGGTGGCCGTTGCCCTCCGGTTTCTCGATCAGGCCGGTCGATTCCTGGAGTTGCGGGTCAGGGTTGGTGAAGTCCGTGTCGCCCAGATAGATCGGGTTGTGCACGTTGGTCATGTCAACGGAGACATAGCCGGCGTCCCAATAGGACAGCAGCATGACCTGCTTGCCCCCGATCTGCTTCACAATCAGGTCGTGCAGGAACACCTCGGTCAGGTTCGACGGTGCGCTCTGCAGGATCTGCGGAAACGTCACGTCCAGGTCGTACTCGGCCGTGAGGAAGGGTTTCTTCGGGTTGGTGATGTCCATGACGTCGACGTCGGTGCCCTCTTCGTTGTCAACGATGACCGCGTAGGCCTTGTCGCCGGCGTCCCACGCGAAGACGCTGTGGGTCTCGTTGGAGGTCTTCTTGCCCTGACCGTTCGCGGTGGAATCGCCGATGCCTTCGGCGAGCGGCGTGGGGTGGCTCGGGTTCGTCACGTCATAGAGGTTCATGCCGCCGAATCCTGCCTTGTCCTTGCACTTCTCGTTGTTGCTGACCAGCACGTCGCCCGTGAAGGCCGGTGTGTCGATCCGCAGGGCCTGGATGCCCTCGCCCGGGTAGCTGCCCTCCTTGGACTGGATGAACGCGACCTCCTTCGGCTTCGCGGGATCCTTGATATCGACGACATGCACCCCGTTGTAGGTGCACGACACGGCGCCCCACGCTGCAAGATAGGCATAGTTTTTGAAGACGCCGACATCGGCGATTTTTTCCGGGACCGCGTTCTTCAACTTCAATTTCGAGATGAGGTCCACATTGGACTGGGTGGCCGGCAGATGACCGGCCGTGCCGCCGTGCTGGCTGGCGTCACGGGCACCGTCGGCGATCGAGGCCCCGCCGTCTGCTCCGGGTTGCGCCGAGGCAACGGATGTGGTGCCGAGGATCAACGCGGTGACCGACAACAGCGTCAGTGCACCTCGTAGGGCAGAAGACTGGACCATGACACTCCTTCGGGTCTGGATCCCTGGGTTGCTCAGGGCGAATATCGGAATTTTAGCCCGAACGCGCGCTCCTGGGAAGGTTGAGTACGTCGTTCCCGAAGCGACGCCCGGTTCAGCCGACCGGCGGATGCGACCGCGTTCGGACCTGGCATCGGCCGATTTCGGGGCAGATCCCCGCTGAGGAACCGGTCGCCCACCCGGACGCGATACCGTTGGTAGTATGACGCCCCCTGATACCACCACGCCACGTGAGGCAGACACTGCCCCCGTAGCGAAGACTTTCTCCGACCTCGGGCTCAATGATGCAATGCTCAAGGCACTCAAAGACGTCGGATACGAAACCCCCTCGGCCATCCAGGCCGCTACCATCCCCCCGCTCCTGTCCGGTCGCGACGTCGTCGGACTCGCCCAGACCGGAACCGGCAAGACGGCCGCCTTCGCGCTGCCGATCCTCTCCCGGCTCGACCTGGCCCAGAAGACCCCGCAGGCGCTTGTGCTCTCCCCGACCCGTGAGCTCGCCCTGCAGGTGTGCGAGGCGTTCGAGAAGTACGCCGCCCACATG
Organism: Cryobacterium sp. PH31-AA6; assembly: GCF_030063195.1. Classification (GTDB taxonomy): domain Bacteria; phylum Actinomycetota; class Actinomycetes; order Actinomycetales; family Microbacteriaceae; genus Cryobacterium. Next base: position 43,407 of record NZ_JASISS010000023.1, read on the forward strand.
CGCGGCGTGCACGTGCTGCCCGTCTACGGCGGACAGGGCTATGGCGTTCAGCTTTCCGCGCTGCGCCGCGGGGTGCACATCGTCGTCGGCACGCCCGGTCGCATCATGGACCACCTCGAAAAAGGCACGCTCGACCTGTCCCAGCTGAAGTACCTGGTGCTCGACGAGGCCGACGAGATGCTCAAGATGGGCTTCGCCGAGGACGTCGAGACCATCCTCGCCGACACCCCCGACGACAAGCAGGTGGCCCTGTTCTCGGCTACCATGCCGGCGCAGATCAGGCGGATCTCGAAGAAGTACCTGAACGACCCCGAAGAGATCACGATCAAGAACAAGACCACGACGTCCGCGAACACGACCCAGCGCTACCTGATGGTGTCGTACCCGCAGAAGGTCGACGCGCTCACCCGCATCCTCGAGGTGGAGAACTTCGAGGGCATGATCGTGTTCACCCGCACCAAGAACGAGACGGAACTGCTCGCCGAGAAGCTCCGCGCGCGGGGCTACTCCGCGGCGGCCATCAACGGCGACGTTGCCCAGGTGCAGCGCGAGCGCACGGTGAACCAGCTCAAATCGGGCAAGCTCGACATCCTGGTGGCAACGGATGTCGCGGCGCGCGGCCTCGACGTCGAGCGGATCAGCCACGTCGTCAACTACGACATCCCGATCGACACGGAATCGTACGTGCACCGGATCGGCCGCACCGGCCGCGCGGGCCGCAGCGGCGCCGCGATCAGTTTCGTCACGCCGCGTGAACGTCACCTGCTGAACGCGATCGAGCGGGCCACCCGCCAGCCGCTGACGCAGATGCAGCTGCCGAGCTTCGAGGATGTCAACGTCACCCGCCTGACGCGCTTCGATGATGCGATCACCGAGGCTCTCGGCCAGTCCGAACGGATCAGTGCCTTCCGCGACATCATCGGTCACTACGTCTCGCACCACGACGTGCCCGAGACGGACGTGGCTGCCGCCCTCGCGGTCGTCGCCCAGGGCGAGACGCCCTTGCTCCTCACCGCCGCGGATGCCCGCGCGCAGCGGCCCGAGCGTGCCGACCGCGGCGACCGCGCCGAGCGCGCCCGTGCCGATCACGATCGGGGCGACCGCGGCGACCGGGGCGACCGGGGCGACCGGGCTGAACGCCCGGAACGCCGCCCACGCGACAACACCCGGTCCATGGCGTCCTACCGCATCGAGGTAGGCAAACGCCACAAGGTTGAGCCGCGCCAGATCGTCGGAGCGCTCGCCAACGAGGGTGGACTGAGCCGCGAAGACTTCGGCCACATCCAGATCAACCCCGAGTACTCGCTCGTCGAGTTGCCGGCCGACCTGCCCGGCGACCTCCTCGACCGGCTGGCGAACACGCGAATCAGCGGCAAGCTGATCGAGATCCACGCCGACAAGGGCGGTCCGGTCCGACGCGAGGACCGGGGCGACCGGCCCCCGCGCAGGCCGCGCCGCGACTAGCGCCCCGCGCCGCACCTCGCGGCATCGAGACGGGCGTCGGCTCGGCTGTTCTGGACCTCGGTCCAACACCGAGCCGCCGCCCGTCTTTTTTTCATAACTCCTGCAATTTCGGCCGGAATGCCCAAAAATCCGCCGGATCCGGGCTTGGGCAATAAATTGCAGGAGTTATGCACGTCGCCCGTAGCATGGGAGGCGATGACTGACACAGCGACTCAACCGGCACCGACCCGCCCGGCATTGAACAAGGACACCAAGCTCTGCATCTCCCTGGCAGCGCGGCCGAGCAACTTCGGCACCCGCTTCCACAACTATCTTTACGAACAGTTCGGGCTGGACTTCGTCTACAAGGCGTTCACCACCACCGACCTGGCCGGCGCCATCGGCGGGGTGCGGGCGCTCGGCATCCGCGGATGCTCGGTGTCGATGCCGTTCAAGGAAGACGTGATCGCCCTCGTCGACGAGCTTGACGCCTCGGCAACGGCCATTCAGTCGGTGAACACGATCGTGAACGACGACGGTTTCCTCCGGGCCTACAACACGGACTACATCGCCGCGGCCGAGCTGCTGCGCAGCAACGCCCTCGATCCGGCGACCCCGTTCCTGCTCCGCGGCAGCGGCGGCATGGCCAAGGCCGTCGCCGCGGCGCTGCGTGATTCCGGATTCGCGGACGGCACCATCATTGCCCGCAACGAGCGGAGCGGGCGCGCCCTGGCCGATGAGCTCGGTTACGGCTGGCTCGCCGAGCCGGGCACCGCGACGGCGCCCCTGCTCGTGAACGTCACACCGATCGGCATGGCCGGCGGCGCCCAGGCGGCCGAATCCGCCTTCACCGCCGGGGCGGTGGCCGCATCCGACACTGTCTTCGACGTGGTGGCGCTTCCGGCCGAGACCCCGCTGATCCTGGCCGCCCGGGCTGCCGGGAAGACCGTCATCACGGGTGCCGAGGTCATCGCCCTGCAGGCCGCCGAACAGTTCGAGCGTTACACCGGTCTGCGGCCGACGCCGGAGCGGGTGCTCGCCGCGTCGGCGTTCGCGCGCGCGTGACCGACCGGTGACATCCGGTCGGCTTCGACGGTGCCCTGGCGTTCGCCCGGGGTGAGGCGGCGGCCCCTGATCAGCAGCCAAAAGATCAGCGCCACCTCGCCGACGAACAGGAACTGGCCGAAGACGGCGGTGAAGCCGGCCACGAAGACCGTTCCGGCGGCGTCCAGGAGGTAACCGAGGCCCGCAATCCCGAGCAGGATGCCGAAGATTCGCGGCATGAACCCGGATCGGTAGGCCAGGTAGCCGACCAACACCAGGTGAATCCCGAACAGACCGAGGCCGGTCACCCAGATGGCGGTGAACGCCTCGATCTCGCGGAGGGCCTCCTCCGGGCGGTCCAGGAGTGTGAAAGCACTCACGAGTCGGCCGATAGCCACCATGAACACGAGCGCGAAAATGACCCTGGTCCACGCGGTCGCGGCGGAGAGGACCGGATTCACCGGCCGGAACAGCGCGTAGAGCGCAGCGGCAACGAGGAGATCGAGGATCGTCACGACGTACAGGCTGCCCACACCGGTCAAGAACAGGGGTGCGGAGGCGGCGATGGCCTCGGCGGTCTGCTCCGCATCGTGGGGAGTGACGAGAGTCACGATGGCGCCGAAGTTACCGAAGCCGGCCAGCACGGCCATCAGCGCCAGCGCGATCCCCGCGACCAGGCTGGCGGTGCGCGGCGGCCAGGTCCTGAAGTCCAGGGTGGTCGGTCGCGGCTCCCCCACGGTCTCGTGCGTGGTCGGTCGGACTGCACTCATCATGATCTCCTTACGTCGTAAGCTTATGCTGTAAGTAAATTAGCTTTACGCAGTAAGCTTGTCAAGGAGAAGGCAGGAGACCCCATGGCATCGACAGCAAAAGCGGCTGCCCCGCCCAGGGTGCGCCTGAACCGGGACCGCGTGCTCCATACCGCAATCGCCCTGGCCGACACGGCCGGGATTGACGCGCTCACCATGCGCAGGCTCGGCGAGGAACTCGGCGTCGAGGCCATGTCGCTGTACAACCACGTCGCCAACAAGGACGACCTCCTCTACGGCATGATCGACCGGGTCTACAGCGAGATCGACCTCCCGTCCGACGAAGAGGAGTGGAAAACGGCCCTGCGCAAACGGTCGATCTCTTTTCGAGACGCGCTGTCTCGCCACCCCTGGGCCACCGGGCTGAAGGATTCCGGCACGCAACCCGGACCGTCCACGCTCCGGCACCACGACCGCGTGATCGGCACCCTCCGGAACGGCGGGTTCTCGGTCGCCCTGGCAGCCCACGCGTTCTCGGCCGTCGACAGCTACATCTACGGCTTCGCGATGCAGGAGAAGTCCTTGCCATTCACGACGGAAGCGGAGTCCGCCGCGATGGCGCAGGTCTTCCTGGCCAATCTGCCCGGCGACGAGTACCCCTATCTCGCCGAACTCACGACACAACACGTTCTCCAGCCCGGCTATCGATACGCCGACGAGTTCCCATTCGGCCTCGATCTCCTCCTCGATGCCCTCGAGCGTCGCCTCGCCGGGCCGTGAACTCCGGGGTCGGCGCAGCGGCAATCCGACTTCAGCGGCAGAATGGGGGCATGAAGGCAGAAATTCTCTACATCGCTGACTGCCCGAACTCGGCGGCCGCCGGCGTCGTGCTCAGGGACGCGCTGAATCAGACCGGGCATTTCGAGGTCGTGATCGACTTTCGCCTACTCACCTCGGGCGAGGAAGCCGCCGCGTCACCGTTCGCCGGGTCACCCACCATCCTGCTGGACGGTGTGGATGCGTTCCCGACGAGCGAGCGAGTCACGGATTTGGCCTGCCGGGTCTATCGAAGCGGCCAGGGACCGGCCGGAGTGCCCTCGACCGGCGACCTCGTCGAGGTCATCCGCGAACGATCGGGCACGTCGACCTGACCCGGACCTGCCACGCCCGGCCGCACCCGGCCGCGCCCGCCGACCGACATCACTGGCGGCGCAGAAGTTCCAGGAACTCATCGGCCATGGCGAGCTGTTCCTCCAGCTTCGCCCGGCGCTCCACGGCCTGCGCGATGAAGGTCTCCAGTTCGGAGCGGACGACCGCATCACGGGCACCCTCGCCGTCGAGCACGTCGATGATCCGCAGCAGATCGGTCATCTCCTCGAGCGAGAACCCGAGCGGTTTCATCCGGCGAATCAGGATCAGCCGGGACAGGTCGTCCCGGCTGTAGATCCGGAATCCGCCCTCGGTGCGGCCGGACGCCTTGAGCAGGCCGACCTCGTCGTAGTGCCGAATCGTGCGCAGCGACAGCCCGGTCTTGTCGGCGAGCTCGCCGATGTGCATCGTCGGGTCCGATGTCCTTGCCGTCATTCTTCGTACCAATCGTCGGAACTGCACTTAACCCTAACGTTAGGGTAGTGTTGCACGGTCGGCTGACCTTCGCCGCCTCCCCTCCCTGTGCGACAGCGCCGGGAAGCGCATCGCAGCGCCCACCCTCGCACCCACACTCCACACCGGCTCCTTCTGGAATGCCGCCTGCCGGAAGGCCCCCATCACAATTCTGACCACTCCCCCCACGCCCAATCGCTACAAGGCCGAACCATCGGTCCTGACCGCGCTGCGCTCCCCGCGCCTGCTCACCCGTGAGGTTCTCGCCGGCCTCGTCGTCGCCATGGCGCTCATTCCCGAGGCGATCTCGTTCTCGATCATCGCCGGCGTCGACCCGCGGGTCGGGTTGTTCTCTTCGTTCATCATGGCCGTCTCGATCGCGTTCCTCGGCGGCCGGCCCGCGATGATCACCGCGGCGACCGGCGCCGTCGCGCTCGTCATCGCCCCGGTTGCCCGCGACTACGGCATGGAGTACTTCATCGCAACGGTGATTCTCGCCGGCGTGTTCCAGGTCGTCCTCGGCGTCCTCGGCGTGGCCAGGCTCATGCGCTTCATCCCCCGTAGCGTGATGGTCGGTTTCGTCAACGCCCTCGCCATCCTCATTTTCATCGCGCAGCTCCCCCACCTTCTCGGCGTGACCTGGCTGGTCTACCCGCTCGTCGCCGTCGGGCTGGTGATCATGGTCGTGATGCCCCGCATCACCAGGGTCATTCCCGCGCCTCTCGTCGCGATCGTGCTCCTCACCATCGCCACCGTCGTCACGGCCATCAACGTGCCCACCGTCGGCGACCAGGGCGCCCTGCCCAAGAGTCTGCCGGAGTTGTTCATTCCCAATGTTCCGCTCACCTGGGAGACCTTCGCGATCATCGCCCCCTTCTCCATCGCGATGGCCCTCGTCGGGCTGCTCGAGTCCCTGATGACCGCGAAACTGGTCGACGACATCACCGACACCCACTCCCGGAAGACCCGCGAGGCCTGGGGCCAGGGCGTCGCCAACATGCTCTCCGGCCTGTTCGGCGGCATGGGCGGCTGCGCCATGATCGGGCAGACCATGATCAACGTGAAGGCCTCCGGCGCCCGCACCCGCATCTCCACCTTCCTCGCCGGCGTGTTCCTGCTCATCCTCGTCGTCGGCCTCGGCGACCTGGTCGCGATCATCCCGATGGCCGCGCTGGTCGCCGTGATGATCATGGTCTCCGTGCTCACCTTCGACTGGCACAGCATCCGGCTGTCGACACTGAAGCGGATGCCGAAGAGCGAGACGACCGTCATGGTCGCCACCGTGGTGGTCGTCGTGCTCACCCACAACCTCGCGATCGGCGTCATCGTCGGCGTCATCGTCGCCATGGTCGCCTTCGCCCGCCGCGTTGCGCACTTCGTCAGCGTCGAACGCACCCTCCCGCTCGACGAGACCACCCCGACCGCGTACTACACGGTCACCGGAGAGCTGTTCTTCGCCTCCAGCAACGACCTCACCACCCAGTTCGAGTACGCGGTCGACCCCGACCGCATCGTGATCGACATGTCCAACTCCCACATCTGGGATGCCTCGACCGTCGCCGCCCTCGACGCGATCACCAACAAGTACGAACGTCACGGCAAGCGCGTGGTCCTGCTGGGCATGAACGAGGCCAGCACGACCATGCACAACCGCCTCGCCGGAAACCTGGGCGGCGAACACTGACCCACGCGGGCCCGGTCCGCGGGTGAACGGCAGGTGAACCCGTCCGCCCAACCTCCCACGATCCATAGATGAACGTCTATGCTTTGGGTAGCCCCGATCAAAGGACCCCGCAATGACCATCAAGCCCACCGTCCTCTTCGTCTGCGTGCACAACGCGGGCCGCTCGCAGATGGCCGCCGGCTACATGACGGCGCTCTCCGAGGGGCGCGTCGAGGTGCTCTCCGCCGGCTCCGCCCCGAAAGACCAGATCAACCCCGTCGCGATCCAGGCCATGGCCGAGGAGGGCATCGACATCGCGAACAACGTGCCGAAGATCCTCACCACCGAGGCCGTCAAGGAATCGGATGTCGTCATCACCATGGGCTGCGGCGACACCTGCCCGATCTTCCCCGGCAAACGCTACGAGGACTGGGAACTCGCCGACCCGGCCGGCCAGGGCATCGAGTCCGTGCGCCCGATCCGCGACGAGATCAAGGCCCGCATAACGGCCCTGCTCGCCGAGATTCTGCCCGCGACGGTCTAGGTTCCGCCGCCTCCGGTTCGACGAGCCGGTCGCCGTCCCACGGCACCGCCCAGCCCAGCTCATCGAACATGCGCGACAGGACGATGGCCGTGAAACCCCAGACGAGCCGGCCGTCGACCGGGAAGGCCGGTGAGCGGTAGGTGCGGCCCTCAACCGAATGCTCGGTGCTCGCCCGGTTGGCCGGGTCGAGCAGATCAGCCACCGGCATCCGGAACACCTCCACCGTCTCGTCGTGGTCGACGGCCGCCACCTCGGAGGGACGCGTCCACCACGCCGGCACGGGCGTGACCAGGTGATTGCTCACCGGGACCGAAAGGGCGGGCAGCGTTCCGAGGGGCTCGAGGGCGGCCGGGTCCAGGCCTGTCTCCTCGACGGCTTCCCGGAGCGCCGCGGCGATCGGGCCGTCATCGGATGCCTCGAGCCGGCCGCCGGGGAATGCGATCTGTCCGGGGTGGCTCGCCAGGGTCGCGGCACGCCGCAGCAGGAGCACGTCGAGATCGGGCGCGAGAATACCCTGCCGACGCGCCGGCACGGAGTCCAGCACGCCGAAGAGCACGAGCACGGCGGCGGGGCGCGCGCCCGAGGAATCGGGCAGCATGCGCGACAGGTCGACGTGCCAGTCGAGGCCGCGCTTGCACAGCGCCGCAAGCTCGGCGCGAGGGTCAGGGTGAACGGGCGGCATGCCTCCAGCCTACGTATTCCCCCTGCTTACCCGGCGGGCGCCGTTCTCCGCCCGGGCACACTGCGTTCAGGTCGCCGTTACCGGGCGGCAACCTCGGGCGACTTGTCTGGTCTGCGGGTCGGGCGCCGGCCCCCATAAGGAGGACACGATGAAGTACACGAAGATCGGTGTGACCACCGCAATGGGACTGGGCCTGGGCCTGGCCTTCCTCAGCGCGGCAACGCTTCCCGCGGCCGCGACCCCGGATCAGGGCAGTGCCGGCGTGGCAGCGAACTCCGCCTTCGGCATCCAGAACAATGTTCTCGCCGCGGGCCTCGAGCAGAGCCCCGTTGCCTGGGGTCAGCTCCCGCTGGCCAACCCGAACGGTGGAATCACGCACTACGGCTACAACACCGCCAACGGCGGCCCTCTCACTCAGGATGCGAACGAGGCCTTCAAGACCGAGCCGGACAAGAACGTCTACCTCACTTTCGGCGGAAAGCACTACCTGTTCCAGGGCCACGAGGGCGGACCCCAGGGATACGTCACCCGGGTCAACCTCGACGAAACGGATCTGACCAAGCGGGTCACCCTGATTGCGGACACCCGGTCCGACGGTGCCGCAGTTCCCACCTTCGACGGCATCACCTGGGATCCGTTCACGCACCAGCTCCTCCTGGCCGCCGAGGCCGCGGCGCCGAAGGGCGGCGTCTTCGGCGTCACGCTCGACGACAACGGCGACCCGGTCGACGGCAAGATCGTCCCGCTTCCCGCGCTCGGTTCCGGTGGCTATGAGGGAATCCAGAACGACTCGGCCGGTAATGTCTGGCTGGTCGAGGACATCGGCGGTGCCAAGACCTCCGGCGGCAAGGTGCCCAACAGCTACGTCTACCGGTTCACCCCGACGGAGAAGGGCGACCTGTCCACCGGAACGCTGGAGGCACTGCAGGTGAGCCGCGGCGACGGTTCCGCGGTCACGGCCAAGCAGCTCGCGGACAACCCGTCGGACCAGTTCGTCACCGACCTGCACACGTACGGCGCGTCATTCAACACGAAGTGGGTCGCGGTCACCCTCGGCGCCGACAACGGGTCGACCGCCGCCGCAGCGGCAGCCGGTGCAACCCCGTTCAAGCGCCCCGAGAACGGTGTCTTCCGCCCGGGCACCAAGTTCGGGGAGTTCTACTTCACCGAGACCGGTGACACCAACGAGAACAGCACCCTCCCCGGCGCGTACGGCGGCGTCTTCCGCCTGAGCCAGTCGTCCCCGACCGCCGCGACCGGCAAACTGTCCCCCGTATTCCTCGGCGACCTGGAGCACACGGGTCTGGACAACATCCAGTTCGCGACCAAGGACAAACTGCTCGTGGTCGAGGATGCCGGCGACTCGCTTCACGCCCAGCGCGACGCGCTCGACTCCGGCTACCAGCTCGACCTCTCCAAGAAGAACAAGAAGGCTCCAGAGGCCGTGCGCTGGCTGGCCGAAGGCCGCGACGCGTCCGCGACCTACGACCACAACACCAGCCCCGGCTACAACGACGGGGACAATGAGATCACCGGCATCCACGTGTCCAACGGCGACCCGACGGCCGCCGGCATCCTCGGCGCTGCGGACCCGCAGATAATGACGGGCGACTGGCGCACGTTCTGGACCCAGCAGCACGGTGACAATGTCACGTGGGAGCTGCACACCGCGGCCGCCGCAGACTCACACGGCGACGGTCGGCACGACGGCAAGGACGACCGGGACTAGGACCCGGCCCTGCAGTCCGCCCCGGGCTGCTCCGCGCGGGTGATTCACCCATTGCCGTCGGCAAACCGGGCAT
>NZ_JASISS010000024.1 GCF_030063195.1 Cryobacterium sp. PH31-AA6
GGCGGCCGAGGTCTTCGACCGCGCCGAGGACCGCGACCGCATCCGTGTCACTGAGGACACCGAACACGATCGGGTCCAGCGCGGCCGCGACCAGGTCGCGTGCCCGGGCGATCAACTGCGCCGGGCCAGACGTGTCCGGGCCGGACGCTTCAGGGTCGAATGACTTGGGGCCGCCGAACGCGGGCGGGATTGCCGCTCCTGCCGGGGCGGCTGGTGACTGCGGGGCTGAGGCTGCTGCCATGCCCCCAGTGTACCGTAAATCGAACAGGAAAGCGAGAGATACTCAGGTAATATTGGACTGAATATCGTTGCTGTGTTCGAGGTCGTGTCGCCGGGTCTCGACGGGCTCGACCACCGGAGGGGGCGGGGTCTCGACGGGCTCGACCACCGGTCGCGGGGTCTCGACGGGGTCGACCACCGGTGGGGACGGGGTCTCGACGGGCTCGACCACCGGAGGGGGCGGGGTCTCGACGGGCTCGACCACCGGTGGGGACGGGGTCTCGACGGGCTCGACCACCGGTCGCGGGGTCTCGACGGGGTCGACCACCGGTGGGGACGGGGTCTCGACGGGCTCGACCACCGGTGGGGACGGGGTCTCGACGGGCTCGACCACCGGAGGGGGCGGGGTCTCGACGGGCTCGACCACCGGTGGGGACGGGCTCGACCACGGACGCCGGACATGCGAAAGGGGACCAACCGTGAGGCTGGTCCCCTTTCGACTTTCGTGCCAGGGCGACAACCCGAATGTCACCCTGACTCGCCGCCAAAATTCGCCTGCTTACCCTAGTCGACGAATTTTGGTGGTGTAACTCTGGGAGCCACACCTAGCAATATCTATAATCATTGACCCGGTACCAATAAAAAAGTCGGCATTTAGGGGGACCGGGGTGAGCCACGCCGGTCGATCAGGCGGAGAAGCCTCGCCACTGGCCCTGCCCGGCGCGCACAATCGGCCGGATGGACCGCGCGCTGGTCTGCCAGGCGCTCTGGCTGCCTTCCGGGGCCCTGCGGAGGCTGTCGGACTCCTCGCGGAGTAGACCGCTGAGTACGGCCGACACGGCGGCCGCCTCTCGGTGGGTGACGCCCCGGGTGAGGAACACAAGGTCCTCGGCCGGGTCTGGGGTGGGATTAGCCTGGTCGGTCATGATTCCGCCTACAGCGGGATGTTCCCGTGCTTCTTGGGCGGCAGGCTCGCGCGCTTGGTGCGCAACGCGCGGAGGGCCTTCGTGACCGCGACGCGGGTGGTAGCCGGTTCGATGATGCCGTCAAGCTCGCCGCGCTCGGCCGCGAGGAACGGGCTGGCCACGTTGTAGGTGTATTCGTTGGCCAGGCGGGTGCGCACGGCAGCGACATCCTCATCCGCATCCTCGGCCTTCTTGATCTCGGCCCGGTAGAGGATGTTCACGGCGCCCTGCCCGCCCATCACGGCGATCTCCGCGGTGGGCCAGGCGAGGTTGATGTCGGCTCCGAGCTGCTTGGAGCCCATCACGATGTACGCGCCGCCATAGGCCTTCCGGAGGATGACGGTCACGAGTGGGACCGTCGCCTCGGCGTAGGCGTAGAGAAGCTTGGCGCCGCGGCGAATGATGCCGGTCCACTCCTGGTCGGTGCCCGGCAGGAAGCCTGGCACGTCGACGAGCGTCAGGATGGGGATCGAGAACGCGTCGCAGAAGCGCACGAACCGGGCGGCCTTCTCGCCCGCCGGGATGTTGAGGGTGCCGGCCATGGCGCTGGGCTGGTTGGCGACGATGCCGATCGAGCGCCCCTCGACCCGGGCGAAACCGACCACGATGTTGGGAGCGAAGAGCGGCTGTGTTTCGAGGAAGTCGCCGTGGTCGACGATGTGCTCGATCACGGTCTTCACGTCGTAGGGCTGGTTCGGGGAGTCCGGGATGATCGTGTTCAGCTTCTGGTCGGCATCCGTCGTTTCCAGCTCGATGTCGCTGTCGAAGACGGGCAGTTCGGCCAGGTTGTTGTCCGGCAGGAAGCTGAGCAGGGTGCGGGCGTAGTCGAGGGCGTCCGGCTCGTCGCTGGCCAGGTAGTGCGCCACGCCGGAGATCGTGTTGTGGGTGAGCGCTCCGCCGAGCTCCTCCATGCCGACGTCTTCACCGGTGACGGTCTTGATCACGTCGGGGCCGGTGACGAACATCTGGCTGGTCTTGTCGACCATGATCACGAAGTCGGTCAGGGCGGGGGAGTACACGGCGCCTCCGGCCGCCGGGCCGCAGATGATCGAGATCTGCGGGATGACGCCGGACGCGGCCGTGTTGCGGCGGAAGATCTCGCCGTATTTGCCCAGGGCGACGACGCCCTCCTGGATCCGGGCTCCGCCGGAGTCGAGGATGCCGATGATCGGCACCCCGGTCTTGAGAGCGAGGTCCATCACCTTGATGATCTTCTCGCCGGCGACCTCGCCGAGCGACCCACCGAAGATGGTGAAGTCCTGCGAGTAGACGCAGACCTGGCGCCCGTGGATGGTGCCGGTGCCGGTGACGACCGCGTCGCCGTAGGGCCGTTTCTTCTCCATGCCGAAGGCGTGGGTGCGGTGCCGCACGAATTCGTCGAGTTCGACGAACGAGCCCTGGTCCAGGAGCAGGTCGATGCGCTCCCTGGCGGTCATCTTGCCCTTGGCGTGCTGTTTATCGATCGCCGCCTCTCCGCTGGCGGTCACGGCTTCGTGATAGCGCACCTTGAGGTCGGCGAGCTTTCCAGCCGTCGTGTACAGGTCGGGGCCCGCGAGGGGCGAGTTCTCAGTCACGCGGTTCACTCTACCGGCCAACGGTTGCCCCCGACCGTTGACGAATCTCTACAAAGATCGGCCGGATCGCTGGTCGGTTCCGCAGCCGACGCCACCCGCATCCGCTAATTTTGGAGTCGGACACCCGAAAATCGGCCGATTCGGCACGGAATCCGCTCAACGTTCGTAAGCCACCGGAAGAGGTTCGCATGGAGTTTCCGCTCAGCAGGAATGCCGGGGCACGGTTCGAATACCTCATCGAGGCCGGCTCGACCAACGATGTGCTCGTGGCCAACGCCACGGGGGCGGATGCCGCGAGCTGGCCCGACCGGTCGGTGCTCGTCACCGACAACCAGACCCGCGGCCGCGGTCGCCTCGGCCGCACCTGGCTGGCACCCACCGGCAAGTCGCTGGCCATCTCCGTGCTGCTCCGGCCCGTGGTCGACGGGGCGCCGCTTCCCGTCGACCACTTCGGCTGGTTCCCGCTGCTCGCCGGCACCGCGATGACCCGTGCCGTGCGCGAGGTCGTCGACGCGGGCATGAAGCCTGGGGGTGACGATCGGGACGAGGGCAGCCCGGTTCACGAGGTCACCCTGAAGTGGCCCAACGACGTGCTCATCGACGGGTACAAGGTGTCCGGCATCCTGTCCGAGCTGCTTCCCGACGCCACCGGGCTCGTCATCGGCGCCGGCCTGAACGTGTCCCTGGACGAGCACGACCTGCCCACGCTCACATCCACCTCGCTTCTGCTGGTCACCGGGTCGGCCCCGGACGCGGACGCCGTGCTGGCCCGCTACCTGACCGAGCTTCAGTCGCTGACGGCCGCGTTCCTGGCGGCGGGGGGCGATCCGGTGACGAGCGGTCTGCTCGCGGCCGTGCGCGACGTCTGCGGCACGCTGGGCGCCCCGGTGCGGGTGCAACTGCCCGGCGGGAACGATCTGGTCGGCACTGCCGTCGACCTCGACAGGGACGGTCGCCTCATCGTCGAAGACCAGGCAAACGGAGAGCTGCAGGCTGTCGCCGCAGGCGATGTGACCCACCTGAGGTATTAATGGGGGTATGACGAAAGCAACGGGGCACGGCCAGGACGAGGTGCCGGCCTCGGCCGAACGCGTCGTCGCCGGGTTGAGACCGCATGCCAGGGTGCTGTTCTGGCCGACCGTGGTGCTCGTCGGAGTCTTCGGCGCCACCGGCTACTTGTACGGGTCGCTCCCCGAGCTGTGGGAGAACGCCGCCCTGGTCGTGGGAGCGGTCATCATCGTTGTGCTGTTCTGGCTGCTTCCGCTGGCAACCTGGCTGAACCGGCGCTACACGATCACCACGCGGCGGATCATCTTCCGCCGTGGCTTCTTCGTGCGCACCCGTCAGGAGCTGCTGCACAGCCGCGGCTACGACGTGACCGTGCGAAAGACCTGGCTACAGTCGCTCAGCCGGTCGGGCGACGTGCTGATCAACGCCGGACTGGAGCATCCGCTCGTGCTCAGGGACGTTCCGAATGCCGATCTGGTGCAGCAGGTTTTGCACGACCTGATGGAAGCGTCGCAGACCCTGATCGGGTCCAGGCGGCTGGAGCAGTCAGCGGTCGGTGACCAGACGGCCGTGAGGAACGGTCGTTAGGCTGCCGGTGACCGGTGTGACCACCGGGGTGACCACCGGAGTGCGGCGGTGCGGGGCGAAGACCCAGTAGCGGTAGAGCACGAACCGGAAGATCGCGCCGAGCAGCAGTCCGATCACGTTCGACGAGATGTTGTCGGCGACGACGCTGGTGTAGCCGAGGACGTAGTGGCTCAGCCACAGGCAGGCCAGGCCGATGCCCATCCCCACCAGGCTGACGGCGAAGAACTCGATGCCTTCGCGCAGGGTTCTCTCCTGCCGGTTCTTGCCGAAGGTCCAGTACCGGTTACCGATCCAGTTGGCGAAGATCGCCAGGATGGTGGACACGACCTTCGCGTAGATCGGACCGGCGTGCACGAGTTGAGGGTCGAACACCGTGGTGCGGAGCAGATTGAACACGGTCACGTCAACGGCGAAACCGACGAGTCCGACCGCGCCGAACTTGCCGACCTGGACCATGAAGGCCGCCAGTCTGGCTGAATTCGTCGTTTTTGTCGGCATGCGTCGTTCCACTCGATGGGTGAAGATAGGAGGGCAGGAATCGCAGTCTACGGCGCAGCCCAGCCCCGAGCCTGAGAGAACCGGCACGGAAGAATGAACGCTCGCACAGGAATTGGTGAACAGATGAATACGACTGTCGGCGTTATCGGCGGCGGCCAGCTGGCCAGGATGATGATCCCGGCGGCGGTCAATCTCGGCATTGATATCCGGGTGCTGGCCGAAAACGAGGGAATGTCCGCCGCTCTGGCCGCGTACGCCGTCGGCGACTACCGCGACCGAGATGTCGTGGTCGCCTTCGCCGAGACCGTTGATGTGGTCACTTTTGATCACGAACACGTGCCGCAGGAGATCCTCCGCGAACTCGTGGCGCGAGGCGTCAGTGTGCACCCGGGGCCGGACGCCTTGCTCTACGCGCAGGACAAGCTCCTGATGCGGCAGCGCCTGAGCGACCTGGGCCTCCCCGTACCGGACTGGGCCAGGGTGGAGAACTCCGCCGAGTTGGCTGTCTTCCTCGCCGACCATGGTGGGCGCGCGGTCGTGAAGACCGCCCGTGGCGGCTATGACGGCAAGGGCGTGCGGCTCGTCTCGCACGAGCACGACGCCGACGACTGGTTCACCGCACTTGCCGAGGACGGTAACGGCGGCGCGCTGCTCGTGGAGGAGCTCGTCGACTTCAGTCGTGAACTTGCCCAGCAGGTCGCCCGGCGTCCCTCCGGCGAGATCGCGGTTTGGCCCGTCGTCGAGACCGTGCAGCGCGACGGCGTGTGTGCGGAGGTCATCGCGCCGGCGCCGTTGTCCGCCGGCCGACTCGCCGAGCTGGCCGCGGAGATCGGGGTGTTGGTCGCCGAGGGCATCGGTGTGACCGGGATGCTCGCCGTGGAGCTGTTCGAGACCACGGATGGGAGGCTCCTGATCAACGAGCTGGCCATGCGCCCCCACAACAGCGGCCACTGGTCGATCGAGGGATCGATCACCAGCCAATTCGAGCAGCACCTTCGGGCCGTGCTCGACCTGCCCCTCGGCGCGACGACGGCCAGGGACCCGTGGTCGGTGATGGTGAACATCCTCGGAGGACCAGCGGAGGGGTCTCTGGCCGCGCGATATCCGGCCGCGCTGGCGGAGCATCCGTCGGCCAAGGTGCACAACTACGGCAAGGATCCACGGCCGGGCCGGAAGGTCGGCCACGTGACCGTCGGGGGGTCGGATCTGGACGAAGTCGTCTACGAGGCGCGAGCCACTGCGGCGGTTTTTCAGGACTGACCCATAAGATCGACTGCGTGCCAGTGAACTCCGTACCCGAGACCGCTCCGTCGGAAATCGCCGTGACCCCGCTCGTCGGCGTGGTCATGGGTTCCGATTCCGACTGGCCCGTGATGAGCGATGCCGCGCAGTTGCTGCGCGATTTCGGCGTGCCCTGCGAGGTGCAGGTCGTGTCGGCTCACCGCACTCCGGAGAAGATGATTGCCTATGGCAAGAGCGCGCACGAGCGTGGACTTCGGGTGATCATCGCCGGAGCCGGCGGTGCGGCGCACCTGCCCGGCATGCTCGCCGCCGTGACGACCCTCCCCGTTGTGGGTGTTCCTGTTCCCCTCGGACGGCTGGACGGTCTCGATTCCCTCTTGTCGATCGTGCAGATGCCCGCGGGCGTCCCCGTCGCGACCGTGTCGATCGGCGGAGCGCGCAACGCCGGCCTGATCGCGGTGAAGATCCTCGCCACCGCCGACGATTCCCTCCGGGTGAAGCTCGAGGGGTACGCCGAGATGCTCGCCGCGCAGGTTGAGCAGAAGAATTCGGACCTCCAAGCGAAGCTATGACGAGTGTAAGTAGCCCGATCCGGCACCCGAATGTCGGTTCAGAACAGGTCATGACCAAGCGGGCCTGGTGGCTCGTCGTGCTCAATTTCGTGCTGCCCGGCTCGGTGCAGGTGCTGGCCGGAAACCGCCGGCTCGGCCGATTCGGCCTGCGGGCAACGTTCACCCTGGTCTTCCTGGCCATCGTCGCCGGCGGGGTCTACCTGCTCTGGCCCGAGGTGATCCTCACCGCGATGACGAACAGCATCGGGTTGTGGGTGGCCGCCGGCCTGCTCGCTTTCTACGGCGTGGTCTGGTTGATCCTGACCATGGACACGCTGCGTCTCGTGCGCCTGGTCAAGGCCGGTCCGAAGGCGCGGCCGCTGATCGCCGGGTTGACGACCGTGCTCATGGTCGGCGTCGTCGGCACCGCCGGCTACGGCGCATACGTCGCGGCCACGGCCAGCGATTTCCTGTCCTCCGTCTTCGTGGCCGGGCCGACCGAACCCCCGGTCGACGGCCGTTACAACATCATGCTGCTCGGCGGTGACGCCGGCCCGGACCGCGAAGGCCTCCGTCCCGACAGCATCTCGGTGGTCAGCATCGACGCGGAAACCGGGCAGGCCAGCATGATCGGGCTACCCCGCAACCTCGAGGACGTTCCGTTCTCGCCGGGGCCGCTCGCCGACCTCTACCCTGAGGGGTATGGGGCCATCGACGGCTGCGAGGTCGACGCCTGTATGCTCAACTCGATCTACACCGAGGTCGAGCTCAAGAGCCCGGAAATGTACCCGAAGGCGATAGCCGAGGGCAGCGAGCCGGGCATCGAGGGGATGCGGGACGCAGCGCAGGGCGTGACCGGTCTGACCATCCAGTACTACGTCCTGATCGACATGCAGGGCTTCTCCCAGCTGGTTGATGCCCTCGGCGGCGTCGACGTCACGGTGGACCACCGCGTTCCGGTGCACACCGACGACACCTTCACCGAGGTGTTGTTCTGGTTCGAACCGGGCCCGCAGCACATGGACGGCTACCACGCGCTCTGGTATGCCCGTTCCCGCCACGACACGAGCGACTACGACCGGATGGTGCGCCAACGGCAGATCCAGGAGGCGATCCTCGCCCAGGCGAACCCGACGAACGTGCTGACCAAATTCCAGGCGGTGGCGAAGGCCGGGTCGCAGGTGGTGAAAACGGACATTCCCCAGGGCATGCTCGGCTATTTCGTGAACCTCGCCTCGAAGACGAAGGCCCTGCCGATCCAATCGGTCGAGCTCGTGCCCGACAACAACGTCGACCCGGAGAATCCGGACTACGGCGTGATTCGGGACCTGATCTCCACGGCCCTCGCGCCGGCGCCGACGGAGACCCCGGCGCCGTAGCAGCGCCCGGGTCTCGACGAGCTCGACCACCGCCGGTGATCGAGCCTGTCGAGCGGTGATCGAGCCTGTCCGGTGATCGAGCCTGTCGAGATCCGGTACGGCCGGTGATCGAGCCTGTCGAGATCAGAGCCTGTCGAGATCCGGTACGGCCGGTGATCGAGCCTGTCGAGATCAGAGCCTGTCGAGATCAGAGGTCGGCGTGCAACTGCCAGACCCGCTCGGCGGAGTCACGCCAGCTGAAGGCCCGGGACCGGTCGCTTCCGACGATGCCCAGCCGGGTCGCCAGGGCGCGGTCGCCCAGGAGCCTGGTCAGCGCTTCCGCGAGACGCTCCGGGTAGCCGGCGGCATCCTCCCGTTCCACGACGATGCCGGCCTCGCCGCCGGCCTCGACCAGTGCGGGGGCATCGGAGTGGATCACCGGAGTTCCCAGATGGAAGGCCTGGATGATGGGGAGGGCGAAGCCCTCCTCGAGGCTGGGGAAGACGAGCACGGCGGCCCGGTCGATCACGACGGCGAGCTGCTCGTCGGTGAGGCCGATCATCGATCGCACCCGTCCCGGCGGGAGTCCGGCCTCGTCGGCGACCGATGAGAGCTCGAGTTCGCCCCACGAGTCGGGGCCCACGACGATGAGCGGCAGATCGGGGGCGCCGGGCAGACCGAGCGCGGTGATCAGGGCGCTGACGCCCTTGCGCGGTTCCAGCGTTCCCACGGTGACGATGTATTCGTGCGGCAGCGCCAGTGCCGAAGCCACGGTCTCCGCGGCGGATGAGTTCGAGGGCAGTCGGAATCGACTACCGACCGCGCCGCCGATGACCCGGATTCGATCGCCGAGGTCGACGATCTCGGTGAGCTGGTTCGCGACCGCGTGGCTGGGCACCACGACGGCGTCGGCGTGCTTGCGGGCGCGCTTGAGCATGGCCTTGGTCCAGGCCACTGTGGTGGTCGTGAGCGCCTCCGGATGCGTCCAGGCGAGCACGTCGTGCACGGTCACCGCCATCTGGGTGCCGTCGGCGACGATGTCATGTTTGCGGAGGGGGGCGAGAAGCCCCGGCGCGTGGATCATCCCCGAGCCAGAAGACCCGGCGATGCCCAGCTGCCACGCGGCCGCGAGCTCTCGCCGGGGGAGCGTCGTCCTGTGCAGCCCGGCCAGCCCCGGCAGGGCCGCCTCGAGCGCGGCATATTGCTCCGCCGAGGACGCGGAAACGATGCCCTCGACCTCGCAGTCAACCGGAGCGGTCGCAATGAGGGCGCGGGTGAGTTCCTCCGTGTAGCGTCCGATCCCACCGGGAACCGGAGAGCTCATCTGGTCGACGACAACCCGAAGTGTGATCATTTTTCCTCGAAGATCCTCTGAGCCTGTGCGTCGGCGAGGGCCTCCCGCCAATCCCGCATCGGCGCGAGCCCGGCGGACTGCCAGGCGTCGTGCCCCAGCACGGAATAGGAGGGTCGCGGTGCCGGTCGGACGAACTGCGAGCTGTCGGTGGGGGTCACCCTGGCCGGGTCGAGGTTCGCCTGGGCAAATACGGCCTGGGCGAAACCGAACCAGCTGGTGACGCCTGAGTTCGTGCCGTGGTAAATGCCGGCGGGGGCGTTCGCGTCGAGCAGTGCCACGACCTGGGCGGCCAGATCGGCGGTCCAGGTGGGCTGTCCGACCTGATCGTCGACGACGGTGAGGGTGTCCCGCGCTGCCGCGAGCTTCAGCATCGTCTTGGGGAAGTTCGGTCCGTGCTCGCCGTAAAGCCAGGCGGTGCGCACGATGTAGCTGCCGGTCGGGTGCGTGGCGAGCACGAACGCCTCCCCGGCGGCCTTGGTGCGGCCGTAGGCCGAGATCGGGTCGATCGTGGTGTCTTCGCTGTACGGCTCCGTCGCACTCCCGTCGAAGACGTAGTCGGTGGAGATCTGCACCAGCCTGGCGTTCTGCGCGGCCGCCGCCAGCGCCAGGTTATGCGGGCCGACGGCGTTGATGGCGTAGGCGGCATCCTCGTTCGTCTCGGCGTCGTCCACCTTCGTGTACGCGGCCGCGTTGATGATGACGTCGAAGCCGACCGTGGCCGTCATGACGGCGGCCAGGTCGGTGATGTCCAGTTGGGCCCGGTCGAAGGCGGTCACGTCTCGGCCGGCGAGGGCTGCCTGCAGGTCGCGGCCGAGCATCCCGGCCGCGCCGGTGATCAGATACTTCATGTGCTCCTCGAGACGGTAACTGCTAGACGGTGATGATTTCTGGCCCGCCCAAGTCTGCCAGAACAGCGAAGTCCGTGTCCTGGGTGAAGACGGGGAGGGAGTGGGCGAGGGCAATGGCGGCGATCCAGAGGTCATTGACATTGACCTTGCGACCCGACTCACTCACCGCCTGTCGCATGCGGCCCCACTGGGCAGCAGCGGCGGTGTCGGCGGGAAGGGTGACGAGGCCCGACAGAGATTCGATGGTGGCCAGACGCACGGCACGCGTGTGCAACGATGTCGCGGCGTGCACGCCGGCATAGAGCTCACCATGGGTGATGGCGGAGACGAACTGGTGGTCTGGGAGTGCTGCGACATCGAGTTGACGCCCCTGTTCCTGCGCAATGAACACGCTGGTGTCGAGGAGTCCGCGACTGGGGGTCACTGGATGGGGCCGAGATCGTCGGTCGTGTCATCCCAGAGGTCGTGCGGGTGGGCCTCTGCGACCGGTTTCCCGGGTCTCAGCGCCAGGAATTCCTGCTTCGTGAGGAATAGTCGTGTGGGTGGGCGCACCGGAACCAGAGTCGCCGCGGGCACGCCGTTCACCGTGATCGTCACCTCTTCACCGTTTCGGGCGCGCTCGATGATCTCCGCGGTGTGATTCCGAAGATCTCGAACCGGAACAAGACTCATGAAACCAGTGTAGCCGCTTGTAGCGCGCCGTAGGCGTTGAGGCCTGGCCTGGCCTAACTCAATTCCGCACGGGCCTTGAGGGGCTCCCACCAGGCGCGGTTCTCGCGGTACCACTGCACCACGTCGGCGAGGCCCTGTTCGAACGGGACCTGCGGGGTGTAGCCGAGTTCGGCCTGGATCTTGCCGATGTCGACCGAGTAGCGCAGGTCGTGGCCGAGGCGGTCGGCGACGCGGTCGACGTATGACCAGTCCTTGCCGGTCGCGTCGAGCAGGAGCTGGGTGAGCTCAAGGTTGGTCAGTTCGGTGCCGCCGCCGATGTTGTAGATCTCACCGGCGCGGCCGCCGACGAGCACCATGGCGATGGCGCGGGTGTGGTCGTCCACGTGCAGCCAGTCACGAATGTTGTTGCCCTCGCCGTAGAGCGGAACGTGCTTGTCGTCGATCAGGTTCGTGACGAACAGCGGAATGACCTTTTCGGGGAAGTGGTACGGGCCGTAGTTGTTCGAGCAGCGGGTGATCGAGATGTTCAGGCCGTGCGTTCGGTGGTAGCTGCGGGCGAGCAGGTCGCTGCCGGCCTTGGACGCCGAATACGGCGAGTTGGGCTCGAGCGCGCGCTCCTCGTCCCACGAACCCTCGGCGATGGAGCCGTAGACCTCGTCGGTGGAGACGTGCACGAACCGCTTGAGGTCGTGGCGCAGGGCGGCGTCGAGAAGCTGCTGGGTGCCGAGCACATTGGTCTCGACGAAGATCGAGGCGTCCCGCACCGAGCGGTCAACGTGGGACTCCGCCGCGAAGTGCACAACGGCGTCGAGGGTCGGGAACAGCGTGTCGAGCAGGGCGGCGTCGCGGATGTCGCCGTGCACGAACGAATAGCGGGGGCTCTCCGCGATGGGAGCCAGGTTCTCGAGGTTTCCCGAGTAGGTGAGGGCGTCGAGAACGACGACTTCGGCGCCCTCCAGGCCGGGATAGGCGTCTTCGAGGGTGCGTCGAACGAAGTTCGAGCCGATGAAACCGGCTCCGCCGGTGACGAGAATCTTCATGTGGGAGGTTACCGTTCCGTTAGCTGAAAGTGCCCCCGTGATTCTACCGGAAAGCACTTGGTAGACTGCTCCGCGTGAAGATCCGTGAACTTTCCATTCCCGATTCCTACGAAATCACTCCGAAACAGTTTGGGGACGACCGGGGGGTTTTCCTTGAGTGGTACCGTTTCGATCGCCTCGAGGAGGCACTCGGACACGAACTGAACATCGCCCAGGCGAACACCTCGGTGTCAAAGCGTGGTTCGGTGCGCGGCATCCACTTCGCTGACATTCCGCCGAGTCAGGCGAAGTACGTGACGGCGACGCACGGTGCCGTGCTCGACTACGTCATCGACATTCGCGTGGGCTCGCCGACCTTCGGCCAGTGGGACAGCGTGCTGCTCGATGACACCGACCGGCGCGCGATCTACATTGCCGAAGGCCTCGGCCACTGCTTCGTGGCGCTCACAGACAACGCCACGGTGAGCTACCTCGTGACCGCACCCTTCAACCCGGGCCGTGAGCACGGTATCAGCCCGCTCGACGCCGAGATCGGTCTCGTTTTCCCGCCCGAAGCCGGTGAGCTGCTCTTGTCTCCGAAGGACACGGATGCTCCGGGCCTGGCCGAAGCCGCCGCGAGCGGCCTCCTGCCCACCTGGGACGCCGCACGCGCGTTCTACGATTCCCTGAACGAAGGAAAGTAACCATGCGCGGCATCATTCTCGCCGGCGGCTCTGGCACGCGCCTGTGGCCGATCACCAAGGGCATCTCCAAGCAGCTCATGCCCATTTACGACAAGCCGATGATCTACTACCCCCTGTCGACGCTGATGATGGCGGGCATTCGGGAAATCCTGATCATCACGACCCCGGAATACAACGACCAGTTCCGGGCGCTGCTCGGGGACGGCTCCGACCTCGGTATTCGTCTCGAGTACGCCGTGCAGCCGTCGCCCGACGGACTCGCCCAGGCCTTCATCATCGGTGAGGAGTTCATCGGCAGTGAGAGCGTCGCGCTCGTACTCGGCGACAACATCTTCCACGGTGCCGGTCTCGGATCCGCCCTGCGGGGAAACCACGAGCTCGCGGGTGCGCGGATCTTCGCCTACCACGTCAGCAACCCGACGTCCTACGGCGTTGTGGAGTTCGACTCGGACTTCACGGCCGTGTCGATCGAAGAGAAGCCGGCCAGGCCCAAGAGCAACTACGCGGTGCCCGGTCTCTACTTCTACGACAATTCCGTCGTCGCCATTGCCAAGACCATCGAGCCGAGCGCCAGGGGCGAACTCGAGATCAGCACGATCAACGAGCGCTACCTGCAGCAGGGCAACCTGCACGTGCAGGTTCTCGATCGAGGTACGGCCTGGCTCGACACCGGGACCTTCGAGTCGATGATGCAGGCGTCCGAGTATGTGCGCGTGATCGAAGACCGTCAGGGCTTCAAGGTCGGCTGTATCGAGGAGATCGCCTGGCGCGCGGGCTGGATCACCGAGTCACAGCTCGAGGAACTCGCTGAGCCGCTGAAGAAGAGTGGCTACGGCAAGTACCTGGCCGGGCTGGTCACGCCGGAAGACTGAGGCTAACCGAGTCGTCCGGTGCGGGTGTAGAGCCTGGCCCGGGCGGCCAGCCCCAGCTTGAGCGCCCAGCGGATCGGGGCGAGGTAGGGAGCGGAATACTTCTTCTCCAGGTACCGGTAAGCGCTGGCGTGATGAGCCACCACCATCTTCTCCGATTCGACGCTGGTGGAGTGCGCGCCCGTGTGGATGACCGAGGCAGCCGGGGTATAGATGTTCTTCCACCCGGCCTTGTCCAGCCGGTATCCGAGGTCCACGTCTTCGAAGTACATGAAGAAGCCTTCGTCGAAGCCGTTCAGCTCCTCGAATGCGCTGCGGCGCACGAGGAGGCACGCACCGGAAAGCCAGCCGACGGCTCGACGGGTATCGGAACCCTGGCTCTCGGCGCGGTAGGAACGACTCCACGGGTTGCCGGGCCAGACCTGAGCGAAGAGAGCGTGGCCGACTCCGGTTCGGATGGAGGGGAGCTGGCGTCCTGACGGATAGGTCGTGCCGTCCGCATTGAGGACACGTGGCCCGACGGAGCCGACCTGGGGATCGGCCGCGAGCTCTGCCAGGAGCGCGCTGGTGGCGCCGTGGCCGAGCTCGACATCGGGATTCGAGATGAGGATTGCCGTCACGTGTGGGGGCAGTGCCGCGATCGCCGCGTTGATGGCTCCGCCGTAGCCGCGGTTCTCACCGAGTGCCAGGAGCCGTGCCCCGTTTTCACGGGCGATGTTCGTCGTGTCCTCGAGGTCAGCTGAGTGGTTGTCGGCCACGACGACGTCGAGTGCGGCATCCTCACTGGCCCTGACGGACTCGAGGAATTTCGGCAGGTGGGTGCTCGAGTTGTAGGTCACTGTAACGACCACGGTGGACTCGAGAAGAGGGCTAGACATCACGGACAAGCATACTCAGTGCCATTGTCATCGGGGTCGCAGCCTGGGCCGGCCACTCAGCTTTGCGCCGGTACCGCTTGATACACTGGTAGGGATATGCCTACTTCACTGGACACGGTACCGACTTCGACGACCACGAGGATCTTTTGACAGTCTTTAGCAGGAGCCTCAGAATCATTCGAGACCAGGGTCCCCGCGTCTTTGTCGGCAAGGCGTTGCGCGCTGGGCTGCGACCGGTGCGTGTTCTGCGCGCGGAAGGCCCGAGGGTATTCCTCGTGCGCGCGTTGACGAAGGCAACCACAAAGATCATGCGCCATGAGACCGTCATGCTCGTCGCGAACGAGGACGCGGCGCAGTTGGACTGGACACAGTCCCCACCCTGGCGGATCAACCCGACCGTCGTCGATGAGGGCCCGATCGACATCGCATGGATCATGTCTCCTCCCGGTCTTGAAAGTGGCGGGCACCAGAACCTCTTCCGGTTCATCGATATCGCGGAGAAGGCCGGGCACCGCTGCTCGATCTACCTCTACACGACCAGCGCCGACACCGTGAGCATCCCTGATATCCGCGCGATGTTGCGCTCGGCCGGCGCCTATCCGGAGGTCGCGGCTCGAATCGCGATGTACGACCGGGAACAGGGCGTCGACGCGAGCACCCAGGCCATTTTCGCCACAGGCTGGGAGACGGCCTATCCGGCGTACCTCGATAAGTCCGACGCGCGTCGGTTTTACTTCGTGCAGGACTACGAGGCCAGTTTTTACCCGCTTGGTACGGAGTCGCTGCTCGCCGGCAACACGTACAGGTTCGGCTTCCACGGCATCACGGCCGGGGGCTGGCTGGCCCACAAGCTTGCAACCGAGTACGGCATGAGTACGGACCACTTCGACTTCGCCGTCGACAAGACCCATTACAGCGTGACCAACGTGGAAAGGCGCACTGAGGTATTCTTCTACGCCAGACCGGTCACCCCCAGGCGCGCCTTCGAATTCGGACTCCTCGCGCTGGCTGAATTCGCCAGGCTCAAGCCCGACGTACGCATCAACCTCGCCGGTTGGGACGTCTCGAACTGGAACATTCCGTTTGAATACACGAATCTCTCGAGCCTCGATATCTCGGAACTCAACGCCGTCTACAACCGTTGTGCCGCCGGCCTCGTGATGTCGCTGTCCAACATGTCACTGTTGCCCCTCGAACTGCTGTCGAGCGGTGTGACGCCGGTCGTCAACGACGGGCCGAACAACCGGATGGTGTCGGACAATCCGTTCATCGAATATGTGCCGGCCTCCCCCCTGGCCATTGCTCGCAAGATGGCCGAGGTGCTCGATCACCCGGATGCCGTTGAACGGTCCATCGCGATGTCGGAGTCGGTCGCGCAGGTGAACTGGTCGGATTCCGGCGCTCAGTTCCTCGCGGCGTTCGAAGGGGCCATGCGTGGCTAAAGCGGTCGTCATCGGCGCCAACGGGTTCATCGGGTCTCACCTGGTCGACTCGCTCGCAGCGGCGGGACACTCCGTCACTGCCTTCGACCGTTTCAGTTCGCAGGAACCGACGTTCTCGGCTCTTGACGTGCGCGTCATGCAGGGCGAGTTTCTGAGCCGCTCAGACCTCGAGAACGCCGTGGACGGCCAGGACTACGTGTTCCACTTCCTGTCCACGACAAGCCCCGCGACAGCGGAGAGCGACCCGACCTTGGACATCCGCACCAACGTAGCCCAGACGGTGGAACTGCTCGAATCGGCCGTGGCGGCGGGCATCAAGCACTTCTACTTCGCCTCGACCGGTGGTGCGATTTACGGACCGCAGGGCAAGGCGGAGTACGCGGAAATCGACCGGGCCCTGCCCATTTCTCCATATGGGATCGGCAAGCTCTCGATCGAGCATTACCTGCACTACTTCAAGGCCAAACACGGACTTGAGTCGACTGCGCTGCGCATCTCAAATCCCTACGGGACGCGCCAGAAGTCCAACAAGAAGCAGGGCCTGATTCCGATCGCACTCCGGCAGATATCCCTGGGACGCCCCGTGATCCGGCTCGGCAACGGCGGCATGGTGCGGGACTATGTCTACGTGGAGGACCTGGTACGCATGGTGACACCGATGGTTGGTGTGCCCACCGAATTCGATCTGTACAACCTGGGCAGCGGTATCGGCTACTCCGTGACGGACATCATTGACTCCCTCCGCAGGGTGACCGGAATCGATTTCGCCATTGAGGAACGACCGGCCCCCTCCACATTCGTCGACCGGGTCGTGCTCGATACGGCGCGCTACCGCGCCGAGTTCGGCTCTGCCGAGATGACCGAGCTCGACGAGGGCGTTCGACTGACCTACCAGGAAATCCGAGAGCACCAGAATGACTGATCCGACAGCTCAGACCCAGCCACGCGTGACCGTCGCAATCCTGACCTACAACGGTGAGGTGTACCTGGAGCGCATCCTCACCGAGGTGCTGGCCCAGGAGCTGGACGGCGCGATTGAGGTGCTCGTTATCGATTCGGGATCCACGGATTCCACTCTCGACATCGTGCGCCGATACCCGGCGGTTCGCCTTCACGAGATCCCGAATGCCGAGTTCGGGCACGGCAAGACGCGTAATCTCGCCGCACAGCTCGCGACCGGCGAGTTTGTTGCCTACCTGACGCATGATGCCATTCCGGCCTCCCGATCGTGGCTGCGAGAGCTGCTGGAGCCGTTCCGCCTGGATGAGCGCATCGTCGCCGTCATGGGCAAACAGATTCCGCGCGCCGGTTGCTTCCCACTGCTCAAGTACGAAATCCGTGGCGTGTTCGCGGGGTTCGGTCCGGACTTCGGCACGTCGGTGTTCTACAAGGACGCTTTCGTGCAGAGCGAAGGCGTCCTGAACGCCATCAGCTTTTACTCCGACGTGAATTCGGCGGCACGGCGCGATTTTCTGCTCAACACCATCCCGTATCGGGATGTGCGGTACGCGGAGGATCAACTGTTCGGCAAGGACCTCATCGAGGCCGGATACCGCAAGGCCTACGCGGGCCGTGCCGCCGTCGAACATTCGAATGACCTCACCCTGAACGAGTACGGCAAACGGATCTTCGACGAAACCATCGGTCTTCGGCAGATCGGTTTCCCGATCCCGGCCATGACGCGCGGCACGCAGGTGCGCCTCACCGCTCGGGGAATCGTCGGTGACACGCTCCGCATCCTGCGTGACCCGGACTTCAGTTGGAAGCGGCGTCTTTTCTGGCTGGCCATGAACCCGCGGTACCAGGTGCGCAAATGGGCGAGCTACCGGCCGTCTACCCTCGTCGATCTGGCGGACAACGGTGCCATCGCGTCACGCTCACTTGAACACAGCCGCAAGCCGTCCGTAGGCTCGACGAGCGCGTCCTGAGGTTGCCCGGAGCAGCTTCACCCACCACACGGTTCGAAGCAAGTTGAATGCCGTGCGGAGTTCTTCAAGTTCACTCTGGAGCCCGACCAGGTCTGACGCGAGCTTGTCAGCTTCCGCCATCTTGGCCAAACGCCGGCTCTCAGAGTAGGAGAGCGCGAGGTCTCGATCGCCAATGACGTGCTTGGCCTGATCCAGGAGAATGACATCTTGCTGTCTCGTGGGCGTGACCGGACTGCTGGCCCACTCATTCAGGGACTCTGGCGACACGGAGATTATCTCGGCGTACCTGGTGAAGGCCCGGATAATCTCTGAGCGGTCCGCATCAATGAGTTTGCGATAGTCGGGGCGCTCCAAATCAATGCGATCTAATTGCTCGACAAACTCCCCGCGGGACTTCACCAGGTTCGCGCCCAGTCCGCGGTCGGAGAAGTAGTACTCCGCCTTTTTCTGGTGGATCGAGATGAAAGGCACATTCTGGCTGTAGGCAAAGATCGAAGCATGCAGCGACGACACGGCTACGTATTTCATCTGGCCGATGACGGAATGCAGCTGAAGGGGACTGAGACGATCCAGAAAGATGCTGTTGGTTTTGTCGAACGGTAGAGACTTCATAAACGAGGCATCGCTGTTGTAGTGGGTGAAGGGAATGAACACCTTCCGGTACGGAATCGAGTCGATGATCGGAATCAGATCCTCGATCATCCGTAGCGCGTGGGGGACCATGTGGATGCCCACCAACGGTTCACCCGGTTCCGCGCCAGGGATGTCGTAGTGCTCAGCAGTGAGCAATGTGGTTGCGCACGGAACGACCTTGGCCTCCGGCACCCAACGGCGAAGGACTTCGACCTCGTGTTCCGAGCGGGCGGAAACGAAGGCATATTCCTTGAGATAGTCGAGGTTGTCCGCTGATGACCAGACACCGGCCGCGTTGAGGACATGGCGGCCGGGTTGGCGATATGAGTCGTAGAAAGGGTCGCCCGACACTCTGATCAACTCGCCACCGCCGACAATAAGAGGCGCCGGCATCTGGACCTCGAATGGGTCCACGATCCGGGCGGCGATGCCGAAACTTTCAAAGATCTGTTGGCCCGCTATCCCAATCGCGATGTCGCCGGTATTCGGACTGAGCGAGTCGAAGAGAAGGTTGCCTGTGGTGTTGGACATATGGTTCCCGGCCCTCAACCCTCGGTAGCGCCGAGGATTATTTGTGGATCCAGGCTCAGGATCCCATTGCCGATTCCCTCGTCGGCGACGTCAAAGGAGGTGATGCCGCTCCTTCTGTCATAGGTCGTACCGGCGGAATCCCCTAAACCCACGTTGATCAAATATTTTCCGGTACCCACGCGCACATCGGGAAAGGCCAGCCGAATGCTGTGGTGTCCGATTGTGTTGGGGAGCGTGACATCCATTGGAAAGGTCGTCATCCCGTAGAGATTCATTCCGAGCGTGTTCTCGATCGAGAGTCCAATGCCCCAGTGGGGTTTGGGCTGGTGGACATCCACGCCGATGTCGACTATCAGATTGAAGCGGCCGTCGGCGCGCTCCGTGTGGGCTTTGGCGCTCGCGAGGGTGTACGGCGCGCTCAGGTCGCGAGAGCTGCTCGATGCGTCAACGCGATGCGCTTCGGCATCGTATCCGTCTCGAAGAATTCGGATTCCCTCGGTCGGGTCACCGTCGTGCATCACCCTGCCCTTGTCGAGGACTACGACACGATCGCACAACCGGCCGACCTGCTCGCTCGAATGGCTGACGAGAACGATCGTGCGACCTTCGCTCTGGAACTGGGCGATCTTATCCATGCACTTGCGCTGGAACGGCTCATCACCGACGGCGAGCACTTCGTCGACCAGGAGGACGTCGGGATCAACGTGGATGGCCACGGAGAAGGCGAGGCGGACGTACATGCCCGAACTGTAGAACTTCACCTGGGTATCAATGAACTCTTCGATGCCGGAGAATTCTACGATCTGGTCAAACTGCCGATCGGTCTCCTGTCTCGAAAGTCCCAGGAGCGCCGCATTCAGATACACGTTTTCCCGGCCGGTGAGGTCCGGGTGGAATCCAGCTCCAAGTTCGAGTAGCGCGGCCATTCGACCGCGGCGTAGAACAGACCCCGATGTCGGCTGGATAATCCCACCGATGACCTTCAGGAGCGTGCTCTTCCCGGAACCATTGTGTCCGACCAGACCCACCGTCGAGCCGGTCTTGATATCGAGTGAGATGTCCCTCAGCGCCCAGAAATCCTCTCGGTACGCCTTTGAATTCGAGAAGTTGAGAATTCGCTCCTTGACGGACTTGTCCTTGTGGAGGATGAATCTCTTGGAGACATCGTTGACGCTGATGATCGTAGCTGGCTGAGTCATATTAGAGTTCCTGAGCAAAATTACCTTGGAGTCGCGAGAAAACTCGCTGGGACAACCACAGCAGTACCAAGCCGATTGCCAGGGCGATGAAGAGGCGAACACCAAGATCCGGAGGCCAGTTGATCGCATCCGACTCGGTCGTTCCAGCGACCCAGAGTGCTTTCTGCATTCCCAGGACTGCGAGAGTGACCGGGTTCATCAGGTACAGCTGCTCAAGCCAATTCCCGTTGAGCTTGTCGTGGACGAAGCTGAACGAGTAGACGATGGGTGACGCCCAGAAGAGCACGATGAGGGCAACTTCCACAAGATGTTGGACGTCTCGCAGATAGACGTTCACGCTGGAGAGGAAAATGCCCAGAGCCGTGCCGAAGACAAGGACAGTCACAAAGGAGAGCGGCGCATATAAAACGTCGCTTGTCACAGGGAATTGGCCTACGACGAGGGTGGCAACGACCAGGATCGCGAACTGGATCGCGAAATTGAAGAGCGCGCTACCGACGCTTCCCAGGGGGAAGATCTCTCGCGGGAGGTAGATCTTCTTCACCAGGCCCGCGTTGTTGAGGATCGAGGTTGTACCGCTTGAGACAATCTCCGTGAATAGGCCCCAGATGGTCAGGCCCACGAACACAAAGATGGCGAAGCTGGGGATGTTGCGCGCCAGACCCATGATCTGGCCGATGGCGAAGTAATAGATCATGAGTTGCGTCAGCGGTCGGACAAGGCTCCAGAGGAGCCCCAGAGAGCTGTCCTTATACCGCGCCTTGATCTCGCGCCTGACGAGCATGCTCATCAGCTCGCGATGAGACCAGATGTCCTTGAGGGACTCCAGAGTGCCTGTGACGAATCCGTATTGCTGTCCAACGGGACGCAAAGGTTCTTGGGAGATTTTCAGAGCGCGCTGGTCGGCGTCAGACGACGTCATACGCCTCATTTCATTTGTGCAGATGTGATGGTCGGATCAATTCTAGGTGATGCGGCTTCGTGGTATTCCTGCCAGGGGCTCGGGCGTCACGGATCCTGATGCGCAGCTCCTGAAGGCTCGGACCTCACGGATCCTGATTCACAGCCCCTAAAGGGGGGTGCCCATGTACGGCATTAGACCGCGCGGGTCAGAGGAATCGGTCGACTTTGCGCAATAATAATCAGGGTGGTGCCGGGGAGCATGACAGTACGGATCTATGGTTTGGAACCTGTCATGAAATTGCAAACGTTGCCACGGAGTCAGGGGATGATGCGCCGTGTGACGTCCGGCCTTGCTGTGGCAGTGGCTTTCAGCCTCGTCGGCTTCGGTCTGACTGCCTGCGCCACTTCGGAGGGCGAATCGCCTGCTCAGTCGAGCGCGCCCGCGTCGAGCGGTACCCCGGACAAGTCGAACACGGCCAGTCCCGCCGCCGTTCCCACGCAAGAGGCCGTGATCGTGGTCGCCGGCGCCGATGTTGATGGTCTCAATGTCTCGGCATCCGGCTACGTGGCGGGAGTCGTTGAAAATGGGGGCAAGTGCTCGTTCGTTTTCACGCGCCCGGACAAGCGCGTTGAATCGAGCCGCGACGCCGTGGCCAATGTCGTGGACACAGCCTGCGGTTTCGTCCAGATTCCAATCGACCAGTTCTCCAAGGGGGCCTGGCAGGTCGTTCTGACCTACACCTCCAGCGACTTCACCCTGACCTCAACGCCCACCGACTTGGAGATCCCGTGAATCTGAAGAAAATGGGCGCGTTGGTGCTGGCCGGCGTGCTGGCCGCGACCCTCCTCTCCGTGGTAAGTCCTGTCCAGACTGCGACGGCGGCGGACGGCGCGCTCTTTGAACCGGGGAACATCATCAGCGACGCCGTTTTCTTCGATGGTCAGTCGATGGATGCGGGCGCAGTGCAGTCATTCCTCTCGGCCAAAGTTCCGAACTGCCGAGCCGGCTACACCTGCCTCAAGGACTACAGCCAGGACACTCCGTCCAGGGCTGCCGTGTCCAACGGCTGCACGGCCTATGCCGGTCGTGCGAACGAAAGCGCAGCCGCGATCATCGCGCGGGTCGGGGTGGCCTGTGGGATCAGCCCGAAGGCCATGATCGTGTTGATCGAAAAAGAGCAGGGTCTCATCTCCGATACCTGGCCTTCGGCCAGGCAATATCGAAGCGCAACAGGCTATGGCTGCCCCGATACCGCGGACTGTGACGCCACCTATTACGGGTTCTTCAACCAGGTCTATGCAGCGGCACTGCAGTTCAAGTACTACGCCGCTAACCCGACACGCTGGAATCACGTTCCCGGAAGAAACAATGAGGTGCGATACAACCCGAATGTGGCGTGTGGCTCCGGAACGGTGTTCATCCAGAACCAGGCAACTGCCGGACTCTACAACTACACCCCGTACCAGCCCAACGCCGCTGCGCTCGGCAATCTTTACGGGACCGGAGACGGTTGCAGTTCTTATGGGAATCGAAACTTCTGGCGCATGTTCACCGACTGGTTCGGTTCCCCGACGATGGGCACGAGCCTGCTACGCACGGTGGCGGACGGCACGGTTTACCTGGTTTCGGGCAACTCCAAGTACCCAGTACCCAGCATCGGCATACTCATCGCCCTCGCGCCGCTGGGCACGGTGGGCTATGTGTCGCAGTCCTACCTTGACCGATTCACAACGGCTCACACCGTCGGACGTTCCCTGCGCGCGAACGATGGCACCATCTACTTTTACGACTCTGGCATCAAGCTGCCCTTTGCCTCCTGTGGACAGGCGACGGATTATGGGGCATCGTGCGCTGCGAGCGGCTATGTACAGCTCACCGACGCGCAGATTGCAGCGTTCTATACCGGGCCGATACTGCGCCCGGTTCTTGGAACAGTCGAAGGCAGCAGGTACTACATCAAGAACGGTACCAAGGCCGAGATTCTTGACGATCAATCGCAAGCCGCTGCCGGAATACCGGCCGGGATGAACGTACTAACCGAGAACGCCGTTTCTGCCCTGTCGCTGGTTGCCCCCGTCGTTCGTGACGGGGCCTTTGCGAAGGCACGATCCACGTCAAATTACAGCCTGCTCGCGGCGGGGAAACGATACGGGATGGCTGCCGGCGCCGAGTCATCGCTTGGGGTCGTGACGCGGACGACGGGTTCGCTCTCGTCGACCAGCATGGGCTTGATCCCGGCGTCGGCTGCATCATTCACCGGAGTATTCACGGCCGGGGGAGCGCCACCCGCCATCGTCGTCAATTCGGAGGGGCGCTATGCGCTCACTGCTGGCGGACTGACCGCAATCAGTGTTCCGGTCGCTGTTCCTCAGGCACTGATTGACACCTACCCGGACAAGGGAACCATCGCCGCCGGATCGTTCATCAAATCGCCGAACGCTGCCGATGTCTTCGTCGTCATGCCGACAGATATTCGACCGATTAGCGGCTGGGGTGCGCTACTGGCTCTGACACCCGACGGCAACCCCGTCATCACGACCGTGGCACCCTCCGTAATCGCTTCCCTGACCCAGGGCCCGGTCGCCCTGACGGCGGGGACTCTGGTGCGGTCACCCGAGAATGCGACCGTATATTTCATTGACGGCGTGACAAGTCGAATCGCATTCACGAGCTTCATCTTCCCGCTGGAGGCAGGTTTTGGAGACTTGGTTTTTTCCACTGAACAGCGCATTCAGGCGTATCCACTGGGCGCGAAGTTGATGACCTTTGGTCTCTCCTGCGGAGCGGACTTGTATGTTGCGGCCGGTGGACAGGTGCACCGTGTTGACCCTTCGAAGGCTGCGCTCTACCCGTTCGACTACGTTCCAATGGATCAGTTCACTTGTGGCCAGATGAAAGAGGGAGCGGCGGCGCCTACCTTCATCCGAACACCGGATGGCGGAATCTACCAGCTTGTCGCCGGGCAGAAGCGCCCGGTAGCGTCGATGGCGCGGCTGGGTCAGATCATCGGAACTGAGACCTGGCTCGATGTCGTTCCGGCATTTGCCGCTGTCATCCCGACGGGACCGCTGGCCTAGGCGCCGTGATCTCAAGGACTTGCGTTGCGGCGTCGATCAGGGAGTCAAGCTCGAGTTTTCTGCTGTCTGCTGCAACCGTGTAAATTAGACGGAGTCTTGAGCGATATGTAGAAGCGATCGTCGGCTGGGTGGGTTCTGCTGAACCAAAGATGTGAGGATATCTGAATGCCGGTGGGAAAGACTGCGAGCAACCCTCCTTCCGGAACGGGGTTGGGAGGCTCTGCACGTTCAATCTCGGAGGCGCTCGGCGGTCACCGGAATTCCCTCGGTTTCATCCGCCTCGTCCTGGCTTCGCTGGTAATCTTCGATCATGCGTTCCCGCTCGGCGGGTTTGGTGCAGATCCGGTGCTCGCCCTCACCAAGGGCCAGGCCTCGATCGGAAGCCTTGCGGTCGGTGGATTCTTCGCGATCAGTGGCTACCTGATAACGAAGAGCGGAATGTCAGCGGATCTGCTCCAGTACTTCTGGCGCCGTGTTCTCCGGATCTTTCCCGCTTTCTGGGTCGTCCTCCTCTTTACGGCAGTCATCGTCGGGCCAATCCTGTGGGTTTCGACTGGCCACCCGATTGGAAGCTACTTTCGATTCGCGCCGGACGGCCCTTTTCACTATCTCCGCGCGAACTGGCAGTTGTCAATCGGTGCCTACGGGATTTATGACCAGCTCGCCGCCTCCACCCCATGGGGCGTCCAGGTGGGAGCCAGCGTGTTCAACGGCTCGCTCTGGACGCTCATCTACGAATGGCACGCCTATCTGCTAATCGGTGTCGCGGTCGCGTTCGGCGTCCTGGTCAACGCTCGCGTGCTTGTGCCGCTTGCCACGGTACTGCTCCTGGCACTTCAGATCGCCGCCATCACGAATCCTGGGTCACCCGGCGCGATCGCCCCATATCTGGCGGACACATATCGAATCACCCTGACGTTCACTTTCATGCTCGGGGCCACGCTTGCTGTTTACTCCAAGCGAGTCATTTACAGCAATGGGCTCGGGGTGTTGTCCGGACTCGTGCTGTTGCTCACTCTTCGCTATGGCGGTTTCCTTACAATCGGGACAATTGCCGGAACCTACTTCGTCTTCTACCTGGCGGCTCGTCTGCCACGAGGCGTGCAGTGGATCGGAAGTAAGAATGACTACTCATACGGCGTCTACATCTACGGCTTCCTGGTCCAACAGGTTCTCGCCCACTTGGAGTGGTATCGGCTCGGCTACCTTCCGTATGCCCTCATCGCCCTCATCGTGACATTCGGGCTGGCCTGGCTGAGTTGGCACGGAGTCGAGAAGCGAGCGTTGGCGCTCAAGAACTGGGGACCCGGTCGGGGTTGGTCACACTGGATCGACCGCACACGGAAATGGCGTGGCAGGAGACGTTCAATCATCCCCACTGAGCCCTCGGGTTCCGCAGCGGAATTGCCGGCTAGCGCGAAGCCTTAGAACCATTCAGCGGTTCGGACGTGGCGGGAATGGGGGATCCGATGTGCGGCCGCTCCATCTCGAGGCGGTGTTCGGCGTTCATCGCCTCCCGGTAGGTGAGGACTGCGGCGGCGGCGACCGACAGCGCGAGGAGCACCATCAGAGCAATCCAGCCCAGCGGCGGCTGCCATTGTGGAGTGTTGAACAAGGCTTCGATATCGCCGTTCACGCTCACGACATAGCGGCGCAAGGTTGAGACAAACGAGAAAACCTGACCCGTGGATACGAGGACTAGAGCGGCGATGGTGAAACGGCGGAGTTGAATCGACACGGTCGGGGCCTGATCGGAATCGTCGATGGCGAGACCGGCAACGACCATGAGACACACGAACATCGCCAACATGTAACGGCCCTGCCAGATGTTGCCGACCGTGCTGATCAGGATGGTTTGTGTGAGTGCCGGCACGAGGACCATCACCAAGGCCAGGACCAGGACGGCCAACCGACCCCGACGAGAACCCCAGGCGACGGCGGCGACGAGCGCGCCAACAACGGCAAAGCTCCACACGATGACGCTGAAAGCCGGCGACGGGGTGTCGACCCAGCCGAAGAAGCCGACCAAGCCATCACTGAAATCAAGGGTTCGGAAGAACATCGTGAAGAACTCGACTGTTGGAGTCGTCCCGACGCCCGCATTTGGTTGCTCCGCGAAGGTCGAGGGGGTGAGGTACCACAACACAGTCAGCGCGCCGGCTATGGCAGAGACCGCAATCGCCACCCATGCTGCCGACGACCTGAGGAGGTCGAGAACAACCCGTCGATCGGCGAACAGCAGTGCAACACCGATGATGATCAGGACCCACAACAATGCGATGCTTCGGGTGCTCATGAGCAGACCGGCTGAGACGGCGACGAGCGCCGCGCGTTCCCAGAGGATCCGGCGGCTGGCGCGTGTTCGTGCGGTGACGACGAGAGTGGCGAAGAGCGCTCCGGCCGCGGCAATTTCTAGACCGTTCGGGTTCATGGACCCACCGAGATAGAGCACCATTGGCGTTACGGAGACAAAGGTCGTGAGGAGTACCCAGCGGGAGCGCGGGAGCTGCAAGAGCTGCATGATCATGATGGCGAGGGCGGCCGCACAGAGCACCGCGTTCACACCCCGCATCGCGTAGAGGGCGGGAGTGCCCTGAATCACCAGCGTTGGCAAGCCAACGAGTGCGTAGTAGACCGGGCTGTTGAGCCCCGCGGATGTTCCGGTCGTCACGGTCTCAATGGGGTTGCCCTGCACGGGGCGCATACACCCCGCGGAGATGTCAGGACGAAACGCGTAACAGGTCAATTCGTGCGCGTGCGCCACATACTTAGGCACGTCCGCTCGGGTAAGGGCTGGATTCTTTTCCCAGGGGATACTGGCGATTTGCCCGCGGACCACTGCTGCAGCGCGAATCGCGTGGGACGGTTCGTCCGGTACCGACATCAGCGGCGAGGCGAGGGCCCACAGCAGCATCGGCGCGAGGAGCGCGGCGAATGCGACGACGAACACTTTCCAGCGACGGCCCGGGAGATGGGGAGTTGAGACTGGGGGCGATGTGACTGCTGCTCTGCTCATGCCGCTGGATCTTCCACATCTGTCAGGCTGTCCTGGCGGGGTGGATCTGGACCGCCGGACAGAGGAGCGTCAGGGCATCTTGCCCACTCGGTCGTTGTCGACAGGGCTGCTCCTAGGTCGCCTCGGACAGTCTAATGCCCAAAAGGAGACGCGACAGGGAAGCGACGTCAGCCGCTGACGCAGGCGAATAGGCGACGCAGCCGCGTCTCTTGTAAAGTCAATATGTTCGTTCTACGCAGGACCCAGGAGGCCCCATATGTCGACATCGCCGCTCGGAACGGTTCTTGTAACAGGCGGCGCTGGCTTCATCGGAAGTGCCATTTCTCAGAAACTCGCCGATTCCTCGGACCGCTGGGTGGTCATTGACAATCTGCACCCTCAAGTTCACCCGAGTCAGGAACGACCCAAAGAGTTGCACTCAGCAGCCGAACTTGTCGTCGGGGACGTGACGGACCCTTCCCTATGGGACTCTGTTCTCGCCGCTGCCAAGCCGGACACAATCATCCATCTCGCTGCTGAGACCGGCACGGCACAGTCGCTCCACGAAGCCACTCGTCACGCCGAGGTCAACGTCGTTGGCACCACAGTCATGTTGGATGCGCTTGGGCGCGCAGGCCAGGTGCCCCCACACTTCGTGCTGAGCAGCAGCCGAGCCATTTACGGGGAGGGCGAGTGGCTCAATGAAGAGGGCACCAAGCTGTCGCCCGGTCAACGATCGCACGCCCAATTCGAGCGCGCTGAATGGGATTTTCCGACGGCGGTACCGCTACCCAGCTCCGTCGCCAGTACAACGCCGGCGCCGACAAGCGTTTACGGAGCCACGAAGCTCGCTCAGGAGTTCATCCTTTCGGCGTGGGCCAGCGCGCACGACTCGCACGTGACCGTGTTGCGCCTCCAGAACGTATACGGACCCGGACAGTCTCTGATCAATTCCTATACGGGCATCGTGACCTTGTTTTCACAGATCGCTCGGCGGGGAGAATCCATTCCCATCTACGAAGATGGGCGTATCACCCGTGACTTCGTATTCATCGATGACATCGCCGAGGCCTTTAAGGCGGTCGTCCTTGCGGGCCCGTCGGGACCGTTATCTCGCTTCGACGTGGGCTCCGGCGTCGGGACTACGATTATGGACCTCGCATCAGATATCGCCCGCTACCATGGAGCTCCAGATCCACACATCACAGGTGCGTACCGGGACGGCGACGTTCGGCACGCGGAGTGTTCTATCGAGGCCACGCTCCGCAGCCTCGACTGGGCGCCGGCATGGAGTGTTGAGCGAGGAATTGCAAGCCTGCAGCAATGGATCGCAGCCCAGGATTAACCTTCGATGACCACTCGAACACCGCGGCTGCGGTTAGGAGGGGCAGGACTCATCCTCTTCGCCACGGCTCTGGCCGGTGGCTCCGGATACGTTCTCATGCCTCTCGTCGCGGCTGACCTTGGTCGGGTCGGATACGCTGCGTTCGCGATATTCTGGTCCGGCCTGTACTTGGCGATCAGTGCGATGTCGGGTCTGCAACAAGAAGTCGCGAGGGCATCCCGTCCTCGAACCGGTGACGTAACAGCGCACAGACGACCCGTCGCGAGGAACTTCGCTCTTGTTGTCTCCGGCACGGTTTTGGTTGTCATCCTGGGCACGGCCCCGGCCTGGGTATCCACGGTATTTCCACGAGACGGCTGGGTACTTGTTTGGCCCCTGGCTGTGGGAGTCTCCGCGTATACAATCGTCGCCGTTATGGGTGGCGTGCTTTATGGTCTGAGCATCTGGCGATCCATCGCGGCAATGGTTTCTATCGACGGGGTCTTGCGGCTGGTTCTGGTGGCGACTGTTTTGCAGTTCACCGACGATATGAGCGTAATTGCCTGGGCTGTGGCCGCGCCGTTCGTGTTGACGCCACTGCTGGTCTGGCCATTCATTCGTCGGAACGTTGTGAACCGGACCGAGCTTGACGTCGGCTCCAAGCAGCTCGCCTGGAATGTCGCTCGCACGGTCGTGGGCTCATCGTCGACAGGGGTCCTGGTGAGTGGATTCCCGCTATTGCTGGGGGCTACTTCCGGAGACGCTTCCGAGGCCGCACTTGGTGCTCTCGTCCTTGCCATCACTCTGACCAGAGCGCCGATCGTCATTGCCGTGCTCTCGCTCCAGAGCTATCTGGTCATTCATTTTCGGCAACACGGCGCTACCATCGGCTCTGCGCTGACTCGGATCCTGGCCCTGATTGCCGGCGCCAGCATTTTACTCGCGGCCCTCGCCTTGTGGTTTGCGTCTCCCCTGCTGGTCCTGCTCGTCGGTTCGGCATACGAAATCAATAACGTTGTTTTGGCGCTCCTGGTGGGTTCGGCAGGGCTTGTGGCTGCGTTGTGCGCGACTGGACCTGCTGTTCTGGCTCGATCTCAACACATGATCTTCACTGCGGGCTGGGTCGTGGCGGCCGTCACGACAATCCTGCTCCTGCTGCTGCCGGGAACTCTTGAGACGCGCGCGATTGTCGCGCTCTCGGCCGGTCCGCTCCTTGGCC
Source organism: Cryobacterium sp. PH31-AA6 (assembly GCF_030063195.1). GTDB lineage: Bacteria > Actinomycetota > Actinomycetes > Actinomycetales > Microbacteriaceae > Cryobacterium. Next base: position 29,600 of record NZ_JASISS010000024.1, read on the forward strand.
TACTGGTTCACCTGTCCGGATTCTGGCGTCCGGTAGCTGTCGGCCGGAACGCTTCCGACGGGGGATAGAGCGCGCTAGTCCGAATCGACCTCTGACGAGTGCGAGCTGAGGCGACGCTCGAGAACGTCAATTCGATTGCTCTGAAACGCGATGTGCTCGGCCAGTAACCGTGTCTTACTCTCGAGGTCGGTGAGTTCGGCACTGTGTTGCACGCAAACGAAAACCAGCAAGGTCAGGCTTACGAAGAAGACCAGGTTAATGGGGACTTCGATGCCCACCGCCGTTGCGGCCCACGAGACGAGCTGGGGGAAGACGCCAATGATGAGTGCCAGAACTCCGGCGAGTATCCACCACACTGCGTGGCGTTCACGGAGGCGGCGTCGGCGAAGCATCTCGATCACCAACAAGAGTGCGATGACCGCCGCGACGATGCCAAAAACGTAACTTGCGGTACTCATGAGGGGCTGGCTCCGGACGTGAGGGGGACTCGAGGGCGCATGAGCGCAATCAAAAGCGCCATGCCGGCCCGGCCCAGATAGGCTGCCGACTTCAAAGGATTGTGTGAGGGGATACCCCCGGCTCGCGGTCGCATCGCAACAGGTATTTGCCGGATCGTGCAGCCGGCCCGCGCGGCGATGACGAGGGACTCGATGGTGTCGCCGAGATACTCGGCGGGGTAGTGCTCGGCGAAAAGTCGAACCGCGCGTGGCCCCGTCGCCCGGAAGCCGGACGTGGTGTCACTCAGGCGGGTATTCGCCAAAGAACTGACAATTCGTGCCAGGACAACCATTGCCCAGCGCCGCGGTCCTCGCACGGTGTAATCACCTTGGCCGGCGAAGCGGGCTCCGAGCACCAGATCACAGGTGCGCAATTCTTCAAGAAGTTGTGTCACACCGGTGGGATCATGCTGACCGTCTGAGTCGACCTGCACGACGTTGCGGAAGTCGTGGGCGAGCGCGTATTTGAAGCCTGCACGCATGGCGCCACCGACACCGAGATTGAACGGCAACCTGATGACGGTGGCGCCGGCGATCTGTGCCTGACTCGCGGTCTCGTCGGTGGAACCATCATCGACGACCAACACGCTGACACCGGGAAGCTTGGAAAAAACCTCGGCGACCACAGCGGCGACCGACTCCTCCTCGTTGAAAGCCGGCATCACAATCAACGTATCCGTGAGCAGGGTTGTCATGGCCCCCAGCCTACCAATCGGGTTCGGGCGCGCACATCATGAGCGGTCGCTCTACGAACCGAAGACGTGGCGGAGCAGAGCGCGGCGTCCCCGGGCATGACCGGACTTGAGCGCTGCGGGCAGATCGGTCAGGGCATTCATTCGCGACGTGAAGTGGAAACGTGCCGCCCGAGCTGCTCGCGGCCAGCCGAGCGCCGAACAGTCCCGAGCGGCTTCCGCGAAGAGTGTGCGTTCTTGAGCGAACTTGGATCCGTCTGGACCTGTGATCGCTGAGACGCTTGCGCCGTGACGTCGATAGTTGAAACAGACCTGATCATCGAGAACAAGAGTCCCGCCATCCTTGGTGATCTCCATGAGCATGGCAAGATCCTGGACAACGTCGAGGTCGATGCGAAAACCGTGCGCCTGCAACTCTGAGACACGCCAAGTGAGGGAGGGGAAATAGGTCCAGTTGCCTCGCAACAGGCTCGTTGCGAGGCGTTCGCCCGAGAACGCCCGTGCACCGGTTCCGCGGAATCGGTACCATGCCTTGGCCTTGTCGGCCAGGGGCGAGGATGCCAACCCATCGCCGTCGACGATCGACACGCCCGGTTGAAAGATCGAAGCCGTTGGGAACCGCGTGGTCAATTCCTTCATTCGGGACACGTAATTCGGCAACATAATGTCGTCACAGCCCATCATCACGGCGAATTCGCTCTGCATAAGAGAAACGCACTTGCGATAGTTGCGGCTTGGACGCAGATTTGTCTCGTTTCGCACATACGTGATCCGCTCATCGTCGAGCCCCTGAGCCCACAGGCCCGGCGCGAGATCGGGATACACGTCGTCAACGATGACGAGCCGCCAGTCCGGGTCTGATTGCGCGATGACGCTCTTGACGGCTTGCTGGAAGTGGTCAAAGCGCCCGTAGAACGGCATCATGATGTCAAGGGTCACTCCGGTAAGCTAGCAATGTTTGTGGCAAAGTGAGACATTTGCGCTCTCTTGCCCCCATTGCGATTGCAGAGCGGATACCTATGAGTGAGACACGGCCCAAAAGAGCGCTGATTACCGGAATCACCGGTCAGGACGGAAGCTATCTGGCTGAACTGCTCCTCGAAAAGGGCTATGAGGTTCACGGTTTCATTAGGCGATCCTCTTCGTTCAATACAGCGCGGATCGACCACATCTATCAAGATCCTCATGTGCAAGATCATCGACTGATTCTGCATTTCGCTGATCTGACGGACGGCACGCGCATTGTGACTCTCTTGAACGAGATTCAGCCTGATGAGGTCTACAACCTTGCGGCCCAATCGCACGTTCGGGTCAGCTTTGACGAGCCGGAATACACGGCCGATACCACGGGCCTGGGAACCATTCGGTTGCTGGAGGCTATTCGGGCCAGCGGTCTCGAGTGCAAGTTCTATCAGGCCTCGAGCTCGGAAATGTTCGGCGCGTCCCCGCCGCCTCAGAACGAGGACACTGCCTTCTATCCGCGATCTCCCTATGGCGTGGCGAAGGTGTACTCGTATTGGATTACGCGTAACTACCGGGAGGCCTATGGCATGTTTGCCTGCAATGGCATCTTGTTCAACCACGAGTCACCGCGGCGAGGCGGCACCTTCGTCACACGCAAGATAACCCGCGCGGTTGCTCGGATCAAGGCCGGTCAGCAGAGTGAACTGTTCATGGGGAACCTGGATTCGGTCCGTGACTGGGGTTACGCGCCCGAATTCGTCGAGGGCATGTGGCGCATGTTGCAGCATGATCAGCCGGAGGACTTCGTCCTCGCCACGAATACTGCGCACACGGTCAAGGACTTTCTGCAGCTGTCATTTGAGCGCGCGGATCTCGACTGGGAGAAGTATGTGAAATTCGACGAGCGGTACCTGCGCCCGACCGAAGTGGATTCCCTGGTTGGTGACCCTTCGAAGGCTCAGGACCTGTTGGGATGGACTCCCAAGGTCCTCACCCCCAAGCTGGCGGAAATCATGGTCGATGCGGACATCGCTGCGCTTGCGGTCGAGGGGAGCCACTACGTGGACGCCCCGGTAAAGCTCTCCTGAATTGCGCGTCTTATTGACCGGTGGCGCCGGAATGCTGGGTTCCAGCATCGCGGAGCAATGGCAGGGAATTCGCCCGAACGACAAGCTGATTGTGGCGACCCGCCGGGACGCTGATCTACGGGACAGGGAACAGACACACAGGTTTCTGGAACGCAGCCGACCCGACGCGATCATTCACGCGGCCGCAAAAGTAGGTGGCATTCAGGCGAAGCTGAGCGAACCCACGCCATACCTATTGGACAATCTGCTCCTGGACTCAAGCGTATTGTCGGCGGCGATCGAACTGAGGGTCCCGGAGCTGTTGTATGTGTCCAGCGCGGCCATCTATCCGGCGTCGGCGCGACAGCCGATCGGCGAAGATCAAGTTCTGGACGGGCAGTTGGAATCCGCGAACGAGGGCTACGCTCTTGCAAAGATTGCGGCTGGCAAGGTGTGCGAATACGCCAGTGAGCAGTTCGGGTTTAGCTACAAAGTGGTGGCGCCGTCGAATCTCTACGGTCCAAACGACGACTACTCCATCGGCCGGGGGCACCTGATCGCAGCCGCCATCGCCAAAATCCACGCCGCACACGTCTCCGGCGCTCTCACCGTACCTATCTGGGGCGATGGCACAGCGCGGCGCGAGTTCACGTACGTTATGGACTTGGCGCAATGGGTCGTCAGCCAGATCGGCACTCTTGACTCCTGGCCTGCGGTACTCAATCTGGGCTGCGGTCAGGACCACACTGTCGCCGAGTACTACGAGACCGCAAAGAGCGTGATCGGCTACACGGGGGAGTTCACCTTCGATCCGACAAAGCCGTCCGGCGTGCCTCAGCGACTTCTCGATTCCACGCGGGCACGAGGGCTGGGCTGGAACCCAGAGACTCCTCTCGCCTCCGGGATCGCCACAAGTTATGAAGCATTCCTCGCAAGCCAGCAGACAGAGAGAAGATGACATGACCGCGTCCGCCGAGAACGTTTTTCCGCTTGCCACCTCGTCCTGGGATGACGCAGAGTATGCGGCACTCCAACGGGTCATCGCCAGTGGCCGCTTCACGATGGGGCCTCTAGTCGCCCAATTCGAGCGGGAGTTTGCCGGCCATTTCGGCGCCCGCTTCGGGGTGATGGTCAATTCCGGAAGCAGCGCGAACCTCATCGCAATCGCGGCTGCCGTTCTGGATCCTCGGATCGATCTGAACCCGGGTGACGAGGTGCTGGTGCCTGCGGTTTCGTGGGCGACCACGTACTACCCGCTGCACCAATATGGGCTGGTATTGAAGTTCGTCGATATCGACGTGGATACCCTGAACATGGACCTTGATCTGGCCGCCGAGGCCATCGGCCCCCGGACCAAGGCAATTTTCGCCGTCAACCTGCTGGGGAACCCGAATGATTTCACCAGGCTTCGAGCATTGGCCGAGGCGAACAACCTCGTACTCCTCGAGGACAATTGCGAGTCGCTTGGTGCGAAGGATGCGGGCGTCTACGCCGGGACGGCCGGTCTGCTCGGCACGTTCAGCGCGTTCTTCTCTCACCACATCTCCACGATGGAGGGCGGACTCATTCTCACCGATGACGAGCAGCTCTACCAAGAGATGGTGTCATTGCGTGCCCACGGCTGGACACGGGAACTGCCCATTGACAACTTCGTCCACGAGAAGTCCGGTGACGCATTCGAAGATGCCTTCCGGTTCGTTCTCCCGGGTTACAACGTGCGTCCATTGGAGATGTCCGGTGCGTTGGGAATCGAGCAGTTGAAGAAGGTCCCCACCTTGGTGGAGGGCCGCCGGACGAACGCGCGATACTTCCAAAGAAAATTTCTCGATCTCCAGTCCGTGCGCATCCAGAAAGAAACGGGGGAGAGCAGCTGGTTCGGGTTCTCGCTCGTCCTCGAGGGAACTCTCGCCGGCCGTCGTGCGGAAGTTGTTGCAGCGCTCACAGCGGCAGGCATCGAGTCGCGACCGATTGTCGGGGGTAACTTCACCCGGAACCCGGTGATGCAGCACCTTGTGGCAGTGGTTCCCGACGCGCTGCCGGTCGCGGACAAGATCCACGACGACGGCCTGTTCGTGGGTAACCATCACTTCCCCGTTGAAGCCGGGATCGACCTGCTGCACGACACACTGCAGAGGCTCTCGTAGCGAAGTGCTCTCTGGCCGTTGCTAACGCTGGCCAGAGAGCGCCTTACGGAAGGTGGCAAGTGTTCCGTTTGCCGTCTTCTCCCACGAGAAAACTTTGGCGCGCTCATGGCCGCGTGCTACGAGCGCATTCATGAGTTCGTGATCTGTCAGTGCCTGCGTTATCGTCCGGGCAATCGATTCTGGATCGGTCGGCTCAAAGTACAGAGCGGCGTCCTGGGCCACCTCTCGGTAGACCGGAATGTCGGAGAGCAGGACCGGCACTCCTGCCATCATGGCTTCCAGAGCCGGCAGCGAAAACCCGTCACAGAATGAGGGCATGACCATGGCGGTCGCGTGCGAGTAGAGCTCTTCGAGTTCCTCGGTCGAAACCCAGGATTTGAGCTCGACCCATTCCTGGAGGTCGAGTTCTTCCACGATTGCGAGCAGTGGATCGTGACCGTGGCTGCCAGTGATGACAACTCGAGGCCGAATTTCCTCGTTCACGAACGGCAAGGCTCGGATGAGCCCAGCCCAGTTCTTGTGCGGGCGACGGTTTCCAGTGGCCAGCAGCATGCCTTGGGCGTGAGGTTCGTGCTTGGAACGGTCTGCAGACGGTGACGCCGTCCCAGAGAGAGGAACGACGTCGAGACGGGACGGGTCGACCTTGAGGTAGGTGAGAATCTCGTCTCGAGAAACGTCGCTGATGGTGAGGATCCTGGTCGCGGCCTTGGAACCGCGCCGTTCCATCCACTTCACCGGTCCGGTGTACATGCCTGTCGACATGAGGTCAGGGCGGCTCCAGTAAAGCATGTCGTGCATCGTGATTACGCTTGGAACCGCGCGACGCATCGTGCCCAGCGTCGCTGGGGAGTGGATGAGATCGGCTCCGATCCGCTTCGCCCAACTGGTGACCATGATGAGCTCGCCAAACGCCCAGAGAAACCGGTTCTCGCCGCTGATGCCCGAGTCGATGACCTCACCCGGAAACCAGGACTGGTCGAGCTTGAAGCCTTCCTTGCTCGCAAGACCGACGAACTCGAACTCCGTATCTGCTTTGCCGATGGCCCGGTAGAGTTCGCGCGCATAGGTCTCCATGCCGCCTTTCGTGCCGGTGTACGAGAGAAGGTCAACGAGGACTTTGGGCATAACTCTAGAGCGTACCAAGTCGGGACGCGGCAAGAATGACGACGAAATGCCGTCGATATCTGCTCCGGCTCTGTTTCAGGTGAAACGAGATTGTTCGGTCGTGCCTGTAGCCTTTGCGGAGTCGTGGGAATCGCAGGCCACAGTGGAGTACGGACCCGCGTAACTCCCCTCACAAGAGCACTTTCATGACAGGAAAAGCGAGTTCGTGTCAACATTCAGATTTCCCGCGGCGAAACCGCGACTCAGTTCGGACCTGCCGCCCACCCGATCCGTCTTCTGGACCGCGTTCGCCCTGATGGCAATGCTCGCCACGGTGTGGTCGCTGGCGAGCCCGATCTTCTCCGTTCCCGATGAGAACGCTCATGCGGTCAAGGCCATCGCGCAGGTGCGCGGGGACCTGACCGGGCATGCCGTGGCGGGCGTCAAACACTCCGTAATGGAGTTGCCGGCCGGATACTCCTACAACCAGCAGATCGTGTGTTATATCTTCCACCCCGAGTTGCCCGCCGATTGCGGTTTCGAACTGGGCGACAAGGGTGGCAAGGGGTGGTTCAACACCTGGGTGAGTGCCTACAACCCGATCTATTACTACCTGGTCGGCTGGCCCACCCTCTTCCTCAACGGCTCAGCCGGCATCTACGCCATGCGTATCGTCAGCGGTCTGCTCTGCGCCGTGTTCGTGGCCTGGTCATTCCAAACGGCGATGTCGGTGCGACGCGCTCGCTGGATGCCGTTCGGGTTGACCTTTCTGGCCGCGCCCATGGTCGTCTACCTATTCGGATCGGTCAATCCGAACGGGATTGAAATCGCATCTGCCGGCGCCCTGTGGATCGCACTATTGCGCTTGCTGCAGCACCTGGACGGGCGGGACGCCGGTCTGGTCTCGTCGCTGCCTCGCCGCTACCTCTGGCTGATCGTGACGGTGTCGGCGATAGTCCTGGCGACGGCTCGGGCCACCGGCCCGCTGTGGCTCGTCGTCGTGGTGGGCTTGTGCTTCCTGGCCGCCGGCTGGGCGGCGGTCAAGAGACTGTTCACCACAAAGGGGTCCTATCTCTGGCTGGCCCTCGTCGCAGTGGGCGGGATCTTCTCACTCTCCTGGACCCTGGGCGGCGGCAGCCTCTCGGGCCAGGCGAGCGCGTCGGACGCCCCGCTCGTCGGCGGATCGTTCTACCAGGGATTCACGCACATGATCCGGCTGCTGCCCGACCACCTGCAGCAGGCGATCGGCTTCTTCGGTTGGGTGGACACGCCGCTGTCGGTGTACACCTACTGGCCGTTCGTGGCCGCCGTGGCCATCCTCGTCGTGCTGACCTTCGTTGGCCTTGATCGCCGAAGCGTCGTGACGATGGGCGCGGTCCTGGCCGCGGCGGTTCTGGTCCCGGCGCTGGTGCAGGGATACAGCGTGCATCAAACCGGGATCATCTGGCAGGGCCGCTACGGGCTCTTCCTCTACGTCGGGGTCACGCTGGTGGCGGCGTGGCTGCTCTCCGGACGGTCCGGTCGGCGCGTCGGCTTCATGGCCACCCGTCTGAGCGGGGTGGGCATCACTCTCGTTGCGGCGTATGGCGTTGCCGCGTTCTTTTTCGTGCTGTGGCGGTACGTGGCCGGAACGGACCAGCCCTACAGCGCCATGTGGCGGAACCCGTCGTGGGAGCCTCCGCTGGGGGCGATGACGCTGATCGCCCTCTATGCCCTGGCGTCCGTTGCTTTCGTGCTCTGGTCCATCTGGCTCGCCGCGCGTTCCGCCCGCGCCGAGGACACGGCCGCAGAGACCGTGGCCGAGACCGAGCCGACGCATGCCTGAACCTCGGGTCGCGATCGCGTATGACTGCGTGTTTCCGCTCAACGCCGGCGGAGGTGAGCGCGTCTACCGCCGCCTCGCGGAGCTTCTCGTGGAGGGCGGGAGCACCGTCGACTACCTGACCCGGCGGCAGTGGGCGACGGATGCCCCGCCCGCGTCCTTCTCGATCGTGCCGGTGTGGCAGGGCGACATCTACGACGCCGGCGGTACCCGAACCCCCTGGAGCGCGGTCGCGTTCGCCTGGGCGCTCTTCCGGTATTTCCTCCCCAGGCGTGGCCAGTACGACCTCGTCGTCGTCAGCACCCTGCCGGTGCTGAACCTGTTCGCGGTGCGGCTGGCTCTTCTCGGCAGCCCCACTTTCGTGGTCGCCGACTGGCTCGAGATCTGGCCGTGGCGGAAGTGGCGCGAGTACGCCGGGGCGCTCTCCGGTACGATCGCGTACCTGCTGCAGGTCGTGGGAATCCGTCTCGCCCACCTGCACACGGTCAACAGCGACTTCACCGGCGCGCGGCTGCGCCGTTATCGGCGGCGCGCGGCACCGATCACCCTCGGCCTCGTTGATCTCGTCGGCGACGAGCCCGGTGCCACCACCGACCGCCCCGATCACCCGTACCTGGTCTTCATCGGCCGGCACATCGCCGACAAGCGCCTGATCGATCTGGTCCCGGCGCTGGCGGAAGCGCGCGGCGCAATTCCCGAGCTGCGCGCCGTCATCGTGGGCGACGGCCCCGAGACGCCAGCGGTGGCAGCCCGCGTTACCGAGCTGGGCCTCGACGCAGAGCTTGAGCTTCGCGGCCGGGTCGGCGAGGAGGAGTTGCGCGAGCTTATCCGCGGTGCGCGCGTGCTCGTCAACCCATCCAGACGAGAGGGCTTCGGCCTGGTCGTCGTGGAGGCGGCCGCGTTCGCCACCCCGAGCGTGGTGGTGGCCGGGCCTGACAACGCCGCGGCTGAACTGGTCGTGGACGGTGTCAACGGCTACGTCGCCGCCTCGGTGTCTCCAGAGGTGCTGGGTGCGGCCATCGTGCGCGCCGTGCGCGACGGGGAACCCCTGCGGGCTCGCACGAGGGCCTGGTTCGACGCTGAACGAGTCAGCAACGGGCTGAGCGCCTCTGTGGACCAGATCCTGGCGCGCTACCGCTCGGCCAGGGTCCGCTGAAGCGACTCCACGGTATCCCTGGCGGTCCTGGACCACGAGAAAGCACGGGCGCGGTCCAGGCCGAGCGTCGATCTGCGGGCCAGCTCGACCGGATCGTCGAGGAGGGTGCTGATCGTCGCGGCCAGGCCTTGCGCGTCGTGGGGCGACACGTAGACGGCCGCCTCCCCGGCAACCTCGTGGAGCACGGGAATGTCGGCGCAGACGACGGGGCAGCCGCGGGACATGGCCTCCAGTACCGGCAGGCCAAAACCTTCGAACAGGGTCGGGAAAACGATCAAACTCGACTCGGCGTAGAGCCGGTCCAACTCGTCGGAGTGCAGCCAGCCACGCAGTGCGACCCACGGCTCCAGGCCGAGCCGGGCCACGACGGGGGTGAGTGGGTCGTCGCCGTGGCTGCCGGTGACGACCAGGTGCGGCCTCGAACCTGCGGGGATCAGGGCCAGTGCCGCCAGCAGCAGCGGAAAGTTCTTGTGCGGCATCCGGTTGCCCACGGCCAACAGCTGGCGCGGTAGCCGGGAAAATCCACCGGGCTTCGTCTCCGGGTCCTGGCCCGCGAGCGGCACCACGTCGACCCGGGACGCCGGCACCCGCAGGTACCGCACGATATCCCCCTGCGAGGCCTCGCTGACGGTGAGAATGCGCCGCGCTCCGTGGGCGGCGAGCCGGATCATTGTGCGCAGCACACGGGAATATGCGCCGGGCACGTATTCCGGATGTCGGAACGGCAGCAGGTCGTGCACGGTGAGTACCACCGGAACCCGCGACCAGGCCGGGCCGAGGTTGGCCGGGCAATGGATCAGGTCGGCTCCGAGCCTGCGGGCGAACCGGGCGACGCCGAAGAGCTCGCCGCGGGCCCAAGCGATTCGGTCCTCGCCGCTGATGCCCGAGTCGACGATGCGGCCGGGGAACCAATCCGTGTCGGCGGCGGCCAGTTCGGCCGACGCGAGGCCGATGAACTCGAGGCCGCCCGCGCCCGGCTCGATCCGACTGTAAACCTCGCGCACGTACGATTCCATCCCGCCCTTGCGGCCGGTGAAGAACAGGAGGTCGACCAGTACGCGGCTCATCGACCGGCCACGGAAACGTCCTCGGCGGCGCGCACGCGTCGTCGTCTGGCAAGCTCGTAAACCACAGCCGAGGCCAGTTCGGCAAGGAGCAGGCCGAGGAACACGGCGGGCAGGCTGTGCAGCGCGAGTCCGATCGCGGCGAGTGCGAATGCCATTGCCGAAACGACCGCGCGCAACCCGGTCAGCAGACGCACCTCACCCATCCGCCGCAGGGCGGCGAACGGGATCGTCGTCGGGAGCGACGCGGCCCTCCAGGCGCAGGCGAGCACGAGCGGCAGGATGGCCGCCGAACTCGTCCAGACCCCACCGAAAATGAAACCGAGCACCCCGGTGCGTTCGAGCAGCACCAGAACCACCACGGCGGCTAGCACGGCACCGGCCGAGACGACGATGTCCAGTTGGGAATGCGCCTTCAACAGTCGCAGGCGCATGAAGTTCAGGGGGATCGCGAGCAGGCCGGAAACGGTGGCGATCGCCGTGAACAGCACCGCGTCGCCCGGGCCGAGCAAGGCCAGGATCATGGTGTTCAAGAGTGGGTAGATCACGCCCGTGATCGCGGTGTCGGCCACCACCCAGCCCATCACGGCGGGCTCCGGGCGGCTTGCCTTGTGCGCCACCGGCAGGGAGCGGAGGAGCGTCGCCGCGGCGATGCCGGCCACGAGCGGAACCAGCGCCCAGGTTTGGCCGGTGAACGCGGCCACGACGCCGCCGAGCGCACCGAGACCGACCACGACGGATGCCCAGATCTCGCGCACGTCGAGACGCTCGGCCACGGACACACCGCGCCCCACCTCGAGGGCGGCGATCAGCACCGGAAGACCGATGACCAGCACAACGGGGTTGGTCGGGTTCAGAGCCATCACCAGCGCGGCGACAATCGCCAGCCCCGCCAGCCAGAGCGGGAAGACCACGCGGCGTTCGGTTGCAGCCGAACTCAACCGCGACTCGAGCACCACAGCGAAGGTGAGTTGGCCGACGAAGGTTGCCACCATCACGGCCACGGCGATGACGCCCTGCTCCGGGCGGCTGAACAGCCGGGACGAGATGGAAATGGTCGCGGCCGGGATGACGGCCAGCGACACCCCGCCGAGCAGGGTGATCAGGCTCAGCGTGGCCCGGCGGAGTCGCAGGGGGGACGGCAGGTCCGCGGTCACCTTGTCACCGCGGTGACCGTTCGTGCGCCGTCGAAGGGGCGCCCGATCATTCCCTCGAGCCGGCCGAGGAAGACCCACCAGCCGTCGGCCCATGCGTTCGTGCCAGGGTTGCGCAGCCCGAAGAACAGCCCTCCGCCCAGAAAGGCGAATCGCCACCAGAGCGGGTAGCGCCACCGGGTCACGAGCCGGCCCAGTCCTCGACCGTAGCCGCGCAGCTTGCGCCGACGTTCCGCGACGGTCAGGCCGCTCGGATCAGCGATGCCACCCACAAGAACGGTGGGTGGCTGCCAGACGAAGTCTGTGCGTGGCTCGTCGCGCATGAGCTTCAGAAGCAGATCGGTCGCCTCGCCGGCCTGCCAGGGGCTGGGCGCGCCGGTGCCGATCTCCGGGTCGAAGCCGCCGAGCGAGTCGAACAGGCTGCGCCGGATGAGAAGGCCCATCTCGATGACGGTCCAGGCCGTGTGCCGGTCGAGTGGTGTGCCGGGGTCAGGCAGCACGAACTTCGGCCCATTCTCGTCCACGACGGTCAGTGCCCCCGCCCGGAAGCCGTCGGGAAGGCGGCGCAGCCCCTCGAGTGCGTCGGGCGGGAACCAGGTCGTGTCGTTCGGAAAGTTGAGCAGAAGGTCCCGTTCTGCGGGCAGGGCCGCGACGCCGGCGTTGCGGCCGCGGGAGGCCCCCGGCGGGGAAGTGACGACCGTGATGGCCAGGTTCGGTGACCGGTAAGCGGCAGCCAAAGCGTCGACCTCGGCGAGGTTTCGCTGGGCGACGACGACGAGGTGGTCATCCGCCGTCATCTGCTCGGAAACGGACTCGAAGAGTCGCCGCAGGCTCTCGACACGGCCGAGAGTTGACACTACGAGTCCAAGGTTCACAAATCACATTCTGTACGATGAGGGGGCCGCACCAACAATGACGGGACTCGCTGTACGCATGTCAACCACCGAAATACTCGAACTCTCCATCCTGATGCCCTGTCTGAATGAGGCCGAAACACTGGCCGTGTGCATCGACAAGGCGCAGGACTACCTGCTGCGAAGCGGCATCGCCGGTGAGGTCGTGATCGCGGACAACGGCAGTACCGACGGGTCGCAGGCGATCGCCGAGGCGCACGGAGCGCGCGTCGTCGCGGTCGCGGAGAAGGGTTACGGCAGCGCGCTGATCGGCGGAATCGAAGGGGCCAGGGGCACCTTCGTGATCATGGGCGATGCCGACGACAGCTACGATTTCAGCGCTCTCGACGGGTTCGTCGAACGTCTCCGCGCCGGTGACGAACTGGTGATGGGCAACCGCTTCCGCGGCGGGATTGAAGACGGCGCCATGCCGCCGCTGCACAAGTACCTCGGCAACCCCGTGCTCTCCTGGATCGGGCGCACGCTCTTCCGGTCACCGATCAAGGACTTCCACTGTGGGCTGCGCGGATTCAACCGGCAGTCGATGCTCGACCTTCACCTTCAGACCACCGGGATGGAGTTCGCCAGCGAGATGGTCGTGAAGTCCACTCTGGGTGGGGTCCGGGTCAGCGAAGTGCCCACCACGCTGTCCAAGGACGGCCGCAGTCGCCCGCCGCACCTGCGCAGCTGGCGTGACGGATGGCGCCACCTGCGCTTTCTGCTTATCTTCAGTCCCCGCTGGCTGTTCCTGATCCCGGGCAGCATTGCCTTCCTGATCGGCTTCGTCGGCACGGTGCTGCTGGCCTTTGGTCCCGTCGTCGTCGGCCAGGTTGGTTTCACCTATTCCAGCCAGGTTTATCTGGCGGCGCTCGCCGTGGTGGGCTATCAGGCCTTCCTGTTCGCGCTGCTCACCAAGATTTATGCCCAACACGAGGGCTTCCGAATTCCACGCAGTCGCAACTTCGAGCGGCTGGAGAGGCGGATGAGCCTCGAGAGCGGGGCCATCCTCGGCCTGATTCTCTTCCTGATCGGGCTGGGAATCGCGTTGGCTCAGCTGATCGGCTGGGCGGCAGGCGGTTATGGCGCCCTGATCGCCGGCGAAACCATCCGGGTCGCGATTCCGTCGGCGTTGCTGATGATGCTGGGAGCGCAGACCGTGATGGCCGGGATGTTCCTCGGGGTGCTGTCGGTCGGCCTGAAACGGCGCTAACGATGAGCCCCAGCATCTCCGTGGCCCTGTGCACCTACAACGGGTCGGCCTTCCTTGAGGAGCAGCTGCTGAGCATCCTCGACCAGACGCTGCGGCCGACGGAGATCGTGGTCTCGGACGACGGTTCGACCGATGGTTCGGCGGACCTCGCACTGGGCATTTTCGGGGCCTGGCAGACCCGGAATCCGGGCGCCGAGGTGTCGCTACGGGTTCTGCGCAACGCGACGCCATTGGGAGTGACCGCCAACTTCGAACAGGCACTCTCGGCCTGCACCGGAGAGCTCATCGCCCTCAGCGACCAGGACGACGTCTGGCACGCCGACCGCCTCGACCGCATTGTCTCCGTCTTCGGGCGCCGGCCGAGCCTGTACCTGCTGCACACGGATGCCCGACTCGTCGACGCGCAGGGCTACCCGCTCGGAACCACCCTTCTGGACACGCTGGGAGTATCGGCGGAAGACCGAAACGCGGTGCACGGCGGCCGGGCGATCGATGCGCTCCTGCGTCGCAACATCGTCACCGGTGCGACCGCTGTCGTGCGTCGCGGCCTCGTGGAGCGCGCTCGCCCCTTCCCCGCGTCGTGGGTGCACGACGAGTGGCTGGCCATGGTCGCCGCCGCGAGCGGAGCGATGGACCTGCTCGACGAACCGCTCGTGGACTATCGCCAGCACGAGGGCAACCAGATCGGCGCATCGAGCCTCGACCTGGGTGGACGCCTTGGCCGACTGACCGCTTCCCGCGGAGCGCGCAACGCGAGACTGCTGGCCAGGGCCGTCGCCCTGGAGGAACGTGCCCGAACGTTCGAGCCGGCGCCGTCGACCGAGACCCTGGGGAAGATCGACGCCAAGCTGGCCCATGAGCGGATGCGCAGCGGGTTGCCGGCGGCGCGAGTCCGGCGGGTGCGGCCGGTGCTGCGGGCGCTGCGCGCCGGGGACTACACCAGGTTCGGGCTGGGCCTGCAGGACGTGCTCCGGGACCTCGTCCAGCCCGTCTGACGGTGTCGCCGGCTGCGGTGATCGGGCCGTGCGGTGATCCGGCCGTGCGGTGATCGAGCCACGCGGTGATCGGGCCACGCGGTGATCGAGCTTGTCGAGATCACGGGTCTCGACAGGCTCGACCACCGTTCCGCTCAGCCGATCCGGTTGCGTGGGCTCGGCCGGAGCAGGCTGCGCCAGCTCTTGCCCTGTGCCGCTTTGAGCGCGCAGATGAGCAGCAGCAACCAGCCGAAGTCGACCAGGGCCGTGCTCTCCGCGGCGGATGTGACGATCAGGATCACCAGCACCAGCGGTGACCAGACGTAGACGAGGGTGCGCTTGTTTGCGGCCAGCACCCACGAACGCCAGAACGCCAGACCGATCAGGGCGAGGAAAGCCACGAAACCGACCAGGCCGACCTGGAAGTACACGTCGAGGAACGCGTTGAGGCCGGAGGTCTGGTCGCGCCGGCTGACGAAGTCGAACCAGCCGTATGGCGTGACGGCGTTGGGCCAGAGGCCCGTCCAGCCCCAGCCCTCGAGCGGATGCAGGCTGACGAGGCGCCACATCTCGCTCCAGAGCGAATACCGCACCTCGAACTCGCTGCCCGCGTTGAGCGTGTTGAGGATCTGGGCTCGGCCGATGAACGCGGCGATGCCGCCGACGACGGTCGTGCCGAGCAGGCCGATTTGCAGCATCCAACGCCCCTCGACCGGTGTGCGCCGGAGCCAGTAGAGGGCGAACGCGGCCAGCCCGACGAAGAGGGCGACGACCAGGATGACGGGGGAGCGGGTGAGCAGCAGCCCGAAGCCGGCGAGTGCTATCGAGCCGATCCCGACACCGCGGCGCACCGACCGCGCGCGCAGCTCGACGATGAAGGTGACCCCGGCGAGCAGGGAAACCAGACCGAACACGTTCCGTGATCCGAAGATGCCCTGCACCGGTCCGAGCTGAGCGATGTTGCCCTGGATGCCCAGGAACACGATCGGCAGGTCGATCAACAGACCGGACAGCACCTCGAGGGCGAGGGACAGCCCGAGCAGCAGCCGCAGGACGTCGCCGGTGGCGCGCACGATTTGAATGGTGTCCCGCGCGAGGGCGACGTAGATGGCCAGGAACGTGAAGGTGAGCTGGTAGAGCACCCCGCGGATGGTGTCGGGGGCGTAGCCGGACCAGAGCAGCGAGAGGGCGCACCAGCCCACGAACACCATGATGGAAATGGGCAGGAGGCCGTGCCAGTCCGTACGTTCCCGCCGCGCGATCAGCGAGGCCACAGCCAGCGCCACGACCGTGATCAGCACACCGACCAGTCCGGGCCAGCCGATGACGCCGCGAATCAGGTGTGTGGAGAAGGCGACCCCGATGATCACCAGGGTGAGGGACGCCGCGAAGCGGGGTGCCCCCAGGAAGCGCATGACTCGCGGCGACGGGGGCCGTCGGTTGGTGTTCGGGATCATGGGCCTTCCACGCTACCGTCTACGGCATCGGCAGGGCGGATGCCTGCTGGCGCTTGGTGACGATGGCGAGCAGCACCAGGAGCACCCAGCCCGACTCGATCAGAATCCGGCTCTCCGCCAGGCTCTGTGCGAGGAGGGCCGCCAACAGCAGGAGCGGCAGCAGGGCGGATGCCGCGTACGGTTCCGTGTCGGCGAGGCCGCGGCGCGGCCGGTCGACGGCGAGGAACCAGGACCGCCACAGGGTCGACAGCGCGAGCGCCACGAACACGATCAGGCCGACGATCCCGAGCTGCAACCACACGTCGAGCCAGGCGTTGTGCGCCTGAAGGTAGACGACTCCCTTACGCAAGGCCAGGCCCTGGAACGGCTCGGCCCAGGGCGCCCAGTAGCTGACCCAGCCCCAGCCGAACGCGGGGCGCTGGCTCGCGAGCTCGATCACGCTGCGCCAGATGTCGATCCGCCCGGTGACGTCGGGGCTCTTGCCGAACACGGCCAGCAGCTGTGGGGTGAAGGCGGCCGCTGCGGCGCCGATGGCCACGACGGATGCGGCCGCGGCCAGGTAGACCGGGCGACGCCGCTGCGGCCCGCGGTGTCGGGTCCAGAGCGCGAAAACGAGCACGAGGGCGACGAACCCGGCCGCCAACGACACGGTCGTCGACCGGGTGAGCGCGAGCATGAGCACGGCGAGAGCCAGCCAGGCCACGCCCCAGCCGCGGCGCACCGTGCCGGCCGCGAGTTGTACGGCGAAGACGATCACGGCGAGCAGGGCGACAAATCCGAGCAGGTTCCGGTTGGCGACGATCCCCTCGATCGGACCGCCCTGCAACAGCAGGGCACGGGACCAGTAGAACGCCTGTGGCACCTTCTCGGTGCCGTAATCGACCCAGAAGGGGAGCAGCGGTTGCCTGACGAAGACCGCGACGACCGCTTCGAAGACCAGCGACAGGGCGAGAACCCAGCGCAGGGCGCCGCCGAGGGTGCGGAGCAGTTCCGTCCAGGTGAGGCAGAGCGCGAGGAATACGGCGGTGATCGTCGTGGCCCACTGCAGGGTCACTCCGATCAGGGAGGCGCCGAGGTAGTTCGACCAGACCAGGGAGGCGGTCGCCACGAGGAGGAAGGCTCCGACGGATTTCGGGAAACGCGTCCAGACCCAATCGGGTTTCAGTCGGACCAGCCCAACGATGGCGCCGGCGAGCACGACGACCCCGATCACGCCGAAGCCCCACCAGCCGAACAGGCTGCGCCAGAACTGGCCGGCCAGGAGCGTGAAAAAGACGAAGGTCGCAAAGGTGCGAACGACGAAGCGGCTCTGGACGGCGGGCATGTCCCTAAGGTTAGTGGGGAGCCGGGCGCACTCCCAGCCCTTTCCATACCCCAGGGGGTATGATCGACTCGGAGGTCCTAGTGAAGACACTTATTGTAGGCGGAGTTGCGGGCGGAATGTCGGCGGCGACCAGGTTGCGCCGGCTGGACGAGACGGCCGAGATTATCGTATTCGAACGCGGGCACTACGTCTCGTTCGCGAATTGTGGGCTGCCGTATTACGTGGGCGGCGTCATCCGTGACCGGGCCGACCTGCTGCTGCAGACGCCGGAATCCCTGGCGAGCCGATTCCGCCTCGACGTGCGGATCGACCACGAGGTGACCCGGATCGATCGAGAGTCAAAGACCGTTTACGTGCGCGACACCCTGACCGGGGAGGAAACCTCCGAGAGCTACGATCGGCTGATCCTCGCTGCCGGCGCCACCACCCGCAGTGTGCTCGCCCACTCCGAGATTCCCGTGCACACCCTGCGCACGGTCGACGACGTCGACCGGATCACCGCGATCCTCGACGAGGCTACCGGGCCGGTCTCCGCCGTCGTCATCGGCGCCGGCTTCATCGGCCTCGAGGCGGTGGAGAACCTTGTGCTGCGCGGCGTCACGGTGACCGCTGTCGAATTCGGTCCGCAGATTCTCGGCCCGCTCGACGCCGAGATGGCGGCCCCCGTGCTCGACGCCCTGCGGGCACAGGGCGTGGACGTGCGCCTCGGCACCGCAGTCAAGGGGACATTCGGCGGCCGGGTGCAGCTCAGCGATGACACGGATGTCGCTGCCGACTTCCTGATCGAGGCCACCGGAGTGCGGCCGGACACCTCCCTGGCCGAGAAGGCAGGCCTTCGGATCGGCGAGAGCGGCGGGATCTGGGTGGACGACACCCAGCGCACCAGCGACCCGTCGGTCTACGCCGTCGGCGACGGTGTGGAAAAGGTCGACGCGATCAACTCCCAGCCCACCCGCATCGCCATGGCCGGGCTGGCCAACCGGCACGGCCGGGCATCCGCCGACAGCATTGCCGGCATGCCCGCGGCGGCCGCGCCGGCCGTCGGCGCCGCCATCGTCGGCGTGTTCGGCATCACCGTGGCGATGGTCGGCTGGAGCGAGAAGCGCCTCGTCGCCGAGGCGAGGCCGCACCGGATCGTGCACACGCACCCGGCCAGCCACGCCGGCTACTACCCCGGCGCCGAGTCGATGTCGATCAAACTGCTCATCGACGCGGAGACGGACGCCATCCTCGGCGCCCAGATCGTCGGCGGCAGCGGCGTGGACAAGCGCATCGACATTCTGGCCACCGCGATGGCCGGCGGCATCACGGCATCCGCCCTGACCCGCCTCGAGCTGGCCTACGCCCCGCAGTACGCGTCGGCCAAAGACCCGATCAACCAGCTCGGCTACGTCGCCGACAACCTCGCCACCGGAACGACCCGCAGCCTGCAGTGGCACGCTCTCGAGTCCGCCCTTGACGCCGGAGCGGTGCTCGTCGACGTGCGTACGAGCGGTGAGTTCGCCGCCGGGAGCATCCCGGGTGCGCTCAACCTGCCACTCGACGACATCAGGGCGCGCCTGGCCGAGTTGCCGGATGCGCCCCTGGTGGTGCACTGCCAGGTCGGCCAACGCGGTCACACCGCCGCCCGGATCCTCAGCCAGAACGGTTTCGACGTGCGCAACCTGGACGGCGGCTACCGCACCTGGGTCGCCGGTGTCTCCACCCTCACGCCGGTCCTCGAAAGCACTCCTGCATGAAAACGGTCAGCTTCGCCGCCGATACCTCCGGCATAATGACCTCCAGACGACCGGCACTACTCCCCAACGCAAGAAAGGCGTGACCATGACGACCGACGACAGCGCTCAGCAGAAGAAAATCGTCAATCGCCTCCGCCGGGCGCAGGGTCAGCTTGCTGCGGTCATCAATGCCGTCGAGGCCGGCGGCAGTTGCAAGGACGTCGTGACCCAGCTCGCCGCGGTGTCGAGTGCACTCGACCGCGCGGGCTTCGTCATCGTCTCTACGGCCATGCGCGAGTGTCTCGACAACCCGGACGCGGAGAACTCACTCTCGGTGGACGAGCTCGAGAAGCTGTTCCTCACCCTCGCCTGACCCGCCC
>NZ_JASISS010000025.1 GCF_030063195.1 Cryobacterium sp. PH31-AA6
TGCTGGGCATGACCGCAGCCGACAACCTCGCCCACCTCTGCACGGCCAGCCACGCCCTGAAAACCCAAACCCGCTGGACCGTCGCCCAACAACCCGGCGGCATCCTCACCTGGACCTCACCCACCGGGCGCGACTTCACCACCGAACCCGCCACCATCCTCCCCACCGGACCACCACCGACAGCGCCGCCGCCGGCGCCGGCGCCGGCGGCAGCCAACTACCACGACGCACCGTTCTGAGCGGGCTCAATCCGCCGGGCCCCAGGCCATATCGGTCGGCCCTGTCGAGGCTCGGATTCAGAGAGCGCGAAGCCGGGCCAGACAAGACCGGCAGCTCGGGGCTCAGAGTGCGGCGCGGCGACTCTCCAGACGCAATTCGAGCTCGTTCACGACCACGGATGCGAGGTCCCCGAGGGTCGCCATCTCGGCCGGCGTGACCGTGCGCGGGGCGTGATCGAGCACGCAGAGGGTGCCCAGGTTGAAGCCGTCGCGGGTCGTCAGCGGAACGCCGGCGTAGAACTGCAGCCCGAACTCGCCCGACACGAGCGGGTTGGCAAGAGCGCGCGGATCCGAGCGCGCATCCTCGACCACCCAGGGCACGTCACTCATGATCGCGGAGGCGCACAGTCCCGGATCGCGGGGGATCTGGTCGAGCTCAAGGCCATGGTGCGATTTGAACCAGATCCGGTCATGGTCGACGATGCTGACGATGGCGATCGGCACGTCGAAGATACGGGCGGCGAGCGCCGCGATCCGGTCGAACGCGCCGTCCGCTGGGGTGTCCAAAATGTCGAGGCGGTGCACCTCCTCCATCCGGGCCACCTCATCGGTCGAGAATGGGCGGAGTTCGTCGGCCCGGTGCCGACCCGTCTCGGCGATCACGGCCTGGCGAAGTGCAAGCACGACTTCGCTCACCGGCGGCCGAAGCTCTGGTTCGCGCATCAGCATTGACGCGAGCAGATCGCGCCAGGCAGGTGAAAGGTTCTCCGGGATGACCGGATCGCGCAGCAGCCGCGCCAGGGCGGCCGGCACCGGCTGTCCCGGGAACTCGATCTGGCGGGTGAAGCATTCCAGCAGCACGAGTCCCAGGGAGTAGACATCGCTCGGCGGTCCGATACTTTCGCCCTTCGCCTGTTCCGGGCTGAGGTAGGCAGCGGTCCCCGACGTCATGCCGTCATTGGTCAATCGCTCGCTGGACGGGTAGAGGGCAATGCCGAAGTCGGTCAGCTTGGCCCTGGCCCGCAAGCGGGTGCTGTACTCGGCCAGAAGAATATTCGCCGGCTTGACGTCGCGATGCACGACGCCGCGGCTGTGGATGTACTCGAGCCCCTCAGCCAGGTCGTAACCGATCTGGGCGACGTGGCGGGTGGAGATGTTCCCCTGGCTCAGACGCTCCCGCAGGTCGACCCCGTCTACGAGTTCCATCACGAGGTAGATTTGGCGCCGATCCGGGGTTGCGCGGTGAACACCGACGTCGAGGAGGGTTACCAGGCTGTGGTGATTGAGGCTCGCGAGCACATTCGTCTCCGCCTGCTGCCGCGCGATGTCATCCTGGTCGATTGCGCTCGTGCGGAAGACCTTGATCGCCACCTCACGACCCAGCCGCTCGTCGGCGGCCCGGTACACCGAGGCCATGCCTCCGCTGCCGATGAGCTCCATTAGTCGGTAGCGCTCACCGAGGAGACCGGTGGGTTTCGCGGTCATTCTGCCTCCTGTCGATTTTGAGTATATGGCAGGGCGAACCGGGCAAACAGGGCGATCCAGCCGTCCGGGGGCGCGCAATCCGCACGGCAGTGTGACACTGGGCTCATGACCAGTAGAAGAGCCCGGGGGCGGAACCGCAGGACCGGGTTGGCCTGCCTGGCCGCCGGGATCGTGCTCCTTACGGGATGCGCCGCCCCGCAACCGTCCTCACCCGGCTCCCCGATGCCGACTCCGACTCCGTCTCCCACTGCCACACCAACGGGCACGGCCACCGCCTCGCCCACCCCGTCCCCCACCGCCTCCGCGGGCATCGCCGCCTGCGGGCCCAACCAGATTGCGCTTTCCCTCCAGTCCCGTCCGCACGACAGCGGCGCCGGGAGCTTCTATTGGGACCTGCAGCTGACCAACAACAGCTCGGTCGAGTGCGCCGTCGAGGGGTACCCGGCCGTCTCCCTGGTCAGCAACAACTCCGGCGCCGTAATCGGCGCCGTCTCCGCCGATGACCCCGGCCGCTGGTTCCCCGTCGCCGTCGTGCCGCTGGCGCCGCGGGCATCCGCTTTCAGCCTGCTTCACCTCACTCAGGCAGGCGCCTACAGCTGCACGATCGTGCCGGTCACCGAACTCGCGGTCACGCTGCCGGACTGGATCGACCCGCGCCAGGTGGCCACCCCCAACCCGATCGACGGCTGCGACGACACCAGCACAGCCATCGTGAGGGCAGGCCCGCTGGCACCCGCCAGGGTCGCCTTCTAGTGGTCCAGGTTCGCTGACGCTCTTCTTCGCAATCCGCAATCTGGCGCGCCCGTGGGGTGTCGGTGGCGACGGCCCGCGCGTATCCTCGGCGGCACAAGCCCCACCACATCCAGCGAGGAGTAACCATGTCCGTTGCACGCGTAACAACCCTGAGCGTTCGGTCCGACACGTCATTCGAAGACGCCATCGCCGCCGGCATCGCCCGCGCCAACCAGACCCTGCGCGGCGTCTCAGGGGCCTGGGTCAAGGAGCAGAAGGTCGAGGTGTCGGGCGGTGCGATCACGTCGTGGGAGGTCGTGATCGAGGTCACCTTCGTGCTCGAGGACTGAGTCACCGCAGCGGCACGCTGCGGCCGCCGGGTACTCCGCCGGGTCAGACGACGTCGGCGAGGTACCCGGTGTCCGGAACCGGATGCCGCATCAGCGAGTCCCAGGCCAGGCCGAGAGCGTCGACGGCCCGGTCCATCTGCTCCGTGCTGTAGCAGAACGGGATGCGCAGGAACCGCTCGAACGCCCCGTCGAGCCCGAATCGCGGGCCGGCCGGCACGAGCAGGCCGTGGTTGCGCGCGGCGAGCGCGAGCTGCGAGCTCACCGGCAATCCGAGGTTGACCCAGGCGGTGATGCCGCCGTCGACATGAGGCACCTGCCAGTCGGGGAACCGAGCGGCGAGCAGCCGCTCCAGGTGGTCGCGGCCGGCCCGGAGTTCGGCGCGGCGGCCCTCGAGGATCGCGGGCATCCCGGCCAGGAGCCTCACCACGATCAGCTGCTCGAGGATCGGAGTGCCGAGGTCGTTCGCCGAGCGGGCGGCAACGAGTCGGCGAATCAGGGGTCGTTCGGCGCGAATCCAGCCCACCCTCAGACCGCCCCAGACGGTCTTCCCGACCGAGCCGATGGCGACGACGTCGCCCGGCCGTCCCGCCTCGGCGTAGGCAGGGAATGGGAGGAACTCGTCGCCCCGGTCGATATCGAGCTCGGCGATCGTCTCGTCGACGACCAGCACGGTGCCCTGGCGGGCGGCCGCGGCGAGCACGCGCTCCCGCTGGTCGACCGGCATGGTTCGACCGGTCGGGTTGTGAAAGTCCGGCATCAGGTAGCCGAGCACGGGGTTGCTGCGCCGGAGGGTCTGCAGGAGCGCGGTCTCGTCCCAGCCGGCGGTGGTGGCATCCTCGCCCGGCACTGCGGCCGACACGCTGACCGGCACAAGCCGGGCGCCGGCGGCGTTCAGCGCCTCGTAGGCGTGCGGGTAGGTCGGCGCCTCGATCAGAACCCGGTCGCCGCGGCCGACCAGCACCCGGGCGAGCAGCGCGATCGCGTGCTGGGCGCCGATCGTGACCATGATTTGTTCCGGGTCGGTGGGCAGCCCGCGCGCCCGGTACCGGTCGGCGATCGCGGCCCGCAGCTCGGGAATGCCCACCGGGTCGAAGCCCGAACCCATGAGGTGGCCGGGCAGGTCGCCCACTGCGGCTCGGGCAGCATCCGACAGCCCGGCGAGCGCCGGCATGGTGGCCTTGCTGAAATCGAGGATGCCGCCCGGCGCCGGTGCGGTGTGCCCCGCGGGGGCACCGGGGAGCCGGGCCATACTCCCCGAGCCGCGCACACTGACCAGGAAGCCCGTTTCGCGGAGCCGGCGGTAGGCCGCCGTGACGGTCGTGCGGCTCACCCCGAGCCGGTCGCTCAGCTCGCGTTCGGCCGGCAGGCGACTGTCGGTGGGGATGCGTCCGTCGAGGGTGAGCAGACGGATGCGATCGGACAGCGCCCGATAGGCGCTTCCGCCATTACGCCACTCACCCAGCCTCGACTCGAGGGCCCGCGCACTCATCTGGTTCTCAACCATGAGGCCACTATAGAGAGATTGGCTACTTGATAACAGGCCAATAGTGCAATTGGATTGACCACTATGACCCGCCGCCTCTCCCAACTCCTTATTGGCCTCTTTCTTTACGGTCTGGGGATCGCCCTGATCGTGCGCGGCGAGATCGGCGTGGCCCCGTGGGACGTGCTCACCCAGGGCATCTCGGGCCGCACCGGCCTCGGCTTCGGGCTGGTCACCATCCTGATCAGCGGCGTCGTGCTGCTGCTCTGGATTCCGCTGCGCCAGAAGCCGGGCGTGGGCACCGTGCTCAACGCCCTGCTCGTCGGGCCGGCGGCGGATGTCGGCCTCTGGCTGATCCCGACCGGCCTCGATCTCTGGGTGCGGATCGTGTTGTTCGCGGCCGGACTGTTGGTGCTGGCGATCGCCACCGGGCTCTATATCGGAGCGCACTTCGGCCCCGGCCCGCGCGACGGCCTGATGACCGGTCTGCACAAGCGCACCGGCTGGCGCATCTGGATCGTTCGGACGGGCATCGAGGTCACCGTGCTCAGCATCGGCTGGGTACTCGGCGGCAACGTGGGTATCGGCACGGTGCTGTTCGCTGTGCTCGTCGGCCCGCTCTGCCACTGGACGATTCCGTTCTTCGCGATCACCCTGCCAGCGCCCGGCGACGTCCGGCTCGAGGAGAACCTCGAGGGATCCGTGCTCCCCTCCGCACCTTCCATCGACAGTCCCGCGAACTAGTCCGGCCGCTTTCGGGTGGCACCGGCGCTGACTATTTTCTTTCAGATTGTTGAACAATCCGTCGAAGTAGTGCAGTCTTGTTCAAACTTCCCCGGACGGAGCACGAATGACCACCATCGATCTGAACAGCATCGATCTGAACAGTGATGTCGGGGAGTCCTTCGGCAACTGGTCCTTCGGCGACGACGCCGCCATCATCTCCTCGGTCTCGAGCGTGAACGTGGCCTGCGCATTCCACGCCGGAGACCCGAGCACCATTCGCGCGACCTGTACCGCCGCCGCCGAGGCCGGCGTGACGGTCGGCGCGCACCCGGGCTACCGTGACCTGGCCGGTTTCGGCCGGCGGTTCATCGACATGGACCCCGTGCACCTCACCGACGAGGTCATCTACCAGATCGGGGCGCTCCAGGCGCTGGCCACAGTCGCCGGCACCCGTGTCAGCTACGTCAAGCCGCACGGCGCCCTCTACAACACCATCGCGCACCACCGGGTGCAGGCGCAGGCCGTCATCGACGCGATCCGGGCCGTCGACCCGACCCTGCCCGTGATGGTGCTGCCCGACTCCGAGATCCAGCGGCTTGCCGACGCGGCGGGGCTCCGCACGGTCGTTGAGGCCTTCGCCGACCGCGCCTACAACCCGGACGGCACCCTGGTGTCACGGTCGCGACCGGGCGCCGTGCTGGTCGATCCGGTCGCCGTCACCGAGCAGGTGCTCCGCCTGGCCGGCGACCGCCAGGTGCGCACCGTCGACGGCACCCTGCTCTCCGTGGCGGCCGAGAGCATCTGCCTGCACGGCGACACCCCCGGCGCGGTCGCGCTGGCCGGTGCCGTGCGCGCCGCCCTTGAGGATGCCGGCATCCCGATCCGAAGCTTCGTCTAGCCCCGTGGCCGGCGCCTTCCGGAGCATCCGTCCCGTCGGGGACCGTGCCGTCCTGGTCGAACTGGACAACCTGGCCGACGTTCTGGCCCTGCAGTCTCACCTGCAGGAATATCCCCTCGAGGGGCAGGTCGACGTGCTGGCCGCCGCCGAGACCGTGCTCGTCACCGGCGTCTCCTCCGCCGCCGCGCGGGGCTTCGCCGAGGCACTCCGCGGCCTCCGCACGGCACCCGCGACGACCGTCGACACCGCGCTCGTGCTGATCGACACCGTGTACGACGGGGAGGACCTGGCCGCTGTGGCCGCGGAAACCGGCCTGACTGTCGACGGCGTCATCGCCGCCCACGCCGGACAGGTCTGGACCGCCGCCTTCGGTGGTTTCGCGCCCGGCTTCGTCTACCTGACCGGAGAGAACGCGAGCCTGACCGTGCCCCGGCGCAGCGTGCCGCGCAGCTCGGTGCCGGCCGGCTCCGTGGCCGTGGCCGGCACCTACTCCGCCGTCTATCCCCGTGCCTCGCCGGGCGGCTGGCAACTGCTCGGCCGCACGGATGCCCGGCTCTGGGACCTCGACCGCGCCCAGCCGGCCCTGATCCGGCCGGGCGGCCGGGTGCGGTTCCAGGCGGTGCGGGCGCAGGCATCCGTCGCCGGTGACGTCGCGACCTCGGTGCCGGATGTGATCGCGCCTTCGAGCGGCGTGAGCGTGCTCTCCGCCGGCACCCAGACCACCGTGCAGGACCTCGGCCGTCCCGGCTACGCCGACCAGGGCGTGACGGGCTCCGGCGCCCTCGACCGCGGTGCCCTGCGGCGTGCCAACCGGGTCGTGGGCAACCCGGCCACGGCGGCCGTGCTGGAGAACGCCCTCGGCGGGCTGTCGCTGACCGCGCTGACCGACCAGGTACTCACCGTGACCGGGGCCGTCGTTCTCCTGACCGTGACCGACTCCGCCCATGGTCCCCGCGCGCTCCCGATGGACTCCGCCGTCTCCCTTCTCGCCGGGGAGACCCTCACCCTGGGCGCGCCGCGCGCCGGCGTGCGCAGCTACCTCGCCTTCCGCGGCGGGATCGACGTTCCGCTCGTGCTGGGCAGCCGGTCCACCGACACCCTCAGTGGTATCGGGCCGGCCCCGCTGGCGCCCGGCACTGTGCTGCGGATGCTGCCGGCCGCCCCCGGCAGCGCCGTGCACCACCCCGAGACCCCGCCCGCACCTCCGGCCGAGGTCACCGAGCTGCGCTACGTGCCCGGACCGCGCGCGGACTGGTTCGACGCGGCATCCGTGGACCGGTTCGACCGGGCACTCTGGACCGTCACCATCCAGTCGAACCGGATCGGCCTGCGACTGGCCGGCGAACCGCTCACCCGGTCACGGGCGGGCGAGCTGGCCAGCGAGGGTACGGCCCGCGGCGCCATCCAGGTGCCTCCGTCGGGCCTGCCGGTCTTGTTCCTCGCCGACCACCCGGTGACCGGGGGCTACCCGGTGATCGGCGTCGTGCTCGCCGAAGACCTTGACCTGGCGGCGCAGCTGCCGACGGGCGCCGGCATCCGTTTCACGCCCGTGCCCGTGCCCGTGCCCGTGCCGGTGCCTGTTCCTGTGCCGGTGCCACCGCCCGCCGCCACCACCCCGAAAGAGAGCTGAGCCATGCAGAAAGTCCTGATCGCCAACCGCGGCGAGATCGCGGTGCGCATCATTCGCGCCTGCGACGACGCCGGGCTCGAATCCGTGGCCGTCTACGCGGACGTCGACGCCGACGCCTTACACGTCTCGGCCGCCACGGAGGCCTGGGCGCTCGGCGGCGACACTCCTGCCGACAGCTACCTCAACGTGGACAAGCTGCTCGGCATTGCCCGGGATTCCGGGGCCGACGCCGTGCACCCGGGTTACGGCTTCCTGTCCGAGAACGCGGACTTCGCCCAGGCCGTGATCGACGCCGGGCTGATCTGGATCGGACCGACGCCCGCCGCGATCCGGGTGCTGGGCAACAAGGTCTCCGCCCGCGAGATCGCCATCCGCGTCGGAGCCCCTCTGGTGGCCGGCTCAGAGGGCACCGTCGAGACCGCCGCCGAAGTGCGCGCATTCGCAATGGAACACGGACTCCCGGTGGCCATCAAGGCGGCCTTCGGCGGCGGCGGGCGCGGGCTCAAGGTCGTCTGGGACATGGATGCGATCGAGGAGTCCTACGACTCGGCCGTGCGCGAGTCCACGGCTGCGTTCGGCCGCGGCGAGTGCTTCGTCGAGCGCTTCCTGCACAAGCCCCGGCACGTCGAGGCGCAGATCCTCGCCGACGCCCACGGCAACGTGATCGTGGTCGGAACCCGAGACTGCTCGCTGCAGCGCCGCAACCAGAAGCTCGTCGAGGAGGCGCCCGCGCCGTTCCTCACCGCGGCCCAGAAGAAGCAGATCTACACCTCGGCCAAGGCGATCTGTCGAGAAGCCGGCTACACCGGCGCCGGCACCGTGGAGTATCTGCTCGCGCAGGACGGCACGATCTCGTTCCTCGAGGTCAACACCCGGCTGCAGGTCGAGCATCCGATCACCGAGGAGACGAGCGGCATCGACCTGGTGCTCGCCCAGCTCCAGCTCGCGGCCGGTGGACCGCTTCCCGTATTCACGGATCCCGAGCCGCGCGGGCACTCCTTCGAGTTCCGGATCAACGCGGAGGACGTGGGCCGCGGGTTCCTGCCCTGCCCCGGCACCGTGGCGACCTTCACCGTGCCGACGGGCCCCGGCATCCGGGTCGATTCGGGTGTGAAGGCGGGCGGCATGATTCCCGCCCAGTTCGATTCCCTGCTGGCCAAGCTGATCGTCACCGGCGCCGACCGGCAGCAGGCCCTGCGCCGCGCCCGCCGCGCTCTGGCCGACTTCGAGATCACCGGCCTGCCCACGGTGCTGCCGTTCCACCGTGCCGTGGTCGACTCGCCCGCGTTCACGGCCACCGACCGGCTCGGGGTTCACACCGGCTGGATCCAGGCGGACTTCGCCGAGGAGCTGTCCAGTGATCCCCAGTTCAATCCCGTGGCGCCGGAAGCCCCGCGCCAGACCATCAGCATCGAGGTCGACGGGCGCCGGATGGCGCTCGGCCTGCCCGCCGGACTGCTCGAGGGCCTGCTGCGCGGCGTGACTGCGGGCCCGGGCTTGTCCACCGCGACAGCACCGGCGGCCGCATCGGCCGACGTCGACCCGGCAGCGCTCCGGGCCGGCATGAGCGGCTCGGTCGTCAAGTGGATGGTGGAGCCGGGTGCGATCGTCGCCGAGGGCGACCCGGTACTCGTGCTTGAGGCCATGAAGATGGAGTCCATCGTCGTGGCGCACCGCGACGGAACCCTGGGCGAACAACTCGTGCAGCCGGGAGACACCGTGGCAATGGATGCCGCCGTCACCTCGATCGGGGACTGACTTGGGCTCTGACCGGGCAGTAACCTAGGTTCATGACCCTCGCCGAGACCCTCGCCGACCTGCGTCACCAGACCGTGGCCGGGCGCCACGCCGAGACCGGTCTCTGGGTGTCCGGCGTGCTGCGCGAGCGGATCGCCGCGGGGCAGCTCCCGCCCGGCACCAAGCTCAGCGAGGAGCCGCTGTGCGAGGCGCTCGGGGTGTCCCGCAACACCCTGCGGGAGGCCTTCTCGACGCTCAGCGCCGAGCGGATCGTCACCCGCATCCCCAATCGGGGAGTCTTCGTCGCCCGCCCGACGGCCGACGACATCCGCGAAATCTACCGGGTGCGGCGCTACCTGGAGCCGGCCGCGCTGGCCTACACGCTGACCGACGAGGTGGCCGGGCCGATCCTGGACCGGCTGCGCCAGGCTGTCGAGCAGGCCCGCGCCGCGCGCGCCGCCGGGTCGATCCCGGGCATGGCCGGTGCCAACCAGGAATTCCACGCCGGGATCGTGGCGCTGACCGGCAGCGAGCGCCTCAACCGGCTGATGGCTCAGGTTCTCGCGGAGATGCGCCTGGTCTTCCGCTCGATGGACGAGGACGAACACTTCCACGCGCCCTATGTCGACGACAACGCCCGGGTCGTGGAGCTGCTGGGCGCCGGTCGGCAGAGCGATGCCGCCGCCCTCCTGACCGCCTACCTGCGGCGGGCCGAGGCGCAGCTGCTGTCCGCGCTGGCGGAGCCCGGCCGCTAGACACTCCAGGTCGCTAGGTGTACCCGGCCGGGGGTTCTCCGGAGGCGCCGGGACTACGGCACGAGGTAATCGGAGTCGCGCGCGTCGGTGATCAGCATGTGGCCGGGCGCGTGCCCGATCGCCAGCCGCGGCCTGGACTCCATGACCGCCGCCTGCGGCGTCACACCGCAGGCCCAGAACACCGGGATGTCGCCCTCCCGCATCGTGACGGCGTCACCGAAGTCGGGCGCCGACAGGTCAGTGATGCCGAGCAGGGACGGGTCCCCCACGTGCACCGGCGCGCCATGCACCGCCGGGTACCGGGAGGTGATGCGCACCGCGTCGGCCACCTGCCCCGGCGCGACCGGGCGCATCGACACGACCAGAGGCCCGGACAGGGCCCCGGCGCCGGCGCAGCGCACCGAGGTGCGGTACATCGGCACGTTCACTCCCTGGTCGATGTGCGCGATCGGCACGCCGCCGGCCTGGAGCGCCGACTCGAAGGTGAAGCTGCAGCCCACGATGAACGTGACCAGGTCGTCCTGCCACCAGGCCGAGATGTCGGTCGGCTCGGCCACCAGGACGCCGTTCTCGTAGACGGTGTACCGGGACACATCGGTGCGGATGTCGCCGCCCGCCAGCAGCGGGCCGCCGGTCTGCCCGGCGTCCAGCACGCCCAGGATCGGGCAGGCCTTCGGGTTGCGCTGCGCGAACAGCAGAACGTCGAAGGCCTGCTCGAGGGGAACGATGATCAGGTTGGCCTGGGTGAATCCGTTGGCCCAGCCAGCCGTGGGCGAGACCCGGCCGCCCCGGAACAGGGCGCGGGCCTCCGCCGGGGAGAGCGTGGCCGGGTCACCCTGGACCGCGGAGGTGTTCATCGTGAACGACGGCATCCCTTGTCTCCTAAACCCAGAGCTGAGCGAGGCCGTTCAGCGACTTGTAGCCGAGGAACAGCGTCAGCAGCCACGCGGCGACGCCGATGAACAGCAGCGCCCGGGGATAGACGTAGCCGCCGAGCAGGTCGCGGCGGCGCCAGGCGACCCAGAGGATCACGGCGAAGCCGACCGGGAGGATCAGCCCGTTGATCGCGCCGGCCATGATCAGCAGCGTGGCCGGGGCCTGACCCAGCATCGTGAACACCGCCGTTGACACGGCGATGAAGCCGACCGTGGCGATGCTCCGGGTGCGCGGCTTGGTCTGTGCCGTGGTGACGAAGGAAATCGAGGTGTATGCGGCTCCGATGACGGAGGTGATGGATGCCGCCCAGAGCACGATGCCGAACAGCGTGAGTCCGATCTCACCCGCGGCCGCCTGGAACGCCTCGGCCGGCATGTTGTCGCTCGTGAGGGCGACGCCGCCGGCGACGACGCCGAGGATGGCCAGGAAGAGCAGGACGCGGATCACGCCGGTGATGATGATGCCCAGCACGGAGCTGCGGGTGATTGCCTGCACGTTGGCCCTGCCGGTGATGCCGGCGTCGATCATCCGGTGCGCACCGGCGTAGGTGATGTAGCCGCCGATGGTACCGCCGATCAGGGTGGTGATGATCAGGAAGTCGATCTGGTCCGGGATCACGGCGTTCTTCAGGGCCAGGCCCAGCGGCGGCTGGGACACGAAGGCCACGTAGGCGATCAGGGCGATCATGACGGCGCCGAGCAGCACCACGATCTTGTCCAGGGCCAGCCCGGCCCGCTTGCTCAGGAAGATGGCGATGGCGACGACGGCGGAGAGGACCCCGCCGATCTTGGGGTCAACGCCGAAAAGCACATTGGTCCCCAGGCCCGTCCCGGCGATGTTGCCGACGTTGAAGACGAGTCCGCCGAGGAAGATCAGCGCGGCGAGGAACCAGCCGGCGCCGGGCAGAACCGTGTTGGCCAGTTCCTGCGCCCGCTTGCCGCTGACACCGATCACCCGCCACACGTTCAGCTGCACCGCGATATCCACCAGGATCGAGACCAGGATGGCGAAGGCGAAGGCAGCGCCGAGTTGCACCGTGAACGTGGTGGTCTGCACGATGAAGCCGGGTCCGACGGCGCTCGTCGCCATCAGGAACATCGCGCCGAGGAGCGCGTTCCGCCTGGCCTTGCGCGGGCCGCGCGGCTTCTTCTTCTTGCCGGCGATCTTCGCTCGGAACACGGCGGGGACAACGTTGGAAACCATGGGGCGCTCACTTCGAGAAGGGGAAAGTGCGTCAGCGCCGGCGGTCACTGATTGATTTCGTGACAGCCTACATATTGTTCAACAATCAACATAAGCGTTTGGCCCAAATCTGCTCCTCAGGGTCGCGAGGGCGGGGCCCCGGCCGGGCCGGGCCGGGTTCGTCACAGAAGTCGACGATCGTGCCGGTCGGAATGTCGGTCAGTGTGCCCAGGCTCAGCGTGGCGTATCGTGTGCTCCATGATGAAGCTGATCGTCTTTCTGCTCGTTCTCTGGCTGGTCTTCGCGGTGCTGGGATTCGTGATCAAGGGGCTGTTCTGGCTCGCCGTCATCGGCATCATCCTGTTCCTGGCGACCGCCGTGTTCGGCTGGCTGAAGAGCAAGACAACGAATTAGGGCGCGGCAGGCCGCGCTCGCGGAACCGACTCACTCGCAGAATCGGACGATGGTGCCGGCCAGGATCTCGGTCAGCCGGAGCACGGATGCCTCCTCCGCCCACTCGGCGTCCGCGTGCGCGCCGCCCCCGGCCACGCCGAGCACCAGGCAGGGGATTCCGGCCTCGTGAATGAGTCCGGCATCCGTCCAGAACGGCTCTCCGCGCGTCAACGGAGGGTGCCCGAGCACCCGGTCGGACTCCGCCGCCGCGAGCCGCACGATCGGCCACTCCGGATCGGCCTCGAATGCCGCGCGGGCCACCAGCCGGGTGAGCTCACAGCGGAAGTCGGCGACCCGGCCGGCGATGACTGCCAGGAGGCCCCGCAACTCGGCTTCGACGTCGTCGGGGGTCTCACCGGGCAGCATGCGCCGCTCGATCGTGAGCGTGCACGCCGCGGCGACGGTGGCGGCATCCGTGCCCCCGCGGATCATTGAGACCCGCACGGCGCCGTGCCCGAGGAGCGGATGCCCCGGCCCGGCCTCGAGTCGCTCGCGCAGGCCATCGAGGGCTCGCAGCACGAGGCCGGCGTGTGCGATTGCATCGACGCCGCGCTCCGGCTGGGAGCCGTGCGCGGCCAGCCCGTTGAGCTCAAGCTCGAACCAGGCGAAGCCGCGATGGGCGAGGGTCAGGCAGAGTTCGCTCGGTTCGGCGACGATCGCCGCGTCGGCCCGGAAGCTGCGCAGCACCTCCATGGTGCCGCGGCTGCCGAACTCCTCGTCGGCGACCAGCGTGACGAGCACGTCGCCGGAGAGACCGGTCGCCGACGCCCGGGCCGCCGCGACCAGAATCGCCGCCACCCCGCCCTTCATGTCGAAGGCGCCACGGCCGAGCACCAGGCCGTCACGACGTTCGCCCGAGAATGGATCGCCGAGGTAGCCCTCGACGCCGACGGTATCGAGGTGGCCGTTGAGAATGAGGGAGCGGCCGCCGCCGGTCCCGCGGAAGACGCCGACGATCGAGGGTCTGCCCGGGCGCTCTTCGAGAGAGTGAATCTCGAAGCCGTGGTCGGCCAGCCAGCGCGCGCACCAGGCCGCGATCATCCCCTCGCCGGCCGCGCCGGGAACGAGATCGGGATTGACCGAGTCGATGCCGATGAGCCGCCGCATCACCTCGATCGGGTCGTCACCGCTGCTTTGATCGTTGCTCACAGCTTGAATCTACCTGCGGCGGGCGTGATCGCGGAGGTACCTTCGCTACCATGTGGCATGCACAGTGCCACGACCGCCGCAGCCACGGATGCCCCACCCCGCGTGTCCTGGGGGCTCGTTCCCGCCGGCCTGTTGTCGGCGTCTGCGGTCCTGCTGTTCGGTGTCCGCGCGCCCGTGCCCGGCTATCTTGTGTTGGTCATCGCGGTTGCGCTGGCCCTTCTGGTCAACAGGGCGCTCTTCAAGGACCTGCTCCTGATCGCACTCGGCCTGCTGATCATCAGCACGATCTCCGTCGAGGCGAACATCGACTACCCGAATATGGCGTTGATGGGCACCGTGCTCTCGCTCGCCGTGCTCGTTCCCTATCTGATCTCCCGTTACGGATACCGCGACCACGCGGTTCGATTCCCGATTCGTACCGGCCAGCGCTGGAGCACTCTCGAGCGCTGGTACCTCGTCATCGTGGTCGGACTCGGCTACGCCATCCTGCCGACCTATTTCATCGGATCGGGCTCCTACCAGAACTGGCCCGCCGTGACGGCTCCCGATGAGATTGCGCGCCTCTTCGTCGGTGTGGGCTTCGTCGGCATCTGGGACGAACTCTTCTTCATCTGCGTCGTATTCACCCTGCTCAGACGGCATTTCCCCGATTGGCAGGCCAACCTGCTCCAGGCGGTCATCTTCTGCTCTTTCCTGTGGGAGCTCGGCTACCAGAGCTGGGGACCCCTGATGACATTTCCGTTCGCGCTCCTCCAGGGCTACACCTTCAAGATCACCAGGTCGCTCACCTATGTCGTCTGCGTGCACCTGCTCTTCGACGTCGTGGTCTTCCTCGTGATCGTGCACGCCCACACCCGAGAGTGGCTCCCGATCTTCCCCTACTGACTCCGCCCCGCGCCCGGCGGACCCGCCCCGGTGGTCGAGCCTGTCGAGACCCGGTGACCCCGCCCCGGTGGTCGAGCCCCCGGTGGTCGAGCCTGTCGAGACCCGGTGACCCCGCCCCGATGGTCGAGCCCCCGGTGGTCGAGCCTGTCGAGACCCGGTGACCCCGGTGGTCGAGCCTGTCGAGACCCCCAGGCGAGGGTCACCCTGCGCGTTCGGCCTTGCTCTTCAGTGGGATGAGGGTTTGGTTCGGGTCAACCGTGATTGGCGGTTTCAGCCAGTACGCGTTGCCCTCTCGGATGATTTTCCAGCCCTGGTTGTGCAGTAGCAGGTGGTGGGGGTGGCAGAGGCAGGTTCCGTCGGCGGTGTCGGTGGTTCCGTTGAGTGACCAGTCGTTGAGGTGGTGGGCTTCGGTCCAGGATGGGGGTCGGTCGCAGTCGGGCCAGATGCAGCCGCCGTCGCGGACCGCGATGGCTGTGCGTTGTTGTTCGGTGAAGAGTCGTTGTTCCCGGCCGACGTCGAGGGCTTGGCCGGTGTCGTCGAAGAGGATGCCGCGCACCCCGGTGTCGCAGATCTGCCGTTCGACGGTGGCGAGGGAGATCGGGACGGGGCTGCCTTCGAGGTAGCCGTGCCCGGTCGGGGCGATCGGGGCGGCCGGGGCGACCGGGGCGACCAATATGTCTGCGGGGCGAATTCCCTGTCGGGCGAGGTCGGTCTGGGTGACGATGACGCGGACGGCGGGGCGGCGGCCGCCGAGCATCCGGCCGGGGTCGACTTCGCTGCCGAGCTTGAGCAACTGGAGGAAGGAGTCTGCGGCGATCTGTTCGGTGCTGCGGGGGTCGTCCTGGATTCGTTTGGCCCAGGCGGCACGTTTCTTGTCAACGAAGCGCACCCCGCCGCGCCGGGGGCTGGTGAGGGCGTCGTAGGTGGAGAGGACGAACTCGCCATCCTCGGGGGCGAAAAGTCCGTGCAGACGTATTTTGCCGTCGCGGAGGCGGTACACGCGCAGGTACCGGTCGTCGTGGGCCTGCTTCTCCCGGGCGGCGATGCCGGCCGTATCGAGGTCGTCGCGCAGCCGCCTCGCCCGGCGGAAGCACTGGTCCGCGTTCAACCCCGCCGACTCCGCCAGCAGGGCGGTCAGGGCGGCGGCCAGCCGGTCTGCTGTCACCGCGGTGTCGATATCGCCCAGACCCTGACGGATCGACTCCGCGGCGTCGACGGAGAGAGTGCCGGCGGCGACCGCGCGGGCGATCGGCGCCTGCCACGGCGCGGGCGACGCAGCGGAGGCCGAGACCCCGGCCGGCCCGGGCATTCCGGCGGGATCGGCGGCACCGGTTCCCGCGGCGGGTGGGAGCTGCTCATCCGGTTGCCGGTCTGCGGCTTCGGTGCGGGCGAGCATCGTGCCGACGGCGACGAGCTTGTAGGCCTCGTTCTTGCTCGAGCCGGTGACCTTCTGGATCATAGCCTCCGGGGAGAGGAAACCCTGCTGGGCGGCCAGACCCGAGTGGCCCAGCTCCGGGCGGGAACGACGGGCGATGGTGCCGGCCATCCACGCGGCGCAGGTCTCCAGGAGCTGACGGGCGGTCGCGATGTCACGCTGCCCGGCCAGGGCGGCGGCATCCGAGAGGGCCTCATAGTCGGCGCTGGAACAGCCCAGACGGGCGACGGCATCTGCCGCTTGCCTGAGCTGGTCTGCCGGGGTGGTCATAACACGATTTTAGCAAGAATGGGACACAAATGTGAGAGTTTGTCACGTCCTGTGGATAAGTTTTCGAAGGTGTGTTCACTGGTCTCGACAGGCTCGACCACCGAGCGGCCCGACCACCGCGGGTGCCGGAGCGGCCCGACCACCGCGAGTGCCGGAGCGGCCCGACCACCGCGGATGCCGGGAAGTGCGCATCGGGCTTGCGCACCGACCAAACGCGATATATCGTGAATGCCCATGGACGCGATATATCGCGATTCCGGTTTTCGGCACGACCCGACGGCTGCCGCACGCACGAAGGAGAACGCAATGGCACTGGAAAAATGGCTGGTCGCCCCCGGGCAGACCAAGGTGATCGACATTGAACTCGTCCGCAACCTCAAGGTCGGCTTGATCGGCGGAAAGGTCGACGTGATCGGACACGACGAACCGGTCACCCGGGTCGAGGTGCACAGCGTCAGCGGCAAGGACCTGAAGATCTCGCTCGACGGCGACACGCTCGAGATCGACCACCCTCAGCTTCGCTGGGACAACTTCATCGAGGTCTTCGCGTCGTTCCGAGGCACGGCGAAGGCCGACATCAGCATCATGGTTCCCCGCGATGTGGCCCTCAAGTTCGGGGTCGTCTCGGCCGACGCACTGATCTCCGGGCTGCGTAACGGCGCCCGGCTGAGCACGGTCTCGGGCGACGTCGTGGTCGACGGCGTCTCGGGCGATCTTGAGCTCAACAGCGTCAACGGCGAGATGTCCGTGCTCGGCCACTCCGGCAACATCACCGCGCACACGGTCTCCGGCGAGTTCACCGCCAGCGGCAGCATCCGTCGCTTCAGTCTTGACGGCGTCACCAGCGATGTCTTCCTCGACGTCGACGGCACCCCGGACACCATCAACACGAACACCGTCAGCGGCAACCTGACCGTGCGGCTCGGCGCCGACGTGGCGACTCGGTTCCACCTCAACACGGTGTCCGGCACCCTGCAGCTCGACGACCAGACCATCAAGGGCACGTTCGGCAAGGGTTACGAGTCCAGCACGGGCAGTCTCGACGGCGACTGGCTCGAGCTGCACGCGAACTCGGTCTCCGGCGACGTCTCCGTCGTGCGGCGGGCGACGGACGCGGCGACCGACCCCTCCGCAACCGACTCCACCGCGGCCGGGGAGGCCTCGGCATGACTCCCGTCTTCGCCCACGGCAGCCTGCGCCTCTACCTGCTCAGCCTGCTCGCCGAGCAGCCCCGGCATGGCTACGAGCTCATCCAGGCGCTCAGCGACCGGTTCGGCGGCACCTACATTCCCAGCGCGGGCACGATCTATCCGCGCCTGGCCAAGCTCGAGGAGGAAGGCCTGGTCACCAAGACAACGGATGGCCGCAAGACCGTCTACGAGATCACCGACGCCGGCCGCGCCGAGCTGGTGGCCCGCGAGGGTGACCTCGACGCGATCGAGACCGAGGTGACCGATTCGGTGCGACGCCTCGCCGACGAGGTGCGCTTCGGCGTGACCGAGGCCATGAAGAGCCTGCGGGCCGACCTGGCCTCGGCCAAACGACAGGCCAGGAACGACGGCGCAGGCCCGACTCCCGAGGCGCCGAGTGAGCCGGGAGGCGCAACACGGCTCGAGTCGAACCGTGCGCTGCACGAGGCCGACCTGGTGCTCAACGAGTTCCGCCAGCAGCTGCGCGCCGACCTCCGCCGCAGCGCGGCCAGCTCCCACGTTCCGGCCGCCACCGTGCCGGAGCTGCGGCGGCAGCTTGCCGATGTGCGCGCGGGCATCCTCGCCTCGCTCGGCCGCTGACCCGGCTACGCTGCGCCTGCGCTGGTTTCGACAGGCTCAACCACCGGCGGCTGGTTTCGACAGGCTCAACCACCGGCCGATTAGGCGGAGCGCTCGGCGACCTGCTCCGGGGTGGGGTGATGCACCTGCGTGCGCTCCCCCGAGCGATCGATCTCGTGCAGGCTCATCAGTTCCGAGCAGATCGGGCAGCGCGCCTCGGACTTCGCCGCGGCCTCTTCGGTCGCCGTCACGGTCGTGTACGGGCCGAGCGGCGGCGGACCGATCCAGGGCAACAACGTACGGTTGAGCCGACCGACGAAGCCGGCCAGGCCGCCTCGCTCCCCTTTACTAGTGCGTGTCATAATAATTAGTGTACTTACTATGTCCGGAAGGCGAGCCCCGCAGATGACCGAGGAAACCCCCGACCTGCTCCGCCTGGAGGACCAGGTCTGCTTCGCGCTCGCGATCGCGTCGCGCAGCGTGATCGGGGTGTACCGGCCCGTTCTCGAGCCCTATGGTCTCACCCACCCGCAGTACCTCGTGATGCTGGCGCTCTGGGGTCGCAGCCCTCGCTCCGTCACCGACCTGGCCGCCGAACTCCGCCTCGAGCCGGCCACTCTCTCCCCGCTGCTCAAGCGACTCGAGACTGCCGGCCTGGTCAGTCGCACCCGCAACGACCGGGACGAACGGATGCTTGACGTCGCCCTGACCGACGACGGCCTCCGGCTCCGCGACGAGGCCGCGACCATCCCGCCGCGCATCATCGATTCGCTGGGGATGAGCGCCGAAGAACTCGAGGCCCTGCGGCGTTCGCTCTGGCGAGTGATCGACGCCACACACCCCGGCTGAGCACTTCAACTGGCCGTATCCGAACTTGCCATGACACGCGGGCGCCACGCCGCATCCGGGGTCATCTCCCACAAATTTGACAGCACTGTGCAAGGGAGTAGTGTCAACCCTCGTGACACCAGAGGGAACCGGCCCAGCGCCCGAAACACGATCGCCCAAGCGATGGATCATTGGCGACCCGCTGTCGACCGAGCACCTCGAGGGTCAGCTGCTGCCCAAGCACCTCGCCCTGCCGATCTTCGCCAGCGACCCGCTGTCGAGCGTGGCCTATGCGCCGCAAGAGCTCCTGATGATTCTGACCCTCGGCGGGCTCGCTTTCCTGAGCTTCGCCCCCTGGGTCGCGGCGGTCGTCGTGCTCCTCCTCGTGGTCGTGGTCGCGTCCTACCGCCAGCTGATCAAGGCCTACCCGTCCGGCGGCGGTGACTACGAGGTTGCCTCGAAGAACCTCGGCGAAAAGGCCGGCCTGCTGGTGGCCTCCGCCCTGCTCGTCGACTACGTGATGACCGTGGTCGTCTCGGTGGCCAGCGGCGTGGACAACATTATTTCCGCCCTGCCCATGCTCGTGGACTTCCGGGTCGAAATCGCCGTCGTCTTCGTGATCCTCCTCGCCGCGGTCAACCTCCGCGGGGTGGCGGAGTCCAGCAAGGCGTTCGCGATCCCGACCTACCTCTTCATTGCGAGCGTCTTCCTGCTCGTCATCGTCGGCCTCACCAGGGCCGCCTTCGGTGATGCGCCGGTGGCCGAATCGGCAAACTTCGATGTGCAGGCCCAGAATCTCGCCCAGTCCGCGTTCATCCTGCTGCTGCTGCGCTCCTTCGCCAGTGGTTGCAGTGCGCTCACCGGCGTTGAGGCGATCGCCAACGGGGTGCCGGCGTTCAAGCATCCGAAGGTCAAGAATGCGCAGCGCACGCTCGTTCTGATGGGTGGGATCGCGATCACCCTGTTCATCGGCCTGGTCACCCTCGCCCTGATCGCCAAGGTGCACTACGCGGAGAACCCCTGCGACCTGATCGGCTGGGATGAGTGTGCGACGTCACCCCAGCGGAGCCTGATCGCCCAGATCGCGGCCGCCACCTTCGGCAACAACTCGATCATGTTCTTCGTGCTGCAGGCCGCCACCGCGGCGGTGCTGCTCCTGGCCGCCAACACGGCCTTCAACGGGTTCCCGCTGCTCGGCTCCGTGCTGGCCAAGGACTCTTACGCCCCCAAGTCGCTGAGCACCCGCGGCGACCGCCTGATCTACTCGAACGGCGTGCTGCTCCTGGCCCTGTTCGCCTGCCTGATCATCATCGTCTACCAGGCCAACCTCACGGTGTTGATCCAGCTCTACATCATCGGCGTCTTCGTCTCCTTCACCCTCGGCCAGACCGGCATGGTGAAGCACTGGCTCACGCTGCTCAAGACGAACCCGCCGAACCGCGGATCCATCATCGCGAGCCTGTCGATCAACGGCTTCGGCGCGCTGCTCACCGGCGTCGTGCTGATCGTCGTGACCATCACGAAGTTCACCCACGGCGCGTGGCTCGTCTTTGTGATGATGCCCGTGCTGTTCACGCTCATGCTCGGCGTGAACCGGTACTACCGGGACGTCGCCAAGGAGATCGAGGTCGACCCGGAAACCACCTTCGGTTCCCAGGGTGACCACGCTGTCGTACTCGTCGGCAAGATGCAGAAGCCCGTGCTCAAGGCCCTCGACTACGCGATCGCGGCCCGCCACGAAAGCATCGAGGCCGTGCATATCTCGATCGATGAGGAAGAGACCAAGCAGCTCAAGCGCGACTGGGTCAAGCAGAACATCCAGGTTCCGCTGCGCATCGTGCAGTCGCCGTACCGGGACATCAGCTGGCCCCTGATCAGCTACATCAAGGACCGCCGTGAAGACCACGGCTCCGAGGTCGTCACCATCTACACGCCGATCTACATCGTCGGCCACTGGTGGGAGAACCTGCTCCACAACCACAAGGCCCGCCGCCTGCGCCAGAAGCTCATGCTCGTGCACGGCGTCACCATCGCTCTCGTGCCCTGGCTTCTCGACTCCTCCGAGCTCATCTACGGGCGCCGGTCCCGGCCGATCCCCGGGCAGGACCGTCGTGGAGAGCCCGTGCGTCCCCGTCCGATCCCGCGCAGGCCGCTCGCCCCGGCGACCAAGGAGATCCCCGTGCGGCCGCCGCCCACGGTCGGCGTGATCCCGCCGCAGTCCAGGCCGTCCGCCGCGCGACGTCGCAAGCGCAAGTAGCCTGTGCGGCTAGCACCCGCCGTGTTCCTCGGCGGCGCCATCGGCACGGCACTGCGCTTCGGCACCGACCTGGCGCTACCGCACTCCGCCGACCAGTTCCCGGCCGGCACCCTCGTCGTCAACGCAGTGGGCGCGTTCGTTCTGGGCTGGCTGGTCGCCGGCCTCTGGACCCGACCGGCCGTGCCGCAGTGGATCAAGGCCGCGCTCGGCCCTGGCCTGCTCGGATCGTTCACCACGTTCTCCGCGGCAATGGTCTCGCTGGTGTCGCTGGCATCCGTGAACTCCTGGGCGCTGGCAGCGGGCTACCTCGCGGCCACCCTGCTGCTCGGCTTTGCGGCCGCCGGCCTGGGCCTGTGGCTGGGCGCCCGGCACGTCAACCGGCCGACCGGGCTCGCGGCGACGGATGCCGGGGGCACCCCGTGAACGCCGGGCTGGTCGCCACCGTACTCGCCTTCGGCGGCGCGGCAGCGGTCATCCGGTACCTGGTCTCGCGCGCTCTCCCGCTCGGACCCGGCGGGTTGCCGCTCGGCGTGCTCGTGGTGAATGTGGCCGGATCACTGATCGGCGGGGTGGTGCTCGGGCTCGCCGAGCGCGCCGCGATCGGCGACGACCTGCGCCTGGTCTTGTTCACCGGTGTCTGCGGTGGATTGACGACCTTCAGCACCTGGAGTGTCGAGACCGTCGACCTCATTCTCAAGGGCCGTTGGCGGACGGGACTGATCGGTCTGTTCGGCAACCTGGTGCTCGGGCTGGGCGTCTGCGCGGCGGGGTATCTGCTCGCACGCTAGGGTCGGCCGGACGCTCGGTCAGAGCAGCGCGACGACCTGGCGGGCGATCATCCGACCGGCCCTGCTTGCGCCGACCGTGCTCGCCTGCGGCCCGTAGCCGGCCAGGAAGATGCGCGGGTCGGTCCAGGATGCCCCGGCGCCGACGGAGAGCCCGCCGGCCTTCTCCCGGAGCCTGAGCGCCGAGAGGTGTCGCAGTTCGGGTCGGAATCCCGACGCCCAGATGATGGCATCCGCCTCGGTGAACGTGCCGTCCGGCCAGCGCACGCCCGTCGGCTCGATTCTCGAGAACATCGGCCGGGCCACGAGCACCCCACGTTCGATCCCGGCAGAGATCCGGCGGCTCACCGGAACGCCGGTGCCGCTGACGATGCTCGGCAGGGCGCGTCCCGCCCTCGCGGCCCGGTCCTGTGCGGCGACCGCCGAGGCCGCGCCCTCGAGGTCGAGCTGCTCGGTGTGCACCCAGTCGATCGGGCGCCGCGCGGCCCAGTGGAGCTCTGCCGCCACATTCTCCAGTTCGAGCAGGAAACCGATCGCGCTGGTTCCGCCACCGACGACCACGACCCGCTGGCCGGCGAATTCCTCCGCGGAGACGAAGCCGGCGGTGTGCACCTGCCGCCCGGTGAAGCTCTCCACCCCCGGGTAGTGCGGAACGAATGGGGAACCCCAGGTTCCCGATGCGTTGACGAGCAGGCGCGCCGTCGTCTCCCGGCTGCCGTAGCCGGGCGAGGTCGTCGACACAACGAGATCGGCCCCCCGGTTGGCCACGGAGTGCACGGCGACCGGGCGCACGACCTTCAGGCCGAAGTGCTCCTCGTAGCGGCGGTAGTACTCCGTGACGACTTCCCGGGCGGGAAGGGAACGATCGGCGGTATCGAAACTCAGCCCGAGTTCGCTCATTCCCGGCAGGTCGTTCACCCGGTGGGCCGTGCCGAGGCGAAGGGAACGCCAGCGGTGCTGCCAGGCCCCGCCGGCATCCGGACCTCGGTCGAAAATCACAAAGTCCCGACCGGGGCTAAGCTCGAACTTGCGCAGATAATAGGCCACCGAAAGGCCGGCCTGACCGGCGCCGACAATGACAACGGGTATCGCCGCCTCGTTCGCCATCACACCTCATTCCAGCACGGTGGCCTGTGAACCGCGTCAGCGGGGGCACAGGCCCATCATGCTAAACTAGCGGCTAGTTTTCACCATTCCGTTCGGCAACTCCCCGGGTGACTCATTCCTCACTCGGCCTGGCATCGTAAGGGGGTCACGCATGGGGCGCGGCCGTCAAAAAGCAAAACACACGAAGGTGGCCCGCGAGCTGAAGTACTTCAGCCCGGACACCAACTACAACGCGCTCGAACGCGAACTCACCGGGCATCCGGTCGACGACGAGCGTCTCGACGAGGACCTCGCGAAGTGGCCCGAGTACGAGGCGTCGAAGCCGGGCAAGGCCGACGAGGACGACGACCAGTACGTCGACACCTACGCGACCGAAGACGAGCAGCGCACGGCGTAACTGCGCGATGCTTCGCATCGCGAAAGGCGTGAAGCGCAGCTTCACGAAAGGCGGCAGCCCCTGATCCGGCAGCCCCCAGGAGTGTCACGGCTACCGTGCCACTCCGTTCCTTTCAGAGCACCCTGAGGCGTGGAGCGGCCCAAACCGCCCGAACGGATGCCCCCCGCTCAGCCCGCGTACCCGCCGACCAACCGCACGGCCCCGCCGTTGACGCCCTTGGCTCCCTGCTCGAAGCCCGAGAGGTCGTGCGCCACGGTCGAGACCCGGCCGGCCACCCACGCGGGGATGCCGTCGCTGGCCAGGCGTGCGATCACGGATGACGCCGAGTCGGCCGCGACGACGGCGAACATGCCGACGCCCAGGTTCCAGGTTCCCTCTGAGCTCTCCAGGGAGGAACCGGCCATGTCGCTGAGCACCCGGAAAACGGGCGAGGGAGACCAGGTCGACCGGTCGACCTCGACCCAGGCGCCGAGTGGGAGCACCCGGGCGAGGTTCGCCGCGATGCCGCCGCCGGTGACGTGGCTGAGCGAGTGAACGGCGCCGGCGAGCTCCGGGTCGGCCAGCACGCTGAGCAGCGGACCGGTGTAGAGGCGGGTCGGCGTGAGCAGCACCTCGCCGACGACCCCGCCGAGTTCGGCGGAGGTGTCGGTGTAGCCGATGCCGCGCTGGGCGAGGATGTGGCGAACGAGCGAGTAACCGTTGGAGTGCAGTCCAGAGGACGCGAGCGCGATGACCACGTCGCCGGCCTTCACCCGTTCCGCCCCCAGCACCTGGTCGGCCTCGACCACGCCGGTGGCGGCGCCGGCGACGTCGTAGTCATCCGGTCCCAGTAGCCCCGGGTGCTCGGCGGTTTCGCCGCCGACGAGGGCGGTGCCGGTTTCGGAGCAGGCCCGGGCGATACCGGCGACGATGTCCGCGATCCGCTCGGGGACCACCTTGCCGCAGGCGATGTAGTCGGTCATGAACAGCGGGCGGGCGCCCACTACGACGATGTCGTCGACGACCATCCCGACCAGGTCCTGGCCGATGGTGTCGTGCTTGTCGATGGCCTGGGCGATGGCGACCTTCGTGCCGACGCCGTCGGTCGACGTGGCCAGCAGCGGGCGGCGGTACGAGGTGAGGAACGACACATCGTAGAGTCCGGCGAATCCGCCGAAGCCGCCGAGCACCTCGGGCCCGTGCGTCTGCGAGACGGCGGCCTTCATCAGGGAGACGGCGAGGTCGCCGGCCGCGGTGTCTACTCCGGCCGCGGCGTATGAAGCGTTGCTCATTCTTGTCTTCCTGGGTCGCCGATCGTGAATGGTCCCGGTTTCGCGGGGCTGCCGCCCTGGTGCGCAGGTACTGCGGCCGGGACGGCCGGGCGGCGCGCGGCGGCATCGAGCAGGGGCTCGTACTCCGAGTCCGGTCCGGGGTCGCAGCCGTCCGAGACGGCCGGGCGTTCGAGGAGGTTCTTGCCG
This sequence comes from Cryobacterium sp. PH31-AA6, assembly GCF_030063195.1. GTDB lineage: Bacteria > Actinomycetota > Actinomycetes > Actinomycetales > Microbacteriaceae > Cryobacterium. Next base: position 24,925 of record NZ_JASISS010000025.1, read on the forward strand.
AGGTGCAGCGAGTCGGGCAGCGGGATCGGGTAGACCCCGGTGAAGCAGGCGGTGCAGAGCTTGTCGCGCGGCTGTTCCGTGGCCGCGATCATGCCCTCCGGCGAGAGGTAGCCGAGCGAGTCGGCGCCGATCGCCTGGCGCACCTCGTCGACGCCGAGACCGGTCGCGATAAGTTCGGCCCTGGAGGCGAAATCGATGCCGTAGAAGCAGGGCCAGGTGATCGGGGGGCTCGAGATGCGCACGTGCACCTCGGCGGCGCCCGCCTCCCTCAGCATGCTGACGAGCGCGCGCTGGGTGTTGCCGCGCACGATCGAGTCGTCGACGACGATGAGGCGCTTGCCCTTGATCACGGCCTTGAGCGGGTTGAGCTTGAGCTTGATGCCGCGCTGGCGAATGGTCTCCGACGGCTGGATGAATGTGCGGCCGACGTAGGAGTTCTTCACCAGTCCCTGGCCGAACGGGATGCCGGAGGCCTGCGCATAACCGATCGCGGCCGGCGTTCCGGATTCGGGGGTCGGGATGACGAGGTCGGCCTCGACCGGGTACTCTGCGGCGAGGCGGCGGCCCATTTCGACCCGGGCCTCGTGCACACCGCGTCCCGCGATGGTGGTGTCGGGTCGGGCCAGGTAGACGTATTCGAAGACGCAGCCGGCCGGCTTGGACTCGGCGAACCGCTGGGAGCGCAGGCCGTCCTCATCGATGATGAGCAATTCGCCCGGTTCGACCTCGCGCACGAAGCTGGCGCCGACGATGTCCAGGGCCGCGGTCTCCGAGGCGACCACCCAGCCGCGTTCGAGACGGCCGAGCACCAACGGGCGCACGCCCTGCGGGTCGCGGGCCGCGTACAGGGTGGTCTCGTCCATGAAGACGAGGCAGAAGGCGCCGCGCAGTCGCGGCAGCACCTCGAGCGCCGTGGCCTCGAGGGTGTGGTCGAGGTCGCCGGTGAACAGGGCGGTGATCACGGCCGTGTCGGTGGTGTTGCCGCGGGCGAGCTCGCCCTCCACCTTCGGGTAGCGGTCGTGCACGAGTTTGAGGAGTTCGGCGGTGTTGGTGAGGTTGCCGTTGTGGCCGAGGGCCACGGTTCCGCCCGAGGTGCGACCGAGGGTGGGCTGGGCGTTCTGCCAGCTCGACGAACCGGTGGTCGAGTACCGGGTGTGGCCGACCGCGATGTGGCCGAGCAGCGTGCTCAGTGCGGCCTCGTTGAAGACCTGCGCGACGAGGCCCATGTCCTTGTAGATCAGGATCTTGGAGCCGTCACTCGTGGCGATACCCGCCGATTCCTGGCCGCGGTGCTGCAGTGCATAGAGGCCGAAATAGCTGAGCTTGGCCACCTCCTCGCCTGGAGCCCAGACGCCGAAGACTCCACAGGCATCCTGTGGCCCCTTCTCGCCCTGAAGAAGGTCATGACCTAGAAGTCCGTCGCCACCAGCCAAATCGAAGCCTCTTAACTATCTGTACTCTGAGTGCCGCCGGAATTCGGGGAATCGGCTGGAGCTGCCGGAGCCTCCAGGTCGCTCGACCCATAGGTTCCAAGTCTATCGACGAGGACGGTGCCGGCCGAGCGTGCGGTGGCGCGGTCGATCACCATGGCGGCAACGGCGCCCAGGGCGACCCCCGCCACGAGCCCCGCGAGCAGCAGAAATCCGAAGACCTGGCCGGCCCCGAACTCTGTCGTGCCGGGGAACGACACGGTGAGGACGAGGGCGAGGATGGCGCCGAGTACGGCGCCGAGAATCATGAAGTTGAGGTAGCGCGGCGAGCGCCGCACGGTAACCCTGGCCTGGTCGACGACGACCTCGCTTTCGCCGGACTCCGGGGCCTGCTCTTCGGGTTGATCGGCTGAACTCACCCGTCTATTCTCGCACGCGCCAGGGGGCGGTCGGCTGTGCGTTTCCCTGCGGCTGGCAGACTGGGCGGATGAAAAGGATTGCGGTGCTCGGAAGCGCGAAGATGGGCCTCGTGGTGCGACAGCCCCGGCCGGCGAACCCCGGCGAGACCATCCTCGGTTCCGGTTTCATGACGGTGCCGGGCGGAAAGGGGCTGAACCAGGCGGTCGCGGCGGCCCGGCTCGGCGCGTCGGTCGACTTCATCGGTGCGGTCGGCTCGGATGGCTTCGGCTCCGAAGTGCGCGCGCTGTTGGCTGGCGAGGGCATCCGCATCGAAGGTCTCGCGACGGCGCCCGGACCGACCGGAACCGCCCACATCGCCGTGGTGGACTCCGGCCAGAATTCGATCGTCGTCGTGCCGGGGGCAAACGCCTCGGTCACGGCCCTGACCGAGGCCCAGCGGAACACGATCGCGGGCGCGTCCCACCTTCTGCTGCAGTGCGAGCTGCCCGTTTCCGTACTCGCCGAGGGTGTTGCCGTCGCACGCGCGGCGGGGGTGTTCACGGTCTTCACGCCGGCACCGGTGGTGCCGCTGCCCGACGGGTTGCTGGCCGGGGTGGACCTGATCGTGCCCAATCGCCTGGAATCCGAGGCCCTGACGGGTGAGAGTGACCCGGTGCGCGCCGCCGAGGCGCTCAGTGTCGGCGGCACCTGGGCCATCGTCACCCTCGGGGCCGAGGGCTGCGTCGTCGCTTTCGACGGCAACGTGCTCGGGCTCGCCCCCGCCCGCCCGGTCAAGGCCGTCGACACGACCGCCGCCGGCGACACGTTCGTCGGTGCGCTCGTCGCCCGGCTGGTCGGAGCGTCCGATCGCGCGGCCGGTACCGGTGCCGGGGCCGGTGGTGGTGGCGGGGCCGGGGCCGGTGGTGGTGGCGGGGCCGGTGGTGGGGCTGCTGCTGTCGGGGCCGGTGCTGTCGGGGCCGCTGCTGTCGGTGAGGCGGAGATGATCGACGCGGTTCGCTGGGCGACCGTCGCGTCATCGCTGTGCGTCACCCGCCACGGTGCGACGAGCTCGATGCCGTCCCTGGCCGAGGTCGCCGCGATCCTCGGCTGAGTCGCGGCCGAGTCGCGGCCGAGTCGCCGCCGAGTCGCGGCCGAGTCGCGGCCGAGTCGCTGTTACGGTCCCAGCGGGAGCGGGAGGTGCCCGGTGAGGTCGGCCCGCTGGCCGGAGGCATGGATGAGCCCGGTCGCGAGGCCGTCGGCCCAGGAAAGGACGCCGGTCGCGAGGGAGAGCCAGGTGGCGGCATCCGTCTCGACCACGTTGGGTGGAGTTCCGCGGGTGTGCCGGGGCCCGGCAATGCACTGCACGGCGCCGAACGGCGGCACGCGAACCTCGAGGGTGTTGCCGTTGGCCTCCTCGGCGAGCAGTTGCAGCGTGTAGCGCACGGCGAGCGCACGGATGTCCCGGCTCGCCCCCGCAGCGTCCGCCGCGTATGCGCGCACCGCCGCGCGCCCCACCCCGTCGTCGATCCTCGCCTTGGCCATCCCCCCATTCTGCCGCCCCACCCCCACCCCTTCCTCCGCGAAAGTGCACTTGTCGCCCCCTCGTTGCTCGCGAAGGGGCCAAAACTGCACTTTCGCGGAACCGAGCGGGGAAGTGTGGGACGGTGTGGGGCGGTGTGGGGCGGGGCGGCATCCGGTAGCCTGAACCGGTGAGAATTCTGGTCCTCGGTTCCGGTGCCCGCGAGCACGCCATCATCACCGCCCTGCTCCGGGAGGAGCCGGCCCACGAGGTGGTCTGCGCGCCAGGCAACGCGGGCATTGCCGGGGATGTCCCGGTGGTTCCGCTCGACCCGGCCGACCCCGAGCAGGTCACCAACTACGCGAACCTGAACGACATCGACCTCGTCGTGATCGGACCGGAGGCCCCCCTCGTCGCCGGCGTCGCCGACGCGCTGCGCAGCCGCGGGATCCCCGTTTTCGGCCCCGGCAAGGCTGCCGCCGCGCTCGAGGGCAGCAAGACCTTCGCCAAACACATCATGGAGCAGGCCGGGGTGCCGACCGGCCGTGCCGTTCGGGCCGGCACGCTGGCCGAGGCCACCGCGGCCCTCGACGAGTTCGGGTCGCCCTACGTGGTCAAGGCCGACGGCCTCGCCGCGGGCAAGGGCGTGCTCGTCACCCTGGACCGCCCCGCGGCGCTCGCCCACGCCACACATTGGCTGCAACACGGCAGCGTGCTGATCGAGGAATTCCTCGACGGAGCGGAGGTCTCGCTTTTCCTGCTCAGCGACGGCCACTCCGTGCTCCCGCTCTCCCCCGCCCAGGACTACAAGCGCCTCGGCGACGGCGACGCCGGCCCGAACACCGGCGGCATGGGCGCCTACTCCCCCCTGCCCTGGCTCGACGAGCGGTTCGGCAGCGAACAGGCCTTCGTCGACGAGGTGATCGAGACGATCGCCCTGCCCACGGTGCGCCGGCTCGCCGACGAGGACACCCCCTTCATCGGGCTGCTCTACTGCGGCCTCATTCTCACGGAGGCCGGCATCCGTGTGATCGAATTCAACGCCCGCTTCGGCGACCCGGAGACCCAGGTCGTGCTGCCCCGCCTGGTGACTCCGCTGTCCGGGCTGCTGCTCGCCGCGTCCACCGGAGGGCTTGGCAGCCTCGCCCGCCCGGTGTTCTCGGACGACGCCTGCGTCACTGTTGTGCTCGCGAGCGAGAACTACCCGGAAACGCCGGTCACCGGACGCCCCCTCACCGGCCTCGACGCGGCATCCGCCCTGCCGGGGGTCACGATCCTGCACGCGGCGACCGCCGTGATCGACGACGTTCTCGTCGCGACCGGTGGACGCGTGCTCAGCGTCGTCGCTGTCGGCGACGGCTTCGCGGATGCCCGCACCCGCGCCTACGACGCGCTCGCCCTGGTTGCCCTCGAGGGTTCGCAGTTCCGCACCGACATCGCCGCCCGCGTCGCGCTCTGAGGAGCGGAGACGGGCGGCCCGACGAGCGCACGTTCGCCCACGGAAGACCGGTGCGAGAGAATGACAGCGTGACCTCTCTCGACCAGCCATCGCCCCTCGACCTTGCGGGCTGGCGCCACGCCTACTCCGGCAAGGTGCGCGACCTCTACGTTCCCGCGGGGACTGCCCCGGATGCCCCAGCCGACCTGGCCGCCGCCACCCGGGTTCTCGTCGTGGCCAGCGACCGCGTCAGCGCCTTCGACCACGTGCTCGAGCCCGGCATCCCCGGCAAGGGCGAGCTGCTCACCACGCTCAGCCTGTGGTGGTTCGACCAGCTGTCCGGGGTGCCGAACCACCTCGTGCCCGACCACACCGTGAACGGCGTCGTCACCAGCCTGATCCCCGCCGAGGTCGCCGGCCGGGCGATGCTCTGCAAGACCCTGGACATGTACCCGATCGAGTGCGTCGTGCGCGGCTATCTGACCGGCTCCGGGTGGAAGGAATACCAGGCCGGCCAGACCGTCTGCGGCATTCCGCTGCCGGCCGGGCTGACGAACGGCGACCGTCTGCCCGAACCGATCTACACCCCGGCCTGGAAGGCGCCGATGGGCGAGCACGACGAGAACATCTCGTACGAACGCACCATCGAGCTCGTCGGCGAACCGGTCGCGGCCGAACTGCGCCGCCTCTCGCTCGAGATCTTCGTGCGGGCCTCCGCCATCGCCGAGAAGGCGGGCGTGATCCTTGCGGACACGAAGTTCGAATTCGGCGCCGACCGCATCACCGGGGTCATCACCCTCGCCGACGAGGTGCTCACCAGCGATTCCAGCCGCTACTGGGACGCCGGACTGTGGCGCTCCGGCGGCACACCGGAGCAGCGGATGGCCAGCTTCGACAAGCAGATCGTGCGGGACTGGCTCGCCGCCCACTGGGACCAGACCGGAACCCCACCCGCCCTGCCGGAGGACATCATCGAGCGAACCGCGGCCCGATACCTGGAGCTGCTGGAACTGCTGACCCACGCGGGACTGGCCGCCGGGAACTGACACCGCCGGCGCCGTGGCCACCGTCGTCGCACGATCACTGACACCGCCTCCGCCCGCCGGCGTCGCTGGGCGTCACGTCGGCCGGCCCGACGGCGCGAAAATGCTACGCTCCCGGCATGCGTATCAAGATGTGTAGTGTGCACGTGAACGACCCGGCGACCGCGTTCGACTTCTACACCTCCGTGCTCGGATTCACGGCACACCTGATCCTGCCGGAACACCAGCTCTACGTCGTCAAGTCCCCGGAAGACCCCACCGGCGTCGGCCTCCTCCTCGAGCCCAGCGACAACCGAGTCTCCACGAAGTACGCCCAGGGCCTGCGCGCCCTCGGGCTGCCCGCGATCGTGTTCGGCTCCCCCGACGTGCGCGCCGACTATGACCGGCTGTCCGCGCTGGGCGTGCACTTCATCGGCGAGCCGAGCACGGATGCCACCGGCACGTCGGTTCTCTTCGACGACACCTGCGGAAACCTGATCCAGCTCCACCAGGACTCACCCGCCCGCCAGGGCTGAACCTCTCCGTCGGCGCCGAGCGGTTCCCTCCCCCCGAACCGGGAAGTCCGGAATACCGGCGGGCCGGCATCCGTTGACGCCACTGTGAGCCATTCCGCGAACGACCTCCTGCCTCCCTCCACCGGTATGGGCGCGGTGACCCTCCGGGTCGGCAACCTCGACGCCATGATCGCCTACTACCGGGACGCGGTCACCCTCACGGTGCTGAGCCAGGACGGCCCCGTCGCCGTGCTCGGGCGCGGAAACACGCCGATCGTCATCCTCCAGCACGCCCCCGAGCTGGCGGCGGCCGAGCCCCGCTCGAGCGGGCTCTTCCACACGGCGATCCTCTTCGACACCCAGGCCCAGCTCGCCGCAGCCGTCTACTCTGTCGGCACGAAGCATCCGGGCACGTTCACCGGCAGCGCCGACCATCTGGTCAGCCAGGCGTTCTACTTCACCGATCCCGAGGGCAACGGGATCGAACTCTACTGGGACCGGGAACGCACCGCCTGGACCTGGACGCACGGCCAGGTCGAGATGGCGACCCTCTACCTCGACCCGAACGCCTTCATCGGCGAGCACCTCACCGAGGCAGGTCAGGCTGATCCCTCGGCGGGCCACGCCATCGTCGGTCACGTGCACCTCTCCGTCGGCCACGTCGCGACGGCCCACGAGTTCTACGTGGGTCGACTCGGCTTCGAGGCGACCGCGTCCCTCGGCGGCGCGGCGCTGTTCGTCTCGGCGGGCGGATACCACCACCACATGGCGATGAACACCTGGAACAGCTCCGGATCCGGCAGGCGCCGGCTCGCGCTCGGACTCGGCCAGGTGGACATCATCCTGCCGACCGTTGACGACATCGGCGCGCTCGACGAGCGAATGAACCACTTCGGCGTCGCGACCCGCCACGACGGGCAGACCCTCGGCTTGGACGACCCCTGGGGCAACCAGATCGTGGTTCGCGCGCGCTAGATGTACCCGGCCATGAACGAGGGTTTGGCCGTCGAGTAGCTAGTCGGCGTGCGGTGCAGCGTCCGCGGCGCCCGCCGGGCCGGAACCCGTGGCGGCCCAGAAGTCGTCGAGCACGGCGGCGGTGCCGGCCGGATTCTCCAGCTGGGGCGAGTGGGCCGCGTCCGGGATGACGGAGTACCGCCCGTCGAGAAGCAGCGCCATGGTGCGCTGCCACTCCTGCGGCCAGGCGTCGTCTGCGGCGCCGTGGGCGACGAGCACGGGCAGCCCGGTGGCGAGCAGCTCGCCGGTGCTGTCGGTGTCATCGGAGAGGATCTCGGCGCCGGATATCAGGTTCTCGTCGCTGGTGCGCCCCATCCGCAGTCGACGGAACGCCTCATCGGTGGTGAGCGCGGAATCGGGGCGGCCGACGGTCTGCGGGTTGTCCTCGTTCCACCAGGCTTCCGAGCCCCGCGAACGCACGATGTCGGCCTCCCGGTCCAGTCGCCCGGCCCAGCCGTGCGGGCCGGAGCACAGCATCGTGAGGTCGGCGAAGCCGCCGGGGGAGGCGATCACCGCGGCTCGGGCCACGACCCCGCCGAAGCTGTGGCCCAGCAGATGCACGGGCCGACCGTCGCCGACTAGTTCTGCCACGGCGAGCACGTCGCCGGCGAACCGATCGAGGGTGTAGTTTTCGGACCCGGCAGGCGCCGCCGAATCGGCCTGGCCGCGCTGGCTGTAACTCCAGGCGTCCCAGCCCAGCTCGGCCAGCAGCGGAAGGAACCCGGTGAAGTCCTCCTTGGAGCCCGTGAAGCCGGGCACGAGCAGCACGACGCCGCGGGCCGGGGCGTCCGGCCGGGAGCGGATCGCGGTCAGGCGACCGACCGGCAGGTCGAGGCCCAGGTGGGCGACGGCATCCGTCGGCGGAACCGGGAGGGTTCCGAACGGGGCCACGGCCGGCCAGCCGGCGGCGGTCATATCGCGCTCCGTCATCAGGCTCCCAACGACGGCGCCGACCCTGTTCCCGTCGCCGGCGGGCGGGCTGCGGCACGCTTGCCGCGCCGGGACAGTCCGTGCACGGCCGCCTGGAATTCGCGGGCCGCCAGCGGGCGCCCAGGCAGCTTCGGCCGGTCCAGGTCCTTCGCGCGCAGACCGTCGAGCACGATCGAGAGCTGACGGCGCCACTGGCCCGTGTAGCCGCCGCCCAGCGTGCCGAGGGAGCCGACCATCGTGACGAGCACGGCGAGGTCGACCGCGTCGACGTCCTGGCGCAGCGTGCCGTCGCGCTTGGCCTGGGCCACCAGGGACGCGATCGCGGTCTTGAATTCCTTGCCCTTGCCCAGGGTGGGGTCGATCGTCTCCATCCGCTTGAGGATCGCCGGGAGCGCGGGGTCGGCGACGAGCCATTCGGCCACCCGCTCGGTGTAGACGACGATGCCCTCCCACGCCGTCGGAGCGGCCGTGATCTCGTCCTTCACTGTGGCGAGCTCGGCGAGGGCGATCTCGTGCAGGGCACGGATGAGGTCGTCTCTGGTCGGGAAGTTGCGGTAGAGGGTGGCCACGCCGACGTCGGCCCGGCGGGCGATTTCCTCCAGGGACGCGTCGACACCGTGCACGGCGATCAGGGCGCGCGCCTCCAGGAGGAGACGTTCGCGGTTCTGTCTGGCGTCACGCCGTCTCGGCTGCGCCCCGTCCTGCTGGGTCTGCTCGGGCGAAGTCATGGGCTTGATTCTAGGACCCCAACCTCCGACTTGGCGGAGGGGATCCTCCACGACCGGAGTTTGCGGGTCGTCATGTTGCGTCCACCGGCGTGTCCCACGAGAATGCAGTCAACCAAACCTGGCACTGCGGCCCGATGTCTGTCGTGCGGAACGGAGCACGCATGTCCGCCCTGAACAACACCCGGGACTTCGATCCGGAGATCGTGACCGATTTCCGGGACCGGATGAGCTACGGCTCCTACCTCGACCTGGACACCCTCCTCAGCGCCCAGAACCCGGTGAGCTCACCGGAACACCATGACGAACTCCTGTTCATCATCCAGCACCAGACCACCGAACTCTGGCTCAAACTCGTGCTGCACGAGCTGCGGGCCGCCACGGAGCACCTCCGCCGTGACCGCATCTCCCCCGCCCTCAAGTGCATCGCCAGGGTCAAGCACATCCAGCGCACGCTGACCGAGCAATGGTCCGTGCTCGCCACCCTCACGCCGAGCGAATACGCCGAGTTCAGGGGGGTGCTCGGCAACTCGTCCGGGTTCCAGTCCTACCAGTATCGGGCCGTGGAGTTCGCGCTCGGCAACAAGAACCGGCGCATGCTCACCGTGTTCGAGAGCGACCCCGTGGGGCACGCGCTGCTCACCGAGATGCTCGAGGCGCCCAGCATCTACGACGAGTTCCTGCGCTACCTGCACCGCCAGGGCTTCTCGATCCCGACCGAGGTGCTCGAGCGGGACGTGACGGAGGCGTGGGTGCTGCATCCGGAGCTGGTGGCGGTTTTCCGGACGATCTACGAGAACGCCACCCTGCACTGGGGCGCCTACGAGGCCTGCGAGGAGCTCGTCGACCTCGAGGACAACTTCCAGCTCTGGCGGTTCCGCCACCTGAAGACGGTGCAGCGCATCATCGGGATGAAACACGGCACCGGCGGGTCGAGCGGAGCCGCGTTCCTGCAGAAGGCGCTCGAGCTCACGTTCTTCCCCGAGCTGTTCGCCGTGCGCACGGAGCTCGGCAGTTGAGCCGCAGGCTGGGCGCCACCGCATGACCGGCACCGTCTATCCCGGCTTCCTCGACGCGCACGTGCACCTCGCCCTGATCGACCCGTCACTCCTGGCGGCGGGCGGAATCGGCAGGGTGCTCGACCTCGGCGGCCCGCACCCGACGCCGGATGCCGGCGGCCCCGGCCCACGGGCGACCTTCGCCGGCCAGTTCCTCACCGCACCGGGCGGCTACCCGGCCAGGCAGGACTGGACACCGTCCGGCAGCGTGCGCGAGGTGACCGGCGCCGCGGATGCCGCGGCCGCCGTGGACGGGCAGCTCGCGGCCGGCGCAGCCGTGATCAAGGTCACCCTGAACTCGGCGGCGGGGCCGGTGCTGCCTGGCGACGTGCTCGCGGCGATCGTCGCGAGAGCCCACGAGCGGGGCGTGCCGGTCGTTGCCCACGCCGAGGGTCCCGGCCAGGCCCGCGCCGCCTTCGACCTGGGGGTCGACGCCCTCGCACACACCCCATTCGACGAGCCGCTGGACGCCGACCTCATCGGCGCCATGGCCGGGCGGATGACCTGGATCAGCACCCTCGACGTCCACGGCTGGGGTCGGCGTGACCCGGCCTTCGCCACCGCGAGCGACAACCTGCGCCGGTTCCACGCCGCCGGCGGCCAGGTGCTCTACGGCACTGACCTCGGCAACGGGCCGCTTCCGACCGGACTCAACCGGCGCGAACTCGACGCCCTGCTGGCCTGCGGGCTCACCCCCGACGACCTCCTCCGCGCCCTGACTATCGACTCCATCGGCGCCTTTCCGGCCGCGCTGCCGCGGCCAGGCGTCGGGCATCCCGTCACGCTCATCCCCGGCGACCGACCGGGCGACGCGCGAGGCTTCACCGCCTGGCTGTGCACGGCCCGCGTGGTCCCGGCTGCGGCTGCCCGGGAAGTCGGTCATCATAGGAGCGTGCCGCCCCAGCCGTCCGAACCCGAGGAAGCCCGATGACCCCCAGCACCGACACCAACCACGCCGGCCTCGGCGGCCAGGATGCCCAGCTCGCCTTCGCGCGCCGGATGGACCGCATCGATGGCCTCGCCCACTACCGCCGCCAGTTCGTCGGCACGGAGACCGTCGGCGACGCCACCCCGAACCCGTTCGCCTACCTCGACGGCAACTCACTCGGCCGGCCCACCCTGGCCAGCGTGGCCCGAATCACCGAGTTCCTCACCCACGATTGGGGCACCCGGTTGATTCGCGGCTGGGATGACGAGTGGATGGACCTCCCCCTGAAGATCGGTGACGACCTCGGCCACGCCGCCCTGGGCGCCGCGCCCGGCCAGGTGTTCGTCGGCGACTCCACCACCGTGCTGCTCTACAAGCTGGCGCGCGCGGCCGTGGACTACCGCCGGATCGACAACGTTCCCGTGCGCACCGAGATCGTGCTCGACACCGACAATTTCCCCACCGACCGCTACCTGCTCGAGGGCATCGCCGCCGAACGCGGGTTGACCCTCAACTGGATCCACTCCGATCCGGCCTCCGGGGTCACCGTTGACCAGGTTCGGCACGCGGTCGGCCCGCAGACCGCCCTCGTGCTGCTCAGCCACGTCGCCTACCGCTCCGGCTTCCTCGCCGACATGCGGGCGATCACCGAGGTCGTGCACGCGGCGGGCGGGCTGGTGCTCTGGGACCTCAGCCACTCGGTCGGGTCCGTGCCGGTCGAACTCGATCTCTGCGACGTCGACCTGGCCGTCGGCTGCAGCTACAAATATCTGAACGGCGGACCGGGCGCCCCCGCGTTCGGTTACGTCCGGCACGACCTGCAGGACGTGCTCACCCAGCCGGTCCAGGGCTGGATGGGAACCAAGGACGTCTTCACGATGGGCCCGGGCTACGTGCCGGCCGACGGCATCCGTCGTTTCATGAGCGGCACACCCGCCGTCGTGGGCATGCTCGCCATGCAGGACACGATCGCCATGATCGAGGAGGCCGGCATCGACCAGGTGCGCGCGAAATCGGTGGCGCTCACCGAGTTCGCGCTGAGCCTCGTCGACAGCTGGCTGGCGCCGCTTGGCGTGCGGGTGGCCTCACCTCGGGAGCACACGCACCGGGGTGGGCACGTCACGATCAACCACCCCGCCATGCGCCAGGTCACGAAGACGCTCTGGGAGCACGATGTGATCCCGGATTTCCGGGGCCCCGACGCCCTGCGGATCGGGCTCTCGCCGCTCAGCACCAGCTTCGTCGAGACCTTCGAGGGCGTCGCCGCGATCCGCGACGTGCTCCGTGGGGTGCTGCTCGGTCAGAGCGGGCTGGCGGCAGACACCGACGCCGGGCGCGGCACCGCGGCTGCCCTGTAGAATCGTGGAATCCACCCCCTGACGTCTCCGGAGTGAACCATGCCAACAATCGTCGTAGAAGTTATGCCCAAGGCCGAGCTGCTTGACCCGCAGGGCAAGGCCGTCGCCGGCGCTCTCGGTCGCCTCGGCAAGAGCCGGTACACCAGCGTTCGCCTGGGCAAGCGGTTCGAGATCACCGTGGACGGCCACGTGGACGATGCCGTGCTGGCCGAGGTCACGGAACTCGCCGACACCGTGCTCTCCAACTCCGTGATCGAGGACGTCGTCGGCATCCACGTGCTGGAGGCACCCGCCGGAGAGACCCACTGATGCGCGTCGGCGTCGTCACCTTCCCCGGCTCGCTCGACGATCGCGACGCCCAGCGCGCCATCCGTCTGGCCGGCGCGGAGCCGGTCGCCCTCTGGCACGGCGAGCACGACCTGCACGGCGTCGACGCCCTGGTGCTGCCGGGCGGCTTCAGCTACGGCGACTACCTGCGCTGCGGGGCCATCGCCAGCCTGTCCCCGATCATGGCCGAGGTCATCGACGCGGCCAACAAGGGGATGCCGGTGCTCGGCATCTGCAACGGCTTCCAGATGCTCGCCGAGGCGCACCTGCTCGAGGGCGGACTGATCCGCAACGACCACGGCCTCTTCATCTGCCGCGACCAGAAGCTGCGGGTCGAGAACAACAGCACCGACTGGACCGGCGACTTCGAGGCCGGCCAGGAGATCACCATCCCGCTCAAGAACGGCGAGGGCGGCTTCATCGCCTCGGCCGAGACGCTGGAGCGGCTCGAGGGCGAAGGCCGCGTCGTCGTGCGTTACCTCGACGTCAACCCGAACGGCTCCCTGAACGACATCGCGGGCGTGACGAATGCCCGCGGCAATGTCGTCGGTCTGATGCCGCACCCCGAGCACGCGGTCGAGCCTGGCTTCGGTCCCGACACCTCCGACGCCATGCGCAGCGGCGTCGACGGGCTCTCCTTCTTCACCTCGGCGATCACCCGGATGCTCACCCCCGCCTAGTCCGTTCCCCGCGAGCAACTCGCGCCAGACCCCGCTGAGGCGCGGAAAAGACACCCTCCCAGCGCCCGCCAGGGTGCTTTTTCCGCGCCTCAGCGACCGCGCGTCTCAGGCCGCGCGCCTCAGGCCGCGTAGGCGGCGCGCAGCTCGGCGATGTCGATCTTCGCCATGGCGAGCATCGCCTGCATGACCCGGCCGGAACGCTCCCGGTCGGGGTCGCCGAGCAGCTCCCCGAGAAGCGGCGGCACAATCTGCCAGGACAGCCCGAACCGGTCCTTCAACCAGCCGCAGCGGCCGGGCTCGCCACCCTCGGTGAGCCTCGACCAGAGGTCATCGATCACGGGCTGGGTGTCGGCTCGCACGAAGAAAGAGATTGCCTCCGTGAACGGGAACTGGGGCCCTCCGTTGAGGGCCTGGAACTCCAGCCCGTCGAGCGCGAACGACACCGCCATGGCCGTTCCGCCGACTCCCGGCATGTCGTCGGGGTAGCGCGAGACGCTCCGCAACTCGGAATTAGGAAACACCGACACGTAGAACGTGGCGGCCTCCTCGGCCTGGCTGTCGAACCAGAGAAACGGGCTGATCGTTGGCATGCTTGCTCCTGGCTTCGAGGACCCCCTTGCGCAGGTCGTGATGAAACGGATCCGACCTCGATCGTAGTGAACGGTCCCGCGCCGGGCTAGGGGGAGACGTCACTCCGCCGGAGCGTAGTCTGAGGTCACCGGCCAAACGGTCGACAATGATGTTCCGTGGCGAAGAAGAGAGCGTGTGATGAGCGGCAAATACGAAGTGTATGTCGACAGATCCGGCGGCTACCAGTTCAGGCTCAAGGCCAACAACGGTGAGGTCATCGCCACGTCGGAAAGTTATATGACCAAGGCCGCTGCGATCAAGGGGATCGAATCCCTGAAGTCCCACGTCAAGTCCCACGTCGTCGACCTGACGGAACCAGCCAGCTGACACGGAAATCGCCGCTCACCCGGCACAGCGTGCGGTGAACGGCGATCCCGTCGATCGGGCGGCTCAGCCGTTGATCACCTGGGGCACTCCGAGCGCTTTGAGGCCGTCGACGCCGAACTCCAGGCCGTAGCCGGACTGCTTGGATCCGCCGAAGGGGATCATCGGGTGCACTCCGCCGTGCCCGTTGATCCAGACCGTCCCGGTTTCGAGCCGCGCCGCCACTTCGCGCGCCTTCGCGAGGTCGGAGGACCAGACCGATCCGCCGAGCCCGACGTCGACGCCGTTCGCCTGCGCGATGACGTCGTCGAGGTCGGTGTAACGGATGATCGGCAGGACCGGCCCGAACTGCTCCTCCATGACGAGCGGGTTGGCGTTGTCGATGTCGGCGATGAGCGTGGCCGGGTAGAAGTAGCCCGGCTGGTCCAGCTTCGGGTCCCCACCGAGGAGCACGCGTGCGCCGGATGCCTTCGCGGCGTCGACGAGGCGGGACACGATGTCGAACTGCGCCTTGTTCTGCAGCGGGCCGAGCACGTTCTGCTCGTCCAGTCCGACCCCCATGGGCATGGCCGCGGCGACCGCGGTCAGCTCGGTGCAGACGGCGTCGTAGATGTCGTCGTGCACGTAGAGCCGCTTGAGGGCGGCGCAGGTCTGGCCGGTGTTGATGAAGGCACCCCAGAACAGGCCCTCGGCGATCGCCTTCGGGTCGGCGTCGGCGAGAACAATACCGGCGTCGTTGCCGCCCAGCTCGAGGGTGAGGCGCTTGACCGTGTCGGCGGAGCTCTTGATGATTGCCTTGCCGGTGGCGGTCGAGCCGGTGAACATGACCTTGCCGATGTCCGGGTGGCCGGAGAGGCGCGCGCCAACCTCGCGGTCACCGCAGACGACGGTCAGCAGACCGGCCGGCAGCACCTGATTCATCACCGCGACCAGGGCCAGCACGCTCAGGGGCGTGTATTCCGACGGCTTGACCACGACGGCGTTGCCCATCCGCAGCGCGGGGGCGATCTGCCAGATCGCGATCATCATCGGCCAGTTCCACGGTCCGATCGCGCCGACGACACCGATTGCGCGGTAGTGCATCTCGGCGTGGACCTGGCCGTCATCGACGACGACCTCGGCCTCGAGCGGGGTGGCGGCGGTGGCACGCAGCCAGGCGGAGCAGGCTCCGACCTCGAACCGGGCGTTCGGCCCGTTGAGCGGCTTGCCCTGTTCCCGGGACAGGAGCTGGGCGAGCGGCTCAGCGGAGGCGTCGATGGCGTCGGCAACCCGGTTCAGGATCGCGATGCGTTCCGGGTGGCCCAGGGCCGCCCAGGCCGGCTGGGCCGCGACGGCCGTGGCAACGGCGCGGTCGAGATCGTCGACGGTGTCTACGGGGGCCAGGCCGACAACGGCTCCCGTCGCGGGGTCGAGGATCTCCCTCGTCGGTCCCGACTTCGGTGTGATCGTCGCGAGAAGAGCGTCGTAGGTGTCCATGGGTCCTCCACTGTGAGTCCGTTAGTACCCTGACCGTATCCAGCCGGGGTGCCGCCCGGTTTGTTGGAGCGCGCACCGCGGTTGTCGGATGGTGCAGACCCCGCCGCGGTGACGCTCTCGCTACGAGGCGTTTTCCGGTGCTCTTCCCTCGTCAGCCGGGTTGCCGCTTTCGGCTTGCTGGATGGCCCACGCGGCATTGACCAGACCGACGTGACTGAAGGCCTGGGGAAAGTTGCCCAGCTGCTCGCCGGTTTCCGAGTCGATCTCCTCGGCGAGCAGGCCCACGTCGTTGATGTGGCTCACGGCCCGCTCGAACACCTCGCGAGCCTCACCGGACCGACCTCCGGCGGCGAGCACGTGGGCGAGCCAGAAAGTACAGAGCAGGAAGGTGCCCTCGGTGCCGGTCAGGCCGTCGACGCCGGTGTCAGTTTGGTACCGATAGACCAGCCCTCGGGTATCCATGAGCCGCGCGCTGATGGCATCCGCGGTGGCGAGGACGCGGGGGTCGGATGCCGGCAGGAATCCCACGATCGACATCATCAATGACGACGCATCCAGCTCGGGCGAACCAAAGGCCTGCGTGAAGGCGCCTGCCTCCGCGTTCCATCCCTTCTCGAGGATGGTGGCGCGGATCTGTGCGGCCGTCGTTGACCACTCATCGATTCGGTCGGTTGCGTGCAGCTGGTCAGCCATGGCGATTGCCCGATCGAGGGCCACCCAGCACATCAATTTCGAGTACAGGAAGTGGCGCGGGGCACCACGGACTTCCCAGATGCCGTTGTCCGGCTGCTGCCATTGGCTTGCGGCGGCGTCGGCGAGGGCGACCAGGAAGGTTCGCGTGGCCGGTTCGATATCCCCGAGTTGCCCTCGAAGTCGGAACGCGGCATCGAGGAGTTCGCCGTAGACATCGAGTTGCGGTTGGTCCCAGGCGCCGTTTCCGACCCGTACGGGGCCGCTCCCCCGCCACCCGGCCAGTTGCGGGAGGACCCGTTCGGACAGGTCGTGTTCGCCGCCGATGCCGAACATGATCTGCAGATGACGGTCGGGGCGGGAGTGCGCGGCGGCAGCGGTCATGAAGGCGAAAAATTCGTGGGCTTCGTCGGGACAGGCAGCAACCCAGAGTGCCTTCATGGTGAAACTGGCATCGCGCACCCACGAGTAGCGGTAGTCCCAGTTGCGGGCACCGCCGATTTCCTCGGGCAGGGATGTCGTGGCGGCGGCCACGATCGCACCGGTGGGCTGGTAACTCAGCGCCTGCAGCACCCGTCCCGAGTGATGCACCAGCTCCCGCCACGGCCCGTCATAGCTTTGGTGCATCGCCGACCACTGCTGCCAACTCGCGGTCGTGGCCGCCAGACCGGCCGCGATCGCAGCCTGGCTATAAGCACCCGGTAGCGGCTCGCCGAGGCGAGTGCGCTGCAGGGCAAAATACCGGTGTTGCCCCGCCTCGAGAGTGAACCGAACCCGGATCTCCCCGCCGAGACCCGTCACGGGGGCGGGAAGCGACAGGGTGAGCCGGCCCGAACCGCCCGTGGCGACGACACCGGAATCGATCTCCGCAAAGACCGGGACCACCAGACCGTATTCGGGTCGAGGTCGGCAGACCATCTCGATGGTGACCCGCCCGCTGGTGCAGCGAACGCCGCGCAGCAGGGTATGTGGGGCGTTCTCGCCGAGGCGGTGTGGATCGACCCCGCCCCCCAGCTCGAGGGCGTCGAGGAGTTCGAGGGTGCCCTCGTCGGTGTGGAAGGTGGTCTGCAGGGCCATCGTTCCAGCCACATACGCCCGGGTTGACGTACTCGGCGCACTCGGTCGGATCGACCAGTGCCCGGCATTGTCGTCCAGGATCGACGCGAACACGGATTCGCTGTCGAACCGGGGAAAGCACAGCCAGGCGATCGAACCGTCCCGGGTCACCAGGGCGGCGGAGTGTCGATCCGAGAGCAGTGCATGGTCGGCGATCGGGAGGTCACTCATCCGAGTCCTTCCGCGCCGGCCGGTTCCCTGACTCGTGCGCCTTCCCCGGCCGGGGAGACAATCGTGTCGATGATGACCTCCGCGTGCAGGGTTCGGTGCACGGGGCACTTGTCGGCGATTTCGCGCAGTCGCCGGCGCTGGCTGTCGTCGAGGTCGCCGTCGAACCGGATGACCCGTTCGATCCGGTCCACCTGTCCGGTTTCGGTTTCGCAGTCCGCGCAGTCCTGCGCGTGGATTCGGCCGTGCCGGAGGGTCACGGTGACCTTCTCCAACGGCCACTTCTTACGCTCGGCATACATTCGCACCGTCATCGAGGTGCACGCGCCCAGACCCGCCAGGAGGAAGTCATACGGTGACGGGCCGGTGTCGGTGCCGATCGGTTCGGGTTCGTCTGCCGTGAGCCGGTGCCGGCCGATTGTGATGTTCTGGGCGAAGGCGCCCGTGCCGCTTTCGGACACCACGACCAGCCCTTCGGCCGGATCGGCCGCCGGCGCGGGAGCGATCGGCTCCGGGACCGGGTCGAACGCGTAACGGCTGGCCCAGGTGGCGAGCATTCCTGCCGCAAACGTGGCATCGGCGGGTTTGGTCAGCAGATGGTCGGCTCCGTCGAGTGCGACGAACGACTTGGGGTGCCGGGCCGCATCGTAGATGCGCCGCGCGTTGTCCGCGTCGACGGTGCTGTCGACGGGTGAGTGCATGACGAGCAGGGCCGCACCCAGGTTGCGGATGCGTTCGGCCTGCGGTTGCGCGGCGATGTCGTCGAGGAACTGCCGACGGATGCGAAACGTACGGCCGGCGAGGCATACTTCAGCCTCTCCGCGCGCTTCGATCTCGGCGCGGTTCTCAACCAGGAGATGAGCGAGGTGGTCGGGGTCTGCCGGAGCCCCGATGGTAACCACAGCCCGTACTTCGGGGATGCGGTGGGTGACGGCGAGCACGGCCGCCCCGCCCAGTGAGTGCCCGATCAGAAGCGAGGGTGCCGCATAGTGCTCACGGAGAAACCCGGCGGCGTGGACCAGATCGTCAATGTTGGAGCTGAAGTTCGTGTTGGCGAAGTCGCCCCCGGACTGGCCCAGGCCGGTGAAGTCGAATCGGAGGACCGCGATGCCGAAATCGGTCAGGGCTCGGGAGATCCGGGCGGCGGCGAGCACGTCTTTGCTGCAGGTGAAGCAGTGCGCGAACAAGGCATACGCTCGGGGTGTCGTGTCCGGGAGGTCCAGCCGCGCTGCCAGAGGCGACCCTTG
This sequence comes from Cryobacterium sp. PH31-AA6, assembly GCF_030063195.1. Taxonomy (GTDB): domain Bacteria; phylum Actinomycetota; class Actinomycetes; order Actinomycetales; family Microbacteriaceae; genus Cryobacterium. The sequence continues at coordinate 43,919 of NZ_JASISS010000025.1, forward strand.
GGATCCGGGGAATTCCAATCTCGTGCTCTGCCTGCTCATGTTTTCCGTCTCTGTCTGTGTTCTACCCACCAACCTAGGCGCCGGCCCTCAGGACTTCTGCGATCTGGGACACACAGGACACCCCTCGCGGTTTAGGGGATCGTACCGGCAACCACACGAATATGCCCGCCCCGCAGGAATGTGGACCGCACATTCAGGCCGTCGCGTTCGATGACGGTCCAGGGGCGATCCAGAGTCACCGCTGCGGCGCGCAGTGGGACCTCAAGCGCACGGCGCAGAAGGCGTCAAACATCCGCTTCAGTCTCGCCCGTTCCCGGTGCGGCTTTCACGCGTCGCCGGGCCCCTTTTCCCAGATACAGCCCGAGCACGGTCAGGCCGCCCAGCACCCCGACGGCGAGCCAGAACGGCCAACCCAATTCGAGTCCGAAGGCGCCGATGGCGACGTAGGCGAGGGTACCCGGGATGATACCCAGGGCCGTGCCGAGCGCGTAGTCGACGCGACGCACCGCGGTAAGCCCGGCAGCGTAGTTGATGACGGTGAAGGGCAGCACGGGGATCAGCCGGGCGCCGATGACCGTGACAAGGCCCTGCCTGCGCAGGAGTTCATCGATCCGAGCGACCCGAGCGCCGGTGAATCGTTCGACGGCTTCCCGGCCCAGAAAACGCCCGATCACGAAGCCGAACGTCGCGCCAAGCAGAGCGCCGAGATACACCAGCAGGGATCCGAATCCGAACCCCCAGGTCAGGCCGGCCGCGATACTGAGCACATTCTTCGGCACCGGCGTGAGCGTGAGCACGCCGTAGGCGAGCACGAACGCGAACACCCCCATCGCCCCGGCGCTGCCGGCAGCGGCACGGATTTGATCGACCGTGGGCATCGGCAGCACGATCTCTACGACGACCACTCCGATGATGAAGACCCCGAGCATGCCAAGTCGCCAGAACATGCGTCGATGGCCGTTCGAAGCGGCGGTAGTGCGCACGTGATCCTTCCAACTGCAGGGAAGCGTTGTTCCGCGGTTTACCCTAGTCGAAACGGATCGGCCCTCCCGCCCGCGGCATCACCCAGAAGAACGGCAAACCCCACCACCCGCAAACCCAAGGGAAAGTCGAACGCCTCCAGTAGACCCTGCAGAAATGATTGACCGCCAAAGCGGCGCAAGCCACCACGCACGCCCCACTACAGCTCCTCCTCGAGGAATTCGCCGAGGAATGAAACCAGAGGCGCCCACACCACTCGCTGCCCCACCGGGCAACACCCGCCACCGCCTGAACCATCAACGCTGCCACCAGAGGGATCCTCCGCGAAGCCACCATCGACCTCAGCCGGGACTACCAACCCCGAGGCACAAAAAAATAGCTCGAACCCACAATCCGTGGGTTCGAGCTATTCCAATGTCTTGCGACTTCACACACTGCGGAGACGGTGGGATTTGAACTCTATTATGACCCTTAACCCTATGTCACAACCCCTCAACTCCCCCGTATTTACGCGGATGTTGGGTTAGATGACACGGCTTGAATTGGCGTCAATTCCTAGAGAGTGTTGTCAAAATGTTGTCACGCTCACTCGGGCTTGTCGAATGGAAGAGAGTCCAGATAGGCAAGCAGTTCGACGGCGGTCAGAATCCTCTTTCCGTCAATCCAACGAGGGGCGATGTCACCGCGAGCAATGATCTGCTCGAGCTTGGAAGCCGAGATGCCTATGGCCTCTGCGGCCTCGACAACAGAGTAAGCGAGCGGCGGACGGGGCGCGCGCGGTTCTGCCATGTCGCAATTCAACAACAAATTGGCGAGCGGCGTAAAGTCGGGGGCATGGACGACAGAGTGACGCCTATTTGCGATCTGTGCCTGCTCCCCATGGCCGCTGAGGTACGAAACAACGCCGTCGTGTGGGCATGCCCGGAATGTGGGCTAGTGAGGCTGTAGGGCCATTCAGGGGTGCGAGAGCACCCGCTCAACCGTGGGGGGACGGGAGCGGGTGCCTAGTGAAGAATAGCCGGTGCGCTCGGGGAGCGGGGAGCACGACAAAAAGCCCCGCCTGTCATCCGTGAGGACAACAAGCGGGGCTA
>NZ_JASISS010000026.1 GCF_030063195.1 Cryobacterium sp. PH31-AA6
TCTACGAGATGCCTCCTTGGTTGGTGAATAGTTTGTCTAAGTAACAACTATTTTACCTGATCAGAGGGGCATTCTCGGTTTAACTCGCCGTCACGGAATCAAAGCCGACCGGTGGATTGAGGCTAAACCCGACGAGGCCCGACTAAGCCCGACGAGGCTGGGCCGAATCCGATCGATCCGCGCTTCGGCGCCCCAAACCTGAACTGACCCAGGGTCCACCGACCCGACTACACCACAACAAGAAGGACACACCTATGAGCTTCATCGGCTTTCTCATTCTCGGACTCATTGCCGGCGCGATCGCGAAGGCGATCCTTCCCGGCCGCCAGGGCGGCGGCTGGTTCGTGACGCTGATCCTGGGCGTGATCGGCGCTTTCCTGGGCGGTTGGCTCGGGTCGGTCCTCTTCGGCGTCAACCTGGGCGAATTCTTCTCCATCTCGACCTGGCTTCTCGCCATCGCCGGATCGATCATTGTGCTCCTGATCTACGGCGCCCTCGCCGGGCGCCGCCGGGCGTAACGACGCCGCCGGGCCCAACCGGCGAGCGGGCTTCCAGCAAAAAAACGGGCGCACCGGTCAGGTGCGCCCGTTTTTTTCGTGCCCGGACGGCTCAGTCGCCGGCCACGTCGTGCAGGTGGTGCACCGGGTCGTGCACGAAGTAGCGGCCCAGCGTCGTCACGCTGAAAACGGCGCCATCTCCTCGGCGCCCGGTCCGGCCCCGGTCGGCGACCCCGACGGCCGAGAACGCGTCGGCAACGGATCCCGCTGCCTCGGTGAGTTCGCCGGCCACCGCCGCCGGGTCCTGCTGGTTGTACCGGGCGGCGATGGCCGTGGCGTCCTGGTCCCAGTTCGGGAATGCCGGGTCGTCCTCGGTGAGGATCAGGCGCAGCCGCGCCTCGAAGATGCGAAACACGTCGCGCACGTGGGCCGCGTACTCCAGGGCGGACCAGGTGTGGTCGTTGGGGCGCTCCGCGGCATCCGTGCGGTGCAGAACGGGGACCCAGGCGGCCGCGTTGGCACGCACCAGCCCCGGGATGTCGTCGAAATCGACCTCGGCCGCGGCGAACCCGCACTCGGGGCACGGGGTGTCAAGCACCCAGGTCCAGTCTTTGGTGTCTGCTTCGATGGCCATGCGCAGAGCCTATCCGGCGGGTGCGGGTGCGGGCTCTGCGGGGGCGGGCGCCGGCTCTGCCGGGGCGCAGGCCACGGCCGCGCGAACGGACTCGACCGCCTCCTCCTCGGTCCACGGCAGGGAAGTCGTCGGAGCGGCTGCCGGCGCTGACTCCGCTGCTGCGGCGCCGTTCGCACCGTCGGCGGCGGGCACGGCCCACACGATCGAGGCGAGTCGCCTGGCCACGGCCTCGGCGAAGCCGGCCCCATCGGTCGAGTTATTGAACGCGACCACGATCGTGAGGCCGCTGATCGGATCGGAGTAGCCCGCCGAGATGAAGCCGGGGATCGCTCCGGCCCGCCCGCGGAGCGGTCCGATCTGTTCGACGCCGAGCCCGTAACGCCGCCACGCCGGCACCTCCGCCCCTTCGGACAGGGTCGTCCACTGAGTCTTCGCCGTGGCCTCGGTCAGCAGGCTGCCCTCGGCGAGGGCGCTGACCCACTTCCTCTGGTCCGCGAGCGTCGAGACCATTCCCGCGGCGGCACCACCCATCGACGATGACAGTTCGGTCACGTCGAGCACTTTGTCGCAGACGGGGTGCGCGGCGGCATCCAACGGCGCCGTGAGGCCCTGTGGATGCTCTCGGGGGAGACCCAGATTGTGCGGGTCGGGCAGGCTCGTGTCGTTCATGCCCAGTGGGCCGAAGATCCGGCTCCGATAGAGCGAGGACAGGTCCTCGTGGGTTGCCGCCTCGAGGGCCATTCCGAGCAGCACGATCCCGGTGTCGGACTGTGCCCAGGAGCTACCCGGAAGCGCGATGCGTGCGGATGCCATGCCGCTGGAGACGACCTCGCGGTCGGGCCAGATCCGGGTCGGGTTGTCCACGAACTGTGGAAGCAGGTTCCGGGTGAAGTCGGCCAGGCCGGACGTGTTCCGGCAGAGCTGGCCGAGGGTGATTCCCTCGAGGCCGACCACCCGGGTGAGATGGGTCGTGACCTGATCGTCCAGTTTCACGGTGCCCTCGTCGACGAGTTTCGCCAGGACGGTGCAGGTGAGCGCGGTCGTGTTCGTGCCGATGCGGTAGCTCATCGCCGTGCTGAGCGCCGCAGCGTCCTCCGGCGCGACGGTGCCGGGCGCCACGACCCACTGCCCGGCCCATGGCGCCCAGACGCCGGCCAGGGCGCCGGTGGAGCCGGACTGGGTGATCGCTTCGGCGAGGGCGGCGTCCAGGCGGTCGGTGGTCTCTGCCGGGAACGCGGCCCGCACCTGCGGGCGGCTGTCGCCGGCGGCTCCCGCCGTGACGGTGCATCCGGACAGCAACACGGCGGCACTCACCGCGATTGCGGCCACGGTCCATCGCCGGGGAGCCTTCCCAGCCTTCGTCATGGCATCTCGACGTTCATTCCGTTACCCCCGATTGAAACTGACCCCGTTTGAGGGAGTGTACCCAGATGCCGGTTGGCTTGCGAAATTTGACCAAACCGAAACGCCGGGCAGTCCGAATAGTTATCGTGCACGGATTGGCCGTGACACCAGCCAGGAGGTTTTCTCATGCGTACTTCACCCAATCGTCTCGTCGCCACCGTCTTCGGCGCCGTCTACCTGCTCGTCGGACTGCTCGGTTTCGCGGTGACCGGCGGCATCAGCTTCATCGCCACCGAGGGCGGGCTGCTGCTCGGCCTGTTCGCGGTCAACCCGCTGCATAACGTGGCCCACCTCCTGATCGGCGCCGCCCTCCTGATTGCCGGTCTCTCCAGCGTGTCCGCGGCCAAGGCCGTCAACACCACGATCGGTGCGGTCTACCTGCTCCTCGGAATCGTCGGCTTCTTCATCGCGAGCACCGCCCTGAACATCCTCGCCCTGAACACTCCCGACCACTTCCTGCACCTCGCCAGCGCGCTCGTGCTGCTCGGAGCCGGTCTCGCCACCGACAAGGTGGTCACCCGCAACCGCACCGCCACGGTCTAGCCGCCACCGAACCCGACCGCGCGCACCCTCTCTCGGACAGGAACGCCATGACCTCGATCAGTCGCCTCTGGCTCGCCTTCGCCGCGATCGGCGCCGGCACCATCCACCTGGCTGTCGGCGCGAGCGCTCCCGTGCTGTTGGCGATCGCACTGGTCGGGTTCGGCGTCGCCGAACTCGGCTGGGGCGTCGCGACCCTCGTGCGCGGAAAACTCCTGGCCCCGGAACCGGCGCTACTCGGCGCCCTGATTCCCGTTCTCGTCTGGGGTCTGACCGCGACCCTGGGCAGCGGGTTCGGGCTGCCCGCCGGGTCAACGGGACTCCCCTACTTCCCCATGATGGTGGCGTCGCTGTTCGGCCTCTTCATTGCGGCGGCCCTTGCGATCGGCCTCCGGAGCGCGCGCCGACTCGTCCGCGCGGTCGGCAGCGACGGCGCCACGACACGGGGTATCCGGCGCACGGATGCCCCGCCCACGCCGCAGGGATGGCGATTCCTCGTCGCGCTCACGATCGGTGCTCTGGTCTTCTCCGGCCTGACCACGCCGGCCCTGGCCGCCACGGAGGCCGGCGCCCACGCCGTGCCGCACGGGTCACACGGCGCCGGGTCCGTGCCGCCTGCCGAGCCGGTTCCGTCCGGTCACCACCACTAGCGAGGCATCCGCCACGGCTCGTGGCGCGGGTGGGGGAACGTGGCGGGTGGTGCTCCACGCGCCAGCTTCTTCGACGCGCGCCGCGACGTTTCTCTGAAAAGCGGGGCGTGCGGGGCGAGGCGTGCGAGGCGTGCGAGGCGGGGCGAGGCGTGCGAGGCGGGGCGAGGCGTGCGGGTCAGGGCGAGGCGTGCGGGTCAGGCGGGCAGGGCGGGGAAGTCTCCGCGCGGTCCGCTCATGAAGCGCCGCACGTTCTCGTCCACGATGATGTCACTCGGCCGCAGCGGCCGGGTGAGGTACAGCCCGTCGATGCTGGTCAACCGGCTCAACGCCACGTAGGTCTGGCCGGGACTGAACACCCTCGCCCCGAGGTCCACGATGGCCCGCTCGTAGGTGGCGCCCTGAGACTTGTGGATGGTGACCGCCCACGCCAACCGCAGCGGAAACTGCGTGAACTCGGCCACGACATCCTTGCGCAGCTTCTTCGTGGTCGGGTTGTAGGAGTACTTGAACTTCTCCCAGACGGCCGGCTCCACCTCGTGGACCTCACCGTCGATGTCGACGTACACGGTGGAATCGACCCGGGTGACGGTGCCGATGCTGCCGTTCACCCAGCGGGGGCCGCCGTCCTGCGGGGAATCGTTGCGCAGGAACATGACCTGCGCCCCCACCTTGAGCTCGAGCACCTCGTCGGCCGGGAACGTGCGCCCACCGAAGTCTCCGGTGACGTCGGCCTTGGCGGTCAGAGCCTTGCCGGAGAGTCGTTTCAGAGCGGCCGCGTTGATCCGGTTCACCGAGTCATTCCTGGTCGCAAGGGTGATCACGCCCTCCGTCGGCGGCTTCCGCTCCCCCGCGGCATTGAGCGCGCCGCCGATCTCCGGGGTGACCTCCCCGTGGCGTACCGCGTTGAGCATGAGCTTGAAGTCGGCGTCGCGCTGGCGGTGCACCTCGGTGAGCTCGAAGATGCGCAGGTCCGCGGCCTGCCAGACCTTCGCGTCGAAGAACCACATCGACCGGTAGGTGTCGGCGAAGTAGGCGCGCTCGTCGGAGTCGCCTGGCACCGGGGCAAGCTGGTAGGGGTCGCCGAAGAGCACGATCTGCGCCCCGCCGAAGGAGTCGTTCGGCCGCTGGCGAGCCTGCCGCAGGCTGCGATCGATCGCATCCATCAGGTCGGCGTTGACCATGGACACCTCGTCGATCACCACGGTGTCGATGGTGTTGAGCAGCTTGCGCAGTTGATCGTTCTGGTCGATCGGGTGGTCGGCGATGACGCCGATCGGCAGTCGGAACAACGAGTGGATGGTCTGACCGCCCACGTTCAGGGCGGCGACGCCGGTGGGCGCGGCGATCACGATCTGCTTGCTGGTATTCCAGGACAGATGGTTCAGCAGCGTCGACTTGCCCGTTCCGGCCCGCCCGGTGACGAAGACGTTCTGCCGGGTTCCCTCGATCGCCTGGAACACCTCGGCTTGTTCACGCGAGAGCGGAATTTCGGACACGGGGGATGCTTTCGGTCGGTGCAGCGGGAGATCCCACTTTATCCGCCCGGCCCGGGACCGGCTGCCGCCGGGGCCGGGCCTGTGTGTTCCCTGGCCGCCGGTGCCTGCCCGCGGACCCGCGGCATGGGAAGATGTGGGGGTGAGCAATGGGGGCGGCAGGCGCCGCAGCAGCCGGCGTCGCGCCATCCTCGCCATGGTCGTGATCGCCGCCCTCCTCTGTGCCGCCCTGCTGGCCGCGATCGGTTCGCTCAATCGCGACTTGTACAGCGCCAGCGGATTCGTGCGCCAGTATCTTGACGCCATTGCCCGGCGCGACACGACGAGCGCACTGCAACTGCCCGGGGTTGAGCTGACGAACCAGGCTCTCGAGGCCGCGAAGCTTCCCCGGGACCTGCCGACCACCCTGCTGCGCCCGGACGTGCTCAGCGAACTGACCGATATCCACTTGATCAGGGAAACCGAGGATGGCGCTGGCACAAACACCGTCATCTATGGTTTCCGCCTCGACGGCAAACCGGAGTCGATGACGTTCAACGTCGCCCATACCGGCACCTTCGCCGGCGTCTTCAACAGCTGGCGCTTTGCCTCCAGCCCCCTCGCGGTGCTGCAGATCACGGTGTTGCACGAGGCCTCCTTCACCGTCAACGGGCTCACCCTGGACACCCGGGCGCACGCCGCGGCCGACACCCCGGCCACCTTCTCCAACCAGGCCTCCTATCTCGCCTTCGCGCCCACGTCGTATTCCATCGCCCACACGTCGACCCTGCTCAGCGCTCCCGTCCAGCGGGTTCCGGTAACGAAGAGCACGGCCGTCGCGGTCTCGGTCGATGCCGAGCCCAACGAGGCCTTCATCAGCCAGGTACAGACCGAGCTCAACGGCTTCCTCGACGACTGCACGACCCAGCAGGTTCTCCAGCCGTCGAATTGCCCGTTCGGGATCGAGATCAACGATCGAATCAAGAATGATCCGGTCTGGTCGATCGCGGACTACCCGGTGGTCGCCCTGACCGCGGGGGCAACCACCTTCGAGATGGCCGACACCACCGGCCAGGCCCACATCGTCGTCGAGGTGCAGTCCCTGTTCGACGGGGATGTCGAGACGAGGGACGAAGACGTCCCCTTCGCGGTGGCGCTGAGCGTGACGGTCAAACCGGACGGCTCACTGGCTATTCAGCTCCACTGAGCCTCGCCCGGTCAGGCGAGTCAGCGCAGGCGGTCGCGCGACGCGAGCGCCGCCAGCTGGTCGTTGTAGCGTTTGAGATCGGCGTCGTTCGTACGATCCGCGTTGCGGTCGGTGCGCCGGGACTCCTTCTCGTCGCTGCGACTCCATTGGATGGCGACCGCAATCGCCAGTGCGATCGTCGGAATCTCACCGACGCTCCAGGCGATGCCCCCGCCCATCTGCTGGTCGGCAATCGCGCTCAGGCCCCAGTCCCGGCCCATCGCCCCGTACCAGTCGGCCAGGAGCAGGCCGGTCCCGGTCATCATGGTCACGCCGAAGAAGGCGTGGAACGCCATCGTCCCCAGCAGGAGCAGCAGCCGCCCGGCGTACGGCAGGCGGTACGGGACCGGGTCGATGCCGATCAGCGACTGCACGAACAGGTAGCCGGTGATCAGGAAGTGCACCACCATCCACTCGTGGCCGATGTGGTCGGTCGTCGCCCAGCTGAACAGGGAGGAGTAGTAGAACACCCAGAGTGACCCGGCCCAGAGACCGGCGGCGACGAGGGGGTTGGAGAGGATGCCCGCATACCGGGAGTGCACGGCCAGTAGGATCCACTCGCGCGGGCCGCGGCTCTCGTCCTGGCGCTTGCGAATGGCGCGGGCGGCGAGGGTCACGGGCGCCCCCGGCACCAGGAACACGGGCACGAGCATGGTCAGCGCCATGTGCATGAGCATGTGCGAGGAGAACAGGTAACTGGCGTAGAGGTTCGCCCCACCATTGGTGATGTAGAAGAGGATCAGCATGCCGAGCACCCAGAGCACCGTGCGGTAGACCGGCCACTTGTCACCGCGGCGGCGGAGCCGGGCCACCCCGGCGAGATAGAAGAAGATCCCGAAGGCGCAGAACAACACCCAGGCCAGGTCGAATCTCCACTCCGTGAAGTACCGGCCGAAGGTCAGCTCCGGGGGCAGTACTTCCCCGGTCAGGATCTGGGCGGGGGTCGAGGTCGGAATCTCGGTCGCCGCGATCTGCGCCACCGGGGTTGCCGTGCGCGCCAGCGCGGCCGCGACGCCCGAGGCCAGGCCCATGAAGCCCAGCTCCGCCACCACGAGCCACCAGAACCACGTGCGGGACCTTGGGTCACCCTGCCCGGCGCCGCGTTGCATCCGGGCCACCAGGAATCGACGCTGCAGCACCCCGAAACCGCCCAGGGCGATCAGCGCGACCACCTTGATCAGCACGAGGATGCCGTACGGCGAGAGCAGACGTTCCCAGGTGCCGATCCGAAGTTCCGCACTGACGTAGCCGGTGGCCGCCACGACGATGAAACAGACCATGGCCACCGAGGAATACCGGCCGATCACGGCGCCGATCCGGTCGCCGTTCAGCTGGTTGCGGATCACGACGATGGTGAGCAGCCCGCCCAACCAGACGGCCGCGAAGACGAGGTGCAGCCCGAGAGCCGTGATGGCCACATCGTGACCTTCCGCGCCGGCCGAGTGCCCCTGCAGCGCCATGGGAACCAGGGCCCCGACCGCCAATGCGGTCACGAAGACCAGCACGGTCTGGTTCCTCACCGCGAAGCAAAGAACGGTGACGCCCGCCGCGATGAGGGTCGTGCCGAGCCAGGCCTGGCCGAGCTCGATTTCGCTGAAGAACTGTCCGGCGGTCGCACTGAACCGGTCATCGAAGCCGAGCGGAACGTTCGTGACCTGGAGGAAGGTGAGGAAGCCGGTCAGCGCCGACGCCACGGTGAACAGGGCCGCGGATGCCGCAGCGAAGTCGATCGCGTGGTCGAACTCCGGCTCGCGCGGGCTCAGGGCGAACAAGGTCAGCACGAGCGCACCGATGGTGCCGGCCGCCCCGAGATTGACCAGCAGCTTCGCCAGCGGAAGTCCCCAGCGCACGACGGGCCCCGGGTCGGCAAGAAGCTGCCCCGCTGCGCCGCCGCCGTAGGCAAGTGCGAGAAGCGTCGCCAGCGCGGCAACCAGCAGCAGGACCGCCGGACCGGAGATACGCAGGAGACGAGTCACTGACTCAGCCTATCCGCGCCCCACCCTCGTCGACGCCGGGCCTCGGGTCGGCCTGCCGGGCGGCGGTGCTTAAAACGAAGGGGCGCCGACCGAAGTCGACGCCCCCTCACAAAAACGAGACTACTTTGCGGCGGCCTTGAGCTTGCTGCCGGCGGTCAGCTTGACGCGGTGGCCCGCGGCGATGGCGATCTCTTCACCGGTCTGCGGGTTGCGGCCCGTGCGCGCTGCGGTAGCGGTGCGCTCGACTCCGAGCCAGCCCGGGATCGTGACCTTGCCGTCGTTTGCAACGGTGTCGGCGAGGGTTGCGAAGAAAGCGTTCAGAACGCCGTCAACTGCAGCCTGGCTCTGGCCAGAATCTGCGGCAACCTTGGCAACGAGCTCGGTCTTGTTCAGCGACTTGTCAGCCATTGAGTGTCCTCCTCGGACCTTTGTCTGTAAAAACAGGTTTTCACGTAAATGCGGGCGACGCCCCGTAGGAGCGACTCCGTCGGTCGGTTCGACCGCGTTGAATCTAACAGAGTTCCGCCAAAAACCCCGGATTTACGGCGTTTTGAGACGCTTTCACCCCCGGAAACGGCTCATTTTGCGCTCTGGGCACAAACAAGAAGGGGATGTCGACCGAAGTCGACATCCCCTCACCGTTCGGAACCGCTGGTTCCGGTTGGCGGATAGTGCGGTATTACCAGCTGGACTTGGTGATACCGGGCAGTTCGCCGCGGTGCGCCATGTCGCGGAAACGCACGCGCGAGATGCCGAACTTGCTGAGGTGTCCACGGGGACGACCGTCAACCGCGTCGCGGTTGCGCAGGCGAACCGGCGACGCGTTACGCGGCAGCTTCTGCAGGCCCAGGCGAGCCGCTTCACGCGACTCGTCGGTGCCGGCCGGGTCAACGAGGGCCTTCTTCAGTTCAAGACGCTTCGCCGCGTAACGCTCGACGATAACCTTGCGCTGGTTGTTCTTGGCAATCATGCTCTTCTTCGCCATTTTTAGCGCTCCTCACGGAAGTCAACGTGCTTGCGCACTACGGGGTCGTACTTCTTGAGTACGAGACGGTCGGGGTCGTTGCGACGGTTCTTCTTGGTCACGTAGGTGTAACCGGTTCCAGCCGTCGAACGGAGCTTGATGATGGGGCGGACGTCATGCTGCTTGGCCATTAGATTTTCTCCCCACGGGCGAGAAGGTCCTTGACGACCGACTCGATGCCACGAGCGTCGATTACCTTGATGCCCTTGACCGACAGGGTCAGAGTGACATTACGGCGCAGCGACGGCACGTAGTACTTTTTCGTCTGAACGTTCGGGTCGAAGCGACGCTTGGTGCGTCGGTGCGAGTGCGAAATGTTGTGTCCAAAGCCGGGAACGGCTCCGGTCACCTGGCAGGTAGCTGCCATGGTTCTCCTCCAATACCGAAGGGCGAATGCCCTTCCCAAGATCTCTTGTCGGCCGGCACGCAAACGATTCCCGGTGAACGGGGAGCCTGCGATAGCGGCAGTGCACGCACAGATATGCGCAGCAGCGTCCAACACTACGGGCTGCGTCGCCCGGACGCAAACCCGCGGCCCGCCCGGGAGGGGCGCCTACGCGGTGACGGATGCCGCGGTGCAGGCCGCGCAGAGACCGAAGATGTCGATCACGTGCGCCGCCTGACTGAATCCGTGCTCGGCGGCCACGTTCGTCGCCCAGTTCTCGACGGCATCCACCTCGATTTCGATCGTGAGACCGCAGCGACGGCAGATCAGGTGGTGGTGGTGGTCGGTCGTGCTGCACGCCCGGTAGAGGCTCTCCCCGTCCGGCGACTGCAGCGAGTCGGCTTCGCCCTCGAGGGCCAGGTCGGCCAGGGCGCGGTAGACCGTGGCGAGCCCGATCGGCGAGCCGGTGGAGTGCAGTCGCGAATGCAGGCCCTGCGCGCTCACGAAGCCCTCGGTGTCGCCGAGGGCAGTGCGCACGGCCTCCCGCTGCCAGGTGTTTCGCTTCATGCTGTCAACCGTAACCGGGCCCGACCGATGGAGCGCACGCCGAGGGCGGCCAGGAAGAACGCGGTCGCGGTGAGCGCAATGGCCGGCCCGGCCGCGATGTCGAGGGCCCGGGAGAGGAAGACTCCGCCGATTCCGGCGACTGCGCCCAGAACCGGTGCTGCGACGAGGATCTGCGTCGTTGTGCGGGCGAGCAGCCGTGCAGCGGCCGCCGGCGCCGCGATCAGGGCGATGGCCAGGATCGCCCCGACCGCAGGCATGGCGGTGACGACCGTCGCGGTGATCAGCGCCAGGCTGAGCAGTTCGATCGGCCATTCCCGGTAGCCGGCGGCGCGGTAGCCGGTGCGGTCGAAGGTCGAGAACAGGATTTCCTTGCCGAGGAAGACGATCGCGAGCAGCGCCACCACGAGCACTCCTCCGGCCAGCGCGACGTCCATCGTGGTGACGGTCAGGATCGAGCCGACCAGGAAGGAGTCGACGTGCACCGGAAGCGCGGGATTGAGCGATTGCAGCAACACCCCGAGCGCGAAGCCGGCGGTGAGCACGATCCCTGAGGCGACCTGACTCCCCTGCCGGCGCACCCGGCCGATCAGCGTCATCACGCCCACGATGGCGATGCTGGCGAGAAATGCCCCCAGCGGAATACTCACCCCGAGGATCGCCGCGGCCACCGCGCCGGGGAAGGTCGCGTGGGTCAGCGCCTGGGCAAAGAAGGTTCGCCGGCGCAGGAGCACGAGGGTGCCGACCAAACCACTGAGCGCCCCGATCACCACGGCGGCCAGCAGGGCCTTCTCGAAGTAGCCCATCAGCGGGCCACCCGCGCGCGCTTGAGCCTGTCCACGGCCAGGCGGGCCACAAGTGCGAGGAAATACCCGGCCACCAGCACCAGTACAACCGTCGCACCGCTCGGAAGGTCGATCCCGGCGCTCACGGAGGCCTGGTAGCCGAGGATGAGGCCGAGCCAGGCCCCTGCCGCGGCGACCGCCGCCGCGATCGGGAAGAGCAGCCAGAGCCGATTTGTGGCCAGCCTGGCCACGGCTCCGGGAACAATCAGCACGGCGAGGACGAGCAGGGTGCCGACGGCGCTCGATGCGGCCACCACCACGAGGGCGATGGCGACGTTGAGGAGCACATCGAGCACGATCGGGCGGAAGCCGACCGCGGCGAAGCCGACCCGGTCGAAGGCCCGGAAGACCTGCTCCTTCACGGTGAGGGCCACGATCACCAGCGCCACGGCGCAGATGATGACGGTCTGGATCACCTCGAGCGGGCTCACCGTGAGGAGGCGTCCGAACAGCAGCTGTTCGAGTTGGCCGACATAATCGGTCTGCCTGGACACCACGATGACGCCGATGCTGAACATGGCCGTGAAGACGATGGCGATCGCGGCATCGATTGCGACCGCACGTCGGGCGATCAGGGCGAGCACGACGGCCGTCAGCACCGCGGCGACCATCGCCCCGGCGAAGAGTCCCTCTCGTCCACCCCAGACGAAGCCGATGGCAATGCCGGGGAAGACGGCGTGGGCCAGCCCGTCGCTGATGAACTCGAGTCCGCGCAGGTTCACGAGCACCCCGACCACCCCGGCGACCAGGCTGAGCACGAGTAGCAGCACGAGGGCGCGGGCCATGAATGGCAGGGAGAACGCGTCGAACAGCGCGCCGGCGAGGTCCACTCAGTGGCCCGAGTGCCCGGGGACGACGACGGTGTGCTCGTCCAGTTCGACGCCGACCGACGTGAAGGTTCGCTGCACGTTCTCCAGGCTCAACACATCGTCCCTCGGTCCGAAGGCCACCTGGCTGCCGTTGAGGAGGAGCACGTCCTCGCAGACCTCGCGGGCGAGTTCGAGGTCGTGAGTCGAGACCAGAACGGCGACACCGTCCGCCTTCAGGCGCTTGACCGTGCCGACGAGGGCGTCCCGGTTCTCCCGGTCGAGTCCGTTGAACGGCTCGTCGAGCAGCAGCAGGCGCGGCCCGGAGGCGATGGCGCGGGCCAGGAGTCCCCGCTGCTGTTGGCCGCCGGAGAGCTCGCCGAACCGGGTCTTCGCCAGGTTTGTGAGTCCGACGGCGTCCAGTGCCTTCGCGGCCATGGCCCGGTCCTGCTTGCCGGGGAGTCGCAGCCAGCCCAGCGAGCGGTAGCGGCCCATCAGGACGACCTGCTCGAGGGTGATCGGGAACTCCGGGTCGAGCTCGTCGGTTTGCGGAACGTAGCCGACGGTGCCGTTCGGCGCCGTCGGCTCCCCCAGCACCTCCACGGTTCCGGCGACCCGCGTGATCAGCCCGAGGATGCCCTTGAGCAGGGTCGACTTGCCGGAGCCGTTGGGGCCGATCAGTGCCACGGCCTCGCCGGCGGCCAACTCGAAGTTGATGTCTTCCAGGGCCGACTTCTGCCCGTAGGAGAAGGATGCGCCGACCACCCTGAGGGCGGGGGTGGGCGTCCCGCCCAGCGAGGAATCGTTCTCGTTCACGAGTCCACTATCGCAGTTCGGGGGGAAGGGTGGCCGGGGTGACGCCCCACGAGCGGAGCACGAGCGACACATTGTGCACCTGGGAGGCGAGATAGGTGGCGCCGTCGCTCCCGGCCGGGCCGAGCGAGTCGCCGTACAGGGCATCCTCACCGGAGTAGACCTCCACTCCGGCCTGTTTGGCGATGGTATCGGCCGCCTTCGGGTTGATCGACGCCTCCGAGAACACGGCCTGGACGCCGGTCGCCTTTATTGCGGCGACCAGCCGGTCGATTGCGGCGGCGCTCGGCTCCGCATTGTCGTCGAAGCTCGGGATCACGCTGCCGACATAGGTGATGCCGTAGGCGGTCGTGAAGTAGCCGAAGGCGTCGTGGTTGCTCACGAGCAGCCGTTCGTCGGCCGGAACCTGGTCAATGTTCGACCGGATCCAGCCGTCGAGCGCGGCCAGCCTGGCCTCGTAGGCCGCGGCATCGGCCGCGAAGGCGGCGGAGTTGACCGGTGATGCGGCGCTGAGGCCCTTCTCGATGGTGCGCACCATCGCTTCGGCGTTGGCCACATCGGTCCAGATGTGCGGGTTGCCGGCGGCGGGCTCGCTGGAGTGCGTCGACTCGTCGTTTGCGGCCGCATCCGCTGCGAGGGTGATGCCGGTGGAGGAGTCGATGGTGACCCCGTCGAAGCCGGACGCGTCGATGGCATCGCCGAGCCACTCCTCGAGTCCGACGCCGTTGATCACGAGCACGTCGGCATGGCCGAGCGCGGTGAGGTCGGCGGCAGAGGGGTCGTAGGCGTGGGCGCTCTGGTTGGGCTTGACCAGCTGGGTCACCGTGACGCCGGAGGTCTCCCCCACCACGTTCCGGGTGAGATCGGCCACCTGGGTGGTCGTCGCCACGATCGACAGGCCGCCCGACACGCCGCCGTTCCCCGGCTCCGCAGCGGAGCACCCGGTGAGGGCGAGCGCGGCCGTGGCGAGCAGGGCAGGCAGTCGCAGCTTCGGGGAGATCACACCGCCAAGTTACGCTTATTGATAATGATTGTCAAAACCAATTAGTGGAACCGGATCTCGGAACCGTTCCGCCGGTTTACTCGAGCAGCAGTGCGGGTTCCTCGATGATGCTTGCCACGTCGGCGAGGAACCGGCTCGCGACGTCACCGTCGACCACCCGGTGATCGAAGCTCGCGCCGATCGTGGTCACGAACCGTGCGCGCACCTCGCCGTCGACCACCCAGGGCTTCTGCTTGATCGTGCCGAGGGCGACGATGCCCGCCTCGCCGGAGTTGAGGATCGGGGTGCCCGTGTCCATCCCGAACACGCCGATGTTGGTGATCGTGATCGTGCCGCCCGTCATGTCGGCCCGGGTGGTCTTGCCGTCCCGGGCGGTCATGGTGAGCCGTTCGAGCGCCCCGGCGAGCTCGAGCAGGCTCATGTCCTGCGCTTCCTTCACGTTGGGCACGATCAGGCCGCGCGGGGTCGCGGCGGCGATTCCCAGGTTGACGTAGTGCTTGATGACGATTTCCTCGTCGGTGAAGACCGAGTTGACCGTGGGGTTGCGGCGCACCGCCCAGATCATGGCCTTGGCCATGATCAGCAGGGGGGAGACCCGCACGCCGGCGAAGTCGGTGGAGGCCTTGAGCCGTTTCACGAACTCCATCGTTCGGGTGGCGTCGACGTCGACGAACAGGCTCACGTGCGGCGCGGTGAACGCGCTGGAGACCATGGCCTGGGCGATGGACTTGCGCACGCCCTTGACCGGAATGTGCTCCTCGCGATCACTCGGCCACTCCGGCGTCTGGATGTTGCGGAAGACACTGGCCTGGGTGGCGGCGCGAAGCACGTCCTCGCGAGTCACGTCGCCCACCGGGCCCGTCGCCTCGACGAGGGAGAGGTCGACGCCGAGGTCCTTGGCGAGCTTGCGGATCGGCGGCTTGGCGATGACGGGTCCCGCGGATGCCGCGCGCGGCAGCTGGGGGAGCCCTGCCGCGGCCGGGCGCTGGGCTGCGGTGGGCTGCGGCGCGAGGGACTCGTGGGCGACGGGGGTGCCGCCGTGACGCTTGCGCCGGGTGGGCATGGTCGCGGCGGCGCCCCGGCCCACGAGCACGGCGCCGGGCTTTTCGGCCGGCTCATCCGTGATGGTGGAACCGGCATCCGCTGCCGCGCTGGCCAGCTCGTTCTCCGTGCCGCCCGTCTCGGCGACCGGCGGGACCGGGGGAGCGGTCTCCGTGGCGAGGTCCGCCGATTCGGAGACGATCGTGATGATCACGGTGCCGACGTCGACGGTCGTGCCCGGCTGCACGAGGATCTCGCCGACCACGCCCACATAGGGCGAGGGAAGCTCAACGAGCGACTTGGCGGTCTCGATCTCGACGAGCACCTGGTTGATCGCGATGGTGTCGCCCGGCGCGACCTTCCACTCGACGATCTCGGCCTCGGTGAGACCCTCGCCGACATCCGGCAGTGTGAATTTCGAGACGCTCATGGGGTGCGTTCCTTGCGATTGGTGAAGTCAGAAGACCGGGCGAAGGTCATGAAGTCAGTAGGCGAGTGCGCGGTCGACGGCCTCGAGCACCCGGTCCGGGCTCGGCAGGAAATGCGTCTCGACTGCGGCGGGAGGGAACGGGGTGTCGAAACCGGAGACGCGGAGCACGGGGGCCTCGAGCAGGTAGAACGCCTTCTCCATGACGGTGGCGGCGATCTCGGAACCGACGCTCACGAAGCCGTGAGCCTCCTGGGCGACGACGAGGTGCCCCGTCTTCTCGACCGAGGCGAGAATCGGTCCGTAGTCCACGGGCGAGATCGAGCGAAGGTCGATGACCTCGATGCTGATGCCCTCCGCGGCGGCGAGATCGGCGGCCTGGAGCAGCACACTGACCATGGCGCCGTGGCCGAGCACGGTGACATCGGTGCCGGTGCGGACGACACGGCTGGCGTGCAGCGGGATGCCGCTGGCTCCGAGCAGGACCTCGCCCTTGGGCCAGTAGCGGCTCTTGGGCTCGAAGAAGATGATCGGGTCGTCGGAGGCGATGGCCTCCTGCATCATCCAGTAGGCGTCGTGCGAGTTGGACGGGCTCACCACGCGCAGGCCCGGCGTGTGCGCGAAGTACGCCTCCGGGCTTTCCTGGTGGTGTTCGATCGAGCCGATGTGGCCGCCGTAGGGGATGCGGATCACGACGGGCATCGACACCCCGCCCTCGTGGCGGTTGCGCATCCGGGAGAGCTGGCTGGTGATCTGGTCGAAGCCCGGGAACACGAATCCGTCGAACTGAATCTCGCAGACCGGGCGGAAACCGCGCAGGGCCAGGCCGATCGCGGTGCCGATGATGCCGGACTCGGCGAGCGGGGTGTCGAGCACGCGCTTGTCGCCGAATTCGGCGTGCAGGCCCTCCGTGACCCGGAAGACGCCGCCGAGCGGGCCGATGTCCTCGCCCATCAGGAGCACCTTCGGGTCGTCCTGCATGGCCTTGCGAAGACCGGCATTCAGGGCCTTGGTCATCGGCATGCTGGCGCTCACCGGAACGGCCGGGGCCGCGGAATCGCCGAGGGTCGGTGCGTTGGCCGGGTCCAGGGCAGTGGAAACAATCGTGTCGCTCATTCGTCGCCTCCTTCGAAGGATGCTTCGTACCGCTCGAGCCAGGCCTCTTGCTCCTGCACCAGCGGGTGTGGTTCGGCGTAGACGTTGTCGAAGATCACGTGCTTGTCCGGCGAATGGATCTCCAGGGCCCGTCGCCGAACGTCGGCGGCGTGGTCGTCGGCCTCCTCGTCGACGGCGTCGAGGAATTCCTGTTCGACGCCCAGCCCCTGCAGGTAGGCGCGGAAGCGCACGATCGGGTCCCTGGCCACCCAGTAGGCGAGCTCCTCGGGATCCCGGTACTTGGTGGGATCATCGGCCGTGGTGTGGGCGCCGACCCGGTAGGTCAACGCCTCGATCAGGGCCGGGCCCTTGCCCGCGCGCGCGTCGTCGAGGTGCTTGGCCGTCACGGCAAAGCTGGCGAGCACGTCGTTGCCGTCGACCTGGGTGCCCGGGATGCCGAAGCCGCCTGCCCGCAGATAGAGCGGGGTGCGCGACTGCCGGGTGACCGGCACGGAGATTGCCCAGTGATTGTTCTGCAGGAAGAAGACCTGCGGGGTCTGGTAGCTGGCGGCGAAGACCAGGGCCTCGTTGGCGTCGCCCTGTGAGGATGCGCCGTCGCCGTAGTAGACGATCACGGCCTGATCGGTCTCGGGGTTGCCGGTCGCGGTCGAGCCGTCCAGCTGCATCCCCATCGCGTAGCCCGTGGCGTGCAGCGTCTGCGAGGCGAGAACGAGCGTGTAGAGGTGGAAGTTGCCGTGGTCCTCGGGCGTCCAGCCACCGAGGGTGACCCCGCGCAGCATCCGGAGGATGTCGACCATGTCGAGGCCGCGGATCATGCCGACGACGTGTTCCCGGTAGGACGGGAAGATGTGGTCCTGCGGGCGCGTGGCGTAGGCGGAGCCGACCTGCGCGGCCTCCTGGCCGTGGCTGGGCACCCAGAGGGCGAGCTGTCCCTGGCGCTGCAGGTTCGCGGCTTCCTGATCGAACCGGCGAATCACGACCATGTCGCGGTAGAACCGGCGGTAGTCGGCCTCGGTGAGCCGGTCGAGGTAGGGCAGGAACTCTGCGGCGGCGTCGCTGGGCGCGAAAACACCCGCGGGGGAGAGCAGTTGCACCGTAGGCGAGGCGTTCGGGGTCGCTGACACCGTCCTAACCTATCCGCCGGGCCGGGTGGTCGGTCGGTAGGTCATCGACAATGTCCGCGCACATGCACACGAGCTTTTCCACAGATTCTTCCTCGCCGATCGAGATCCGGATGCCCTCCGGGGGGAACGGTCGCACGACCAGACCGACGGCGGACAGGACGTCCGCGATGTCGGTGGTTTCCTCTCCTGCCGGCAGCCAGATGAAGTTCCCCTGGGGTTTCGGGATGTTCCAGCCCTGGTCGGTGAGCACCCGCCAGGCCGCGTCGCGTCGCTCCGCGAGCGTTCGTACCCGCCGGAGCAGCTGGTCGGATGCCGCGAGCGAGGCGATCGCGGCCGCGCTGGCAACCCCGGTGACCGAGAGGGGGATCGCGGTGGCGCGGGCGGCGTCGAGGATCGGCGCCTGGCCGAGGGCGTAGCCGACCCGCAGGCCGGCCAGCCCGTATGCCTTCGAGAAGGTGCGCAGGACGACCAGGTTGGGGTAGCGCTTGAGCAGCGGCAGGCCGCTCACCGCCTCGGGGTCGGTGACGAATTCGGCGTAGGCCTCGTCGAGGAGCACGAGCAGGTTGTTCGGCACGACGGCCATGAACGCCTCGAACTCGTCGGCGGTGACGATGGTGCCGGTCGGATTGTTCGGGCTGCAGACGATGACGACGCGGGTGCGTTCGGTGATCCGGGCGGCCATCTCGGGCAGGTCGTGGCCGTGGTCGTCCCGGTTCGGCACGCGGACGCTGGTCGCCCCGGCGACCGTGACGAGGCTGGGGTAGGCCTCGAAGGACCGCCAGGAGTAGAGCACCTCGTCGCCGGGCCCGGCCGCGGCGAGAATGAACTGGGCAAGCAGCGCGACCGACCCTGCGCCGACGTGCACCTCGTCAACGCTCATCTTGTACTTCGCGGCGAGGCGTTCGCGCAGGGCGAGGGCCGAGGCATCCGGGTAGCGGTTGTACGCCGTCTCGGCGCCGACCGCCTCGATGACGCCGGGGAGCGGGTCGAAGGGGTTCTCGTTGCTCGAGAGTTTGAACGCCGTGGCCGCGGCGGCCTGTCCTTGCCGGTAGGCGGGGAGGGCGACAATCTCGGGGCGCAGGCGGACCGAGGGCTGGTCTGAAGGGCTCACTCGCCGATTCTACGCCGGGGCATATGCGTAGAGTGCAATGCGGTGCGGGGCCCGGCATCCGGTGTCATAGTGGAGGTATGGCCAGATTCCTGATCAAGCTGATCCTCAACGCCGTCGCATTGTGGGTCACGACCCTGCTCGTTGTCGGGGTGAGGGTGGTGCCCTACGCGCCCGACACCGCTGCCGTTGTCGTCAGTTTTCTGCTGATCGCCCTCATCTTCGGGTTTGTGAACGGAGTGATCGGTGGCATCGTGCGGGTCGTCGCGTTCCCGCTCTACGTGTTGACTCTGGGCCTGATGGCTCTGGTCGTGAACGGCTTGTTGCTGATGCTCGTCGCGTGGATTTCGGAGTCCCTCGGCTTCGGCCTCGTCGTCGACAGCTTCGGCTGGGGCGTGCTGGGCGCGCTCGTGCTCGGCATTGTCAGCTGGCTGCTCGGCATCCTGGCCCGCCCGGCCACTCCCCGCCGCTAGCCGGGTCACGTTCCGGCCCGCCGGCCTCGCCACCGGGACATCGTTCCCGGTGATCCGCCGAGCATGGTCGCCATCGCGGCCCTGAAGTCGCGCAGCCGTGGTTCCGGTGAGGCGTCCATCAGCCGCCCGGTCTCCCGGTAGGCGACCAGCTCATGGGCCGGCAGCGCCTGGTCACGGGGCACCGGTTCGGAGGCGAACACCTCCCGGCGCACGACCAACCGGTCGGCCGTCTGGTCGGCGACCCCGCCGAGGGCCGGAACGAGGTCGTCCAGGTGCTCGGTTGCCACGACGACGAGCCCGTCCGGCACCGAGACCTGGCCGTTCGGGGCGCCGAAGGTCGCGACCATGACGGTGTTGAACTCCCCGGATGCCGCCACCTGGCTGGCGATGAGTCCACCCTGGGAGTGTCCGACCTGGAGCACGGGGTCGGCGGGTTGCACCCCGGCCTCCCGCATCGCCGCCACGACGGCCCGGTAGGAACCCGCACCCGCCTCTGCGACGGCGGCGACGTTGGAGCTGAGGTCCCAGGGCTCGCCCGTGACGCCAGGACTCCACTCGGCGGTGCCGCCGATGTAGACGACCCAGGCTCCCGCCTGCGCCGACCCGTACCGCTCGACGCGCACCTGCGGCCCGCCTCTGACCGCCGCCGGGATCCGGGCGGCCAGGTCACCGAAGCCGGTCGGGGGACCGGCGGCCACGGGCCGGCCGGCCCTGGCGACCGTGATGCTCGTCTCCCTGAGAAGGCCGAACGGCCTGGCCACCGCGAGGACCCCGGCGGCGGAGGTGGTCACCCCGAGCAGCCGGGCACCCTGGTCGCCCAGCGCGAAGGACACCGGAAACGGAACCGCGGTCAGGCCGGCCGCGAGGTCGTCGACCGACGAGGCGAGCACCCGCACCGCCGCGGGGAGCAGTGGATTGGTCAGCACCCGCGGGCTGCCCGCGAACCACCCGCCGGCTGGTTCCGCCGTGCCCTGGGGCCCCCGGCCGCCGGCCAGGCCGGCGAGGAGCCAGGCGATGGTTCCGCCGGTGAGGGCCGGAATGGCGGCCAGCGCCAGGAATGGGGCGAGCCGGCCGAGCGCGTGGCCGAGCCACACCCCGGACACCCCGGCGAAAAACTCCGCCGAGCGCTCGGCCCGACCGTAACCCTCCGCGGCAGAGACGAGGGCATCGGCCAGGGTGCGACTTCGCACGCCGACACCGTGGATGGCAGTCTGCGCCCCGAACGTGCTCAGGCTCGCGTCGCCGTCCGACCACTGGGGAGCCGGTAGCGGCTCCGAGTCGAGCAATCGGATGCGCTCCAACCGGTCCTGCCACGCCTCGGCGGCGGCCTGGAGCCCTCGCATGGTCGCCGCCTCCGCCAGCAGCGCGTCCGTGGCCACCATGGTGCTGCCGCCGCCGGAGACGATGAGGGCGGCGGATTCCCCGGGCCCGTCGGCGGGCGCCCCGGGATCCGGTGCGCCGGGATCGGTCACGGTGACGCGACGATGAGCGCGATCGCCGCATTCACGGCGTCGAGCGCGTCGTCGAGCTCCCGGCAGGCTCGGCGCAGCTCGCCGGCAAGCTCGCCGCGCCGCTCCAGGTATTCGCGCTGGGCTGCCGAACGCCAGGACCCATCGACCTCGGCGGGCACCAGACCGCGCCAGACCAGGTCGATGTCGTCGCGGAGCGCGCGCAGCAGCGTCCGGCGCCGGCGCAATTCGGCCAGGCGCCGCTCACGTCGGCCGGGGTCCTCGAGCACGCTCGGGCCGGTCGAGATCGGGCCCGGCGAGGTCGGGCCGGTCGTAAAAACTCCGGTCATGATCGGGCGCCGTGGCTCACCGGTGCACCTCCCAGACCGGGCCCCGATGCGGGACCCGGCTCACAGGATTCCACCGCGCACGCCACCCGCCCGCACGCACGCCCAGAGTTCATCAAATGTCCTCCCGACCGGCGGCTGTGGAGGACCGGTAGTCGGGCCACAATGGAGGAATGACTTTCGCGGCGCTCACCCCGGATGAGTCGATGCCATTCCGCATCATCTTCGTCTGCACGGGCAACATCTGTCGCTCACCGATGGCCGAGGTGATGCTGCGCGACCTGGTCACCCGCTCCGGTCTCGGCCGGTTGATCACCACGAGCTCGGCCGGCACCGGTGATTGGCACGTCGGCGAGCAGGCCGACGAGCGCACGATCGCCGCGCTCGCCCGGCAGGGCTACGACGGCAGCCATCACCGGGCCCGCCAGTTCGATCCGGACTGGTATGCCGACCTCGACCTCGTGGTCGTGCTCGACCGGGCCCAGGAGCGCATCCTGCACAACTGGGCGACGACCGAGCGGGACCGCAACAAGGTGCGCCTGCTGCTCAGTTTCGACCCGGTACAGGCGCCTCTGATCGACGTTCCCGACCCCTACTATTCCGACGATGCGCTGTTTGACTCGGTTTTAGGCATGATTGAGGGGGCAAACCACGCCCTCTTCGCGCAGCTTGCGCCCGCAATTAGACAGGGAGTCCGATGAGTCCGCTACCACCCCAGGTCCTCAGCCCACTCGACGGCCGCTACCGCGCCGCCGTCACCGAACTGGGGGAGTACCTGTCAGAGGCCGGCCTCAACCGCGCCCGCGTGCAGGTCGAAGTGGAGTGGTTGATCACCCTCACCGAACGGAGCCTGTTCGGGTCTGCGCCGCTGTCGCGGGAGCAGAAGGCCGCGCTGCGCGCCCTGGTGACCGATTTCGGCCAGGCCGAGATCGACGAGCTCGCCGTACTCGAGGCAACCACCCGCCACGACGTCAAGGCCGTCGAGTACCTGGTGCGCCGTCGCCTGGGCACGCTCGGCCTCGACCACATCAGCGAGCTCACCCATTTCGCGGCGACCAGCGAGGACATCAACAACCTCTCCTACGCCCTGACCGTGCGCGCTGCCGTGCACGAGGTCTGGCTGCCGAAGTTCCGCGCCACCATCGACGCGCTCCGCCTCCGCGCCCTCGAATACCGGGCGGATGCCATGCTCGCCCGTACTCACGGCCAGCCGGCAACGCCCACCACGGTCGGCAAGGAGCTCGCCGTCTTCGTCTACCGGCTCGAGCGCCTGGAGAAGCAGATCGCCGCCGGAGAGTACCTCGGCAAGTTCAGCGGCGCCACCGGCACATTCGCCGCGCACGTCGCCGCGGACCCCGCCGTTGACTGGCCGACCGTTTCCCGCGAGTTCGTCGAAGGCCTCGGCCTGACCTGGAACCCGCTCACCACCCAGATCGAATCGCACGACTGGCAGGCCGAGCTCTACTCGCGGGTCTCCCACGCCAACCGGGTGCTGCACAACCTGGCCACGGATGTCTGGACCTACATCTCCCTGGGCTACTTCCGCCAGATTCCCCAGGCCGGGGCCACCGGATCGTCGACGATGCCGCACAAGATCAACCCGATCCGGTTCGAGAACGCGGAAGCCAACCTCGAGTTGTCCAGCGCGATCCTCGATTCGCTCGCCGCGACCCTGGTCACCTCACGGTTGCAGCGTGACCTGACCGACTCGACCACCCAGCGCAACATCGGCGTCGGTTTCGGCCACTCCCTCCTGGCCCTCGACAACATCGTGCGCGGCCTCGGCGAGATCGACATCGACCGTGCCCTGCTGGCCGGCGACCTGGACACGAACTGGGAGATCCTCGGCGAGGCGATCCAGACCGTCATCCGCGCCGAGGTTTCCGCCGGAAGGTCCACCATCGAGGACCCCTACGCGCTGCTCAAGGAGCTCACCCGAGGCAAGCGGATCAACCAGGCCGACCTGATCGCCTTCGTCGGCGCACTCGAGATCGGCGACGACGCCAAGGCGCGGCTGCTCGCGCTCACTCCTGGGGCGTACGTCGGGCTGGCCGACTCCCTGGTCGACTACCTCCCGTAGCGGGAGTCGCGGGGGTGGTGCGCCGCTCCGCGGGTGGTGCGCCGCCCGCGGAGCGCCGCGCCACCCGCGGAGGAGTCAGAGGCCCTTGTTCTGCTCGTCCAGGTCGGTCTTCTCCGCGTCGTTCGGTTTCATTCCGAGCACGAGCATGGCGATCACGACGAGCACGACGATGAAGGTGACGCCGAAGCCGATCAGGGCCAGCACCGGTTCGCGCGTGCTCATCAGGATCACGAGCCCGAGGAAGAGCGCCATCACGCCGGACAGTCCGACGAGTTCTGCGGGCTTGAGTACTTCGGAGCGGCTGGGCTTGCGTGGGGTGTTCTGGGTCACAGGGTGTCCGAATCGTTGGGTGAGGCCGGGTCGGCGCGCGAGGCGGGCGACGCCCATTTGAGTGAGAGCCCGGCGATGACGAGGTAGACACCGAGGAGCACGAGATAGGCGCCGAGCAGGCCGACCGACACGACCGCGTTGGGCGGCAGGAGCAGGAAGACCAGGGCCAGCACGGCTGTCGACGCCCCGACCAGCATCCAATCACGGTCCCCCGGGTCGCGCCGCCGTGCCCGGATGCCGCTGTAGAGCTCGGCAAAACCGGTCACGGCCGCCCAGACGGTGACGAGGTAGAGGAAGAAACCGAGCCCGCCGCCGTGGAAGAGGAGGGCGATGGTGCCGGCCGTGACGCCGACGGCACCCTGCACTAGAAAGAGCGAGCGATCCCGCGGGTCGGCGAGGGTTCGACGGCTGAGCAGGGCAATGGCCAGGCCGCTGAGCAGGGCGAATCCGCCGAAGGCGAAGAGTCCGAATTCGGCCGAGTGGTTCGCGTTGAAGGTGATCGCGGCGGCCGGGACCAGCGCGATGGCGGCGCGCACGATCGGAACCGTCCAGTACCGTGCTCCGAGGGCGCTCTGTGCCTGGACATTGGCCACGCGGCGACCTCTTTCGTAACGGGATTGGACTGGATCAGTCTACGCGCCGAGGCTCCGGTCGGCCCGCCGCTGGCAGCCCCGACCGCCGGCTGCGGCGACGGCCGACCCCCGCCCCGACGGCCCGCCGGTCACAGGGCGTTGACGGCGCCGAGCATCTTCGTCAGTGAATCCTTCGCGTCGCCGAAGAGCAGGCTGGTCTTCGGGTCGTAGAGGAGTTCGTTCTCGATCCCGGCGAATCCGGGGCGCATCGACCGCTTGAGGAAGACGACCTGGCGGGCGTCGCCCACGTCGAGGATCGGCATGCCGTAGATCGGGGAGCCGGGTGACGTCTTGGCCGCGGGGTTGACGACGTCGTTGGCGCCGACGACGAGGGCGACATCGGTGTTCTTGAACTCGGGGTTGACCTCGGCCATTTCGCGGAGCGACTCGTACGGCACGTTCGCCTCGGCGAGCAGCACGTTCATGTGGCCGGGCATCCGCCCCGCCACCGGGTGAATGGCGAAGACGACCTCGACGCCGCGGGCCTCCAGCGTCGTGGCCAGTTCGGCGATCGTGTGCTGGCCCTGGGCGACGGCGAGGCCGTAGCCGGGCACGATGACGACCCGCTGGGCGTAGTTGAGCAGCACGGCCACGTCCTCCGGGTTGGACGTGCGCACAGGGCGGTCGCTCTGAGTGGTCGACCCCGCGGTCGAACCGCCCTTGAACGCGCCGAAGAGGATGCCGCTGACCCCTCGGCCCATCGCCGAGGCCATCGCCCTGGTGAGGATGGTACCGCTGGCCCCGACGAGGGTGCCGGCGACGACGAGGAGCAGGTTGCCGATCACGATGCCGGAGGCGGCGACCGCGAGGCCGGTGAACGCGTTGAGAAGCGAGATGACGATCGGAACGTCGGCGCCGCCTACGGGCAGCACGAGCAGAGCACCGACCACGAGCCCGATCACGAGCAGAATGACCGCCCACAGAGGGGCACCGGTGGCCACGACGAATCCGCCGGCGACGAGGGCCGCGAGCACGATTCCGCCCATCACGAGGGCGAGCCCGGGGAAGACGAGGGGGCGGGAGCTGATCAGGCCCTGCAGCTTGCCCACGGTGACGGCCGAGCCGGAGAAGGAAACGGCACCGACGAGCATCGTGAAGACCACGGCGACCTTGGTCCACGGACTCTCGCTGCTGCCCAGTTCGAGCATGGCCACGAGTGCTGCCGCACCGCCACCGACGCCGTTGAACAGGGCGACGAGCTGGGGCATCTGGGTCATTTCGACCCGCCGTGAGATCGGGGCTGCGATCGCTGAACCGACCGCGATGGCGATCAGGATGGCCGGGATGTTCTCGATCCTGGCGGAAAGGAAGACCGTGATCACGGCGAGAAGCGCACCGGCGGCACCGATCAGGTTGCCGCGGCGGGCGGTCTTCGGCGACGACAGTCCCCTCAGGGCGAGAATAAAGCAGACCGCGGCGACCAGGTAGAGCAGGCCGGTCCACTCGGGGGAGAGCAGGCTCATTTCGTTGCGTCCTTCGCGTCAGCGCCGGCCGGTTTGCGGGGGGCGAACATCTTGAGCATCCGGTCGGTGACGACGAAGCCGCCGACCAGGTTGGCCGTGGCGAGCACGACGGCGATCAGGGCCACGGTGAGCAGCCACGGGTTCAGGCTCTGACCGGCGACCGTGATGGCGCCGATCAGGATGATTCCGTGGATGGCGTTCGCCCCGCTCATCAGGGGCGTGTGCAGCGTGCTCGAGACCTTGGAGACGACCTCGAAGCCGACGAAGACCGCCAGGACGACGACGGTCAGCAGGGTGACGGGATCCATCAGTGTTCTCCGTTCAGGGCCGCCGCGGTCGGCGCGTGCCTGACCTCGCCGGCGTGGGTGAGACAGGCGCCGGCGATGACCTCGTCGGTGAAGTCGGGGGAGACCTCGCCGTCGTGCGTCATCAGGGCGAGGAGGTTTGCCACGTTCTTGGCGTAGAGCCTCGAGGCGTCCGCGGGCATCGTCGACGCCGGGTCCTTCATTCCGACCAGGGTGACGAAGCCGTCATCGGCCAGGGTGCGCACGGAGACGTCCTGCCCGGCCACAACGCCCTCGACGTTGCCGCCCGATTCGGCGGCCAGGTCGATGACGATCGAACCCATCCGCATGCCGGCCACCATCTCGCTGGTCACCAGCAGGGGCGCGGGGCGACCGGGGATCGCGGCCGTGGTGATCAGCACATCGGCGGCGGCCACGTGTGGAGCGAGCAGCTCGCGCTGACGGATCGACCTGTCCTCGCTCAGCTCGCGGGCGTACCCACCAACGCCCTCGACGGCATCCAGGTCGAGGGTGATGAAGGTTCCGCCCATCGAGGTGACCTCGTCGGCCGAGGCCGGCCGCACGTCGTAGGCGGAGACCCGGGCGCCCAGCCGCTTGGCGGTCGCAATGGCCTGGAGCCCGGCGACACCGGCGCCGAGCACGAGCACGCGGGCGGGCGGAATGGTTCCCGCCGCGGTCATGTACAGCGGGAAGAACCGAGGGAAGCGAATGGCGGCCTCGAGCACCACGCGGTAGCCGGAGACAAGCGCCTGGGAGGTGAGGGCATCCATCGACTGGGCCCGGGAAATACGCGGCACCAGCTCGAGCGCGAACGCGGTGACCCCGGCCTTCGCGAGGGCGGCCACGGTGGGCAGCTCGGCAGCGGGTGCGGCCAGGCCGATGGTGATCATCTCGGGGTGCATTTGAGCGGCACGCTCCGGGGTGAGCGGGCGAACGTGGCAGTACACGTCAAGCTCGACGACCGGCAACTCGGCGACGACGGATGCGCCGGCCTCCATGTAGGCGGCGTCGGGGTGACCCGCCGCGGTACCTGCGCCCGATTCGATCAGGACACCGACTCCCAGTTTCGTCATTTGGGCCACCGTCTCCGGTGTCGCCGCGACGCGGCGTTCGCCCTCATGTCGCTCTCGACCGATGCCAACCTTCACGCGCGTTCTCCTTCGTGACGCCCGGCCGCGAGCGAGCACGGACCGTTCCGAACGCTTGCGCGGCACTTACGCCCCGTTCGTAGCGTAGCGGTGATCGTTTGCCGCTCGGCGAATATGACCGCCTAGGCTCCCGGAACCATGTCGGCGAAGCGCGAGTAATGGCCGTGGAATGCGACGGTGACCGTGCGGGTCGGACCGTTACGGTGCTTGGCGACGATGAGGTCGGCCTCGCCGGCGCGCGGGTTGTCTTTCTCGTAGGCGCTCTCGCGGTGCAGCAGGATGACCATGTCAGCGTCCTGCTCGAGCGAACCGGACTCTCGCAAGTCGGAAATGGCGGGCATCTTGTCGGCGCGCTGCTCAGGGCCACGGTTGAGCTGGGACAGCGCGATCACCGGAACCTGAAGTTCCTTGGCCATGAGCTTGAGCGCCCGCGAGAACTCACTGACTTCCTGCTGACGGGACTCGACCTTCTTGCCCGACGTCATCAGCTGCAGGTAGTCGATGATGACCATCTTCAGGCCCACCCGCTGCTTGAGCCGGCGACACTTCGCCCGGATCTCGACCAGCGTCATGTTCGGGCTGTCGTCGATGTAGAGCGGGGCGTCGTTGATCCGGCCGCGGGTGGCCGCGATGGTGGTCCAGTCCCTTGCGTCGACGGAGCCCTTACGCATGCTCTGCAGCGGCACGGATGCCTCGGCCGCGAGCAGGCGCATCGCAATCTCGCTTCGGCCCATTTCGAGCGAGAAGAAGATGCTGGGCATGTCGTGCTTGATCGACGCGGCGCGGGCGAAGTCGAGCGCGAGAGTGGACTTACCCAGGGCCGGGCGGGCGGCCACAATGATCAGCTGGCCGGGGTGGAAGCCGTTGGTGAGCTCATCCATATCGGCAAAACCAGTGGGCACGCCGGTCATCTGGCCGTCTTTGAGCTTGGCCGCCTCGATCTCATCGATCGCGGCCGTGACGGCGTCGGTCAGGGGAACGTAGTCTTCGGTCTCGGTGCCGCCCGTGACGGCGTAGATCTCGGCCTGGGCCGTGTTCACCAGGTCGAGCACCTCGCCCTCGCCGGAGTAGCCCATCTGAGCGATGCGGGTTCCGGCCTCGACCAGACGGCGCAGCAGGGCGCGCTCGGCGACGATGGACGAGTAGAAACCCGCATTGGCCGCGGTCGGAACCAGGCTGGTCAGGGTGTGCAGGTAGTCGGCGCCGCCGGCCCTGGAGAGCTCGCCGAGCTTGGTCAGCTCGTCGGTGACCGCGATGACGTCGGTCGGCTCACCCTGCGCGTAGAGCGAAAGGATCGCGTCGAAGATGATCTCGTGCTTGGGAATGTAGAAGTCAGCGGCTCGAACGGTCTCGACGACGTCCGCGACGGCGTCCTTGCTCAGCATCATGCCGCCGAGTGCGCTCTGTTCCGCGAGCAGGTCGTGAGGGAGGGTGCGGGTCTCTGCTCCGCCGCGCGCATCCGCGCCGCGCTTGTCTGCCAGACCCAAGTGAGCGATCGACACCCGTGCCTCCTTCTGTTCCTGGTGCTGGTCTATCAGGGCCCACCGACAACACCCGCCGGCACCCCGTGCACACCTTGAAATCGGCCGCGTGCCCACGATACGGACGCGTCTCAACCGCGGCCAAACCACCCTGTGGATAAGCCTGTGGGAAAACTGGGCGAAACGCCGTGTCTCGTGTGCACAACCTGTGCACTCTCCTGTGGACAACTTAAGAGCTTGGCCAAATAAATAGCTTCTGACCAGCACATAAATCTATTCACAGCTGTGTGTAAAAACATCCCTCAACTACGCCTTGAACGTTGTTAGTTCAGGGGTGTGCCTGTGTACAAAAGCCCGCTTTCAGCATCTGAAATGCCCCCGAAACTGGGGGGTGACGTCAGCCGAAACCGGAGTATCAGTCGACTTAAACAGAAGTAGCGGTGGGCTCCTTTCGGAACCCACCGCTACTCGTGCGGTACTGCTTACTTGGCGGCTACCACCAGCAGTGTGATGGTGGCGCTGAGCTCGTCACGAAGACGAACCGTTGCCTTGTGCTCACCGGTCATCTTGATCGGGCTGAGCTCGATCTTGCGCTTGTCGATGGCACCGAGTCCGGCAGCCGCGACTGCCTCGGCGACGTCGGTCTGCTTGACGGAACCGAAGAGGCGCCCGCCTTCGCCGGCCTTGACGACCAGCTTGACCTTGGCGTTCTCGAGGCCGGCCTTGAGTGCCTGTGCCTCTTCGAGGGTGGCGTGCTCACGGGCGACGCGAGCTGCTTTGATCTGTTCGATCTGCTTCTCGCCACCGCGGGTCCAGGACACGGCGAAACCCTGCGGGTAAAGGTAATTGCGGGCGTACCCGTTCTTCACCTCGACGATGTCACCGGGTGCACCGAGGCCGGAGACCTCGTGCGTCAGAATGATTTTTGACATGTGGGTTCCCTACCTGCCTGAGCCGGCGTAAGGCAACAACGCCATTTCACGGGCGTTCTTGACGGCACGGGCGATCAGACGCTGCTCCTGGACGGAGACACCGGTGATACGACGGGCGCGGATCTTTCCACGCTCCGAGATGAACTTGCGAAGGGTGGGGACATCCTTGTAATCGATGACACCAACCCGGATCGACTTCGCGGGGGCGGCGTTTTTGCCACCCTTAGCTCCGCGGAGCGGCTTGCGGCGGTCGCCGCTCGACTTTCCAGCCATGATTTCCTTACTTTCTTAAGAAGTGTTTTTCAGCCAGGGACCCGAGGGTCTGGCTTAGAAGGGTGTCTCGTCGCTGAAGTTGCCCGGGGTGTTCCAGACATCTCCGCCGGTGTTCGCGGCGGGAGTGCTGGCTGCCCAGGGCTCGTCGTTTCCAGAGACGGCAGGTGCGCCGCCGCCACGAGGTGACGACGATGACTGCGCGCGGGTGAGCGAAGCAGTGGCGTAGCGCAGGGAAGGACCAATTTCGTCGATCTCGAGCTCCATGCTCGTGCGCTTCTCGCCTTCCTTCGTCTCGTAGGAACGCTGCTTGAGACGCCCGGTAGCGATGACTCGGGAACCCTTGGTCAGTGAACCCGCCACGTGCTCGGCGAATTCACGCCAGACGCTCGCACGCAGGAACAGCGACTCACCATCTTTCCACTCACTGGATGCGCGATCGAAATTGCGCGGAGTGGATGCGATGGTGAAGTTGGCAACCGCCAGTCCGTTCTGCGTGTAACGCAGCTCCGGGTCGCTGGTGAGGTTGCCCACTACGGTGATTACGGTCTCGCCGGCCACGGGTTACTTGTCGCTTGCCTTGTCGGCGGGCACGGCAGCGGCGGGAGCGTCAGCTTCCGTCGCGGCAGGAGCCTCGACCTTGGCCGGAACAGCCTTGACGGCCGCGGCGGCAACTGCCGATGCGGGCTTCACGGATGCGGCGACCTTGGCGGCGGGAGCGGCAGCGGCGGCTTCAGCCTTGGCTGCGATGACCTTCGGGTTGGCTGCCTTGCGGGCGGCCTTCTCGGCGGCAAGCTTGCTCGCGACGGCAACCTGGGCGATGCCTTCTTCTGCGCGGAGAACCTTGGTGCGCATGACTGCCTCGGACAGCTTCAACTGGCGGTCGAGCTCGGCCGTCGCAGAAGCGTTCGCGGTGAAGTCGACGACGGCATAGATGCCTTCGGTCTTCTTGTTGATCTCGTATGCGAGACGGCGGCGACCCCAAACGTCAACCTTGTCAATGGTTCCACCATCGTTGCGAACAACGTTGAGGAACTTGTCAAGGCTGGGAGCTACGGTGCGCTCATCGATCTCGGGATCGAGGATAACCATCAACTCGTACTGATGCATGACTAACCCACCTCCTTCGGACTAAACGGCTGCAGAATCTCTGCAACAGGAGGGTTGTGCATGTGTCGAAGGCGGAGGCCGGGATTCCGGCACGCAGACAACCTGCCAAGACTACCGGATACCGCGGCCATTCGCCACCTAGCCGACCCGACGCCCTCCGCGCCCTGTCCACGCGGCGATCCTGACGTCAGGACCGTGCCCGATACCGAGTCCGCCACCCCTGGTGCGGAACCGCCACCCACCGCCCCTGTGGAGAAGTAGCCGGCGGTGTGTACTAGGACCGACTGGGACCGACTCGTGCGGTTCGTGTCATTCGCGGAATGCGCCGGCTACTCGCCACGCCCGGCCCACCAGGCCTGCAATCGCCGCGTGGCCTCTTCCTCACCCAGCGGGCCGTCATCGAGGCGCTGCTCGAGCAGGAACCGGTAGGCCTCGCCGACCTCACGGCCCGGGCGCACACCGAGGATCGCCATGATCTGTTCGCCGTCGAGGTCCGGTCGCACGGCGGCCATCTCCTCCTGTTCGGCAAGTTCGCGAATCCGCTGTTCGAGGTCGTCGTAGGCGAAACCGAGCCGGTCGGCCTTACGCCGGTTGCGGGTCGTGACATCCGCGCGGGTGAGGATGTGCAGGCGTTCGAGCTGGTCGCCGGCATCCCGCACGTAGCGGCGCACGGCCGCGTCCGTCCAGGCCCCTTCGGTGTAGCCGAAGAACCGCAGGTGCAGTTCGATCAGCTTGGACACCGCGGAAATGGTGTCATTGTCGAAGCGCAGCGCGCGGAGGCGCTTCTTGGCCAGCTTCGCCCCGACCAGATCGTGGTGATAGAAGCTGACCACTCCGCCGGGCTCGAGTTTGCGGGTCGCCGGCTTGCCGATGTCGTGGAGAAGCGCCGCCAGCCGCACGATGAGGTCGGGCCCATCGAAACTGCCGCGTGCCTTTTCGTAGCCGATGGCCTGATCGATCACCGTGAGCGTGTGCTGGTAGACGTCCTTGTGGTGGTGATGTTCGTCCACCTCGAGCCGCAGCGCCGGGAACTCAGGCAGCACCAGGTCGAACAGACCGGAGTCCACGAGCAGCTCCAGCCCGCCGTGCGGACTGTCGGCGAGCAGCAGCTTGGACAGTTCCTCGCGAACCCGTTCGGCCGAGATGTTGCGGATGCTCTCGCTCATCGCCTCCATCGCTGCCGCGGTGTCAATGTCGAGGCGGAAACCCAGCTGAGCCGTGAACCGGGCGGCTCGCATCATCCGCAGCGGGTCGTCACCGAAGGACATCTCGGGTGAGATCGGGGTGCGGAGCACTCCGGCGATCAGGTCGTCGATGCCATTGGCCGGGTCGACGAGGGTCAGTCCGGGCAGCCGGAGCGCGAGGGCGTTCACGGTGAAGTCGCGGCGGAGCAGATCGTCCTCGAGGCTCGATCCGAAGACGACCTCCGGCTTGCGGGTCTGCCCGTCATAGCTGTCGGCCCGGTAGGTGGTGATCTCGACGGTTTCCCCGGCGACCATGGCTCCGATGGTGCCGAACGCCCGGCCGATGTCCCAGTGGGCGTCGGAAATCGGCTTCACGATCTCAAGGATCTGGTCCGGGGTGGCATCCGTGGTGAAATCGAGGTCGTTGATCGGGCGATCCAGGAACGCGTCCCGCACCGGTCCGCCGACCAGGGCCAATTCGTGCCCGGCCGCGGCGAAGGCGTTCGCCAGTGTCGACACCGGGGGAGTGGCAGCCAGGTCGCCCAGCCGCGTGAGGGCTGTTGCGACGCTCTGCATGACCCCCATGTTAGTTGCTGGGCGCGTCGCCGCCGGTCCCGGGCCGGATATCCCAGCCTGCACGCCGTAGAATCCCCTACATGGTGGCCGACTCAATTCCTGCGCGTCGGCCCGCGCTCCGTGAACGGCGGCACGATCACCGTCGGTCGCTCAGGAAGCTGCTCGGGATGGTCGTCGCCGCCGGTCTGGCCGTGGCCGCGCCCCTCTCGGCCGCCGCCGCGCCCGCGGCTCCGACCGCCGCTGCCGCGCCCGCCGCCCTCAGCGCCGTCTCCGCGAACTCGGTCACCATCGCCGTCGCCCCGGTCTTGCTGAAGCCGTTGCACGCGGGCGAAGACCTCGCCGTCACGGTCACCATCACGAATGGGACCGACGACCCCGTCGCCGCCGGCACCCTTGACGTCTACCTCGCGGAGCGTGCCCTCACCAGTCGCACCAGCCTCGACAACTGGCTGCGCCCCGCGAAGGCCGGAAAGCCGGGCGACCTGATGCTGAGTGAGGCGATGAAGGCGCCGGTGCAACCCAACAGCAGCGAAATCCTCACTCTCACCGTGCCGGCCGATTCCGTTGGCCTCACCACCGGGAACGCCTGGGGTGCCCGGGGGATCGCCGTGACCCTGACCGACGATGGCGACGTCAAGGCCCAGGGCCGTGGGACGTTCGTCTGGTACTCCAACGAGGAGCTCACCCCGGTCAACGTCGCCGTGGTCATGCCCATCACGGCACCGGAACAGACGACCGGGCTGATTCCCGGGAAGGCACTCGAAACGTTCACGGGCCCGACCGGGGTGCTCACTCGCCAGCTCGAGGGTGTGATCAACCGGCCGGTCGCCATCGCCATCGATCCGCAGATCATCGTGTCCATCCGAATCCTGGGGAATTCTGCTCCGCCGAGCGCCGTCGCCTGGCTCAACCGGCTGGCCGCGGCCACAAACGAAATATTCCCGCTCAGCTATGCAGATGCCGACCTCTCCGTGCAGACGCAAGCCGGAGCCTCGACCCTCCTCGCGCCGACCTCCTTCGACCAGGCCATCGACCCCGCACTGTTCACGTCCACCCCCGCGACCGCCGCCACGCCGTCGCCCACCGCGACTGCCACCACGCCTCCCAGCACTGCTCCGCCCGCCACCGATCCCCCGGCTCCGACCGGCACCCCAGCCCCGACGCCGACCGCCCCCCAGCCGGTCGGCCCGGTCGACGGCACCCCGCCGACCACGGAACAGCTGCTGGCCTGGAACTACACCGCCACCGACATCGGCTGGCCGCACGAGGGATCCGTCGCCGCGGCGGATCTCCCCGTGTTCGTCGCATCCGGCCTCACCAGCACGATCCTGGCCGGTCGCAACACGACCCAGACCGACCGTGATCTCACCCCGGACACCGCCATCGCCCTGGGCGCCGGGTCAGGCACCGGCCTCGTCGCCGACGATCCCCTCGGGGTTGCCCTGCGCGCGGCTGCCCTGTCGACCACGGACGAAGACTGGCGTGAGGCCATGGCCGAGGTCAGTTCACAGCTCGCCGTGGTCTCGGCGGAGAAGCCAGGCACGACCCGCACCCTGCTGGCGACCTTCGACCGCGGCTGGCCGTCGACGGCGGCGCGGCTCAGCCAGACCCTGGACGCCATGGCCGCACTGTCCTGGCAGGCACCCGCGACCCTTACCGCCGCACGCGCCGCCACCACGACGGACGTCACGTTCAAGAGCAAGTCGGAACCGGACGAGCGCGTGGACCTTGCCCAGCGGCTGATGCTGCGCGAGAACGAGGTGGTCGCGTTCTCCTCCGCCCTGTCCGATCCCCTCCGCATCACGGGCACCCACCGCCTCACCCTGCTCTCCCTCCTCGCGAACTCCTGGGCCTCCCAGCCCAGCAGTTGGCGGGACAACGTCGGCACGAACCTCGTCGATTCCTCCGTCCTGCTCAGCTCCGTCTCCGTCTCGACCAAGGGCCCGATCAACGTCGTCGGCAGCAAGGTGGACATCCCCGTCACGCTCGACAACGCCCTGCGCCAGGCCGTCACCGTGCGGGTGCAGGTTGTCCCCTCCAACGGTCGCCTTCTCGTCGGCGGCGACGTCGAATCCACCATCGAGGCCCAGTCCGCACGCACCGTGCTGGTACCGGTCACCTCGGCCGTCGGAAACGGAGCCGTCACCCTGCGCGTGACCCTGTTCACCCCGGCGGGAACGATGATCGACCAGCCCGCGTTCATCCCGATCAATGTCCGCGCGGATTGGGAGGGCCTGGGCGCCCTGATCTTCGCCGTTCTGGTCGTGCTGTTCTTCGGCTTCGGGGTCTGGCGCAATGTGCTGCGCCGCCGCCGTGAGCGCGACGCACCAGAAGCAGCGGTGGGCCAGGCCGACTCCACCGACTCCGCGGCCCCGTCCGAGGTCTCCGCGACTCCATCGAGCGAACCCGACCCGAGCGCACCTGACCCGAGCGCACCTGAAACGGAGCCGCATGCCTAAGACCGGCAGTATCGGGCGTGCGAGCGCCTTTCTGGCCTCTGGCACGATCGTGTCCCGCATCCTCGGCTTCATCAAGCTGATCGTGCTCGTGGGTGTGATCGGCCAGGTCGGCCAGAGCACCAACGCGTTCGCCGTCGCCAACCAGCTGCCGAACACCGTCTATGTGATCGTCGCCGGCGGCGTGCTCACTGCGGTGCTGGTGCCCCAGATCGTGCGCGCCAGCCTGCACGCCGACGGCGGTACGGCATACATCAACAAGCTCGTCACGCTCGCCCTGGTCATCCTGGGCGTCACCACGCTCGTGGCCACGGCGCTTGCCCCGGTTCTCACGGTGCTCTACGGCCCCCACTTCAAGCCGGAACAGCTTGCCCTCGCCACCGCGTTCGCCTTCTGGTGCCTCCCGCAGATCTTCTTCTACGGCCTCTACACGGTGCTCGGTGAGGTGCTCAACGCACGCAAGTCGTTCGGCCCCTTCACCTGGGTGCCGGTGCTGAACAATGTCGTCGCGATCGCCGGCCTGCTCATCTTCGCCGCCCTCTATGGAGCGGACCCCAACGGCGTTCGTGCGGCGGGCGAGTTCACGCCCGGGATGATTGCCGTGCTGGCCGGCAGTGCGACCCTCGGCGTGGCGCTGCAGGCAGTCGTGCTGTTCTATTTCTGGCACCGGATCGGCCTCCGCTACCGCCCGGACTTCCACTTCCGCGGCGTCGGTCTCGGGGCGGCCGGCAAGATGGCGAGCTGGACGTTCGGGATGCTCCTGCTCACCACGCTCGCCGGCATCGTCGAGACCCGGGTCGTGACCCTGGCCAGCGACACCGACGCGTCAGTCGCCGTGCTGAACACCGCCTGGCTGATCTTCATGCTGCCCCACTCGGTGATCACGGTCTCGGTCGCCACCGCGTACTTCACCCGGATGAGCGAGCACGCCTCCATCGGCAAGCTCGACCTGGTGCGCACGGATGCGTCCTCCGCCATCCGCGGGACGACCCTGATCATCGTGCTGGCCTCCGCCGTGATCGCCGTCTGCGCCTATCCGTTCGCCGCCGTCTTCGTCTCCCGATTCGACCAGGTGCAGAGCACCGGCAACGTGATCGTCGCCTACATCCTCGGCCTCGTCGCCTTCTGCATCCTCTTCGTCATCCAGCGCACCTTCTACGCGCTCGGTGACACCCGCACGCCGTTCTTCTTCACGCTCTTCCAGGTCGTGCTCGTCATCATCGGCGTGCTCGGCTGCGCCCTGCTGCCGAGTGAGTGGATCGCGGCCGGAATCGCCCTCACCGTCACCCTCGCCGGAATCGCCCAGGCCGGATTCGCTGCCTGGCTCCTGCGCGGACGGCTCGGGGGCATCGACGGCCGGCGCATCATCCGCAGCCTGGTGAAGTACCTCACGGCCGCCGTGCCGCCCATCCTGCTCGGCCTCGCGCTGCTCTACGTTCTCGGGGGCACCCAGGAGAACGGCTTCGCTGTCTCCGGCAAGGCTCAGGCGATCGCGGCGATGCTGATGATCGGAACCGTCATGTCGGCCCTCTATTTCGGCCTGCTCGTGCTCATGCGCAGCAGCGAACTCCGCGGCTTCCTCGCCCCGCTGGTCGGCCGGCTTCGCCGCTGACCCCCACGGGCCGATGCTCCGTCACGCTCGATGTGAGCGGGCTGTGAGCCAAACGGTCCGACCGGGGCGTCGGAATAGCATCCGATTAGGATGTGTTGTACCCGGCAGCGAGGCGAATATCTACTGCCCTGCCCCCTCATTCAAAGGAGTTCCCGCGTGCGCCAGATCATCATCATCGGCTCAGGACCGGCCGGTTTCACCGCGGCCATCTATGCCGCCCGCGCGAATCTGAAGCCGTTGTTGATCGCCAGTTCCGTCGAAGCCGGCGGTGAACTGATGAACACCACCGAGGTGGAGAACTTCCCCGGCTTCCCCGACGGGATCCAGGGCCCCGAGTTGATGACCAAGATGCAGGAACAGGCCGAACGCTTCGGCACCGAGGTCGTCTACGACGACGTCACCGCCCTGGAACTCACCGGCGCGACCAAGACCGTCACCCTCGGCTCCGGCGAGACCCACGAGGCACTGGCCGTCATCTTCGCCACGGGCTCCGCGTACCGCAAGCTGGGTCTGCCCGACGAGGAGCGACTTTCCGGGCGCGGTGTGTCGTGGTGCGCCACCTGCGACGGCTTCTTCTTCAAGGAAAAGACCATCGCCGTGATCGGCGGCGGAGACTCCGCGATGGAGGAAGCCACGTTCCTGACCCGGTTCGCCAGCAAGGTCTACGTCGTGCACCGTAAGGACACCCTGCGTGCCTCGAAGATCATGCAGGAGCGCGCGTTCGCGAACCCGAAGATCGAGTTCATCTGGAATTCCGCGGTCGTCGGGATCACCGGCGCCGAGGCCGTCGACGGCCTACGCCTGCGCAACACGGTTACCGCGGAGGAGACCAGCCTCCCCCTCGGCGGAGTCTTCGTCGCGATCGGCAACGACCCGCGTACCCACCTCGTCCACGACCAGCTCGACCTGACGGCGGAAGGCACCATCGCCGTCGCCGGTCGCTCATCAAAGACCAGCCAGACCGGTGTCTTCGCCGCCGGTGACGTCATCGATCCGACCTACCGTCAGGCCGTGACCGCCGCCGCATCCGGTACCGTCGCCGCCCTCGATGCCGAGCACTACCTGGCTTCCCTTCCCGCGGACCTGCTGGCTGACGCCGGCGAGACCGAACTCGTAACCGTCAACAACTAAGGAGCAACTACATGTCTGCACGCGCCGTTACCGACGCGACTTTCGAAACGGAAGTCATCAACAACCAGAAGACCGTCCTCGTCGACTTCTGGGCCGAGTGGTGCGGCCCGTGTCGCGCCGTCAGCCCGATCCTTGACCAGATCGCGAGCGAGAATGCCGACAAGATCGACATCGTCAAGCTCAACGTCGACGACTTCCCGGCCCTCGCCGCGAAGTACCAGATCACGTCGATCCCCGCGATGAAGGTGTTCCAGAAGGGCGAGGTCGTCAAGACCGTCATCGGCGCCAAGCCCAAGGTCGCCCTCGTAGCCGACCTGGCCGCATACCTGGCCTAGCCACCGAGCGGGCCACGGCCCCTCAGGCGCGAAGACCCGCCCGGCTCCGGCCGGGCGGGTCTTTTCCGTCCCCGCGGGGCTCAAGCGCCCAACGTGGCCTCCGCCTGCCTTGTACGCTCGGGGGAAGGCTGCGTGAGGAGCGGGCCCCGCACGACACCGCCTACGATTGAAGCCACACCAGAACGGAAGTGACGTGAGCGCACAGGGTTCCCCCCAGGCCGGCAACAATCTCGACCCGTGGTATCACCACTACGCCGAGCGAGCCGCCGGGCTGCGCGCCTCCGAGGTGAGGGCCCTCTTCGCTGTCGCGTCGCGCCCCGAGGTTGTGTCACTCGCTGGAGGAATGCCCTTCGTGGCCGCCCTGCCGCCGGACCTGGTGGTCAACGCCATGGAACGGGTCATGCGCGAGCAAGGGCCCACAGCGCTGCAATACGGCTCTGGTCAGGGAGTTCCCGTGCTCAGGGAGCAGATCCTCGAGGTCATGGCGCTGGAAGGCATCCGTGCGCACGCCGATGACGTGGTTGTCACGACCGGCTCCCAGCACGCCCTCGAACTCGTCAGTAAGCTCTTCCTCGACCCCGGCGACGTGGTGCTCTCCGAGGGCCCGAGCTATGTCACGGCCATGGTCATCTTCAAGTCGTACCAGGCCGAGGTCGACCACGTTCCCATGGACGAGCACGGTCTCATTCCGGAGGCGTTGCGCGAGCACATCACGGCCGTCAGGGCTGCTGGGAAGACGATCAAGTTCCTCTACACGATCCCCAATTTCCACAACCCCGCCGGCGTGACGCTGAGTTGGGCCCGCCGGATCGAGATCCTGGAAATCTGCCGCAGCAACGACATTCTGGTGCTCGAAGACAACCCCTACGGGCTGCTCTACTTCGACCAGCCGGCCCCGGATGCGATGCGTTCGCTCGAGCAGGACGGCGTCGTCTACCTGG
This sequence comes from Cryobacterium sp. PH31-AA6, assembly GCF_030063195.1. Taxonomy (GTDB): domain Bacteria; phylum Actinomycetota; class Actinomycetes; order Actinomycetales; family Microbacteriaceae; genus Cryobacterium. Next base: position 38,930 of record NZ_JASISS010000026.1, read on the forward strand.
GCACCTTCTCCAAGACCCTCGCTCCCGGCTTCCGGGTGGGCTGGGCGCTCGCTCCGCACGCCATCCGCGAGAAGCTCGTGCTCGCCAACGAGGCCGCCGTGCTCTCGCCGAGTTCCTTCAGCCAGCTGGTCATCTCCGAGTACCTCTCCACGGCCGACTGGAAGGGCCAGATCAACACCTTCCGGGGCGTTTACCACGAGCGCAAGAACGCTCTTCTCGGCGCCCTGGAGGAATACCTCCCCGAGCTGACCTGGACGAACCCCAACGGCGGCTTCTACGTGTGGGCGACGCTGCCCGACCGGCTCGACTCCAAGGCCATGTTGCCCAGGGCAGTCAAGGAGCTCGTCGCCTACACTCCGGGCACGGCTTTCTTTGCCGACGGGGACGGTCGCCAGAATATGCGCCTATCCTTTTGCTACCCGACGCCCGAACATATCCGAATTGGAATACGTCGGTTGGCCACCGTCATCCGGGACGAGCTCGACCTTCTCGAGACGTTCGCGGGCACGGGGTCCCTGAACCCGCACGGCGAGAAGGCTCGCTTCAGTTCCCCACCCCCTGACATCTCCTAGACCAGCGCTTCACCGGCCAGAACAAGGAAAACTCCTGATCATGAGCGAATTAGCAGCCCTCGACATCGTCGTTCTCGCCGGTGGCATCTCGCACGAACGCGATGTGTCCCTGCGCTCGGGGCGCCGGGTCGCGGATGCGCTGACGACGCGAGGCCACACCGTGACCGTCCTCGACCCCCAGGCCGGCTTACTCGCAGACCTGACCAACCGGCACCCCGATGTCATCTGGCCCGTCGTGCACGGCGCAACGGGCGAGGACGGTGCGCTTCTCGCCCTGCTCGAGACCACCGGAATCCCCCATGTCGGCTCGCGTGGCGGAGCCGCCGGGCTGGCCTGGTCCAAGCCCACGGCCAAGGAACTCGTGCGCAGGGCCGGCTATTCGACTCCCGATTGGATCGCTCTCTCGAAGGAGACCTTTCGGGATCTGGGTGCGGCCAGCGTGCTCGAACACCTGCTCACGGCTCTCCCCACGCCACTGGTCGTCAAGCCGGCGGAGGGTGGTTCGGCCCAGGGGGTCACCATCGTCGAGACATCGGCCGAGCTACCGAGGGCCATGGTTGACGCGTACACCTATGCCGATGTCGCGCTCGTCGAGGAGAAGGTGACCGGAACCGAGCTGGCCGTCACGGTCATCGACACCGGCACCGGTCCGACCGCGCTGCCGGCGGTGGAGATCGTTCCTTTGGTCGGCGTCTACAGTTTCGAGGCGCGCTACAACGCCGGCGACACTCTCTTCTATACCCCGGCGCGAATTTCTCCGGAGGTGGCCGCCCGAGTGGCCGAGACCGCCGTGGCCGTGCACACGCTTCTCGGGCTCCGCCACATTTCACGAATCGACCTCATCGTCGATGACGAGGGAACACCGTGGTTCCTCGAGGCGAACGTGCTCCCCGGACTCACGGAAACGAGTCTCGTACCGCAGACGATCGAGGCATCCGGGCAGTCCCTCGGCGCCGTCTATGAGGCTCTCGCTTCCGCGGCCCTCGCCGACAACTAGGCCGCAACCCTCACGTCGACGTTTCACGTGAAACATTCCCGGGCGTCCCGGTCCTGAAGCGGGCACGGCGGGCAGCGCGCTTGGTTCGCCTCGAGCATCCAAACTCATTGATTTCGTTACCGGACTCGGTTCCCGGTGCCGAAATGGTCGACCCGGCTTCCAGTGAGTTGCCTGGGGACTCCCTGAACCCACCTGAGAAAACTCGCGAAACTAGTGAAGCGTCGAAATTTGAGTCGAAAACTCAGCGTTTTCAGCTCGTCAGGAACGATCCTAAGCACCGTTCGCCCGGTTCAAAATAGTCGTTTTTGGGCGCATTTTCGACCATTTCGGGCTCTAATACGAGTAATTCTCTGAAATGACGTGCGTGTGATCACCCCGCCTGTCAAACATGGCAATCGCGACATTGAGTGCTCCAGCTTCCATTCCGTCCGTCGATGGATCCAGGAAGGATCCCCGCGAGTGTTTGTTGACCTCTCACGAATGACGGCGTACCTTCGATTTCTTTGCCCGGCTCGGGACGTTGTGGAACGGCAACCGGAATCTCGGAGCCATGGACGCGTCGTCGCAGTGCACGGCGGGGGAGTGCTTCCACCGACACCGTAGGGTCACACACAACTGGAAGCTCGGACCCGCCGAAACGTTTCCTGCTCAGAGGGGACGAGTGCACGTTTCCCGGATTACGGATCCGACCTCGCCAGAGTGCACGTCCCGCATGAAATGAGCGCCGAAAAGAACGGACGTCCAGGCCTGTGAAGTTCCCGCCAAACGCGAATGTTTCACGTGAAACGCAACACTATCCCTTGAATTGTTTGGTCAGGGCGCCGTGATCATATCCTCGGTCCGAACCTCACAACCCGCCCAACACGGGGCCCAGGTCCGCCGCGACCTCATTTCCGCAGCAATTCCCATCACTCGACACGTCCTTCGAACACGTCGAGACCCCCGCCACCCAGCCCTGACACCCACGTTCAGCACCCACGTAACGCCAACACCTCCGACCAGACCACGGTGGTCGAGCCCGTCGAGACCCCCCTCCAACACCCAACCCAAACATCCACGTTCAGCACCCACGTAACGTCAACACCACCGACCAACCACGGTGGTCGAACCCGACGAGACCCCAACACCCAACCCAAACACCAACGTCCGAGACCACGACCCAGGCCATCTCAGGACTTTGAGGGTCACGGCCAGTCCACCGTAGGTCACGACGCCACCACAACCGTGGCCCCGGCCCGTGGCGAATCCGCGCTGGCGGTACTCGGCCGATTTCCGAGTCTCCGGAGCTAAACCACGGCGACGGCAAGGAGCACGCCACCGAGTGCCGGGCCGCCGATCGACCGCGCAGGCCAGAGACCGACCAGGCCCGCGCGCAACGAAAAATACCGCCAGAAGGCAATGTTTCACGTGAAACGTGCCCTATCTGTCCCCGGCTACTCCCGGAACGCCAAGCCCAGCAATATGTTTGGCGTACTCGGCAGGCGCGCACGCAGCACGAGTATTCGCGCCTCGGCAGCCAACGAACCGAGCCGCTGGCTTGACCTTCACGAAAGGGCGGACCGACATCTCGGCGCGAGCCGGCCCTCTCCTCGCTACGGGCAAGGCATTCTTCTCTCCTTGCAAAGGTGAAGAACTGACCTGCGCTGTAGTGTGAAATCGACTCTCTACGACAGCTTGGGGGAGCGCTCGCAATGAATCCTGGCCCACCAGGGGGATGCGTGTTGGAGACCGGAGTCCACGTCCGTAACTGCTCGCAGAAGGGCGGAGCCGGCCGTCGTAGACGCGGTCTGGACAAACTCGACCACCGAACCGAAGTCAGGAAGCCGGGACTCGACAGGATCGACCACCGCGGGGGACAGGAGGCGGGTCTCGATGCTCCTATTGATGTCAAGCGGCGATTTGGGTTGGGGTGTGGCGTTGTTGGATGGCGTTGAGGATGGGGAAGATTTCTCGGGCGAGGTAGCGTTTGAGTAGGCGCATGGCGTCGCGTT
>NZ_JASISS010000027.1 GCF_030063195.1 Cryobacterium sp. PH31-AA6
GCCGGCCTCGGGGGAGGCCGGCCCGTTTCAGTGAGCTGGAGCGGGTGGACCGTGCGCGGGGTGGTTAGCCCTGGGCGCGGCGGGGAGCCGAGCGGCGTGCGCCGCCGGTGGAGCCGCCGCCACGGACGAGCCCGCCGACCTGCAGGCCGCCGGAGCGCCCTGAACCCTGGCCCGAACGAGCCGCTCCGCCGTTCCCCTGCGGGGAGTGGCTGCGACCGGATGCCGCGGGGCGGCCGGCGCGGTCCTGGCGGGCACCGCTGCCTGCGGCAACGGAGTCGCCACTGCGGCCTCCGCGGCCACCGTCACGGCCACCACGGCCGCCGCTGTCGCGTTCCTCGCGCTTGCGCTGGGCGTTGGCGCCCTGCGAGCGACCCCCCTGCGAGCGGCCGCCCTGCGACTGGCGCTGCGGCTGCTCGGTGCGCGGAAGCGGCTTGACGTACTCGGCGACGTCACCGACGAGCGCGATGACGGCGGGGGATTCGGCGTTCACACGCTGCGGGGTCACCTTGATGGCGGCCTTGCGCAGCAGCGCGTCGGTGTCGCGGCGCTGCTCCGGGAGAACGAGCGTGACGACGTCACCGGCGCTGCCGGCGCGGGCGGTACGGCCCGAGCGGTGCAGGTATGCCTTGTGCTCGGCCGGCGGGTCAACGTGGATGACGAGTTCGATGTCGTCGACGTGCACGCCGCGGGCGGCGACATCCGTGGCGACCAGCACGCTCACGTCGCCGGCGCTGAACGCGGCGAGGTTGCGGTCACGGGCCACCTGGGAGAGGTTGCCGTGCAGGTCGACGGCGGGGATGCCTGCCTCGGTCAGCGCCTTGGCCAGCTTCTTGGCGTGGTGCTTGGTGCGCATGAAGAGGATGCGGCGGCCGGTGCCCGAGGCGAGCTTCTCGATCAGGGCCTTCTTGGATTCGACGCCGTCGACCTCGAAAACGTGGTGGGTCATCGCGGAGACGTGGCTGGTGGCCTCGTCGACGGAGTGCAGGACCTCGTTGTGCAGGAAGCGGCGCACGATCTTGTCCACGCCGTTGTCGAGCGTGGCGGAGAACAGCAGACGCTGGCCGCTGTTGGGCGTCTTGTCGAGGATGCGGGTGACGACGGGCAGGAAGCCCAGGTCGGCCATGTGGTCGGCTTCGTCGAGCACGGTGATCTCGACGGCGTCGAGGCTCACGAAGCCCTGCTTCATCAGGTCCTCGAGGCGGCCGGGGCAGGCCACAACGATGTCGACGCCCGCCTTGAGGGCGGAAACCTGACGGCCCTGCGACACGCCACCGAAGATGGTCGTCGTGTTGAGGCCGTAGGCCTCGGCCAGCGGGGTGAGCGCGTTGGTGATCTGGGTGGCGAGCTCGCGGGTCGGCGCGAGGATCAGGCCGAGCGGGCGGCCCGGGCGGCGCTTGCCGCCGGACAGCTTGCCGCCGAGGCGGGCAACCATCGGCAGGGCGAAGGCGAGGGTCTTGCCCGAGCCGGTCTTGCCGCGGCCGAGCACGTCGCGGCCGTTCAGGGTGTCGGGCAGGGTGTCAACCTGGATGGGGAAGGGGCTGTCGATTCCCTGCGCCGTGAGAACGGCGACGAGGGGAGCCGGCACGCCGAGCGTGCCAAAGGAAGATTCAGACAAAGTGGTGCCTTTCGGGCATCAGATTCCACACATGGACCGACTTTCCGCATTGGCGGTGGCCGGAACCAGGAGGATTCACATGGCGAAGGTGCCGATGGGCACATCCGTTCGCCGTAAGAAAGTTTCATTTGCAAAATCCGGCCGGCCCAGTAAGAGGGCTGCCGGAGAAAGAAAGAAGAGGGCGTTCTACGACGCAGCAAACGCAACTACGCGTTCGCAAGGTCCTACTCTAGCGGATGCTGTCAAGCTGCAGCCTGAATGCGACCGCTCAGCCGGCGTTGACGGCCGGGTACAGCTCCCCGACGGGCACCTCGGCGGCGACGATGTTGCCGGCCTGGGGCAGCGGGCAGGCCCACATCGGGTCGTAGGCGCAGGAGGGGTTGTAGGCGAAGTTGAAGTCGAGCACGAGGGTGTCGTCGTCGGCTCCGGGCCCGAGGTCGGCGCCCTTGATGGTGTCGAGCAGGTAGCGCCCGCCACCGTAGGTTCCGCCCGGTCGCCCGGCGAGGCCGTCCTTCACGGGGAGGAAGAGCCCGCCGCCGTAGCTGGCGAGACGCCACAGGTCGATCGAGCCGAGGTAGGGCAGGCGCACCGTGCCGACGAGGTCGAACGGCACCGTGCCATCCGTGCCCGTGTCCACCCGGATGCGATGGGGCTGCTCGGCCCGGTGCACCTCCGCCTCGAACCGCCAGTCTGGGTCGTAGGCGGCGATGGGAAGCCCGGTGAATGCGGCCCGATCGTCGGGCATCAGCGGCGAGGCCGGATGCCCCGCGAACAGGTCGTCGCGGCCACTGCGCCACAGTTCGTGGCCGGCCGCGGGGTCCTGCGCGCTGAGCTGGCGCACGCCGCCATACAGGCCGAACACGCGGCGGCGCCAGTCGGCCACCTGCAGGGCGCCGAGGGAGCTGCTCATTCGGTGGCCTCGGCGGGGTCGGCCGAAGCGTCGGCGGGGTCGGCGGCGGCCTCCGCGGGGTCGGCGGCGGCATCCGCGGGCAGGTCGACCCCGAGGTCGAGTCGCCAGCCGGGCGCCAGCTGCTTGAGCCGGCGCATCCGCCACTGCCAGAGCGCCCAGAAGACGGGCCAGCTGGCCAGGGTCAGCGCGCCGGTGCGGAAGATGAGCTGGTCGCGGTAGAGGGTCTTTCCCGTTCCGGCCGGATCGGGGGAGACCGCCATCCGGTGGTCCCAGAGGGTGAGCGAGGCCAGCGCGCCGGAGACCCCACGGCCGGTGTCGCGGAGAATGCGCACCCCGTCCGTGCGCTTTGTCGCCATGGTGAGCCGGATCACCTGTTCGCCCATCGGCACCAGGCCGAGCGCGGTCAGGCTGACCGGATGATCGCCGGGCTCCCAGACGGTGGGGAACCCGCCGGCCTCGAGCGACGCCGCGTTCACCACGGGGGAGCTCACCTCGCGGAAGACGGCCGGGCTGCGCAGGGCGCGCCAGGCGGCATCCGGTGAACAGTCAAGGATCTCTTTCAGCAGAACACGCATCCCCCTAGTCTGTGGCATGCGGTACAACTGTGAGGGTGGCAATTCGATACTGGCTGGGCGTGGCGCCGCGTGAGCAGGTGCTCCGCGGGGTCTCGATGGGGCTCGCGCAGGCGAACCACGGGTCGCGCGGCGCGCTCGAAGACATGCGGGAATCCGATGGCGTGGTCTATTACTCGCCGAAGACCGACACCGAGGGGGAGACCCTGCGCGAATTCACCGCGATCGGTTGGATCGCCGAGGGCGCGCCAGGGCAGGCCGACCAGCCCCGGTCCGGTGGCTACCGGCCGTGGCGGCACCCGGTCGACTACGACACGGATGCCGTTGCCGCGTCGATCCGCCCGCTGTTGACCGTGCTCGAATTCACCCGCGACGATCCCAACTGGGGCTACCAGCTCCGCCGAGGGCTGATCGAGATCTCCCGGCACGATTACGACCTGATCCGACGCCAGATGCGGCGTATCTAGTCGGTCGTGTCCGGTCGCCCCGATCCGATCCTCGCGTGACGAATAGGCGCAGGATCGGCTGTTTCGCTACGGTAGCCTCGGCGCGACGTTGGCTAGACTCGCCCATATGACAGGCGAACTCTGGTGGGTGCCCTCGGCCATAGTTCTCGGGGTGGTCTGCGTCGTCGTGGCGTTGCTGGTCGGACTGTCCCGGCGCCGGGCGAGGGCCCACGACCTCACAGTGGCGGCGGCCGCCGCCGAGCGATCCCGCGCCGCCGCGATCGCCCTGGTCCGCGCCGACGACCTGATCGAGGCCAACACCGACGAGCTCGCCTTCGCGCTCGCCCAATTCGGCGAAGCCGCCACCCGCGACTTCGCCGCCGCGCTCGCCCTGTCCACCCGGCAGCTGAGGGAAGCGTTCGCACTGCAGCAGAAGCTGGACGACGGCATCCCCGACAGCGAGACGGAACGCCGCCGCTGGACCGAGCAGATCGCCCAGCTCGCCGACGAAGCCACCACCCGGCTCCAGGCGCAGAACCGCGATTTTTCGTCGCGCCGGAGCCTCGAGCGGGATGCGCCCCTGGTGCTCGAGAAGCTCCAGCGCCGCGTCGACCGGGTCGGCGACCGGGTGGCTGCGGGAGCCGCCAGCCTCGCCAGGCTTTCGCGCACCTACTCGGCGTCCGCGCTCGCCGTGATCGCCGAGAATGCGGGTCGGGCCCAGGCCGCGCTGAACGAGGCCCGCGCCGCCACGGCTGCCGCAGCGGCCCAGCTCGCGCTCGACGCGGCGCTGCCGGTGGGCGACCAGCTTCAGGCGGCCGAGCACGGACTCTTCCGGGCCGGCCAGTTGCTCGACGCGATCGAGACCGGGGAAGACCGGCTGCACCTCGGTTTCGCTGGCCTGGCCCGCGCGTTCGACGCCGCCGACGCCGAACTGGCGGAGGCGCGCGCGTTGCGCGACGCCCACGAGGAGCCCGACGCGCGCGGCGAGCTCAACCGGGTCATCGCCGAGGCCGATTCGGCGCTGGGCGAGCTGCGCAGTTCGGCGCGGCTCAGCGACCCGGCCGCCGACCTCGCCCGGCTCCGGGAGGTCATGGACGGCCTGGACGTGATCCGCTCAGAGGCCCGGAACCGCCAGCTCCGCCTCGACAACGCCCGCGGAGCCCTCTCCGGTGCACTCCTGGCCGTGCGGAGTCAGCTCACCGTCACCCGTGACTTCATCACCGCGCACCGCGGACGCGTCGGCGCGGACGCGCGCACCCGTCTGGCCGAATCCGAGCGCCGGCTCACCCTCGCCCTGGCCGAGGCAGACCCGGTCGCGGCGCTGGACGGCGCACGCCGCGCCATGACGCTGGCGACGGATGCCGACGCGCTGGCCCGGTTCGACGCGCGCTGAATTTTCCCCGGCATCCGTGCTCGGACCGATATTCTGGTCGGGTGAATGCCGCCGAGCCCCAGCAGAAGTACCAGGTCCGCTTCGACGTCGGCCTCGTCGGATTCCAGGCCCTCGCCGGGCAGGCCGACGTGGTCATCCTCGCCGACGCGCTTCCGCCAACGGGCTACGCGCAGGGCATCTCCACGCCGCTGGCGGCGCATCGGGTGATCGCGGTCGATCTCGGCACGGTGGCGCGCGTGGCCGATTGGGTGCTCGCCCGGCAGACCGAGAAGGGCGACCGGTTCGCCGTCGCCGTCATCGCGGTGGGGGAGCGACGCAACGACGGCACCGCCCGGTTCGCGGTCGAGGACTTCCTCGTGGCGGGAGCGGTCATCGACGCTCTGGCGAGTCTGGGGATCGACCATGTTTCGCCGGAAGCGGCCTCGGCGGCGGCGAGTTTCACCGGTCTGCGGCAGGCGACCCGGCATCTGGTCACTGCCTCCGAGACGGCCCTGGCCCTCGTCGCCGACGGGCGCCAGGCGGAGGTGACGGCCGCCGTGGCGGCGCAGGGTGTGCACGGTGCCGGCCCCACGGCCGCCGACCGTGAACCGGCTGGGATTGTGCTGCTGCGGGAATTCACCTTTCCGGCCTGACGTTGGGCGGAGTACGGCCGTTCCCCGGCCGTAAACCGGTCGCCGCGTGGCACCGGCATCCGACTCAAGGAGAAGCTCCCATGAAGGCAGTACTCAATGGCACCGTCATCGCCGAAGCGCCGCAGGAGGACCTCGTCAAGATCGAGGGCAACTGGTATTTCCCGCCGGCGGCGGTCAACTCCGACCTGTTGGTGAAGAGCCCCACCCAGTACACCTGCTCCTGGAAGGGCGAGTGCCAGTATTTCAGCGTGACGGACGGCGACTCCCTGATCGAGGACCGCGCGTTCAGCTACCCCGCCCCGCCCCGGGCATCCTTCGACCGGGTGGGACAGGACTACAGCAACTACGTGGCCTTCGCCCGAGACGTCACCGTCACCTAGCGTCCAGCCGGGGCCGGGGCCGGGGCCGGGGCCGGGGCCGGTGCCGGTGCCGGTGCCGCAGCCGCGGCCGCGCGGCGGCGTGCGGCCGCGGTGATCTCCCGGCGCGTCCATTCGATCAGGTGCGCCCGGTTGAAGCCGCGGCCGCACAACCCGCACGCGAACGCGCGGGTCGGCTTCCGGTAACGGAAGTGGGTGTGGCCGGCCGGGCAGACGCCCACCCACGGTGCCAACTCGTCCGCGATCTCACCGTCGTGGGTGCGTTTGCCGTCGTAGCCGAGACTGTCGGCGATCGCCTTCCACTTCGGCCCGTGCCCGGCGCGCGGACCGGCGAGCGCGTGCGCGACCTCGTGCAGCAGGATCTGGTGCACCTCGTCGTCCTCGTAGCGCGCGGCCAGGTACCGCGACACCGTGATCCGGCGCACCGTGTAGTTGCACAGGCCGGCGCGCTTCTTGGCGTTGTCGAACGCGAAGGTCCAGCTCGGGTCGAGGTGCAGCACGATCAGGGCGTCGGCCCAGCGCCGCACCCGGTCGAGGTCCGCCATCAGGGGGCCACCCGCACCTGGTACAGCTTGTCGTCGCCCGGAGCGGGGTCTCCGCGGCCATCCGTGTTGTTGCTCACAAACCACAGTGTGCCATCCGGGCCCGACACCACGTCGCGGAGACGGCCGAAGCTGTTGACAAACCAGTCGCTCGTCTCCCCGGTGGAGGGGTCGATGCGCCAGAGGCGTGCGCCGCGCAGCGAGGCCATGAACAGGGTGTCGTTGACAATCGCCAGGCCGCTCGGACTCGCCTCGCTCGTGCGCCACTGCTGCTCCGGGTCGCGGAAGGCGGGGTTTCCCGCCGTGCCCTCCACGATCGGCCAGCCGTAGTTTCCGCCCGGCACGATCAGATTGAGCTCGTCCCAGGTGTTCTGGCCGAACTCGCTCGCCCAGAGTCGGCCACGCGAATCCCAGGCGATGCCCTGGGGGTTGCGGTGACCGAAGGAGTACACCAGAGTGCCGAACGGGTTGCCGGCCGGCACCGTGCCCGTCGGCGTCATCCTCAGGATCTTGCCGCCGAGCGAGCCGAGGTCCTGCGCATTGCCCGGGAGCCCCGCGTCGCCGGCCGTGGCATAGAGCATCCCGTCCGGGCCGAAGCCGAGTCGGCCGCCGTCGTGGTTGCCGGCCTTGGGGATGCCGGAGAGCACCGGCTCCGGTGCGCCCAGGCCGTAGTTGCCCGGGGTGCCGGTGAGGGGCATCCGCACGATCTGGTTGTCCTCGGCGGCCGTGAAGTAGGCGTAGACCCAGCCCGTTCCGCCGGCGGCGGCGGCGTCGGCGCTGGCCAGGAATGCCAGGCCGAGCAGGCCGCCCTCGCCTCCCGGCCGCACGCCGGCGATCGCGGCGGCGTCGCGCAGGCTGCCGTCGGGCAGCAACTCGCGCACCAGCGCGGTATCGCGTTCGCTGATCAATGTGCCGCCGGGCAGGCGCAGGATCGACCACGGCACGTCGAGGCCCGTGGCGATCACCACGGGGTCACCCACCGGATGCACGGGCAGCAGCACGCTCGGCGGCAGGCTCGCGGAGGGTGTCGGCCGGGGTAGGGCCGGGGTCTCCGTCGCGAGGGACGCACGCGGCGCGCTCGCCGAGCATCCCGCCAGCACCGCGGCCAGCAGCAGCACCGCCACCCGCCTCCCGACCCGGCTGACGGCCGTCTGGCCGTCCCGCCTTCCGCCCCGGCCGATAGCCGTCTCGCCGACCCGTCTTCCGCCCCGGTTGCCCCGCGTGCCGTTCATCCGTTCTCTCACCTCGTGGTCTCCCTCGCGGGGGCGGTCGCTCACCCGCGGTGGATCCAGCATGCCCCGGATGCCCTACGGGCGTAACTCCTGCAGATTCTGCGCCGGTCACCGCGGTTCCGCGTGATTCCGCGGCTGCGGTTTCGGCAGCGGACGAAATTGCAGGAGTTACGCACGGGGAGGCCGGGAGCCGGGAGGCCGGGTGGCGGGCCGAGGCTAGGGGGTTTGGCGCTGCTCGGCGATGAACGACTCGACCACGGCAACGGCGATCAGCGCGCTCTCCAGGTGCTCCGAGGATGCTCCCGCCTTCTCGCGCAGGAACACGGCGGCCGTGAAATCGGCCAGCGCGGCCTCGAGATCGCCCTGCTCGAAGTAGACCTTGCCCCGGTTCTCTCTGGCGAACGCGGCGACGCCCGCCCACTCGTGGGTTTCCGACTCCAGCACGCAGTGGGTGAGTTCCGCGGCAGCCTCGTCGAGCTTGCCCTGGAACTGCTGCACCTGGGCGCGACGGATGCGACTGGCCGCGAGTTCTTCCCGCGACCCCGTGAACCGCGCCTGGCGCAACGCGGTGTTGGCGGTGTCCCAGGCCTCGTCGAGGCGGCCGGTCAGTCGGAGCAGGGCGATCTTCTCGTTGAGGGCGGAGAGACTGCGAAGCTCGCCGAGTTCGTCGAGGCGGAGTCCGGCGGCACGGAGATCGACTTTTTCACGCAGGGTGACGGCGTCGTAGCCAATGATGATGGGCAGGGTGTAGTCCTGAAACGAGGGCGGCCGGGGCGTGCCGCGGGTGAAAACGGGTCTGGTCCAGAATAGCCCGGCAACGATGCCCGCCGCCCCCATGTCGGGGTGTTTTGCCCGCCGCCCCGGCCCGCACCGCCCGGGGTTCGAGCCCGGCCCCACCGGCGTTCCCAGTGGCAAACTCAGGAGATCCCGGATGTCGCCGCGCGGCGCCCGCGTCGTTCCGGCGCTCCGGAGAGGACTCGGTCCCGGATTTCCTGAGTGGGCCACGCAGGCCGCGCGCGTCACCTGGGCGGGCCCGCAGGGAGGCCCGGTGATCGGGTTATCAACAGGAAAGCTGAGCTATCCACAAGGATTGTGGAATCTCGGTCCGGCTCAGTTGCCGATCTGGAAGACCGTGCGGCCCGGCAGCGGCGACGGGGTGGCCGTCGCATCCGTGGTCACGACGGCGCTGGCCATGAATTGCTGCAGGTCTGCGCCGTCGACCACCTTGGACGGATGCGGCCCACCGGCGAGCAGGCGCGAGACCCAGCTCAGATCGATCGGGGTGTGCGCGGCGACGAAGACGATGTTGCCGAACCTGCGCCCCTTGAGCACCTGCGTCTCCGCCAGCCCGAGCACGTGGTCGAAGACCGCGGAGAGCGTCGCGGCCTGGTTGCGGGCAAAGGCGAGGCCGGGCCCGTCGGCGACGTTGACCACCACGACGCCGCGGGGGCTGAGCAGCGGCGCAACGAGCTCATAGAATTCGCGGCTGGTCACGTGCGCCGGGGTGCGCGCCCCGGAGAAGATGTCCACCACCACCAGATCGACGGATCCCTGCAGGCCGGCGGGCAGTTTGCCGAGCACCTCCCGGGCGTCGCCGTGACGCACGCGCAGCTGGGCGCGCTTGTCCCACGGCAGCTCGGCGCGCACGAAGTCGATCAGATCGCTCTCCAACTCGACGACCTGCTGGCGGGAACCGGGGCGGGTCGCCTCGACGTAGCGGGGGAGCGTCAGGGCGCCGGCGCCGAGATGGACCGCAGTGATCGGCTCGCCGACCTCGCCGATCAGATCGATCACGTGGCCGATCCGCTGCACGTACTCGAAGAACAGCTCGTCGGGGTGGTCGACGTTGACGTGCGACTGGGGTGTGCCGTCCACGATCAGGTTGAAACTGCCGGGGGTGAACCGGTCGGGCTCGATCACGGCCAGGTGCCCGCTGAGTTTCAACGTGACCGACGGATGCTGCGCTTCAACCCTGCTCATCCCCCCAGTCTGCGCCCAACCCCAGCCCCATCCCGACCGCGAAAGTGCAGTTTTGGCCCCTTCGCGGAGTCCATGGGGGCGAAAAGTGCACTCTCGCGGTGACGGCGAAAATGGGTTATACCTGAGAATTCCGGGAAGGTCAAGATTGAGCTAGACACGGCGTGGGAAAGCGCCTATGCTTGATCTTTGCGCTCCCAGACAAATCTCTGCCTTCATATTGCGGTCGGCTTTGCGTGCTCAAGCCACCTTGAGGCATACCTCGGTTCAGTTATATCAGCGGGTTCAGATATACAGAGGGTCTGTGGAGTTCGTACTCGGTATTCATTACTAACAGTGACTAGACCTGACGGGGTCCACGGAGGTTATTTCCTTGGCTGCTGCGCGCAACGCAACCACCAACTCACCCAAGAACGGACGTGCCGCTGGCCGTCTTTCGTTCGCAAAGATCAGCGACAATCTGACTGTTCCGGATCTGCTTGCCTTGCAGACCGAGAGCTTCGATTGGCTCGTAGGCAACGACAAATGGAAAGCGCGTGTGGCCGAAGGCCAGGCGGCCGGTCGTGAAGACCTGGCGACTCGCACCGGCCTCGACGAGATCTTCGAGGAGATCTCCCCGATCGAGGACCTTGGCGAAACGATGCAACTGTCGTTCACCAACCCGGAGCTCGAGCCCGAGAAGTACACGATCGACGAGTGCAAGGAAAAGGGCAAGACCTACTCCGCACCGCTGTACGTGAACGCTGAGTTCATGAACCACCTCACCGGTGAGATCAAGACCCAGACCGTATTCATGGGCGACTTCCCGCTGATGACCCCCAAGGGCACCTTCGTGATCAACGGCACCGAGCGTGTCGTCGTCTCGCAGCTCGTGCGCTCCCCGGGTGTCTACTTCGACCGCCAGCAGGAGAAGACCTCCGACAAGGACATCTACTCCGCTCGCGTCATCCCGAGCCGTGGGGCCTGGCTCGAATTCGAGATCGACAAGCGCGACCAGGTCGGCGTTCGCATCGACCGCAAGCGCAAGCAGTCCGTGACCGTCTTCCTCAAGGCGCTCGGACTGACCAGCGAAGAGATCCTTGAAGAATTCAAGGGCTTCGCGTCGATCGAGCTCACCCTTGAGAAGGACAACATCCTCACCAAGGAAGAAGCCCTCAAGGACATCTACCGCAAGCTCCGTCCCGGCGAGCAGGTTGCCGCCGAGGCCGCGCGTGCGCTCCTGGACAACTTCTTCTTCAACTCCAAGCGCTACGACCTGGCCAAGGTTGGTCGTTACAAGATCAACCGCAAGCTCGGCCTCGAAGCCCCGCTCAGCGATTCCGTGCTCACCCTGCAGGACATCCTGGCCACGATCAAGTACCTGGTTGCGCTCCACGACAACCAGACCACGATCGCCGGCGTCCGCGACGGCAAGCCCACCGACATCCGCATCGACATCGACGACATCGACCACTTCGGTAACCGTCGTATCCGCGCCGTCGGCGAGCTCATCCAGAACCAGGTGCGCACCGGCCTGTCCCGCATGGAACGCGTCGTTCGCGAGCGCATGACCACGCAGGACATCGAAGCGATCACCCCGCAGACCCTGATCAACGTGCGCCCCGTCGTCGCCGCGATCAAGGAGTTCTTCGGTACCTCGCAGCTCTCGCAGTTCATGGACCAGAACAACCCGCTCGCAGGCCTCACGCACAAGCGTCGCCTGTCCGCGCTGGGCCCGGGTGGTCTCTCCCGTGACCGCGCCGGCGTCGAGGTGCGAGACGTTCACCCCTCGCACTACGGCCGCATGTGCCCGATTGAAACCCCGGAAGGCCCGAACATCGGCCTGATCGGTTCGCTCGCCTCGTTCGCGCGGATCAACGCCTTCGGTTTCATCGAGACCCCGTACCGTCGCGTTGTCAACGGCAAGGTCATGAACGACCAGATCGACTACCTCACCGCAAGTGAGGAAGACGAGTTCATCGTCGCCCAGGCCAACGCGCCGCTCACCAAGGACTGGCACTTCGCCGAGGCCCGCGTGCTCGCCCGCAAGAAGGGTGGAGAGGTTGACCTCTTCCCCGCAGAAGACATCGGCTACATGGATGTCTCGCCGCGCCAGATGGTGTCCGTCGCCACCTCGCTCATCCCGTTCCTCGAGCACGACGATGCGAACCGCGCCCTGATGGGTGCCAACATGCAGCGTCAGGCCGTCCCGCTCCTGATGAGCGAGAGCCCGCTCGTCGGAACCGGCATGGAGGTCTTCGCGGCCATTGACGCCGGTGACGTGCTCACCGCGGACAAGGCCGGCGTCGTGATGGAGGTTTCGGCTGACGTCGTCACCATCCAGCTCGACGAGGGTGGAACGCAGGACTACTACCTGCGCAAGTTCGCGCGCTCCAACCAGGGCACGAGCTACAACCACCGCGTCATCGTTCAGGCCGGCGAGCGGATCGAAGTTGGCGAAGTCATCGCCGACGGCCCCGCCACCGAAAACGGAGAGCTCGCTCTCGGCAAGAACCTGCTCGTCGCGTTCATGCCGTGGGAGGGCTACAACTTCGAGGACGCGATCATCCTCAGCCAGAACCTGGTCAAGGACGACACCCTCTCCTCGATTCACATCGAGGAATACGAGGTCGACGCCCGCGACACCAAGCTCGGCAAGGAAGAGATCACCCGCGACCTGCCCAACGTCTCCCCGGATCTGCTCGCAGACCTGGACGAGCGCGGCATCATCCGGATCGGTGCCGAGGTTCGCCCCGGCGACATCCTCGTCGGCAAGGTCACGCCCAAGGGCGAGACCGAGCTGTCCGCCGAAGAGCGTCTGCTCCGCGCGATCTTCAACGAGAAGAGCCGCGAAGTTCGCGACACGAGCCTCAAGGTTCCCCACGGTGAGCGCGGCACGATCATCGGCGTCAAGGTCTTCGACTCGCAGGATGGCGACGACGAGCTCGGCTCGGGCGTCAACCAGCGCGTTGCCGTCTTCATCGCCCAGAAGCGCAAGATCACCGAGGGTGACAAGCTCGCCGGCCGTCACGGCAACAAGGGTGTCATCTCCCGGATCCTCCCGATCGAGGACATGCCGTTCCTCGCCGACGGAACCCCGGTCGACATCATCCTCAACCCGCTCGGCATCCCCGGTCGAATGAACTTCGGCCAGGTGCTCGAGACCCACCTGGGTTGGATCGCCAAACAGGGCTGGGACGTGGAAGGCAAGCCCAAGTGGGCGGCCAACCTGCCCGAGCAGGCGCACCACGCCGCCCCGAACACCAAGGTCGCGACCCCGGTGTTCGACGGCGCGTTCGAGGTCGAGATCGAGGGCCTTCTGGACTCGACGACCCCGACCCGCGATGGCGACCGCCTGATCGGCCGCTCCGGCAAGACCCAGCTGTTCGACGGCCGCTCCGGTGAGCCGTTCCCGAACCCGGTCTCCGTGGGCTACATGTACATCCTGAAGCTCCACCACCTTGTCGATGACAAGATCCACGCCCGTTCCACCGGCCCCTACTCCATGATCACCCAGCAGCCGCTGGGTGGTAAGGCGCAGTTCGGTGGACAGCGTTTCGGTGAGATGGAGGTGTGGGCGCTCGAAGCATACGGAGCCGCTTACGCCCTGCAGGAACTCCTCACCATCAAGTCGGACGACATCCTCGGCCGCGTGAAGGTGTACGAGGCCATTGTCAAGGGCGAGAACATCCAGGAGCCCGGCATCCCTGAGAGCTTCAAGGTTCTGATCAAGGAAATGCAGTCGCTGTGCCTGAACGTCGAGGTGCTGTCGTCCGACGGAACCGCCGTCAGCCTGCGCGACACGGATGACGAGGTGTTCCGTGCTGCGGAGGAACTCGGCATCAACATTTCGACTCGGTTTGAGTCGTCCTCGATCGACGACATCTAGGGCCGGACGATGACGAATACTTCGAATACTGTCCAAGGAGAGAAATTGCTCGACGTAACCACGTTTGACGAGCTTCGCATTGGCCTTGCGACCGCCGACGACATCCGTCGCTGGTCTCACGGTGAGGTCAAGAAGCCCGAGACCATCAACTACCGCACGCTCAAGCCCGAAAAGGACGGCCTGTTCGGCGAGCAGATCTTCGGCCCGTCCAGGGACTGGGAATGCTCCTGTGGCAAGTACAAGCGAGTGCGCTTCAAAGGCATCGTCTGTGAGCGTTGTGGCGTAGAGGTCACGAAGTCGTCGGTGCGCCGTGAGCGCATGGGCCACATCGAACTCGCCGCCCCGGTCACCCACATCTGGTACTTCAAGGGTGTCCCGTCCCGTCTCGGCTACCTGCTGGACATGGCCCCGAAGGACCTCGAAAAGGTCATCTACTTCGCGGCATACATGGTCATCACGGTCGACGAAGACGGCCGTCACCAGGACATGCCCGGCCTTGAGAACGAGCTTCGCCTCGAAATCAAGACCATCGAAGGCCAGCGCGATTCCCGGATCGCGGACCGTCTGCAGCGCCTCGAAACCGACCTCGCAGCACTTGAGGCCGAGGGCGCCAAGAGCGACCAGAAGAAGCGCACCAAGGACGCCGCCGAAAAGGAGATGAGCCAGGTCCGCAAGTCTCTCGACGAGCAGATCGCTCACCTCGAGCGCGTGTGGGAAGACTTCCGCACCCTCAAGGTCGGCGACCTCAAGCCTGAGGACTCGGTCTTCCACGAGCTGCAGGACCGCTTCGGCATGTACTTCGAGGCCTACATGGGCGCCGAAGCCATCAAGAAGCGCCTGCTGGCCTTCGACCTGGTCACCGAGAGCGAAAATCTGCACCTGCAGATCGCCGAGGGCAAGGGCCAGAAGAAGATCCGCGCCATCAAGCGTCTCCGCGTGGTCAACGCGTTCATCATGACCGGCAACTCGCCGGCCGCGATGGTGCTCGACGTCGTCCCGGTGATCCCGCCCGAACTGCGCCCGATGGTGCAGCTCGACGGTGGCCGCTTCGCGACCTCCGACCTCAACGACCTCTACCGTCGTGTGATCAACCGCAACAACCGCCTGCGTCGTCTGCTTGACCTCGGTGCCCCCGAGATCATCGTGAACAACGAGAAGCGGATGCTGCAGGAAGCCGTTGACGCGCTCTTCGACAACGGTCGTCGTGGCCGCCCCGTCACGGGTACCGGCAACCGCGCCCTCAAGTCCCTGAGCGACATGCTCAAGGGCAAGCAGGGTCGTTTCCGTCAGAACCTGCTCGGCAAGCGCGTCGACTACTCCGGCCGTTCGGTCATCGTCGTCGGCCCGCAGCTCAAGCTGCACCAGTGTGGTCTGCCCAAGCAGATGGCACTCGAGCTGTTCAAGCCGTTCGTGATCAAGCGCCTGATCGACCTGAGCCACGCTCAGAACATCAAGGCCGCCAAGCGCATGGTCGAACGCAGCCGTCCGCAGGTTTGGGACGTGCTCGAGGAGATCATCCGCGAGCGCCCCGTGCTGCTCAACCGTGCGCCGACGCTTCACCGTCTCGGCATCCAGGCGTTCGAACCTCAGCTCGTCGAGGGTAAGGCCATCCAGCTTCACCCCCTCGTCTGCGCCGCGTTCAACGCCGACTTCGACGGTGACCAGATGGCTGTGCACCTGCCGCTGTCGATGGAGGCCCAGGCCGAAGCGCGCATCCTGATGCTCGCCTCGAACAACATCCTGAAGCCGTCCGACGGTCGCCCGGTGACCCTGCCCACACAGGACATGATCATCGGTCTGCACCACCTGACCACGCTCAAGGAAGGCGTCATCGGCGAGGGCCGCGCGTTCTCCTCTGTTGCGGAAGCGATCCTTGCTTTCGACCAGAAGTCGCTCGACCTGAACGCCAAGGTGCGCATCCGCCTGACCGACAAGTACTTCGAAGAGGGCACGCAGCCTGAAGGCGTCGAACTCGTCAACGGCCAGGCCGTCGGAACCGTTCTGGTGACCACGTCACTCGGCCGGGCCATCTTCAACGAGGCCATGCCGGTCGACTACGCGTACTTCGAGAAGGTCGCCGACAAGGGCACCCTCTCGGCGATCGTCAACGACCTCGCCGAGCGGTACCCCAAGGTGGAAGTGGCCGCAACGCTCGACCGCGTGAAGGATGCCGGTTTCTACTGGGCAACCCGCTCCGGTGTGACCGTGGCTCTCAGCGACATCCTGACCCCGCCGAACAAGCCGCAGATCGTTGCCGGCTACGAGAAGCAGGCCGCAAAGGTTCAGTCGCAGTTCGAGAAGGGTCTCACCACCGACCTCGAGCGTCGCCAGGAGCTCATCCAGATCTGGACCAAGGCAACCGAAGACGTTGCCAAGGCAATGCAGGAGAACTTCCCGACCGACAACACCATCAACCGGATGGTCACATCCGGTGCTCGTGGTAACTGGCTGCAGGTGCGAAACATCGCCGGCATGCGAGGCCTGGTGAACAACCCGAAGGGTGAGATCATCCCTCGCCCGATCATCTCGAGCTACCGCGAAGGCCTGTCCGTCGCCGAGTACTTCATTGCTACTCACGGTGCTCGTAAGGGTCTCGCCGACACCGCGCTCCGTACCGCCGACTCGGGTTACCTCACCCGTCGTCTCGTGGACGTCTCACAGGATGTCATCATCCGTGAAGACGACTGTGGAACGACCAAGGGACTCGAGCTGCCGATCGCTGAGATCAACCCGCTCGGAGAGCTCGTTCGCCACCCCAACGTGGAGAACGCGGTCTACGCCCGCAGCCTGGCCGCACCCGCGGTCAACGCCAAGGGCGAGGTCGTCGCCGATGCCGGTGACGACGTGGGCGACGTGCTGATCGAGAAGCTGGTCGAGGCCGGCGTCGAGACCATCAAGGTTCGCTCGGTCCTCACCTGTGAGTCCGCCGTCGGTGTGTGTGCGGTCTGCTACGGCCGTTCGCTCGCGACCGGCCTGCTCGTGGACATCGGAGAGGCCGTCGGCATCATCGCCGCGCAGTCGATCGGTGAGCCCGGCACGCAGCTGACCATGCGTACCTTCCACACCGGTGGTTCGGCATCCGCCGACGACATCACCCAGGGTCTGCCGCGCGTCCAGGAGCTCTTCGAAGCGCGTACCCCCAAGGGTGCGTCGCCCATCGTCGACACCGCGGGCCGCATCACGATCGAGGACACCGACCGCAGCCGGAAGGTCATCCTGACCCCCGACAACGGCGATGAGCCGATTGCCTACCCGGTTCTCAAGCGCTCCACCCTCCTGGTGGAGGATGGCCAGCACGTCGAGCTCGGCACGCAGATCATCATCGGCGCCGTCGACCCGAAGGAAGTTCTTCGCGTCAAGGGTGTTCGCGCCGTGCAGAAGCACATCGTCGGTGGAGTGCAGGATGTCTACCGTTCTCAGGGTGTGCCGATTCACGACAAGCACATCGAGGTCATCGTTCGCCAGATGCTTCGCAAGGTCACCGTCGTCGAGCACGGCGACACCGGCCTGCTCCCCGGCGAGCTGGTCGACCGGCTCAAGTACAACGAGCTGAACCGCACCGCGCTCACCGAGGGCAAGAAGACGGCTTCGGCTCGTCAGGAAGTCATGGGTATCACCAAGGCTTCGCTGGCTACCGAGTCGTGGCTGTCGGCCGCTTCCTTCCAGGAGACCACCCGGGTTCTGACCCAGGCGGCCATGGAAGGCAAGAGCGACCCGCTGATGGGCCTCAAGGAGAACGTGATCATCGGTAAGTTGATCCCGGCCGGCACCGGCCTTCCCCGCTACCGCGACGTCACCGTCGAGGCAACGGATGAAGCCAAGGCCGAGCGTTACCCGAACCGCATCTTCACCGATGATGCCGCGTTCACCGAGGGTGACCTGAGCTTCGTCGACTTCGACAGCTTCTCGTCGGATGACTTCACGCCCGGTACCTACAACTAGCGTTCGCTAGCAACCACGGATGGCCCCCTGCTTCGGCAGGGGGCCATTCGTCATTAACCGTCGCGGTGGTCGAGCCTGTCGAGACCCCCCGCCGCCCGAGAGCGCCCCTACGGCCTGGCCGCAAAGGTGACGGATGCCTCGAGCCCGCCCCCCGGGCGTCGCTCCAGCCGCACCGTAGCCCGGCTCGCTCTCGCCAACTGGGCTACGATCGCGAGGCCGAGCCCGTTGCCCAGAGCGTCGGAGTCAGCCCGCCAGAACCGGTCGAACGCCCGGGCGCAGTCCTCGTCGGAGAGACCCGGCCCGCGGTCGAGCACAGCGACCCGCCAGGCCGCCCCGGCCGCGGCGACCCGCACGACGATGTCATTCCCGACCCCGTCGGTGCTCGTGCTCACCGACAGCGCGTTGTCCACGAAATTGTCGATGATCTGCTCCGGGGCAGTGGCGATCGCGGTCACCCGCGCGCGTTCCGGACCTTCGTAGCGGATGCCCAATCCCAATTCCTGGGCGAGCGGCTGCCAATGCTCCACCCGCTCCCGCGCCACCCGTGCCACGTCGAATTTGACGACGGGCGCGGCCCGGGACTCCGAGCGGCTGAGCATCAGGATTCCCTCAATGATGGAGCCGAGCCGGTCAGCCTCCGCTTCGGCGGCCGCGAGCCGTTCAATCGCCGCGCCGGTCGAAACCGAACCGGTGCCGCGCACGGTGCCGTTGCCGGTGCCCCCGGACGCTGCGGACTCCTCGAGCAGTTCCCGGGCGCCTTCGAGCCGCAGACGCAGGGCGGTGAGTGGCGTTCGCAGCTGGTGCGAGGCATCGGCGGCGAATCTGCGCTGCTGTTCGATCAGGGCTTCCAGACGCGTGGCCATCCGGTTGAACGACACGGACAGCGAGCGGATCTCTGGCGCCCCGGACAGTTCGTCCGCGCGGGCATCGAGGTCCCCGTCGGCCAGTCGCTCGGTGGCTTGTTGCAGGCGCTTCAGCCGGCGGGTGACCCTCGCCGAAAAAATGAACCCGACGATGCCGGCCAGCACCACAGTCGTCAGCGCAACCACACCGAGCACACCGATCTGCCGGGCGACGGCATCCGCCACGACCTGTTCGGGAAAGGTCAGGCGCACGGCACCGATGACCTTCTGACCGTTGACGACCGGCACGGTCACATAGAGCAGATCGATCTGCAGGGTGTCCGAGTATCGGTGACCTGAGGTGATCTGTCCGCCCAAGGCGCCCGCGATCTCGGGCCGGGAGAGATACGAGTCGCCGACAATCGACTGGTCATCGTCGCTGGTGACGATGGCGATGCCGTCGGTGTTCACGATGACCACGCGTGCCCCGCCGGAGTCTCGGTAGCGGCGCGCCGCCGCGGTGAGGGCCGCAGCCTCGCTGGCCATGTCCTTCGCTGCCGTCGCGTCGGGCGGCACCGTCGTTTCCAGGGTTTCCTCGCTCCGTCCGGCGAGCACGAACGCGTCCCGCTCGAGCGACGTCACCAGCCGGTCGGTCTCGACCTGCCGCAGGTAGCCGCTGAGCGGAATGTCCTGCACGAGCAGCACGAGCAGGGCGATCCCCATCAGCGCCGCCATGAACCGCCACCTCATTCGGGCGTGCCGAACCGGAAGCCCACCCCCCGCACCGATTCGATCCAACCGGGGTTGCCGAGCTTCTTGCGGATGGCCGCCACGTGAGCGTCCAGGGTCTTCGTCGTGCCGTGCCAGGTCGTCTCCCACACATCGTGCAGGATGTCCGCGCGCCGGTGAACGGCGCCGGCATCGCCCGAGAGGTAGACGAGCAGGTCGAATTCGGTCGGGGTGAAGTAGATCACCGTGCCCGCGAGCGACACCCGCTGGGAACGCGTGTCGATGATCAGGGAACCCAGCACTCGTTCAGTCGTGCCTGCGTCCTCGGCCGAGACGCCATCTGCCCCGACTTCGCCCGCACCCGGCACACCGGCATGGGCGACGGTGCGCCTCGAGACCGCACGGATGCGCGCGACCAGTTCGCGCATCCCGAACGGCTTCACCACGTAGTCGTCGGCGCCCATTTCGAGAGCGACCACCCGGTCGATCTCATCGTCGCGCGCGCTCACCACGATGATGGGGGTCTGCGACGATGCCCGGATGCTCCGGCACACCTCGCTGCCGTCCATATCGGGCAGCCCGAGGTCGAGCAGCACGAGGTCAGGCTCGAACGTCGCCATCGCGGTGAGGGCAGCGTGGCCGGTCTCGACGTGAAGGGACTCGAACGCCGCCATCGACAGGCCGTCGATTATCCCGGACGCCACCGGGCCGTCGTCTTCGACCACGAGAACTCGCATGACACCATTGTGCCGCCGCGGGCTCGAACTCCGCCCACGAACGCGTGCGAATCCTGTCAATCTTTGACAAGTCTTGGATGTTCGAGGGCCCTATCTTTGCTCGCGACTTCTTAGCGTGGAAACATGAAATCCCAGGCACTCACCATCCTGTCCATCATCGGTGTGTTCGGCACGGGCCTCACCGCCATGGCCGTCAACTCGGACGCGCTCTCATCGGCAGTTCAGTCCCCGGTCGGGAAGACCTCTGAGTCGTTGCTTCTCACGCCCACCGACGACTCGACCGATACGGCCAAGCCCGACGCGTCGGCGACCGAGATTCCCCTTCCGGCCGATGCCGTCGCTCCCGGCGACGAGGGCGACGCGGGCGAGCCCAGCGCGCAGCCCTCCACCGGGTCGACGGGAACCGAATCCGGGAGCGACGACGCCGCTCGCCCGGCCCCCGTTCCGGTCGCCCCGGCCGTGGCCCCCGTTCGCACCGCCACCCCCCACGTCGAAGGCAGCGAACCGCACGAAACAGAGACGCCCGAGCCCGGAGAGACGCATGAAAAGGACGACTAAGCGCCGGCACCCCGCCCGCGGTGCGAAGGCCGTGACCGGTGCCTTCTCCGCCCTCGCCCTGGTCGGAATGGTGACCGGCTTCCAGCTCTCGGCCCACGCCGAAGAGGCCGCCGCCCGCAGAGCGGCGCCCGCGCCCGACCCCACGAGCACGGCCGGTGCGGTTGACCCGTCGGCCACCCCGGATCCCTCGGCGACACCCGCGACCGCGACCGCTGCCCCGACCGCACCGGCCCCACCGGATGCGGCAGCCCCTGTCCCCGCGCCCGTCCAGGATCAGGCCCCCGCCGAAGCCGCGGCCGCGGCTTCGGCGGCTCCTGCCCCGGCCCCCGCGGCCCCGGCGGCGGCAGCCGCGCCCGCTCCGGCTCCGGCTCCGGCTCCGGCTCCGGCTCCGGCTCCGGCTCCTGCTCCGGCTCCTGCTCCTGCTCCTGCTCCTGCCCCGGTCGCCGCGACCTCCGGCGGATCCGGAGGCTAGCCCATGGCGGCCGACTCCATCGCCCGCAGCGCCCTCCTGGCCGCGTTCATCGAGACAGGAACGCTCCCGGGGGTGAGCACGCGGACCGTAACACTGATGGGTGGGCGAGCGTCCTTCATGCTGGTCGGCGCATCCGCCGATCTGATGGATGACCTCGTCGACCACGCCAACCTGCTGGAGCGACTGTGGAGCCGGTTCCTCCCGAACAGCGACGTCTCCCGGTTGAATGCCGCCGAGGGCGCCCCCGTCACCGTCGACCCGCACACGGTTCGGCTGATCGAGGCCATGCTCGAGGGAGCGCTGGTGACCGGGGGCGACTACGACGCGACCCTGTTGCCGGACGTTCTCGCGGCCGGCTACCGGGCATCCGTCCTTGATACCGCACGGGTCACCGTGCTCCCGACGTCGGCGGTCACGCCCGGGAATCTTTCCGGTGTACTGATCGAGAACGGAGCCCCGCACAGGGGCCCGATCGTCACCTTGCCGCTCGGAACCACCATCGATCCTGGTGGCATCGGCAAGGGCCTGGCCGCCGACCTCCTCTGCGCGTTCGCGCTTCGCGCGGGCGCGTGGGGCGCCCTCGCGGAACTCGGCGGGGACATCGTCGTCGCCGGCCAGGCGCCCGACAGGGTCGCCTGGCGGCTCGGCGTCGAGAACCCGCTCGACCCCACCGAACACTCCGCAGTCGTGCGTCTCGCCGAGGGGGCGCTCGTCACCTCGAGCCAGCGAAAGCGACGATTCCCCAACCCGTCCTCCCCGGGCAGCCGCCACCACCTCGTCGACCCCCGAACCCACGACAGCGCGACCACCCGGGTGCAGACCGTGTCGGTCATCGCCGCGACCGGCTCCCGCGCCGAGGCCCTCACCAAGCCCGGCTTTCTCCGCCCGCCCGACGACTTCCTGGCCTGGCTGCCGACGGTCGGCGCCGCGGGCCTCATCATCGACGACCGGGGGATCGCCACGACGTCCACGAACTGGGAGCAGTACGCATGAACGATCCGCATATCTGGTGGTACCTCTCGAGGGCCAGCGCCGTCATCGGCTGGGCGCTCATGACGCTGTCGGTGGTCTGGGGAATTCTCCTCTCGACCAGGGTCATGCGCCAGATCGACAACCCCGCCTGGCTGCAGGACCTGCATCGCTATTTCGGCGGCGCGGCGATCGTGATGGTCGCCGTGCACATGGTCACCCTCATGCTCGACGGCTGGTTGCACCTGTCCCTGGCCGAGCTGCTCGTGCCCTTCACCAGTCACTTCAAGCCCCTCCCGTTGGCGCTCGGCGTCACCGCGTTCTACCTTCTTGTCGCCGTGCAGGGGACCTCGCTGCTGATGCGATATCTGCCGCGTCGGTTCTGGAAGGTCGTGCACTATTCGAGCTACGCGAGCCTCATCCTCGTCTCGTTCCACGCCGCCTTTTCCGGAACCGATGTCGGCACGAGCTGGTACCGCATCGTCTCGATCTTGCTGATTCTCCTGGCGATGCTCGCCGTGCTGCTCCGCCTCGTCGCGACAAAACGAGAGGCGCGCAATTCCACCGGTCGGCACACGGATGCCGCCGCCCCCGTGCGCCCGACCCCGGCCAGCACCGGCACGCGCACCATGCAGGTCACGGCGGTGACCCGCGTCGCCGACGGAGTCCTCGGCATCCGACTGGTCCCCGCGCCCCAGAGAGCCGCAGGACGGGACGCATCCGCATCCGCTGCCGAGCTCCTGCCGACGTGGCAACCCGGTGCGCACATCACCGTGCACCTTCCGAACGGTCTCGAACGGCAGTACTCGCTCTGCGGGGATCCCGCCGAGCGTTCCCATCTCGACATCGCCGTGCTGCAGACGGAACTCTCGAGGGGCGGCAGCGAGTGGATCCACGCGAACGTCGAGCCCGGTCTCATGCTCGAGGTGTCCGACCCGCTCAACCACTTCGAGCTCGAGCCCGCCGCCGCCTACCTCTTTATTGCCGGCGGAATCGGGATCACCCCGATCATGGGCATGATCGAGTCCCTGCCCGCTCGCCGCGACTGGAAACTCGTCTATCTCGGCCGCAGCCGCCTCACCATGGCCTTCCTCGGCGAACTGCTCCGGCGATACCCCGACCGTGTCGAGGTCTTCGCCCGCGACGAGCAGCTCGTGCAGCCCGAGGCCAGAGATCTCCTGCGCGGCACCCTCGGTGATTTTGCGGCCCAGGCCGACGTCTACTGCTGCGGACCTGAATCCTTGATGCAGGCGGTCGCCGAAATCGTGCCACGTCAACGGATGCACTTCGAGCGATTCGTGGCAGTGGAGCGGGAGTCCGCCCAGGAACCCCAGGCCGTCACCGTGACCTGCGCCCGCAGCGACGTCACCTTCGACGTGGAAGCCGGCGAGAGCATCCTCGATGCCCTCGAGAACAATGGCATGCCCATTCTCGGCTCGTGCCGGACCGGCGTCTGTGGAACCTGCGAAGTGCGGGTGATGGCGGGCACGCCCGATCACCTGGACTCAGTGATGGCCGACGACGAAAAAGATTCGCTGCGGGTGATGTACCCGTGTGTGTCGAGGGCGACGTCCCCAGACCTCGTGCTGGACATCTGAGCAACCCGCCCGCCCCCCGGTGATCGAGCCTGTCGCGGTGATCGAGCCTGTCGCGGTGATCGAGCCTGTCGCGGTGATCGAGCCTGTACCGGTGATCGAGCCTGTCGCGGTGATCGAGCCTGTCGAGATCCGAGCCTGTCGGGCGGTGATCGAGCCTGTCGAGATCCAGAGCCGCTAGGCTGGCCCCAATCTGCCAGGGGGTTTGCCAATGACCGTACCGTCTCCATCCGCTCCTCGGCGCGCGCCCCAGCGCCCGGCCCGCCGCAGGCTCTGGTTCCTGCTCGGCGCGATCGGCTCCGGCCTCGTCGTGGCCCTGGTCGTGTTGCTCATCGTCTGGCGCGGGGGCGCCGGCCTGCCCGGTGATTCCGCCGCTGCTGCTCGTCCCCAGCCGAGCAACGCACCCCCGCCGGTTGCCCTGGCGGCCGCGCCGACCGCCCCCGCCGCGCCGGCCACCCCGGCCGGCCCGCATCCGTCGACGTGCGCGGAACTGTACAGCCCGGCCATGACGGAAGCGTTCGGATCTGCGGTGCTCAATCCGGGGTGGACCCAGGCGGCAGGCGCCGAGGTGCGTAACGGTACGGCGGATGCCGAACTCATCCAGGTCATCGATGCGGCAGAAAAGCTCACCTGCGTCTGGGGTAGCCCCGAGGGAGGCTCCGGCAGCGGGCTCACCACCAACCTGGTCTGGGTCACCCCGGAGCAGAGCGCCGCCGTCACGGCGCGCCTTACCGCGACCGGAATGACCTGCTACGAGGAACTCGGTGGACTCCGCTGCGTCACCGAAACCACCGGGGAGGCCGGTGTCTCCGGCGAGTCACACTTCATCCGGGACGGGATCTGGCTGGCCACCCGCTACGTCAACTCCGGCCCTGACGGCTACACCCACGACATCGTCGCGAACGTCTGGGCCGGCGCGTAGCAGCGTTCGTCCGGGCGGCGCCGAAACGCCGCCCGGTCGGCGAAACCTGACGCGGAGCTTGTGCGTCAGAGCATTTCGTTGATGCAGATGAAGTTGCCCTCGGTGTCCCTGAACCATGCGGTCCTGATGTCCTCCGCGGTCGCGACACCGTTGACGGTCTTCATTCCGGGAATATCGTAGTCCTCGAACACCACCCCGCGCGTGCGCAACCGTGTCATTTCGCTGTCGAGATCGTCGGTCACCCAGCACATCTGGGTGTTCCGGGCGGTGCCGGCATTGCTCGTTTCATAGATCTCAAACGCGCTGCCGGAATCCAGACGGTAGAAGAGCACGCCGTCGTGAACCTCGGCCGGGTCGAGGTCGAGTGCATCGTGATAGAACGTTTGCGCGCGCTTGAGGTCCGCCGCGGGCAAGATCGTGTGTACTTCCTTGAACATGTGAGAATTCCTCCTCATCAAAAAGGATGAAACTGCCGGGAAGAGTGCCGAGGTCCAACTCACCAGTGCGCCCACGCCTCCAGGTCCCTGGCATCTGCTTCCGAGTGGGAGTGCCGGGCGAAGATGGCGACGGGCGCGAATCCAGGCGGGACCTCCTCGTCCGCTGCCGCGGCGTTCGCCGGTCTGCGGGCGGTGGTTATCGCATACAGTACAGATTTTACGCCGGCTTTGACCGGCGCGAAAGAGGCCTTCAGGTCGGGGACGATCGTGGCGTCGGAGCGCAGTAATCTTGTCAGTGAAGATGGTGGCCATTCCTCCATTCGCGAGTGAGGGACACCATGGGTTTGGCAAGTCGGATCGGTGCGGTCTTCGTCGGAGCCGTGGGGCTCATCGTCCTCTTCGGCTGGTACGCGCAGATCGGTGAACTGACCACCGTGCTTCCGGGGCTCGCCCCGATGAAACCGACCACTGCCGTCGGCCTGATCCTGTTGGCGCTGTCCCTCGTCGTCGTTCGGCGTTGGGCCGGCTTGAGCCTGGCCGCCGCCGCGATGGCGCTCGCTTCCGTGACCCTGGTCAGCTACGCCGCCGGGACCACGCTCGGCATTGCAGCCTGGGTGCCGGGGATCGACCTGGGTGGCCAGGAACCGCGGATGGCGCTGGGCAGCGCCGTGGGCATGATCCTGGTCGGCGGGGCCGCGATAGCCAGCAGGCTGAACGGCACGACCGTGATGCAGACTCTCGCCTATGCCTCCCTCCTGGTCAGCCTGATTGCTCTGCTCGGCTATGCCTACGGCGTCTCGTCCCTGTACACGGTGACCGGATTCACGAGCATCGCGCTGCACACCGCACTGGGCATCGCGACCCTGTCCGTGTCCGTGCTGCTCCAATGGCCGACGGTCGGCCTGGTCGGGCTGCTCCGCGATCCGGGCAGCGCGGGGGAGACGACGCGCCGGTTCGTGCCGTTCCTCTTCCTCGGCCCCTTCCTGCTCGGCGGGATGCGCCTCTGGGGCCAAAGCCAGGACTTTTTCGACGCGGTCTTCGGCGTCGCCGTGCTGATCGCCAGCGTGACGGTACTCGGCATCGCCCTGACCTGGATCGCGGCCGTTCAACTGCGAGACCTGGACCGCCAGCGCGATCAGGCGATGCGCGCCCTGGCCGATCTCAACCACACCCTCGAGGATGCCGTCGATCACCGCACCAGGGAGCTCGGCGAGGTCGCCGACAAGCTCCAGACCTTTATCAAGATCGCTCCGGTCGGTATCGTCGAGCTGGATGCCGCGGGTGGGCTCCTCACCGCGAATGACCAATGGCTGGCCCTCAGCGGGCTGACCCTGCCCGCCTCGCTGGCCGGTGGCTGGGCGCGGGCGATGCACCCTGACGACGCCGACCGGGTGTCGGCAGAGTGGGGCGAGGCCGTCGCCGCAGAGACCGGCTACGAGGCCGCCCTGCGCTTCCTCACCCCGGAGGGCCGGGTGAATTCGGTTCAGGTCAGCACGGCCCCCATCCACGACCCGGATACCCTCGCGGTCACCGGGCATCTGGCCACCGTGACCGACATCACCGACCTCCGCGACGCCGAGGAAGCCGCCGCCGCCGCGCGGGCACGTTTCGAGGCGGCCTTCGCATCCTCGCCGCTCGGCACGGCGATCGTCTCCCTCGATGGAGAGGTGCTCGAGGCGAACAAACGCCTGTTCGATCTCGCCGGACGCTCCACGGCCGTGGTCACGGGCCACATCGACGAGATCTTCATCCCGGCCGGAGACCGCGGCGACGATCGCGTCGGCCTCACCGATGGGCCGTCCACCCGCCAGCGCATGGACCGCCGGATGCGCCGCGACGACGAGGAGGAAACCTGGGTCAAGGTCAGCATCGCCGAGATCAGCGAGGGTGAGCACACCGGGGGTCTCCTGTACCAGCTGGAGGACATCACCGCCCGCCGGCTGGCCGAGGCGCGGGTGGAGCACCTCGCCTTCCACGATCCGCTCACCAACCTGCCCAACCGGCTGCTGCTGCTCGACCGGCTCAACCAGGCCCTCCTGCAGACACCGCGGAACGGTCAGGGCGTCGCGGTGCTGTTCATCGACCTCGACCGGTTCAAATTCGTCAACGACAGTCTCGGCCACCATGCCGGTGACGCCGTGCTGATCGAGGTCGGTAGGCGCCTGCGGCTGAACGCGCGGTCGACCGACACCGTCTCCCGCATCGGCGGCGACGAGTTCGTCGTGATCTGCCCTGATGTCGACAGCAACAAGGCCGTGAACAGGATCGCCGACGTCCTGCAGCGGGCCATCTCGGAGCCGATCCTGATCGGCGACCAGATCGCCTCGGTCGATGCGAGCATCGGGATCGCGTTCGGTCTCGGCCACGACGATGCCGAATCGCTCCTGCGCCACGCCGACCAGGCCATGTACCTGGCGAAGGGTCGTGGCCGGGCGCGCTACGAGGTGTTCGACGACGACCTCCGCGGACGGATCGAGCACAGGCTCGATACCGAGCTTGCTCTCCGCGACGCGGTTCGCCTCGGCGAGATCGAGACCTGGTTCCAGCCGATCGTCGACCTGCAGCAGCGAACCGTGGTCGCGACCGAGGCGCTCGCGCGGTGGCGCCGCCCGGAACGGGGCATGGTCTTCCCCGGAGAGTTCATCGCCATCGCCGAGGAGGTCGGCCTGATCAACGGGATCGGCACCACGGTGCTCGGCCAGGCCTGCCGGGCCGCCGTCTCCCGGGACGGAAGCATGGCGGTCAGCGTGAACGTGTCGCCGCGGCAGTTCGTGCAGAACGACTTCGGGGCCGTCGTGAAACGCGCCCTCAGCGAGAGCGGTCTCCCGCCCGAGCAGCTGTGGCTGGAACTCACCGAGACCGCCGTGCTCGAGGCCATCGACTCCGCCGCCCGCACCTTCCAGGAACTGCGGGCGCTGGGAGTGAGGCTGGCCATCGACGACTTCGGCACCGGCTACTCCTCCTTCACCCACCTCAAGGCGTTCACCGTCGACCTGCTCAAGATCGATCTCACCTTCATCCGCGACCTCGAACGTTCGGACCACGACCGGGCAATCGTCGAGGGCATCCTGCGCCTGGCCGATTCCCTGCACCTGGACGTCGTGGCCGAGGGCATCGAGACCACCGGGCAGCGGGACCTTCTGACCGGGATGGGCTGTCGCTACGGCCAGGGCTACCTGTTCTCGAAGCCCGTACCGCAGGCATCCTCCGACGTGGACTTCGGCGACTGACCGCGGGTGGTCCCTTCTCCCCGGCGCTGCGGCGCGGGGCGGCGGCGCGGAAGCGCTACTCTTCAGGTACGGCGCAGGCACCTGAATCCGGTCGTGGGGGCCCTTCTCTGGTCCTTACCCCCTGATCGCGGGACTGGTCGTCGGTATCTCCCGGCGATACCGTTTTAGATACCCAATTCACCCTCGAGTGCAAATTCACCGTGCTGCACGCGCTCGCGGTTCAGGCAGCGCTTCATTGACCGGGAGAGGTTCGCGTGGCCAGCCTCACCGAGATCCTGATCCTGCACGGCCTACTCCCGATCGAGGAGTTGGACCACCTGATGGCCGGCGACCCGGCCGACGAGACCGCCGTGCGCGCCCTCGTCACCAAGGGCGTCATCACCGAGGTGCAGTTCGCCAGGGCCCGGGCCCAGCAGGCCAACCTGCCGTTCGTCGAGCTGGCGGACTACCCGGTCGACCGCCTGGCCGTCTCACTCGTGCCGGTCGCCGTCTGCAAGCGCCACGAAGTGATCCCGATCGCGGTCGACAACGGCCGCCTCATCCTGGCCATGGTCGACCCGGGCAACGTCTTCGCCGTTGACGACGTGCGCGAAGCATCACGGATGCGCGTGACCCAGGTTGTCGCCGAACGTTCCGACCTGCTCGCCGCCATCACCCGTTACCACCGCGCCGACGACGAGCTCAGCGACCTCACCTCCACACTCGAAGAAGAGAACGCCGCGACCGAGAGCGCCTCCTTCGGCGTCTCGGATGCGATCGACGACGACGCCCCGATCGTGCGGTTCGTGAACCTGCTGGTGAGCCAGGCCATCCAGGACCTGGCCTCGGACATCCACATCGAACCCGGCGAGCACAGCCTGCGGGTGCGCTACCGCATCGACGGCGTGCTGCACGAGATGCAGACCGCGCCCAAGAGCATCCAGAACGGTGTCATCTCCCGGCTGAAGATCATGAGCGACATCGACATCGCCGAGCGGCGCAAACCACAGGACGGCCGCATGACGGTGCGTCACGCCGGCCGCCAGATCGACCTGCGCGTTGCGACCCTGCCCACGGTGTGGGGCGAGAAGGTCGTCATGCGAATCCTCGACAACTCGAACACGACCCTGGACGTGCGCGCGCTCGCCCTGCTGGACTACAACTTCGAGGCCTACAAGACCTCGTACTCCAAGCCCTACGGCATGATTCTGATCACCGGGCCGACCGGTTCGGGCAAGTCGACCACCCTCTACACGACCCTGGGTGCCGTCGCTCGCCCCGAAATCAACGTGATCACGGTCGAGGACCCGGTCGAGTATCGCATGGCCGGCATCAACCAGGTGCAGGTGAACCCCAAGGCGGGTCTGACCTTCGCGAGCGCGCTCCGCAGCATCCTGCGCAGCGACCCGGATGTCGTGCTGCTGGGTGAGATCCGTGACCACGAGACCGCACAGATCGCCATTGAGGCTTCCTTGACCGGCCACCTCGTGCTCTCCACCCTGCACACCAACGACGCGCCGAGCGCCATCACCCGGTTGACCGAGATGGGTATCGAACCGTTCCTGGTGGGTTCCGCCCTGGATTGCGTGGTGGCCCAGCGTCTCGCGCGGCGTCTCTGCGACAAGTGCAAGAGACCTTCCTCGCTGACCGCGGAGTACCTGACCCGGTTGCGCTTCGCGTTCGACCCGGAACGGTCGCTGCCTACGATTTACGAGCCCGAGGGCTGCTCTCACTGCTCGAAAACCGGCTACCGCGGCCGGATCGCCGTACATGAGGTGATGACGGTGACCGAGGAGATCGAGCGGCTCGCCGTGGCCCGCGCATCCAGCGCCGAGATCGGCCGGGTCGCGCGCGACCAGGGCATGATCACTCTGCGCGAAGACGGCTGGGCGAAGGCGCAAATGGGTTTGACATCGATCGAAGAAATCTTGCGAGTGGTCGCATAGTGCTGAAGGGGACATCTGCATGAGCCAGCCCATCTACGAAATTCCGGTGACGCAACCGGGAGGTGCCGGCGGAAGTTGGAGCCTCGGCGATGAGGATCGGCGCATCGCCGCGACTGCCGAACCTGAGCCTTCGACCGCCACGGTCCCCGGCGAGGGATCCGTTGCGGCGAGCGCGGCTTCGGACGCGCGGGACGTCGACTTCGACAGGGCCGACCCTGTGACCGGGCCGGGGCAGGCACTTGGGCGTCGGGCGCGAAGCAGAAGCGCCGACAACGCGGTTTCCGATCTCGACCTGCTGAACGCCCTGGCCGAGGTGCTTGACCTCGGCGCATCCGACCTCCACATCACCGTCGGCGCCCCGCCGAGTATCCGGGTCGATGGAGGCCTTCGGCCGATCGAGGGTGAAGACACCTGGATGGGCGACAAGGTCACCTCGGCGTTGTACAGCATCCTCTCGCCCAAGCAGCGCGCGCAGTTCGAGGAGGAGCTTGAGCTCGACTTCGCATACACGGCGGGCGGTGCGCGTTTCCGCGTCAACTACTACTATCAGCGCAACTCGATCGGCGGGGCATTCCGTCTGATCCCGCGGGAGATCAAGCCGCTGAAGGACCTCGGCATTCCCGAAACGGTCGGCCAGTTCGCCAAACTTCCGCGTGGGCTCGTGCTGGTCACCGGCCCGACCGGTTCGGGCAAGTCCACCACCCTGGCCGCCTTGATCGACCTGGTCAACCGCACCCGCGCCGACCACATCGTGACCGTGGAAGACCCGATCGAGTTTCTGCACAAGCACCAGAAGTCGCTGGTCAACCAGCGCGAGGTCGGCCACGACACGAAGAGCTTCGCCGCCGCGCTGAAGCACGTGCTGCGTCAGGACCCCGACGTGATCCTGATCGGCGAGCTGCGCGACCTGGAGACAATCTCGGTCGCCCTCACCGCCGCCGAGACCGGCCACCTCGTCTTCGCCACCCTGCACACGCAGTCCGCGGCGCAGACCATCGACCGTGTGATCGACGTGTTCCCGCCGCACCAGCAGGGTCAGGTGCGCGCCCAGCTCGCCGCCACCCTGCAGGGCGTGGTCTGTCAGACCCTGGTGAAGAAGGTCGGCGGGGGCCGAGTCGTTGCCACCGAGGTTCTGGTCACTACCTCGGCGGTGGCCAACCTGATCCGCGAGGGCAAGACCTACCAGGTCGCATCCGCGATGCAGGCCGGTAAATCACTGGGAATGCACACCATGGACCAGCACCTCGCCGAGCTCGTCGACGCTGGCCTGATCACCCGCGCGTCAGCGGAGGAGAAGGCCCAGGACCTTGAGGGGCTGAACCAGCTGATCCGTCGCGTGGACCATGTCGAAGCTTCCGTCGCCGGATCGAGGGGCATCGATTTCGGCGACCAGTATTCACCCAGGGCGCAGTAAATGGTTACGAATCTCGCCTTCGCCTACAAGGGGCGGAATACGGCTGGCAAGGTCGTCAAGGGGCGTCTGGATGCCGCGTCGGAGAACGCGGCCATGTCGCGTGTGCGCACCATGGGTCTGACGCCGATTTCCGTCGCCGAGGTGGCGGTAGGCACGGGTTTCAATGCGGAGATCAAGATTCCCGGGTTCAGTAAGGGAATTACGCTGAAGGACTTGGCCGTAATGAGTCGGCAGATGGCGACGATGACCTCCGCTGGGCTGTCGCTGCTCCGCACCCTGAACATTCTGTCGGAGCAGACCGAGAACAAGGAACTTGCAAAAATCCTCACGTCTATTCGAAACGAAGTCGAGACAGGCATCTCCTTGTCGGAAGCGATGGAAAAATACTCAACTGTGTTCCCGCCCATCATGATCAATTTGATCCGGGCTGGTGAGACCGGTGGCTTCCTCGAAAGCTCGTTGAACTCGGTGGCGGGCAACTTTGAGTCGGAGACCAAGCTCCGTGACACGATCAAGTCGGCACTGGCTTACCCCACGATTGTGTTGATCATGGCTGTCGTCGCGGTGATCGGCATGCTCACCTTCATCGTGCCGGTCTTCGAGAAGATGTTCGCGGGGTTTGGTGGCGAGCTACCCCTGCCGACCCAGGTGCTCGTCGTTCTCTCGAGGGCCATGGTCTGGCTCCTGCCGTTACTCATTGTGGGTGGGATTGCATTCTCGGTGTGGTGGCGGAAGAACAAAAACACGGAACAAGTGCGCAGGGTCGTCGACCCGCTCAAACTCAAACTTCCCGTCTTCGGCCCGCTCATGACCAAACTGGCGATTGCTCGGTTTAGCCGCAATTTTTCCACCATGATCGGCGCGGGCGTTCCTATCCTGCAGTCCCTCAACATCGTCGGTGAGACCTCGGGCAACTGGGTTGTGGAGTCGGCTTTGCGCAAGGTGCAGGAATCGGTGCGACAGGGTAAGTCGATTGCTGGCCCGCTCTCTCTGGAACCGGTTTTCCCCGCCATGGTGGTGCAGATGATCGCGGTGGGTGAAGACGCCGGCGCCCTGCAGCAGATGCTGGGCAAGATCGCCGACTTCTATGACCAGGAAGTGCAGGCCACGGCGGAACAGCTCACTGCTCTGATCGAGCCCTTGATGATTGCTTTTATCGGCGTGGTTGTTGGCGGGATGATCATTGCCCTCTACATGCCCATGTTCACCATCTTCGAATACATCAAGTAGCACCCCTGCACTGGGGGCGTGTTAATCGAACAAACCCCCTGTACGTGGGATAGCGCCCCCTGTTGGGGCCAATAGTCTCTAATCAGGCAACGCAAAAGCCTTTCCCAGCACACTCGAAGAAAAGGACTCTCACATGATCAAGAGCATCACTGAGGCGCTTGCCCACAAGCGTTCAGCACTCGGCCAGAAGGAAAAGGGCTTCACGCTCATCGAACTTCTCGTCGTCGTCATCATCATCGGCATCCTCGCCGCGATCGCCATCCCAGTCTTCCTTGGCCAGCAGACGTCGGCTCGTGACAGCGCGACCCAGTCCGACATCAGCAACGCCAAGACGGCACTTGTGGCGTTGGCAGTGGCCGGAGGGACCTTTCCCGCAGCTGGCACCATCACGAGCGTGGGCACTGATTTCACCGCTGGGGCCGGTAGCACTCTGACGCTGTCAGGAACTGCAGCCGGATTCTGCATCGCGGGCGTCAACACGAACGCCGCGAACGCGACGCACCTGTACGCGGCGAGCGACAAGACCGGTGTCGCCAAGGGTACTTGCGCCAGTGGAGTCTTCACCACCGCGAGCTGGTAGCCAGGTTCTACCTACTCATCGATCTTGATCTAAGTGGGGCTCCGATCGAATCGGCGCCCCACTTTTGATCTTCCGCGACTCAAACCGGGAAGGTGTCGGGACGTGATTCTTGTAATACCTCGCAAAACCTCCCTGCGGGGAGATTCAGGCTTCGGGCTGATCGAGATTGTCATCTCGATGTTCCTCCTCAGCCTGCTCGCGGTCGCTTTTCTTCCTCTGCTTATCACGTCTATGCGGACGACGGTGCGAAGCTCAACGGTGGCAACCGCAACCCAGCTGCTCGACAAAGAGTTCGGGCTCCTTCGTGCGGCGGGGGACACCTGCGCTCTTTTGACAGCGTACGGCGCCTCCGGTGCCGTACCGGTCTCCAGCGATGGCAGGGGCACGAGCTATCAGCGGGCTCACTCCGTAGCTTCATGTCCAGCTGGGGCGGTGAACTACCCCAGAACGGTGAGCGTTACGGTATCAGTGGCGATCACGGCCTCAGGACAGGTGTACTCGCCAGTGACGGCGACGACGCTGATCTATCTGCGGGCGCCCTGATGGCCGCCCGCACGTACCATGCGAATCGCGCATCCTGCGATGCCGGCATGACACTGATCGAGCTTCTCGTGTACATGGTGCTTGCCGTGGTGGTCCTCTTAATCGTTGGCGGTCTTCTGATCAACTCGCTGACCACACAACGAACGGTCCGAAACGCGACCCAGGCGAGCAATGCCGGTCAGCTCGTTGCTCAATCGGTTGCTCAAGGCGTGCGCAATGCCAGTGCACTCAAGGTCACCGCGCCGATTTTCGGTGGAGAACTTTTAACGGTGCTAACAGCAAGCATGACAACCCCGCAAACTTGGTCATGCCAGGCCTGGTATTTCGGCAGCGGAGAGGTGCGCACAAAGACGTCAAGCACCCTGATCCCAACTACGGCGGCGAGTGTTGCCAACTGGACTCTGCTCGGCACGGGCATGCAAAGTGTCTCGGGGGGAGCCGTCTTCACTTCGACTCCGCTCGTTAATCCCCGAAGCGTCATCCTCAATCTCGACGTCAGTACGGTGAACGGCAAGCCCGTGCGAATCAACAGTTCCTCGACTAGCCTTCAACCGTTGCCCGTGCCCGTACCCGTGACTGGATTGGTGGGTCTCCCATGTTTCTGACCAGAAGAGTGAATTCTCTCCGGAACGACGAAAACGGCAGTGCGCTCATGGCCGTGCTGGGGGTGATGGCGGTGACCGTGGTGATCGGCCTGACCATCACTGCCGCAACAGTCAATGGGCTGGGTGTCACGAGTAGCAACAAATCGTTGGTGCAATCTCGTGCCGCCGCAGAGGCGGGAGTTGCCGTTGTGGCGGCCGGACTGTCGGGTGCGGCAACTTGCCCAGCAACGTTCGCCTCTGCGGGGAACCCGAAATATTCCGCAGCCGTCTCATACCTGAACGCTGGTGGAGCCGTTGTGAGCTGCACCATCGCGACCCAGGTCAAGATCACGTCCACGGGCACTTCCCAATCCACTGGCGTGAACGGAGCTTCGTCGGGGGACACCAGCGTGGTTGAGGCGGTGTATCCGTACACTCCCGCGCTGACTCCCGGCATCGTGTCGAGCGGTGCGGCCATCTACCTGGCCAATGGTGCGAACTTCAACAACGGTGGACTGATCGCGTCCGCTGCCACAGTTCCGGCCATCCAAGTCAAGACCGGAAATCTGGACTGCGACAACAACACAACAATCACCGGTAACGTCGTCGTCGTCACGGGCGGTATCTCGCTCAAGAAG
Organism: Cryobacterium sp. PH31-AA6; assembly: GCF_030063195.1. Taxonomy (GTDB): domain Bacteria; phylum Actinomycetota; class Actinomycetes; order Actinomycetales; family Microbacteriaceae; genus Cryobacterium. The sequence goes on from NZ_JASISS010000027.1 coordinate 34,912, forward strand.
TGCACGATCGAGGGAGACGCATGGGCCTTCGGCACGGCGACGTTCCCTCCGCCCGGGGGAACGATTACGGGAATGTTGCGAGCCAGTGGAACGCGACCCTCTGGCCAGCCCCTCGTCCGATGGGACCCGACAATGCCTATGCCGACGGTGCCGGCGTGGACGGAGTTCGGTTACAACCGCAATGACTGGGTCACGTCTGCCGGTGTCCTCTTCAACGAGGTCGTCAAACCCGCGACTTCCAGCAACTGCGCGCTCCCTCAGAACAATGGCACGAGCCCGGTCATCTTCAATGCGTTGAATTGCGCCGGCGTTTCAGACTCCGGTGATGTCACGCTGTACAACGACCTCGTTGTCGTGGCAAAGAAGTTCGATTTCGGCAACAGCCTGGACTTTGTGTCCTCAAATCCTGCTATCGCCCGCCGAGTCTGGTTCATCACCCCGGACTTGGCACCAGCCGATGGTGTGGCCACGTGCAGCCCTGGCCAGGGTGCCTTCACGATCGGAAACCAGCTGAACGTGGTCGCCCCGGTCAGCGTTATGCTTTACACGCCCTGCGCGATCTCCACCGGGAACGGTTTCACCTGGCGGGGCCAGATGTACGCCGGCACCATCTCGAACTGGAACAACGCCAACTTCGGCTACGTCGGTATCGGACTCCCCGGAGCGAACCTGGCCGCCGGCACGTACACGCCTGGGGGGTCATCGGGTTCACCGTCAGTTTTGGGCGCTCTGGTGTCGTCTCGGGACCTCGTCGGGTGATTGTGATTCCGGTCATTGCTGTGGGCGGCTTCGGTCTGCTCATAGGTTCCTTCTTGAATGTCGTTATCTTCCGGATTCCAGCTGGTCGATCGATCGTGTCGCCACCTAGTGCCTGTGGCTCGTGTGCCGCGGCGATTCGCCCATGGAACAACATCCCGGTGCTCTCCTGGCTGTGGCTTCGTGGGCGTTGCCATGACTGTGCGGCGAGGATCTCGGCGCGGTACCCGCTGGTCGAGTTGGGTACCGCGGTCTTCTTCGCGGTCGTTGGCTGGTGGGTTGTTACGGGGGTCTCTACAGGCTCGACCACCGGGCTGGGGTCTCATGGCGGGTTCGGCTCGGCCGCCGGGATCATCTCGGTTGACGGAGTGGTCGACACGCGTATGGCAGGGGCGGCGACTGTTGCGCTCGTTGCGTTTCTGTACCTAGCGGCCGTGAGCATCGCGCTGACGATGATCGATCTTGATACGCACACTTTGCCAAATCGGATCGTGCTGCCGGCCTACGCGGTTGGAGCGGTTCTCTTGACCGGCGCCGCGTTGTTGGCCGGCGAGCCTGAGAGACTCCTTACGGCCGCCATCGGCGCTGCGGCCCTCTTTGGTCTCTACCTGCTGATGGCGCTGCTCTACCCGGGCGGGATGGGGCTCGGCGACGTGAAACTCGCCGGCGTGCTGGGCCTTTTCCTCGGCTGGCTTGGCTGGGCTCCACTGGCCGTCGGCGCGTTCAGCGCCTTCCTGCTCGGCGGACTCTTTAGTCTTGTCTTGATCATCACACGCAAAGCGACTCGCAAGAGCGGCATACCGTTTGGCCCGTGGATGCTCGGCGGTGCGTGGGTGGGCATTTTCGGTGGTGAGGCGATAGCGACGGGCTATCTGTCTTTGTTTGGTCTGGCATGATGGCATCTCTGGTTTTGGAGAATCAATGACTGCAAACGTCGTAGGAATCGACATTGGAAGTGGAGCTGTGCGCGCCGTGGAGGTGAGCGATGCGGGCAAGGCCAAGCCCACTCTCGTGCGTTATCACGAAGTAGCGCTTCCCGAGGGTGCCGTTAGCCGTGGCGAAGTGCTTGAGCCGAACACTGTCGCCGCCGCGATAAAGCAGTTGTGGTCAGCCGGTGGTTTCAAGAGTAAGAATGTGGTTCTCGGCATGGGGAATCATCGAGTGCTCGCGCGCGACCTGAGCGTTCCGAAAATGCCACTGAAGCGCATTCGGGAGTCGCTGCCCTTTCAAGTTCAAGACCTGATATCCGTTCCCGTAGCAGATGCCCTGCTCGACTTCTATCCGATCTCCGAGAGCGAAGGCGAGACCGGGCCGCAGATCAACGGCCTTCTCGTCGCTGCGGTCAAGGAGGCGGTGCTCGGCAACGTGAGGGCCGTCGAATTGGCCGGTCTTACGCCAGTCGAGGTTGACCTCATTCCTTTCGCGCTGAGCAGATCCATCTTTCGAGGTGCGAGCACGGACGACGCGGTCGTTCAGATCGACATCGGCGCGGGCACCACGACCGTCGTGATCACCTATGCAGGAGTGCCCCAGTTTGTTCGCCTCATTCCCACGGGTGGGGAGGATCTGACGCAAGCGCTGATGCTGAGGCTCACAATTCCGGCCGAACAGGCCGAGCATCTCAAAAGAACCCTCGGCCTTGCTGGTACCGCGCCGGGGAACGAAGCAGCCGTTTCGATCATTCGTGAGGTAACCACCGAACTTCTCAATAGCTTGAGGAATACCATCAACTACTTCGTGAACACGAGGAACGACGTGCCGGTTGCCAGGATCGTCCTTACCGGCGGTGGCGCACAGCTAGGCGGCTTTGCTGATGCCTTGACGGAGGTGACCCGGCTGCCCGTTGTGCAGCCGAACCCGGCCGATTCCGTTGGTATCGGTCGTGGAGTGAATCAGGAAGCCTTGAAGGAGACGCGGGGAACCTATCTCGTAGCGCTTGGTCTTGCCCTGGGGAGCAAATCATGAGTCGCAAAGTTGTGAACGATGAGCTGATCATCGGAGGCGAGCCCCGGGCGGTCCTGCTGCCGCCGGAGGTGCTCAAACGCCGCAAGGCAAAAGCCGTCCGCCGAAGCCTCGGCTTTGGCGTGGTCGGCTTGCTGGTCATCGTGCTAGCCGGGACTGCGGGCGCCACGGTCCTGTCCGGGCAAGCGCAGTCGCGCCTGCTGGCAGAGCAAGCGCACACGACTGATCTCCTTGCCGAGCAGACCCAGTATGGCGAGGTGCGAACCGCGCAGGCTCAAGTGGATCTCGTGAAGGCGGCGCAAAAGGTTGGCGCCTCTACGGAAATCGATTGGAAGACCTACCTACAGGGCGTGCAAGGCATTTTGCCGGCCGGTGTTGTCATCGACACCATTGGCGTCGATTCGGCCACCCCGATTCTGCTCTACGCGCAGGCCACCGCTCCGCTCCAGGGTGCACGGGTCGCGACCGTCAGTTTTTCCGCGACGAGCAGCACGCTGCCCGACGTGCCGACCTGGTTGAACGGTCTGGCGACGCTCCGAGGATTCGCGGACGCCTTGCCGGGCTCGGTCGCCCTCGACGAGGCCACCGGCATGTTCAAGGTGGATATCACGATGCACGTCAATGAGGCAGCGTTCGCCGAGCGCTTCGCCGCGAAGGAGAAGTAACCGTGGACAAGAACAGGCTCTGGGTTGTCGCTTCCGTGTTGGCCATGGGTGCGATCCTCGCGTTGGGCTTCCTTCTCGGGATCCAGCCGCAGCTCACTGCGACGGCCGCGGCCAACTCCGAGCGCGCGAATGTAGAAGCGACCAATTCTGCTCAGGCTGCTGTCCTGGACCAGCTGAAGACGGACTTCGCCGGTATCGAGGTGGTCCGGGCGGAGCTGGCGCCGCTCAGCGCATCAGTGCCGACCGGCACCGAAATGCCGGCCTTTGTCAACCAGCTTTCGGAACTGGCCGCGCAGTCTCAGGTGACCCTGACGGGTATCACGGTAAGCGAGGCGCAGGCCTATGCGCCGGTCGTCGCACCGGTCCTCGCAGTTCCCGCCGTGGAGGCGCCTGCCGCTGATGCGAACACGACCACCGACCCGACTACGATTCCCGCTCCGGCAGAGTTGGCGACCGCCGGAGTACCCCCTGTCGTGGACCCGCGCATTAGCGCTACGAACTTCGCGTCTCTTGGTGTTCAGATTCAGATCAGCGGCGACTACGATCGCGTTCTCGACTTCGTCAGTGGGCTGCAGGCGGGCTCCCGGCTCTTCCTGCTTTCCGGCCTATCTACGGTTGCAGCCACCAGCCCTGCGGATGGTGCGGCACCGGCTTCAGGCGGAACTGTCGATGCCACCATCACCGGTCTCGTCTACGTGCTCGTCCCGCCGGCAGGGGCAACTGCCGCCGTCGCGGCTCCGTAGCAATGGGCATGGCGCGCCGACTCTGCGTCGTGCTTCCGCGGCGCGCCACACGCGCATTGCTATGGTTACAGCAGAGAGCTACGGCCGTTAGGCCCGTGAGGAGTGCAGCATGAGCGACACAACGCCCAACGACGGCAAGATCAACCCCGACACGGATGTCTCGGCAACGCCCGGACACCACGAGACAGGCCCGGTCGACGCCAGCGCCGCCGCCACGCCGGCAGCCTCCGGCCCGGTCGAACCAGTGGGCGAACCCATCTCCTACGATGCGCCGGTCTCCGCCGACTCGGTCAAGCGCGACACCTACGTGCCGGCCAGCGAGCCTGGCACCGGAGCCGCGACCCTCGCCAGCGATGATGCTCCCACCCGCGTGCAGCCGGCCGCGTACACCCCGCCGGTCGAACCCGTGCAGCCCTACGTGCCGGCCGCGGCAGCAACGCCAGTGAACACGGCTGCGCCCGTGACCACCGCGGCGCAGTCGCCGGTGTTCATCCAGGCGCCCACCCAGCCGAAGTACAAGGGCAACCGCGGCGCCGGCATCCTGATCGCGCTCTTCGCCACAGTGGTCTTCGCCGCCCTGTACGCCCTCATCGCCCTGGCGCTCTCCGGCATCGGCAGCGGCTCCTTCACCGACACCACGGCCAAGTTCACCAACTTCATCGTGCTGCCGATCTTCTACGTGCCGGCGATCTTCTTCTTCCTCGCCTTCGCATTGCTGATCGCGGTCGTCAACCGTGGCGGCTGGTGGGCCTACGTGCTCTTCGGCTTCCTGGTGGCCGTTGTGGTCTACATCTCCTACATCGGAGCCGCCCTGCTCAGCGTGCAGGCCTGGAACTTCACGCCTGACGAGGCGCTGCGCTTCATCAGCCAGCAGTGGCTGAACCCGGGCGCGATCGCCGCCGCCGTCGTCGCCCGCGAGGTGCCGATCTGGACCGGCGCGTGGATCGCCCGCCGCGGCCGCTCGGTCACCGCCCGCAATGCGGCCGCCAAGGCGGAGTACGACCGCGTGCTCGCCGACGGACCGCAGGGAATTCGCTCCAACTAGCGGTCGCGCGGAGGGGCGGCCTGGCCGCCTCTTCCGCCCGCGGAGGGGTGCCGATGCGTGATTACCAGAAGTACGCGGCGGTCGTCGCCGTGTTCGCCGCCGTGCTCTATGGCGCGCTGGTGGTTGCCGCCTTCGGCATGATCAGCCTCGCTACCGACCTTGACGTGATCAGCCAGACGGATGCCGGCCCGCTCGTGGGCCCGAGCATGGCCGCGGCCGCCGTGGTGCTGGTCTTCGTGCTCATGCTCACCCTCGGGCTTCGGGACCGGCCCAATCGGCAGCGCGTCGCCGTGGGCTACTCGCTCGGAACCGGGGTGGCGGCGTTCGCCGGCTTCATCGTCGTCGGCGCCATCCTCTACCCGATCACCAGCGGCCGGGCGTTCGACGCACTCACCTTCACGGAGACCACCCTCGCCCGGCCCTTCGCCGCGACGACCGGGGTGCTCGCCTTCACGGTCACCCTGCTCTACTCGGTCATCCTCGCCTCCCGGGTCGGCGAGCACGGCCGCCCGCTGTGGCCATGGGAGCGCCCCGGCGACTAACGGCTGCCGCGCCGTCGCCGCGCCGGTTTCGGCAGCCCGCCCCCGCGCCCGCGGTCGCGCCCTGCGGAAACGGGCGCGGCCAGAGCGGCCCCGCCGCGTGGACGAGCCCGGTGGGGGAGAGTGCACAATGAGATTCGCTCGAATCTCCCCGTTCGCACCCCGTGTTTGCGGGTATCCTTAACGTCCATGGATGGAACCATCGAGTCACGTGTCAGCCATGAGGTTGACAACTGGTTGCGTTGGCTTCCGCGCTGGCGCCCCGGCACGCACCGCGGCCGATCCCGCCTCTGCCGCACCTGCTTCGGCTCCCCGGTCATCGTCGCCGCCGGGCTGGCCACGGATGTCCCGCACGCCGTGCAGCACGCCCTCGCCATGCGCGTCAAACTCGTCATCGACGCCGCCGTCGACGAGTACACCGAGCGCAACCTGCCCCTGCTCAGCCGCGAGGTGCGCCTGAACGAGCAACGCAAGGCGGCGGCGAGCTACCACCCCAGTGAGGGACTCGATCCCGAATACAAGGGCCTCGACCTCGACCCGCCCACCACGGCCGACGCCCCCTACCTCTTCACCTTCGCCGAGCTGGCCCGCCCGGACCAGGCCACGGCCGCCGCATCCGCGCCAGCGCCGCTTTCGGCCGAGGAGAAGGCGGCCATCCGGGCCGAGCTGAAACTCGCCGACGAGTATGCGGCTCAGGTCGGCAGCCAGGTCTGCGCCGAACTGGAATTCCACCGCGAGCGGATGCGCCGCGCCGTCGCCGAGTTCGTCGAACCCTGGGTACTGGTCCTCCTCGCCGACCTCGACACCGCCCTCGACTCCCCGCTCTGGCCGCGCGGCATCTGAGCCGCGGTGGTCGAGCGACCGGTGGTCGAGCTCGTCGAGACCAGGCGCGGGGATCTCGATGCTCCTATTGATGTCAAGCGGCGATTTGGGTTGGGGTGTGGCGTTGTTGGATGGCGTTGAGGATGGGGAAGATTTCTCGGGCGAGGTAGCGTTTGAGTAGGCGCATGGCGTCGCGTT
>NZ_JASISS010000028.1 GCF_030063195.1 Cryobacterium sp. PH31-AA6
CGCGGCAAACCCCAGGTCGCCGCCCCCGCCTGGGCCGGCACCACCACCACCTGGATCCCCGGCGCCACCCACCGCGCCCAACACCCCACCCTCACCCCGGTCTCGACAGGCTCGACCACCGGGCCAGGCTGACCCGCCGGGTCTCGACGGGCTCGACCACCGGGCCAGGCTGAGCGTCCGCGAGGGTCTCGACGGGCTCGACCACCGGGCCGGGCTGAGCGTCCGCGAGGTCTCGACGGGCTCGACCACCGGGCCGGGCTGAGCGTCCGCGAGGGTCTCGACAGGCTCGACCACCGGGCCGGGGTGAGCGTCCGCGAGGTCTCGACGGGCTCGACCACCGGGCCGGGCTGACCGCCCGCGAGGGTCTCGACGGGCTCGACCACCGGGCCGGGCTGACCGTCCGCGAGGTCTCGACAGGCTCGACCACCGACGAGCTCGAACACCGGGCCGCTCGACCAGCGGGCCGCCTGACCTCAGCACTCCTTCAAGGGAGTCCGTGAGACCCGCGCGTGGTTAGGCCAGCCGGGGGACCGCTGCCAGCAGGGACCGGGTGTACGGGTGCACCGGCGCCCCGAACACCTGCTCGGTTGGGCCGGTCTCCACAATCCGGCCGGCCAGCATCACGGCGACCCGGTCGCTGACGTGCTGGATCACGCCCAGGTCGTGCGAGATAACGAGCAGGCTGAGCCCCCGTTCGCGCTGAAGCTCGTCGAGCAGGTCGAGAACCTGGGCCTGCACGGTCACGTCCAGGGCCGAAACGGGCTCGTCGCAGACGAGGATCTGCGGATCCGAGGCGAGGGCCCGCGCGATCCCGACCCGCTGGCGCTGACCGCCGGAGAGGCTCAGCGGGCGCCGGCTCAGAAGCGCCGACGGGAGCGACACCTGGTCGAGCAGCTCGAGCACCCTCGCCCGGTCGCCGGAGGCCGTTCTTCCCACCTGGAGGTCCGGCCGTTCGGGGCCGTCCCCGGCGAACCAGGGCCTCGCCTGGCGACGCGCGCCCCGCACGGCGTCGCGAAGCACCGCTCCGACCGTGAGTCGGGGGTCGAAGGAGCTGAGGGCGTCCTGGTAGATCGCGCCGAGCTCGGGCCGCAGCCGGCGGCGCTCCCGCTCGGAGGCCGCACTGAACGGGCGGCCGAGCACGCGCACTTCACCCGCGTCCGGCCGGCTGAGCGCCAGCAGCAGACGCGCCGTCGTGGTCTTGCCCGACCCGGACTCTCCGACCAGGCCGAGGGTGGTCCCGCGGGCGAGCTGGAACGAGATTCCGTCCACCGCGGACATCACGGTGCCGTCCGGTTGGCGGAAGTTCTTGACCAGCCCGATCGTTTCCAGCACGACCTCGCCGGGCGCCGGCATCGCCGCGAGCGCTACCACGGGTACCACCGGGGATGCCTCGGCCGGTGGAGCAGTGAGGCGGGTTCCGCGGGGCTTGTCGACCGGAATCGCCGCGATCATCCGTCTGGTCTGCTCCTGCCGCGGCGCGGCGAGCAACCGCGCGGTCCGCCCCTGTTCCACGATCCGGCCGGCACTCATCACGGCGATCCGGTCGGCGATCCGGCCCACAACGGCGAGGTCGTGGCTGATCAGCAGGATGGCCGTGCCACGCGCCTTGAGACTCTCCAGGAGCTCGAGGATCTGCGCCTGCACGGTCACATCGAGGGCCGTCGTGGGCTCGTCGACGAGCAGAAGCGGCGGGTCGAGAGCGATCGCGGCGGCAATCAGGGCCCGCTGGCGTTGCCCGCCGGACAGCTCACCCGACCGTTGGCGTACCCGGGTCCGCCCGTCCGGCAGACCGACTCGCTTGAGCACGTCCTGCACCCGTTCCCGCCGGGCCGCCCGGTCGAGGGTGGTGTGCAAACGGAGTGAATCGGCGATCTCGCGGCCGATTGGGCGAAGCGGATCGAGGGAGACGAGTGCATCCTGCAGCACCAGTCCGACATCCCGGCCGCGACGGCGACGCCATTCGCCCTCGGTCAGGCCGAGGACATCATTGCCGTTGATCGCGAGTTCGGTGGCCTCAAGCCAGGCGGTGTCCCCGGCCAGGCCGATCAGGCTCCTGGCGGTGACGCTCTTTCCGGAGCCCGACTCGCCGACCAGCGCCAGGCACTCGCCCGGCGCGATGTCGAAGGAGAGCCCGGAGACGACCGGGTTCTCTCCCGGCTGCCCGAACCCCACCGTGAGGTCGCGGACGCGGAGCATGGAGACGAGCGGCCCCGGTGCCGCCGAACGATGACCGACCGGATGCGTGCCCTGGCTCATGCGTGCCTCAATCGTCGTTCGATGGCGCGGCCGAGGCTCGTGGCAGTGATCGCGGTGAGCACGATGAACAGCCCGGGGAAGAACGCCATCCACCAGGCCGAGGTGATGTAGGTGCGGCCGGCCGAGAGCATGGCGCCCCATTCGGCGGCCGGCGGGGCTGCGCCGAGCCCAAGGTAACTCAGCGCCGATGCCCAGACGATGGCCTGGCCGATGCCGAGGGTGCCGAGCACGAACAACGGTGCCAGCGTGTTCGGCAGGATGTGCCGCCAAAGGATCTGCCAGGGGCCGCGGCCGAGCACGGTGGCCGCTTCGACAAAAGCCGACGACCGCACCGAGATGAGCTGGGCCCGGATGATCCGGGCATAGCCGGGCGCCGTGGCCAACCCGACGGCCACGGTCGCCGTCTGGGCGCCCGGGCCGAAGACGAGGATGACGAGCAGGGCCAGGAGCAACCCGGGGAACGCGAACATCACCTCGAGAAAACGATTCACGGTGAAGTCAACGACCCGACCCAGCATCCCGGCCATCGTGCCCAGCAGGATCCCGAGGCCGAGGCCGAGCGCGGTGGCCAGCGTGCCGATCGCCAACGAGCCTCCCGTGCCGTGGCTGACCCTGGTGAAGATATCGCGGCCGGACTCGTCGGTGCCGAACCAGTGACCGGGGTTCGGCGCCTGGAAAGCCGACAGCGGGTCGATCGCCAGCGGGTCGCCCGGGGCGACAAACGACGGGACGAAGGCGGCCACGACGAGGAACAGCGCGAAGGCCAGGGCGAGCGCCTCCGCGACGCCGATCTGGCGACGCGGGGTCCTGGCCCGTTCGAGGCGGCCGAGCCCGGCCTGGATCTCGAGCTCGCTCATCGGCGCCGCAATCTCGGGTCCGCGATCCACTGGGCGAGGTCGGTGGCGACGGTCATCAGGATGTACCCCGCGGCAACGATCATCACGACCCCGATCACGACGGGCACGTCGCGCACGGTGACGGCGTTGAGCATGGTGCGACCGAGCCCGGGCCGGGCGAAGATGGTCTCGACGACGACGGCGCCGCTGATCAGGGAGCCGAACGCCCAGCCGGAGAGGCTGATCGCCGGAAGGGACGCGTGCCGGAGCGCATGGATCCAGCGCACCCCGCGTTCGCCCTCGCCACGCGCCCTGGCCGAGAGCACGAACGGTGATTCGAGGGCGGTGAGCAGGGACTCGCGCATGATCTGGCCAAGGAACCCGGCCAGGGGAATGGCGAGGGTGAGCACGGGCAGCACGAGGCCGGCCGGCCCTGAAGTGCTGATCGGCGGTAGCCAACCCAGCCAGACGCTGAACAGCACGATCAGTGCGGTGGCGAGCCAGAAGTGAGGCAGCGCAGCGGCGACGATCTCCAGGCCGGATCCGATCCGGCGGGCGAGTCGGTCGCCGCGGGTGGACCAGGTGGCGAGCAGGAGCGCGAAGAACCAGGCGACGACAAGGGCGAGGGTCGCCAGCAGAAGCGTGCCGCCGAGCTGGCCGACCAGGAGGGGGGCGACGTCCTGCCTCAGGGCATAGGAGCGACCGAAGTCGCCGGTGGCCAGGCGGCCCAGTTGCGCCAGGTACTGCACCAGGACGGGCTGGTCGAGCCCGTACTGGGCGCGCACGGCGGCCAGTGCCTCCGGGGAGGTCTGCGAGCCGGGGCCGCCGAGGATGGCCTCGGCCGGGTCGCCCGGGATCAGCCTGACGGCGAAGAAGGTGATCGTGGCGACCGCCCAGAGCACGAAGACCGCCCCGGCCAGGCGGGCGGCGACCAGGGCGGGGACCGAGAGCCGGAGGGCGCGCCGCGGCACAGCCCGGTCCGGCCCGACGGAGCGTGCTCCGTCAGGCCGGTGGGCGCCCGCCGCGGCGTCGGTCACTCGGCCGGAAGCCAGGCGTCGTAGAACGTGGGCGTGGACACGGTCGGCATGGCGCGGGCGCCGGTGACATCGGAGCGAAGCAGGTAGTGGTTCTGCTGGTCGTAGAGCGGCAGGATGTAGAAGCCCTCGAGCACACGGTTCTGGGCCTGGCTGTAGAGCGAGGCGCGCTTGGCGGCATCCGTGACCGCCGTGGCCTCGGTGAGCAGCGTGTCGACCTTCGGATCGTTCACCTGGGCGTGGTTGGCGAAGTAGCCGCTCGGCGCGGGAACGATGCCGGCGGAGTCGAAGAGGATGCGCAGCACATCAGGGCCGACCTTGGTGTACGGGGCGCTGACGGCGTCGTAGGCGTTCTCACCGAGCGCGGTGTACCAGCTGGAGAGGTCCATCGGGGTGAGCACCACGTCAAAGCCGGTCTTCTTCGCGGTCGCCTGGATCTGCTCGAACAAGGACTGTTCGGCGGGGATGGACTGGTTCGTGCTCACCGGGAATTCGACGGTCAGGCGTGCGCCGTCCTTCACCCGGTAGCCGGCCGAGTCACGGGCGGTCCAGCCGGCGGAGTCGAGCAGGGTCTCGGCCGCCTGGGCGTCGTAACCGAACAGGTCCGGCCGTGAGATCCCAGCAGCCTCGACGCTGGACAGCGCGGAGTAGGAGCGGGTGGCCGTTCCCTGGAAGAGGCTGGCCACAGCGTCGTCGACGTTGGCCGAGCGGATGAAGGCCTCACGAACGAGCGGGTCGTTGAAGGGAGCCTTGGACGAGTTGAGTTCGATCCGGTTCGAGGCTCCGGGCCGGGGTGCGTCGAGGTGCCGGATCGAGTCGCCCTTCTCGGCCTGCACGATGGTGTCCGGCTGGGCGTTGTCGATCACGTCGACGTCGCCGGCCTGCAAGGCCGCGAAACGGGACGCGGAGTCGGGGATGAACCGCCAGACGATTTTCGCCAGGTAGGCCGGGCCGGTGTGGTCGGCGTCGGCGGGCGGTGACGTGTAGTCCGGGTTGCGCACAAGCACGACCGAGTCCTGCTTCACCCAGCTCTCGACCATGAATGGGCCGGTGCCGACGGGAGCCGCGCAGTTCTCCTCCACGCCGCGGGCGAGGCCGGCGGGGGACTCGATCGCCAGCCACGGCTGGGTCAGCGACTCGAGCAGAGCGCTGTCCGGCTCACTGAGAGTGACGCGAACCACGTTCGCAGAGACGGCTTCGGTGCCGGCGACCTTGGCCAGGGCCAGGTAGCCGGTCGACGAGCCGGTCTCGGGGTCCTGCAAGTGGGCGATGTTGGCCTGCACGGCGGCCGCGTTGAGCGGGGTCCCATCCGTGAAGGTCACGCCGTCCTTCAATGTGAACTCCCAGGACAGTCCATCGGGGCTTTCGGTCCAGGACTTGGCGAGCCAGGGAATGATGGTGCCGTTGCTGTCCCGGGAAACCAGAGACTCGAGGTATTGAGTGCTGATCAGGGCCTGCGGGTAATTGCCGCCGACGTGCGGGTCGAGGCAGGTCGGTTCGGCGTCTCCCGACGCGTAGGTGAGGGTGCCTCCCTTGACCGGAGTGGTGCTGTCGACGGCGTCGGGCGAGGCCGCGCAGGAGGTGAGCAGCAGGCCGGCGGCCAGGACGGCGCCGAGGGCGGCTGAGCGAGAATGAACCGGGGAGCGCATGATGGGAATCTCTTTCCACGGCGGGGAACGGCCGAGTTGTGCTGGTCGGGGAGCCGCCCGTGCCGGGCCGCCAATGGTCCATCGTAAAACACGGGGCAGCGACACAGAATTCCACCCGGCGGATGCGGCAGGGTAGAATCGTGCACGCATGACTATGATCCGGCCATCACCGGTGAGTCTTCGGAAGAACGGCCCTCCCGGGGCCTGGTAGAACCGAACGGGTCGGGCCCGTCACAGCCTCTGAACAAGCGGTCGTCCGGTCAACCGGTCGGCAAGCGAGGTGGTACCGCGGCGTTTCCTTTCGGAGTCGGCGTCCTCGTGGAACAGGGCAGTTTTCGCTCACCCGGAAACTTCCGACTCGTCCAGGAGAAGCATGACGTACCCCAAAGGTCAGCAATCAGATTCGGCCGCCCGGCAGAGCGCAGCCATCGTGCCGTCGCCGAACTTCCCCCAGCTCGAAACCGAGGTGCTCTCGTTCTGGAAGGACGACGCCACCTTCCAGGCGTCGATCGACAACCGCGACGGTGCCCCGGAGTGGGTCTTCTATGACGGCCCGCCGTTCGCCAACGGTCTGCCGCACTACGGCCACCTCCTGACCGGGTATGCGAAGGACCTCTTCCCGCGCTTCCAGACCATGCGCGGCAAGCAGGTGCACCGCCGGTTCGGCTGGGACACCCACGGGCTGCCGGCCGAGCTCGAGGCCGAACGCGAGCTCGGCATCGTCGACAAGAGCGAGATCGAAAAGATGGGAATCGGCGCCTTCAACGCCGTCGCCCGCAGTTCCGTGCTCAAGTACACCAAGGTCTGGGAGGAGTACGTCACCCGCCAGGCCCGCTGGGTCGACTTCGAGAACGACTACAAGACCCTCGACATCACCTACATGGAGTCCGTGATCTGGGCCTTCAAGCGGCTGCACGACAAGGGCCTGGCCTACGAGGGCTACCGAGTGCTGCCCTACTGCTGGCGCGACCAGACCCCGCTGTCCAACCACGAGCTGCGGATGGACGACGACGTCTACAAGATGCGCCAGGACCAGACCGTCACGGTCACGTTCCCGCTCGTGGGTACCAAGGCGGAGTCCCTCGGCCTGACCGCGGTGCGCGCGCTCGCCTGGACCACGACCCCCTGGACCCTGCCGACCAACCTCGCCCTGGCCGTCGGACCGCAGATTGTGTATGCCGTTGTGCCGGCGGGCCCGAACGGCACCCCCGACGCCACGGTCCTCCGCGAGGAGACCGGACGATCGGATTCCGCGGCCCGGGTGCTCGGCGCCGAGTACCTGATCGCCATCGACCTCGTCGGCAACTACGCCAAGGACCTCGGCTACGAGTCCGCCGCGGAGGCAAGCGAGGCCATCTCCCGCACCGTGCTCGGCAGCGACCTCGAGGGCGTCTCCTACGACCGGCTCTTCGACTATTACGCGGACACCGCGCTCTGGGGCACCCAGAACGCCTGGACGATCGTCGTCGCCGACTACGTCACCACCGCGGACGGCACCGGGATCGTGCACCAGGCACCCGCATACGGCGAAGAGGACCAGCGGATCTGTGAGGCCGCCGGCATCCCGGTCATCATCTCCCTCGACGACGGCGGAAGGTTCCTGCCCGACGTCCCCGAGGTCGCCGGTCAGCTCTGGTCCGACGCGAACAAGCCGCTCACCCAGCTGATCCGGGCGGAGGGCCGCCTGCTCCGCCAGGCCAGTTACGAGCACTCCTACCCGCACTGCTGGCGCTGCCGCAACCCGCTCATCTACAAGGCCGTCTCGAGCTGGTTCGTGCGGGTGACCGACTTCCGGGACCGCATGGAGGTGCTCAACCAGGACATCAACTGGGTCCCGGAGAACGTCAAGGACGGCCAGTTCGGCAAGTGGATCGGGAACGCCCGCGACTGGTCGATCAGCCGCAACCGGTACTTCGGTTCGCCGATCCCGGTCTGGAAGAGCGACAACCCCGACTACCCGCGGATCGACGTCTACGGCTCCCTCGACGAGCTCGAGGCCGACTTCGGCGTTCGCCCCACCGATCTGCACCGCCCGCACATCGACGAGCTCACCAGGCCCAACCCCGACGACCCGACCGGGCAGTCGACCATGCGCCGCATCACGGATGTGCTCGACGTCTGGTTCGACTCCGGCTCGATGCCGTTCGCCCAGGTGCACTACCCGTTCGAGAACCGGGACTGGTTCGACAGCCACAACCCGGCCGACTTCATCGTCGAATACATCGGCCAGACCCGCGGCTGGTTCTACATGCTGCACGTGCTCGGGACCGCCCTGTTCGACCGTCCGGCCTTCAAGAACGTCGTCAGCCACGGCATCGTCCTCGGCAACGACGGGCAGAAGATGTCCAAGTCGCTGCGCAACTACCCCGACGTGAACGAGGTTTTCGACCGCGACGGGTCGGATGCGATGCGCTGGTTCCTGATGAGCTCGTCCGTGCTCCGCGGCGGCAACCTCATCGTCACGGAGGAGGGCATCCGCGAGGGCGCCCGCCAGGTGATGCTCCCGCTCTGGAGCACCTGGTACTTCTTCTCCCTCTACGCCAACGCGTCCGGCGACACCGGCTACGACGCGAGCTGGCGCACCGACTCCACCGATGTGCTCGACCGCTACCTGCTGGCCAAGACCGGCGCCCTGATCGGTGGAGTCACCGCCGACCTCGAGAACCTGGACAGCACCCTCGCCTCCGCCCGGCTCCGCGACTTCGCCGACGTGCTGACCAACTGGTACGTGCGTCGGTCGCGCGACCGGTTCTGGGCCGGGGCCACGGTCTCGGGCGCCGCCGGCAGCGAGGCCTTCGACACCCTCTACACCGTGCTCGAAACGGTCACCAGGGTCGCCGCGCCGCTGCTCCCGCTCGTCACCGAGCGCATCTGGCAGGGACTCACCGGCGGTCGCAGCGTGCACCTGGCCGACTGGCCGGATCCGGAACTGTTCCCGGCCGACGACGTGCTGGTGGCCGCCATGGACCAGGTGCGCACCATCAGTTCCACTGTGCTCTCCCTGCGCAAGCAGGCCGGGCTGCGGGTGCGGCTGCCGCTGGCGAACCTCACCGTGGTCACCACCGATACCGCCGCGATGGCGCCGTTCGAGGCCATCCTGCGCGACGAACTCAACGTCAAGAACGTCTCTCTGGTCGAACTCGCCGCCGACAGCGCGACCGCCTACGGCGTCACCTCCCGGCTGAACGTGAACGCCAGGGCCGCCGGCCCGCGCCTCGGCAAGCAGGTGCAGCAGGTGATCAAGGCCGCCCGCGCCGGGGACTGGAGCGAGACCAACGGCATCGTCACCGCGGGCGGGATCGAACTCGCCCCGGGGGAGTACGAGCTGGTGCTGCAGACCGGCAACCAGACCGCCGACAGTGACCCGGCCGCCGACTCAGGCGACACGACGGCGCTCGCCCTGCTCGCCGGTGGCGGCTTCGTGCTGCTGGACACGACCACGACCGCCGAACTCGAGGCCGAGGGCTTCGCCAGGGACCTGATCCGGGCCGTGCAGGACACCCGAAAGTCCGCCGGATTCGAGGTGAGCGACCGCATCCGCCTCGATCTGGTCTTCTTCGACGACAAAGACGCGGCCACCTTCGCCCTGGCCGCCGAAGTCGACGTGCCGACCGAAACCCTGACCACCCGCTTCGCCACCCACCGCGTCGTCGACAGCGACGCCGAGTTGCTGACCGCGACCCTGCCCTCCGAGTGGCTCCCCGGTCTGGTCGGCGCGCCCGTCGAACACTACGTCCGCTTCGAAGCCGGCCAGTACGCCAACCAGGGTGCCGTGCTGGTCGCCGTCGCCAGAGAGAACGGACTCATCCATGTCTAAGTCCAGCCCCAAAGCAAACGATGCCGGGCGCGAGGCCGGCGACGCCGTCTACGCGGCGCTCCTCACCCGGGTCGGCGAGGGCTCCCCGCGGCCGCGGCTCGAACCGACCAGGCGTGCCCTCGAGCTGCTCGGTGACCCGCAAACCGTCTACCCGATCATCCACATCACCGGCACCAACGGGAAGACCAGCACCAGCCGGATCGCCGAGAGTCTGCTTCGGGCGTACGGCTTGCGCACCGGACTGCTGATCAGCCCGCACCTGGTGCGGCTCAACGAGCGCATCGTGATCGACGGGGAGCCCATCGACGACGCGGCCCTCGCCGCGAACTGGGACGACATCACCCCGTTCCTGGCCATGGTCGACGACGAGCTCACGGCGGCCGGCGATGAGCCGCTGACCTTCTTCGAGGCGCTCACCGTGCTGGCGTTCGCCTGCTTCGCCGACGCCCCCGTCGACGTCGCGGTGATCGAGGTCGGCATGGGCGGCGAGTGGGACTCGACCAATGTCGCCGACGGGCAGGTCGCCGTGATCACGCCGATCGCGTTGGACCACACCAAGCGCCTCGGCGACACGATCGCGGAGATCGCGCGCACCAAGTCCGGGATCATCAAGCCCGCGTCATCCGTCGTCACCGCCAGGCAGACGGGCCCGGCACAGGCCGAACTCGAACGGGCCGTCGAACTGACCGAATCGACCCTGGCCAGCGAAGGCGAAGACTTCGCCCTCCTCGACAGCCAGGTCGCGGTCGGTGGGCAGCTCATCTCGGTGCGCGGGCTCGCCGGCACCTACTCCGACCTGTTCCTGCCGCTCTACGGCACCCATCAGGCGCAGAACGCGGCCGTCGCGATCGCCGCCGTGGAGTCCTTCATCGGGGCCGGCAGCCAGGAGCTCGGCTACGACCTCGTCGAGGAGGGTCTGGCCTCGGCGACCTCACCGGGCCGGCTGCAGCTGGTCGGCGTCGAACCGACCGTGCTCGTGGATGCCGCGCACAACCCGCACGGTGCGGCCGCCCTGGCCGCGGCCCTGGACGCCTACTTCGACTTCGACGAGATCGTCGCCGTGGTCGGGATCCTCTCCGACAAGGACGCAACGGGGATCATCGCGGCGCTCCAGCCGGTCGTCACCCGATTCCACGTCACCGCGTCCCACTCCGAACGCGCCATTCCCGTCGACGACCTGGCCGACCTGGTCGCCGAGTCGGCCGGGGAGGACACCACCATCCGCTTCGACGACCTCGCCCAGGCCCTCGAATCCGCCAGGGACTGGGCCGAGGAATCCCCCAAGCGCGCGGTCATCGTCACCGGGTCGATCACCCTCGTCGGCGAGGCCATCGCCCTCGCCGACGCGCGGGAATGGCTGGCGAAATGAGCCAACGCTCGGTGAAGCGAACGCTCGCCTCGATCGTGCTGGGCTTCGAGATCATCGTCGTCTTCCTCGCCGCGCTGGTCATTTTCGGGCTCGGCGCGCTGCCGGCCTGGCTGGCGCTCGGCGGGGGAGCGGCACTCTGCCTGGCGATGGTCGCGGTCATCGGACTGCTCGGCGCGAGCTGGTCGTACTATGCCGGCTGGGGCGTGCAGGCCATCGTCCTGGCCAGCGGATTCCTCAATCCCACAATGTTTCTCGTCGGCGCAATGTTCGCCGCCATGTGGACGTACTGCATGGTCGTCGGCACCAGATTAGACAACCAGAAGGAGAGCTCATGAGCACCCAGATCGAAGAAACCCTTGTATTGGTCAAGCCTGATGGCGTCGCCCGCGGCCTGTCCGGAGAGATCCTGCGCCGGATCGAAGCGAAGGGCTACTCCCTCGTCGACGTGAAGCTGGTTCAGCCGGACCGGTCGCTCCTCGCCGAGCACTACGCCGAGCACGAGGGCAAGCCGTTCTTCGAACCGCTCCTGGAATTCATGGAGAGCGGCGCCATCCTCGCGCTCCGGATCGCCGGAAACCGGGCCATCGAGGGCTTCCGCGCCCTGGCCGGAACGACAGACCCCACGACCGCGGCACCCGGCACCATCCGCGGTGACCTCGGCCGCGACTGGGGTGTCAAGGTGCAGCAGAACCTGGTCCACGGCTCAGACTCGCCCGAGTCCGCCGCACGTGAACTGGCGCTCTGGTTCGCCTAACCCCCCACGCCGAACTGTGAGAAAAGACCGCCTCCGGCCCGCCGGGGGTGGTCTTTTCTCACAGTTCGGCGAGGTGATTCGGCGCGATCAGAGGCGGTGCAGGAAGTCCATCTGCACCTGGGCGATGGTGGCGGCAACCAGGTAGCAGCCGATCGTGAGCACGACGATCCAGGAATACGCTCCCGCGGCGAACCTGCGCACCGCAGCGGATGCCGGCAGGTTCCCCTCGGTCAGATTGTGCAGGGTGACCGCGAGGAAGACCGGGATCGTCACGACCCAGGTCACCATGCACCACGGGCACAGCACATCGAGCACGAAGAAGCTCTGCGCCATCAGCCAGACCACCAGGGCGAGCGCGGCGGTGACGCCCACGTTCAGGCAGATCCAGAACCAGCGGGCGAACCGAGCCCCGGCGAGGATCGCCGCGCCGATGGTGATCACAACGGTCCAGCCGACCAGGCCGATCAGCGGGTTGGGGAAGCCGAAGATGGCACCCTGCCAGGAGCCCAGATTGGTGCTGCAGCCGACCAGCACGCTGAAGTTGCAGGACAGCTGCGCCTGCGGATCCTCGAGGACGTGGATCTTGTCCAGCGTGAGCAGGAAGGCCGCGGTCAAGGCGACCAAACCCCCGATGATAAGCAGAATGGCGAGCCCAACGGGGCGCTTGGATATCACGGGCTGCGGCACCCTCGGATTATGTCATGAGCCTCGCGCGTGATCCTGAGAATGCATGCGATAATCGAGGAAGTCGCTTGAGCCGCGCTCAAGCCGACGCCAGAAGGCCTAATGGGCGGTGAAAGCCCAGATTCATTGGTCCCACGACCAAAGGTATTAGCAGCCAGAGCCAAGAGCCGGTTGCGAACGAAGAGGATTCCCGGGGTTTTTGCGCAAGCGGAAATCTCGCACGAGAGAGTAGCCGGATGGGTGGCGCGGTCGCCCAAAACCGGTCAAGGAGCGCACCAGTGATGGTGGAAGACAACGAAAACAAGAAACGCAAGGGACTGTTCGGTGGTCGCAGGACCAGCCGACGAGCCTCCGCGGCCGCATCGAATACGCCGGAGGCGGCCTCCGCGCCGCAGCCGGTGCTGACGGATGTCGCCCCGGCCCGAGACGCGAGCACCACCGCGACGCAGACCAGCGCCGTGACCACACGCAATGAGCCGGCCGATTCGACATCCGCTTTCGAGGCCGCGCCCCAGACCCCAGCGGAACAGGACACCAACGTGGACCTCACCACCCCGCCCGTCGAACAGGCCGAGGTGCGACGTCCGTCGACCTCCCTCCTCTTCCAGGCACCGAACATCGTCCCGCTCCCGGCCCGCACCGGTGCGCGCCAGACAACGCCGCGTCAGGACAACCAACGGCAGGATCAGGACGACGACGGCGACGAAGCCTCGACAGTGCGCCGCCGTGCCCGGCGCCGCACGGGTGACGAGGGTCGGTCCGGCTCGGACGACCCGGCGAACACCGTCGTTCGGGTGCGCACGCCGCGCGAGCCGGAGCTGATCACCGAACCCCAGCGAATCAAGGGGTCCACCCGTCTCGAAGCCAAGAAGCAGCGTCGCCGCGACGGCCGGGATGCCGGTCGCCGCCGTCCCGTGATCACGGAGGCCGAGTTCCTCGCCCGCCGTGAGGCCGTCGACCGCGTCATGGTCGTGCGCGCCAAGCACAACAAGATCCAGATCGGCGTGCTCGAGGACGGCGTGCTCGTCGAGCACTACGTGGCCAAGAACCAGGATGCCTCGCTCATCGGTAACGTCTACCTCGGCCGGGTGCAGAATGTGCTCCCGAGCATGGAAGCCGCCTTCGTCGACATCGGCCGCGGCCGAAACGCCGTGCTCTACTCGGGCGAGGTCGACTGGGACGCCGCAGCGGAAAACTCCGGCAACAGCAGCCAGGCCCGACGGATCGAACTGGCCCTCAAGCCGGGCGACAAGGTGCTCGTGCAGGTCACGAAGGACCCGATCGGCCACAAGGGCGCGCGCCTGACCAGCCAGGTCTCCCTTCCGGGCCGCTACCTCGTCTACGTGCCCAATGGCTCGATGAACGGGATCAGCCGCAAGCTGCCCGACACCGAGCGCGCCCGGTTGAAGAAGATTCTCAAGGAAGTTCTCCCCGACAACGTCGGCGTGATCGTACGCACCGCGGCGGAGGGCGCCACCGACGAGCAGCTGACCCTCGACGTGAACCGCCTCACCTCCCAGTGGGCATCCATCGCCAAGCAGGTTGACACCGTGCAGGCGCCCGCCCTCCTGCACAGCGAGCCCGACCTGCTGATCAAGATCGTCCGGGACGTCTTCAACGAGGACTTCCAGAAGATGGTCATCTCCGGTGACGACTCGCAGGAGATCATCGAGGCCTACCTGCGTCAGGTGGCCCCCGACCTGGTCGAGCGGGTCGAGCGCCACGAGGGTGAGGTCGACGCCTTCGACGAGTACCGCATTTCAGAGCAGATCGAGAAGGCCCTTGACCGCAAGGTCTGGCTGCCATCGGGTGGCTCGCTCGTGATCGACCGCACGGAGGCCATGACCGTCGTCGACGTCAACACGGGCAAGTTCGTCGGCTCCGGCGGAAACCTCGAGGAAACCGTCACCAAGAACAACCTCGAAGCGGCCGAAGAAATCGTGCGCCAGCTGCGTCTGCGCGACATCGGCGGCATCATCGTCGTCGACTTCATCGACATGGTTCTCGAGACCAACCGGGACCTCGTGCTTCGACGCATGCTCGAATGCCTCAGCCGCGACCGCACCAAGCACCAGGTTGCCGAGGTCACCTCGCTCGGTCTTGTGCAGATGACCCGAAAGAAGCTCGGCCTCGGACTGCTCGAATCCTTCAGCGAGAACTGCGAGGCCTGCGCCGGCCGGGGGATCGTCATCCACCACGACCCCGTCGTCAAGCACCGTCAGACCGCCCAGCCCGCCATGGAGCGTCGCCCGCGCAGCAAGTCCGGCAACAGCGGCGATAGCGGCAACGGCAACGGCAATCGTGACAACAGCCGCGGCGGCACCGACCACTCCCACCGGGGTGACGGGGGCTCCCGCGGCGGGAGCAACTCCGGGAACCAGCAGTCGGAACCGACGAAGTCGGGAGCCGGCACGCACGGGATCACCGAGGACGCCAAGCACGCCCTCGCGCAGATCGCGGCCCGCACCATCAGTCGCGCCCTGACCGGGTCCATCCCGGTGGTCCCCGCAGCACTGGCGGAACCGACCGCGGCAGCGGTCGAGGCCGCACCGGTCGAGGCTGCACCGGACAACGTTGCCGAGGTTGCCGTCGCGGCCTCTGTCGCGGCCGAGCCGCTGGTCGACGATCGTTCCGAGTCCATGGCGATCCTCGACATTCCGGTGACGAAGTCTCCGCGCAGCAGGCGCACGGTCAGCAAGCAGGTCACCGACCAGCTCCTCGACTCGGTGCTCGAGTCGCTCCCCGAGCCCAAGCAGCCGGGCCAGGGGCGCGCGCGCAGCCGCCGGGTCACCACCGCCGGCGGCTCGACCGCCACGGCGCAGCCGATCGTCACCCCCGGCGACACGCAGTAACGAACGGCGCCGCCCGGCGACCGATGGAGAGCGGCTTCGGCCGTGACCCATCGGTCGCTGCGTTTAACCGATGGGCGGCATCGCTCGATTCCGGCGTTCCTTCTGTGGCACCCGGAGACCACTGGCGCGCAGGCGCAGCACGAGCTCCCGGTTCCCTACCGGATGCGCCCCAGCGGCCACCAGTGCGTCGTACCGGTGCTCGGGCACGTCGTAATGGTCGAGGTCGAACCCTCGGCGGGGGATCTCGTTGGCGGCCGCAAACGCATGCAACTCGTCCAGCGAGTCATCGCTGACAAGGTGGGACCAGATGGTACCGTGGGCGGGCCACATCGGGCTGTCGATCAAGACGGTCATCACCAGATTCTATGTTCCCCCTCGGTTTGACCGGGGGTGGAGGATCAGCTAAAGTCGATTGTTGGTGTGCGATGGGCCTGAGCCCGCGCGGTCACCAAGGTTTTCTGACAGCGACGGGCCGACTTGGTTTGTTCAACGCAGTAACTTTCCATCTTAGGAATCGGAGCCTCACGGCTCCCCAGAGTTAGGTACGTAACGTGGTTTACGCAGTTGTGCGCGCCGGTGGGCGGCAGGAGAAGGTAGAGGTCGGGACCATCGTCACGATGGACCGAATCAAGGCTGATAAGGACGGCAACGTCGAGCTGGCCGCCGTGCTTCTCGTCGACGGCGACAAGATCACCTCTGACTCGAAGTCGCTGGCCAAGGTCACGGTTACCGCCGAGGTCCTCAACGACCTCCGTGGTCCGAAGATCGTCATCCAGAAGTTCAAGAACAAGACCGGGTACAAGAAGCGTCAGGGGCACCGTCAGGAGCTCACACGCGTTCAGGTCACCGGCATCGCCTAAGGCCTGAGGAGAAGAACAGATGGCACACAAAAAAGGTGCGAGTTCCACTCGCAACGGTCGCGACTCCAACGCTCAGCGCCTCGGCGTGAAGCGCTTCGGTGGTCAGGTTGTCAGCGCGGGCGAGATCATCGTTCGTCAGCGCGGCACGCACTTCCACCCCGGAGTCAACGTCGGCCGCGGTGGAGACGACACGCTCTTCGCCCTGGAGTCCGGCTCGGTTGAGTTCGGCGCCAAGGGCGGCCGCAAGGTCGTCAACATCGTGGTGGCTGCCGCGTAGGCATCCACAACTCTTGATCGTCAGGGCGGGCTTCGGCTCGCCCTGACGTGTTTTCGCCACCTGAAAGGGGCACCCCCATGGCCACATTCGTTGACCACGTCACGCTGCACCTGAGAGCGGGCAACGGAGGGAACGGTTGTGTCTCCGTCAAGCGTGAGAAGTTCAAGCCTCTCGCCGGCCCCGATGGCGGAAACGGCGGCAACGGTGGGGACATCGTGCTCGTCGCCGACCCGCAGGTAACCACGCTGCTCGGCTTCCACCGTTCACCGCACCGCAGCTCCACCAACGGCGGACCCGGCATGGGCGACCACCGGGCCGGCTACGCCAGCGACCTGATGGAACTCTCCGTGCCGCTCGGCACCGTCGTCAAGGACGCCGAGGGCAATGAACTCGCCGACATGACCGAACCCGGCTCCCGGATCGTCGTTGCGCCGGGCGGCCAGGGCGGCCTCGGCAACGCGGCCCTCGCGTCGACCAAGCGCAAGGCCCCCGGCTTCGCGCTGCTCGGCACCTACGGCTGGGAAGGCGACGTCCAGCTCGAGCTCAAGACCGTGGCGGATGTCGCGCTCGTCGGCTACCCGTCGGCCGGCAAGTCCAGCCTGATCGCAGCGATCTCGGCCGCACGCCCCAAGATCGCCGACTACCCCTTCACCACCCTGCACCCCAACCTCGGCGTCGTCGACGCGGGTGAGGTTCGCTACACCGTCGCAGACGTTCCCGGCCTGATCGAGGGCGCGAGCGAGGGCAAGGGCCTCGGGCTCGAGTTCCTGCGCCACGTCGAACGCTGCACCGCGCTGCTGCACATCCTCGACTGCGCCACCCTCGACCCCGACCGCGATCCGCTCAGCGACCTCGACGTCATCCTCGGCGAACTCGCCGCATACCCCGTCCCCGAGGGGCAGAAGCCCCTGCTGGACCGCCCGCAGCTGGTGGCCCTGAACAAGATCGACGTGCCGGAGGCCCGCGAACTCGCAGCCTTCGTCAAGGGCGACCTCGAGGCCCGCGGCTACCGCGTCTTCGAGATCTCCACGGTCAGCCACGAGGGCCTCCGCGCGCTCAACTACGCCCTGGCCGAGGTCGTCGAAGCCGGCCGGGTCGAGGCCGCGGCCAGCCAGGCGCTCAAGCCGCGCATCGTCATCCGGCCCAAGGCCGTTGACGACAGCGGTTTCGTGGTCAAGGTGGAGGGCGGGTCCTTCGGTAACATCTACCGCATCATCGGCAGCAAGCCCGAGCGCTGGGTGCAGCAGACCGACTTCAAGAACGACGAAGCCGTCGGGTTCCTCGCGGACCGGCTGGCCAAGCTCGGGATCGAGAACGAACTGTTCAAGGCGGGCGCCATCGCCGGCTCGACGGTCATCATCGGCCCGGGCAACGGAGTCGTCTTCGACTGGGAGCCGACGCTCACCTCCACCGCCGAGCTGATCACCGCGCCGCGCGGCACCGACACCCGGCTCGACGATTCCAAGCGCCGCACGAGCAACGAGCGCCGCGAGGAGTACTTCGGTCGGATGGACGCCAAGGCGGCCGCCCGCGCGGAGCTCATCCGCGAACGTGAGGCCGGAATGTGGTCAAGCGGCGAAGAGGAATTCAATGGGGAGGTGACCGGTGACGGTTCGGTCCCGGTGAAGGGCACGAAGGAAGGCGGGACCGAATGAGCGCCCGCGCCCGCGCCCAGGTCTCCGCCGCCCGCCGCATCGTGGTGAAGGTCGGTTCCTCGTCGATCAGCGGTGACAATGCCGACCAGATCGCACCGTTGATCGAGGCCCTCGCCGAGACCCACGGGCGCGGCGTCGAGGTGGTCCTGGTCTCCTCAGGCGCCGTGGCGAGCGGGATGAGCTTCCTCAACCTCGACGGTCGGCCGAGCGACCTGGCCACCCAGCAGGCTGCGGCATCCGTCGGGCAGAATGTGCTCACCGCCCGCTACCAGGAGACCCTGGACCGGCACGGCATTGCCGCCGGGCAGGTGCTCCTCACCGAGGGTGACCTGCTCAACGAGCCGCACCGCAGCAACACCCGCCGTGCCGTGAACCGCCTGCTCGACCTGCGCATCATGCCGATCGTGAATGAGAACGACACCGTCGCCACCTACGGCCTGCGGTTCGGCGACAACGACCGGCTCGCCGCCATGCTGTCCGTGCTGATCAGGGCGGATCTGCTCCTCCTGCTCAGTGACGTGGACTCGCTCTACACCAAGCCCCCCCACCTTCCCGGCGCTGAACGGATCGACCACATCCGCTTCGACGAGGAACTGGGCGGCATGGAGTTCGGGGCCACCAAGGCGGACGGCGGCGTCGGCACCGGCGGAGCCAACACCAAGGTCAAGGCCGCTCGCCTGGCCGCGTCCGCCGGCACGGCCGTGCTCGTGACCGCGACCGGACTCGCGGCCGCCGCACTGCGCGGAGAGCAGGTCGGCACCTGGTTCGAGCCGATGCCCACCGCACCGGGGCGCGCGCTCCTGTGAACCATGGCGCGGTGAGCCGAACGACGCCGAGCCGGGGGACGAATCCGCGGCCGGATGAAGGCACCGTCGAATGAGCGTGCTCGCGCGGCACCAGATCGGATCGGCGGCTCGCATCGTCGTCAAGGTCGGTTCCTCCTCGATCAGCGGTGACAACGCCGGTCAGATCTCCCCCCTCGTCGACGCCCTCGCGGCGGCCCACGCTCGCGGAGCCGAAATCGTGCTGGTTTCCTCCGGAGCCATCGCGACCGGGATGCCGTATCTCCAGCTCGACGAACGGCCCACCGACCTGGCGACCCAGCAGGCCGCGGCATCCGTCGGCCAGAATCTGCTGATCTTCCGCTACCAGGACAGCCTCGACCGGTACGACATCGTCGCCGGCCAGGTTCTGCTCACCGCCGGCGACCTCGAGATCCCGGCGCACCGCAGCAACGCCCAGCGGGCGATGGACCGGCTGCTCGGGCTGCGCATCCTGCCGATCGTGAACGAGAACGACACCGTCGCCACGCACGAGATCCGTTTCGGCGACAACGACCGGCTGGCCGCGCTCGTCGCCACGCTGATCCAGGCGGACCTCCTCGTGCTGCTCAGCGACGTCGACGCGCTCTATACCCGTCCGCCGCACCTGGCCGGCGCCGAGCCGATCTCCCACGTCGGCGCGGGCGAGGAACTGCCCGGGGTCGAGTTCGGGGCGAGCCGCTCCGGTGTGGGCACCGGGGGAGCCGCCACCAAGGTGTCGGCGGCCCGGATCGCCTCCGGCGCCGGCACGGCCGTGCTGCTCACGTCGACGGCGCTCGTGGCCGAGGCGCTGCGCGGAGACCTGGTCGGAACGTGGTTCGAGCCGACCGAAGGCGACACCATCCAGCCGACGGGCAGCCCGGTCGCGTAGGCTACCGGGATGTCGTCACAGTCCCTGACCGAAACCGTCCAGCTCACGCCCATCCTCGAATCGGCCAGGGCCGCATCGGTTGCCCTCGCCGCGGCGCCCACCCAGGTGAAGAACCTGGCGCTGGCCGCGATTGCCGCCGCATTGCGCGGGAGCGTGCCGGACATCCTCGCCGCGAACAGGATCGACCTGGCCAACGGTCACGAGAACGGCCTGTCCGCCGGGATGCTCGACCGCCTCAGCCTGGACGACACCCGGATCGAAGGACTGGCCGCCGCCGTCGAGCAGATTGCCCTGCTCACCGACCCGATCGGCGAGGTTGTGCGGGGGAGAAGCCTCCCCAACGGCATCAGGATCAGCCAGGTGCGCGTGCCCTTCGGCGTGGTCGGGGTCATCTACGAGGCCCGGCCCAACGTCACCGTCGACATCGCCGCGATCGCGCTCAAGAGCGGCAATGCCGTCGTCCTTCGCGGGGGATCCGCCGCCGAGAACACCAACCGCATCCTCGTCGGCCTGCTGCAGCAGGCGATCGGCTCGGCCGGCTTGCCCGCCGAATCCGTGCAGACCATCGATCCCTTCGGGCGCGAGGGCGCCACCGCCCTGATGCAGGCCCGCGGCTACGTCGATGTGCTGATCCCCCGGGGAAGCGCAGGCCTGATCCAGGCCGTCGTGAACCAGTCGAAGGTGCCGGTGATCGAGACCGGAGCCGGCGTGGTGCACATCTTCCTCGACGAGAGCGCGAACGCGGACTGGGCCGTCGAGATCGTACACAACTCGAAGGTGCAGCGCCCCAGCGTCTGCAACTCCCTGGAAACCCTGCTCGTCCACCGGGACGCCGCAACCAGGTTGCTGCCCGCCGTGCTGGCGAAGCTCGCGGCATCCGGGGTCACGATCCACGCGGACCCACGGGTCAGGGAGATCTTCCCCGACGCCGTTCCGGCGACACCGGAGGATTGGGGTACCGAGTACATGGGCCTGGAGATCTCCGTGGCCGTGGTCGACTCCCTCGACGAGGCGATCGCCCACATCCGCCGTTACTCGACCGGGCACACCGAATCGATCATCACCAACGATGTCGTGAACGCGGAGCGGTTCCTCGCCGAGGTGGACTCGGCGGCCGTCATGGTCAACGCCTCCACCCGATTCACCGACGGCGGCGAATTCGGATTCGGCGCCGAGGTCGGCATCTCCACCCAGAAGTTGCACGCCAGGGGGCCGATGGGCCTGCCGGAGCTCACCAGCACGAAGTGGATCGTGCGCGGCTCGGGCCAGGTTCGCGGATAGGCCCCGCTAGAATACTGTCGGAGCCGTCCGCTCTCGTCGGTCAGCCCTGAACCACCCCTGAATGGAGAACCCATGTCGTTCCTGAACGTAGTGCTCGCGCAGGTCGAACACGCTCTGCCCATGCCGACGTTCGTCTACGGCCTGATCGCGCTCGTGATCTTCGCCGCGCTCGGCGTCGTCGTCTGGTCCTACCGTGACGTGGCAAACCGCCACCAGACCAAGGCTCAGGCATACGCCGACGCGCACGGCGCGCACGGCGACCACTAGGGATCCTCGTTCCGATGCCACCGCGCCGCCCGAGAATCGGAGTGATGGGCGGCACCTTTGACCCGATCCACCACGGGCACCTCGTCGCGGCCAGCGAAGTCGCGCAGAGCTTCGACCTCGACGAGGTCGTTTTCGTGCCTACCGGGCAGCCATGGCAGAAACAGGATGTCACGGAGAGCGAGCACCGCTACCTGATGACGGTGATCGCCACGGCCTCGAACCCGCGGTTCACGGTGAGCCGGGTCGACATCGATCGCACCGGGCCGACCTACACGATCGACACCCTCCGCGACCTGCACGCCCAGCGTCCGGATGCCGAACTCTTCTTCATCACCGGGGCGGACGCGATCCGGCAGATCCTGGACTGGAAGGACGTTCAGGAGCTCTGGAACCTCGCCCATTTCGTGGCTGTGAGTCGTCCGGGACACGAGCTCAGCGTTTCGGGATTACCCAACCAGGACGTAAGCTTGTTGGAGGTTCCGGCTTTGTCTATTTCGTCCACAGACTGCCGGGCACGTGTGAACCGGGGCTTCCCGGTCTGGTATCTGGTCCCCGATGGGGTAGTCCAGTACATCTCAAAGCATCATCTGTATCGGAGTGTGGCATGACGTTGGGTAATGACCCACAGCCACTGACGCGGCGACAAGCCCGCGAGTTGGCTCAGGGGCACGAGCCTGCCTCGGCGGACCAGCAGCATTCGTCGACCCACGTTCCCACGCACTCCTCCGCCAGCGCTCCGGCGCAGGCCGAAACTCCGCCAGCGACACCGGCTCCAGCGACACCGGCTCCAGCGGCACCGGAGAAGCCCGCCGTGGCATCCGTGTTCGCGCCGCCCGTGACGAAGTCCGGCTGGGCCGCCGCCGTGAGCGCCCCGCGCCAGCCCGGCGCCGAACGAACCGTCCCCGACCGAACGCTCACCCGCCGTGAACTGCGCGCCCTGATGCTGGCCGAGGGCCACGATGCCGAGTCGGGGCATGACGAGCACGCTGCAGACCAGCCTCCCGCCGTGAGGGCGAAC
This sequence comes from Cryobacterium sp. PH31-AA6, assembly GCF_030063195.1. Taxonomy (GTDB): domain Bacteria; phylum Actinomycetota; class Actinomycetes; order Actinomycetales; family Microbacteriaceae; genus Cryobacterium. The sequence goes on from NZ_JASISS010000028.1 coordinate 22,302, forward strand.
CCGCCCGTTCCCGTCGAGTTCCTCGTCGAAGCCAAGTCTTCCGTCTCCTCGACCAGGCCCCGCCCCGGACTTCTCCACCCGCCGGTCGGCCACTGGTCCCTCGATCGTGACGAGGATGAGAGCATCCTCCCCGGTGAGCTCCGGGTGGAACCCTTCGACCAGCTCATGTCCCGCGGCATCGGAGCCGGCGGAATCCCGACGACCACGAACGCGCTGATCCTCCCGTCGATCCCGCACCAGGGAACGACCTCAGGGCCGTTGACCAGCACGGGCGAGATCATGATCACCGGTTCGATCGACCTGCCGCGCAGCCTGGGCTCCACCGGTGCTCACCCGAACCTGATCGACTCCGCCGAGATGGACCGCATGCTCGACCAGCTCGACGAGAGCGGTCACCACAGCGACGTCGCCCCCGTCAGCGCGAGCCGCGCCGTCAGCACCCACGCCTCGACCAGGGGCGTCATGGCGCCGCCGCCCAAGCGCGGCGTTACCCTGCCCACCATCCTGACCATCATCGTCGGCGCGCTGGCCCTCGGTGTTGTGGGCCTCTTCGTCGCCGGCTACGTCTTCAAAGTTTTCTAATGCCATCTCATTCGCTTTCACTAACTCAGGGATTCAATCGATGACCGCTTCTGCCCATGCTCTCGAGCTCCTCAAGCTGGCCGCTGCCGCCGCAGACTCGAAAGCGGGGGAAGACCTCGTCGCAATCGATGTCTCCAACCCGCTTCCGCTCGCCGACGTCTTCCTGATCGTCACCGGGCGCTCCGAGCGCAACGTCGTCGCGATCGCCGGCGAGATCGAAGACAAGCTCACCGAGGCCGGTCACAAGCCGCTGCGTCGTGAGGGTCGGGCCGCGGGCCGGTGGATCCTCGTCGACTTCGGAGACCTCGTCGTCCACGTATTCCACGAAGAGGAACGCGTCTACTACTCCCTCGAACGACTGTGGAAGGATTGCCCGGTCATTCCGATCGAGCTGCCGGCCCACAAGGTCCAGGAGTAGCAGTGGTACTCAACCGGGCTCGGGATGTAGTAGCCTAGAGAAGTTGTTTCGGGGGAATCCGAAACACAATCTGGGTCCGTGGCGCAGCTGGTAGCGCACCTGCATGGCATGCAGGGGGTCAGGGGTTCGAATCCCCTCGGATCCACCAGGCAAGACAGTTCGACAAGAAAGACCCGCTCACCGAGCGGGTCTTTTTTTGTGCGCCGACAATCTCCGGCCAGGACCTGTCGTCGAGCCCGGGTCGGGGGGATGATGTGCAGAAGCACCCGATAGCTGTGCAGGATCCGGAGGTTTCGAACGATGGTGGTATTCGCCGATCGTGGTGATGCGGGTCGACAACTCGCCGAACGCCTGCTCCCTTTGCGTGGCCGGGACGTGGTTGTGCTCGGTCTGCCGCGTGGTGGTGTGCCCGTGGCGTTCCAGGTCGCCGAGGCCCTCCACGCCCCCCTCGACGTGATCGTTGTGCGCAAACTCGGCGTGCCGTACCAGCCCGAACTCGCGATGGGGGCCATCGGCGAGGGCGGAGCCCGTGTCCTCAACACCGAGGTGCGTGCACTGACCGGCGTCACCGACGAGGAACTCGAGACCGTGGAGCGGCGGGAACGGTCGCTGCTGGCCGAACGGGTGGCGGACCTGAGGATGGGTAGGGAGCGGCTCGACCTGGCCGGACGAACGGTCGTCATCGTCGACGACGGCATCGCAACGGGGTCGACGGCACGGGTGGCCTGTGAGGTGGCTCGCCACCTCGGGGCGACCACCGTGATCATGGCGGTTCCGGTCATGCCGGCGGAGACCGACGGAAGCTTTCTCGGGGCCGATGAGGTCGTCAGTGTCCTGGCGCCGGAGCATCTGGTCGCCGTGGGAAATCACTACCGCGACTTCTCGGCGACCAGCGACGAGGAGGTCATCGTGCTGCTGGATACGGCGGCCCGGCGAATGCGCAACGGCAGGGTCGTTGCCGACAGCCTTGATCGAGACGTGGAGATCCCCGCAGACGGCGTGCTCCTGGAGGGCCATTTGCGCCTGCCGAAGGGCGCCACCGGAATCGTGGTTTTCGCCCACGGCAGCGGCAGCAGCCGGCACAGCCCTCGGAACCAGTTCGTCGCGGAAATGCTCCTCCGCGTCGGGCTCGGCACCCTGCTCCTGGACCTGCTCACCGCCGAAGAGGAGCCGAACCGCACCAACGTCTTCGACATCGAACTGCTGGCGCACCGGCTCACCGCCGCCACGACCTGGCTGCGCAGGCGCCCCGAGACGGCGGGGTGCCGGATCGGTTATTTCGGAGCGAGCACGGGCGCCGGTGCGGCGCTGTGGGCCGCCGCCGAACCGGGCAGCGACATCGCGGCCGTCGTGTCCCGCGGCGGACGTCCCGACCTCGCCGCGGCCCGGCTGCCGCAGGTATCGTCCCCGACCCTGCTGATCGTGGGCGGAGCCGACGCCGCCGTGCTCGAACTCAACCGGCAGGCCCAGGCCCGACTGCGCTGTCGAACGCGGCTGACCGTCGTCGACGGAGCCACCCACCTGTTCGAGGAGCCGGGGACCCTGGCGATCGCGGCCAACCTGGCCGGCGATTGGTTCACCCACTACCTCCTGCTGGAAGCGGAGGAGAACCCGCCGGACGGCCTGGTACCCCCGAAGGCGGAGTCACCCTGAACCGGGCCGGCCGCCGGCCGGTGCAGAACTGATCAGCCTGGGATGCCGACACCCGGTTGTGAAGGCCGAACGCTCCTGGCCGATAATGGGACTGTGCCGACCATCGAGACGAAGATCGCCCGCCCGGAGCGCTGCCCGTGCCAGAGCGGCGAGCGCTATCTCGACTGCTGCGGCCCGCTGCACAGCGGGGAGGCGGTGGCGCCCACCGCCGAACGCCTGATGCGATCCCGATACAGCGCGTTCGCGGTCGGCGACACCGGCTACCTGCTCTCGACCTGGCATCCGAGCACCAGGCCCCGCGAATTCAAGCTCGACGCCGGCCTCGTGTGGACACGCCTCGACATCGAACGGACCCTTCGCGGGGGTCCATTCGACACCGAAGGAATTGTCGAATTCACGGCGCAGTGCCGCAGTGACGGCACCCGCAGCACGCAACACGAGGTGAGCCGGTTCGTGCGGGTGGACCGCCGCTGGCTCTACCTGGACGCCTCGGGCTGACGAGCAGGCCAAGCGGGCCCAGGAGGCTGACCGGGCCGACCGGCGGTAGCCCGACTCAGGCGAGGTACGCGGCCAGCCGTTCCGCGAATTCGGGTCGGGCGCCCTCCATACGAACCGTCTGGATCACGTGTTCGCGCACGCCGAGATCGCTGAGGATGCCCGTGAGTCCGGCAACGTCGTCGTCCGACATGATCATCGGATCAACCGTCGTGCGCACCTGCAGGTCGACGGGGGAGTCCAGTGCGACCCGGAGGCAGGCGAAGGCCTTGGCCGCCGCGGACTGCACGCCGGTCACCGCACCGTAGAGATTCTCCGGCGCCTTGATGTCGAGACCGACCCAGTCGCAGAGCGGGAGCACCTCGGCGAACCGCTTCGGGTACGGCCCCGCGGTGTGCATGCCGACCCCGAAGCCCAGGGCCTTGACTTCGTGCATCGCCGCGGCGAGTCCGGGCTGCCGGGTCGGCTCACCGCCAGAGAAGACGACGCCGTCGAGCAGCCCGTGGCGTTTTTCAAGGAGTTCACGCACCTGCTGCCAGGAAACCGTTCCCGGCGTGCGCGGGTCGAGCAGCTCGGGGTTGTGGCAGTAGGTGCAGGCCAGGGGGCAACCCTGGAGGAACACCGTTGCCACGAGCTTGCCCGGCCAGTCACAGGTGGACAGGCTGACCAGCCCCGCGATCTGCAGGTCGTCCGCGCACGCCGGGGTCGTCATCGGGCCATCGCGGCTTCGACGAAGTGGGTGCGCTCGGCGTGTTCGCCCTTCTTGCCGATGTTGAACGAACTGACCGGACGGAAGTAGCCCATCACCCGGGTCCAGACCTCACACGGACCGCCACACGTCGTGCAGGTCGGGTGCTCGCCGGCCAGGTAGCCGTGGTCGGGGCAGATCGAGAACGTCGGCGTGACCGTGATGTACGGCAGCCGGTGCGTCGACAGGGACCGCTTGACCAGCTCGCGGCAGGCCGCGGCCGTCGAGAGCTTCTCCGACATGTACAGGTGGAGCACCGTGCCGCCGGTGTACTTGGTCTGCAGCTCGTCCTGACGGTCGAGCGCGTCGAACGGGTCGTCGGTGAAGCCCACCGGCAGCTGAGACGAGTTCGTGTAGAACGGGTTCGCCACGGTTCCGGCCTGCAGGATCGACGGGAAACGCTTCTTGTCTTCCTTGGCGAACCGGTAGGTGGTGCCCTCGGCGGGCGTGGCCTCCAGGTTGTACATGTTCCCGGTGGCCTCCTGGAACTCGATCATGCGCGTGCGCACGTGATCGAGCAGGCGGACGGCGATCGCGTGGCCCTCCTCGGAGGTGATGTCGTGGGCGTCGTCGGTGAGGTTGCGGATCATCTCGTTGATTCCGTTGACGCCGATGGTGGAGAAGTGGTTGCGGAGGCCCGCGCCGAGGTAACGCTTCGTGTAGGGGAAGAGACCCTCGACGATCAGCTTGTCGATGACCGTGCGCTTGAGCTCGAGGGAATCCTTGGCCAGGTCGAGCAGGCGGTCCAGGTCGGAGAGGAGCGCGGCCTCGTCGCCGCGGTGCACGAAGCCCAGGCGGGCGCAGTTGATGGTGACGACGCCGAGGGATCCGGTCTGCTCTGCGGAGCCGAAGAGCCCGTTTCCGCGCTTGAGCAGCTCACGCATGTCGAGTTGCAGACGGCAGCACATCGAGCGGATCTGGTTCGGCTTGAGTTCGGAGTTGATGAAGTTCTGGAAGTACGGCGTGCCGTATTTCGCGGTCATCTCGAACAGCCGGTCGGCGTTCTCCGACTCCCAGTCGAAATCCTCGGTGATGTTGTAGGTGGGGATCGGGAAGGTGAACACCCGGCCGCTGGCATCCCCGGCCGTCATCACGTCGATGTAGGCCCGGTTGATCACGGCCATCTCCTCGGCGAGGTCACCGTAGGCGAAGGACTGCTCCACGCCGCCGATGACCGGCACCTGCTCGCGCAGGTCTTCCGGGCAGACCCAGTCGAAGGTGAGGTTGGTGAAGGGGGTCTGGGTGCCCCAGCGGGAGGGCACGTTGAGGTTGTAGATGAGCTCCTGGATGCCCTGGCGCACCTCGGAGTAGCTGAGCTTGTCGATGCGCACGAACGGCGCCATGTAGGTGTCGAAGGAGCTGAACGCCTGGGCTCCGGCCCACTCGTTCTGCATGGTGCCGAGGAAGTTGACGATCTGGCCGATCGCGGAGGAGAAGTGCTTCGGGGGAGTCGATTCGACCTTGTCGGGAACGCCGTTGAGGCCTTCCTCGAGCAGCACCCGTAGGGACCAGCCGGCGCAGTAGCCGGCGAGCATGTCGAGGTCGTGGATGTGCAGTTCACCCTCGCGGTGCGCCCTGCCGATCTCGGGCGAATAGACGTTGGACAGCCAGTAGTTGGCGACGACCTTGCCGGCCGTATTGAGGATGAGCCCGCCGAGGGAGTAGCCCTGGTTCGCGTTCGCGTTCACGCGCCAGTCGGAGCGGTCCAGGTATTCGTTGATCGAGGTGCTCACGTCGACGGTGGTGCGGGTGACGTCGCGGTCCCTGGCGTGCTGGTCCCGGTAGGCGATGTATGCCCGGGCGGTGGCGGCATAATTCTTGGACAGCAGGGTCTGCTCCACGAGGTCCTGCACCTGCTCGACGGTCGGATACGCCCGGCCCAGGTCGGCCAGCGCCACGACGACGGTGTTCGTGACCAGGTCGGCGTCGTCGCCGACCATCTCTCCCGACGCGGTTCCGGCGCTGGTGATGGCGGTCCGGATGCGTTGGGCATCGAAGGGGGCCGTCGCGCCGGTGCGCTTGATGATGCCTAAGGGAGAGCTGGTTTGTGCTGTCATTCGAGGAGATCCTTGGTTTGTGGCCGCCATCCGGATGAGTCGGGCCGTTGAATCACCACCCTACGCCTGGGCACCACATGTAGTGGTCAGGTCGCGATGCGCTCCCGCATATAGTGTTTCGCCCAATACTTAGTGCCCAATGTTTTCGCGCCATCCCGCGGTCTTCAATCCGGAAAATGTGGTCAGACCACATTGCCCGCCCGCGCGTGTCGTGCCACCCCACCGCGCCGCGCCGCGCCGCGCCCCGCCCCGTGCGCCTCGCGGCCCGCGTTCTGGAAGCGGGCGCGCCGAGCACCACGCGCCGCGTTCCGGAACGCGCGCCGCGACGATGGGCACAGGCGCGGCGGCGCGGTCACGAGAGGCGCGCGCGGCGCGGCGGTGCGGACGGATGCCGTGGGGCGGGCCGCCTAGAGGAGGCGGGCGTCCAGCTCGGCGACGTGACGAAGCCGGCGTTCGTGCTCGGCGTCGAAGGCATCCTGACCGCTGGCCTTCGCGATGAAGCCCGGATGATCCGAGTAGTGCGCCCAGCGGTCCAGATCGGCCCGTGCTGCGGCGATCTCCTTCGGCGTCGGTGCGGAGGCATCAGGCTGCCTGGGTCGATTATCGCCTGATTGGTCGCCGGCGTGGTTATCCCGCGCCCGTGCCGAATGCGCAATTCAGGCCGATGGATGTCCCCGCGTACCGGTGCGAGCGGCCTGACCGGCGACCCGGGCCAGTTCGTCCAGCACTCCGTGCAGCCGGAGTGCGAAGTCCGGCGGGACCGTGGCGGGGAGCGCCACGATGGGCCACCAGGCCACGTCGTCGCTCTCGTCGCTGACGGCCGGAACGGCGTCCGGTGCCACGACGGCCGCGAACCCGACGTCCCAGTGCACGCCGCACCGGCCGAAGCCTCCGCCCAGGGAATGCCGGTCCAGGTCGACGATGGCTCCGCCGGATAGCGGGCTCAGCTCGTCGATTCCGCACTCTTCGCGGGCCTCGCGGAACGCGGCCGAGGCGACCGAGTCGTCCGCCGCCTCGATGTGACCGCCGAGTTGCACCCAGAAACGCCCCTTCCGGTGGAAACAGAGCAGTACCCGCGTCAGGTCGGGGCTGAAAACGAAGCAGCTCGCGGTGAGATGCTCCGGCCCGCCGTTTCTGTCCAGGGCGGTTCGCGGAGAGCCGGCGACGAGGTCCCGGTATTCGGCGCGGAGCGTCTGGTGCCGAACGGAGCGCGGTGTCCACGCCTCGAGCGCGTTCACGAAGTCCGTCGCGGGCGAGGGAGAGTTCGCCGGGGTCTGGGGCATCGCCTCAGGATAGCCGCGGAGACACCGGCCGACCGGGCGAGTCGCGCCGCCTTCCGGATTTCGCCCGGGTTCGTTAGGGTCCAGAGATGAGAGCAGCGGTGCACACACGCTACGGCCCGCCCGATGTGGTCCGGATTGAGAACGTGGAAAGGCCGGCGGTCACCGACGACGGTGTGCTGGTGCGGGTGCACGCGACAACGGTGAATCGCACGGATTGCGCCTACCGGGCGGCCCGGCCGTTCTTCATGCGACTCTTCACCGGGTTGGTCCGGCCGAGTGTGACCATCCTCGGCAACGAGTTCGCGGGGGTGGTCGACGCCGTCGGCGGCGCCGTCACGACGTTCGCCGTCGGTGACCGGGTGTTCGGATACACCGAGGGCCCCTTCGGAGCCCACGCGGACTATCTGGCGATGCCCGAGACCGGCTCCATCGCGACAATGGCCGAGAATTCCACGTTCGCGGAGGCCGCGGCGAGCACCGAGGGCTCGCACTACGCCCTGGCGCAGATTCGGGCGGCGAAGATCGGGGCCGGGCAGGCCGTGCTCGTCTACGGCGCGACCGGGGCGATCGGCTCCGCGGCCGTGCAATTGGCCAAGGGTCTCGGCGCCACTGTGACGGCTGTCTGCGGGACCGCCGATCTGGAGCTGGTCAGGGGGCTGGGCGCCGACCGGGGCGTTGACTACACGGCGGAGGACTTCACCCGGGACACCGACCGCTACGACGTCGTCCTGGATGCCGTCGGCAAGAGTTCGTTCGGCCGGTGCCGGCCGCTCCTCAAGCCGGGCGGAATCTACCTGTCGACGGAGCTCGGCGCCGGGGCCCAGAACCCCTTCCTCGCCCTCGTCGGCTCGGTCCGCGGCGGCACCAGGGTGATGTTCCCGATCCCCAGGCACGACCAGGCGATGATCGTCTACCTCAGGGGGCTGATCGAAGCCGGAACCTTCACCCCGGTCATCGATCGCAGTTACCCGCTCGACCGCATTGTCGACGCCTATCGCTACGTGGAAACGGGCCAGAAGACGGGCAACGTCGTCATCAGCCTCGACCAGCAGAACTGACCCAGACGAGCCTCGCCGGCCCCTGACCGCCGCCCTCGCTAACCGGCCGCGGTTCCGCGGCCGAAGACGGCCACCAGAGGGTGTTCAACGCTTTCTCCGCCGGCTCCGGTCAGGGTCTCCTCCAACTCGGCGAGGATGGCGGCCGTGGCCTCCGGGTCCATGGTGGCGATCTCGGGACCGAAGGGGGTCCCCGCGATTCCGCGGGCCTCGTCGTGAAGTGTCGGCCAGCGCACGGCGAGGTGTTCCAGAGTCGCGGCGACCTGCGCGAACCCGCCGTCCGTCAACGCCTCGGCGACCTGCCCGGTGGTCATGGAGAGTGTCCCGCCGGCCATCGCCCGCGCGAACGGCGAGTCGGGCAGGTGCCGGCGAACGACGGCGGCATAGCTGTCGAACGGCTCCAATCGTTCACCGAGCGCCCAGACCGCGACGAAAACGGTACCGCCCGGGCGGAGGACGCGCCTCATCTCACGAGCCACCGCGACGCGATCGGGCATAAAAGGAAGCCCCTGGTGGCAGAGCACGACGTCGACGGATGCATCGGGCAGCGCGATCGCCGCGGCCGAGCACTCCAGGGCGTCGATCGGCGCTGCTGCCTGATCGGGTTCTGCGACCAGGTCCGCCGCCAGCGCCGCGAGCATGGCCCGGCTGATGTCGCTGGCGATGACCCGCCCGCCGACACCGACGACCGAAGCAGCGGCACGCGCCACGGCCCCGGTTCCGGCGGCCACGTCGAGCACGGTCTGTCCGGGCACGAGACCGGCGTAGGAAACCAGGCGCCTGGCCCACGGGTCGAACAGTACCGGCTGGAGGTAGCGGCGATAGTGCTCGGCCACGCGCGCCGGTTCGAACAAACTCCGGTCCGGATCCACCATGATCTGCACTCCCTCACGCCCGGCGCCGATTGCTGTGCCGCAGCACCGGAGAGAATAGACCCGGGGAAGGGCGGGCGGAAGATGCCCGCCCCGCACCACCAGCACTCATGAACCCGTAACAAGTCAGGGTTCACCGCCGGAATACGGCGGGCACCGACACGGTTCCCCTGTTGAATGCATTTGCATGCAAATTGACTGAGGGAAGACGACGATGGCGCAGAAGATCGAATTGGGACTGGACACCTTCGGAGACGTGACCTTCGACGCGGCGGGGGCGCTGCTTCCGCAGCCGCAGGTGCTGCGGAACGTGGTCGCCGAGGCTGTGCTCGCCGACCAGGTCGGACTGAACTTCTTCGGAATCGGCGAACACCACCGCACCGACTTCGCGGTGTCGGCCCCCGAGGTCGTCCTGGCCGCGATCGCGGGGCAGACCCGCGACATCCGGCTCGGCTCAGCGGTCACGGTGCTCAGCTCGGATGACCCGGTGCGGGTTTTCCAGCGCTTTTCCACCCTGGACGCCGTGTCGAACGGGCGCGCCGAGGTCATCCTCGGTCGCGGCTCCTTCACCGAGTCCTTCCCGCTCTTCGGCCTGGAGCTCGACCAGTACGAGCTCCTGTTCGAGGAGAAGCTCAACCTCTTCACCGAGCTCCTCAAGGAGGAACCCGTAACCTGGGCCGGGGAAACGCGGGGCGCCCTGAACCACCAGAGCGTGTATCCGCCCACCGAATCCGGTTCGCTTCGTACCTGGATCGGTGTCGGCGGCAGCCCGCAGTCGGTCGTGCGCGCCGCACACTACGGGCTGCCGCTCATGCTGGCCGTCATCGGTGGCTCGCCGCTCGCGTTCGAGCCGCTGGTCGACCTGTACCACCGCGCCCTCGCCCAGTTCGAGAAGCCGACCCAGCCGATCGGGGAGCACTCGCCGGGTTACGTGGCGGCGACGGATGCCCAGGCGCGTGAGGAGATGTGGCCGCACTACGCCGCCATGCAGGAGCGGATCGGGCGTGAGCGAGGCTGGGGGCCAGTCAGCCGGGAGCGCTTCGAGCACGACGCCGGCCCGGACGGTGCACTCTTCGTCGGTTCGCCCGAGACCGTCGCAACCAAGATCGCCGCCGTGGTGACGGGCCTCGGACTGTCGCGCTTCGACCTCAAATACAGCCTCGGTACGCTGGCCCACGAGAAATTGATGACCAGTATCGAGCTCTATGGCACCAGAGTCGCCCCGCTCGTGCGTGAAAAACTGACCTGATTCGGACCCGCTGAGGGGTCGGGCGACGCGCCGCGCGGCGGGAGACGGTAGCGTACTGATGTGCCCAGCCGCCGCCGCCGGGCACACTGAATCGATCCGAAAAACCTGAGGAGTCCCTTGGAAACCTGGCCTGGAACTGCTTACCCACTTGGCGCAACCTATGACGGCAGCGGAACAAATTTCGCGCTCTTCAGCGAGGCCGCCACGAAGGTGGAACTCTGCCTCTTCGACGATGAGGGCGGCGAGACGCGCATCGATGTCATCGAGTCCAGCGCGTTCATCTGGCATTGTTTCCTCCCGCTCGTGCAGCCCGGCCAGCTTTACGGCTACCGCGTGCACGGCGAGTACGACCCGGCGAACGGGCAACGGGCCAATCCCAACAAGTTGCTGCTTGACCCGTACGCGAAGGCCACCTCCGGCACCATCGACTGGGACCCGTCGCTGTTCTCCTACAACTTCGGCGACCCCGACTCCACCAACGATGACGACTCCGCGTCGCACATGATGCTCGGCGTCGTCATCAACCCGTTCTTCGACTGGGTCGGCGACCGGCCCCTGCGCACGCCGTACAGCGAATCGCTGATCTACGAGGCCCACGTCAAGGGGCTCACCAAGTTGCAGGAGCTCGTGCCCGAGTCACAGCGCGGCACCTACGCGGGCGTGGCGCATCCGTCGGTCATCGACCACCTGCAGAAGCTCGGGGTCACCGCGATCGAACTCATGCCGGTGCACCAGTTCGTCAACGACGGCACGCTCGAGGAGAAGGGCCTGCGCAATTACTGGGGCTACAACACGATCGGCTTCTTCTCGCCGCACAACGACTACTCGTCGACGGGGGACCGCGGCCAGCAGGTGCAGGAGTTCAAGGGAATGGTGCGTGGCCTGCACGACGCGGGCATCGAGGTCATCCTCGACGTGGTCTACAACCACACGGCGGAGGGCAACCACCTGGGGCCGACGATCTCGTTCAAGGGCATCGACAATCAGGCCTACTACCGCCTGATGGACGACGACAAGCGCTACTACATGGACTACACCGGCACCGGAAACACCCTCAACGTCCGGCACCCGCACTCCCTGCAGCTGATCATGGACTCGCTGCGGTACTGGGTGACCGAGATGCACGTCGACGGCTTCCGGTTCGACCTCGCCTCGGCCCTCGCCCGCGACCTCTACGACGTCGACAAGCTCTCCACCTTCTTCGAACTCGTGCAGCAGGATCCGATCGTGTCCCAGGTGAAGCTCATCGCCGAGCCGTGGGATGTCGGCCCCGGCGGCTACCAGGTCGGCAATTTCCCGGCCCAGTGGACGGAATGGAACGGCAAGTATCGGGACACCGTGCGCGACTTCTGGCGCGGCGAGCCGTCGACGCTGGGTGAGTTCGCCTCCCGCATCTCCGGGTCCGCCGACCTGTACGAGCACTCCGGCCGGCGGCCGGTGGCGTCGATCAACTTCGTCACCGCGCACGACGGGTTCACCCTCTCCGACCTCGTCTCCTATAACGAGAAGCGCAACGACGCCAACGGCGAGGACAACAACGACGGCGAATCCCACAACCGTTCCTGGAACATGGGGGCCGAAGGCCCGACGGAGGACCCCGAAATCCGGTCCCTGCGGGCCCGGCAGCACCGCAACTTCCTCGCAACCATGCTCCTGTCGCAGGGTGTGCCGATGATCCTGCACGGCGACGAGCTCGGCCGCACCCAGCTGGGCAACAACAACACCTACGCCCAGGACAACGAGTTGAGCTGGGTGCACTGGGATGACGCGGACCACCCGCTGATCGAGTTCACCGCGGCCGTGTCCCGCCTGCGAAAGGATCACCCGACGTTCCGCCGCAGCCGGTTCTTCGACGGGCACCCGGGCAAGCGCGCCGAGGGCGACCCGCTGCCCGACATCGTCTGGCTCAACGGCGACGGCAAGGAAATGCAGTCGCAGGACTGGGACGAGAACCGGGCTCGCACCGTGGGCATGTTCCTCAACGGAATCGGGATCCGGGAGCGGAATTCCCGCGGTGAGGACGTCACCGACGTCAACTTCCTCCTCATCTTCAACGCCGATCCCGACGACGTGGCCTTCACCCTTCCCTCTGCGGAGTACGCACCCGCCTGGGAGATCGTCGTCGACACAGCGGGGAAGGGCGCCGACGCGCTGCCGCACGCGGCCGGGGCGGTGCAGACCGTGACGTCACGCTCGCTGGTGGTGCTGCGCGCCTACCAGCCGCCGGAATCCGTGCCGGACCACTCCGTCGCAGCCTCCCTCGCTGCCCTGGCCGGCACGATGAGCACGACCGAGGCCCGCCCGGATATCGTGCCACCGACCCCGGAGGTCGTGGAACCCGAAGTCGCCGATCAGCCGACGAAGCCGGTGAAGAAAGCACGCAAGCCGCGCACCAGGCCGGAGGGCGCGGCATGAGGCTCCCCCTCTCGACCTACCGCCTCCAGATCACGGCGGGCTTCGACCTGGTTGCCGCCGCCGGAGTCCTCGACTACGTCACGGCACTGGGCGCCGACTGGCTCTATCTTTCCCCGTTGCTCACGGCCGAGGAGGGCTCCGACCACGGCTACGACGTGGTCGACCATTCCACCGTCGACCCGGTTCGCGGCGGGCCGGAGGGTCTCCTTCGACTCGCGACCGCGGCGAAGGACGCGGGCCGGGGGATCCTCGTCGACATCGTTCCCAACCACGTCGGTGTCGCCACCCCCCGGCACAACGCGTGGTGGTGGGACCTGCTCGCGGGTGGCCGGGGCTCACGGTTCGCGGAAGCATTCGACGTGGACTGGGCGGCCGGCGACGGCCGCATCCTGCTCCCCGTACTCGGCGACGGCGACGATGAGCTCGAGCGCCTCCAGGTCGTCGGCGACGAACTCCACTACTTCGACAACCGGTTTCCGCTCGCCCCGGGCAGCGCCGACGACGGGGCCGATGCCAGGGCGGTGCACTCCCGTCAGCACTACGAGCTGGTCAACTGGCGTCGCGCCGACACCGATCTGAACTACCGGCGATTCTTCGCCGTCAACAGCCTGGCCGGAATCCGGGTGGAAGTGCCCTGGGTGTTCGAGGAATCGCACCGGGAGATCGTGCGCTGGGTGCGCGACGGACTCGTGCACGGGCTCCGGGTCGACCACCCCGATGGCCTGGCCGACCCGGGCGGCTACCTTGACGCGCTGCGCGCGGCCACCGGGGGAGCCTACGTGCTGGTCGAAAAGATCCTCGAGGGCGACGAACAGCTGCCGGCGAGCTGGGCGACCAGGGGGACCACCGGCTATGACGCCCTGGGCGACCTCGACCGGGTCCTCGTCGACCCGGCCGGGCAAGGCGCCCTCGAGTCCCTCGAGGCCCGCCTCCAGGGCGAGGCCGGGCGCCTCCAGACCGGCGCCGACACCGTCGACTGGGAGGAGCTGGTGCACGTCAACAAGCGCACCATCGCCGACGAGACCCTGCAGGCCGAGGTGCGGCGGCTGGCCCGGCTGGTCCCGCAGATCAACGACCCGGGCGACGCGATCGCCGAACTGCTCGCCTGCTTCCCCGTCTACCGTTCCTACCTCCCCGTCGGGATCGACCGGTTGCAGAGCGCCGCACGGCGTGCCGTCTCGCGGCGCCCCGACCTGGAACCGACCATCGACCTGCTCCTGCCCGTGCTGTCCGACCCGCAGCATCCTGCCGCCGTGCGGTTCCAGCAGACGTCGGGGATGGTGATGGCCAAGGGAGTCGAAGACACCGCCTACTACCGGTACGGCAGGCTGACCTCGCTCAACGAGGTCGGCGCCGACCCATCGGAGTTCGCGCTCGACCCGGCCGAGTTCCACCGCCGCCAGCAACTCCGCCAGGCCACAATGCCGGATTCCATGACCACGCTCTCCACTCACGACACCAAACGTGGCGAAGACGTGCGCGCCAGGATCACCGTGCTCGCGGAGGTCCCGCACGAGTGGGAGGCAACCCTCGACTCGCTCCGCGCTGCCGCCCCGCTCGGCGACGCACCGTTCGAGAACCTGCTCTGGCAGGCCGTGATCGGGGCCTGGCCGGCCAGCCCGGAACGCCTCGCCGCCTACGCGGAGAAGGCCGCCAGGGAGGCAGGGACATCCACGACCTGGACCGACCAGAACACGGCCTTCGAAACGGCCCTGCGCGACCTGGCCGCCGCGACAGCCGGCAACGACACGGTGGCCGGAACGATCGCGGGGTTCGTCGATCGGGTACGGCAGGCCGGGTGGAGCAACTCCCTCTCGGCCAAGCTCGTGCAGCTCACCACCTCCGGTGTCCCCGACGTCTATCAGGGCAGCGAACTCTGGGAGACCTCCCTGGTCGACCCCGACAACCGCCGCCCCGTCGACTACGGGATCCGGCGCGAGTACCTGGCCCGGATCGACGACGGATGGCTGCCCGCGGTCGACGAGACCGGCGCCGCGAAGCTCCTGGTCACCACGCGTGCCCTGCGGGTGCGTCGCGACGAGCCGGGCCGGTTCTTCCGTTACGCACCGGTGCCGTCGTTCGGTGCCCGCGCCGGGCACGTGATCGCCTTCGACCGCGGCGGGGCCGTCACGGTCGCGACCCGGCTTCCGCTCGGCCTGGCCGATGCCGGCGGGTGGGCGGACACGACCATCGTGCTCGCCGGGCGTCCGGTCGTCGACCTCCTGACCGGCATCCGTTTCGAGGGTGGGACGCTCCGGCTGGCCGAGCTTCTGGCCCGTTACCCCGTGGCGCTGCTCGTGCCCGCCGATGACACCGACCAGCGTGAAGCGACGAGAGGCGGCCGACATGCCCAGTGAGTCCATCCAGGGGAGCGGGGACGCCAGGGCCGACGACTCGTTCGCCGTCTGGGCGCCCTCCGCCGGCGCGGTCGGCCTGGTGCTGAACGAGCGGACCGTGCCGATGACGCGGGCGGAGGACGGCTGGTGGCGGGCGTCGCGCCCGGTGGCCTCCGGCCCACTGGACTACGGTTTCCTGGTCGACGGTGAGGGGCCCTTCCCCGACCCTCGATCGCGGCACCAGCCGAACGGCGTGCACGGGCTGTCTCGAACCGTGGCTTCCCGCGACGACTCGGGAACGGACGGCGACCGCACGGACGGCGGCTGGACCGGACGCCAACTGGCGGGCAGCACCATCTACGAACTTCACCTGGGCACCTTCACCCCGGAGGGAACACTCGATGCCGCGGCCGGGAAGCTCGCCCACCTGGCATCGATCGGTGTCGACTTCATCGAGCTGCTGCCCGTGAACGCGTTCAACGGCAGTCACAACTGGGGCTATGACGGGGTGCTGTGGTACGCCGTGCACGAGGGCTACGGCGGTCCGGACGCCTACCGGCGCTTCGTCGACGCCTGCCACCGGGCCGGCATCGGGGTCATCCAGGACGTCGTCTACAACCACCTCGGCCCGAGCGGAAACTATCTGGGCAAATTCGGCCCGTACCTGAGCGACGCCGCCGGGGCCTGGGGGTCATCCCTCAACCTGGACGGACCGCACTCGGACGAGGTGCGCCGCTACATCATCGACAACGCGCTGATGTGGCTCGACGACTACCAGGTCGACGGTCTGCGTCTGGATGCCGTGCACGCCCTGCACGACGAGCGAGCCACCCACCTGCTCGAGGAGCTGGCCATCGAGGTCGACGCCCTCGGCGCGCACGTCGGTCGGCCGCTCAGCCTGATCGCCGAATCCGATCTGAACGATCCGCGCCTGATCACCGAGCGGGCGGCCGGGGGGTACGGTCTGACCGGGCAGTGGAGCGACGACTTCCACCACGCGGTGCACGTGGCCCTGACCGGGGAGATCACGGGCTACTACGCCGACTTCGAACCGCTCGACGCCCTGGCCAAGGTGCTCACCCACGGCTTCTTCCATGACGGCACCTTCTCGACCTTCCGGGCCCGCACGCACGGCCGCCGGATCGACACCGAACGGATGCCGGCCTGGCGCCTCGTCGTCGCCAGCCAGAACCACGACCAGATCGGCAACCGCGCCGTCGGCGACCGGTTGAGCGCGCAGCTGGACTCCGGGCAGCTCGCCATCGCCGCGACCCTCACCCTGCTCGGCCCGTTCACGCCGATGCTGTTCATGGGGGAGGAATGGGGCGCCCGCACCCCCTGGCAGTTCTTCACCTCGCATCCGGAGCCCGAGCTCGGCGAGGCCACCGCGACGGGCCGGATCAGCGAATTCGCGCGAATGGGGTGGGACCCCGCCGCGGTGCCTGACCCCCAGGACCCGGAAACGTTCACCCGGTCCAGGCTCGACTGGGCCGAACCCAGCCGACCGGAGCACGCCCGGCTGCTCGCCTTCTACCAGCACCTCGCGGTCCTGCGCCGAAGCATCCCGGCATTCACCGACCCCAGGTTCGCCCACGTCGAGGTGGCATTCGACGACCGGGAACGGTGGCTCAGCCTGCGACGCAGCGACACGGAGATCCTATTGAACCTCGGCGACGAGCCTCGCCGGATTGCCACGTCGGGGGGCCGCCTTGCGGCGTCATTCGCCGCAACGGGAGACGCCGTCCTCGCCCGGGACTCCGAGGTTCTGACCCTGGCCGCGCACGCCGTCGTCGTCTTCCTCGATCGCACCGGGAGCGCGGCCCCGCGCCTCGTGCGGGACCCGGCATCGAGATGAGATTCTTCCTGGCGGAATCCACCCGGGCCGCCCTGATACGACTGGCGGAGCTGGCCGAGCCGACCCCGGCCGGCGCCGTGCCTCCGCTCGAACGGCTGCGTGCCATCCGTCGCCTCATCCACGAGCTCGAGGCCGACCCGGCGACCCTGGCCGGCGTGCGGGACTCGCTGGACGCGGGCGCGGGCTGGGACGAGGTTGCCGACGCCGCCCTGTTGAAGCCTGCGGCGGCCCGGTGGCGATGGAGCGGGACCGACGAGGAGATCGCGGCCAGAGCGGCGGCCGGCCGCAAGCGGGCCGCCCGGCCCAGCAGCGTGCCGACGGAGCTGCCCGGGTTGTCCGTCGCGCAGGCTGCGGCGACACTGGGAGTGACTGCCCAGGCCATCTACCTGAAGGTGAGCCGGGGCAAGCTGGCCAGCCGCACCGCCCAGCTGCCGGACGGACGCTCCTACAAGCGGGTCTTCCTCGACGGAGTGGTCCCGACCGACAGCAAGACCGACGCCTACCGCCTCACGGAAGAGGGAACAACCGATGACTGATCTGCCCACGAACCCCGACGATCGAACCGAGGTCATGCCCGCATTCACCGGCGCCCAACCGACACCGGCCGCCGCGGGGGCACCGGCACCGACACCGACACCGGCCGCCCCGGCGCCACCGGACGTCCGGGCCGCCTCGCATGGCCCCGCCCGGGCGGGCGCCGTGCAGCGAACGGCCCTCGTCGTTCTGGCCGGGATCGGCGCCCTGATGCTGGCGTTCATCGTGATGATCCTGGTCGGCGTGACCGGCGAGAGCATCAACGCTCTCGCCGTGTTTGCGACCCCGATCGCGTCGATGGTCGCCGCCTACTACGGAATCACACTGAGCATCCAGCAGGTGCGGAACGAACGCGCCGAGAAGGAGAAGGCGATCGCCCGAGCGGATGCCGCGGATGCCGCCAGCCGGGAAACCGAGGTCTGGTCCGCCCAAATGGAGTCGGGGCTCAGGGTGGCGATGGCCAAACTCGTGGGCGCCGGCATCCGCACCGACGAGGTCACGAAAGCCGCGGGCACCCCGGAAGGCTTCTTCTAACAAACCCCGCCCCCTAACCCCACCTCCTCCCTCCCCGC
>NZ_JASISS010000029.1 GCF_030063195.1 Cryobacterium sp. PH31-AA6
GCCGACGGGGTGGTCGGGGGCCCCGCCGCCGCCTCCGGGTGCGAGTGGGTTAGAAGAAGCCCAGCGGCTTTTCTGAGTAGGACACGAGCAGGTTCTTCGTCTGCTGGTAGTGGCCGAGGGCGAGCTTGTTGTTCTCGCGGCCGATCCCCGAGCTCTTGTAGCCGCCGAACGCCGCGCCGGCCGGGTAGTGGTGGTAGTTGTTGATCCAGACCCGGCCGGCGTGGATGTCCCGTCCGGCCCGGTAGGCCACGTTGCCGTTGCGCGACCAGACTCCGGCGCCGAGCCCGTAAAGGTTGTCGTTGGCGATTGAGATGGCGTCCTCATAGTCGGTGAAGCTCGTCACGGCCAGCACCGGGCCGAAGATCTCCTCCTGGAAGATGCGCATGGTGTTGTTGCCCTCGAAGATGGTCGGCTCCACATAGAAGCCTCCGCTCAGGTCGCCGCCGAGGTCGACCCGCTCGCCGCCGAGCGCGAGACGGGCACCCTCCTGCTTGCCGATGTCGATGTAGGAGAGAATCTTCTCCAGCTGGTCGTTGCTGGCCTGCGCGCCGACCTGGGTGTCGGTATCGAGCGGGTTGCCCTGGATTGCCTTGCGGGTGCGTTCGACGGCCTCGGCGAGAAAGCTCTCGTAGATCGGTTTCTGCAGCAGCGCCCGGCTGGGCGCCGTGCACACCTCGCCCTGGTTGAAGGCGAAGAGCACGAAACCCTCCTGGGCCTTGTCATAGAAACTGTCCCGCTCCTGGGCCACGTCGCTGAAGAAGATGTTTGCGCTCTTCCCGCCGAGTTCGACGGTGGCGGGGATGATGTTGGCACTGGCGTACTGGAGGATCAGCCGACCGGTGCTCGTCTCACCGGTGAAGGCGATCTTGCGGATGCGCGGCGACGAGGCGAGCGGCTTGCCGGCCTCCAGGCCGAAACCGTTGACGATGTTGAGCACGCCGGGCGGGAGGATGTCGCCGATCAGTTCGATCAGCACCATGATCGAGACGGGCGTTTGCTCGGCCGGTTTCATCACGATCGCGTTGCCCGCGGCGAGGGCGGGGGCGAGCTTCCAGACCGCCATCAGGATCGGGAAGTTCCAGGGGATGATCTGGCCGACGACGCCGAGCGGCTCGTGGAACTGGTACGAGACCGTGTCGTTGTCGAGTTCGGCGTGGTCGCCGTCCTGGGAGCGGATCGCGGCCGCGAAGTAGCGGAAGTGGTCGGAGGCGAGGGGCAGGTCCGCGTTCAGCGGTTCCCGAATCGGCTTGCCGTTGTCCCAGGTCTCGGCGACGGCGAGCATCTCGAGGTTGGCGTCGATCACGTCCGCGATCTTGTTGAGCACGGCGGCGCGCTCCGTGGCGGTGGTCTTGCCCCAGGCCGGTGCGGCCCGGTGCGCGGCGTCCAGGGCCAGCTCGATGTCTTCGGCCGTTCCCCTGGCCACCTCAGCAAACGGCTTGCCGTCGACCGGGGAGATGTCCTCGAAGTACTGGCCCTTGACGGGCTTGACCCACCCGCCGTTGATCCAGTTCTCATACCGGGGCTTGAAGGTGACTAGCGAGCCGGGGGTTCCGGGCTGGGAATAGACGGTCATGTTCTCTCCTCGTCGACGACATTGTCGGGGGTTCCGCGTGCTGCGGACCTGGCGTCGAGCCTAGGAAGAAGAGGGTTGCCTCACCGTTGCGGAGGGTTGCGGGCCGACTCGACCGCCGCGGGAGCTTCGAGTTCCGCGGCGATCCGTTTGAGTCCGGCGACGACGGATGCCCGTTTCGGCGAGCGGGCCGGGAGCAGTTCCAGGCACGCCCGCCAGACCTCGCTGTCGTAGCTGGCCTCGTCGGTGCGCGCATATTCGAGCAGCAGCTCCGCCGACGCATCGCTGAGCATCGCCTCGCGCAGTCGCGCGCTGACCTCCGCCCTGATCGCGTCGATGCCCGGCGCCGTCGAGCTCGGCAGCACGGGCCCTCGGTACGCCGCGAGAGCCACCCGGTGCGCTCCGCGTTCGAGCAGCGCCAGCACCCGCAGGGCGTCAAGGTCGACGGCGGACTCGAAGCGGTACGGCCGGGAGGCGATGCCCAGCCGCGGGGCCGCCTGTTCGAGCACCCGGCGAAGGCGCACCATTTCGGCGCGCAGGTTGTCCACCGACCCGGACTGATCGGAGAGCAGCAGCGCCAGCCGGTCGGCGGATAGCCCGTCGCGGTTCCAGGCCAGCAGGGTGAGGATCTCGGCGTGCCGCGGGCTGATCACGGTGGTGACCTCCCCGGTATCGAGTCGTCCATGATCCCGGCCCAACACGTCCAGGCGCGTGGGCAGGGCCCGGGGCGGAGCGGCGGGCGGTCGCGTGAGTGTCGGGGCGGGAAGGGGTCCGTCCACGGTGGTCCGGCCGGGCGGGCGGCGGCTCAGCCGCTGGATGCGCAGTTCGGTCTCCATCGCGGCCACGGCGGCTTCGACCAGCGGGAGGGTCTGTGGCGCCACGGCGTCCGCTCCGCCGGTGATGTCGATGACCCCGAGGATCGTCCCGGTGTCCGGGTCGTGGATCGGCACCGCGGTGCAACTCCACGGGTGGGCGAGCTGGCTGAAGTGCTCGGCGCGCTGGATCTGGATTCCGTG
The DNA here is from genome assembly GCF_030063195.1 of Cryobacterium sp. PH31-AA6. Classification (GTDB taxonomy): domain Bacteria; phylum Actinomycetota; class Actinomycetes; order Actinomycetales; family Microbacteriaceae; genus Cryobacterium. The sequence goes on from NZ_JASISS010000029.1 coordinate 2,587, forward strand.
ATCGAGGGCCAGCGCCGTGCCGGGCGCACTGGTGCCGACCCGGCGCTCCGACCAGTCCGAGCCCTCGACGAAATGCATCCCCTCGGCCTTCCGCCGCACGACACGGTCGCCGTCGATCCACAGAACACGGCCGTGTTCGTCGCCGATGGCCACGATCAGGCCCGCGGCGAAGGCGTGGCGGATCAGGAGATTGTGCACAACGGGCAGCACGGCGGCCAGCGGATGCCGGTCGCGAAGTTCCCTGAGCTCCTCGGCGCTGAGCTCGGACTCCGGCGCCAGCTTAGACGGGTCGAGGCGGAGGCTCAGCGACCGGTCCCAGGACTCCTGCACCAGCCGGCGCACACCGTTCTGCACGATCCGGTCGGTGAGTGCGGCCTCGTGAGCCTGTTCCAGCTTCAGGAAGAGGTCGGGTCTCGGGTCGCTGGTGGGCCCGACGGTCCATGGACTCGGCATTCCCACCTCCGATCGGCTTTGGTCAGGGGTGACCGGCGAACTGGGCCCGGTCGAGTGTCAGTCTAGACACACTCTCCCCACGAAGGGACCGTCGGAGGGACAGAACGAGGTCAGGACCCGATTTCCTGGTACGCGGCGAAGAGGAGCGACGTGTCCGGGCCCTCGAGCACGGTCGGCTTTCCGATGTCGTCGAGCACGATGAACCGGAGCATCCCACTGCGGGTCTTCTTGTCCCGCTGCATGGTGGCCAGGAGGGTGTTCCAGCGGCCGACCGGGTAGCTGGTCGGCAGGGTGAGGGACTCGAGGATGCTTCGGTGCCGGTCGACGGCCTCGTCGGACAGTCGCCCGCTCAGTCGGGCCAGCTCGGCGGCGAACATCATCCCCACCGCGACGGCCGCACCGTGGCGCCAGCCGTAGCGTTCCGCGTGCTCGACGGCGTGGCCGAGGGTGTGACCGTAGTTGAGAATCTCGCGGAGCCCGGACTCCTTGAAGTCCTCGCCGACGACGCGCGCCTTCATCTCGATGGAGAGTTCCATCACCCGGCGGAATTGCGGTGTCGTCGGGTCAGTCACCGCAGCGACATCCGCCTCGACGATGTCGAGGATCTCCGGCACCTGGATGAAGCCGGCCTTCACGATCTCGGCGAAGCCGGCCAGGATCTCGTTCCGTGGAAGGTCGTCGAGGGTATCGAGGTCGCAGATCACGGCGGTCGGAGCGTAGAAGGTGCCGACCAGGTTCTTGCCCTCCGCGGTGTTGATGCCGTTCTTGCCTCCGACGGCGGCATCGACCATGCCGAGCACGCTGGTCGGGATCTGGACGAGGCGCACGCCGCGCAGCCAGGTCGCGGCGACGAAGCCGGCCAGGTCGGTGACGGCCCCGCCGCCGAAACCGATCACGGCGTCGGTGCGGCTGAAATCGGCCTGTCCCATCACCTGCCAGCAGAATGCGGCGACTTCGACGCGTTTTGCGGCCTCGGCGTCGGGGACCTCGGCGATCAGGACCTCGTAGCGGCCGAGGAGGCTCTCCCGCAGGGCGACGGCCCGTGCGCCGAGGGTGGAGGTGTGCACGATCAGCACCTTGGCGACCTTGTCGCCGAGTTGCTCGCTCACGTCGGCGACGAGGCCGCGGCCGACGAGAACCGGGTATGGTTCGGCACCCTTCACCCGGATCACGGTCGTTTCGGTGCTCTCGGGGGTCGATTCGGTGGGCTCAGGCACAGTTGTTTCGGTCACGATCTCTTTCTTACCCAGGTCACGACGTCTCTGGCGATGACGTCAAGCGGTCGGTGTGAGGTGTCGAAGCGCGCGGTCGCCAACGCTTCGTAGAGGGGCCGACGTTCGGCGTAGATGCGTTTCCAGTCCGCGAGGCCGTCCTTCAGCAGCGGGCGCTTCCCGCCGCCGATGCGCGCCCTGACCGCCTTCGCGGACACACTCAGGTAGATCACGGTGCACCGGGCCAGGGCGGTCTGGGTTGCCGGGTCAAGCACGGCTCCCCCGCCGAGGGAGACGACGGCGTCTTCGGCGATGGCATCGGCCACCGCCGTTCGTTCCAGCGCGCGGAAGTGCTCCTCCCCGTGCTGCTCGAAGATCTCGCGGATGGCCCCGTGTTCGGCGACGATCCGGGTGTCCGTGTCGATGAAGGGTAACTCGAGTGCCCGGGCGACGCGGCGGCCGACCTTCGATTTTCCCGAGGCCATCGGTCCGATCAGCACCAGTGGGAGCAACGGATGATCCGTCTCGCTCTCCACCCCGCCCCGTCCTGGGCCGACCGGCTGGCCGGGTCGGCTCACAGGGACGCGTCGCTCGACGCGCCCGTTTTGAGGTTCTCGGGGATGTGCTCGAGGTAGGACTCGAGGTTGCGCCGAGTCTCGTCGATGGAGTCGCCACCGAACTTCTCGAGCACAGAGTTGGCGAGCACGAGCGCGACCATCGCCTCGGCGACCACGCCGGCGGCCGGCACGGCGCAGACATCCGAGCGCTGGTGATGGGCGGGGGCGGCCTCGCTCGTGGCCACATCGACGGTGCGCAGGGCCCGCGGAATCGTGGCGATGGGCTTCATGCCGGCGCGCACGCGCAGCACGGTTCCGGTGCTCATCCCGCCTTCGGTGCCGCCGGCCTTGTCGCTGACACGTTGGATCCGGCCGTCGGCCTGGACGAGTTCGTCATGGGCGTCGGAGCCGCGCCGGGTGGTGGTGAGAAAACCGTCGCCGACCTCGACCCCCTTGATCGCCTGGATGCCCATCAACGCCGCCGCGAGCTGGGAGTCGAGGCGACGGTCCCAGTGCACGAACGAGCCGAGTCCGGGCGGGAGGTTGTAGGCGAGCACCTCGACGACACCGCCGAGCGTGTCGCCGTCCTTGTGGGCCTGGTCCACCTCGGAAACCATCAGCGCAGAGGTGGCCGGGTCAAAGCAGCGCAGCGGGTCGTCGTCGAGCGCGGCGACGTCGGCGAGGGTCGGCAGCGGGGACCCCTCCGGCACGCGAACCGGCCCGATCGCGAGAGTGTGGCTGACCAGGGTGATGCCGAGTTCGGCGAGGAACGACCTGGCGATCGCGCCCAGCGCGACCCGGGCGGCGGTCTCCCGTGCGCTGGCGCGTTCAAGCACCGGGCGGGCCTCGTCGAAGCCGTACTTCTGCATGCCGGCCAGGTCGGCGTGGCCGGGCCGCGGGCGGGTGAGCGGTGCGCCTCGACCGCGGGTGGTCGCCGCGGCGTCCACCGGTTCCGGGTTCATCACGTCGACCCATTTGGGCCATTCGGTGTTGCCGATCCGCAGGGCCACCGGCCCGCCGAGGGTGAAACCGTGGCGTACTCCGCCGGAGACGTTCAGTTCGTCCTGTTCGAACGACATCCGGGCGCCTCGGCCGTAACCGAGTTTCCGGCGCGCCAGATCGAGGCGGATCGCATCAAGAGTGACCGGGATTCCAGCGGGCAAACCCTCGACAATGGCGATGAGTTCGGGGCCGTGGGACTCTCCGGCGGTGAGCCAACGAAGCATGGGCCTATTCTTTCACAGGCTGTCGGGCCAGCGCGCCGCGCATGGCGGCCAGTACCGCGTCCTCGTCGGGCAATGGTTCGAATGGGTCCCCGGCCACGAAGATTCGCACCTGCACGAGGGCCTGCTGGAGCAGCAGTTCCAGCCCGGAGATCACGGTTCCGCCCGCCCGGAGCCAGGACGAGGCGAGCTCGCTCGGCCACGGCGAGTAGCTCACGTCGAAGAGCAGCGCCCGCCGGCGCAGTTCCGCAGGGAACTCGTCCCGGGGAGTGACCCCGCCGGGCAACGTGCAGATCACGAGATCGCTGTCGCGGCCGGGCTCCGACGTGCCGGCCCAGGAGGAGACCGAGACGACGACACCGACGTTACGGCCCAACAGGACGAGCGGCGCGGCCTTCGCGGGCGTGCGCGCGAGCACCTCGACGGTCTCCGCCCCCAGTTCGGCGGCCGCGACGACCGCCGACGCCGCGGTCGCGCCGGCGCCGAGGACGCTCACCCGTCGGGCGCTCCGCATCCCGGCGTCGGCCAGGGCCCGCACCAGGCCGGTGACGTCCGTATTGAAGCCGTGCAGGGTGCGCCGGCCGTCATTCGCGCCGATGAGGACGGTGTTCGCCGCGCCGGTCACGGTGGCGAGTTTGTCCACGCTGTCGAGCTGGCCGAGGGCCTCCTGCTTCAACGGCATGGTCAGGGACAGGCCGCGCCAGTCGGTGCCGAGGCCGCCGAGAAAGTCCGCCAGGCCGCCGGCCGGAACGTCGATGGCGTCATAGCGCCAGTCCAATCCGAGTGCGGCATACGCGGCCCGGTGCAGGGCAGGCGACTGCGAGTGCGCGATCGGCGAGCCGAGCACGGCGAGCCTCGCCTCCGCGGGGGCCTCGGCGAACGAGGGGGAATCAACCATATTCGGGGTGCTCCTTCATCCAGGCCTGCCATTTCACCACGGCGGCGTCGTGTTCCTCAACGGTGGTGGAGAAGATCGTCTCCCCCGTGTCGAGGTTCCAGGTGACGAAGAACAGCCAGCTGCCGTCCGCCGGGTGCAGGGCGGCGTCGATGGCGACGTCCCCCGGGTTGGAGATCGGCGCGACGGGGAGCCCGGGGTGCGCGTAGGTGTTGTATTTGTTGCCGGCGTCGGCCCGTTCGGCATCCGTCGTCGTGACCAGGTCGGTCTTGCCGGTGCCATAAGCGACGGTGGCGTCGGACTGGAGCAGCCCGCTCTGCCACTGAGCCGGGTCGAGGCGGTTGAGGAAGACCCGGGCGACCTTGTAGTAGTCGGGGGTGAGTCCGGCCTCGCGCTGGATGAGGGAGGCGAGCACGATCGTGCGCCACCGGTCGGCCGGGGCGACCCCGGCGTCGTCCAGGGCCCTGAACTGGCGATCCACGAGGGTCTTCACCGCGTCGTGCGCCGACACGCCGGGCGGAAAGGTGTAGGTGGCGGGGAACAGGAAGCCCTCGAGCGTCGTCGCCTCGGCCGGGAGACCATAGGAGGCCACGTCGGCTGCGGCCTTGGTCAGATCGGCCAGCGGCAGGCTCGTGCCCTCGTTGATCAGCTGCAGTACGTCGACGGCGGCGGTGCCCTCAGGGACGACAACGGTTTGCTTGAGTTTGTTCGCGGGGTCGAGCAGCGCGTCCAGGGCCGCGCGGGCGCTCATCTTGGTGGAGAGCTGGTAGGCGCCCGGCTGGAACACCGGGGCGGGAGATTCCCTCAGCAGGAGACCGTAGAACGCGTCGAAGCTCTTGACCACGTCCTGGTCGGCGAGGTCCTTGGCCACATCCTGGCCGGTTTGACCGTCGTGGATGATGAAGGCCATCTTCTTCTCCCCGGTTCCGGTGTAGTCGGCCGGCCCGGACACCATGGCGACCAGTTGGGAGATCGGGCCCTGCAGGAATACCGCGGCACCGGTGGCGAGGCCGGCCAGGACCAGAAGCACGACGAGACAACCCCAGCCACCCTTTCGACTGCGCTTCTCCCTCGGCGGGGCGAGCTGGGTGCGACGGCTGGACCGGGTGCCGCCGATGTGCGAGTCCCGGGTGGTGCGCCGGGAGGGCAGAGGCTTCTCCTGGGCCGCGGCGCGAGACTCGTTCGGTCTCTCCTCCCCAGGCGCCACGCCACCGAGGAACGCGTCCCAGTCAACGGGGTCGGGTTCGCGCGGAGACCCGTCGGGCCCGGGGGGAAGATTCGGCACGGTTATGGCCCTTCGGTCGGAGCTGCGGACGAACCGGACGGCACCACGGGCGAACCCGGCGGCCTGCCCAGCGCCCGTTCGGTGTCCAGGGCATGTTGCAGAATTATAGTTGCGGCAACCTGGTCGACGACTGGGCGCTGCGTCTTCGCCTTCCGCCCCGCGGCCCGCAACACGGTTTGGGCGGCGACGGTGGAGAGCCGTTCGTCGACCAGGCGCACCGGCACGGCCAGTCTCCCGGCGAGCACCTCGGCGAAGCCGACGGCATCGTTGGTGGACGCGGTCCGATTACCGGAGAGCGCGAGCGGCAGGCCGACCACGACCTCGATCGCGTCGAGGTCGGCCACGATCGATTCGATTCGAACCAGGTCGGCGGTGCCGGCGTGGTCGCGACCGACCGTTTCGATCGGGGTCGCCAGCATGCCGTGCGGGTCGCTCCGGGCCAGGCCGATCCTGGCGGTGCCGACGTCGATCCCCACCCGCACCCCGTGCCGCACAGTCAGCCCACGACGCTGGTGCGGACGGCGCTCAGCGCGGCGGGGATGGCCGTGACGTTCGTTCCGCCGCCCTGGGCGAGGTCGTCTTTTCCGCCGCCGCCGCCGCCGAGGATTCCGGCGACCTGCTTGGCGAGGGAACCCGCGCGGTGGCCGGCATCCCTGGCCGCCTGGTTGGTCGCGACGATGACGACGGGCTTGTCCGCGACCACCGCGGCGAGGGCGACGACCGCCGGATCGTTGCCGAGACGTTCCCTGGTGGCCGTGACCAGCATCCGCAGGTCGTCGGCGGACGTCAGGGTGCCGAGGTCCTGCGCGACGACGTTGATGGAGCCCGAGCGGGCGGCACCGGCGACCAGCGCGGGCACCTTGTCGGTGAGGGCCCGCGCCTCGAACGCGGCGATCTTCTTCTCCGCGGCCTTGAGGTTCTGCACCAGGTCGTTGATGCGCTCGGGCAGCTGTTCCTTCGGCGTCTTGAGGTTAGCGGTGAGCAGCGACACGATCGAACGCTCGGCGGCAAGGTCGCGAAAGGCCTCCAGGCCGACGAGCGACTCGACCCGGCGGTTGGTGGAGCCGACGGATGCCTCGCTGACCAGGCTGATCATGCCGATCTCCGCGCTCGTGGACACGTGGGTGCCCGCGCAGAGTTCCCGTGACCAGGGGCCACCGATGTCGACGACGCGCACTCGGTCGCCGTACTTCTCGCTGAACAGGGCCATGGCGCCGAGCGCCTTCGCCTCGGCCAGGGGCAGCTCCCTCGTGGTGACGGGCAGGTTGTCCCGGATGGCGTTGTTGGAGATCTCCTCGATCTCGCTGCGAGTCGCCGGGGACAGGGCCTGGTTCCAGGAGAAGTCGAGGCGGAAGAAACCGGCCTTGTTGTAGGAACCGGACTGGTGGGCGTTCGGGCCGAGCACCTGACGGAGCGCGGCGTGCAGGACGTGCGTACCGGAGTGCGCCTGACGGGCGCCGCGACGCCAGTCGGGGTCGACGACGCTGGTCGCCCGATCGCCGACGCCAACCTCACCGGAGGTGACCTGAACCTTGTGACTGATCAGTCCCTTGACCGGCTTCTGCACGTCGATCACCTCGAGCTCATAGCCCGTTCCCACGATGAGTCCGGCGTCGGCTTCCTGACCGCCGGATTCGGCGTACAGCGAGGTCTCGGCCAGGATCACCTCAGCGATTTCGCCGGCCGCGGCACTGGCGACGGAGACGCCGCCGACGATGATGCCGAGAACGGCAGACTCGGTCTGCAACGACTCGTACCCGGTGAAGGTCGTTTCACCCTCGGCGCGGAAGGCGCTGTAGACGGACAGGTCCGCGAGATGGGTCTTTTTCGCCTTGGCGTCGGCCTTGGCCATCGCCCGCTGCTTGCTCATCAGGGTGTCGAAGGCGTCGCGGTTGACGCTGAGCCCGGCTTCCTCCGCCATCTCGAGGGTGATCTCGATCGGGAACCCGTAGGTGTCATGCAGCAGGAAGGCGGTCTGGCCCGGAAGCACGCTCTGCTTGGCCTTCTTCGTTTTCGCCACGGCCAGGTCCAGGACGCTGCTGCCGCTGGCCAGGGTACGGAGGAAGGTTTCCTCTTCCGCGTATGCGGCCTGGCTGATCCGGGAGAAGTCGGCCTTCACCTCCGGGTAGGCGCTTGCCATGGCGTCGCGCGAGGCCGGGAACAGCTCGGTGAACGACGCGGTGTCGACGCCGAGCAGCCGCATCGCGCGGACGCTGCGACGCATCAGACGGCGCAGGATGTAGCCGCGGCCCTCGTTGGACGGCATCACGCCGTCGCTCATCAGCATCAGGGAGGAGCGCACGTGGTCGGCGACGATGCGCATCCGTACGTCGTCTTCGTGGGACGCGCCGTAGCGGCGTCCGGAAAGTTCGGCTGCTCGGTCGAGGACCGGACGCACCTGGTCGATCTCGTACATGTTCTGGACGCCCTGTTTGAGGAAGGCGACGCGCTCGAGGCCCATGCCGGTGTCGATGTTCTTCTTGGGGAGGTCCCCGAGAATGACGAAGTCGTTCTTGCCGGTGCCCTCGCCACGCAGGTACTGCATGAAGACGAGGTTCCAGATCTCGACGTAGCGGTCATCGTCGGTGGCGGGGCCGCCGTCGATGCCGTAGGCCGGTCCGCGGTCGAAGAAGATCTCGGAGCAGGGGCCGGCCGGGCCGGGCTGGCCGGTCGACCAGTAGTTGGTGTCCATTCCGAGACGCTGGATGCGGTCCTCGGGCAGGCCGAGGGCGCGCCAGTAACGGAACGCCTCGTCATCGTCCTCGTACACGGTGACCCAGAGATCCTTCTCCGCGAACCCGTAGCCGCCGTCGGCGTCCGATGTCGTGAGCAGTTCCCAGGCGTAGCCGATCGCCTGTTCCTTGAAGTAGTCGCCGAACGAGAAGTTCCCGTTCATCTGGAAGAACGTGCCGTGGCGCGGGGTCTTGCCGACCTCTTCGATGTCGTTGGTACGGATGCATTTCTGCACGCTGGTCGCCCGGGGGTACGGTGCCGGGACCAGGCCGGTCAGGTACGGCACGAACGGGACCATGCCGGCCACCGTGAAGAGCAGTGTGGGGTCGTCGCTGACGAGCGAGGCGGAGGGGACAACGGTGTGTCCACGATCCGCGAAGAAGTCGAGCCAGCGCCCGCGAATTTCAGCAGTCTGCATGTGTTCCGTAATTCGTTGAGACGGGGTGGAGAGGGGTGCCGGTGGGCAGCCTACGGCTTGGCCAGGTTGCCGATCGCATTGCCGGCATCGTCGACGGCGTCGGCGGCGACCTCGGCTACACCACCGATGGCGTCGCGCAGTTCGGCCTCGCGCTTGCGGTATCCCTCGGAAATGGCTTCGCCGAATTCGCGAGCCTTGGTGTCGAGGTCGCTGAAGAACTGCTTGCCCTGACGGGTCTTGCTGGCTTCGCGGGAAATGACAAGTCCGACGCCGACGCCGAGGCCGAACCAGATGAAGTTCTTCATGACAATGCTCCCTGAAATGTGTGGAGACCCTGATTGTGGAGGCCCGGATGTGGGTTGGGACTTGCACCGGACGGCAGTTGCGGGTCGATCACGCCGTCGAGCACGGGCAGGCCGGTGAATCCCAGACTCGACCGGCACCTTTCCAGCGTAGCCGACTAGCCGCGGCGGCGGCGGGCACCCGCCGGTCGTGCCGCGCGGAACGCGGCGCGCACCCCGGCGGAGAACCCGGCGAGCTTGACCAGCGGGCCGCCGACCGTTGCCGCGACCAGCGCGACGAGAGCGGAGACGTTGCCGGTGACGTCCGCCACGTTCCCGGTGATGGTGTCCACCCTGGCCAGCTGTTTGTTCGTTTCGTGCACGGTGGTCGTTGTCTCCTCGAGGAGAGGCGTGACGTTCCGGCTGAGCTCCCGGATGGCCGTGGTGGTCTCGTCGAATACCCGCCCGAGTTTCACCAGCGGGACCGCGAGCACGCCGACGAGTACCGCGAACACGGCCGCCGCGATCAGTCCGGCGATATCCCCACCTGACATTGACAACCATCCATTCCAAATTCGGCATGTGAAAACGCAAAGAGCGGACCACCCCGAGGGGTGATCCGCTCTCCAGCGTAGTTCAGATGCACCGCACGAAGGCGATGCAGCCGAATCGGGACCTAGCGGGCCGCGTAGTACTCCACGACGAGCTGTACTTCACAGGTCACGGGGATTTCGATGCGCTTCGGGCGACGCACGAGGCGCGCCTGCAGCTTGTCGATCTCAACCTCGAGGTACGGCGGGAGCTTCGGGAGCACGTCGACGTGGCCGCCGGCAGCTGCTACCTGGAACGGCTCCATGCCCTCGCTCTTGGCCTTGACGTGAATGAGCTGACCCGGCTTCACGCGGAAGGAGGGGCGGTCGACGAGCTGGCCATCGATCAGGATGTGACGGTGCACGATCATCTGGCGAGCCTGCGCGGTCGTGCGGGCGATCGCCGAACGAACGAGGAGTGCGTCGAGACGGGTCTCGAGGATCTCGACCAGGTTCTCACCGGTCAGGCCCTGGGCGCGACGCGCTTCTTCGAAGGCGATCTTCAGCTGGGCCTCGCGGATGCCGTACTGGGCACGTAAGCGCTGCTTTTCGCGAAGGCGCACCGCGTAGTCGGAGTCCGTCTTGCGCTTGGTGCGGCCGTGCTCGCCCGGAGCGTAAGGACGCTTCTCGAGGTAGCGCGCGGCCTTGGGGGTCAGGGCGATGCCCAGTGCCCGCGAGAGGCGGGTCTTACTGCGGGTACGTGACTTGGTAGACACGGTGTCCTTTCGATGGAACTGCAAACAAAACGGGAAACCAGGGCGCTGGCGCACTCACAGAGAACGCCGGGCGTCATGGGAGATCAGAGGGGTGTTGCCACGGGACTCTCGGCTAGAGAGAAATCCCCTCAACTTGGGTTTGGACGCAGCCGCATGCCAAACCGGTTGTAGGCCTGAACAGGTTACCACAGCGTCAGCCCCGTCTGCACGGCCGCAGACGGGTCATCGACGCCTACTGGCCGCGGATGATTCGGCGCAGTTTCGCGAGCCTCGCCGACACCTCGCGCTCGTTCCCGTGCTCGGTGGGTTCGTAGTACCGAACCGTCTTGAGCTCGTCCGGCGGGTACTGCTGGGCGAGTACACCGAGGGCGTCGTCGTGCGGGTATTTGTAGCCCTTGCCGTGGCCGAGACGCTTCGCCCCCGCATAGTGGGCGTCGCGGAGGGGTTTGGGAACCCGCCCGGTCTTTCCGGCTCGCACATCGGCGATCGCCCGGTCGAGCGCCAGGTACGCGGCGTTCGATTTCGGCGCGGTGGCGAGGTGCACGACCGCCTGCGCGAGTGGGATGCGGCCCTCCGGCATGCCGATCAGCTGCACCGCGTCCGCGGCGGCGACCGCGATGACCAGGGCCTGCGGATCGGCCATGCCGATGTCCTCCGACGCGAGCACGATGATGCGGCGCGCGATGAACCGGGGGTCCTCCCCCGCCTCGATCATCCGCGCGAGGTAGTGCAGCGAGGCGTCCACGTCGGAGCCCCGCACCGATTTGATGAACGCACTGATGATGTCGTAGTGCTCGTCGCCGTTGCGGTCGTACCGCAGCAGGGCACGGTCGACGGCGAGCGAGACGATCTCGGTGGTGATCAGGGGCTGCTCGTCGGAGCCTGGCTCGACCGAGGTCGCCGCGGAGACGGAGGCCGCCTCCAGCGCGGTGAGCGCCCGTCTGGCATCACCGGAGGCCAGGCGGATGATGGCAGCCCTGGCCTCCGGGTCGAGCGCGAACCGCCCGGCGAGGCCACGCGGGTCGGCGACCGCCCGGTCGACGACGATGCCGAGGTCGTCATCGCTGAGTGTCTCGAGGGTGAGCAGCAGCGACCGGGACAACAACGGGGAGATGACGGAGAACGAAGGATTCTCCGTGGTGGCGGCGACCAGGATGATCACCCCGTTCTCCACACCCGGGAGCAGGGCATCCTGCTGCGCTTTGCTGAACCGGTGGATCTCGTCAAGGAAGAGAACGGTGGACAAACCATAGAGGTCCCGGCTGGTCCGGGCCTCCTCCATGACCTGGCGCACGTCGCGCACCCCGGCGTTCACGGCGGAGAGTTCGACGAACCGCCGGCCGGAGCTGTGCGCGATCGCCTGGGCGAGGGTGGTCTTGCCGGTTCCGGGCGGGCCCCAGAGAATAACGGACACCGAGCCCTGCTCCCCCGTTTTGTCACTGGCCAGGCTGACCAGCGGCGAGCCCGGCGTGAGCAGGTGCCGCTGCCCGGCGACCTCTGCGAGCGAGGTTGGGCGCATCCGCACCGCGAGGGGCGTGGCGCCGCTGCGCAGGCCCGGTTGAACATCCACCATGAGTCCAGCGTAGTTTGCGCCGGTGACGCCGCGGATCCGCGACCCCGCCGATCCGCGACCCCGGAGCGCGGCTGATTCCGGGCCGATCGTTGCTGGCGTAGAGTTCAACGTGGTCCGGGCCCGTGCGCGCGCCTGCGATTTTCCCGTTCTGACCTGGCCCCTGTGGCAGCCCCTGGAGGATTCGACGTGGCACCGAACAAGAAGCAAGACCGCGAAACCCGCGAGACCAGGTCCCGCGTCCGGGCATTCCAGGCCCGCCGCGCGGTGAACGAACACCAGGTGAAGCGCCGGCTTCGCGACAACGTCCTGGCCAGCGTCGGCGTCACCGTCGTGATCGTGCTCGCCATCCTCGCCCAGGTGTTCTTCTTCAACGGCGGACCGGGCACCCCGGCACCGTCCGCGTCCGCCGCCGCAACGCCGAGCGCGACGCCGACCGCAGCGGCCGGGGCGAACACCGGCGACGTTCCGGCCAGCACGCTGGCCGAGGGCCGCACCTGGACCGGCACGATGGACCTCAACGGGATCCCGCTGGGCATCGAACTGGACGGCGCCCTGGCCCCGCAGGCCGTGTCATCGACGATCAGCCTGATCGACTCCGGCTTCTACACCGGCGTGTCCTGCCATCGACTCACCACCGGCGGCTTCTCTGTGTTGCAGTGCGGTGACCCGAAGGGTGACGGCACGGGTGGTCCCGGCTACAGCTACGGCCCGGTTGAGAATGCGCCGGCGGGCGACGTCTACCCGGCCGGCACCATCGCCATGGCCCGCCAGGGCGGCAATGCCTACAGCATGGGCAGCCAATTCTTCATCGTCTACGACGACACGACCATCCCGGCGGATGCCGTCGGGGGCTACACCGTGCTCGGCCGGGTCACCAGCGGACTCGACCGGGTGAAGGCGGAGATCGTCGCCGCCGGGGTGGAAGGCGGAGCCACGGACGGCAAGCCGGTCGTCCCCACGACCATCACTCAGGTATCAGTTAAGTAGTTTCCGGCGATCAGCGGTCGGCCTTGCAATAGGCTTGACCGGGTATTGGCTCATTCGTGGGCAGACAACGACATTTAAAGGTGAGGCTCTTGACTACGACAGATCAGCAACCATGGGGTCGCGTAGACGAATCCGGCACGGTTTTCGTGCGCGAGGCGACGGGCGAACGCGCCGTCGGACAGTACCCGGACGCTACCCCGGAAGAGGCCCTGGCCTACTTCGAGCGCAAGTACGTTGAGCTCAACGGACAAGTCACGCTCCTCGAACAGCGCGCCAAGGGCGGCGCTCCGGCCGCGGACATCGCGAAATCCGTCGCGCACCTGTCCGAGACGATCGCCACCGCCAACGCGGTCGGCAACCTGGCCGCCCTCGCGACCCGCCTCGGCGCCCTCGGCGGCGCCGTGACCGAGTTGACCGAGCAGCAGGGCGCCGAGGCGAAGGCCGCGGCGGTCGCCGCGATCGCCGAACGCGCCGCCATCGTCACCGAGGCGGAGGCGCTTGCCGCCGAAGACCCGGCCAAGACGCAGTGGAAGCAGACCAGCGCGGCCCTCGAGGCCCTGTTCGCGAAGTGGCAGGCGCACCAGCACGACGCGCCCCGCATTCCGAAGGGCGAGGCCAACGACCTCTGGAAGCGATTCCGCGCGGCGCGCACGACGATCGAGCAGAACCGCAAGGCGTTCTTCGCCGAGCTCGACAGCGCCCACAAGGACGTTCGCAACCGCAAGCAGCAGCTCATCGAGCAGGCCGAGGCCCTGGCGCCGAAGGGCGCGGACGGCATCCCCGTCTACCGCAACCTCCTCGACGACTGGAAGCTGGCCGGCCGCAGCGGCAAGAAGCAGGACGACGCCATGTGGGCGAAGTTCAAGGCTGCGGGCGACGTGCTGTACTCGGTCAAGAGTGAGATCGACGCCCAGGACAACGAGGAATTCGCTGGCAACCTGGCCCAGAAGCTCGAGTTGCTCACCGAGGCCGAGGTGCTCCTCACGGAGACCGACCGCGCCAAGGCGCGCACGACCCTCAGCTCGATCCAGCGTCGCTGGGACGAGCTGGGCAAGGTGCCCCGCGACTCCGTGAAGGTGGTCGAAGACCGCATGCGCAAGGTCGAGGCCGCCGTGCGCAAGCTCGACGACGACCACTGGAAGCGCAACAACCCGGAGACGAAGGCCCGCGCCGAGGGTCTCGCCGGCCAGCTGCACGATGCCATTGCCAAGCTCGAGGCCGAACTCGAGGAAGCGAAGTCCGGCACGGACGCCACGGCCATCGCCGCGGCGAACGAGGCGCTCGAGACCCGTAAGGCGTGGCTGAAGGCCATCGGACAGTAGCGGCCGCGCCGGGTCTCCGGCTCGTCCACAGCAGGAGAAACGGGGATCTGTCCACAGATCCCCGTTTCGCGTGTACCGGCCCGGCACCCGGCTCCACTCTGGGCTGATGACGGACAGGTTGGCCTCGGTGCTCTGCCGGCTGGACCTGCCCGTCGCCGAGTTGTCGAGCGCCCGCCTCGACGGCGAGGTCTTCGGTCTCGGCGACTTCTGGTGCCCGGTCGACGAGATCGACGACGAGGCCAGACGCGCCCAGGCCGCCGCGCTTCTCGTGCCGCCGCGTGCCATCGCCGAGCGCCTGACCGCGGCGTGGATCTACGGTCTGGCACCCGAGCCGGGTCGCCACCAATTCTGCGTGCACGTCGCCGCGAGGATGCACCTCGAACCGTCGCCGCGGTTCAGAGTGCGTGAGGTCACCTGCACGGCCGAAGACACGCTGACGGTCGGCGGTCGCCGGGTCACGACGCCGCTCCGCACGCTCGTGGACCTGGCCCGCTGGCCTGATGCCGACGTCGACCTGATTCCCGTGATCGGTGGACTGCTGAGCCGTTGCGGCCCGGGCGCCGCCGAACGGGCCATCCACCGGTGCGATCGGGCGTACGTGCCGTTTCGCCGTCTGGCCATGCTTCGTCTCTCGGAGGCCGTCCGCCGGGACCGTCAGCCGTCGTTGACGCGGTAGACGTCGTAGACGGCGTCGATCCGGCGCACGGCGTTGAGAACACGGTCCAGGTGGGTGGTGTCCCCCATCTCGAAGACGAACCGGCTGATCGCGAGCCGGTCGGTCGAGGTGTGCACGGTGGCCGACAGGATGTTCACGTGGTGCTCGGACAGCACCCGGGTCACGTCTGAGAGCAGGCCAGACCGATCGAGCGCCTCGATCTGGATCTGAACCAGGAAGAGGCTCTTCGAGGTGGGCGCCCAGTCCACGTCGATCATCCGCTCGGGTTCCTTGAGCAGCGATTGCACGTTGCGGCAGCCGGCCTGGTGCACGGACACCCCGGCGCCGCGGGTGATGAAGCCGACGACCTTGTCGCCAGGCACCGGTGTGCAACAGCGGGCCAGCTTGACCAGGATGTCGGGGGCTCCCCGCACGAGGATACCGGAGTCGCTGTTTCGCAGTGTCTGCGTGCGGCCGTGCGGGGCGAACGGCAGATCGGTCGCGTCGCTCTCCTCGACGCTCTGCAGCGTGGCGACGACCTTCTCCAGCACGGACTGGGTCGACACGTGGCCCTCGCCGACCGCGGCGTAGAGGGCGGACACGTCCTCGTACTTCATCACCGCCGCCACCTCGGCGAACGAATCCTGGTTCATCAGCTTCTGCAGCGGCAGATTCTGCTTGCGCATCGCGCGCGCGATCGAGTCACGGCCCTGCTCGATCGCCTCGTCGCGGCGTTCCTTGGTGAACCACTGGCGGATCTTGTTGCGCGCCCTGGGGCTCTTGACGAAGTTGAGCCAGTCCTTGCTCGGCCCGGAGTCCGGGTTCTTCGAGGTGAAAACCTCGACCACGTCGCCCGTGATCAACGCGCTCTCCAGGGGAACCAGGCGACCGTTCACCTTGGCGCCCATGGTGCGGTGACCGACCTCGGTGTGCACCGCGTAGGCGAAGTCGACCGGGGTGGCCCCGTTGGGCAATCCGATCACGCGCCCCTTGGGGGTGAAGACGTAGACCTCCTTCGCGCCGATCTCGTAGCGGAGGGAGTCGAGGAATTCGCCGGGGTCGGCGGTCTCGGCCTGCCAGTCCGAAATGTGCGCCAGCCAGGCCATGTCGGTGTCGCTCTGCGGGCCAGGCCCCGAGCTCTTGCCGTTGACCTGTTCCTTGTACTTCCAGTGCGAGGCAACACCGAACTCCGCGCGCTGGTGCATCTCCTGGGTGCGGATCTGGATCTCGACGGCGCGGCCGCTCGGGCCGAGCACGGTGGTGTGCAGCGACTGGTACAGGTTGAACTTGGGGGTCGCGATGTAGTCCTTGAACCGGCCGGGCAGCGGCGTCCACCTGGCGTGGATGGCCCCGAGAACGGCGTAGCAGTCACGCACCGAGTTGACGAGCACCCGGATGCCGACGAGGTCGTAGATCTCGTCGAACTCACGACCGCGAACGACCATCTTCTGGTAGATGGAGTAGTACTGCTTCGGCCGCCCCGCGACCTTGCCGCGGATCCGGGCCGCCTTGAGGTCGTCGGTGATCGCGTCGATGACGTGCTGGACGAATTCCTCACGCTGCGGGGTGCGCTGCTTGACCAGGCTCTCGATCTCGGCGTAGAGCTTCGGGTAGAGCACGGCGAAGGAGAGGTCCTCGAGTTCCCACTTGATCGTCTGGATGCCCAGCCGGTGCGCGAGGGGCGCGTAGATCTCGAGGGTCTCGGTGGCCTTGCGAACGGCGGAGGCCGCCGGAACGAAACCCCAGGTTCGAGCGTTGTGGAGCCGGTCGGCGAGTTTGATGATCAGCACACGGATGTCCTTGGACATCGCCACGATCATCTTGCGAACGGTCTCCGCCTGGGTGCTGTCCCCGTACTTGACCTTGTCGAGCTTGGTGACGCCGTCGACGAGCATCGTGATCTCGTCACCGAAGTCGGCGCGGAGCTGGTCGAGCGTGTACTCGGTGTCTTCGACCGTGTCGTGCAGGAGTGCGGCGGCGATGGTCTTCGGCCCGATCCCCAGGTCGGCGAGAATCTGCGCGACCGCAACCGGGTGAGTGATGTACGGCTCGCCGCTGCGCCGGAACTGGCCCTCGTGGGCCCCTTCGGCGGCGGCATACGCGCGCTCGATGATCGACAGGTCGACCTTCGGATGGTGCAGCCGCACCGTCTTGAGCAGGGTGTCGACCGCGCCGGCCGGCTGAGCCCGCGAGAAGATCCGCGGCACGAGGCGTCTCAGCGACGCCGACGGAATGGGCGCCGGCGTCGACGAGGCAGGAGGAGTCGTTATCTCGGTCACCTGGTCACCTCATCTCCCTCACCTAATTATCACTCTTCGCAGAGTTGAATCAGGCTACCGGAAGTCGGGAGGCCCCGATGACCCGTGCACCCGACAAATGGGCACCCGACGGGTGTGCGGTCACGCGGTGACGCCCTCGGACACCTTGGTGGCCGACCCGGCCTTGGCACGCAGCAGCAGCGCCTTCTTGTCGCGCTTCCGCACGCCGGGTTCGCGGGTTCGGAGACCGGCATAGAGCGGAGAGGCGATGAAGATGGTCGAGTACGCACCGGCGATGATGCCGATCAGGAGCGCCAGCGAGATGTCCCGCAGCGTTCCGGCCCCGAGCACGAAGGCGCCGATGAAGAGAATGGACCCCACCGGCAGCACGGCCACGACCGACGTGTTGATCGAACGGACCAGGGTCTGGTTCACGGCAAGGTTCACCGATTCCGCGAAAGTGCGGCGCGACTCCGGGCCGTCCTGCCTGGTGTTCTCCCGGATCTTGTCGAAGACCACGACGGTGTCGTAGAGCGAGTAGCCGAGGATGGTCAGGAAGCCGATGACAGCGGCCGGGGTGATCTCGAAACCGGTGATGCCGTAGAACCCGGCGGTGATCACCAGGTCGTGCAGCAGCGCCGCCATGGCGGCCAGGGACATCTTCCAGGTGCGGAAGTACAGCGCCATGCCGATGGCCGCGAGAACCAGGAAGATCACCAGGCCGCGGAGGGCCTGCCCGGTGATGTCCGCGCCCCAGGACGGGCCGATGAAGGAGGCGGTCACCTTGTCGACGGGCACCGCGAACGCGTCCGCCAGCGCGGTGCGCACGGACCGGGTCGCGTCGCTGCTGAGCTGGTCGGTCTGAACCCGGATGCCGTTGTTGCTCACATTGGACACCTTGGTCACTGCGGCGGGCACGACACTGGTCACGGCCTGTGCGGCCGCAGCCTGGTCCTGCTTCGCGATATCCGACACGACGAATTCGGAACCGCCGGTGAACTCGATACCGAAGACGAATCCTCCGCGGAGCTGCGGGACGACCAGGGCGATCAGGATCGCCACTGCGGCGACGAGATACCAGGTCTTGCGTCGTCCGACGATGTTGAACGAGCGCTTGCCGGTGTGCAGGTCGTTGCCGAACTGGGAGAAGCTGGCCATTAGGAATCCTTCCCGTCGGTCGACCGATCCGCGCTGGAACCGACCAGTTCGGCAGCCTTGCGTTCGGCGATGGTCTGCCGTTTGGCGGCCTCGCGACTTGCCGAGGAGAGCTTTGACGAGGCAAGCTGCGGTGAGGGAGCGAACTTGGCCCGCCCCCGGTAGGTCGCGCCGAGTGCGCGCGGGTCAAGCCCGGAGAGCCGGTGACCGTCGTTGAAGAACCGGGTCTGGGCGAGCAGCTGCAGCACCGGGTGGGTGAAGAGGATCACCACGGCGACGTCGACGAGCGTCGTCAGGCCGAGGGTGAGGGCGAAGCCCTTGACGTTTCCGACGGCGACGATGAACAGGACGCCGGCGGCGAGGAAGTTCACGGCGTCGGAGGCCAGCACGGTGCGGAGGGCACGCTTCCAGCCTGCCTCGACCGCGGACTCCAGTCCGCGTCCGTCGCGCAGTTCGTCGCGCACCCGCTCGAAGTAGACGATGAAGGAGTCGGCGGTGATGCCGATCGCCACGATCAACCCCGCGACCCCGGCGAGCGAGAGCCGGTAGCCCTCGCGCCAGGACAGGATGGTGATCAACAGGTAGGTGATCAGCGCCGCCACGGTGAGCGAGGCCACCGTCACCAGGCCGAGGAGCCGGTACTGCACGAGCGAGTACAGCACGACGAGGATCAGGCCGATCAGTCCCGCGATCAGTCCGCTGCCGAGCTGGGTCGAGCCGAGGGTGGCTGAAATGGTGTCCTGGCTCTGCACCGTGAAGCTGATCGGCAGGGCGCCGAACTTGAGCTGGTCGGCGAGGGTCTTGGAGGAGTCCTGGGTGAAGTTTCCGCTGATCTGGGCGTTGCCGTCGGTGATCACGGCCAGGGTGCGCGGGGCCGAGATGACCTTGCCGTCGAGCACGATGGCGAACTGGTTCTGTACGCCGGTCAGGCCGCTGAGGCGGGTGCTGACGGTCGCGAAGTCCTTGGTGCCGGTGCCGTCGAACGCGATGTTGACGACCCACTCGCCGGTGGTGGCTCCGGTCTGCGTGGTCTTCTGGCCGCTGGTGGCGTCGGAGACGTTCTCGCCGCTGACCTCGACCGGGCCGAGGATGTACTTGACCGAACCGTCGGTTTCGCAGGTGACCAGGGGGTCCTTGGCCGGTGCGACATTGGAGGTGTCGATCTTGCTGCAGTCGAACGCGTCGTACTGGGCCTGCAGGGCCGGGGTGACATAGCTGAGGTCACTGCCGTCCGTCGGGACCGCCGTCGGCGTGGTGGACAGGTTCGGGTCGGCCGTGGGCGCCGGGGTGGCACTGGACGTGCCGTCGCTGCCGACGCTGGAGGCCGACGGCGCCGCCGCGACAAGAACGGGACGGAACTCGAGCTTCGCCGAGGATTCGATCCGGTTGATCGTCGCGTCGTCCGGGATCCCGGGGATGGACACGACGATGTTCTGGCCGCCCTGGGTGTTGATCTCCGCCTCGGACACACCGGCGGAGTCGATCCGCTGACGGATGATCGACACGGCCTGGTTCAACTGGTCCTGCGACACCGACTGGCCGGACTCGAGCTTCGGCGCGAGGATGATCTGCGTGCCTCCCTCGAGGTCGAGGGCCAGCTTGGGGGCCCAGGACCCACCTCCGGAAAGAACGCCGGCGCTATTGAGGGCGATCAGGCCGACAATGATCACGCCCAGCCACGTCAGGGAACGCCAGGCCTTCTTGGCCGGAGTCGACTTTGCCACCTTGGAACTCAGCTTTCTTTACACATGCCCGCGCCGATGGCGCGGGCATGGGAGAGGGGTTGGTTACGCGTCGCCCTTTTTGGGTTCTTCGTCGGAATCTGCATCGGTGACGCGCTGGCCGAACTCGGGTTCGCCCATCACGATCGCGCTGTCTTCGTTGAGCGCAGCGGCCTCGAGGGAGTCGACGTCGGATTCGGTCTCGGCCACGATGGGGTCGACGACGCGGGCGATGGTCTGGCGGTGCAGGTGAACGACGGTGCCGGGCGCGATCTCGAGGGCGACCTTGTTGGCTTCCTCATCGATCGACAGGATGGTGCCGTACATGCCGAAGTTGGTCATGACCTCGGCCCCGGCCACCATCTGGGACTGCAGTGCTGCCTGGTCCTTCTGGCGCTTGCGGCCATTGCGGAACATGAAGAAGACAAGCACGGCCAGAACGGCGAGCATGACAAGAGTCAACGGATCCATAAAACTGTGAAACCTTCCGGTTGCGGCGCGATGGCCGAAGCATGAGCGAGCGGGCTCGTGGCGAGCCAACTTGAATTATAGGTCATCCAGGGTGAGGGCGACTTGAGGCGCGTTGCCCTGCGGACCGGCGAGACCGAAGTGCCGCCAGGCCGCCGGAGTGGCCACGCGCCCACGCGGGGTGCGCGTGAGGAAGCCTATCCGCACGAGGAAGGGCTCGACGACCGCCTCGATGGTCTCGGACTCCTCACCCACCGAGACGGCGAGGGTGTTCAGCCCGACCGGCCCACCCCCAAAACGGGTCAGGATGATCTGCATGACCTCGCGGTCGAGTCGATCCAGCCCGATCGCGTCCACGTCGTAGAGCTCGAGTGCGGCATGCACCGCGGACAGGTCGGCGTCTCCCCCGTGCACCAGCGCGTAGTCGCGCACCCGGCGGAGCAGGCGGTTTGCGATCCGGGGCGTGCCCCGGCAGCGCCCGGCGATCTCCGCCAGGGCCCGCCGGTCGATCGGGAGCCCGAGCAGCACGGCCGCGCGGCCAAGGACCTGTTCCAGCTCGCTCTCCGCGTAGAACTCGAGGTGGGCGGTGAACCCGAACCGATCGCGGAGCGGGTTCGGCAGCAGGCCGGACCTCGTCGTGGCCCCCACCAGCGTGAACGGCGCGAGGTCGAGCGGGATGGACGTGGCGCCGGCACCCTTGCCGACCATGATGTCAATCCGGAAGTCCTCCATCGCCAGGTAGAGCATTTCCTCGGCGGAGCGGGCCATCCGGTGGATCTCGTCGATGAACAGCACCTCGCCGGGGACCAGGGACGACAGGATCGCCGCCAGGTCTCCGGCGTGCTGGATGGCCGGCCCGCTGGACATCCGCAGCGGGCGGTTGCCCTCGTAGGCGATGATCATGGCCAGGGTGGTCTTGCCCAGGCCTGGCGGGCCGGCGAGCAGGATGTGGTCGGGGGTGCGGTTCTGCATGGTCGCCGCGGTCAGCAGCAGTTGCAGCTGTCCGCGAACCTTGTGCTGGCCGACGAACTCGGCCAGGCTGCGCGGTCGCAGCGCACCCTCGAAGGCCAGCTCGGCCTCACCCTCGAGCGCGGGGTTGGTCACTTCGACGCCGGGGTCGCCGGCCAGGCCGGGGTTGGAGGTCATGGGCGGCGCTCCGATGCCTGCTGCGCGGGTCCGAGCCGGGCCAGGACCAGGCGGAGCAGGCTGGCCACCCCGACCTGGTCTGGGTCGGCCGCGTCGGCGAGCGTCTCCTCGACCGCCTGGGCCGCGACCCGCTCCGACCAGCCGAGGCCGATCAGCGCCGCCTGAACGCCCGCCGCCACGGTGGTGGCCACCTGGCGTCCGGCGACGGATGCCACGCTGGTGACGGCGAGCTTGCCGGCGAGTGACAAGACGATGAGCTTGGCCGTCTTGGGCCCGATCCCGCTGACCTTGCGGAAGACGCCGTCGTCTTCGTCTGCGACCGCCTGCGCAATCTGGTTCGGACCGAGCACGGCGAGCACGCCGAGAGCGGACTTGGGGCCGACCCCGGTCACACCGACAAGCAGTTCGAAGACCGCGAGTTCGTCGGCGCCGGGAAATCCATAGAGGGTGAGGGAGTCCTCACGCACAATCAGGGTGGTGGCCAGGCGGGCCTCCGTGCCGTGGCGCAGCGAGAGCGCCGTCGTGGGGGTCACCTGCACGGCCAGGCCCACTCCCCCGACCTCGATCACGACCGTCGAGCCGAGGGCGGAGAGGACGAGGCCACGTACGGAGGAGATCACCGCTTAAGACTACGGGGCACGGGTGATACAGAGCTGCGTTCGGCGGCGCGCCACGCCTTCTGGGCCGGGGTGAGGCCACCGGCAGGGGCAGCGGGGGCGCCGGGCAGGGTCCCGCCGGAGGCCCCGGTGCGCCAGGCGTGGCAGATGGCCAGGGCGAGCGCGTCGGCCGCATCCGCGGGCCTGGGCACCTCCGAGAGGCCGAGCACCCGGGCGACCATGGCCCCAACCTGTGCCTTGTCGGCCGAACCGTAGCCGGTGATGGCTGCCTTGACCTCGCTCGGGGTGTGCAGGCTGACCGGCAGTCCACGCTGGGCGGCCAGCAGCAGGGCGACCCCGCTGATCTGGGCGGTGCCCATCACGGTGCTCACGTTGTTCTGGGCGAACACCCGTTCGATCGCGACGAAGGCAGGCTTGTGCCGGTCGAGCATTTCTTCGAGTCCCCGGCTGATCAGGAGCAGTCTCTGCTCCAAGGGCAGGTCGGGGGCGCTGCGGAGCACCGCAACGTCAACCAGGGTCGCCGTGCGGTTTCCCGCGACATCGACGACACCCACGCCGCAGCGGGTGAGCCCGGGGTCGATGCCGAGCACCCGGACGCTCATCGCCCGCTACTCGTTTTCGGCTTCGAGCTCCGCCGAGACCTCGGCCGACACATCGTAGTTGCTGTAGATATTCTGCACGTCGTCGAGTTCCTCGAGGGCGTCGATCAGTCGGAACACCTTGCGGGCGGTCTCGGCGTCGACCTCGACCTTGAGCTGCGGGATGAAGGCGACGTCGGCGGAGTCATAGTCGATGCCCGCGGCCTGCAGCGCCGTGCGGGTGGCGACGAGATCGTGGACCTCGCTGAGCACCTCGAATTTCTCGCCCTCGTCGATGACCTCTTCGGCCCCGGCATCGAGTACCGCGGCGAGCACATCGTCTTCGGTGACGTTCGTGCCCTTGGGCACGACCACGACACCCTTGCGGTGGAAGTTGTAGGCGACACTGCCCGGGTCGGCCATGTTCCCGCCATTGCGGGTGACCGTGGTTCGCACCTCGGCGGCGGCCCGGTTCTTGTTGTCGGTCAGACACTCGATCATGATGGCGACGCCGTGGGCCGCGTAGCCCTCGTACATGATCGTCGAGTAGTCGACGGCCTCGCCGGTCAGCCCCCCGCCGCGCTTGACGGCGCGGTCGATGTTCTCATTCGGAACCGAGGTCTTCTTGGCCTTCTGGATCGCGTCGACCAGCGTCGGGTTTCCGGACAGGTCGATGCCGCCCATCCGGGCCGCCACCTCGATGTTCTTGATCAACTTGGCGAAGGCCTTGGCCCGACGTGAGTCGGTGACCGCCTTCTGGTGCTTCGTTGTCGCCCACTTGGAATGTCCGGACATGAATCTCCCGTTTTGTTTCGCTTGGCTGTCATCGGTGCCGCACCTGCTGACGCTGGTCCCGTATTGCGTGGTCATCGCACCGTTTGGGTGCTGCCCATTCTAACCCGCGGTGCCCGGTCGGGAGCGGTTTTCACCCGGCGGGTGGCGCGGCGAGCAGCTTATTCAGGGTGCGCAGGTTGCGGGTCGTCGTGCTCGAACGGTACCTGGCCCTGCCGGTCACCCTGCTGAAGGCGCTCGCGATCCCGACGCTGCGGAGCACCTGCCAGTAGAGCACGCCGGCGCCGGCCTCGACCGTCTCGACGGCCGGGTCGAGGCCGGGCGACAAGGCGGCGAGCTCGTCGAGCACGGCCTGGTCGGAGCCGAAGAGCAGATACGAATGCCAGCCCTCGCGTTCGGCGTCGAACGGGAAGCCCCGCACCACCCCGGCCAGCGTGCCTGTGTCGACAAGCACGATCCAGGCTTCGTACCCGAACGTCTCCCTGAGGGCGTGTTCGATCCGCGCCTTGAGCGCGGCGGCATCCGTCTGATCGGTGTCGAAGAGTACGTTGCCGCTGGCCAGCACCGTGCGGACATTGGTGAGGCCGATGGCCTGGAACGTGTCGCGGAGGTCGCTCATCGCGATCGTGATCCCGTTCACGTTGATGCCGCGCAACAGCGCGACGACCCGGGTGGTCAACGCCGGGCCCTCAGCCGCCGAAGCCGACCCGGGCCACGGTACGCAGGAAGTACTCGTGGAAACGATGCTCCCCCGTGATCTCCGGGTGGAAGGACGTGCCGAGGAGATTGCCCTGCTCGACGGCGACACACCGCCCGTCGGCGAGGGTGGCCAGCGCCCTGGCGCGATGCCCGACGGTGTCGACGACCGGCGCACGGATGAAGACCGCGTGCACCGGGGCGACGCCGAGCACGGGCACGTCGAGGTCGGTTTCGAACGACGCCGTCTGTGAGCCGAAGGCGTTCCGGCGCACCGTGATATCGAGGCCACCGAGGCTTTCCTGGCCGCGGATGGAATCGAGAACGGTGTCGGCGAGCATGATCAACCCGGCGCAGGTGCCGTAGACAGGCAGGCCGGAGCGGATCCGGCTGCGGAGCGGTTCGGCCAGGCCGAAGGCGCGAGCCATCTTGTCCATCACGCTGGACTCGCCGCCCGGAATCACGAGACCGTTGACCCGGTCCAGTTCCTCCGGACGGCGAACGAGTTCGACCTCCGCGCCGAGCCCCCGAAGGAGCGCGGCATGCTCACGAAAGTCACCCTGAAGGGCGAGAACTCCAACGCTCACGAACGACGCAACTACCAGCCGCGTTCGGAGAGGCGGTGCGGTGCGGCCAGGTCGGACACGTTGATGCCGACCATCGCCTCGCCGAGGCCGCGCGAGACGGCGGCGATGACGCTGGGGTCGTCGTAGAACGTGACGGCCTTGACGATCGCGTTGGCGCGAGCCTGCGGGTTGCCCGACTTGAAGATGCCGGAGCCGACGAACACGCCGTCCGCGCCCATCTGCATCATCATCGCCGCGTCGGCCGGCGTGGCAACGCCTCCGGCGACGAACAGGACGACGGGGAGCTTGCCGGTCGCGGCGATCTCGGCGACGAGCTCGTACGGGGCCTGAAGCTCCTTGGCCGCGACATACAACTCGTCCTTGCTCAGCGACGACAGGCGAGCGATCTCACCCTTGATGGTGCGGATGTGCTTCATGGCCTCGGAGACGTCGCCGGTGCCGGCCTCGCCCTTTGAGCGGATCATCGCGGCACCCTCGGTGATGCGTCGAAGCGCCTCACCCAGGTTGGTCGCACCACAGACAAACGGAACCGTGAAGTTCCACTTGTCGATGTGGTTGACGTAGTCGGCGGGGCTCAGCACCTCGGACTCGTCGATGTAGTCGACGTTCAGCGCCTGCAACACCTGGGCCTCGACGAAGTGGCCGATCCGCGCCTTGGCCATCACGGGGATGGACACCTCGGCGATGATGCTGTCGATCAGGTCGGGGTCGCTCATCCGGGCGACGCCTCCCTGGGAACGAATGTCGGCCGGTACCCGCTCGAGGGCCATGACGGCGACGGCGCCGGCATCCTCGGCGATCCGTGCCTGTTCGGCGTTGACGACGTCCATAATGACGCCGCCCTTCATCATGTCGGCGAGTCCGCGCTTGACGCGGCTCGAACCAAACTGCTCGGCGGAAGTGGTTTCAGTCATAACCTTGATTCTATTCCTTGCGTTCTGTGGGATTCGCACGGCGAAGTGCCGCGCGGAGCGGGAGAGTGAAGCTAGTTTTCGTCTTTTGGCCAGCCGTCGGCGACCTCGCGCCGCACCTCGCCGAGCAGACGGGGAACGGCCTTCGTCTTTGCGATGATCGGAAAGAAGTTCGAGTCGAGTGCCCACCGCGGCACAATGTGCTGATGCAGGTGCTCCGCGATGCCCGCGCCGGCTACCCGGCCCTGGTTCATTCCGATGTTGAAGCCGTCGCAGTGCGACACCTCGGTGAGCACGCGCATGGCCACCTGGGTCAGGCTACCGATCTCAGCGACCTCTTCCGGCGTCGCCTCGTCATACGTCGCAATGTGCCGGTACGGGCAGACGAGAAGGTGTCCGCTGTTGTACGGGAAGAGATTCAGCAGCACGTAGGCGTGCTTGCCGCGCGCCACGATCAGGGCCTTCTCGTCCGGCATGCTCGGTGCGAGACAGAACGGGCAGTCCGACTCGTTCGGCTGCTGACCGTCCTGGATGTAGACCAGGCGGTGTGGCGTCCACAACCTTTGGAAGGCATCCGGTACCGCCGCGAAGTCGCTCGCGTGCTCGATCCCCTCGAAGAGGTCGCCGCCGGTCTCGTCCGCTCTGGTCTCGTCCGCACCGGTTGCCATCTAGCTCTGCCCCTGTCCGGTGACCTGGGCGCGGGTTTCGATGGCGGCGACGATGCGGGCGATGGCCTCGTCGATCGGCACGCCGTTGTCCTGGCTGCCGTCGCGGAATCGGAAGCTCACCGCGCCGTTGGCCTGGTCCTCCTCGCCGACGATGAGCTGGAAGGGCACCTTGGCCTTGGTGTGGTTGCGGATCTTCTTCTGCATCCGGTCGTCGGAATGGTCGACCTGGGCGCGCACGCCCGCCGTCTTGAGCCGGCCGATGATCTCGTCGAGGTAGGGGCCGTACTGCTCGGAGACGGGGATGCCGACGACCTGCACGGGAGACAGCCAGACCGGGAACGCCCCGGCGTAGTGCTCGGTCAGCACCGCGAAGAAGCGCTCGATCGACCCGAACAGTGCCCGGTGGATCATCACCGGGCGCTGCCGGGAGCCATCGGGTGCGGTGTACTCGAGGTCGAAGCGCTCCGGCAGGTTGAAGTCCAGCTGGATCGTGGACATCTGCCAGGTGCGGCCGATCGCGTCCCGGGCCTGCACCGAGATCTTCGGGCCGTAGAATGCGGCTCCGCCCGGGTCGGAGACGAGTTCGAGTCCGGATGCCTCGGCGACCTCCGCCAGGGTCTGCGTCGCCTCGTCCCAGGCTTCGTCGCTGCCGACGAACTTTTTCGGGTCCTTGGTGGAGAGTTCGAGGTAGTAGTCCTCGAGACCGTAGTCGGCGAGGAGTTTCAGCACGAAGTTGAGAGTGGAGGTCAGTTCCTCCTTCATCCCCTCCTTCGTCGTGTAGATGTGCGCGTCATCCTGGGTCATCCCACGCACCCGGGTGAGGCCGTGCACGACGCCGGACTTCTCGTAGCGGTACACCGAACCGAATTCGAACAGTCGCATCGGCAGGTCCCGATAGCTGCGGCCGCTCGAACGGAAAATGAGGTTGTGGAACGGGCAGTTCATCGGCTTGAGGTAGTAGTCGACGCCCTGCCGGGTCATGTGCCCGTCTGCGTCGTATTCGGCGTCGAGCTTCATCGGCGGGAACATGCCGTCGGAGTACCAGTCGAGGTGCCCTGAGGTCTCGAACAGGTTCGACTTGGTGATGTGGGGCGTGTACACGAAGTCGTAGCCGGCCTCGGCGTGGCGCTTGCGGGAGTAGTTTTCCATCTCCTGGCGGATGATTCCGCCCTTGGGGTGGAAGACGGGCAGGCCGGAGCCGATCTCCTCCGGGAAACTGAACAGGTCGAGTTCGGCGCCGAGTTTGCGGTGGTCGCGCTTGGCGGCCTCTTCCTGGCGAGCCTGGTAGGCGCGCAGCTCGTCCTTGGTGGGCCACGCCGTCCCGTAGATCCGCTGCAGCTGCGGGTTCTTCTCCGAGCCGCGCCAGTAGGCGGCGGCCAGCCGGGTGAGCGAGTAGCCGTTGCCGATCATCCGGGTGTTGGGCAGGTGTGGGCCTCGGCAGAGGTCCTTCCACATGGTCTCCCCGGTTTTCGGGTCGATGTTGTCGTAGATGGTCAGTTCAGTCCCACCGACCTCGACCGACTCGTTGTCCGCCCCCAGCTCGGCGCCCGCATCGGTCGAGGCTCCCTTGAGCCCGATCAGCTCGAGCTTGTACGGCTCGGCGGCGAGCTCGGCCCTGGCCTCGTCGGCGGTCACGACCCGGCGCACGAAGCGCTGGCCCTGCCGGATGATCCGGTCCATGGCCTTCTCGAGTGTCTTGATGTCCTCGGGGGTGAAGGGCTCGGCGACGTCGAAGTCGTAGTAGAACCCGTCCGTGACGGGCGGGCCGATGCCGAGGCGGGCGGCCGGATTCACGGTCTGCACGGCCTGCGCCAGCACGTGTGCGGCCGAGTGACGAAGAATGTTGAGACCGTCGGGTGACGAAATGGTGACCGGCTGGGCGTCATCCGTCGGAGTCACCGTGGCGGCGAGGTCCTTGAGCTCACCGTTGACGCGCATTGCGACGACGGACCGGTCGGTGAAAAGCGCAAAGCCGTCAACCACGTGTGTAACTCCTCAGTTGTGTGCGAACCCCTCCAACTTTAGCGGCGGACAGGGAGGCTTCGTCCCCGCCTACCTGGCCAGGACCGCGTCCCCGCTGTTCGACGCGATCGTGGCGGCGCGAGGCAGCCGTCGGAACAGCTGCTCGATCGTTGCGGGCGGTGCCGCGAGAACCTTGACCAGGCCGCACCGGTCCGCGCCCGGCTTCGGGTCAAAGGCGATGGCGACCGCGTGGAGCACGGTGCCGGAGTCGATCAACTCGGCCAGCCCCACGGCGATCCCGGGGCTGACCTGGCCCACCCTGCGTCCGGTGGACGAGTGCACGAAGACTGTGTCGCCGGCGCCTTCCTCTCCGGGCGCCCGCACCAGCGAGACCCTCGCCCCCGGCTGGATCAGGCCTTCGCGGGCGACGATGGTGCGCGGATCGACGTTTCGCAGCCAGATCGTCCAGATCCCCAGGGGGCGCAGGTGCGCATTGCTGATGCTCACCAGCTTGCCGGTCGACGGTTCGGTCAGCCACAGTTCACCGCCGTGCGGCTGCAGGTACAGAGTGGGCAGTCCCCGAGCATCGGCCACGAGCAGCCGTGCCCAGTCCTGCGGCGGGAGATAGCGGCTGAGCGCGGCACCGCGGTGAGGAACAGCTCGGTGGGACGGTAGTGCCGGATCGATCGCCGCAGCTGCCACGGTATCGGCCGGAGAGGAATCCGAAGAGCGACGACGGGGAACGGCGACCCTGGCCGACCGCACGGCGGTCCGGAAGCCCCAGGCTGCGAGGCCGAGGGCGCCGAGCATGGACAGCGCGGCCACTGCGAACAATTCCATCGGCGGACCTCCACCTCGAGACTGACGCACGCATGGTCGCGCCGGTATCCCCCGTCCGGCCGCGACAGCCTGGCCCTCCAATTGGGCGATGCGCGCGTGTGCGCCGCTTTGGGAGAATCAGGCCAGGCCAGGGAGAGCAGTGAACGATTTCTACGGGCGAATCGGGCGGTGGCCCACACGCAGCCGAGTCCTGCTTGTCGTGGGCGGTTTCGTCTTCTGGCCGATCCCGGGCCTGGGGCCCGTTCTCGCCCTGTCGGTCTGGTCGTTGGCGTGCCTGGCCCAACTGTCGATGGGGTCCCGGGGAGCCGCGAAGCGGAGGCACCAAACCTATGAGCCCGTGCCGATCACGGATACGGTGTTCTATCCCTTCGAGGGGCTGCAGGAGGTTGTCGGCGAATCCCATTACCACTCAGGCATTCACCGCGTCGTGTCGGCCTGGAAGACCATGGGTACCGCGGATGTTCCGATCCTCGCGATCCTGCGGCCCGAACCGTTCAACCCCTTCGACGCCCATGCGGTCCGCGTCGATCTCCGGTTCGGTGATGTCACCGAGACCTGCGGGCACATCCCCGCCTATCTCGCGGTCGGGTGGGGTCAGGGACTCAGGCCGCACCTGGACGCTGGGCGGCAACCAGTGGCCCATGCGTCGGTGTTCGGCGGCACGTTGGAGAAGCCCGATTACGGTGTCTGGCTGTCGTCGGAGCGGGCACTGCGGCGGCCCAGGTTCCGCACCTGACGCCGCGCGGCTGGTACGTGATCGCCTCCAGGCACAAGAAAACCCCCGGGGTTACCGGGGGTTTGTCTGTGGGCGATACTGGGATCGAACCAGTATCAGCGATACTGTCTTATTGCCCCGTAATCACGGGATTTTGGGACTTTTCCCATGTGTTCTAGCGGATCTCGCGTGCAACGTGTTAATGTCACTGTTATCCACTTATGGACACAAAGCGACACGGGATATTGCACGGTGTTGCACGATTGACGGGAGCAGGGTCATGGAACTCACCACGGACTACTGGCGGGAGCGCAAGCTAGCCGGCCTCACCCGCGTCTCATACGTGGGCATGAGCCGCACGATCGACTGCCCCGGCATCATCAAGCGCGTCTCGTCCGGCGTCGTGCACGTGCTACTCAATGGCGACCCCACCGTGAGCTGCTTTCACCCCGACGACATCCGCCCCCGTTGAGCGAGCCCCTGAGGGCCACGAGGCCGAAGAAACGCAAACCGCGTGAATCGTTCGGAGCGGTTCGCACACTCCCATCAGGCCGCGTCCAGGCTTCATACACGGGGCCTGATGGCACACGGCACAACGCCGACCGCACGTTCGACAACCTGACCGACGCCCGCGGATGGTTGGCCCTGCAAAGGGTCAAGATCAACGAGGGCAAATGGCAGTCAATGGATACAGCCGCGCCAGGCAAACGATATGACACCCTCGGCACCTATTCGGAGGAATGGCTACGCACCCGCACGAATCGCCACGGTGAGCACCTACTCCCCCGCACCCGCTCCGAGTACGAACGACTACTCCGAACGTCCCTGTTGCCGCTGGCAGACACCCGCCTAAACATGCTCACCCCCGAGCTCATCCGCACGTGGTATGCGGGCCAGCTCAACACGGGCAAGAAGACACAGAGCGCCCGCGCCTATGGGTTTCTCCGCTCGATCCTCGGCACCGCCGTAAACGATCGCCGCATCGCCTCGAACCCCTGCATGATCCGTGGCGCCCAGAATGCCAGCACGGGCAAGAAGGTACTCCCACCGACGCCCGAGCAGTTGCAGAAGATCCTCGAAGCCATCGCACCCCGCTACAAGGCGGCTGTAATCATTGCGGCGTGGGCCGGATGTCGCTACGGCGAACTGACCGAGCTACGCCGAAAGGACATTCGCATCCTCAAAATGGATAGGGCTGTGGAGAGCGTCATCGTTGAAGTGTCGCGCGGAGTAACCCACGTGGCCGGTCAAGGCTTCATCATTGGCAAGACGAAGAGTGAGGCCGGCGTGCGCTCCATCGTGCTCCCACCTCACGTTCACGGGCTCGTGCTGGAACATTTGAAAGATCACGTTGGACGCTCCCCCGAGGCGCTACTCTTCCCCGCAGCAGACGGCGCAACGCACCTGGCGCAGAGCACGTTTGCTAAGCACTGGTATCCGGCACGCAAGGCAGCAGGACGACAGGATATGCCCTGGCACGCTCTCCGCCACTACGGGGCCACCAGAGCGGCACTAGCGGGCGCAACCCTCAAAGAGTTGCAAGAGCGCCTAGGTCACTCGACAGTGGCCGCGGCAATGCGTTACCAGCACACAGCCGGACGCGACGCGGATCTAGCGCGCCGAATGTCCGAGCAGGCATCCGCCTAAAACCTTCCGTCACTCGACGGCAAGAAAATACCCCCGGCCTGTTAGCGCAGACCGAGGGCGAGCCCGTAACACCTACAGAAGGATACGAACCATGTCGAACCGTACAGCAACCATGACCAGAGCAACAGTGACCGCGAGCAAGTACCCGACCGTGATCGAGGACGAAGGCACCGTCGACGAGCGCTCCATCATCACCGTCTTTCAGGGTGAGCGCCACTACACGCGTATTGAGGTAACGTCCTCCCCGTGGTCGCCGGAGTGGTCGGTGTACGCCAGCGCGGAAGAGGACAACCAGACGCCCCCTGAAATGCGAGCATTTGCGGCCCTGGTCATCGTGGCGTGCGACCTCGCCGACGAGTTGAACGCGGCGTCCGCATGATCGCCCACACGATCAGGTCGGCAGCCCTCGCAACCTCAGTCACGGAGCACGCGATTCAACTCGCAATCCGTGAACGCCGGCTCAAGGTGCGCGACCTCGACGGGAAGCTGTTGATCCTGACGGCTGACCTTCAGGAGTGGCTAGCCTCACTGCCCGACGCCGACCCGCAGGCCGCGTAACACCAACCAATCGCCCCGGTCTGCCACTCGGCGGGCCGGGGCTTCGTCGTGCCCAATAGGTGCCCCGACTGGACTTGCAATGACTTTTCCCGTATCGTTACACCCAAGCCGGTTTACTGTGTCCAGATCGCCCTCGAGAAATCGGGGGTTATTTTTATGCCCTCGGCGCGTCATGGTTGGACACGGGCGGTCACGTGTGCTAGTTTTGTCATGCGGCGGATAACCATGCCTAGAACTAGCTCCACTTCGGTGGGGCTTTTTTTGTACCCGGAGCGTGTCGCAATTGGACAAGCGCGGCCAACACTGATACATTCTGTCTTGCGTCGTATAACCGCGCCACAAACTAGCCTCACTTCGGTGGGGCTTTTCTATTGCCCGCAGCGTGTCACAAGTAGACGATGTCACACATGTGCACTATGCTATGCATTACAGGCATTCCCCGTCCCCAAAGCCGGCAACCGCCTCAAATCTCCCCCACCTCAACAGTGGGGTTTTTTTATGCCCGCTTGCGAGCCCCAACCGGCCCGCGCGGGCAACAACACGTCCGAAAACTAACGCCGTTCCATCCATCACGGGTGAGCGGCGTTTCGTGTTTCGGCAGCATCACCACAACTAAATAATTACCTCGCCTCTACCTGAGGCGTTTTCCATTTAAACACGGAAGGCACCTCAGGCTAGGGAGGGCTCCGTGTTCAAGCGCTAGATCCGACTTCGGTCTGTTCTGGCGCTTTTTGCATTTAAAGGAGCAGCACATGACCGACACCGCAATCACTAAGTGGCCCACGATCCGACAGGCAGCCGAGCGCTACTGCATCAGTGAGAAGACCATCCGCCGGCGCATCACAGACGGCACCCTCAAGGCCCGCCGAATTGGCCCACGCTTGATTCGCCTAGACCCAGAATCGATCGCCGCATTCGGTAACGGAATCGGCGGTGCAATCGCGTGACCGAAAAGAAAAACCCCCAGGCTGCAAACCAAGGGGCAGAAGTCAAACCGGGCAGGTCGGGCTCTATATCTATTTTAGCGGATGATTCAGCACCTATCCCCGAAACCCCGAAGATCGGCGCAACGGTAGAGGGTCCACTCTCCGCCGCTCTGGTCCGCCTGCTCGCTGACGAGATCACCCTAGACGACTGCACGCCAGCACTCGCCGCATGGTTCCTAGAAGGTCACCGGGCCGCGCTTGCATCGGTACTCCCCGAGCTGACCCGCGCCGAGCAGTCGGCAGAGCACGCTAACGCGGACGCTGATCGGCTCTACGGGCTCGCATTCACACCACGGGAACCGCTCAAGGTCGGCCCGTCATACGCCGAGATTCAGAAGATCCGCGCCGAAACCTACAGGGGTACACGATGAGCGCATACAACGTAGACAGCTACGCCGACATTGCCGAGCTGCTCGACCGCGGAGACATCAAACCGCCCGTGCCAACAGTGGGACTCCGCAGCGACGGGGTGGGCGTGTTCTACCGGGAACAAGTCAACCTGCTATTCGGCAATCCCGAATCAGGAAAAACCCTCATCGCCCAATGCGCCACGGTGGACGAGCTCAACCGCGGTGAGAGCGCCCTAATTGTGGACCTCGACCACAACGGAGCCGGGGCCACCATCTCACGGCTCATCGCAATGGGCGCAGACGAAGAGATCCTCCGCGACCCGGAACGATTCCGCTACTGCTCCCCCGACGACGCCGAGCAGCTCGCCCTAATCGTGGCCGACACTGTTGCCTGGCAGCCGGCAGTCGTGCTGCTCGACTCGCTGGGAGAGCTGCTCCCGCTATGCGGCGCCTCGAGCAACTCCCCCGACGACTTCAGCCGTGTGCACGCCGACATTCTCAAACCGTTGGCAAAGAGTGGCGCGGCTGTAATCGTCATCGACCACCTCGCAAAGAACACCGACTCCCAGGCGTTCGGCTCAACTGGCACGGCAGCGAAGAAACGGGCAATCGGTGGAACCAGCCTCCGCACAACCGTGGTGGACGCGTTCAAACCGGGGTCAGGTGGCAAAGCTCAACTCACCATCAACAAAGACCGGCACGGTGGACTCAGGGCCGCATCAGGCGGGGATGACAGGGAACCGATCGCCGCAACGTTCAAGATGTGGGACGAGAACGGCGATATTCGGTGGACGTTCATTCCACCCGTTCAAGGTGAACGCGCCGTAGTCGTGGGCGTGTCAGAGGCCGACATCGTGACGCTCTCCGAGCTGCTCCCGGTACCCGCAAGCCAACGGGACGTGAAAGAGCGCCTCGGATGGGGTAGCACCCGTTCACTCGAAGCTTTGAGGGAATGGCGACGACGCGGAGAACCCACGACCGTGCTCCCCGCTCCCCAACCCCCTATGTGGGGAGCAGAGGAGCACTCAGAAGAGCATCCAGAAGCTCTGCTCCCGGAGCGCACCCGGAGCAGTAACACAGAGGAAAACATCTCTGCTCCCCGCTCCCCACACAGGGGGTTGGGGAGCAAGGAGCACTCAGAAGGTGCGCTCCTATGAAGGTTTACCGGCAGCACAACTGCACCGCGAACCATCGTTCGGAGCGCACTTTCCTGAAGTGCGCTCTCCCCCGCGCCGCCTGGGTAGTTGGCCGCGGTGAGTTCGCTCTCATCGCATGGTGCAGAGTGCCCACGATCATGCTCCACCGCCATCTCGAGGACGCCGCAACGAGCAAAGCCACCATCGACACCACCGGATGTGGCGGGGCCTGCTCAAGGCGTCACGAGATCATCCGCATCGACCTGACACGCACCGATAGGACAACACAATGAGCGACACCCCGACCCGCACCCCGTATGACCTGCTCCGCAACCTGGGAGCCCACACCGAGGACTGGCGTCCACAGTGGGCCGATCACCTGTCAGTGACCACACGCGGCACCGAGACGCTCTACATCGCGCAGCCCTACCAGTTGTTCCCCGAAGCTTTCCGCGACTTCGAGGCGCTCGAGGCTCACGGGTGGCGAGTCATCATCGACGGGCAAACCACCCACAATCCCGGCCTCACCGTGCGAGTACGAATTAGCGCCCGGAGCACGCAATGAGTCAAGTCTCCGAGGCTTACGCGGCTTTGCACAAAGCAATGGCCGTAACTGACCCGGCGTGCGCTGGGAACGATCTGTTCATCCTCGACGACGTGCCAGCAGCAGCCGTAAAGCCGATCTGTGACACATGCCCGCTGCTGGACCTATGCACCACCTATGCGCGACTTGCACGCCCCCCAGCAGGAATCTGGGCCGGCAAACGCTGGCACGGCAAGCCCAAACAAGAAAGAGAAATCTAACCATGGCCGGTGGCTACCCCCAAGGCGGGTCTGAGACCCAGAAGTTCCTCCGCAACTTTGACGACATTTACCGTCGTCTTCGTGAGCTCGAAACACCAACGGGCACACAGACAAGCTCCCTAGTCCGGCAGGTGCAATCAGCGCTCGCGAACATCAACGCGACCGTCACAGCAGCTATCACGGCACTGTCATACACGCGCGCCGAGATCGACTCGAAGG
>NZ_JASISS010000002.1 GCF_030063195.1 Cryobacterium sp. PH31-AA6
TTGCATCTACGAGATGCCTCCTTGGTTGGTGAATAGTTTGTCTAAGTAACAACTATTTTACCTGATCAGAGGGGCATTCTCGGTTTAACTCGCCGTCACGGAATCAAAGCCGACCGGTGGATTGAGGTTCAGGCGCTACTTGCAGCAAGGCCCGGACAGTCTGGGGGAGCGCCTTCTCTACCTCGTGCTCCGTCAGGCGCCCGGTCCTGACTTCAGATGCCGCACCGTGCAGGATTGCAAAATAGCAGGCAGTCTGCCAACCGACAGATTGATCGATCCGAAACGCACCCTCGGTCCGGCCGCGTGCCAAGAGATTCTCGACCCGCACTCTCGGGCTGTTATGGCTTCCGTGCAGGTCGTCGTCCGGCATCTCCTGCTCGACGACACGGCGAAGCGCACTCAGTCCCTCAACCAGCTTCCAGGAAGACAGCACAAGGGCATCCATCGCTTCCCAAGGAGTGCCGTCCAGGTCAACGGCCGAGAGCTCCGATTCGACCCGAGTCATCGTTCGCTGGAGCAGCGCGGAAAGAAGCTCGCTTCGAGAAGAGAAGTGACCATACAGGGTGACGCGCCCCACACCGGCGGCCTTCGCGATGTCGGCGATGCTCGACGACGGATTGGCGACGAGGCACCTGGCTGCCGCCTCGAGAATCGCGTCCCGATTCCGCATCGAGTCCGACCGCAATGCTCGCTCTCGGTTCGCTTGCACCATCGCGTCCCCCAACCCTCTATCTCAGACACTACTGTACGCGATCCCATCACGATGCGGCTGGCCGTGGGAAGGACTCTCTGCGCTGCCGCGTAGGGATCCTGATCGGCGTAGTGCCGCCGCGACATCTCAGGTGTTCTTTCGGATCCAGCGGAACGTCAAGCGGCTGACCCCGAGCCCGACGAGCAGCCAGATGGCCAGGTTCAAGGCAACGAGCTGGAAATCCCAGGAGCCGTTCTGCTCGAGGTTCACGAAATTCTCCGGAAGGAACACGCCGCGCAGGCCCTGCGCCATCCACTTCAGCGGGAACACGCTGGCGGCGGTTTGCATCCATTCCGGAAGTTTGTAGAACTCCAGGTAGACGCCGGAGATGAACTGCAGAACCAGCACGACCGGAATGACCACGGCCGTCGCGCTCCTGCCCGAGCGGGGCAGCGCCGAAAGTGAGATGCCCAGGAAGGCCGAGGTGATGACACCGAATAGGAACACCCAAGCGAAGGTGAGCCATTTCCCGGCCTCGTCCGGCAAGGCGATCCCGAGTATCGAATGGGCCACCAGGATGAGGAGCGCCGCTTGGACGATCCCCGTGACCAGGACCTGGCCAATCTTGCCTATGAAATAACTCAGCGGGGAGAGCGGGGTACCGCCAAGGCGTTTGAGGGTGCCGTCACTCTTCTCCCCGGCGATGTCGACGGCGAGGTTCTGCACCCCGGAGAGAAGCATTCCCGCCGCCAGCATCCCAGGCAGGTAGTACGCGCCCACGCTGATGCCGCCGGTGCCGTCTGGAGCGGCACCAATTTTCCCCCTGGCCTCGAACGCGGCCGTGAAGATGACGAGCATGATGAACGGGAACAGAAACGTGAAGAAGATGCTGTCAGCGCTGCGAAAGTAGATCCGGGTCTCGTAGCCGATTCGAGAGAGACCGACCCGGAGGAACTGGCCCAGGCGGGCAGGCGCGGACCCAGTGTTGGCGTCGATGCGGCTCATGCGAGAACCCCGGGGTCTTTGCCGAGGGCGGCAGCCGTTGCGACAGACGTCACGGGCCCTGATCGGCTGCCCTGCACCAGGCCGAGATAGATGTCCTCCAGGCTGGGTCGAATCACTTCGAGGACGGTGGGTTCAGCGCCGGATGCCGCCACGAGGGCGGCCACGAGCCGCGCCGGCTCGTCCGAGCGTTGCTCTTGGAACGTACCGGAGGCGTCGCGCCAGCGCACGAGCGGCACCCGCGCATCCGCCCCACCGATCTCACCGATGGCGCCGATGTCGATCAGGAGCCCGTCGTTGATCACGCCGGCCCGGTCGCCCAGTTGGGCGGCCTCGTCGAGGTAGTGGGTGGTGAGCAGGATGGAGGTGCCCTCGGCCTGGAGGCGGCGCACGAGGTCCCAGAACTGGTGTCGCGCCTCGGGGTCGAAGCCCGTGGTGGGCTCGTCCAGGAACAGGAGTTCAGGCCGACCGATGATGCCCAGCGCCACGTCGACGCGGCGCCGCTGCCCGCCGGAGAGCTTGCTGATGCGGGTCTTCGCCTTCGATTCCAGGCCGACGGCCTCGATCACCTCGGCGACGCGGCGCGGCCGCGGGTAGAGACCGGCGAAGTGGGTGAGCTGCTCGGTGACGGTGACGTTGCCGCTCTCCCCGGTGGACTGCAGCACGATGCCGAGGCGCGACTTCCAGGCCAGGCCGCCGCGCTGCGGGTCGACGCCGAGCACGCGCACCTCGCCCGCGGTGCGGTCGCGGTATCCCTCGAGGATCTCGATCGCGGTGCTCTTCCCGGCCCCGTTCGGGCCGAGGAGCGCGAAGGTCTCGCCGGCCTCGATGTCGAAGCTGATGCCGCGGAGCGCCTCGAAGTTCCCGTAGGACTTGTGCAGGTCGCGCACGCGCACGGCGGGGGGTGACAGTTTCATAGGAGTACTCCGTCCGGTCTTCCAGGCTCAGCCGACGGCGATGAGTGTCGCGAGAATCCCCAGGGTGAGCGACACGGGAACCATCACTCTCTTCTCTTTTGCGCTCTTCGAGGCGAGGTTCGGCAGCACGCTCAGCATCAGGTATCCCGCGATCACCCACATGGTGATGACCGCGACGAGGGGATCGGTGAAGACGTTTGTGACGTCGACGCGCTCAAGTGCGATGAATGCGAAGATGGCGTAGGTCACCACCGCCAGCACGCTGCCGACCCGCAGACGCGGGGGGAGAACAGGGTGCTGTCCGCCCCAGGCAAAACGGCCGAAGGGAAGTCCCGCCGCCAGCAGTAGCTGGAAGGTAGCGAGGGCTGTGAGCATTGAGACAAAAGCAATAGCGATTCCTGGTGTCATGGTGAGTCGTCCGTTCTGGTGATGATGACATCTACGGGGCTTTCGTGGCTTTCTGGTAGAGGGGCGGCGAAGCTTTCTCCTCTCAGCTTGGCAATATGGCTTCGGCTT
The DNA here is from genome assembly GCF_030063195.1 of Cryobacterium sp. PH31-AA6. Classification (GTDB taxonomy): domain Bacteria; phylum Actinomycetota; class Actinomycetes; order Actinomycetales; family Microbacteriaceae; genus Cryobacterium. The sequence continues at coordinate 3,127 of NZ_JASISS010000002.1, forward strand.
CACGCTCGGCTGTGGCCGTACGCGGTTCGTTCGCACCCGTGTCGAGCCGGAACGGCGGGTATACGTCGGACATGAACGCGACGTAGGCGACGACGCGGTAGATCCAACGGTTGATGCCGATGAGCAGGTCGAACAGGGGTTGCGGGTATCGACCGGTCATGAGGAGAAATGCTCCAGCGATTACCGCGAGCACGTTGACGATTGAGAAAGCACCGCTGGTCGAACCCGTTGAGGAGGGCACAAAGGTGAGGATGTCGGCCATTACGAAGATCACGATCGCAACGTGGGGGAGGGCAAGCATCCACTTGACCACGACGAGCCCTCGAGAGAGGCGTGTCGGGTAGGCGACGTCGAAGCGGGCAGGGTATTCCGTGTCGCGCAGGGTGAACGGCGGGTAGCTGTCGGTTCCGAGGGCGGCGTAGACGTAAAACCCGACCCGCCAGTTCCACCGCAGCACCCCGACCGTGAAGTCGAAGAGTGACCGCGGGTAGCGTCCGGTGAACGCGATGGCGAGGCCCGAGGCCAGGGTTACGAGTAGGAACGCACCGTTCAACACGGCCAGAATCACGAAGTGGGGGATGGCAAGCACCATCTTCACCAGCCACAACCATCGTGATGGGCTCGGATCGAACCGGCCGTGCAGCTGCACTGGTGATGTGACTTGTGTCGTCATGCTGTAATTCCTGTCAGGGTAGTTGAGTGAGTATTCGTTCCTGCGGAGCGACCTGGCAGTCGCCGCACCCTGCGCCGGATGACCGTCTCGGCCACAGCGAGGTTGATGACCCAGGCCGCGCCCATGAGGACGGTCCTCGAGAGCTCGTGGGTTGATCCGAAGATGATCGAGCCGGGGATGAGAACGATCGCCTGAGTTCCGGCACCCATGCCGATCGCGTATGCCCGTGTCATCCAGTCGCCGTGCGCAACAAATTTGCGGCGGACGATCCCTCGAATGCCGAGCAGGATACTTGCGATCATCGCGGAGCCGAAGAGCAGGCGGAGAGCTTCCAACACGCCGCCATCTCCGAGGGGGTGCGGGTAAAAAGCCGCCATCCACATGCCGGATAGTGCTGTCAGCAGTCCGGTCGGGATGAGGACGCGGCCCGCCGCCCGGTGCCATCGGTTGGTGCGTCGTCGTCGTGCCGGAACGAACTGAAAAGCCCCGAGCAAGCTGAAGACGGTGACGCTGATGATGTGGATCAGGACGGGAACGGGGGAGTCAAGGAATCGTGCGTTGTGCACGGTCGGCGCGGCTCCGCCGGTCAGCTCGCCAAGCCGGACGGCACCGGCGAGCATGGGGATGAGGCTGAGAAGGATGAGTCCGCTGAGTGTGAGCCATGATTTTGAGGCCCGGGTTGTGGCGATGTCAGCGGTCATGTTCTGATCTCCTCCCTGGTAGATGGGTGGCGTCGCTGGCGGCCGCGTGGTCGTGCAGGATGTTAACCGAGATGAGGGGCACACCCAGGTCGCTCACGCGCCGAATCAATCCGTGTAGGGCAGCTTGATCGATGACGGTCCCGGTGAGGGTGGTGAATCCATCTGCATCGGTTGTGAGCGTGGCGTCCTCGAACCATTCGCTCCACCTCGAGTCAAGCTGCCCGGCAAGGCGGATTTCGTACCGGCTCATTTCGCCGCGCTGTTGAGGTGGGCCTCGTTTGCGCTCACCCGGAGCGCCGCAGCGTTCCGGCGCTGGTCGGAGAAAAGGGAGAAGCCGAGCCAAACCAGGGCGAGGCCCATGGGAACGGCGGCCATGCGTTCGAGCGCGTGGGGGAGCAGCGCACCGGCGATGGGGGTCGCGGCAGCGGCGGCGATCAACAGGATGCCCGCTCCGCGGGAGAGCAACCGGGCCCGGATGACGGCGATTCCGAAGAGCAGCGCGCCACCGATGTACAGGAGTGCGCCGACCTGGGGAAGGGCAGCGAGCGGCCCGAGGTCGGTCACGGCCGCGTACCGTCCGAACAGGCCGACGAAGTCCACGGAAACCTGGGGAGCATCGGATACGAAGAGGGGGGCGATGAACGCTTCAGCGAAGGTGAAGGCGGACTGCAGAATGAAGAAGAAGCCAAACATCAGATACCCAATGAGCCCCAGGATTCCGAATTGCCGGACTTGCCTGAGGTAGATTCCGGTCACTCCCACGAGAGCCAGCACCGCTTCGGAGAAGCTCAGGATGTGCACGACTGCCCACCGCTGCGTCGATAGTGAGGCCACGACGTCGGCAGGGTGGATGAACTGGATGACGATATAGGCCAGTCCCGCGAGGGCGGCAGCGACCGCGGCCCCGCGGGTGAGGGTGGATGTCGTGATGTTCACGGTGTGCTCCTTGAGTTTGGGTTGGCCGGACGGTTTTCCGGGCACATCCGAAAACTACGGAGCGATGTGGTGACGCGACATCACCACATCCGTGGATCGCATGGTGATTGTTGCGGGAAGGGGTACCTAGATCAGGCCCCAGGATTCGGCGCGGCGGACGGCGGCGGGGCGACTGCTCACGCCGAGTTTGAGGAAGATGTGTTTGGTGTGGGTCCGCATGGTGTTGAGCGAGACGTAGAGTTCGCGGGCGATCTCCGGGCCGGACAGTTCCGTGGCCAGGAGTCTCAGCACGTGCAGCTCGCGCTCGCTCAGCGTCGCGGTAGGCGTACCCGGAGCATGGGCGTCCTCGGTGTCGCGTAGCGCCTGGCTGAGTTGACGCACGAAGTCCGGGCGGATGCCCGCACCGGCGGCCGTGCGCAGGAGCGCTAGCATCGGTGCACCCTCGTCGACGAATAGACGGACATGGCCCTCTGCCTCGGCCCACGCGAGGGCGCGTTCCAGCGGGACGAGCGCGCGGGATGTCTCACCCTGCACCCGGAATGCGAGGGCTTGCAGTACTAATATTTCGCTGGCGCTTCCCATCCGTCCGCCCGCCTCGGCTGCATGGAGCAGCCGATCGAGTAGGGCACGCGCGTCGCCCAGGGATTCGCCCAGGGGGTCATCGCGGTGCTCCGCGATCAGCAGCCGGGCGAGGGTGATGTGACGGAATTCGTGTCGATAGTCGGCCGAATCGGCGGGTGTGAGCTTCAGCTCCTCCACCCACTCCCGAGCCTCGGGCAGGCGTCCCTGCGCGATCCAGATACGAGCCTTCATGCCGGCGATGGGGCGGACCTCGGGGAAGAATCCACTGCGGTAGTGCTGTTCTGCTTGATCAAGTGATGCGAGCGCGAGGTCCGGGTCACCCTCGGCTTCGTGAACTCTCGCCATCGCCACGAACCATCGGTATCGATGCTCGTGCGAGAGGGCACTGTCGCCGAGGTCGTGGCTTGCCGCTAGATGATTCTTGGCGAGCGTGAGTTCATTGCGTTCCCGCAACAGGTCGCTGATGCCCGCGTGGAGGTCGGCCGTTGGCTGGCCGTCGTTTCCGTGTGCGATGGACTGCTGGAGCGCCTCCTCATAGTTCTTTTCGGCTTCCCGAAGTCTCCCGAGCGGCCTCAGCATGTCGGCGACCACCATGGTGGTGCTCAGCGCGTCGGTCAGGTTGCCGGCCATGCGGAGGTTCTTCGCGGAACCCTGGAACGTGGTCACGCCGGATTCGAGGTCCCCGTTGGCCCAGTATGCGAGGCCCAGCAGGCCTGCCGCGGCGCCTCGCCCCAGGTAATCGTCAGGCCTCGCGGCGTCGAACGCGTGCTGGGCATGGAGCCTGATCCCTGGTAGGTCTTCCGTGGCCAGAGCGAGGGACGCACGGTACAGCGCGATCGTGACGGGCAGGGTCCGGAGCTCCTCGCCTGGCTCGGAATCGTGCGCAGGCGACCCGTCTTCGCTGCCGGCAGAGAGGAGGTGTTCGGCCTCGGTCAGCTGACGATCCGCGGAGGAAATGTCACCGGAAACGAGAGAGGACCAGGCGGAGAACACCCGAAGCACTGGCCTGCGTTTCTTCGCATCATCCGGCAGCGTCGCGAGCCAGCCGAGCAGGGTCGCATCCTGTCTGCTCCTGCGGACGGCGGGAATGGTGGCTTCGATCACTCGCGCGGCCCGTGGGAAGTCTGCAGCCGCGAAGGCATGCTTGACCGCGTCGTCGGGAAAATCATTCTTCTCGAACCACTCGCTGGCGAGGCGATGGAGTGCCGCCACGTGCTCGGTGCCGTGTATGAGCAGCCGGGATCGGAGGACGTCCGCAAAGAGGTGGTGGTATCGGTACCACCGCCGCGTGTCATCCATGGGGACGATGAAAAGGTTTGCCCGTTCCAGTGACTGCAGCATGAGGGCGCTGTCCGTGCGTCCGGTGACGGCGTCGCAGAGGGGGCCGCTGAGTCGGTCGAGAATTGCGGTCTGGCAGAGGAACTCACGGATCTGGAGTGGTGCCTGGTGGAGTACCTCTTCGATGAGGTAGTCGATGACGAACCGGTTGCTGCCGGTGAAGGCGTCGATGAAGGCGGGGATGTCTGTGGTCTCGCGCATGGAGAGCGCGGCAAGTTGAAGGCCCGCGATCCAGCCTTCGGTGCGGGTCTCGAGGGCTGCGACGTCCTCTCGGGTGAGCGACAGGCCTGTCGCGTGCTTGAGGAACGCGGCCGCTTCGTCGGGCGTGAAGCGCAGGTCGGCTGCGCGCAGTTCCGTTAGGTCACCGCTCGCTCGCAGTCGCGCCAGGGGAAGTAGCGGGTCGGAGCGGCTCGCTATGGCAAGGTGCATCGTGGGCGGCAGGTGGTCGAGTAGGAACGTTACGGCGTCTCGGACGGATGGGTCCTCGATGAGTTGAAAGTCGTCGAGAAACAGGATCGTCGGTTGCGTGTCACGCGACATCTTGTTGATGAGTGACGTGAGGGTCACTTCAGTGGACAGCCGGGTGTCATGATCCGCCGGGCCGCCATCGGACTGTGCCCGGTCGAGTGCGGCAGCCAGGTAGGTGAGGAATCGGGCGGGATCGTTGTCGCTTTGCTCCAGGGAAACCCAGGCAACTCGGACCGTCGGATCAAGCTGACGGGTCTGCGCAACCCACTCGACAAACAGTGTGGTCTTGCCAAACCCGGCTGGTGCGGAGACGAGACTCAATCGTCGTCCCGCTTGGATTCCAGCGGTCAGCTGGTCGACGAGACGTGGACGGACGATGGATTGGGAGCGCGGCGGCGGGACGAAGAGCTTTGTCGCCAGAACCACCATCGTCATTGTTTCATCCTAAGGAGGCACGGAGCGGGCGACCAGCATCCATCGCCTGATTGCGGCCGCGGAGATTCAACGCTCCTCCGCGACCGGAACGCAGATACTGGCTAGGTTGCCGGATTGGCAACAACATTGGTTCCTGCGGTGCATGTCGGTCCAGCTTGGACGAGGAGGTCAACATGGAGACGAAGACAGACAACAAGTATTACGACATCGTGATCATTGGGGGTGGCGTTTCCGGGAAGGCCGCCGCCCTCGCGGCACGACGCACTCATCGCCGAGTGGCGATCATCGATGCAGAACTGTGCAACCAGCCATCAGCGGGTGGGCGCGACTATCCCAGTGGCGAGGGACTCAGGTCCCTCAAGCCGATTGCGATTGTCCGGACCGAAATCGATGGGGTGGATTTCATACCGGCGCGAGCCATTGACCTGGCCAAGGAGGGGAACAGCAGTGTCATAAGGCTCCACGACGGTCGCAGCGTTCGTGGTCGGCGGGTACTTGTGGCGACCGGTCTGGTCGCTGAGCTTCCCGACGTCGGCGGTCTTCGGGAGCGGTGGGGTCAGGACGTTTTCGATTGCCGGGGAATTCGTGGTGGGGAATTCAGAGGAAAGGCATTTGTCTCGTCATCGGCGCAATTTCTGGCTGTGCTTTGTCGAGGAGAATTCCTGCGCGCTTGGTGTCATCGTCTGCGATAGCGGCCACGACCAGCATCAGCTGCGCGATCGCCTGGTCACGCCGGGCGCCAACCGGGGTGAACAATTCCATGTTGCGCCGTTCGACCGCCCTCTGAAGCGCCTGGTTCAAAGCATCGATATCGGTGAGGTCATTGACGTCGACGCCGTCTTCTGCCAGCAGTGGAGCAAGCTCCCGCATCAGCTCGTCTGCCATTCCAGGCTTCATTTGGATCTGGGACGGCCTGGGCGATGGCTCAGGACTCTTTCGACGCATGTCTGGCATGCCGACCATCTTCCCAGACCAAGCCCTCTGCTGGCAGTGACTCCAGTCCGGCCGCCCGCAGCACTGAAACAAATACCGTAAGGGGGCCGATGAGCGGGCGGTATTTTCAGCCCTCGCGAGAGCACGCTTGAGAGCACTTTTCACCCGGATCAGCCGCGCGTAAGCGGAACTCTGACCGGGACAGCAGGCTCGGGCGATCAGCCGAGGGCGTCGGATTGGCCCTTCGCAAGTAATGGCCAGGGGGACCACTGTCCTGCAGGCGGTAGGGCGGTTCGCGCGGACTTGACCCGGTCCTCGGGCAGGTCCTCGGTGCGGCTGCGACCGGATCGCATCCCGACCCCTGGCTCCTCGAGCCGGTATTCAATCCAGTCGCCCCGCCCGGGATCGAATCGCTCAGAATAACCACCTGACACGACGGTGCGGGTGGTCCATTCGAGCTCTTCCGCCAGATTCAGGACATCTTCGTCACAGGCATCACAGCCGCACACCGGGAGGTGGAAGTCGTTGAGCAGGCCCGCGTGAAGGTAGACGCCCGTGAACGGCGTAAGGACAAATGTCAGCGGTGCAGCTGTCGGGTTGCGAGGCACGACGCGTACTGCACGGACGACCTCATTTGGCAGGTGGAGAAGATCTGCAGTGGCGTTTGGGGCTTCGTCGACGGCAACGTCGAACGTGGTCTGCAGCCACTCGATCAGTGCGTCAGCGACGTCGTGCAACCGCGCGAACCGCTGCAGATTACTAACACGGGAATACGCGTCTTCGGGCGGCGATGCTCCTCCCCATCGATTGCCGTAGTCAATCGGACGGCCCTGCTCATCCCGGTAGATCTCCACTGGGAACGTGGGGCGTCGATACTCTGTCATGCTCACAAACTATCCGTCCATCGTTCGGTTCACCGAGAAGTTCGTCGGCCCGCAATCGGGCATCTATCGATGCTCGGTTGTTGTGAGCTGGGGAGTGCCTTGGTGCTCGCACTCAGGGATCGCAGAAGAAGGCTTAGCGGGAAGTTGACGACGGCGACGCGAGCGTCTCAAGGGGCTCTTTCGGTGATGCCAGCGTGTTCCACGACCGCACGGCGACGATCCCGGCGAGCACGGCGATGCCCGCCAGTATGATGGCGGTTGGGGCGAGTCCGAGCGTCGCGCCGAGGATGCCTGCGAGCGGGTAGGTGATGATGAAGCAGGCGTGGGACAGCGAAAACTGCGCCGCGAAGACCGCAGGCCGGTTGGTGTCGTCGGAGTAGCGTCGCAGGAGCCGGGCCGAGGGTGTGAGGATCAGCGCCGTCGCGGCGCCGAGGACGAACCAGACCGTGAGCACGGCGGTCCAGGCCAACGGCGCGGCTGGGGCCAGGACCAGCAGTGCGACGGTGACGAGCCCGACCGGGAGGATGGCGCATCCGGTCAGCATCACGCGTCGATCGGGATACCGGTCCAGCACCTTCGGCAGGGCAAGGGCGAGGAGCATGGAGCCCAGTCCGTAGCAGGCGAGGGTGATCGCGAAGTCGACCTGGCTGCGGCCGAGGGTGTCTTGCACGAGGATGATGGTGTTGACGATGATCATTGCGGTGGACGCGGCGACGACGAAGTTCATCGCCAGAAGTGCCCGAAGCGGCGGGGTGCGCCAGAACACGCGCACGCCTCTGGTCAGCCGGTCGAGGAACGGTGTGACCGCGGTGGCCCGCATCGCCGGGAGAGTGGTGGACAGCACGAGCGCGGCCGAGCCGACGAAGCCGAGCGCCGTTCCTACGAACAGGGAGTGGTAAGTGATCACGGTCAGCAGGGCGGCGGCGAGGATGGGGCTGAGCAGCGACTCCAGGTCGTACGCCAGTCGGGACAGCGACAGCGCCCTTGTGTATTCGCTCTCCTTAGGCAGAACATCCGGGATCAGCGCCTGGAACGCGGGCGTGAAGGTGGCGGAAGCAGCCTGCAACACGAAGATAAGAACGTAGATCTGCCACGCCTCGGTGACGAACGGGAGCGAGATCGCCACCCCGGCCCGGAGGACATCCGCAGAAACCAGCAGGACTTTGCGGGGGAAGTGGCTGGTGAGCGCGGACACAACCGGGGCGATGCCCACGTTGGCGAGCATCTTGATCGTCAGCGCGATGCCCAACACGATGCCGGCGTCCCCACCTGCCAAGTCGAAGGCCAGTAACCCGAGTGCGACGGTGAGCAGGCCGGTGCCGACCAGCGCCACGACCTGGGCGCTGAACAATTTGAGGTACGCGGTATTCCGCAGGACCTCAAGCATGTGCGTCCACCTCCCGCTCGGTGCCGACGGTGTCGTGCGGGTGCCGGTGGTGGGCCGGGATCCCCTCGAGGGCGTGTTCCGCTTGGAAGATGGCGTCGGTGACGAGCTGGCGGGCGTGCTCGTTCGCGAGGCGATAGAACACCCGGGTGCCTTCGCGCCGGGTGGCCACGATGCGCGCCAGGCGCAGCTTTGCCAGGTGCTGCGAGACGGCGGCCTGGGACTTGTTGACGGTCTCCGCCAGCTGGTTGACCGACAGTTCCGTGTCGCGCAGCGCGAGAATGATGCGGATGCGCGTGGCGTCGGCGAGCATCGCGAACACCTCAACGGCCAACTCGACATATTCACTGTCGGTATCCAGCGTGCAACCATCCGTATCTGCATTCATACGCAGATTATTGCACACGAGGATCACGCCTCGTATGGCCAACTGGTCACCTTGCCCTTGATGCCTCAGGGGGTATCACGATGTGTGACAGGCGCACCAGATCTGCGAGCAGTGAGCACGGTTTCCCTTGTCGGCGTGGCGCGGTGAGCGGATCAGTTGCCTGCTAGCAGCAGGTGTCCGCGTCGAGGGTTCGTTCGCCCGTGAGGGCGCTGATTGGCACCGCGCAGGTGTCGCCCTTCCAGGCTTCCAGGCCTTCCTTGAGGGCAAACCCGGCAATCACGAGGGCGGCGATCGAATCCGCCCACGCCCACCCCAGGAGGGAGTTGAGCAGGAGCCCGCCGAGGAGCGCCGCGGACAGGTAGCTGCAGACGAGGGTCTGTTTCGAGTCCGCCACGGCCGACGCTGATCCCAGCTCACGGCCGGTGCGACGTTCCAGCCAGCTCAGCACGGGCATGATGGCGAGGCTGACGGCGGCCAGCGCGATCCCGACCGGGCTGTGTTCCGGCTCGCGAAGACCGAAGAGCGACAGGCCGGCATCGACGATCACGTAGGCGGCCAGGCCGAAGAAGGAGTACGCGACGACGCGCAGCGCGACTTTCTCGCGCTTCTCCGGGTCGGGAGCGGCGAATTGCCACGCGATCGCGGCCGCGGAGAGCACCTCGACGATGGAGTCGAGACCGAAGCCGATCAGCGCGGAGGACGATGCCACCGTGCCGGCGGCGAGGGCGATGATCGCCTCGATCACGTTGTAGGTGATGGTGATGGCGACGATGATCCGGATCCGGCGTTGCAGGATCAGTTTCCGGACGGGGTCGGCGACGCGCGCGACTCCATTCTTTGTTTCGGTCATGCTCCGGTCCCGCAGCAGAGGGGCAGGTCGCAGTTCTCGTCGGAGCAGTGGACGCCGTCGTCGACGGCGAGCACGACGTCGATCAGCAGCGCCAGCGCTCGGGTCAGGTGCGGGTCGGCGATTTCGTACCGTGTCTGCCGACCCTCGGGTATGGCGGCTGCAATGCCGCAGCCGCGGAGGCAGCTCAAATGGTTCGACACGTTCGAGCGCGTGAGGTCGAGGTCACGCGCCAGCTGGGCCGGATAACCGGGCCGCTCCAACAGCGTGAGCAGGATCCTCGAGCGGGTCGGATCGGCCATCGCCCGGCCAAGCCGGTTCATGGCATCGAGACGCGAAGCAATGGTCAGCATCCACTGACTATACAGTCAATAGTGACGGGTGGCTACCTGTGTTAGAAGACCAGCACCTTGTCGGCAGCAATGGTCCAGTCAGCGAGGGCGTCCATAGTGGATCGAGTGGCACCCTCGGTCAGCATGGTGTCCGTGATGCCGCGGGCGTCCACGCACGTGCTGCAGCAGCGGATCTGGCCACCCTGCCTGATGATCGTCGAGAGCATCCGGTCGAGCTTGTAATAGCCGTCGGGCGTATTCTGCCCGGCTATCGCCACGTTGACGCCGTCGCCCATCAGGAAGACCTGTGTGGTGACCTCGTCTCGTTTGGACAAGGACCTCGCCAGACGAACCGCGTTGTAGGTCGTGTCCTGACCGTAGGCGGCGCCATTGATGATGATCAGGATATTCATGCCACCTCGGAAGACATTGGCAGGTTGGCCAGTCGCCATTCCAGCATCCCCTCGTTCAGTCGGACTGCTCGGCGGCCGCTCTGGCGCAGCAGGCTGATGGCCTCGTAGGCGAGCACGCAGTACGCGCCGCGGCAGTAGGCAACAATGTCACCGCTGGGCGGCAGCTCACCCAGCCGGTCGCTGAGCTCCTCGAGGGGGATGGAGAGGGCGCCGGGGATGTGCGCGGCCTGGTACTCCAGCCGTGGCCGGACATCCAGCACGACGACCGTCCCTGCCGCGGCCCGGGCGAGCAGTTCCTCTCGGGTGATCTCCTCGCGCGCCTCTTCGCCGGCCGAGTCGGATGCATCGAGCCCGAGGTATGCGATGCGTTTCGGTTCCACGTCGGACACGTGCGTCTGGGCGACGGTGCGGACCAGGCTGTAGAGCCGGGCGACGTCGTCCCCGGCGAGTTGGTAATGAATCCGGGTGCCCTCACGCCGGGTGGTGACCAGACCCGCATGCTTGAGGGTTTGCAGGTGAGCCGATGCCGTGGTCAGGCCCAGGCCGGCCGAGTTGGCCAGCGATTCCACCGGACGTTCACCCTGTGCGAGCAGGTCGATCAGCTCGAGGCGCTTGCCGCTGCCGAGTGCCTTGCCGACGCGTGCAAACTGCTCGAACAGCGCCGACTTCTTCTCACGATCACCCATGTGCGTCCTCCCGGTTTCCCTCATACTAGTATCTTCTAGTAATCCATGGTTCTATGGAATATCGAGGGTTCCCGTTTCTGGCGGGGTCCTGCAATCTGAGGAGTGCGTACACATGGCGACGCTTCATCTTGTTCCCGTCATCGATGAGGGGCTGGGTAACTCCACCTACCTCCTGGACATCGGCCAGGGAAGGGCACTGGTGGTGGACCCGGAACGGGACCTGCGCGAAGTGCGCGCCGAGGCGAGGCGACTGGGACTGACCGTCGCGTACGCCGCGGAAACACACCTGCACGCGGACTTCATCTCCGGCGTGCGCGAACTTCAGCACGCCGAAGGAGCCACTGTGCTCGCGCCCGAGGCCGGCCCGCGCGAATTCACCCACACAGTGCTGCACGACGGCGACACCCTGGACCTCGGTGACTTCACCCTGCAGGCGCTGGCGACACCCGGCCACTCACCCGAACACCTCGCCTACCTGCTCCTCGACCAGGGGCGCATCGCCGGCGTTTTCACCGGTGGGTCGCTCATGGTCGGAACCGCCGGCCGCACCGACCTCGTGAGCCCGGACATGACCGTTCCGCTGGCCCGAGCCCAGTATCACTCACTGCACCGGCTGATGGACCTGCCCGACGACACCCCGGTCTGGCCCACCCACGGCGCCGGATCGTTCTGCTCCGCCGCAGCCGGTGGCGAACGGACAACCACAATCGGCCGCGAACGGGCGACCAACCCACTGCTCCAGGTCTCCGGCGAGGACGCCTTCGTCGATGCACTGCTCGGTTCACTCGGCACCTTCCCGGGCTACTTCCTGCGCCTCGGCGAGATCAACCGGCGGGGCCCCGTCGTGCTCGGGGCCACCCCGGCCTTGCCGACCCTGTCCGCCGACCGGGTGAAGGAGCTTCACGAGCAGGGTGCCCAAATCGTGGATTCCCGGCAGCCCGCGGACTTCGCCGCCGGGCACATCCCCGGATCCCTGTCCATAGCGCTGCGTCCGGTGTTCGCGACCTGGCTCGGCTGGCTGGCCGACCCAGAGCGGCCGGTCATCATCGTTCGCGGAGCTGACCAGGACCCCGAAGACATTGTCTGGGCGGCCGCGAAGGTGGGCTTCGACACCCTTGCTGGCGAACTCGACGGAGGCTTCCCGACGTGGAGGATCTCCAGAGCAACGGCGGCCGGGTCGCTGATCGAGGCCGGGGGAATGGTTTCGGGGGCCGAGGCATCCGCCGCCGTGATTGACATCCGCCAGGCCTCTGAGTTTGCGGCCGGCCACGTGGCCGCCGCGCGGAACGTCGAGCTCGGCGGTCTCGCCGAACTCCTCTCCGACCTGCCTGCCGGTCCTCTCGTCGTGATGTGCGGACACAGTGAGCGCGCCATGAGCGCGGCCAGCATCCTCGAGCGAGCTGGCCGCACCAACGTCACCGTGCTCAACGGCGGTGCCGCCGACTGGGCACGCGAAGCCGGTCGCTCGCTGGAGACCGGGCTGTGAGCCGGACACCGAAAACTGGAGCTGATCGGAAGGGCGCGGACCGCGGCATCATCCTGGGCCTGAGGCAGAACCTTGCCCAGTTCATGCTGCTCGTGGCGATCAATGCACTGGTCGGCGGCACCCTCGGCCAGGAGCGCACGGTCTTGCCGCTGTTGGCGAACGAGGTCTTCCACCTCGACCGGTACACCGGCGCGCTGACCTTCATCCTCGCGTTCGGCCTCGCCAAGGCCGGCACCAACTACTTCGCCGGCACCCTCTCCGACCGCTACGGCCGCAAACCCGTGCTGATCGCGGGCTGGCTGATCGCCATACCCGTACCGCTGCTGCTGATCGTGGGCCCGAGCTGGGGCTGGATCGTCGCCGCCAACGTGATTCTCGGGATCAGCCAGGGGCTGACCTGGTCCACCACCGTGGTCATGAAAATGGACCTCGTCGGCCCGAAGCAGCGGGGCCTCGCCATGGGCTTCAACGAGTCGGCCGGCTACCTGGGCGTCGCGGCCACGGCCCTGGCCACGGGCTACATCGCCGCCGAATACGGGCTGCGCCCCGGCCCGTTCCTGCTCGGCGCCGCCTTCATCGCCCTCGGCCTCGGACTGTCCGTGCTCTTCGTGCGCGAAACTCGCCACCACGCGAAGGTCGAAGCGGCCAACCATGTGTCCGTGCACGCGCACGCCGGCTCCCTCAGTGACCGGCAAGTGTTCACCCTCACCAGTTTCCGGGACAAGTCGCTGTCCTCGATCAGCCAGGCCGGGATGGTCAACAACCTCAACGACGGCCTGGCCTGGGGCCTGTTCCCCATCCTGTTCGCTGCCGCCGGGCTCAGCATCGAACGCATCGGCATCCTGGCCGCAGTCTACCCGGCCGTCTGGGGAGCCGGCCAGCTGATCACCGGCGGCCTCTCCGACCGGATCGGCCGTAAATGGCTGATCGTCGGTGGCATGCTCGTGCAGGCCGTCGCCCTGGGCATGGTCGCTGCCGGGAACAGCTTCGGGATCTGGCTGGCCGCCGCCATGCTGCTCGGCGCCGGCACCGCCATGGTCTACCCGACGTTGCTCGCCGCGATCAGCGACGTCGCGCACCCCGAATGGCGAGCCCGCTCGGTGGGCGCCTACCGGCTGTGGCGCGACGGCGGCTTCGCCGTCGGCGCCCTGCTCTCCGGGCTGCTCGCCGACGCCTTCGGCATCCCGACCGCGGTGGCCGCGGTTGCGGCGTTGACCGCGGCATCCGGGCTCGTCGTTGCCGTGCGCATGCGCGGAGACGACCACCCCTGAGTAGGTATCACCTGAGCACGAGCGTGACGATCGTGCTCAGGTGATTATCACGTGGCCGAAATCGATTCCGCTCCCCATGAACTGGGCCGGCCTTAGGTGGTGCAGTGAGCGGACGCTCATGGGGCGCAGAATCCGCCGTTATGGTTTCGAGCCGGCGTTGGGCAGCTGGGTACCATTTGGGAACCGCGGAGCTTCCCTATTCTGCGGGGCCGGACTGTTGTTGAGGTGCTCGGTGTGAGGCGCGCGTACCCAGGAAGGGAGGGGGCGGCGATGCTGGGACTGCGGGGATTCCCTGTTTGAAGATGGGTTCGAGGAGGCGCAGTGCTTTGTCGGGGAGCCCGTCTCCCGGGAAGAAGTCATTCAGCAATTCCTCGGCCGCATTGAGTTCACGAACATCGCAGATTGCGAGCAGGTTGGCGATGTCCTGCACGTCGCGTCCCGGGCGCGATGCGTTGAGCTTCATGGCTAGCAGCGCCCGGGGCGAGGCAACTTCCACTGTGATGTCCTCGTTCGCGTAGAGGACCTCCCAGCCAGGGTCAGCCCCATAGGACGGTAGAAACATCGTGGCGTTGCTGTTGAGCCAGTCCTGTGGCCAGCCGTTCTCGTCGGCGACTTCAACTGCGGCCTTCAGGATTGGTTGCTCTGGCTGCAGGTGAGCATCGACATCTGCGGTTGTTCGGCGGTCGAAGTACCGGAGAGCGAGTGCAGCGCCTCCAACTATTCGGATGCCTGCAGGCTGGCCGGCGGCGCGGAGCTTGGTGATGACCGCGTTGATGCCGCGGATGAGGTCATCGCGGTTGAGTTGATCTCCTGGCATTAAATGCTTTCCAGGGTTTCGGCTTCAATCAGGATGCCGCGCCGGAGGAACTCGACGGGGACTCGCGCCGGGTCTGCCGGGATCTCGTAGTCGCTTGTGCGCGGTGCCCACGGGCTGTCGTGGTGTCCTACTTGCCTCGTGACCCAATCCGGAACGGGCAGGGCTTCTGCCTTGAGCCGGTATTCGCAAAGAGCGGCGATCGCGGCGTCCCATCGTTCGGACCCGGTGGGGGACGGCTCGCTCAACGCGAGGCCGACTCGTGTGGCTCCGCGTTCTGAAGCGAGGTTGTCGGCGAGTTGGAGGAATCGCCGGAATGCCGAGACTTCATCTGATCTGGTGATTGCTTCGCCGATCTCGGATGCGATGCGGGCTGCATCGCTGCGTACCGTCGGGACTGTCACAATCGTGTGGCGGGTCGCTCGCAACAGTGCCTCGAGTGTGGCGACTGTCGGTTCGCGCTTGCCGTGTTCAATCAGGGAGAGCGACGAGCCGGCGATCCCTGAGCGAAGTGCGAGCTGGCTTTGCGTGAGTCCGCTCGCAGCCCTGGCGGAACGAGCAAGAACACCTGCTGTCATTTCAATCACCACCTTTTACTAAGTAGTAAAAGCATACCAGTCCCGATCCAATGAAGGGCTGGAGGATGTTGATGGCCCTGCAGGTCGAGGTGAATTGTGCCGTCATGATTGAACTACTGATCGGGTACGCGCGCGTATCCACAAATGAGCAAGACCTCACCGCCCAACAAAACGCCTTGGAACGACTGGGCGTTAGATCGAACCTGATCTACACCGATCATGGATTGACAGGAACCAACCGTGCGAGGCCGGGACTACGAGAAGCGCTTGCTGCCTGCAGGAGCGGGGACACACTCGTGGTGGCCAAACTCGATCGTCTGGCCAGGTCGCTCCGCGATGCGAAAGACATCGTCGATGAGCTGACCGCCAAGGGAGTGAAGCTCAGCATCGGCGGCTCCGTGCACGACCCGAATGACCCAGTCGGCCGGCTCCTTTTCAACGTCCTCGCCATGGTCGCGGAATTCGAGTCAGATCTCATCCGCTCTCGAACGAAAGAGGGCATGCAGGTGGCGAAAGCGAAGGGCCGGTTGCGCGGCAAGCCACCGAAGCTCTCCGTGGCGCAGCAGAAGCACTTGATGGAGGTCTACAACGCTGGTACTCACACAACTGCCGAGCTTGCTGAGCTGTTCAATGTCGCCTGACGTGCCCCATGGTCTGGTTACCCGCAACACTCTGAGGATTGGGCCTTTCCTGAGAGGCTTCTTTCATGCCACGACCATTCCGTGTCGAGTTCCGGAGGCGAGCGGTCGCACTCGTCATAGCCGAGGTGCTCGGTCAGCTCGGCCTGTAACCCCGCTCGAGGGCCGCTTTGATCAGGCCCGGCACGAAGCCGCCCTCCCCGGTGAGCTGGATATCGCCGGCGTCGATCTTGGCGAACAGGCCCTCCAGGGCACCGCTATCGCGGAGCTCCGTGATCGCTTCCGCGGCCTGGACGGTGTCTCCCTCACGGCCCGGTCACCGTGGGCCCGGCGGGCCGCATCGCCAGGAGGGTGGCCGCGAACCGGCTGTGAGGGGCGACGAGGGCGACAAGATCCGCGTCGGCGATCGTATCCACATCGGTGAGCATCGGGAGTTGACGCACGCGCAGTCCGTCGTTTCGTAGCCTGGCGAGCTGGCTTGCGCCGGTGTGGGCGACGGACATGGGGACACCGCGGATCAGGTCGCCCCGGGAGCGTCCCGGGCGGGGCAGGCCGAGGGCGAGTGCCCAGAATCCGCCGTCGTGCGCTGGGCCGAACCAGGCATCCGTCGTGTTGTCCCAGTCGGTGAAGACCGGACCAAGCAGGGTCGCGCTCAGCTGTGGGGTGTCCATGCCGACGAGGAGTGCCGGCTCCGTGAGGGAGTCGAAGATGGCGGCCAGGCGTTCGTCGAGTCCACCGGACACCTGAGGCGCGATCTCGAATGCCGCCGCCGTGACGGGGGGCTCGACGCCGTCGAAGGCGAGGATACGGCGGGTCGCCGGGAGGGCCAGCGCGGCGGCGAGGGTGTCGTCAAGACTCGCGGCGGCGAGCTCTGCCGCCTGTTCGTAGGAGAGCGCCGGGTACAGCCGGGTCTTGACCTTCCCGGGCAGGCACGCCTTCGCCATGACAACAATCGCGGTCATTTCCGCGCCTCGCGAATGCGCAGGCCCTCGTCGTCGGCCGCGCTAAGGAACACCTCGGGCGTCACTGGCGTTCACGCCCGCGCCCGGCCGTCGAACGAGTGAGGCTAGGCACAGGGGAACCACTCTGCGGCGCGCTCAGCGGCGCGGCGGTGTGCGACGAACCGGCGGGTGATCTCTGCGATCGCGTCGGCGAGGGGGAAGATATCGCGCGTCACGAACTGGTCGTCGTGATCGGCCGCGACCGGATGCCAGTACACACCGTCGGCGGTGATCGTCACCTCGGGGATGAGCGAGTCGACCGTGAGCTCGATGCCGGAGTCGGCGACACCGCGGTGCGCAAGCGCGCGAATGACCTGATCCTCACGCGAGATTCCGAGGGTGTCGAGGAACGCGTGGAACGGGTCGAGCTCGTGAATCTGGTCGGCGGGGAGGGTGGCCGCGACCTTCACGCGGAACCCCTCGTCGTGTGCGATCCGGATGCCGTCGACGGCCTTGGCCCATGACCCGGTTCCGCGGTGACTGTCGTGGATTTCCGGAGTGGCGGAGTCGACGCTTATCTGGAGAGTGAGCCGGGAGCGATCCATTCGGCGCAGGCGCTCGAGTCGTGCGGCGCGGAACAACATTCCGTTTGTGAGTAGCGTGGTCGGGAGTTCGTGGGTGCAGGAGTTCACGAGAGCATCGAGGTCGTTCAAGAGGAACGGTTCGCCTCCAGTGAGGATGAGTTCACCGACGCCCGCGGCGGCAGCCTCGCTCGCGATCTGCTGGAGCCGCTCGGCTCCGATCGCTCGCCGTTCCGCCTTCGGCGATGAGCGAACGCAGCAGTAGTCGCACGCGAGGTTGCAATCGAAGTTCGTGTAGACCCACACCCGCGAACCGGGTAGTTGGGCGGGGTCGAGCCCCGCGAGCGGGTCGGGGGAACGCCCGTGCAGAACGGTCACCGTCAATCCCTCGACCGACACGATCTCGTTGCCGCTCGAGGCGCACCACGCCGCGACAAGGTCAAGTGATGCTAGTCGGTGCGCCGGGACGAGTCCAACGGTTGCTGTTCCGCCGGTCGGCACTCGCCCGATACATTCGATGAGGTCGAGTACGACGCCCATCGCCGAGGGTTCGGCTACCGACGGGCTCACGGGTGTTCTCGAGGTCACCATCGCGCGGCAATTCCTTGCTCGCTGACGGCTGCGACGAGGGACGAGTAGCCCTCTAGCCTCGGTGGCACCCAGGCTTGTAGGCCCTCCATCTCCATGATCGGCCGATGCTGCGGATTCTCCCAGTCCATCGCGCGCAGATTCGCGACCCATGGATCCGCGCGGTCGTTCGCGAGCGACGGCATCGCGGTGAAGTTGCAGTGGCTGTACTCGGGCGAGGTCCAGAACGATTCGAACGCGCCAGGCAGCAACTCGCCACGTCCGATCGCCTGCCACGTGTTGATGCCGATCGCGGCGGCATCCGCTCGATCGTCGAGCACTGCGCGCAGAGCGTCCAGCTCACTCCGCCCGGTGTCGCCGTGTTTTCCCACGTCACTGTCGATGCGGGTGAGATTCACGTCCTCCTCACTCAGGCCGGCCTCGTGCAGGAAGTGAACCGGGAGGATCGCAGCCTGAGCCGAATCGCGCGATCCAAGAACGAGGCGGCGCCCCCGAAGGCTCTCGAGCGATGTGAATCCGCTCCCCGCTCGGGCGACGAACACGGTCGTGAAAATGAGATCCGTGTCGCGCGACGCGAGTGCACGGCAGGCACCCTCGGTTTGGGCGACGGTGCGCACCCAGGCAAGATTGGTGTTCCAGGCGAGGTCGAGCGAGCCGGAGATGAGAGCATCAACCTGTCTGCCGTAGTTGGAGAACAGCAGGAAATCGATCGGTGTCGAGGTCTCGGCGAAGTAGTCCCGCATTCCTTCCCAGATCGGCACGACGTTGGGCGAGTAAGCGACAGCGCCGATGACCATTGGCTCGGTCATGCCACGGCCCCGGCCGTCTCGGTCTGCCTGGCCACGGTGGCGGGCTTCGGCGCATCGAAGAGGGGTCTGCCGGTGATCGCCCGACCGTAGAACTCGTAGAGCACGTCGGATGTCGGGGCCATCACGTGTCCCGCTCGTGCGTCGCGGAAGTAGCGGTCGATCTGCAGGTGCTCGGAGAACGCAGCTCCACCGCACACGCGCATGGCGATGTCCGTGACGCGCAGTGCGGCTTCGTTTGACGATGCTTTGCTGCCGAGTACAAAGAGAGGGGTGTCGTCTTCGGGATCGGCGACTTTTCCCGCGGCCGCGTCGAGATATGCGCTCGCGTTGGCCAGATCGATCGACATTTTCGCGAGTTGCGCCCGGATGGTCGGCAATGACGACAGGCTCTGATCGAGGTGCTCGAGCCTCGCACCCATCGTGTGGCGCACCGCGGCATCGGCTGCCGCACGGCTGAGGCCGATCGACACGGCTGAGTTGCCCAAGTTAAACCACGGCAGCACGTGGCCCATCATCAGGTCGAACCCGCCACCCGCGGCGCCCAGACGAAATTCCTCGGTCGTGTCTACCTCGACGGTCATCGGGCTCGAGGAGTTTCCACGGAATCCCATCCCGCTCCAGGGGCGATCGATCGTGAGGCCGGTCGATCCGGCGGGGATAGCGAAGAGGTCGACGGTCTCTGCATCCGGCGTGCCCGTGGAGATGACGTAGACGTCAGCATGACCAGCCGACGTGACCCAGCTCTTCTTCGCGGAGACCCGGATTCCCGCTGCTATCGTGGTCGCTCGCGAAACCGGCGCCCAGAAGTGTGAACGCGAACCCGCTTCGGAGAACGCCAGTGAGGCGAGCGAGCGGCCACTCGCGAGATCGCCGAGCAGCCCAGGCATCCCTTCGGGCGGCGCGGCGGCCACCGGCATCGCGGCACTCACGTGCATCAGGTAAATCATCGCGGTCGATCCGCAGGCGCCGGCGAGCGCACTGGCCACTCGCACAAGCTCCCGTGGTCCCTGGCCCAGCCCGCCGACCTCCGTCGGAAGAGTCAGCCCGAGCAGTCCCGATGAACGCAGCGCGGCGACCGCTTCCTCGGGAAATCGTCCAGCCTTATCCACGTCGTGGGCATGCTCACGGGCGATCTCCAATACGGGATCCAGTAGTTCGACAGCGTCGGTCACGGTCTGCCTTTCGTCGGTTCGTGCGGCTGGGCTGGGGGAGTCGGGGAGAGCGCGAGGGTGAGGAGCCCGATGCCGAGGCCGCCGACGACCGCCATGGCCGAGGCATCACCGCCGAGGGGCCGGATCGAGAGAGCGAGACCCACGAGCTGGGTGAAAGCGGCACCGATGAGAAGGGCTCCGGCGAGTGTCCGTAGCAGCCGTCGCCGGACGATGCCGCTGAAGATCGAGAGAACGCCGGCGGCCACGAGGAGGGCTGCACCGACCGGCCCGATGTTCACGAACCGAAACTCCGTGGGGAGCAGGGCGCCGAACACGAAACCGGCAAACGCGATCGCGGCGGCCCCGATCAGTATCGCCGAGCGGTCGCGCTCACTCGATCTGCCGGCTGCGCCTGTCACGAGAGCCTCACCATGAGCTGTGACAGCTGACATGATGACGCCGACCAGGTCTCGCGCAGTACCCCATCGACTCCGTAACTACGCCCCGCGGCCGTCGCGAAGATCGCGAGGTGCGCGAGCGCCATCAGGTAGTACGACCACTGCCACTCGTGTGGCGCGAATAGTACCGAGAGGGTGATCGCCACTGTCTGGCCCAGGCCGACGACGGCCCAGAACCGAGTGGCGAGACCGATGAGTAGAAAGGCGCCCAGTCCGCCCTCGACAAGAAGCGTGAACCATCCGAAGATCTCGATATTCGGCAGAACGACCCCATCGACGAACGCCGAATAGGGGGCGAAAACCGGGAATTCGACCGCCTTGTTCGCCCAAAAATACAGGCCGTCGTTGTTCACCCGGCCGAAGTCCGGGGGGACCTTCCACGCGACATTCTGTATCCACATGAGCGCGACGCCGCACCGGAGCACAGCGATCATGACCGCGGACGCGCGGGTCACACCCTGTGCATCAACCAGTGGACTAACCGATCCGGCCATGTGGTCCTCTCGACCAGACCATTCAAGCCACGTTCAGCCTCGAGCACAATGGTCAATGCATTACGAGATCCTGACACTTCGCCGGGCCGCACAGTCTCCGGTCGAGGGGATACTCCTGTGGCCGGATCGGTCCCGGTGTAGCCGGACGGCTCGGGGAGATAACGCCCTGTGTAGCTGAAGGGGACGCTCAGGGCGGTGGTCCTCACCTCCTGGTGAGGACCACTGAGGTTCCGTAACCGGGGACACACCAGGACGCAGAATCGTGGGAATCGGCTCGGGTTGGCCGTGAGTTGGCCGCGATCGGCGGTGTGCTCCGAGACGGGCGCTGTAGGATTCTCGACCAAGCATATTCAACGGAGGCACTGTCACCCACGTGGACCACACGACCAGTTCTGCCGGGTCATTTTCCGACCCCGACCATTGTTGTGATCGCGAAACGCAGTCAGCGGGCAGCCGATGATCGGCGAAGTGTTCACAGTGTTCCTGGGCATTCTGGTGATTCTTGTGATCATCGCCGCGAACGGATACTTCGTCGCCCAGGAATTCGCCTACATGTCGGTAGACCGCCGAAAGCTCTCCGCACAGGCCGATTCGGGCGACAAATCGGCGGCGCGCGCACTGACCGTTACGCGCCGCACCTCGTTCATGCTCTCGGGCGCGCAGCTCGGCATCACCGTGACGGGTCTGCTCGTCGGTTTCGTCGCGGAACCGCTCGTCGGTCAGTCTCTCGGAGTTCTGCTCGGGGGAGTCGGGATTCCTTCCGCGGTGAGCATCACGGTCGGAACACTGCTCGCGCTCGTGGCTTCAACGATCGTGCAGATGATCTTCGGCGAGCTGTTCCCGAAGAACTACGCCATCGCCAACCCGGAACCTCTGGCCAAGGGCCTCGCTCGGTCGACGACGATCTATTTGACCGCCTTCGGCTGGCTCATCACCGTGTTCGACCACGCCGCCAATCTGCTGCTGCGCGCGCTGCGCATCGAGCCGGTGCACGACGTCGACACGAGCGCCACCGCCGAAGACCTCGAGCGCATCGTCTCTGACTCCCGGGAGAGCGGTGACCTGCCCGACGAACTGTCGTACTTGCTCGACCGCATCCTCGACTTTCCGCACCGCGACGTCGAACACGCGATGATTCCGCGTGCACACGTCGATACGGTGCGGCCTGAGACGACGGTGGGCGAGTTACGCATTCTCATGGCGAAGGCCCACACCAGGTATCCGGTCATCGATGCCCGTGGTGAGCCCGTGGGCGTCGCGCAACTCGCTGATCTGCTCGGCGGCGCGGTCGAGGATAACGCGCCGGTGACGCAGATCATGAGGCCGCCGACGGTCGTGCCGACGCTGATGAGGCTGCCGGATGCTCTGGCTCAACTCACTCGCACCCGCAACGAACTCGCGTGTGTGATCGACGAGTACGGTGGTTTCGCGGGCGTACTGACCATCGAAGACCTCGCCGAGGAACTCGTCGGTGAGATCACCGACGAGCACGACGACGGCGCAACCTCTGTTCTGGAGCCTGATGGCGACGACATCTGGCTGATGAGCGGCGATGTTCACGTCGATGAGGCCGAGCGTGCCATCGGTCACGATCTGCCGCGCGGTGACTTCGAGACCGTAGCGGGCCTCCTCATAGCCGAGAGCGGTGCGTTGCCGAGTGTGGGCGAGAGAGTGAGCATCGCTCTCCCCGTCGACCCCGCCGATCTGGTGTTCGATGAACCGATTCGACGCAGGCTCGATGTCGATATCCTCGAGGTCGATCGCCACGTGCCGAGTGAGGTTCGCGTGAGCCTGGTCGAGATCGCCGCCGCGCCCGAGACCGACAGGGAGCTCGAGCGATGAGTGATCCCTGGGCCATCATTGTCGTGACCGCACTCCTCATCGCCGCCAGTGCGTTCTTTGTGGTCATCGAGTTCGCCTTGCTGGGAGCGAGGCGGCACCGTCTCGAAGAGTCGGCAGCGACGAGCCGGTCGGCGCGGGCAGCCCTGCGCGGCGTGAACGAACTCACTCTGATGCTCGCGGGCGCGCAGCTCGGCATCACCGCAGCCACGTTCGCGCTCGGAGCCGTGACCAAGCCCGCTGTCGACCGATGGCTCGGTCCGATATTCGAGTCGTGGGGCATGCTCGCCTGGGTTGCCGACGGCGCGGCCTTTGGACTGTCACTCCTGCTGGTCACGTTCTTGCACCTCGTGGTCGGCGAGATGGCACCGAAGTCGTGGGCCATCTCGCACCCTGAGCGCTCGGCTATTCTCATCGGGATTCCCTCGCGGGCGTTCGTCTGGCTGTTCCGGCCCCTGCTGAGGTGGGTGAACAGCATCGCGAATCGCCTCGTCGCGTCGACCGGGGTAGAGCCGGTCGAGAGTGCCGCCATCGGCGGGCTCAACGCCGAGACGATTCGACACCTCGTGGAGCACTCCGCCAACGTGGGATCGCTGGGGTCGTCGTTCCGTTCCCAGATCTCAAGCGTGATCGAACTTGAGACCATGCACGTGGAGCAGCTCATCGCCTCGAACAGGGAACCGACCGCGGTCTCGGCCGGGGCGAGCGTTGCTGAGGTGCAGACCGCGGCGGCGCGATCAGGCCACATGCGAATTCTCGTGGCGGCCGGGCCGGAGCTGACGGGCTCGCTGCCCGGCGTCGTGCATGTGCGCGACACGCTCCTCGAATCGGCGGAGCGGCCGGCTCGCGAGGTGGCTCGCACCGCCTTCGTAATCGCTGCCGGAACCCCGGTACACGAGGCCCTCGCTCTTTTGCGTGAGGCGAGCGTGCAGTTCGCGGTGGTCATGGAGGGCGAACGATTCGTCGGTGTCGTGACGCTGTCCGACGTTTTGCGACGGGTGCTCCCCGACCCGGAGCAGCGAACAACCAGCGTCACCGCCCAGACCTGAAGCGGTCAGAGGCCCCGGCGCTTCAGGTCGGCGAGGCCGTCCCTCATCGCCTTCAGCTGGTCAGGCGATTGACCGACCCAATCGACGAGTTCCCCGACGACCCTCACCGGCTCTCGTGTGCGGTACGACCTGGTCGGATTTCCCGCTTTCGTCCTGTGGAGAAGCACTCCCGACTCGTGGACTTCGCAAGGATTCTCATCGGACGCCTACGGGATCCACACCGTCTCGGTCGAGACGCTGATGCTTGACACGCTTCCCAGCATCGACGCCCAGAGTCTGATGTCGTCGCCGGGTTGCTTCTGATACGGCCGACCGTTCCGGTCGTGACACTCGTAGCCGACCTCCACTTCGAACGAAACCCCAATACCGTAGGCGTGCCCTCGCTGGAGTTGAAGCCTGACCGACAGGTCATCGAATGCGTGATGATGGCTCTGAATCGCGGTCCCGCCCTGGCCACTTTCCCGATGCTGGAAGAGCACCCGAGACGCGAACGGCCGCTGCAGCTCCCAGAGTCCGGTCACGGGGCTGATCTCCCAGACCGACAGATAGACCGTTCCGCGATAGGAGAAGTTTGCGTAGCCGGCGGACGGGCCGACGAGGTACCACCACCGGCTCTCAGCGACCAGGTCGACATCGGCGCTGATTTTCACGGTCGACAACGACGGTGTCGGAGCGAATCGCACGCCGACTCCCGCGACGCCGGTATAGCTCGGATTCAGCCCCGAAACGTTCGTCCAGCTGAAGAGGCGTCCGGACTTCTCGGATGCCGTGCTGACTGACGGTGCGGGGTCGGTCCAGCGATACCGGAAGAGGTGGTCGGCCGGGGGAGTGGAGAACCAGTACGTGGCCGGGTTCGCCTCGGAGGGAATGTACAGGCTCGGCGGCCAGGCGAGCGTGAAGATCGGCCGGTCGTGAAAATACTGGCCGAATGCAGCATTCCGGTACTCCAGCACTGCTTCACGGGCTTCGGAATTGTCGAACAGATGTCGCTCGAGGTCCGCGTGCGCCTCGTTCAGCGCGGGGTGGTTCGTCAGGCCCAATGCCCCCGATGGACCGCCGGAATCCATCTCGGCTCCGGATCCGGTGTATTCCGCGCTATCTGCCGGCATGATGGTGCCTTCTTCCCGTGCACAGTGACGGCTGAGACTGAATGCTGCGCGCAGAATATCATGAACGGGCTGTGCCCGACCAGGTTAGGCGCGCGGTGTCCCGTCGGCTTATCGACAGGTAGGCGACCAAGCCCGCAATCATCACGGTGAGGGTCAGGGCGACCAAACCGCTGCCGACCCCGATTCCGCCACCGGAGACCGGCTTGCCGAGCCAGTCCGCGAGGGAGGCACCGAGTGGGCGGGTGGCAACGTAGGCGAACCAGAACGCGAACACCGGGTTCCACCGGAACCGGGCGAACCCGATGGCCGGGATCGCAATAACGAGTGCGAAGAGCAGAGCGGACACGAAATAGCCCAGGCTCACGGTCATGGCGGTCAAGTCACCGACCGCGGTGCCGAGCGCAAAGGTGGCCACGACGGCCAGCCAGTAATACACCTCGCGACGCGAACTGTCGATCGAGTGGATCGACAGGGTCCCCTCGACGCGCTTCCAGAGCAAAAAGATTGTTGCCAGTGTTCCTGCGAAGAGGGCAGCGGAGAGCCAGTACGGCACATCGAACCCGGCGTGGAGCACATCGGCCACCATCGTGCCGAAGACCCCGACCATCACCACGGCCAGCCAGTAGGCCCAGGGCACGTACCGGCGCATCCTGAACTGGAACACCATCGCGGTCGCGAAGCCGGCGAGTCCCACGAGCACGGCAATGATCGGGGGCATGGCGTTCACCATGAAGTCACTTGTCGACTCTCCCATCGCGGTTGACAGACCCTTGATGAGCCAGAAGAAGACCGTGATTTCTGGGACGCGCTGCGTGCCTCGGCCGGTCAGCGCTTTCAACGCCGCGCTCGTGACCATCCCGCTACCTGGTCGGGCCTGCCGAGGAAAGCTCGACCCGGCGCTTCTGGATCGTCAGGTAGACGACCAGCGCGAGGATCGCGGTGAGGAAGACGACGCTCGTGCCAACGGTTCCGATCTCCAGGCCGCCATCGTGACGCGGCTGGGAGAGATAGTCCCCCAGGGACGCTCCCAGTGGGCGGGTCAGGACGTAGGCGGCCCAGAACGCCAACACGGCGCCCCGCCGCGCGACGAAGTGCGCGGTGGCGACGAGCGCGATGGCGGCGGCGAAGAGAACGGTCGACAGAAGGTAGCCGAGGTTGAGGCCTTCCGCGATGAGGTCACCGGCGGCGGTGCCGAGGGCGAAGGTGAAGAGGATCGTCAACCAGTAGAACGCCTCCCGGCGCGTGGTGGTGATGGTGTGGATGGAGAGCGTCTTCTCTCTGACGTACCAGCCGATGAACGTTGCCAGCAGCGCGGCGGCGAAGACGACCGTGGTGGTCACGAGGGGCACACCGAAGTTGTCGGTGAGGTTGTCGGTGATCAGGGTTCCGAAAATGCTGATCAGCACGACGGCGAGCCAGTAGATGCTCGGCGCGTGCCGCATGGACCGGAACTGGACGACCAGAATGACGGCGAGGAGGGCACCCATCACGTATGTCGTGTTCGTCAACCCGAGGTTCAGGCTGGTGGCGAGGAAATCGGCGAACGTCTCCCCGACCGTGGTGGCGAGAATCTTGATGATCCAGAAGACGAGCGTCGGCTCGGGTACCTTGCTGGTGGGAATGCTGCGGGTCTGAACGATTTCCGCCGTGCTCGTGGTCATAGACATCCTCAGGTCGTATCGGTCGGTGCCACCGAAAGGGGCGAGGGAAGCAACGCTAGGGCGACAAGGCTGGCAAACAGGCCCTGCGATCACCGCGGAAAACGAGAGCTTTCACAGGCTTTGGGACCGGCCGGATCGACAGGCCCCCGGGGCTCGGTTCAGGCTCTGTCCAGCTCGGCTGACTTCCACCATTGTCCGGTAGCCACGACTCCGAAAGCGGAGACGGGGAATGCCAGGACGAGCTGTAGCGCGCTGACCTCTTGACTCGCCGCTCGTCCGCCCAGACCCATCCAGAGTCCCGGCGCGGCGTAGGGGAACCATGCGCCGCCACCGAATGCTGTCACCAGCTGGGTGACAACGATGAGCAGGATCAGGCCGCCTATCCCGGGAAGGTACCCGCGCCCCATGCTGGCCACGAGGGCGAGGGGGCTGGCCAGGAGTGCGCAGAGGATCCCGACGCTGAATGCCCGGGTGGCCATGGCCAGGGCCGCACCGTCAGGGATGCCGAGTCCGATCGCCACACCGGCGACGAGCGACACGAACATGATGACCACGCAGAGTGCCCCGGCCCAGGCCAGGGTCACTGCAAACTTCGCGTAGGCGATCCTTGCCCGGCCGAGGGGCAGAGCGTAGAGCGAGGCGAGGGTCTTGTCGGTGAACTCACGGCCGAAACACCAGCAGACCACAAAGCCGACTCCGAGCAACACCGAGACGGAGAGCATCATGCCGACTACGCCGAGGTAGCCCTCCCACCCGGTTCCGATGACCATGGCTCGGGCCTTGACCGCAAGCTGGCCGGGGCCGCCGGAGGTCGCGGCGCTCATCAGTGCCGCCGCGAGCACGGGCAGCCCGACCGCCAGGAGGGCCGACACGACCCGAACCGTCGGAGCCCGCCTGAACTTGAGGGCTTCGAGCTCCATGGCCGCCCATCGTGCCGTCATTCCGGGTCCTCCCCAGGCAGGAGGGAATCGGCCTCAAGCACGAGATCGAAGAAGCGTCGTTCCAGGTCCGTCGTGCCGGGCCGCAGGGTGCCGATGATGGTTCCACGGTGCAGCACGGTGATCGTGTCTGCCACTCGCGCGACCTCGTCGAGGTGGTGACTCGAGACGAGGACGGCCGCGCCGCGCTCGTGAGCGGCCTCCTGCAGAAGGCGCCGGAGCACGATGATTCCTTGCGGATCCAGCGCATTCGACGGCTCGTCGAGCACGATGACGCTCGGTGCGTGCACCAGGGCGGCCGCTAGTCCGACCCGCTGCCGGTTGCCGGTCGACAGGACGCGAGCCCGACGGTCCGCGTAGGCGACGATCCCGAGTGCGGCCAGGGCCTGCGCGGCCTCGTCCCTGGCCGGTCCCGGGGCGAGACCGTGTAGTCGGGCCGAGGCATAGATGTTCTCGCGGGCCGTCAACTCCGGGTACGCGAACGGCGTCTCCAGCATCTGCCCGACCCGAGACCAGTCGCTCGCTGCCATTGTCTCCACGTCGGATCCGCAGAGCCTGGCGTGGCCGCTGTCAGGGGTGAGCATCCCGAGCAGGGTACGCAGCAGGGTGGTCTTTCCGGCGCCGTTGAGCCCGACCAGAGCATGAATTTCGGACGGACCCACCTTGAGTGACACGTCGCGCAGAACGACGGTGGCGCCGAGCTTTTTCGAGATGCGTTCTGCGGTGATGCCCGCTGGACGGTTCATTTCCCGAGTGTGGCACAATCACCGGTGGAGGGCGTGCCCCAGGGGCGGCCGGGAATGGTCGGATTCGACGGATTCCGCGGCATCCGTACTGTCGGGGTCACCTCGCGCCTCAGTCCGGCGGGTGACGGCGGCAACAATCGAAGCCAGCACGATCACGATTCCGACGATCTGCAGTGCGGCGAGCCCTTCGCCGGCGATCAGCCAGCCCAGCACTATGGCCACGATGGGGCTGAGCAGACCGAGGAAAGGCGGGGTGCTCGCGGGGAGCCTGGCGATCCCTCGAAACCAGACAACGTAGGCGAACGCGGTGCCGACGAGGGAGAGATACGCGAGCCCGAGCAGGTTCGGAGGCGTCAACGGTGTCGCCGGAAGCCCCTCGACCAGGAGCATGACGGCCAGGAGGGAGAGCCCTCCGGTCGTGAGCTGCCAGGCCGTTGTGGTGAGCGGCGGGGCCGACTGCCCCCATTTCTTGGACAGAACGATTCCGGATGCCATGGACACAGTGCCGCCGACCGCGGCCAGGATGCCGATGGGGTCGAGGCGGGCCTGGGACTGGAGTACGATCAGCGACACGCCGAACACGCCCGCGGTGCCGGCGATCACGACTCGTGTGGTCAGTCGCTCATGGAGAACTCGGCTGGCGAGCAAAGCGACGACGAGCGGCAGAATGCCCCCGGCGATGGCGGCGACTCCGCCGGGAAGTCGGTAGGCGGCGACGAAGAGCAACGCGAAGAACGCGCCGATGTTGAGGATGCCGAGGACCCAGGACTTCCACCACCAGTGACCGTGAGGCAGCCGACGGCAGAACAGCAGGAGCAGGATCCCTGCCGGAAGCGCGCGCAGGGTTGCCGCCAGCAGCGGCCGATCCTCCGGCAGGAACAGTGTCGTCGTCAGGTAGGTGGTTCCCCACAGCATCGGGGCCAACGTCGTGGTCACCACAAGGGAGGTACGCTTGCTAAGCACTTAGCAAGTATACCTAAGTGCTTAGCAATTGATAGTCTGGACGCATGCAGGACCGTGTGGACCGTATCCTTTCGCAGTGGCACGCCGAAAAGCCAGAGCTCGATGTCTCACCCATGGCGGTCATTGGGCGGTTGAGTCGCACGGCGCTCCTGGTCGAGTCGCGTCTGGCCGGCACGTTTACCACCCACGGCCTGGACGCGTCATCCTTCGACGTGTTGGCGACGCTTCTGCGCAGCGGGGCGCCCTACCGCCTCGCACCGGTGGACCTGGCCCGGGAGGCCATGATTTCGACGAGCGCGGTGGCGCAGCGGTTGAACAAGCTCGAAGTCCGCGACCTGGTCAGGCGAGAGGCGAATCCCCACGATGGGCGCGGCACGCTTGTCGTGCTGACCGATGCCGGCCGGGACATTGTCGAGCGGGCACTGCCCGACCACCTCGAAACGGAGCGTGCCCTGATTGCGCCGCTCAGCGCCGCGGAGCAGGCTCAACTCGTGTCGCTTCTGCAGCGGATCACCGGCGCCGACGAGTCATGACCCGGGCGCGGTGTGAGGCACGCCTCAGTCCTGCGGTTTGGCCATGCCGAATTCGTTGACGGGGCCATCCTTCGGCTCTGGTTTGTGCCCGCCCGGGCAATGGAGGACGGCGTTCGGGGTGGAATGGTCGATGGTGTGCTCGCTCATCGGTCGGTCGCAGACGGGACAGACCGCCTCGCCGACTCGCTTGACGACCTGGTTGTACGGCCCGACGGGCGCCGGCCCCATCGCGCGCACCAGCTTGGTGTCCAGCCATTCGATGAAGTGCACGTATCGTTCACCGACGCCGTGCCCAGAGGAACCCGTCTCGTTCATGCCGCCAGAGTAACCCGCATCAGTCCGCGCGGATAGGAGATGAGAGCGGCGCTCTCGTCCACGGGGTCACGACCGGGCGCCCGGCCGCATCATTTCACGGCGATGATCTCGACGAGCTTGATGTCAGGGTCCTTCGCCAGCAGGGTTGGTCCGTGCTCGGCCAGCGCGGCCGGGATGGCTCCATTCAGGTGCGCCTGCCTGCCCTCTTCGGTCTCGAACGTGTCGAAGATCCCGAAGGTGACGTCGTCCACCCGGAATGCGTACCAGGTGCGGGTCTCCGGCTCGGCGAGCACGATGTCCCTGCCGCCGTTGAGGAAGTCCCACACATCCTGATCCTTGCCCGGCTTCGCTTCGACGATAGCCAATACTCCGAACTTGAGTGCCATCGCGGTCTCCTCGCTTCTCGCCTTCGAATCGGCCGACGGCCGGTTATGCCCCGAGTCTAGGAAGGTGTCGGTACCTCGGCAAGGGGGCCTAGCGTGCGCGCTCGGCGGATTCGTCGAGTTCGTCGTGGTGGATGCGGTCGCCGAGGTTGCCGAGCGGTTCACCGGTTCCGCCCCACCGCACGGCGATGATCTCGGCCGCGATCGACACGGCTGTCTCCTCGGGGGTGCGCGAACCGAGGTCGAGCCCGATCGGGCTGTGCAGCCGCTCCAGTTCGGCATCGACGAGCCCGGCCTCCCGCAGCCTGGCGAGGCGGTCGGTGTGCGTGCGCCGAGACCCCATGGCCCCGATGTATGCCACCGCAGGGGCGCGCAGGGCGAGTTCGAGCAGGGGCACATCGAACTTGGGATCATGGGTGAGAACGCAGATGACCGAGCGCGAGTCCACCAGGCCCGCCGCGAACTGCTCGGCGAGGTAACGGTGCGGCCAGGCGACGATCACCTCGTCGGCATCCGGAAACCGGGCGGGCGTCGCGAACACCTCCCGCGCGTCACAGACGGTGACCCGGTAACCGAGGAACGCGGCCAGGCGCGTCAGGGCGGCGGCGAAGTCGATGGCGCCGAACACGAACATCCGTGGTCGGGGCGCCTGGCTGTTGACGAACACCCGCATCCCCTCACCTCGGCGTTCGCCGTCGGGGCCATAGGTCAGGGTCGTGTTGCGGCCGGCGGCCAGCAGCCCCTGGGCATCATCGCTGACGGCCCGGTTCGCCCGTTCCGACCCGAGGTCGCCCTCGAACCCGTGCGGCCTGATCACGAGGTGACGTCCGATCATGGCGGCATCCGGATGCTCGATCACCGTCGCGACCGCGACCGGTCGGGAGGCGTCGATGTCGGCCCTGACGTCGTCCAATTGGGCGAAGGTCTGTTGCGAGACCGGCTCGACAAACACGTCGAGGATGCCTCCGCAGGTCAACCCGACCGAGAATGCGTCGTCGTCGCTGATGCCGTAACGGACCAGGACGGGCCGTCCGTCTGCGGCGACCTGGGTGGCAACGTCGTAGACCGCGCCTTCCACACATCCACCGGAGACCGAACCGGTGACGGCCCCGTCCGGGGCGACGAGCATCGACGCCCCGGCCGGGCGCGGGGCGGACTTGAAGGTGCGCACAACCGTCGCGAGGCCGGCGGTCTCCCCGTTCCGCCAGCCCGGCATCAGGGCGCCGATGAT
Source organism: Cryobacterium sp. PH31-AA6 (assembly GCF_030063195.1). Taxonomy (GTDB): domain Bacteria; phylum Actinomycetota; class Actinomycetes; order Actinomycetales; family Microbacteriaceae; genus Cryobacterium. The sequence goes on from NZ_JASISS010000002.1 coordinate 34,703, forward strand.
GTCACGCATGGTCGCCGGGGATTCGTGTCATTGGGGGGACCGGCGCCCGGCCGCCCGACCGACCCGGTAGGCGAGGAAAGCCACACCGGCGAGGAGGCCGATCAGTTTCCCCGGGTGGCTGAGCTGGTCGGCCAGCATCCCCTTGGCGAGGGTGAGGGCGTTCAGGCTCGTGGCGGCCGGGCGCGGGGCCTGGTGGGGCACTGGACGGGCCGTCGGAGGTGTCGCCGGCGATCCAGTCTGGGCCGGTGCGGCAGACTCGTGCTGGACAGGAGCCACTGCAGTTGGCTCGGCGGCCGTGACCATGGCCTGCAGGTTGTCCGCGAAGAGCGCCATCATCTGGTCCGTCACGCTGCCGATGATGCTCTTCCCCATGGCAGCGACTTTACCGGACAGGTCCACCTCGGCGCTGACGGTGCCGGTGGTGGCGCCGTCGGCCTCGACGAGGGACAGCGTCGCCGTGCCCTGGGCGGTGCCCTGGCCCCGTGCCTCCTGCGCGCGGCCCTGGAAGACGGCTCGGTGCGCGGCGGCGTCCCGCTCGATCACGTTCATCATTCCTTTGTACTGCATCGACACCGGCCCCAGTTTCACTTTCATGCCCACCTGATAGGCGTCCTCGGAGAGCTTGTTGAGTACCTCGGCGCCGGGGACGCAGCCGGCGACGCGTTCGAAGTCCATCAGGGTGTCCCACACGGTGTCGATGGGTGCCACGACGGTGAATGTGCTGTCGAGTTGCATGAGCTTGTCCCTCTGTTCGCAGGTGATTGAATCAGGTGATTAAACACGGTCGGCGCGGATCGCCTCCGCCACTTCCGCCAGGGCCGTGTAGCTGTGGCCGCTGACGAAGGCGTCGATATAGGGCAGGACGGCGGCCATGCCGCCCGCGAGTGGCTGGTAGTCGGGGGCCACCTTGCGCGGGTTGACCCAGACGATCCGAAAGGCCAACCGGCGGAGCCTGGCCATCTGGACGTCGACCTCGGCCGGGTCGTCCTGGGCCCAGCCATCCGAGATCAGCACGATGACCGCGCCACGGGCAAGCCCGCGGCGCCCGTGATCGTCGATGAATCGTCGGATGCTGCCGGCCAGGCGTGTGCCGCCGGCCCAGTCCTCGGCACCCGCCGCCGCCTCCGCCAGGGCCCGATCCGGATCCCGCAGGGCGAGCTGCCGGGTCAACCGGGTCAACCTCGTCGAGAACACGAACGCCTCTGCCTGGGCGCCCGAGACGGCGCCCTGGAGCAGGGACAGGAAGACCCGGGTGTACGGCTCCATCGATCCGGACACGTCGCAGAGCAGCACCAGCCGGCGCAGCCGGGGGCGCCGCCGGGCGTACACGAGCCTGACGGGGTCACCGCCCGTGTGGCCCGCGGCACGCACGGTGCGGCGGAGGTCCAGCCGGGCGGTACTCCTCGCCGAGGCCCGGGTTCGGCGGCTGAGCCGGGTCGGCGTCGAGAGGGCGATCCGGCGAACGAGGTGACGCATCCGGGCGACCTCCTCGGCGGTCAGGTCCGCAAATGAGGTGTCGTGCAGTCGCTCATCGGTTGAGGCCATCATCAGCAACGCCTCTCGCTCCGGGCCATCCGTGCCGCTGGAGTCTCCGCCTGGCACCGCGGCGGGCGGCTGCGCGGCTCGTTCGGGAACGTCGCTGCCCAGCGGTCTCTGGTCGGCCGGCGTCGGGCGGGACCGTGGTTCCGAGCCGATCGATGGCGGCGCCGTGCTGTCGCCCCGGCCATCGGCGGGGTCGAGGAGCCCGCCGAAAACGGCCATGAACACTCTCTCGAACACCGGAAGCTGCTCAGGGGAATTGACCAGTACGACCCTGCTGGTCCAGTACAGCGGGCCGAGGGACAGCGGTGGAACGAGCCGGAGCGCCTCGGCCAACCGGGCGGCCCGGTCGAGCGACACCGGCAGTCCGGCCAGACGCAGGGCGGTGCTGAAGCCGGCCGCGAGGGCCGCGGCCTCCACCTGGGGTGCGTCTTGCACGCCCTGGTTCTCAGTCATGGTCGGCACCGATCAGCCACGCGGTGCCCCGCGAGCGGGCCAGCTCGAGGTCGTCCCGGTTCTTCAGGATGGACCCCCAGGTATGGTCGATGCTGGCCGCGCCCAGCCGGTCCACGCCGAGCACGGCCAGTGCCGACACCCAGTCGATGGCCTCGGCGATCCCGGGCGGCTTGGCCAGGTCGAGGGAACGCAGGGCGGTGATCGCGGTGGCCGCCTGCAGGGCGAGCGGCTGCGCACTGCTTGGAACCCGGCGCCGCACGATCTCCGCGATGCGCTCCGGCGCCGGATAGTCGATCCAGTGGTACAGGCAGCGCCGGGTGAGCGCGTCGTGCAGATCCCGGGTGCGATTGGACGTGAGAATGACGATGGGCGGGTGGGTCGCCCGCACGGTGCCCAGCTCCGGGATGGTCACGGCGGCCTCCGCGAGCAGCTCGAAGGTGAACGCCTCGAACTCCGCGTCGGCGCGGTCGATCTCGTCCAGCAATAAAACGGCCGGCCGTGGCCCCGGATGCTCGATGGCCGCCAGCAACGGCCGGCGCAGCAGATACTCCGGTCCGAACAACTCCGTCTCGGCCAGGGTCACATTGCGCGCCTCGGCCAGGCGGATCCCGAGAAGCTGCCGTGGGTAGTTCCATTCGTAGAGCGCCTCGCCCGCGTCGATGCCCTCGTAGCACTGCAGCCGGAACAGCGGAGTGTCGAGCACGCGGGCGAGTGCCTTCGCCGCCTCGGTCTTGCCGACGCCCGGTTCACCTTCGAGCAGGATCGGTTGCGGCATCCGCACGGCCAGAAACAGGGCCGTGGCCAGCCCGGGGTCGGCCAGGTAGTCGACCCCGTCGAGGCTGTGCAGCAGGGAATCGACGTCGGGCACCAGCGCCTTCACCTCGCTCTCGGCCCCGGCGCGGGCGGCGCCCGTCCGGTCAGGGCTGGCCGACATAACGCTCCGGATCGGCGAGGAAGGCGGCGCGGCAGCCGGTCGAACAGAAGTAGATCGTGGCGCCGTCGTGCGCCACGTGCGCCGTCGCGTCGACGGCGGCCACGCTCATCCCGCAGACCGGGTCGATGGCGGTCGCCGCCTGAGCCGAGGCGCCGGATGCCGGGGCGCCTGGGGCTCGCAGCCTCGCTCGTTCTGCGACCAGCTGGGCCAGGATCGACAGGGCGACCTCGGCGGGCGTCTTCCCGCCGAGATCAAGTCCGGCCGGGCTGAACACCCGGGATCGTTGATCCTCGTCGACGTTGAGGGACGCGACGACCGCGGCGCCGCGCACCCGGCTCGCGACCAGGGCGACATACGGGACCCCGGCGCGGAGCGCGGCCTCGAGGGCCGGCTCCTCCCCGTGCCCGTGGGAGGCCACGATCAGGGCCGCATCATCCCGCCCCGGTGCCGCATCGGTCCCGTCCGTGAGTTCCAGCTCGAGCCCGAGCGCAGCGCCCAGCGTGGCGAGCGCCTGGGCGACGGGAGTCGTGCCGACCACCACCACGCGCGGCGCGGGCACCGACGGCTCGAGGAATATTTCCACCGCCCCGCCGCTCAGGCACGGGTTCGATACCTCGACCGCACCGTCCTCCGTGCTGTGCGACGGTTCGCCCGCGATGACACGGAGGAGGAGCGGCTCACGAGTGGACAGGGCCCTCAGTCCGTACTCGCGCACCGACGCCTCCACGCAGGCGCCGCCGACGAAGCCGTCGAGGTGCCCGTCTGCGTGGAGGAGGGCGGTGTCACCCGCGTGGGCGCTCGTGGGTCGCTGGGCGCGCACCACCGTGGCCCGCACGAACGCCTCGCGTCGCCCGGCGAGTTCCTGAGCCCGCCGTTCCAATGCCTCGCTTCTCGCCGGCATGTCAGATCGGCGGTGTCGCGCGGCCCTGCATGGCCGCCCACACCCTGGCGGGGGTGCACGGCATGTCCATGTGCGTGACCCCGAGGGGGGCGAGCGCATCGACCACGGCATTGAGGATCGCGGGAGGTGAACCCACCGTCGCCGACTCGCCGACGCCCTTCGCGCCGATCGGGTGGTGCGGCGACGGAGTCACGGTGAACCCCGTCTCCCAGTTCGGAACCTCCATGGCAGTGGGGATGAGGTAGTCCATGAACGATCCGCCCAGGTTGTTTCCGGACTCGTCGAACTCGATGAACTGCATCAGCGCCATCCCGACGCCGTCGGTCAGGCCGCCATGCACCTGGCCCTCGATGATCATCGGGTTGATCCGAGTGCCGCAATCGTCGACGGCGATGAACCGGCGAACCTTCACGTGGCCCGTGCCCGGGTCGATGTCGACGACGCAGATGTAGGCGCCGAAGGGGAAGGTGAGGTTGGGCGGGTCGTAGGTCACCTCGGCGTCCAGGTTGCCGTCGATGCCCTCCGGCAGCGTGACGGTGCCGTGAGCGCCCATGGCGATCTCCGCCATGGTCTTGCCGACACTCGGGTCGCCCTTGACGAACCAGCGACCCTTCTCCCACTCGAGGTCCTCCGGCCTGGTTTCGAGCATGGCGGCGGCGATGAACTTCGCCTTCTCACGCACCTTGCGGGCCACGAGGGCCACGGCGGCGCCACTGACCGGCGTCGACCGGCTGCCGTAGGTGCCCAGGCCGAACGGAGTCTGGTCGGTGTCGCCGTGCACCACATCGATGTCCTCCGGCGGGATGCCGATCTCCTCGGCCACGATCTGGGCGAAGGTGGTCTCGTGGCCCTGGCCCTGGCTCTGCACGGAGATCCGCACGACGGCCTTTCCCGTCGGATGGATCCGCAACTCCGCCCCGTCGGCCATGCCAAGGCCGACGATGTCCATGTGCTTGCGCGGGCCGGCTCCCACGGTCTCGGTGAAGAATGAGATGCCGATTCCCATCAGTTCGCCTCGGGCTCGCTTCTCCTTCTGCTCACGGCGCAGCTCGTCGTAGCCGGCCATCTCCATCGACAGCCTCAGTGCCCGCTCGTAGTTGCCCGAGTCGTATTCCCAGCCCGTCTTGTTCTTATAGGGGAACTGCTCCGGCTTGATCAGGTTCTTCAGCCGGAGTTCCGCCGGGTCCATCTCGAGCTTGCGGGCGAGGATGTCGACCATTCGCTCGACGAGGAGGACGGCCTCGGTGACCCGGAAGGAGCAGGCGTAGGCCACCCCGCCGGGTGCCTTGTTCGTGTACACGCCGGTCACCTTGCAGTGCGCGGCCTCGAGGTCGTAGCTGCCGGTGAAGATATGGAAGAACCCCGCCGGATACTTCGTCGGCTGGGCCGTCGCGTTGAACGCACCGTGGTCGGCGAGCACATTCGTGCGGAGGGCGAGGATCTTGCCCTCCTTCGTCGCCGCGATCTCACCCTGCATGATGTAGTCGCGAGCGAACGAGGTCGACATGAGGTTTTCCGAACGGTCCTCCACCCATTTGACCGGGCGTCCCGTCACGATCGAGCCGACAACGGCGAGGATGTAGCCGGGGTAGATGCCGACCTTGTTGCCGAAACCGCCGCCGATGTCGGGGGACACGATCCGGATCTTGTGCTCGGGAATTCCCGACACGATCGCGAAGAGGGTGCGGTGTGCGTGCGGGGCCTGGCTGGTCTCGTAGAGGGTGAGTGCGCCCTCGATCGGTTCGAAGTCGGCGACCGCCCCGCAGGTTTCCATCGGCGCCGGGTGCGACCGAGGGTAGACGATCTCCTGTTTGACAATGACGTCGGCGGAGGCGAAGACCGCGTCGGTCTCGGCGGCGTTGCCGGCCTCCCAGTCAAAGATGTGGTTGTCGGTGCGGCCCTCGATCTCGTCCCGGATGACCGGCGCGCCTGGGTCAAGGGCATGTCTGGCGTCGATCACGGGGGTGAGCACGTCGTAGTCGACGTCGATGAGCTCCAAGGCGTCGCGGGCGGCATAGCGGTCCTCGGCGATGACGAAGGCGACCTCCTGACCCTGGAAACGCACCTTGTCGGTGACGAGCACGGCCTGCACATCGGCGGACAGCGTCGGCGCCCAGGCGAGCTTGAGCCCGAGGAGATCCTGGCCCGTGATGACGGCCACGACGCCGGGGTGCGCCAGCGCCCGGCTGGTGTCGATGGACACCAGGCGGGCGTGCGCGACGGGGGATCGCAGGATGGCGCCGTGCAGCATCCCCGGCAGCACGATGTCGTCGACGTAGTGCCCCTTCCCGCGCACGAAGCGCGGGTCTTCCTTGCGCTGGATGCGGCCGTAGCCGATCGGGCGGTCGGCGTCGCCGGCGGCGGGGTTGGGGGCGTGAACCTCGGTGATGGTCATGCCGGGACCTCTTCTCCAGCGATTTCTTCGACTGCGGGGTGGTCGGCGGCCCATTTCACTGAGCGGACAATTGTGGCGTAGCCGGTGCAGCGACAGATCTGCCCGGAGATTGCCTCGCGAATCTCGGTGTCGTCCGGATGCGGGTTCTGGTCGAGCAGCGCCCGCGCCGTGAGCATCATGCCCGGGGTGCAGAATCCGCACTGCAGGCCGTGCTCCTCCATGAACCCCTGCTGCACCGGGTCGAGGGTCGTCCCGGACGCCAGCCCCTCGACGGTGGTGATGGCGCGGCCGTCGGCCATCGCCGCGAGCACGGTGCAGGATTTCACCGGCACACCGTCCATCAGGACGACGCAAGTGCCGCAGTTTGAGGTGTCGCAGCCCCAGTGCGTTCCGGTCAGTCTCAGGTCATCGCGGATGAAGTGCACGAGCAGCACTCGAGGTTCGATTTCCCGGGTGATCTCGTCTCCGTTGACGGTCATGCTGATCTGCATCGATTTCAGCCTTCCTGCGTTGTGGTGCTCTGGGCTGCGAGTGCGCGCTCACACGCGCGGCGCAGGACCCTGCGGGTCAGTTCGTCGGCCAGGTGCCGCTTGTAGTCGACGGGTCCGCGCTGGTCGGCGACGGGCAGCGACGCCATCGCCGCAAGCCTGCCGGCCTCCTCGAAGAGCTCCTCCGTCGGTTGCTGGCCGCGGAGCACCGTTTCCGCTTCGTCAATCGTGCCGTCGAGCCCCACTGCGGTGAGTCCGATGGCGACATCGTCGACGGTGCCGTCCTCGGCGAGGCTCACGGCCGCGCCGGCGGCCACGACGGCCCAGTCACCGACCCGGCGCTCGACCTTCTCGTAGGCGCTGCCCGAGCGCGGTCTGACCGGGAAACGGATCTCGACCAGCAGTTCGTTGTGTGCCAGTGAGGTCTCGTATGGTCCCTTGTGAAACTCGTCCATGGAAAGGATGCGGCCGCCGCCCGGACCGCGAACGATAGCCTCGGCGCGCAGCACATCACACACGGTGGCCAGGTCCTCGGCGGGGTCGGCCTGGCAGAGCGACCCGCCGATCGTGCCCCGGTTCCGCACGATCGGATCGGCGATCACGCGCTCGGCGTCGATCACGATCGGAAACAGTCGGGCGACATCAGCCGAGCCGAGCAGCGCCGAGTGGCGGGTCATGGCGCCGACCCGCAGCCGGGTTGCCTCCGGCAGGATGAAATCGAGTTCGAAGAGGTCGTTGATGTCGATCAGCCACTCCGGCCTGGCCAGACGGAGTTTCATCATCGGAAGGAGGCTGTGCCCCCCGGCGACGACCCTGGCCTCCTCGCCGTGTTTGTCGAGGAGGGCAATAGCGTTATCGATCGTGCTCGCGCGTACATAGTCAAACTGGGCCGGTATTTGCACAATGCCTCCTGGTGGCGGCGCGCCCGTCGGATGGACGGAGCGGTTTGCGACACATAGTGCTCCCGGGGCGGGCGGATGTCAATGAGGAGCACCCGGCAGCACGGGTGATACGGGGGTCGGGAAATTACCCTTAGTCTGGTATTTAGCTGAGGCTTTCCGGTGCGTCTGTCGCGGAGGCGGGCCGCCCTGGTCTCGACAACCTGGTCTCGACAACTCGGTCTCGACAACGGATGCGTCCGCGGGCAGAATCGTGACTGACGGCTGCAAATCGGATGCGCCGGCAGACCGAGTGGGTGGGCGATGTTCACGGACAGGAGCGACGCCGGCCGAAGGCTGGCCGAGCGTGTGGCAGCGCTGCGTCTTCTGGACCCGGTGGTCTACGCGGTGCCGAGGGGAGGGGTCCCGGTCGCGATCCGGATCGCCGAGAAGTTGCACGCCCCCCTTGACCTGCTGTTCCTTACTGCGGGCGCCCATGGATCAGGTCGGGGAGCACGGCGTCGGTCCGCCCCGCTCGAGAATCGCATCCGCTATCTCGGCGACCGGGCACCGATCAGCGCGAGTGGCAGGGACGCGGTGATCGTCGACGATGGCATGGCCAGTGGGGCCACGATGCGGGCCGCGCTGGCCGAGGTGCGCAAGCAGGGGGCCGCGCTGGTCGTGGTCGCGGTTCCGGTCGCCCCTGCTCGCGTCTGCGCCGAGCTCGGGCCGATCGCAGACCAGGTCGTCGTACTCGAGACCCCAGCGGAATTCTGGGCGATCGGCCCGTTTTACAAGGACTTCCATCAGCTCTCCGATGAGGAAACAGTCGACCTGCTAGGCGAGCACTGGGCGGTCGCCTGAGTGACCGTGCACCCACCACCGTGCGGGGACCGGAGCGTGGGCGGTACCGGGCAGAATGGAACGTGTACCTACTGGCCGAGCGAACCGGCAACGGGGAGTTCCTCGTCGTTTCGCTCGACTCAACGGGCCGGGAGGCCGCGCCCGCACGCAGACTCTCCCTCGCCGAGTTTCGCGACGCTGTCGCCGTGGCCGAACAGGATTCGCCCCGATGGGTCTGGGCCGACACCGCGCGGCTCTATCCACTACTCCTCGCCGCGGGGGTGCGGGTGCAGCGCGGCCACGACCTGCGCCTGTGCCACGCCATCCTCCGCCAGTCGACGCTGACGGCGACGAGCGAGCTTGCCACGCAGGCTCCCGGCCGCTGGGACAACGCCCCCGAGGTTGTGCCTGAGGAACCGTCGCCCGGTACGACCCTGTTCGAGCTCGGCTTCGCCGACGACGGGACCGACGATGCCGGCAGCGATGACGACGCACCGGCGGAGTTCCGCCGGCAGCTCGCCGCCGTGGCGACCTCCGCCGAACCCGGCCGCCTCCGCCTGCTCCTCGCCGCAGAATCGGCCGGTGCCCTGATCGCGGCCGAGATGCAATTCGCGGGTCTGCCCTGGCGCACCGAGGTGCACGACCGCCTGCTCACCCGTGAACTCGGCCCTCGGGTCGCCCCTGGGCTGCGTCCGGAGCGGCTCGAGGGCCTGGCCATGCGGATCAGGGCGGAGCTCCGGGAACCTCAGCTCAACCCGGACTCCCCGCAGGACGTGCTGCGGGCCCTCCAGCGAATCGGCCTGTCGCCGACGTCGATGCGCGCCGGGGAACTGCAAAAACTCGAGCACTCCGTTATTGCGCCCCTGCTCGAGTACAAGAAACTGGCCAGACTCCTCGCCGCGAACGGGTGGTACTGGATGGACACCTGGATCGTCGATGGTCGGTTCCACCCCGAGTACGTCCCCGGCGGGGTCGTGACGGGACGGTGGGCGACCCGCGGCGGCGGAGCCCTGCAGCTGCCCAAACAGGTGCGCGGAGCGGTGATCGCCGACGACGGGTGGAAACTCGTCGTGGCCGATGCCGCCCAACTCGAACCGCGCATCCTGGCCGCGCTCTCGGCCGACACCGCCATGGCCACGGCCGGCCGGGGTACCGACCTCTACGCCGGGATCGTGGCCAGCGGAGTCGTCGAAACCCGGGACCACGCCAAGGTCGCCATGCTGGGAGCGATGTACGGCGCGACGACGGGTGAGAGCGGGCGCCTGCTGCCTCGCCTGGCAAAGGCCTACCCGCGTGCGCTCGGCCTCACCGAGACAGCGGCGAGGGCCGGCGAGCGTGGTGAGAGCGTCACGACCAGGCTGGGCCGATCGTCGCCCCGGCCGGGGGAGAGCTGGCTCGCCGCGCAGGCGCAGGCGTACGACCCCGGGGCGACGGATGCCGACGAGCGCCGGGCGCGGAGCCAGGCGCGGGACTGGGGCCGGTTCACCCGCAACTTCATCGTGCAGGGCAGCGCTGCCGAATGGGCGCTCTGCTGGATGGCCGAGATACGCCGGGAGCTACGCCTGCTCGGGAACGTGGAGAGGACCGTCCCCCAGGAGACGGTCCGCGGGGGCTCCTCGGCTTTCTCCCATGCCCCGCACCTCGTCTTCTTCCTGCACGACGAGGTCATCGTGCACACCCCGGCCGGGCTCGCCGCCGACGTCGAGCAGATCGTGACCCGGGCGGCGGAAACGGCCGGCCGGCATCTCTTCGGCGACTTCCCCGTGGATTTCCTGCTCACCGTCGCCACCGTCGACAGCTACGACCAGGCGAAGTGAGCCGTCGGGGGAGACGGCCGCGACGGGGTTGACCGCCGCGCCAGTCAGGCCGCGCCGGTCAGGCGGCGGCGACCGGCCGGCGGCCACGCCGGGGTCGTACCTCGCTCAGCCCGCGCTGGAATGATTCCGGGCCGACTGCGAGAAGGGATTCCTCCGCGACGGCGAGCCACGCGACCGCCGCGCCCGCCAGTGCGGCACGGGCCTCCGCCTCGAGCCGGTCCTGCCCCAGCGGCGCTGCCCCGGACGCGGATTCGTTCGCGGATTCGGCCGCGGCGAGCCAGTGGTCCCGGTAACGGGCGATGAGGGCGAGCGTGTCGACGTCGGGAATCGAGGACGCGATCAACACCCGGTCAACCAGGTCGTTCCATTCTTCCCCGCGGGCGCTCTCGATCGAGGTGAGCCAATCCACGGCCTCGACCCGGCCCGCGGCGCTGATTCGGTAGAGCGGGAGGCCGTCGCTGGTGGACCCACCCGGCTCAATGGCGCCCTGCTTCACCAGACGTTCGAGGGTGCCGTAGATCTGACCGACGTTGACCGGCCGTCGCCCGGCGGTGCGGGACTCCAATTCACCGTGCAACTGGAAACCGTAGGCCGGCCCGATCGAGAGGATCGCGAGCAGGGTGGTGCGAACGGACACAGTGCCTCCGGTTGATTCCTGAATAACCATACCGAGTATGCCCAAGCCGATCAGGGACCGACACCGGATCCTTGTGAATTCAGGGTTGGCTGGGGCATAATTGCGCTATCGGCCTGAGGGCCGCACAAGTTCACAGTTTCGCTGCATTGTTTTGTTCTGAGGTCGTTGGGGAAGACGCATCTCACAGAACGGAGAAAAACGATGGCGGCAACACAAGCTCGTCAGGCACCGTCTGCGCGAGGGGTGCTTTTCGTGCACTCGTCACCGCGCGCGCTGAGCCCGCATGTCGAGTGGGCGGTCGGTCGTGCCCTCGGCGAGGCGGTCAACTTTGACTGGTCCGATCAGCCCGTGCTCAAGGGTGCCCAGCGCGCCGAGTACCACTGGGAGGGCGAGGCGGGTACCGGTGCGGCGTTGGCATCGGCGTTACGCGGCTGGGAACACCTGCGCTACGAGGTGACGGAGGATGCCGGGTTCGGCACCGACGGCGGCCGTTGGCTGCACACCCCCGACCTTGGCATCTTTTTCACGCAGACAGACACCGTCGGCAACGTGGTCATCCCGGAGGATCGCGTGCGCAGCGCCATGGAGCGTGCCGGGGCGAACGCCCTCGAGTTGCACCGGGAACTCCGGTTGGCCCTCGGTCAGGCGTGGGACGACGAACTCGAACCGTTCCGCCACGCCAGCGATTTCAACTCCGTCGTCTGGCTGCACAAGGTGGGCTGAACGCAATCGACTACCCGAGGGTGGCGCACGGCGCGTTGATCGGTGACTTGACCCGGTGGCCTGTGAGCGAAACTTGAGGGGATGCAAGAGAAATGACCCCGGCCGGGATACGGTCGGGGTCATTCTTTTTCGGCAGAGCCGGTCGCTTAGACCGAACGGAACCCGACGACGGCGTTATGGCCGCCGAAGCCGAACGAGTTGCTGATGGCCAGGAGATCCCCGGCAGGCAACGCCCGTGGCGTCGTCACGACGTCGAGCGGGATGTTCGGGTCCTGGTTGACCAGGTTGATGGTCGGTGGGGCGATCCGGTCGGAAAGAGCGAGCACCGTGAAGAGCGCCTCGATCGCGCCGGCGCCACCGAGGAGGTGACCGGTGGAAGCCTTGGTGGCCGAAACGGGGATGCCCTCGAGCAGGTCGCCGAAGACGCGGCGCAGGGCGTTGTATTCGGCGATGTCGCCGACCGGGGTGCTGGTTGCGTGCGCGTTGATGTGCGCGACATCCGAGAGGGATGCCCCAGCATTGTGGATGGCCGCGATCATGGCGCGGGCGGCCGCCGAACCTTCGGGGTCGGGAGCGGTGATGTGATAGGCGTCACTGGTGACGGCGCCGCCAACCAGTTCGGCATAGATGCGCGCTCCTCGCGCCTTGGCGTGCTCCTCGGTCTCGACGACGAGCGCCGCGGCGCCCTCGCCCAGGACGAAACCGTCCCGGGTGATGTCGTAGGGGCGGGATGCCGTCGCCGGGTCATCGTTGCGCTTGGACAGCGCCTGCATGGCGGCGAAGGACGCGATCGGGAGCGGGTGGATCGCGGCCTCGGACCCACCGGCAATGACCACGTCGGCGAGACCGGACTGGAGACGGTTGTACGCGTTGACGAGGGACTCGGTGCTCGAGGCGCACGCGGAGACGACCGTGGTGATTCCGGCACGTGCGTGCAGGTCCATCCCGATTGCCGCTCCGGGGCCGTTCGGCATGAGCATGGGGACGGTCATCGGGAGGACACGTCGGGGACCCCGTTCGCGCAGGGTGTCCCACGCGTCGAGCAGGGTCCAGACCCCGCCGATTCCGGTCGCCCAGTCCACGGCGAGCCGTTCGGGGTCTGCTTCGGGGGAGCCGGCATCCGCCCACGCCTCGCGCCCGGCGATCAGGGCGAATTGGCTGGAGGGGTCGAGACGCTTGGTCTCGTGGCGCGCGAGCACTTCGCTGGAGGGGACCTTCGCCTGTGCCGCAAAGGTCACGGGGAGCTGGGTGCGGGCAACCCACTCATGGTCAAGCGGGCTGGCTCCGGATTCACCGTTCAGTAGGGCCGCCCAGCTTTCGGCGGCGGTGCCGCCGAGCGGGGAGGTCGCTCCGATGCCGGTGATAACGATCTTTTTGGTCATGACGAGACTCTCTATGAGCGTGGATGGTGGGCTTGACCCACAGATCAGGCCGGACGGCAGCTGCCGACCGGCCTGTTCTCTGGTGGGTTAGTCCTGTGCCTTGACGATGAAGTCAACGGCATCGCCGACGGTCTTGAGGTTCTTGACCTCTTCGTCGGGAATCTTGACGTCGAACTTTTCCTCAGCGTTGACGACGATGGTCATCATCGAGATGGAGTCGATGTCGAGGTCGTCGGTGAACGACTTCCCGAGCTCAACCGTGTCGGCGGAAATGCCAGTCTCGTCATTAATGAGCTCGGCCAGGCCGGCAAGAACTTCTTCGGTGGACAATGCCATTTTTTTCTCCTTGGGGGTGTCTCGTTTGACCGAGACTCAGTTTAGAGGGCTTACGGGGAATCTAGGGGAGGACGACAACCTGCGCGCCGAAGACCAGGCCGGCGCCGAAGCCGATCTGGAGGGCGAGGCCGCCGCTGAGCTCAGGGTGCTCCTGGAGCAACCGGTGGGTGGCCAGCGGGATGGACGCCGACGACGTGTTGCCGGTGGTGGCCACGTCACGGGCGATCACGACGGAGGCCGGAAGCTTGAGCTGCTTCGCGAATTCGTCGATGATGCGCATATTGGCCTGGTGGGGGATGAACGCGGCGAGCTGGTCGCTCCCGATCCCGGCGGCCTCGAGTGCCTTCTTGGCGACCTTGGCCATGTCCCAGACGGCCCAGCGGAACACGGTCTGGCCTTCCTGACGCAGGGTCGGCCATTCGGACTCGCCGCGACGGTATTCCTGCAGGTTGTGGTTCATCGTGATCGCGTCCGCCTTCGACCCGTCCGACCCCCAGACGGTGCTGGAGATTCCCGGGTAGTCGCTCGGGCCGATGACGACCGCGCCGGCGCCGTCGCCGAGCAGGAAGGAGATCGATCGATCCGTGGGGTCGACCAGGTCGGACAGCTTCTCCGCGCCGACGACGAGGACGTAGTGGGCCAGACCGGTGCGGATCATCGAGTCGGCCTGGGCGATGGCGTAGGTGTAACCGGCGCAGGCCGCGTTGACGTCGTAGGCGGCGGCCGGATTCGCGCCGACGCGGTCGGCGAGTACGGCCGCGATCGACGGCGTCTGCCGGCCATTGCTGATGGTGGCGACGATGACGGCGTCGATCAGGGCCGGGTCGATGCCGGACTTCTCGATGGCCTCGCGGGCGGCATCCGTTGCCAGGTCGACCGCTTCGATCTCCTGGCTCGCCCTGGTGCGGCTGATGATGCCGGTGCGCTGTTGGATCCATTCGTCCGAGGAATCGATCGGTCCGACGAGCTCAGCATTGGGCACCGACAGGTCGCCGCGGGCAGCGCCGACGGAGAGGATGCGGGTGTACTGGGGACCGTGCGACTGCTGGAGTGTTGGCTTGGTCATAATCTCTCTCGGTCAGGCTTGGATCTGCTGGTCGATCAGGTCGAACGCTGCGGGCAGGTCGTCCGGAGTCTTGATCGCGACGCTGGGCACGCCTTTGAGTGCACGTTTGGCGAGTCCGACGAGGGCGCCTGCCGGCGCAACCTCGATGATTCCGGTCACCCCCGCAGCGGCGAAGGAGGCCATGCACTGGTCCCACCGTACCGGCGAGGACACCTGGGCCACCAGCAGCTCGACGAAACGGCCGCCGCTGGAGACCCGGTTTCCGTCCCGGTTCGACCAGATCGGCAGAGTGGGATCGTGCGGGTTCAGCCCCGCGGCAACCTGGGCAAGATGCTCAACGGCGGGCTGCATGTAACGGGTGTGGAAGGCACCGGCGACCTGAAGCGGAATGACCCTGGCCCGGGCGGGCGGGGCGGCGGCGAGAGCGGCGAGGGCGTCCGGTGAGCCGGCGACGACGATCTGACCGCCGCCGTTGAAGTTTGCGGGCTCGAGGCCGAGCTCGTCCAGCCGGGCCAGCAGTTCGGTTTCGTCCGCACCGATCACGGCGCTCATCCCGGACGGTTCGAGTGCGGCGGCCCGCGCCATGGCACTCCCGCGGTCCCGGACGAACCCAACGGCCTCCGCTGGACTGAGGATGCCCGCTCCAGCGGCCGCGGTGATCTCACCGACGGAATGCCCCGCGATGCCGGCGATCTTGTCGCGACGCCCGCCGGCGAGGAGGAGGTCGAGGGTGAGCAGTCCCGCCGCGACGATCAGCGGCTGGGCGATCTCCGTGTCGCGGATCGTGTCGGCGTCACTGACCGTGCCGTGACGGAGGAGGTCGATGCCACAGGCATCCGAGATCTCCGCCAGGCCCGCATCGAAGCCGTCTTCACGGAGCCACGGCTCGAGGAATCCGGGGGTTTGCGAGCCCTGGCCGGGGCAGACGACAACAATCATGTGAACAGTCTCCCAAGCTCATATTCCGGACGGGTGTCGACTGCCCACCAAGTATTCGCCAAACGTTTGTCGATAGTCACCAGAACGGTGTTCGGTCATCGGCGCCGACTGGAGCCGTCGTGGTCGCTGATCGAGCCGATGATCAGCGCGGACTGCAGGATCAGCGCCTCCCTGGCTCCGGTGGCGTCGTAGCCGATCACCTCGGACACCCGTTTGAGTCGGTACCGCACCGTATTGGGATGCACGAAGAGTTCGCGGGCGGTGGCCTCGAGCGACCGGCCGTTGTCGAGGTAGCACCACAGGGTGGTCAGCAGCTCGGTGGAGTGTGCCTGAAGCGGGCGGTAGACGCGATGGATCAGCGTGGCGCGGGCGAGCGGGTCGCCGGCCAGGGCACGTTCGGGCAGGAGGTCGTCCGCCTGGACCGGGCGTGGCGCGTTTCGCCAGGAGCGGGCAACGGCGAAGCCGGCCAGGGCCGCCTTCGCGCTCTTTGACGCGTCGACGAGGTTGGGGACCTCGTGCCCGAGGACCAGGTGACCGGCCCCGAAGCTCGGCTCCAACTGCATGGCGATCTCCATGAAGCTGAGGGCGGATGCCGTTCCGATCGCCTCCTCCGCCTCGGTCGGTTTCGGGTGCGCGCGTCCGATCACGAGGACGAGGCGGTTGCCCTGCACACCGATCAGCACGTCGGCGGCCATGTGCCTGGCCGAGCGGCGCAGCTGGTCGACGTCGAGCATCTTCGGCGTGGTGCCGACGAGAACGCACACCTCGCCGTGCCCGTGCCAGCCGAGTGCGGCGATCCGGCTGGGCAATTCGTCATCGTACTCGCCGCTCAGGATGGAGTCGACGACGAGGGCCTCGAGACGCACGTCCCAGAGGCCGCGTGCTTCGGCTGCGCGCGCGTAGACATCCGCCGCGCCGAAGGCGATCTCGCGGGAGTAGAGCAGGATCGCCTCGCGCAGGAGCTCGCTGCCGTCCTTCACCCGCTCCTCGACGACCTCGACGGTGACCCGGATCAGTTGGAGCGTCTGTTGCAGGCTGATCGACCGCAGCAGCTCGCGGGGAGCGGCTCCGAAAACGTCCGCGGCGATCCACGGCGTTGACCGGGGGTCGTCGAACCAGGAGATGAAGGATGTGATGCCGGCCTGGGCGACGAGGCCGACGGCGGACCGCCGCCCCGGCGGCATGTCGCCATACCAGGGCAGCGTGTCCTCGAGTCGTTTCAGGGTCGCCGTGGAGAGCTCGCCGGAAATCGTGCGCAACCAGGCGAGCGTCTGTTCCTTCGTTTTCGGAGCGGGTGCCACCGGGGCTTTAGCTCTCGCCCCCGGCGGAGCCCGTGGTGCCTGCGGTCACGTCGTAGAGGCGGTACTTCTCAATCGCCTGTCCGACCAGGCTCCGGTCGACCTCTCCGCGGCGGGAGAGCAGCTCGAGGGTGCGGACGACCATGGAGGGTCCGTCGATCTTGAAGAAGCGCCGGGCGGCGGGACGGGTGTCGGAGAACCCGAAACCGTCAGCGCCGAGAGTCGCGAAGTCGCCGGGGACGAACTGGCGAATCTGGTCCGGCACGGCGTGCATGAAGTCCGTCACGGCCACGAACGGGCCGGAAGCGCCGGCCAGCTTCTCCGTGACGTATGGGATGTGCGGCGTCTCGTCCGGGTAGAGGAAGTTGTGCTCCTCCGCGGCGATACCGTCACGACGCAGCTCGGCCCAGGACGTCACCGACCACACATCGGCCGACACGCCCCAGTCCTCGGCGAGCAGCGCCTGGGCCTCGAGAGCCCACGGCACGGCGACGCCGGAGGCGAGGAGCTGGGCCTTCGGTCCGCTGATGGGCGAGTGGTTGATCCGGTGGATTCCGCGGACGATGCCGTCGACGTCCACTTCCTCCGGCTCGGCGGGCTGGACGGCCGGCTCGTTGTAGACCGTGACGTAGTACATGACGTTCGGGTCGGAGTGCTGCCCGCCGTACATTCGCTCGAGGCCGGACCGCACGATGTGGCCGATCTCGTAACCGTATGCCGGGTCGTACGAGACCACGGCGGGGTTCGTCGACGCCAGGAGCGGCGAGTGGCCGTCGGCGTGCTGCAGGCCTTCACCGGTCAGCGTGGTGCGACCGGCGGTGGCGCCGATCATGAACCCGCGGGCCATCTGGTCGCCCGCCGCCCACATGGCGTCGCCGGTGCGCTGGAAACCGAACATCGAGTAGAAGACATAGATCGGGATCAGGGGCTCGCCCTGGGTGGCGTACGACGTGCCCACATTGGTGAAGGCGGCCATGGCGCCGGCCTCGTTGATACCCACGTGCAGGATCTGCCCCTGAGGGCTCTCCTTGTAGGCGAGCAACTGGGCGTGGTCGACCGAGGTGTACTGCTGGCCGTTCGGGTTGTAGATCTTCGCGTTGGGGAAGAACGCGTCGATCCCGAAGGTCCGGGCCTCGTCGGGGATGATCGGAACGATCCGGTTGCCGAAGTCCTTCGCGCGGAGCAGTTCCTTGAGGAGGCGCACGAAGGCCATCGTGGTGGCGATCTCCTGGGTGCCGGAGCCCTTCTTGGTCGGTGCATAGGTGGCGTCGCCGGGGAGGTTGACCTGGGTGTACTTGCTGCGGCGTTCCGGGAGGTAACCGCCGAGCGCACGTCGGCGTTCGTGCATGTACTGGATGGCCTCGTCGTTGTCGTCCGGACGGTAGTACGGCGGAAGGTACGGGTTTTCCTCGAGCTGGGCATCCGTGATCGGGATGCGGGTGCTGTCGCGGAAGGTCTTGAGGTTGTCCAGGGTGAACTTCTTCATCTGGTGGGTCGCGTTGCGCCCCTCGAAGCTCGGGCCGAGGGCGTAGCCCTTGACGGTCTTCGCCAGGATGACGGTCGGCTGGCCCTTGTGTTCCGAGGCGGCCTTGAACGCGGCGTAGACCTTGCGGTAATCGTGCCCGCCCCGCTTGAGGTTCCACAGTTCGTCGTCGGTGTAGCCCTCGACGAGCTTGAGTGCGCGCGGGTCGCGTCCGAAGAAGTGCTCACGGACGTAGGCGCCGCTCTCGGCCTTGTACGTCTGATAGTCGCCGTCGGGGGTGACGTTCATCAGGTTCAGCAGGGCGCCGTCGACGTCGCGCGAGAGCAGGTCGTCCCACTCACGCCCCCAGACCACCTTGATGACGTTCCAGCCGGCGCCGCGGAAGAAGCTCTCCAGCTCCTGGATGATCTTGCCGTTTCCGCGCACGGGGCCGTCGAGGCGCTGCAGGTTGCAGTTGATGATGAAGTTGAGGTTGTCGAGGCCCTCGTTTGCGGCAACCTGGAGCTGGCCGCGGCTTTCGACCTCGTCCATTTCTCCGTCGCCGAGGAAGGCCCAGACCTGCTGGTCGCTGGCGTCCTTGATGCCACGGTTGGTGAGGTAGCGGTTCGTCTGCGCCTGGTAGATCGCGTTAATCGGTCCGAGGCCCATCGACACGGTCGGGAACTGCCAGAAATCCGGCATCAGGCGCGGGTGCGGATATGAGGAGATGCCGTTCGGAGCGTGTGACTTCTCCTGGCGGAAACCGTCGAGCTGATCGTGCGAGAGGCGTCCCTCGAGGAAGGCGCGGGCGTAGGTGCCGGGGGAGGCGTGCCCCTGGATGAAGATCTGGTCGCCGCCGCCCGGGTGGTCCTGGCCGCGGAAGAAGTGGTTGAAGCCGACCTCGTAGAGGGCGGCGGAGGAGGCATAGGTGGAGATGTGCCCGCCGACCGAGATACCGGGTCGCTGGGCCCGGTGCACGAGGACCGCGGCGTTCCAGCGGATCCAGGCGCGATAGCGGCGTTCGAGGTCTTCGTCGCCGGGGAAGTCCGGTTCGTTTCCGGCCGCGATGGTGTTGATGTAGTCGGTGGTCGGCACCATGGGCACGCCCAGGTGCAGCTCCTTGGACCGCTTGAGCAGGCTCAGCATGATCTCCCGGCCGCGCTGGTGTCCCTGTGCGGCGACGAGTGAATCCAGTGATTCAGACCACTCTGCTGTCTCCTGCGGGTCCGCATCCGTGCTGTTCACTGAATACGGGTCCTGGTCGTTGACGGTCACAAGCGACCTCTCTGTCCTGGGCAGACCGTTGTTCTGTTCTGCCGAATTAGGCGTGCCGGATTGCGGTCGGGTGGGACCAATGGCACTCCGCAAGCCTACAGATTCCGGCTGAGGTCCGCGCACGTCCCCCGCGCGGTTTCGCAGGCGGCGAACAGGAGGCATTCTTGGTTCCCACGACGAGCGGGACTAGGCTGTGTCGCTGCGCTCCACCGCATCGGTGGGCGAGGGAAAGGATGCGCTCCATGGCATTGGAAAACGATACGCAGGCACCGGACTTCCAACTGGTCAACCAGTTCGGCGAGCGTGTTCAGCTCAGCCAGTTCCGGGGAGAGAAGTCGGTGGCGCTGGTCTTTTTCCCGCTGGCATTCTCCGGGATCTGCAGCGGAGAATTGTGCGAGCTTCGCGACAACATCGCCCTGTTCGCCGACAGCGCGGTGGAAGTGCTCGCCCTTTCGGTCGACTCAAAGCACACCCTCCGGGCCTGGGGCGAGCAGGAGAAGCACACCTTCAGTCTCCTCGCCGATTTCTGGCCGCATGGTGCCGTCGCCAAGGAATACGGGGTCTTCCTCGAGGACAAGGGCTACGCCAACCGGGCGACGTTCCTCATCGACACCCAGGGCATCATCCGGGCGAGCTTCATCACGGCACCGGGCGAGGCGCGTTCCCTCGACGCATACTGGGCGGCGATCTCCGAACTCCAGCCCGCGTAACCCGGATGCCGCTCCGCTGACTCGGCACGCGGCATCGGCACGCGAAATCTGTATAGTGGTCATCGACCCGCACGAGACAGAATGCAGGGGCCTTTAGCTCAGTTGGTAGAGCGCCACGTTTACACCGTGGATGTCATCGGTTCGAGCCCGGTAGGGCCCACATAATAGATACCCTGGATGGTTCTGAGGTTGTTGCGCTAAAGGGCAGCCACCGCCTGGGTGCAGAGCCGCTCGCACTGAATCGCTGGGCCCCGCCGCAATTGGCGCTGTCCCTAAGCCACGGCGACGAGTATGGTCGGTCCATGAAGCCGAGAATCAGATTCCTGTCCAGCGTCATCGCGCTCGTCCTCACCGCTTCGGGCATTGGTGCCGCCGGTGCTCTTCCGGCTACTGCCGCACCCAGCTCCCCGGTCAACAAATACGTCGCAATGGGGGACTCCTACGCGGCCGGGCAAGGAGGCGGTGACTACGCGAACGACTGCCTGCAGAGCCCGAGCGGCTACCCGGCACTCCTGGACGCGGTCAAGGGCACCAACCTTATACGCAACGTCAGCTGTCGTCTGGCGACGACCCTCGACGTCAACGCCACGCAGACCATGGCTCTGAACCGGGGAACCACGTTGGTCACCCTCACCGTGGGCGGCAATGACCTGAATGTCGCCGGCATCGCGGCGGCCTGTGTCTCCCCGGATGCCCTGGCCTGCGGAAACGCCATCTCCGCGGCAGGAGCCTTGATCTACTCCGGTGTGCTGGCGGGCCGCCTGGCCACAACGTACGCTCAGGTCGCGGTCGCGGCCCCGAACGCCCGCATTGTCGTCACCGGCTACCCGCTCCTGTTCGCCTCCTCGGCCGACCCGCGGATCGCGCAACTCAACGGTGCCACGACGGTGCTGAACCAGACCATCCAGGGCGTCGTCGCCCAGGCCCAGGCAACCCGCCCGAACGTGAGCATCGCCTACGCCGATGTGTCCGCTGCCTTCGCAGGTCACGCGATCGGCGATGTCGATTCCTGGGTCAACTTCGCCGGGCCGGATGCCTTCCACCCGACTCCAGCCGGCTATCGGGCCTACGCGGCGGCCATTGCAGCAGTCCTGTAGCGCCTGGGGCCGAGTCCAGGGCGGCAGCCCCGAGGAACCGCGCCAGGCCGGCTCCTCAACACGGTGGCGGCCAGGCGCGATACGCTGAATCCAGCGCAGTCATTCGTGTCGCTCCCAGCCACTGAGGAAGCCATTCGTTCCCTCGAGGAGCTGAGAGGTCGTGTCGGCCAATGATTCCCTGGCTCCCAGCGTGGAATTTCGCGTACGTCGATGCGCGGGCGGGGGTTCGGTGACGTCATTGGACCGCAGTGCGTTTGCCGCGGCCGCACTGGAGCTCTCCGAAACTGAGGAAAACAAGTCCAGTCTCTGCTGGCCATTCCTTCGTGCCCTCCCGATCACGGGCGCCGCGATTTCGACCCTCGGCTCCCCGTTCGGAACGGAAACCATCTGCGCGAGCGACGAGCAGGCGGCTCGGATCGACGAACTCCAGTTCGACCTTGGCGAAGGCCCGTGCTGGCAGGCACTCTCCACGCATCGGCCCGTGCTCAGCTCTGACATCCGGACCCCATCGGCGGCCTGGCCGATGTTCGCCCAGGCGATCGGAACCTCAGAGGTCGGCGGGCTGTTCGCCTTTCCGATGTTCATCGGATCGCTCAACATCGGAGCGGTCGACCTCTACGCCACCCGACCGGGCAGCCTGTCCGCGTCGCAGATCGATGACGCGACGGTGCTGGTGGCTCTCGCCGCTCGCCAGGTTCTCCGACGAGCCCTGCTGTCCCGTCCGGTCGTCACTGACGAGTCGGACGACGAGGGGTACTCACGTCGGGTCGTGCACCAGGCCACGGGAATGATTCTGGCCCAGCTCGACCTCCCGGCGGCGGATGCATTACTCGTGCTTCGCGGCTATGCTTTTTCTCACGGACGGACGGTGCGCGACGTCGCCACCGATGTGGTGGCGCGGAGAATCACCATTCCTACACAATTCGACGGCCTATAGTGCGGCGTCTATTCAGAACGGGTACATCGTGACCAAGACACGTGAGGGTCAATTAGTCGAGACGTTCGTCACGTTGGCGGACACCCTTGTCGTCGGCTATGACATCGTCGACCTGTTACACACGCTCGTCGACAAGTGCGCCCTCCTGTTCGAGGCCTCCGCCGTCGGCATCATTCTCTCCGCCGGCGAAAACGACGAACTCGAAGTCGTCGCGTCGACCAACGAGCGCAGCCGTCTCGTCGAGATTCTCCAGCTTCGTGCCGGAAAGGGCCCCTGTGTGGAGTGCTATACGACCGGAAAGCCCGTGGCGATCCCCGACCTCGACATCGTCGCCCCCAAGTGGCCACGATTCCGGGCCGGGGCGCTCGAACTGGGATTCATGTCGATGCATTCCGTTCCGCTGCGCCTGCGTCAAACGAGCATCGGTTCCCTTAACCTCTTCTGGGACCGGGTGGGGGGCCTGGGAACGGACGATCTCCTCACCGTCCAGGCCCTGGCCGACACCGCCACCATCGGAATCCTGCAGGAGCGGGCCCTGCGCGAAAGCGGCGTGGCCCGGGCGCAGCTGCAACACGCGCTCAACAGCCGGGTGCTGATCGAGCAGGCCAAGGGCGTTGTCGCATACACCCACAACTCCAACATGGAGGAGGCGTTCGCCGTGCTGCGGACGTACGCCCGCGAGAACGGCCTGCCCCTCGTCGAAGTGGCCGAAAGCATCGTCAGTCGTACGCTGAGTCTCTGAGTCTCTGAGTCTCTGAGTCTCTGAGTCTCTGAGTCTCTGAGTCTCTGAGTCTCTGCGTCTCTGCGTCTCTGAGCCGCGTCCAGGTCCGACCTGGGCCGTTCAATCCGACTTGTCCGGCACCTCAGAATTCCCGGTCAGGCCCTCGCCTTCAGGCTGGGATCGTCATATAATGATGCCGCGCCCCGGACCCCGGCTGCACCTTCTATTTGGTGAACTCGGGAGGCACGACCATGAAACGCATATTCCACCTGGGAGGGTCAGTCGTCACCGGCAGCGAAATCGCCGACGCCGTGATGCATTACGCCCAGTCGCTCAGTGGCCGCAGCCAGATTGGCACGGTGGATATCCCGATCATCACCGATACGGGCGAGCAGGGCAGGGCCCAGTTTCTGATCGGGGCCTCCAGCCAGCTGGTGAGCGTGACGAGCGGGTCGATCCTCTGCGAACTGGTCGAGGCGGCGACGACCGACGATCTGCGCCGACGGGCGCTGGTCGGCACGAATGCGTCGATGGTTGGCTGGACCGGTGACGGTTTCGAGTCCCCTCAGTTCGACGAATTCGACTACTGATCGGCTTCGTCTGCCCGTCGCGCGCCGGTCGTGCACCGAGCGCGCGCTCCGGCCGGGACCTAGGACTCTGGCCCAGGTGGCGCGTCCGGGAGAGCATGATTCCGTTGTAGGGCAACGGAGCCAGGCAGCGGAGGAGCGCGATGAACAAGCGGATTATGGTCGGACTGAGCGGACGTCCGACCGACGAGATCGCCATGCGTTGGGCTCTGGACTTCGCCAGGCCGCGTCGGTTGGACGTCGAGCTGGTCCATGTTGTCGATGAGACCTGGGGCGACATTCCGGCTGGATTTCGGGGAGCTGCCCGGGCCCAGGCGAAGACCGAACTGGCCAGGGAACTGGCCGAGGCGGTCCGCCTCGAACCCGGTCTGGCGGTCCAGTCCGCCGTGCTCGTCGGGTCGCCCACCGCGGCGCTGGCCGAACGGGCAACGGGTGCCGAACTCCTGGTCATCGGCTCCCACGCCCTCGGCCGGTTCCGCGACTATGTGTTCAGCACCCGGGCCGCCCAGATCGCGGCCCGTGCGCCCTGCTCTGTCGTGGTCGTCCCTGAACGCCTCGGGTCCATCGGGCGAGGCGTCGTCGTGGGGGTGGATGGGTCGGACGTGTCGCTGGCCGCTGTGCGGTTCGCCGCGGAGGAGGCCGACCGGCACGGTGAAACCCTGACCGTGGTGTTCTGTTGGACCGCCCCGACCCCGTGGACCGCGGAGACCGCATTGATCGACTGGCCGATGGCACCGGATGATTCCGACCGCCTCGTCCTGGCCGAGGCCGTCGCCGGGTTGGCCGGACAATATCCCGATCTCGACCTTGACCTGCGCCTGGAGCTCGGAACGCCCCCGGAGACGCTGGCCAGGGTCGCCACCGGGGCCAGGCTGTTGGTCGTCGGCAGTCACGGCAGGCACGGACTGCAACGATTTTGGCTCGGTTCGGTCAGTCAGGTGATCGTGCTCACGATGCCCTGCCCCGTGGCCGTGATCAGGCTCGTCGCGAGCGGGCCGGCAGCGGGGTGAGTCGCTCCGGAATCACTGGGCTGAGCGTGCGACGAGCACCGGCACCGTGATGTTCATCAGCACGTCGTGGGTGACCGAACCGATCACGGACCGCGTGATGGCGTGGGGGTGTGAGATCCCCAGTACAAGAAGGGACGCGCCGTTGCCGGCGTCCAGGAGCGCCTCGGCGGGTTCACGACGCACCACCCTGCGGCGCACGGCGACGTCCGGTGCGGTCTGTGCCGCGAGGTCGGCCGCATCGGCGAGCAGATGCTGGGCGGTGCCTGTCGTGCCCGGCAGGTCTGCCGAGGGAAGCGGGTGACTCACCGGCGGGGCGTGGACCAGCAGCAACTCCTGCCCCAGGCGGGCCGCCTCCCGAGCGCCTCGGACAACGGCAGCGGCCGATCCCTCGAATCGGTCAACGCCCACGACGACTCCCCGCCGGGTATCAAAGGTCGTGTCGGGAATGACGGCCACCGAGCAGGCGGCGGCGGATGCCATCTGCACGCTTCTCGAGCCGAGCACTCGCCCGTGCAGGAAGCCGGTCTTGTGGGTGCCGATGACCAGGAGGTCGTGCGCGGTCGGCAGCCCGGCCAGGGTCCAGGCCGGGCTGCCGCGCACGACGCGGGCACCCACGTCCACCCCGGCATGCCGGCGACCGGCCTCGGCCAGTTCGACGTCGAGAACGTCCCTGCCTCGACGCTCTGCCTCGGCCGCATAGCCGCCGCCGAGCAGACCCCATTCATCGTCGACGACGTGCACCAGGACGACCGTGCTGCCGTCTCCGGCCGCACGGGCCAGGGCCCAGCGGATGGCCGCGCGACTCGGTCCGGATCCGTCGGCCCCGACGTAACAGGTGGTCATGGTTCGACCGGGTTCGGCAGGCGATCCGGCCGGGGGATCACCGCCACGGGACAGCGCAGATTGAGGAGGACGTCGTGGCTGACCGATCCGAGGAAGAGGCCGCCGACCGCACCGCGGCCGTGCGTCCCGACGACGACCAGCTCGGACTCCTCCGACGCGTCGACAAGAACCCGTGCCGCGGGACCCTGTTCAAGCACCTCCCTGACCGTCAGCCCCGGGTTTGCGTTGCGCACGCGCCCGGCGGCATCGGCGAGGATCGCGGAGTGCGCCTGCCGAAGGTCGTCAAAGGGGAAGATCGCCCCGTATTCGACCGCGACGGTGGACGGAATCGACCAGGCGTGAACCATGTCGAGGACACGGCCGAGGCCGACCGCCTCGCGCGCCGCAAAGGCGAGTGCACCCTCCGCTGTTGCGTCGTCCTCCAACCCGACCAGGACGTTACCGGGGTGGGGCGACCACTCGGCGGGCACGACTACCACCGGGCAGTGAGAGTGTGCGGCGAGGCGCAGGGGGAGCGTGCCGTATACCGCCCCGGCCAGGGCCCCGGTCTTGTTCGTGCCGATGACCAGGAGGTCCGCGGACGCCGAGGCCCTGATCAGCTCCTCGGCCGGAACACCCCGGCGCACGAAGCTCGTCTTCTTGCAGTGGGGGAGCGCGCGCTCGACCTGCCGGGTTGCTTCGGCCAGCGCCCGTTCATAGATCGGCTGAAAGTCGTCCGTGGGCCCACCGGCGTGAGCCCACCCCAATTCGACGACGGTCGTCAGTTCGAGGGTGATGGGCTTCACCTTCGCCCGTTCGAGGGCCCATGCGAGGGCGGCGGAGCTGGCCGGCCCCCCGTCGATGGCAACGACGACTCTTTCGGTCATGACCGGACTCCGTCTCATTCAGGACTCCCGCAGCACACTCTGGAGTCACCACGGTACGCGGGCTGACTTGTGCCGGAAAAGGGCCGAACGTCCCACCCGAGTAGAATCCACGCTACAGACCGAGAGGCGACCGCGGCCATGCCCCCTGAACGCATCCAGAGCACCTTGACCGATCGGATTTTCCCCACTGACGGGGCCCCCGATGCCGAGGTGCGCCTGCGCAGTCTGATCCAGGCCAGCCAGTCCGTCGTGGAACAGCTCGAACTCTCCGTTGTCCTACGCCGCATCGTGGAGGTGGCGGTCGAACTGGTCGGCGCGCGCTACGGCGCCCTCGGCGTGATCGCGCCGGGCGGTGGGCTGGAACAGTTCATCCACGTGGGAATGGCGGACGACCTCGTGGAACAGATCGGCCATCTGCCGGTCGGGCGAGGCCTGCTCGGTGCCCTGATCGATGATCCGCAGCCGATCCGACTGGCCAAGCTGGGCGACGACGGCCGGTCGGCCGGGTTTCCCCAGGGACACCCCCCGATGGACAGCTTTCTGGGCGTTCCCGTTCGGATTCGCGGGGTCGTCTTCGGCAACCTCTACCTGACCGAACGAACCTCGGGGGCGTTCAGCGCCGAGGACCAGGACTTGCTCGGCGCGTTGGCCGCCACCGCCGGAATCGCCATCGAAAACGCTCGCCTCTTCGACGAGACCCAACGGCACCAACGGTGGTCTGCGGGCACCGCGGAGATCAGCGCGGCACTCCTGGCCGAACGGGCGGACGACCCGCTGGCGCTGCTGGCCGATCGGATGGCGTCGACGGCGGGTGCCGACCTTGTCTGCATCGTCGTGCCGGCAGAGGCCGGCACCCTCCAGGTGAGTACCGCGCGCGGAGTGCCGGCGGATGGGGTTCGGGGCTGGATCTTCCCGGCAGCAGACTCGGTGTCCGGTCGGGTCCTGGAGAGTGGCCAGCCGCTCCTGGCCACGGAAGCCGGCGACTGCTCTGACGCGGCGATCCTGATCGGACCGACGATGGTGATTCCGTTGCGCTCGGCCGGTCGTCCGACCGGTGTCCTCACGGCGTCGCGCGAGGCGGGACGGCCCGCCTTCTCATCCCGGGACCTCGAGATGGCGGCGGACTTCGTCGGGCAGGCCGGGGTCGCCCTCGAATTGGCCCGCGGCCGTTCGCTCCGCCAGCGACTGGCCGTTCTCGAGGATCGGAGCCGGATCGCCCGTGACCTGCATGACCGGGTCATCCAGAGGCTCTTCGCCGCCGGGATGGGGCTGCAATCCATTGCCGGGTCCATCGAGGATCCGGAGCAACGGGCTCGGATTTTTGAGCAGGTGGACGCACTCGACAGTGCGATCTCCGAGATCCGAACGGCCATTTTCGCCCTGTCCGCCCAGGGCCACGCGGACCATCAGACGGTGCGGCACCGCATCCTTGACCTGCTCGCCGAGCTCGGACCGCTCTTCGAACATCCGCCGGGGTTGACCTTCTCCGGACCGATCGACCTGCTCACCCCGGACGAGCTCGCGGACGACCTCGTTGCCGTGCTGCGAGAGGGACTGACGAACGTGCTCCGGCACGCCCGAGCCCGGACCACCTCGGTTGCCCTGGCCGTTCTCGGCGACACCATCACGGTGGACATCACCGACGACGGGATCGGGCCGGCCGGGGCCACCAGATCCAGTGGGCTGGCCAACCTCGCCGTTCGGGCCGGTCGCTGGCACGGCGCCCAGAGCCTGACCGCGAACGACGACGGGGGAAGCCGCCTCCGGTGGAGCGCCATGTTCGACACCGAACCAGAAGGGGTGGCACGATGACCCGGATCTTCTTGCTCGACGACCACGAGGTCGTTCGCCGCGGCATCGCCGACCTGATCAACGCGGAACCCGACCTGGAGGTCGTCGGCGAGGCCGCGACGGCCAGACAGGCGGTGGCGAGGATCGCCGCTACCGTTCCGGACGTGGCCGTGCTCGATGTGCGCCTGCCGGACGGCAGCGGGATCGACGTGTGCCGAGCCGTCCGGTCGAAGAATCCGACCGTGCGGTGCCTGATCTTCACGGCCTTCGACGACGATGAGGCAAGCTATGCCGCCGTGCTGGCCGGGGCTTCCGGCTATGTGCTGAAGGAGATCCGCGGGCAGCGACTGATCGAGAGCATCCGACGGGTGGCGCTCGGCGAGACGCTGCTCAACCGGGTGGTGGCGGACCGCGTGGTCACCGCGCTCGGGGCCGCGCGGAACGAACCGGCGGAAACCCTCACCACCAGGGAACGCCAGGTGCTCGAGCTGATAGCGGAAGGCATGACCAACCGTCAGATCGGCGACCGGCTCGACCTGGCGGAGAAGACGGTGAAGAACTACGTGTCGGGTCTGCTCGGCAAACTCGGGATGCAACGGCGCACCCAGGCTGCCGTATTCGGTGCGGAGCTGCACAACCACCTTCCGGACACGCCGACCCTGAACCGTCCGGTCGGTCCCGCTAGGCTGGCCGAATGAAGCCGGAACGACGCGAGCGAACGGTTCCCGGCCCCGGCCAGGAATCGGTGTGGGACTATCCGCGCCCACCGCGCATCGAGCGGAGTGCGGAGCGAATCGTCGTCAGGCTGGGTGGAATCGTCATCGCGGATACGACCGACGCCGTGCGGGTTCTCGAAACCAGCCACCCGCCGGTCTACTACCTCCCGCGGAGCGCGTTCCGCCCGGGGAGCCTGGAGCCCGCCGCCGGGCGGACGACCTGCGAGTACAAGGGAACGGCGTCCTACCTCTCAGTCGTGACGGCGGAGCGGCGTGAGGAGGCCGCGGCCTGGACCTATCCGGTCCCGTGGACCGGCTACCAGGAACTCGTCGACAGGGTGGCCGTCTACCCGGGCCGGATGGACTCCTGCACCGTGGACGGGGAAACCGTTCGCGCACAGCCGGGTGACTTCTACGGCGGCTGGATCACCTCGAGGGTTGTCGGTCCGTTCAAGGGCGCCCCCGGCACGCGCGGCTGGTGATCGGGTCCACGGTGGGTTCGCCGGCCCCGTTCGTCCGCCGGCCCGGAAGAATGTGAGCATTCGTCGCTAGGATGAGGTCATGCCCGAGTTCGGCTCGACGGGGCAGGACGCCCCCGAACCTTCCGGCATTACCGAATCCGACGGTCGTGCCCAGGACGGTCCAGCCGGAGAGCCCGGCGAGGTCGCGTCCATCGGGGTGGTGACCGGTTCTCAGGCCGTGATTCCGCCGGGGGTGGATGCCGACCTGCCCGACGACGCGGACGATGCGGCTGATGGTGTCCCGCCGCCACGCTCCAGCTCGCGGGTCACCCCGGATGAGGACGTGATCCCGGCGGGCAGGCGCCGGAAGTCGGTGCGCCGCCGCTGGTGGATGCGGCGCTGACGCGCGCCGCCCCCGCGGACCGCTTCTACCGGGTTCACCGGGGGACGGCAACCCCAGCCACCGGTAGGCTGGCGACGTGTCATTTTCGCTCGCCGCCGTTACCCGCACCGTCCACGAGCTGTGGCCGCTGGCCGGGGCAGAAGGCTGGGACGCACCCGGCCTGGTCAGTGGCGATCCCGAACGCGAGGTCCAGACCATTCACCTCGCAGTCGACGCCGTCGCGATCACCGTCGATGAAGCCATCGATGCGGGGGCAGACCTCCTCCTGGTCCACCACCCGCTTCTCCTGCGCGGGGTGACGTCGATCTCCGGCGATCGCTACAAGGGTGCGCTGCTGGCCCGCCTGATCCGGGCCGACTGCGGGCTCCTGGCGGCGCACACCAACGCGGATGTGGTTGCCGACGGAGTATCGGACATCCTCGCCAGGCGGCTCGGACTCGTCGACACCCGCCCGGTCATTGACGGCTCCGTTCCCGGGGCAGGGCTGGGCCGGGTCGGCCGTCTGGAGCAACCGCTCACCCTCGGCGAACTGGCCCGCCGCGTGGCCACAGTCCTGCCCGCGACGGCATCGGGCGTGCGCGTCTCCGGGGAGTATGGCCGCACCGTCGAGACTGTCGCCGTGTGCGGCGGCGCGGGGGATTCCCTCCTCGGCTCCCCGGCCGTGCTCGCGAGCGACGTGTACATCACCGCCGACCTCCGGCACCACCCGGCGTCGGAGGCCCGCGAACAGGCCGGACTCACCGGAAACACCCCGGCCCTGATCGATGTGTCGCACTGGGCCAGCGAATGGCTCTGGCTGGACACCGCCGCCGAGCAGCTTCGGGAGGCGCTCCCGGGGGTGCGGGTGAGTGTCAGCGATCTTCGCACCGATCCGTGGGACTTCGTCATCGTGCAGTAGCCTGCCCAGAACTCACCAACTCGTTCACTCCCATCACCCCCAGCCACTACCCCGAAGGTCAGGACCCCCCGTGAAGGCATCTCCCGCAGAACAGAAGGAGCTTCTCCGGCTTCAGGCTCTCGACATCAGGCTCCAGCAGGTCGAGTACCAAACGAAGTCTCTCTCGCAGCACGCCGAGCTCCGCGAACTTTCCGGAACCATGGAGAAGACGCGAATGACCCTGGGCACCCGAACGGGCGCCGTCGAGGACATTCAAACCGAACTGCACCGGATCGAGTCGGATGTCGACGTGGTCGAGAAACGCATTGCGCGGGACTCCGACCGGGTGCAGCACACCTCATCGGTGAAGGACGTGCAGGCGCTGGAGACCGAGCTCACCTCGCTCCGGAAACGCCTCCTTGCGCTCGAGGAGATCGAGATCGCCGTGATGGAACGGCTCGAGGAGGCCGAGGCCGCCGTCGCCAAGGTCGAAGTGGACCGCGACGCCATCGCGGTCAGTGTCGCCGAAGCGGAACAGGCGAGGGATCTGAGCCTCGCCGACCTCAACCGCCAGCTCGGTGAGCTGCGCCGCGACCGCGCCGCGATCGCCGGCAGCATCGCCGACGACCTGGCCGCCCTGTACGAGAAACGGTTCGTCTCCGGGAGAGGCAATGCGGCGGCGCTGCTCCGCGCCCGCACCTGCAGCGGGTGCACCATCACCCTGACCGGCAGCGACCTCGACGCCGTCCGATCGGCACCGGCCGACGATGTGCTGTTCTGCCCGGACTGTGGTGCGATCCTCGTGCGCACGGAGGAATCCGGGATCTGAGCGGGGAGCGGCCCCTGTAGGCTTGACGTGGAATGGGTCGGCAAGACGGTCGCGACATCCGATGCCCTCGGGCAGCGGATGCCGAGGAACGTCCGGGCTCCATAGAGCAGGGCGGTGGGTAACACCCACCCGGGGCAACCCGCGAGACAGTGCCACAGAAAGTAGACCGCCTCCGGCTTCGGCCGGAGGTAAGGGTGAAACGGTGGTGTAAGAGACCACCAGAGGCCAGGGTGACCTGGTCGGCTTGGTAAACCTCGTCCGGAGCAAGGTCAGACAGGAAACGCTAAGGCGGCTCGCCGAGTTTCCGGGTAGACCGCTAGAGGGCTGCGGCAACGTAGTCCCCAGATAGATGGCCGTCCATGGTGCCTCGCGCACCGGGACAGAACCCGGCGTATCAGCCGGCCCATTCCACCCCCTGTTGTTCCGGGATCAGTCGCGGTTCTTCACGGCGAGGGCGGCGGCACCGAGGATTCCCGCGTTGTTGCGGTGCACGGCGGGGATGATCGGCGTCTGCAGGTTGAGCAGCGGCAGGAAGTGCTGGTGGTGCTTGGACACGCCGCCGCCGACGATGAAGAGGTCCGGGGAGAAGAGCATCTCCAGGGTGGAGTAATACTTCTGCAGGCGGCCGGCCCACTTCTCCCAGCTCAGGTCGTCGCGCTCCTTCGCCGAGAAGGCCGCGCGGGTCTCGTAGTCCACCCCGTCGATCTGGAGGTGGCCGAGCTCGGTGTTCGGCACCAGGATGCCGTCGTTCAGCAGCGCGGTGCCGATGCCGGTGCCGAGGGTAGACAGCAGGACGACACCGGGAACCCCCTTGGCGGCGCCGAATTGGCCCTCGGCGTAACCGGCGGCATCCGCGTCATTGACGAAATGGATCGGGTGGCCGAGGCCCTTCTCGAAGAGCTTTTCCGCCGCAAGGCCGATCCATTTGTCGGAGACGTTCGCGGCCGACATGGTATGACCGTTCTTGACCACGGCCGGGAAGCAGATCCCGACCGGGAGGCCGGAGGCGCCCTCGTTCTTCGACACCGTCTGCAGCAGACTCTTCACCGTCTCGACGATGTCGGCCGGGCGGCCGCCCTTCGGCGTGTGCAACTTCACCCGATCGGAGAGGAGCGCGCCGGTCTCGAGATCGACAACGGCCCCCTTGATTCCGGTACCGCCAATGTCGATGCCAATTGCCGTGGTTGAACTCATGGTTAGAACCTATCGGTTACGGAAGCGTGAGAATTTCGGCACCGTTCTCGGTGACGACAAGGGTGTGCTCGAACTGAGCGGTGATGCTCTTGTCCTTGGTCGTGACGGTCCAGTCGTCGGCCCACATGTCCCAATCGGGCGAACCCAGGGTGAGCATCGGTTCGATCGTGAAGACCATGCCCACCTCCATCACGGTGTCGTACATCGGCGCGGAATCGTAGTGGGGGATGATCAACCCGGAGTGAAATGCTTCGCCGACGCCGTGACCGGTGAAGTCGCGGACGACCCCATAGCCGAAACGTTTGGCATAGGACTCGATGGTGCGGCCGATCACATTGACCTGGCGACCGGGTGCTACGGCCTTGATGCCCCGGGCGAGGGCCTCCCTGGTGCGTTCGACGAGCAGCGTCACATCCTGGCTGGCCTGGCCGACGATGAAGGTCACATTGGTGTCGCCGTGCACGCTATTTTTGTAGGCGGTGATGTCGATGTTGACCAGGTCGCCCTCTTCGAGAACCGTGGTGTCGGGGATGCCGTGGCAGATGACCTCATTGACGGAACTGCACAGTGACTTCGGGTACCCGCGGTAACCGAGCGTTGACGGGTACGCGTCGTTGGCGATCAGGTAGTCATGGCCGACCTCGTCGAGTTGTTCGGTCGTGACGCCCGGGCGGATCGCCCGGCCGACGGCCTCGATGGCCATGGCCGCGATCCGACCGGATTCGCGGATGAGTTCGATCTTTTCCGCGGAGTAGACGTCGGAGCCGGTAAACCGGGTGGGGGACTCCTTTCCGACGTACTCCGGGCGGGTGATCCGGCGGGGCACGGAGCGGGTCGGTGACACCGTTCCGGGGATCAGGTGACGATTGGAATCCTTAGGCATAGGATCAACCCTATGTCCGAAGACACGCGAGAGCAGTTCTGGTACAACATGCGCACCGGCGCCGTGGAAAAGGGTTTCGAGTCCCCATCGATCGACCGGGTCGGCCCGTTCGCCACCCGGGAGGAGGCGGCACACGCCCTCGAGAAGCTCCGCGCCAACAGCGCGAAGTGGGCCGCCGACGACGCGGCAGAGGATCGTTAGCGGCTACTCGTAGCTGTGCTCTGGGCCGGGGTACGCGCCGGTCTGTACGTCTTCCCTGAACCGGTGCACGGCATCCGTGAGCACACTGCGCACGTTCGCGTACTGGCGTACGAAGCGGGGGACCCGGCCGTCGGTCATCCCGGCGAAGTCGGTCCAGACCAGCAACTGTCCGTCGACGTCCGGACCTGCTCCGACGCCGATCGTCGGAATCTCCAGCCTGGCCGTGACCTGGGCGGCCACGGACGCCGGAACCATCTCCAGTACGACGGCGAACGCACCGGCATCCTGCACGGCCAGGGCATCCTCGATCAGGCGCTCGGCCCCGTCACCACGGCCCTGGATCATGTGCCCACCGAGGCCGTGCTCGCTCTGCGGAGTGAAGCCGATGTGGGCCATCACGGGGATGCCGCTGGAGACGATGCGGGTGATCTGCTTGACGCTGCGCACGCCGCCCTCGAGTTTGACGGCGTGGGCCTGGGCCTCTTTCATGAAGCGCACGGCAGTGTGCAGCGCCTCGGTCTGGCCGGTCTCATATGACCCGAACGGCATGTCTGCGACGACGAGCGCCCGGGTCACGGCGCGGGCGACCGCCCGGGTCAGCGGGATGAGTTCATCGACCGTGACCGGGAGCGTCGTCTCGTAACCGAAGACGTTGTTGCCGGCGGAATCACCGACCAGGAGGAAATCGATCCCCGCCTCGTCGAAAATCTGCGCCGTGAGCATGTCATAGCTGGTCAGCCCGGTGATCGGGATGCCCTGCTGTTTGGCATTGTGGAAATGCCTGGTGCGCACACGCTTGGGGCCGGTGGTCTCCGGCACGTAGGGGTTCTGCGGTGTGACGGCCGTTGGCGCGTCGGACGAGGTCGGCTCAGGCATGACTCAAGTGTAGTCAGCGCGGGCATTCCGGCGGCCGGCGGCCCGTTTCGCCGTGGATGCAGCCCTGGATGCCGCGGCAGACACTAGCCTAGAGACCAACAAGAAGGGGCGTGAATGGACAAGCAGCGCGATTTCGTTCTTCGGACCATCGAGGAGCGGGGCATCAAGTTCATTCGGCTGTGGTTCACCGACGTCGTCGGCACGCTGAAGTCCGTCGCTATCGCCCCGGCGGAGGTCGAGGGCGCGTTCGCCGAGGGCCTCGGTTTCGACGGTTCCGCGATCGAGGGTCTGACCCGGTCGTTCGAGGCCGACGTGCTGGCCCACCCGGACCCAACCACATTCCAGATCCTGCCCTGGCGCGGTGAGGTCGACCCGACCGCCCGGATGTTCTGCGACATCACCACGCCGGACGGCCAGCCTGCCGTCGCCGACCCACGCAACGTGCTCAAGCGCACCCTGGCGAAGGCTGCCGAACGTGGCTTCACGTTTTACACGCACCCCGAGATCGAGTTCTACCTGCTCAAGTCCTCCAAGTACGGCAAGAACGGGCCCACCCCCGTCGACAATGCCGGTTACTTTGACAACGTCCCCGGCGGCACAGCGCACGACTTCCGGCGCCGGTCCGTTCGGATGCTCGAGGACCTCGGCATCTCCGTCGAGTTCAGTCACCACGAGGCCGGCCCCGGGCAGAACGAAATCGACCTGCGCTACGCCGATGCCCTCACCACCGCGGACAACATCATGACCTTTCGCACGGTCATCAAAGAGGTCGCGATCGAACAGGGCGTGTACGCGACATTCATGCCCAAGCCGATGTCCGACCAGCCGGGCTCCGGGATGCACACGCACCTTTCCTTGTTCGAGGGGGACACGAACGCGTTCTACGAGGCGGGTGCCCAGTACCAGCTTTCCAAGACCGGCCGGCAGTTCATTGCCGGTCTCCTCAAGCACGCGCCCGAGATCACGGCGGTGACAAACCAGTTCGTCAACTCCTACAAGCGACTCTGGGGCGGGGACGAAGCGCCCAGCTTCGTCTGCTGGGGGCACAACAACCGGTCCGCGCTCATCCGCGTCCCGCTGTACAAGCCGAACAAGGGCCAGAGTTCCAGGATCGAGTACCGGGCAATCGACTCGGCAGCGAATCCCTACCTCGCTTACTCGCTGATGCTCGCCGCCGGCCTCAAGGGCATCGAGGAGGGCTACGAGCTGCCGCCGGAGGCCGAGGACAACGTCTGGGGGCTCAGCGACACCGAACGCCGCGCCCTGGGCTACCGAGCACTTCCCGCGAGCCTCGACCATGCCATCCAGTACATGGAGGACTCCGAACTCGTGGCCGAGACTCTCGGCGAGCACGTGTTCAACTATGTGCTGCTCAATAAGCGCCAGGAGTGGAAGGAATACCGCTCGCAGGTGACGCCGTTCGAGCTCGACAAGAACCTTGAGATGCTCTGAGGCAGGTTGAGGAACGGGACGCAATGAAGCGGGAACCGCTGACCCTGACCGATCTCGCCAAGGTCGGATTCGTCGAACTGGGCGAGGTCAGGGGGCGGCTGGACGAGGTCGAAGAGTTGGGCGGACCCGATTCGTTGGTTGTCCTCCCCATGCTCGCCCTCGTGGCGAGCCCGGATGGTGCGCTCACCGGGCTGCTTGCGCTGCTCCGCCAGGCGCCGGCGGAGGTGAAGGCCCTGATCGCCCGGCCGGGTGCGACGCTGCGCCTGCTCCGGGTGCTGGGCGCCTCCAGCGGCCTGGCGGAGTTCTTCCTTCAGCACCCGGACGAGCTGGGGGTGCTCGCGAGCGCCCTGGTGGAACTACCCGACGCTGCGGCGCTGACAGCCGATCTGCTCGAGTCGGTCGGGGCCGTCGACGGCTTCGCGAACGTCGTCGAGGATGCGGGCTGGATCGCCCTGCGGGTGCGCTACCGCAGGCGCCTGGCCGAGCTGGCGGCATACGACCTCGAGCAGGCCGATCCCGTGGCCGGACTGGATGAGGTCGCCCGGGCACTCGCCGACCTCGCGGCGGCGGCCCTGGAGGCCTCCCTGGCCGTTGCACGCAGCATGACGAGCGGTCCGGTGGCCGGCCCGGGCGTCTTCCCCGTGGCGGAGGTGCGGGCCACCCGGCTGGCCGTGATCGGGATGGGGAAGGCGGGTGCGGCCGAACTCAACTACGTCAGTGACGTCGACGTGATCTTCGTCGCCGAGGCCGATCCGGAAACCGAACTCGAATCGCCCAGGGCGGTCGACATCGCCACCCGGCTGGCCATCCTGATGATGCGGGGACTCAACCAGCCGACGACCGAGGCCGAGCTGTGGGAGGTCGACCCCAACCTGCGTCCGGAGGGCAAATCCGGTGCGCTCGTGCGTTCGCTCGAATCCCACCTGGCCTACTACGAACGCTGGGCCAAGAGCTGGGAGTTCCAGGCGCTACTCAAGGCCAGGCCCCTGGCCGGAAACCTGGACCTCGGCGAACGCTACGTTCAAGCCGTGGCACCCAAGGTGTGGACCAGCGCGAGCCGGGAGAACTTCGTCGAGTCCGTTCAGCGGATGCGGGAACGAGTCACCGACAACATTCCCGACGACGAGGTCGCGGTGCAGCTCAAGCTGGGTCCCGGCGGGCTGCGCGACATCGAATTCACCGTGCAACTGCTGCAGCTCGTTCACGGCCAGGCCGACCCGGACGTGCGGCAGGCCGGGACCCTCCCCGCACTGACCGCCCTGGCCGACAGCGGATACGTTGGACGGGCCGAGGCCGCGGAATTCGCGCAGGACTACCGCATCCTCCGGCTGATGGAGCACCGGTTGCAGTTGGAACGCCTGCGGCGGACCCACCTCATGCCACGCGACGAGGCGAGCCTTCGAATCCTGGCCAGGGCGACGGGGCTGGCCACCAGCGCGGCACAGCTCACCCTGCGCTGGGCTGAGGTCAAGCGGCGAGTCCGCGGACTGCACGAGCGACTGTTCTATCGTCCGCTGCTCTCCGCGGTCGCCGCGCTGCCGGCCGAAGGTCTGAATCTCACGAGCGCTCAGGCGGAGGCGCGGCTGGCCGCGATCGGATTCCGCAATACCAAGGGTGCCCTCGGGCACATCGCCGCACTCACCGGCGGGGTCTCCCGCCGCGCGACGATCCAACGTCACCTGCTACCCGTCCTGCTGCAGTGGTTCTCCGAGGGGGCCGATCCCGACTACGGCCTGCTGTCGTTCCGTCGGCTCAGCGACAGCCTCGGCACCACCTACTGGTTCCTGCGGATGCTTCGCGACTCGTCAGGGGCCGCCCAACGGCTCACCCGCGTTCTGTCCTCTTCTCGGTTCGTGGGGGAGCTCCTGGAGACGATTCCCGAGTCCGTGGCCTGGTTGGAGAACGAGGATGACCTTCGACCCCGCTCGCTCGCGACCCTGCAGGAGGAGGTCCGGGCCGTCCTGGCCCGGCACGGGAGCCCCGATGCGGCGGCGTCGATCATGCGCACTGCCCGTCGGCGAGAGGTCCTGCGGCTCGCCTTCGGTGCGATCCTCGGCCGGCTCACCATCGACGAGCTCGCGACCGGGCTGACCGACGTCACGGCCACGATCATCCAGGGTGTGACGGCCGCAATCCGCGGGACGACGCTCACGGGGGAGCCGGGTGGTCCCTCCGACGGCATCGAATTCGCGGTGATCGGGATGGGCCGCTTCGGCGGTGCCGAACTCGGCTTCGGCTCGGACGCCGACGTCATGTACGTCTTCCGTACCGGCACGCTCGAGGGCTCGGCCGCCCACGACCGGGCGAAGTTCATCGTCAAGGAGCTCAACCGCCTCACCGACGACAACCGGCTCCCGCTTGACCTGGACATGGACCTGCGTCCGGAGGGCAAGAACGGCCCGGTCGCCCGCTCCCTGGAATCGTACGAGGCCTATTACCGGCGATGGTCGTTGACCTGGGAGGCCCAGGCTCTTCTGCGCGGACGGGCCGTGGCCGGCGACGCCGACCTGCTCCACGATTTCGATCGGGTCGCCGACGCGGTGCGCTATCCGGAGAACATCGGCGCGCAAGAGGTGCGCGAGGTCAAGCGGATCAAGGCGCGGGTCGAGAGCGAGCGCCTCCCGCAGGGGGCAGACCCGAACCGGCACCTCAAGCTGGGCCGCGGGTCACTCAGTGACGTCGAATGGTTCGTGCAGTTGCTCCAGCTCCAACACGCGGCCCGCATTCCCGCGCTGCGAACCGAATCCACCCTGGGTGCGCTCAGCGCCGCCGTCGAGGCGGACCTGGTCAGTGAAGCGGATGCCGACATCCTCCGGGCGGCCTGGCTGTTCGCCTCGCGCTGCCGGTCCGCGATCACCCTCTGGACGAACCGGACCGCGGACGTGCTCCCCACCGACCGGGTACAACTCGAGGGCGTCGCCCGGGTGCTGGAGTACCCGCCGGGGTCGGCGAACCGTCTCGAGGAGGACTATCTCGCCGTCACCAGGCGGGCACGAGCCGTCTTCGAGCGTCGCTTCTACGGCCCCGTTGAGCGTGCAGGGCCGTTCGCCGGCTGACCGGCGCCGGGATTGACAACGACAGGGCCGCACTCCCGGAGGAGTGCGGCCCTGTCGTTGTCACCGTCGCGACTGGTTCAGCCGCGGCGGGGTTTCACACCGGAGCGACTTAGACGCCGTAGTACAGCTCGAACTCGAAGGGGTGCGGACGCTGAGCCAGCGGCTTGATTTCCATCTCGCGCTTGTAGCCGATCCAGGTTTCGATCAGTTCGGGCGTGAACACGTTCCCAGCGAGGAGGAATTCGTGGTCTTCCTCGAGGGCCAGCAGTGCGGCTTCGAGGGAGGCCGGAACCTGGGGGATGTTCTTGGCTTCTTCGGGGGGCAGCTCGTAGAGGTCCTTGTCGACCGGCTCGTGCGGTTCGATCCGGTTCTTGATCCCGTCGAGGCCGGCCATCAGCTGGGCGGCGAAGGCAAGGTACGGGTTGCCAGAGGCATCCGGTGCGCGGAATTCGATGCGCTTGGCCTTCGGGTTGGTGCCGGTGATCGGGATCCGGATCGACGCCGAGCGGTTTCCGGCCGAGTAGACCAGGTTGACCGGAGCTTCGAAGCCCGGAACCAGGCGGTGGTAGGAGTTGACGCTCGGGTTTGTGAAGGCGAGCACCGCCGGGGCGTGCTTGAGCAGGCCACCGATGTACCAGCGTGCGACGTCGGAAAGTCCGCCGTAGCCGGCCTCGTCGTAGAACAACGGCTTGCCGTCGGACCACAGCGACTGGTGGGTGTGCATGCCGGAGCCGTTGTCGCCGAAGAGCGGCTTGGGCATGAACGTGGCGGTCTTGCCCCACTCGGCGGAGGTGTTCTTGACGATGTACTTGAACTTGAGAAGGTCGTCGGCCGCATGCACCATGGTGTCGAAGCGGTAGTTGATCTCGCCCTGTCCGCCGGTGCCGACCTCGTGGTGGCTGCGCTCGAGGATGAGACCGGCATCAATCAGCTTGAGGCAGATGTCGTCGCGCAGGTCGGCGTGCTGGTCGACGGGGCTGACCGGGAAGTAGCCGCCCTTGAAGGGGGTCTTGTTGGCGAGGTTTCCGCCCACTTCTGCCTTGCCGGAGTTCCAGGCACCCTCGCTGGAGTCAACGGAGTAGAAGCTGGAGTGCTGGTTCACTTCGTAGCGGACGTCGTCGAAGATGTAGAACTCGGCTTCGGGGGCGAAGAACGCGGTGTCGGCGATGCCGGTCGACGCGAGGTATTTCTCGGCCTTCTTGGCCACCTGGCGCGGGTCCTTCGAATAAATCTCGCCGTTGCGCGGGTTGTAGATGTCGAAGAGCATGATCAGCGTACGCTCGGTGCGGAATGCATCGATGTACGCGGTGGTCACGTCAGGGATGAGCTGCATGTCGGACTCGTGGATCGACGCGAAACCGCGGATCGACGAGCCGTCGAACATCTGGCCGACCGTGAAGAATTCCTCGTCGACGGTTGACGCGGGGATGTTGAAGTGCTGCTGCACACCCGGCAGGTCGGTGAAACGGATGTCAAGGAACTTGACGTCGGTGTCCTTGATGAATTTGAGCACTTCTGACGAATCGCGGAACATGCGGTTTTACTCCAAACGACGGGGGCATTAATCTCGAAAAGTCGCGCACTGCGGCTCCATTGAGGTTAGTGGGGCGGCATTACCCGACAGTGACGCTTATGTTTCACACATGTTACAGCGGGGGCGGCTCGCTAGACTCATCGGGTGTCAGCCGCAGCCGCCAAACCGACCACATTCGGACAACTTCCACCGAGCAGGTGGCCGGGGGAGCGCCTCGGGCTTCCGGACACCGGACCCGGCTCGGTCGGCAGGGTCGGCCGTCGCATCGCGGCCCTGGCCATCGATCAGGTCGTCGCCACGGGGGTGGCTTTCTGGGCGTTCAACTACACGTTCCTGAATTACAGCGGTTTCGTCGTCAGCGGGGTGTTTGTGCTGCTTCAGATCGTCTTCATTCCCACGATCGGCGGCAGCATCGGGCACCGGCTCACGGGGCTCCGCCTCATCTCGCTGACCGGTGGGTGGGCCGGGGTCTGGCGCCCGATCGTGCGTTCGGTTCTGCTGGGTTTCGCGATCCCGGCGCTGGTCTGGGACTCGGACCAGCGGGGATTCCACGACAAGGTCGCCGGAACGGTGCTCATTCGCGGTTGACCCGCGATTGTTACTTGGCGGACAGCGGCGGAGAGCGGCCGACAGCGGCCGACAGCGGCCGACAGCGGCCGACAGCGGTCAGCGGGTCAGTTGCCGCGCTGAGGCCTGGCCTTCATCGGGTCGACGCCCTTGGGGATCGGGAGCTTCTTGGTCATCGACGACAAGCGGTTGTTGACCGCGAGAACCTCGGCCTTGGTCAGGGTCGGCTTGATCCGGGTGAGGCGACGGGCGAGCTTGTGCAGGGGAACGGCGTCGGCGTCGGGACCGACCGAGATGACCGTCACGGCAATACTGCCGCCCAGGCGGGTGACCATGCGGCGTTCCTCGTCGACCATTCGAGTCGTGCGGGTGCGGGGGCCCTCACTGATCAGGACAACCCCGCCCCGGCCAACCGCGCGGTAGACGGCATCCTGGGTCTTGCCGTTGACGGCGACGGGCATTTCACTGCCGACCCAGCCGCGTTTCAGCGAGCTGCGAAGCACGGCGCCGACCGCGCCCGGCTGGCCCTCGATCTGCGAGTACGCGGCCTTCTCGGCGCGGCGGCCCAGGATGATCAGCATCGCGAGCAGGCCACCGAGCACCCCGGACACCGCCCAGAGCACGACGGTGATGACGTTGCCGGGAGACAACAGCAGCGCGAGCAGGAGGCTGACCGCGACCGGGATCACGAACGCCAGAATCATGAACAGGACGATGTTCGAGTCGTAGCGTCTCGTCATCTGGAACACCTGCCACATTTGCTTCAGGCGGCCGGGTTCTTTGGGGGTGCGGGGAGACTTGTCCTTGCTGCGTGCCATGGTTCCAAGACTATCGAGTAGCTTGATCGCCCGGTGACCGTTTTTGGGTCAGCCGACTGCTTGGGCGAAGCCGAGCGTCGCATCCGCGAGGTGGCGGAGTTCGGCAGGGACCTCGCGGCCGGTCGCCAGCATGGACTGAGCCCACAGGCGGCCGGCGCGATAGGACGAGCGCACCAGAGGACCGGAGAGAACCCCGATGAAACCGATGGCCTCCGCTTCCTGCTTGAGTTCGACGAATTCCTCCGGCTTGACCCAGCGGGCGACCGGCAGGTGCCGGGCGCTCGGTCGCAGGTATTGGGTGATCGTGATGATGTCGGTGCCGGCGTCGTGCAGGTCCTGCAGTGCCTGGCTGACCTCCGCCCGCTCCTCACCCATGCCGAGGATCAGGTTCGACTTGGTGATCAGGCCCGCGGCGCGGCCCTGGCTGAGCACATCGAGCGACCGGTCGTACCGGAAGGCCGGGCGCACCCTCTTGAAGATCCGCGGCACGGTCTCGACGTTGTGAGCGAAGACCTCCGGCTCGGCCGAGAAGACCTCACCCAGGTGGTCTGGGTTGCCGGAGAAGTCCGGAACCAGGATCTCCACGCCGGTGCCGGGGCTCTGCTGGTGGATTTGTCGGATGGTCTCGGCGTAGATCCAGGACCCCTCGTCGGGCTGGTCGTCGCGGGCGACGCCGGTCACGGTGGCGTACCGCAGATTCATCTTGACAACGGATTCGGCCACCCGGCGTGGTTCGTCGCGGTCGTACTCGGCCGGTTTGCCGGTGTCGATCATGCAGAAATCGCAGCGCCTGGTGCACTGCGACCCACCGATCAGGAAGGTCGCCTCTCGGTCTTCCCAGCACTCATAGATGTTGGGGCAGCCGGCCTCCTGGCAGACCGTGTGCAGGTCCTCGCTCTTGACGAGGCTCTGCATCTTCTGGTACTCGGGGCCCATTTTTGCCTTGATTTTGATCCACTCGGGCTTGCGCTCGATGGGTGTCTCGGCGTTCCTGACCTCGAGGCGGAGCATCTTCCGGCCCTCGGGTACGGCGCTCACGCGGCGACCGCCACGGTGCGCAGGAAGCCGGCTTTGATCGGTTCGATCAACTCGGCGGTATCAACCTCGCGACCCAGAACGCGTGACATGGTCGTCACGCCGGCGTCCCTGATCCCGCAGGCGATGATCCGGCCGTACGGTTCCAGGGAATTGCTGCAATTGAGGGCGAATCCGTGCATGGTGACTCCTTCGGCGACGCGGATACCGATGGCCGCGATCTTCTCTTCGAAACCGTCTGGGCCGACCCAGACGCCGGAACGACCGTGAACCTGGCGGCCGTCGATGCCGAACTCGGCGAGCACATCGATCAGGATGCCTTCGAGCATCCGCACGTAACCGACGACGTCGATGGGTTCGACCAGGCGCAGGATCGGATAGCCGACGAGTTGGCCCGGCCCGTGCCAGGTGATCTTCCCGCCCCGGTCGACGTCGATGACGGGGGTGCCGTCGGTGGGACGTTCCTCCGGCTCCGTGCGTTTCCCGGCCGTGTACACGGCCGGGTGTTCGAGGAAGAGGACGGTGCCGGGTTTCTCACCCGAGACGACCGAACGGTGGACTGCGCGTTGGAGCTCAAGGCCCTCAACATACGGCACGGAGTTGGCGCTTAGCCCCGCGACGACAAAGTCGAGCATGACGCCAGTCTAGGTCAGCTCGTCCTCGGCATCTGCCGCCACGGACGGTTCTCCACGGCCTGCACGAAAACGCGTCGGAAATCCGTGCAGGGAGGCACTGTGTGGAGGGTGAGAATTCGTTGGCGTCGTCACCGCGATCCGGAATCGGACGGGACCGCCGCTGCGTCGGCCGAGCCGACCGATGACCGCAACACCATCGCTGGGTACCGGGTGGTCCGACGGCTCGGGACCGGTGAGCTGGCCGATGTGTACCTGGGTGTGCCCTCGGTCCGGGAACAAGGCGTGACGCGCGCGCCCGTCGCCCTGAAGATCTTTCGGTCGGAGGCATCGGGGGCCGCGATCGAGCGCGAATTCCGGGTACTCACCGAGGGCGCGGGCGCACGGTTCGCGGCGCTCATCGACGTGGCAACGCTTTCCGACGGGCGGGTCTGTTTCGTGCAGGAACACCTGACCGGGATCCGGCTCAGCCGGTGGCTGGGTGAGGGCAGCCTCCTCGAGCCCGGGGAGGCCGTGACGATTCTCGCGCCGGTCGCGGCGGCGTTGGCGGAACTGCTGGACCTGGGGTACCTGCACGACGGGCCGGGTCAGAGGACCGTACGCTTCGACGCGCGAGGCAGGCCGGTGCTGACCGGATTGGGCCGCCTGCGGGATCTGCCGCCACCCGGCCCCACCAGAAGCAGGGCGACGGAGGAGGCCGCCGACCGGTTCGCGGCATTCGCTCTCGGGGTGCTCGATCGGGTCGGGCCGGCCCTGGTCGGTGCTGGGGGACCCACTCCGGCGGCGTGGCTGGCCTCGGAGACGCCGAG
The DNA here is from genome assembly GCF_030063195.1 of Cryobacterium sp. PH31-AA6. GTDB lineage: Bacteria > Actinomycetota > Actinomycetes > Actinomycetales > Microbacteriaceae > Cryobacterium. The sequence continues at coordinate 78,977 of NZ_JASISS010000002.1, forward strand.
GCTGCCCTTCCGCGGTCTGCTGGACGAGTTTGAGCACCGACTTTTCAACTGGGCGGCCGCGGCGGCGGTGCAGTTGGAGAGCCGGGCTACACAAATGGAGCAGGGGAGAAAATGGGACGCGAGCGAAAGCGTCAGGCGGATTCTGTTGCGCGGCGGCAGCCCGGGGATGGTGAGCACCTCCGGACCCGCCAGGCGCCTCCGACCGCTGTCGGCCGTCCGACCGGTGGCGCAGGCCCGGGATCGCCTCGCCGGCGCTCTGCGGGGGCACCGGAGGCCGCTCCTCGTAGGCTGGCTCGTGGCCGTCGCCGTGGTGGTTCTGCTCCTCACGTTCCTGAATCCGCCTGATTCGCCAGGGGGCGGCACGGAGACCGTCGACGTCCGAAGCCCGACGTCGGCACCCACTGCGCCGCCGCGTGCGCCGCCGCGTGCCGACGATGCGGAGGGCGACGGTGCTGACCTTGAGGGTGATGAGCCGGTGCGGGCGGTGCAGGTGTTGCTGCGGCGACGCGCGGGCTGTCTGGTGGCCGCATCCGTCGCCTGTCTCGACGGCGTCGACCAGGCCGGTTCCGTCGCTCTCGCGGCGGACGCCGAGGCCATCCGCACGGCGCAGCAGTCAGGCTCTGCTGTGGTCCCGGCCAGTGATGGCAACGGCGGCGATCCCGCCCTGCTCGAGCGCAGTGGCGATGTGGCCCTGGTGGGTGTGGTCCTGCGCGGCGGGCAGCCGGGAAAGCGCAAACCGGCCTCGGTCCTTGTGGTCAAGGGCGAGGCCGGCTGGCGGATCAGGCAGGTCTTCGACTACTGATCGTCGATTCTCCCGGACTGATTTCTCAGATGCCCAGGTTGGCTTCGAAGTCTCCGGCCTCGAGGCGCTGCTTCATCATGACGAGGAAACGGGAGGCATCCGCGCCGTCGATGATGCGGTGGTCGTAGGACAGGGCCAGGAAGACCGTGGAACGGATGGCAATCGAGTCGAGGCCGTCGGTGGTGACAACGATCGGCTTCTTGTACACGACGCCGGTGCCCAGAATCGCGCTCTGCGGCAGGAACACGACGGGGGTGTCGAACAGCGCGCCGCGCGAGCCGGTGTTGGTGAGCGTGAACGTTCCGCCGGACAGCTCATCGGGCTTGAGCTTGTTGTCGCGGGTGCGCTGGGCCAGGTCCGCGATCTGGGCGGCGAAACCGGCCAGATCGAGCTCGCCGGCATTGCGCACGACCGGGGTCAGCAGGCCACGCTCGGTGTCCACAGCGATGCTGATGTTCTCCTGGCCGGGGTACACGATCGAGTCGCCGTCGATCGTGGCGTTGATGATCGGGTTGGCCTGGAGTGCCTCGGCCGCGGCCAGGGCGAAGAACGGCAGGAAGGAGAGCTTGTTGCCGGTCGTGCTGTGGAACTCCGCCTTGACCTTGTCGCGGAGGATCGCAACGCGAGTCACATCGACCTCAACCACGGTGGTCAGCTGTGCAGACGACTGCATCGAGATGACCGCGCGCTCGGCGACAACCTTGCGGAGGCGAGACATCGGCACCGTTGTGCCACGCAGGGGCGAGACCTCGACGGCGGGTGCCGCAGCGGTCGCGGTGCCGACGGATGCCGTTGACCTGGCCGCTTCGATGTCTTCCTTGCGGATCCGCCCGCCGACTCCGGTACCGGAGACGGTGGAAAGGTCGATGCCGGCCTCATTGGCCAGCTTCCGCACGATCGGGGTGACGTAGCCGGAGGTGCCGGCGTGCGAGCCGCGGGACGCGACCGGCTCGGCGACCGCTGCGGGCGCTGCCACGGGCGGGGCAACCACTGCGGGCGGCGCTGCCACGGGCGGGGCAACCACTGCGGGCGGCGCTGCCACGGGCGGGGCAACCGCTGCGGGCGGCGCTGCCACGGGGGCGGGCGCTGCAACAGGTGCCGGAGCCTCGGGGGCGGGAGTCGGCTCGACGGGAGCTGCCGGCGCAGCTTCGGCCGGAGCTGCGGGTGCGGGCTCGGCCGGTGCCTCTGCGGCGGGGGCCGCGGCGGGAGCGGCTGCTGCCGAACCGTCGCCGATGGTCACCAGTGGCGTTCCGACCTCGACGGTCTCGTCCTCCTGGACCAGGATGGCCTCGATGATGCCGGCAATGGGGGACGGGATCTCCGTGTCCACCTTGTCGGTCGATACTTCCAACAGCGGCTCGTCGACTTCGACGTGGTCGCCCACGTTCTTCAGCCAGCGGGTTACCGTACCCTCTGTGACACTCTCACCGAGTGCCGGGAGGTTAACGGATTCGCTCATGCGTTTGTCTCCTTCAAAACCATTTGTCTGTAATTTTCTTACTGAGAGTCTGTGCGCCGGGGATTCGGCTACATTGCGTGCAGGGGCTTGCCGGCCAGGGCCAGGAAGGCCTCGCCGAGCGCTTCATTCTGGGTGGGGTGCGCGTGCAGGAACGGGGCGATGTCCTCGGGGTACGCCTCCCAGTTCACAACCAGCTGACCTTCACCGATCAGCTCGCCGACGCGGGCGCCGATCATGTGCACGCCGACGATGGGTCCGTCCAGGACTCGCACGAGCTTGATCGAACCGCTCGTGCCGAGGATGGAGCTCTTGCCGTTGCCGCCGAGATTGTATTCGTAGCTGGAAATCTTGTCTGCGCCGAACTTCTCGGCGGCCTTCGCCTCCGAGTAGCCGACGGAGGCAATCTCGGGGTCACAATAGGTGACCTTCGGGATGTTGAGGTCCTCGACCACGATCGGGTTCAGACCCGCGATTTCCTCCGCGACGAAGATGCCCTGCTGGAACCCGCGGTGGGCGAGCTGCAGGCCGGGCACGATGTCGCCGACGGCGTAGACGCCGGGAATGTTGGTGGCGAGGCGCTCATCGGTGATCACGAAGCCGCGGTCGACGGTGATGCCGACTTCCTCGAACCCCAGTCCGGCGGTCGCAGCTCCGCGGCCGACGGCCACGAGAAGGAGATCGGCCTCGACCGTGGTGCCGTTCTCGAGGGTGACGACGACGCCGTTCTCGTCCTGGCTGACGCTCTGGAATCGGATACCGAGGGAGTATTCGATGCCACGCTTGCGGAAGGCACGCTCCAACTGCTTGGAGATGGATTCTTCCTCGTTGGGAACGAGGTGCGGGAGCGCCTCGATGATCGTGACCTCGGCGCCGAAGGACTTCCAGACGCTGGCGAATTCGACACCGATCACCCCGCCGCCGAGGACGGCGACCTTGCGGGGCACGTAGTCGAGGTCGAGAGCCTGCTCACTGGTGATGACCCGTCCGCCAATTTCGAGTCCGGGCAGAGACCGGGAATACGAACCGGTCGCCAGGACAACGTTCTTGCCGACAATGGTGTCCTCGCCCACCTGCACGGTGGTCGGGGAGATCAGGCGGCCTTCGCCGGCGATGACCGTGATCCCGCGCGCCTTGATCAGACCCTGGAGACCCTTGAACTTGGAGGCGACGATGCCCTCGCGGAACGCCGTGACGGCCTGCATGTCGATGCCCTCGAACTGCGTCTTCACACCGTACTTGGCCGATTCCCGGCTGACGTCCGCGACCTCCGCGGAGTGCAGGAGCGCCTTGGTCGGAATGCAGCCAACGTGGAGGCACGTGCCCCCGAGCTTGCCCTTCTCGATCAGGCCAACGGTGAGGCCCAGCTGGACCGCACGCAGCGCCGCTGCGTATCCACCGCTTCCTCCACCGAGAACGACAAGGTCAAAATTCTGTTCCGACACCCAGATACTCCCTCGTGCATCACTAACTCGGTTGCCGGGCGTCGTGAAAGACGACACCGCAGGCATTCGCTGAGCGGCAAGCTTATCTCGCCACCTCGACTGTACTACGGGCGTGAAAAGTCCTCGGCCAGTCGCAGTAACGCCCGGAGCGAAATCCCGGTCGGCCCGGCATTGGTGAAGCCGAAGGCGCTGCCGGTGTTGTGCGCCGGCCCCGCGATGTCCAGGTGCGCCCAGGGGATCTTCACGGCGTCCTCGCCTTCGCCGCGGGTGCCGACGAATTCGCGGAGGAAAACCCCGGCCAGCAGCATGCCGCCGGCGGAGTTACCGATCTTGGCATTGGCGATATCGGCGACATCCGAGTTGAGCAGAGGACGGAGCTCGTCCGGCAACGGCATCGGCCAGGCCTGCTCGCCAACCGCCTTGCCGGCCTCGAGCACCCGGGCGACCATGGTGTCGTCGCCCATCACCGCGTAGTACCGCGTGCCGAGGGCGACGATGGCCGCTCCGGTCAGGGTGGCCACGTCGATGATGGCGTCGGGTGCTTCCTCACCGGCGGCGACGAGCCCGTCCGCGAGGACCAGGCGTCCCTCCGCATCGGTGTTGAGCACCTCGACGGTCTGCCCGCCGCGGATCCGGAGAACGTCGTTGGGCCTGATCGCGGAGCCGGAGGGCATGTTCTCGGCGATGCAGAGCCACGCCGTCACCTTGAGGTTGAGTCCGAGCCGTGCCGCGGCCAGTGTGGCGGCCAGAACCGTGGCGGCCCCGGTCATGTCGTACTTCATGCCCACCATCGAGGCCGGCGCCTTCAGCGAGAGTCCGCCGGTGTCGAAGGTGATGCCCTTCCCGACCAGGGCGAGATGCCTTGTCGCCCCCGCCGGTGAATAGGTGACCTTGACCAGTCGTGGCGGACGGGTCGAACCCTGTCCGACGCCGGTGATCCCACCGAAACCGTCCGCAGCGAGCTGGTCCTCGTCCCACACCCGCACCTCGATCGGCAGGTCGGCTCTCGCGTCGACCGCTTCGACGGCCAGCCGGGCCAGGGACTCCGGGTAGAGGTCCAACGGGGGAGTGTTGACGAGATCCTTGACCAGGCTCACCGCGTCCGCGATGATGCCGACCCGGGTCGGCGCGTCGCCCAGATCGAGAGCCGTGAACACCGTGATGTGCTCAGCGGGAAGCTTGGTGGCGGCGAGGGAACTGTGGCGGTAGGTCGTGAACGCGTACGCGCCCAGAGCCGCACCCTCCAGGACCGCCTCCGCCTCCGCGGCGGTTTCGGTCGGAAACGCGAAGGCGACCGAGGACACGCCGGTGAGCTGGCGGACGGCGGACCCTGCGGCGTGGCGGAGCGTGTCCGCCGTGGCCTCCGTGCCGATTCCGATGATGGCGATGCTGCGAGCCGCGCCCACCGCGGCCGGCAGCCGCACGAGGTGGTCGCGACCGCCCGAGACGCCGAGATCGGCGAGCACGCCGGCCAGACTGGCAAAGGCTGGGTCGGCGAACAGCACGGCGCTGTCGCCGGAGGACAGCGCCCCGACGACAAGAACGTCGACGGTTGAGTCGAGTGCGGGCTGTGCGGACACGGTAAGGCTGGGAACGGTCATCCCTTGATGCTACGGGGCAGCCTGTTCGCTCTCGGCATCACGGCGAGGTGATCGATTCCCCCGACCCACGGATATTGACGTTTAGAGTTAACGACATGCGCGATCCTGGTGACCTTTATGAGCTGACCGCGGACGCCGAGGGCGTCCCGGAGGGCCTGCACCTCGTCGCGGGTCTGACCGGCTTCGCGGATGCGGGCGGCGCGGTGTCCCAGTTCACAGAGTACCTGCGCAATACCCTCGATCATTCGGTGATCGCGGCATTCGACGCCGATGTTCTCCTCGACTATCGGGCGCGTCGCCCGATCATCTATTTCGACCAGGACCACCTGACCGACTATGAACCGCCGGCGCTCCGGCTCTATCTGGCCAGGGACGAGATCGGCCAGCAGTTCCTGCTCCTGGCCGGCTTCGAACCCGACTTCCGCTGGGAGCAGTTCACGGCGGCGGTGCTTGAGCTTGCCCGGCGTTTCAAGGTCTCGTCGACAACCTGGGTGCACGCGATCCCGATGCCGGTCCCGCATACCCGGCCAATCGGCGTCACCGTGAGCGGCAACCGTTCCGACCTGATCGAGAGCATGTCCGTCTGGCGGCCGCACACGCAGGTCCCCGCCAATGCCCTCCATCTGGTCGAGTTCCGGCTCCAGGAGAGTGGGGCATCCGTCGTCGGCTTCGTTCTGCTCGTGCCGCACTACCTCTCAGACACCGAGTTCCCGTCGACGGCGCTCTCGGCTTTGGAGAGCACGAGCGCCGCGACGGGTCTCATCTTTCCGTCCGACCAGCTCAGGGAACAAAACCGCGATTTCGTGGCGCGGATCGACGAACAGGTGCACGACAATCCCGAACTCGCCAAGCTCGTCGGGACACTCGAGGAACGCTACGACGCCTATATGGAGGGCAGCACCCTCCGGTCGCCGCTGACGGACGAGGCCGGAGAGCTGCCCAGCGCGGACGAGATCGCCGCCGAGCTGGAGAATTTCCTCCAGACCCGCCGCAGCCGGGACGACGGCACGCCCGCATAGCACCGGCCGCCGGAGCGGAGCCCATGCCGGCGCAGGGCTCCGAGCAGGTTGAGGACCCTGAGCAGGTTGAGGACCCTGAGCAGGTTGAGGACCCTGAGCAGGTTGAGGACCCTGAGCAGGTTGAGGACCCTGAGCAGGTTGAGGACCCTGAGCCGGTATGTTAGGGGCAATGAACTCGCGTCGCTCCTGGTTGATCTTCGCGATCGGTTCGTTCGCATACCTCTCGGCCGTCATGCAGCGTTCGTCGCTGGGAGTGGCAGGTGTCGCCGCGACGGAGCGATTCGGCGGCTCGGCCGCGGTGCTCTCCAGCCTCGCGGTGGTCCAGCTGGTCGTCTACGCCGCGGCGCAGGTCCCTGTGGGCGTCCTGATCGACCGATATGGTCCCCGCGTGCTGGTCATCTCCGGAACCGCGCTCATGGTCGGCGGACAGCTCACCCTGGCCTTCGCGCCGACCATCGGGGTGGCCGTGGTCGGCCGCATCCTGGTTGGAGCGGGCGACGCCACCATCTTCATCTCGATGATCCGGCTGGTCTCGTCCTGGTTCACGGGCCGCAAGGTGCCGCAGCTCTCCCAGTGGCTCGGCAACATCGGCCAATTGGGCCAGGTCATGTCGGCCGTGCCCCTGGCCTGGGTGCTGCACACCTGGGGCTGGACCACCGCGTTCGTGTCAGCGGCATCAGTCGCGGTCGTCGCGCTCGTCGTCGTGATCGCGGTCGTGCAGGACCGGCCTCCCGGCAGCACCGCAGAGGACCGCCCGACGAGTTGGGCTGCGGCGCTCGCTCTGCTGAAACACAGCTTCAAGCGGCCGGGTACGCAGCTGGGCTTCTGGTCGCACTACGTCACCCAGTCCTCCGGAACCGTGTTCACTCTGCTCTGGGGCTTCCCCTTCATGGTTTACGGCCTCGGCTATGAGGCCTCGTTCGCGGCCGGGATGCTCATGGTGTTGGTCGGGGCCGGGATGATTGCCGGGCCCATCCTCGGAATCCTGACGGCACGGTATCCGTTGCGGCGCAGCAACATCGTGCTCGGCTGCGTTGCCCTGATGGGCACGGCGTGGGCGGTCGTGCTCCTCTGGCCGGGGACGCCCCCGCTGTGGCTGATCGTCTTGCTGCTGGTCGCGCTTGGGGTCGGCGGGCCGGGGTCGTTGATCGGATTCGATTTCGCTCGCACCTTCAACCCGCAGCGCAGCCACGGCTCCGCCAACGGCGTGGTCAATGTGGGCGGCTTCACCGCCAGCTTCGTCATGGTATTCCTGATCGGCCTGCTGCTCGACCTTCAGGACGGCTGGCGGGTCGCCGCCGGCGGCGCAAGCAACCTCTATTCGCTGGACTCGTTCCGGGTGGCGTTTTCGGTGCAGTACCTGGTGATTGGACTCGGCGTCGTCTTCCTGCTGCGAGCCAGAGCCCGCACCCGCCGCCAGCTCTCGGACGACGACGGAATCGTGGTCGCCCCGATCTGGGTGGCCGTAGCTCGCGCCTGGCACAGGCGACGACGGCCGGAGTAGGTCTATCCTGGCTTGCCTCTTACACAAAGCATGCAATAATTGTCAATAGGGCCCGTTCTGGTCCTGGGAGCACTGACAATCTTGTCTCTGCGATTAGCCCGGGACTTGACATGGGTCCTAGTACTGCCCAAAATCCACACTGCCCAGGTGTCAATCCGGCCGTCTCTACTTGGCCGTGATCGCCCTGGCAGCGCCGCCGGCGACAGCGCCACGGCATGAGAGGTGTTCGAATGGCAACCCGCACAAAATCCGAGCCAAGCGAAGAAACTACAGCGGCCACGCCCGACGTGGCAGCGCCCGATTCTGCGGCCAAGGCGCCGGCCAAGGCGACTGCGGCTAAGACCCCGGCCGTGAAGAAGCCCGTCACCAAGGCCGCCGCCGCGAAGGCCGCTGCCGCCCTGGCCGCAGAGGCCGCCGGAGAGAAGCCCGCACCGCGCAAGCGCGCCGCGGCCACCAAGACCAAGGGCAAGGCGGCGGCGGGGTCCGATGACCACGACGAGCATGCTGCCGGCGAAGACGCAGATTCAGACGACGACGACGCCGAGGAACGCAAGAAGCGCGCGGCCGCGGCCGAACCGCTGCCCAGCGGTGCCCTGGTGCTCTCACTCGTTGACGACGACGACGAAGTCCCGGTCTACTCGAGCGCGATCACCGGCGCGACCGCTGACCCCGTCAAGGACTACCTCAAGCAGATCGGAAAGGTCGCGCTCCTGAACGCGGCCGAAGAGGTCGAACTCGCCATGCGGATTGAGGCCGGACTCTTCGCTGAGGACAAGCTGGCCGTCATGAGCGACGCGGAGAAGAAGAGTGCGCTCGGCCGCGAACTCCTGTGGGTAGCGAAGGACGGCGCCCGCGCCAAGAGCCACCTCCTGGGTGCCAACCTCCGCCTCGTCGTCTCCCTCGCCAAGCGCTACACGGGTCGTGGGATGCAGTTCCTCGACCTGATCCAGGAGGGAAACCTGGGCCTGATCCGTGCCGTCGAGAAGTTCGACTACACGAAGGGCTTCAAGTTCTCCACCTATGCCACCTGGTGGATCCGCCAGGCGATCACCCGGGCGATGGCCGACCAGGCCCGCACAATCCGCATCCCGGTGCACATGGTCGAGGTCATCAACAAGCTGGCCCGCGTGCAGCGCCAGATGCTGCAGGATCTGGGCCGCGAGCCTACCCCCGAAGAACTCAGCCGTGAACTGGACATGACGCCGGAGAAGGTCGTCGAGGTCCAGAAGTACGGCCGCGAACCTATTTCGCTGCACACCCCCCTCGGCGAGGACGGCGACAGCGAATTCGGCGACCTGATCGAGGACACCGAGGCCGTCGTGCCGGCGGACGCCGTCGGCTTCACGATGCTGCAGAAGCAGCTGGAAAGCCTGCTTGACTCTCTGTCGGAGCGTGAGGCCGGCGTGATCCGGATGCGTTTCGGCCTCGGCGATGGCATGCCGAAGACCCTCGATCAGATCGGTGACACGTTCGGCGTGACGCGTGAGCGCATCCGTCAGATCGAATCGAAGACGATGGCCAAGCTGCGTCACCCGTCACGGTCGCAGTCACTACGCGACTACCTGGAATAGGTCGCCGCGTGCGCTATGCACCGGCGATCCTCGTCGGCCGGATCGTTCGTCTCCTGGCCAGATGGCGCAAGCCGGGCGGGGGCTCCGCGGTTCCGGGTCTCGTTGTGAATACGATCGCGCCTGGGTTCCTGGCCCGGACGCTGAACGGTTTTCCCGGTGGCCTGGTCATTGTGACCGGCTCGAGCGGCAAGTCCACCACCACGAAGTTGTTGGTGGCCGCGCTCCGCGCGCACGGTCTGGGCGTATTCACGAACGAGTCGACGGCCAACATCAGCCAGGGACTCACCTCCGCGCTGCTCGAGCAGGCGAGCCTCGCCGGTCGGATCAGTGGCGATGTCGCAGTTCTCGAGATGGATGAGGGCCACGGCGCCCTGATCTCGGGTTCGCTGACGCCACGCGTCGTCGCGCTGACCAATGTCATGGTCGACCAGATCGATCGTTTCCACGATTCCGAGATGGTCGCGGCGATGCTCGCCAAGATTGCGTCCCGCGCCACCGGCACCGTCGTCGTGAACGCTGACGACCAGTACCTGCTCGACCTGGCGGTTCATCTCGACGCCCCCGTCGGGATTTCCCGCTTCGGAGTGTCGGCGGACGTTCTCGCGGCGAACCCGCGGGGCCTGGGCTACAGTGCGACCGCCGTTGCGCGGCTGGGCGCGGCAGAGGGAATGCTCCTGACCGCGGTCGACGGCCGGGAGGCCACCGTCCTGGTGGACGGCGCCCCGTATCCGATGGTGTTGCCGGCCCGAGGAACGCACTACGCCGTCGACGCGGTCACCGCGCTGTGCACTGCCCAGGCGGTACTCGGCGACCGGTTCGACCCCGCCATCGCGGCGGCGGCCATCTCGGCCATCCCGCCGGTCTTCGGCCGCGGCGAAATCGTCACGGTTCGCGGCCGCAAGGTTGAATTCGTGCTCGTACAGAATCCCGCGAGCTTCCAATTGAACGTGGACAGCCTCGCGTCCGGGACCGACCAGATCCTGATCGCAATCGGCTCCGACGTGCGTGACCCGTCCTACTTCTGGCCGGTCGATACCTCCGGCCTCGACCGGGTCGCGATCGCATCCGGTTCGAAGGCGCAGGAGATCGCCCTCCAGTTGGCCTACGACGACGTCACCGTCGACCGGATCGAGCTCGATCTCGGCAAGGCGCTCGACGACTTCCTCGCCTTGCCCGACCCGCAGGTCGGGTTGAAGACCATCATTTTCTCGGCGGACTCGATGCGCCGCACCAGGGCCCATCTGGGACTCGCCTCCAACAAGGCAGGGCGGGACTGATGCGCGCACTCACCATCGTGACGGTGCTCCCGGAGCTGCTCGGAAGCAACGGCGACGCCGCGAACGCCCGGGTGCTCGCCCAGCGAGCACGCTGGGCCGGTTTCGACGCCAGCATCGTGGAGGTGCGCGCTGCCGCGGACCTGCCGGACCAGATCGACCTCGTCGTGGTCGGTTCGGGCTCCGATACCTCACTGATAACCGTGCGGGACATCCTTGCGACGATGACCGAGCAACTGCGCACGTGGTGCACGGCAGGGATCCCCATTCTTGCCGTCGGCACCGGCTGGGAGCTCCTGAGCTGGGGGATCGAGCTGGGCGACGGGACCGTCGTCGAGGGTCTGGGAATCGTGGCCGGCCGGGCCGTTCCGCTGCCGGAGCGTGCGACCGACGACATCGTTGTCGACTCGAAGTTCGGCAGGCTGGTCGGGTTCGAGAACCATGCCCGCGGTTACACCGGCGCGGAAGCGTCTCCGCTGGGGAAGGTGCGCTCCGGCACCGGCAACGGCGCAGTGGCGGCGGGTACAGGTGTGGAGGGCCTCGTGATGGGCAACCTGTTCGGCACCCACCTGCACGGTCCGGTGCTGGCGCGCAACCCCGCCCTCGCTGATCACTTGCTGGCCACGGCCGTGACCCGTGCGGGCGGCGAGTACGTTCCGGGGGAGAGGGCAGCGTCCGTCGATGCGATTGCGAAGGCCGGACGCGATCAGCTGGCCGCGAGGCTCGGGCTCCCCTCGGAGTGACCGACGCGCCTCGGGGCACCGGGGCGCAGAGACAAAAAAGCGGCGCGACCGACCGAAGTCGAACGCGCCGCTGAGTGGTGGCCCGGCGCCTGGCTAGGAGCGCTGGTCCTCAAGGAGTCGGCTCGACTCGTCGTGCCAGCTCTCGGCGATGGCGGCGAGCTTCTCCTGGTGCTTGCGACCGTGGTGGGCGCAGAACATCAGTTCGCTGTTGTTGACGACGACCCGAATGTACGCCTGCGCGCCACACGCGTCACAGCGGTCTGCCGCGGTGAGCTGGTGAGGTGCGCTCTGCCCGTCGACGGAATTCTGGTCGATGGCACCATTTCCGGTTGCGATCTGGGACATGTTTTCCTCCTCCGGACTGATACCAAGTGATACCAATTTTGCTTGTGCTCCATGTAAACACGGTCGGCCCGGCTTTTCGACTGTGTTTGGTTGCATTTCGCTCACCGCGTAGACCATTCCGGCCGGGTGTTGGTGGGGGGAAGGAGGCCCTGCGGCCGGTATTCTTGAGCGTTGTGAGCTCTTCAGACTATTCCGCGCGCCACCTGTCGGTACTCGAGGGGCTCGAAGCGGTTCGCAAACGCCCCGGTATGTACATCGGCTCGACGGACTCCCGAGGCCTCATGCACTGCCTCTGGGAGATCATCGACAACTCGGTCGATGAGGCGCTCGGCGGGTTCGGCTCACGGATCGACATTGTTCTCCACCCCGATGAGAGCGTCGAGGTCCGGGACACGGCGCGCGGCGTCCCCGTGGACATCGAGCCCAAGACCGGACTGACCGGCGTCGAGGTCGTTTTCACCAAGCTGCACGCCGGCGGCAAGTTCGGCAGCGGCTCCTATGCGGCGTCCGGCGGACTGCACGGCGTCGGCGCGTCCGTGGTCAACGCCCTCTCTGAACGCCTCGACGTCGAGGTCGACCGCGACGGAAAAACCTGGGCCATGTCGTTTCACCGGGGCGAACCCGGTATTTTCTCGGACGCGGGGGAGAAGAGCCCCGACGCGCCGTTCACCCCGTTCGAGAAGCAGAGCGAGCTCCGGGTGATCGGCAAGGTGAAGCGTGGCGTCACCGGAACCCGGGTGCGCTACTGGGCCGACCGCCAGATCTTCACCAAGGGTGCCTCGTTCCAGACCGAGGAACTCCTCGACCGGGCCAGGCAAACCGCGTTCCTCGTCCCCGGCCTCGCCATCGACATCGACGACCGGCGCACCGCGGATGCAGCGCGGGAATCCTTCCAGTTCGACGGGGGCATCTCGGAGTTCGTCGACCACCTCGCGACCGACACGCCGATCACCGACACCTGGCGGCTGAGTGGGAATGGCAGCTTCACCGAGACCGTGCCCGTACTGACAGACAAGGGCGCCATGGTGCCGACCGAGCTGACCCGGGATTGCGCCGTCGACATCGCGCTCCGGTGGGGGACGGGCTACGACACCGTCGTGCGCAGCTTCGTGAACATCATCGCCACGCCGAAGGGCGGCACTCACCAGGCAGGCTTCGACGCCGGCCTGTTGAAATTTCTCCGTTCCCAGGTGGAGCTGAACGCCCGCCGGCTCAAGATGGGATCGGACAAGCTGGAAAAGGACGATGTGATGGCCGGCCTGACCGCCGTGCTCACCGTTCGACTTCCCGAACCACAGTTCGAAGGCCAGACCAAGGAAGTGCTCGGAACACCCGCGGTGCGCGCCATCGTGGCGAACGTCGTCGCCCAGGCCATGAACGAGCGTTTCGTGTCCCCGAAGCGCGACGACAAGACCCAGGCGGCCGTCGTGCTTGACAAGATCGTGGCCGAGATGAAGTCGCGAATTTCCGCGCGCGCACACAAGGAGACCCAGCGGCGCAAGAACGCGCTCGAGAGTTCCTCGCTGCCGGCGAAACTGGTCGACTGCCGCAGCAACGATGTGACCACGAGCGAGCTGTTCATCGTGGAGGGCGACTCCGCGCTCGGCACCGCCAAGCTCGCCAGGGACAGCGAACATCAGGCGCTCCTGCCAATCCGGGGGAAGATCCTGAACGTGCAGAAGGCGTCCGTGTCCGACATGCTCTCGAACACGGAATGCGCCTCGATCATCCAGGTCATCGGAGCCGGCTCGGGCCGTAGCTTCGACCTGTCGGCCGCCCGATACGGCAAGGTCATCATCATGAGTGACGCGGATGTCGACGGCGCGCACATCCGCACCCTCCTGCTCACGCTCTTCTTCCGGTACATGCGCCCCATGATCACCGAGGGTCGCGTCTTCGCCGCGGTGCCGCCGCTGCACCGGGTTGTGGTGATGAACCCCGGCAGCAAGCCCAACGAGACGATCTACACCTACTCGGAGACCGAGCTTCAGGGGGTGCTGAGCGGACTGAAGAAAAGCGGAAAGCGCTATCAGGACCCGATCCAGCGCTACAAGGGCCTCGGCGAGATGGATGCCGACCAACTGGCGACGACCACAATGGAACGGGCACACCGCACCCTGCGCCGGGTTCGCGTGGCCGACGCGGAGATGGCCGGAAAGGTGTTCGAGCTCCTGATGGGCAACGACGTCGCCCCGCGTAAGGAGTTCATCATCGACAGTTCGGACAAGCTCAGCCGCGACCGGATCGACGTCTGAGACGAGTCGGCCCCTGAGAGGGTCGGCGCGGGGTCAATCGCCCATCGCGAGGAAGGCCGTGCTCGGCACGTCACGTTCGCCGCCGACGATGGCTTCAACGAGGCGTTGTGCGACGGCGGCGGGCTCATGGCCCGAGGGGAAACGAGGCGCGGTCCCGGATATCGGGTGCGTGGACAGGGCCGTTTCGGTGTGCCCCGGACGTGCGTCCACGATTCGGATCCCCACGCGGCGCAGCTCCCGGGCGGCCGCCTGACCGAACGCCGCGAGACCGGCCTTCGAGGCGGAGTAGGCGGCCAGATTGGCTGTTGGGCTCTCGCTCACGACCCCGCTGATGGTGAGCACAAACGGATCCCGCCCCTGCTCCGCCGAAAGGGTCAGAGCCTCGATCGAGGCCCGCAGGAGGCGGATCGGCGCCAGGGTATTGACGGCGAAAAGCTCGGTCAGCGTGGCATCGCTCAGCGCGGAAGCCGGACCGAAAGCGACGACCCCCGCCGCGTTCACAATGCCGTCAAGGCGGCCGTGCACGCTGACCGCGGCGGCGACGAGGTCCCCGATCGCCTCGGGATCGTTGAGGTCTGCAACCAGAACGGTCCCGGGGATGCCGAGAGCCTCCAGTTTCGTGCGGTCACGCCCACTCAGGATGACGCGGGCTCCGCCGTCGGCGAGCAACCGCGCGATTTCCCGACCGAGACCCCCGGAGGCGCCGACGACAAGAACAACCGAATCCTGGATGAGCGTCATTTCCTCACCGTAGCGCGGTTCAGCCGATCTGCGCGCCGATCGAGCCGATCACGGCATCGAGCATCGCGCCGGATGCGTCCCGACGGGAGCCCGTCTCCGGAAGGGTCCGCGGGGAACCGTCCGGTCCCACGGCGCGAGCCGGAAGTGGTCCGACCCAGGCGACGGACACGTTGTCTTCGCCCTTGAGGAAGCGCTGTGAACGCACCCCGCCGGTGGCCCGGCCCTTGGCCGGGTATTCGGCGAAGTCAGACACCTTGGCGCTGCCCGGGTCTGTGCCGGCAAGCGTCTGGCTGCCGGTGGCGATGGTGGCGACGACCGCGGAATCCGCGCATTCGGGCGCCACGCTGGTGAAGTAGATGATCCGGGCGTCATCGACCAGCTTCATCCCGGCCATGCCGCCCGCGGTGCGGCCCTGCGGTCGAACGGAACCGGCCGGGAACCGCAGCAGCTGGGAATCGGAGGCGATGAAGACGAGTTCGTCGGCCTCCGACCCCTGCACGGCCCCGACGACCACATCCTTCGGCTTCAACGCGATGATCTCGAAGTCGGGTTTATTCGCCCAGTCTCCAGGGGTGACCCGCTTCACGACGCCCAGGCGCGTGCCGAGGGCGATCGCCTTGTCGGAGTCGAGGGAGACCAGGGCGAGCACCTTTTCGTCCCGGTTCGACAGGGCGAGGTAGTCACCGATGCGCACGCCCGCCGCCAGCTGGATCGAGGTCGGCGGCATCACGGGCAGGTCCACCGGCGAGAAACGGATGAGACGACCCAGGCTGGTCACCGCACCCACCTCGGTTCGGCTGGTGGCTGCCAGGCTGGAGAGGATCGCGTCGTGCTTGCTGCGGCGCTGAGCCGGGACGATCCGGTCGGTCTGAGCCTCGTCGGTGGTCGGCAGGTCGACCCGGGCGATCCGGCCGGTCGTGCTCAGGTAGATCCGGGTCGGGGTGTCGGTCACCTCAAGGATGGCGGCCGTGCGCTTGGCGGCCGCGCCGGCGATGCTCGGCCTGGCCTCGGTGAGCACGGTTCGCCGGGGGGTGCCGAATTTCTCGGCCACCGTGGCGAGCTCGTCAGAGACCAGGGTGCGGATGGCCTGCTTGCTGCCGAGCAGCTTTTCGAGCGCGGCGATCTCCGCGAGCAACTGGTCGCGCTCCGTCTCCAGCTCGATCCGGGAGAAGCGGGTCAGCCTCCGCAACCGCAGCTCGAGGATGTACTCGGCCTGGATCTGACTCAGGTCGAAGACGTCGATCAGGCGGGTGCGGGCCTGTTCGCTGTCATCGCTCGCGCGGATGACCTGGATGACCTCGTCGATGTCGAGGATGGCCACGAGAAGACCCTCAACGAGGTGCAGGCGTTCCTTGCGCCTGGCGAGACGATACGCCGACCGGCGTGTGACGACCTCGATCCGGTGGCCGACGTAGACCATGAGGAGTTCGCGCAGACCCAGAGTCTGCGGGCCGCCGTCGACGAGGGCGACGGCGTTGATGTTGAAGGAGTCCTCGAGCGGGGTGACGCGGTAAAGCTGCTCGAGCACGGCCTGCGGGCTGAACCCGGTCTTGATCCCGATGACGAGGCGGAGCCCCTTTGTCCGGTCGGTGAGGTCCGTGACATCCGAGATGCCGCTGAGCTTTTTGGAGTTGACCCCGTCCTTGATCTTCTCGATGACCCGCTCCGGGCCGACGAGATAGGGCAGTTCGGTGACGACCAGGCCGGCCTTC
Source organism: Cryobacterium sp. PH31-AA6 (assembly GCF_030063195.1). GTDB lineage: Bacteria > Actinomycetota > Actinomycetes > Actinomycetales > Microbacteriaceae > Cryobacterium. The sequence continues at coordinate 95,445 of NZ_JASISS010000002.1, forward strand.
CGGGCGGTGATCGCCTCGACGGAAACCCGGGCGCGGGTTTTGAAACTGCCGCGTCCGGTGGCGTAGGCGTCCTTGATGCCGGCGAGGCCGACAATGGTTCCACCGGTCGGCAGATCGGGACCCGGAACGAATTCCATCAGGTCGTCGAGCGTCGCGTCAGGGTGCGCCAGGAGATGCCTGGCCGCGCCGACGACTTCGATCAGGTTGTGCGGCGCCATGTTCGTGGCCATGCCGACGGCGATGCCGCTCGCGCCGTTGACGAGCAGGTTCGGGTAGGCGGCCGGCAGGACATCCGGCTGGGTGAGCTGGTTGTCGTAGTTGGGCACGAAGTCCACGACGTCCTCGTCGAGGTGCTCCGTCATGGCGAGTGCCGGCGCGGCCAGGCGCGCCTCGGTGTACCGCGGCGCGGCCGGACCGTCGTCCAACGAACCGAAATTGCCGTGTCCGTCGATCAGGGGAACACGCAGGGTGAACGCCTGCGCCATTCGCACCAGGGCGTCGTAGATGGCGGTGTCGCCGTGGGGGTGGAGCTTGCCCATGACCTCGCCCACCACGCGTGCGCTCTTCACATGGCCGCGATCAGGGCGGAGCCCCATTTCGCTCATCTGATAGAGAATTCGACGTTGCACGGGTTTGAGCCCGTCCCTGGCATCGGGGAGCGCGCGCGAGTAGATCACGGAGTACGCGTACTCGAGGAAGGACCCCTGCATCTCGGTCGACACGTCGACGTCTTCGATGCGCTCGGTGATCTCGGCGGGCGGCGTGCTGCTTGAACGGCTCATTCGTGAATTCTGTTGAGGCGTGCCATGCGCTGGGCAGGCACTTTCGGGTGGGTGCTGGAACGTGCGGCCTGGGTCTATGTCAGAATTGGCCGGATGCCCCCCATGCTACCGGCCCGTCAATTCAGCACCCTGCGGCTTGCCGACGTTCTGACAAGTTCACTCTCCGCGATCCTCGACCGGCCCAATGCCCTCAGTCTGGGCTCTGGAGCCAGGACCGTCGTGGTCCTGGCCGACGGACTCGGGGTCGGCCAGCTCCGGGCGCGGGCCGGGCACGCGCGATTTCTCAGCGCACACCTCACCAAAGCCGGTGTGCTCGACGGGGTATTCCCAGCCACCACCGCCGCCGGCATCGCCACCCTCACCACCGGGGTCGAGCCCGGTCGTCACGGATTGGTCGGCTACCGCGTCCGGGATGCGGCACGGGACCGGGTTGTGAACCAGCTCACCGGCTGGGACGACGGCATGGATCCGGCCGTCTGGCAGCGGGAGCGCACGGTCTTCGAGCGCGCCGCGGATGAGGGCGTGCCCAGCTTTGCCATCGGCCCGAAACGGTACACGACCTCGGGCTTCACCCTGGCCGTGCTCCGCGGCGCCCGGTATGTCGCAGCCGAGACTCTCGCCGACCGCTTCGCGGCCGCCCGGGCGCTCCTCGATTCCGAACCGCGGGCACTCGTCTACCTCTACATCCCCGAACTTGACATGGCCGCGCACGCGCACGGCTGGGAGTCGGCGAGGTGGCTGGCTGAGCTGGAGGCCCTCGATTCCGCCATCGCCCGCTTCGCGGCCGGACTCAAGCGCGACGAGGGACTGCTACTCACCGCCGACCACGGGATCATCGACGTTCCCGCCACCCGGCACGTGCTCTTCGACACCGTTCCCGAACTCGTGGACGGTGTCCGCCACATCGGTGGAGATCCCCGGTGCGTGCAGCTTTACCTCGAGCCGGCCAGGGCCGACGAGGCGTCCGCCCTGGCCGAGTCGTGGCGAGACGTCGAAGGTGAACGCGCCTGGGTCTTCACCCGCGACGAGGCAGTGGAGGCCGGGTTGTTCGGAACGGTCGCGCCGGAGGTCGCGCCAAGAATCGGAGACCTGATCGTCGCCGCCCGCAAACTCGTCGCCTACTACGACTCGCGCGAGCCGAACCAGTCGGCACGAAACATGGTGGGCCAGCACGGGTCACTCACCGACGAGGAACTCCGGGTGCCGTTGATCAGGCTCGGCGCCCACGCGGCCTGACGACGTGGGTCCGCCCGGGCGTCCCTCGGGGACACGTATCCGGACGGGCACGGGTGGTCAGGCCGGGTACTGCCCGCGCTTGACCTGCGGTTTCGGCAGACGCATCGGACGCAACTGGAGCGCCCGCATCGCGGCATACCAGCGAACCCGCTCTGCCTTGCTCTCGCCGAATTTGGCCTTCACCTTGCGGGTGAGGCTGAAACCGAGAATGACACCATCGACGACGGCGACCAGGAAGAACGCCCACAGCGCGACGATGCCATAGGTCTGAACCATCGGGTCAGGAAAGAACGTCAGCAGGATGACGAGGAACATGATCGGGATCATGAATTCGCCCACGTTGAAGCGAGCGTCGACATAGTCCCGAACGTAACGCTTCTGCGGGCCTCGTTCGCGCTGCGGCAGGAAACGATCGTCGCCGGCGGCCATGCCGAGTCTGGCGCGGTCCCTGGCCTCTGCGGCCTTGCCCCTGGCCTGCTTGGCGGCGAGCTTGCGGTCGCCGGGCACCAGTGGACGCTTGTTCAACGCCTCCTGCTGTTTGCGGCTGGGCGTCGGTTGCCCTTTACCGGCCGCAAGGCGGGCTTTGGTCTCCTCCACGGACTCCATCGAGGGTTGTGCGTCTGGGTTCACAGGCTTAGCCACATCAGTTCCTTGCAATTGGTTGCCTTAAGATTACCCGATGACCGATATTCCAGAAACAGACCCGATTTCGTCGACCGCCGGCGATGCCGGCATCCGCGCCGCCGTGCTCCAAGGACTGCCATCGACGATCGCGGATCTCTGCGCCCTTGTGCGAGTGCCCTCGGTGTCCTGGGATGCCTTTGACCGCGGCCAGGTGGCCGCCAGCGCCGAGATGGTGGCCGAACTCGCCCGGGGCCTGGGCGTTTTCGACTCCGTCGAGATCAAGCAGGCCGGCGTCCCCGGCGGCACCGAACTGGGTCAGCCTGCCGTGCTCGCCACCCGGCGGGCCAGGAACGGGCGTCCGACCGTCCTTCTCTACGCGCACCATGACGTGCAGCCGCCCGGCAACGACGAGGACTGGGAATCGCTGCCCTTCGAACCGACCGTGCGCGGAGACCGCCTCTACGGGCGCGGTGCCGCCGACGACAAGGCGGGCGTGATGGCCCACATCGCGTCGATCCGAGCGCTCGTCGACTCGGCCGGCCCCGATTTCGACCTCGGACTCGCCCTGTTCATTGAGGGTGAAGAGGAATTCGGCAGTCGTTCCTTCGCGACCTTCCTGGAGGAGAACACCGAGGCGCTGCGCGCCGACGCCATCGTGGTCGCGGACTCCAACAACTGGGACATCGACACGCCGGCCCTGACCATCGCGTTGCGCGGCAACGTGACGTTCAGGCTCACGGTCCGCACGCTCGACCATGCCTCCCATTCGGGCATGTTCGGGGGAGCGGTTCCCGACGCGATGATGGCGACCGTGCGCCTGCTGGACACCCTCTACGCCGACGACGGCTCGGTGGCCGTGTCCGGACTGACCAGCCATGACGCCGCGACACCCGACTATTCGGAGGACCAGCTCCGTCAGGAGACCGGTCTGACAGCGGGGGTGCAGCCGATCGGACACGGGTCCGTCCTCAGCCGGATTTGGTCTCAACCGTCGATCACGATCACCGGAATCGACGCGCCGAGCGTCGCCAACGCGTCCAACACCCTCTCGCCCGTCATCTCTGTGCGGCTGAGCACTCGGATCGCCCCCGGCCAACCGGCAGCGGCCGCGTTCACCGCGCTGGAGAAACACCTGCGGGCCAACGCCCCGTTCGGCGCGCAGATCTCGATCGACGACGTCGACACCGGAGAGGCCTTCCTCGTCGACACCAGCGGCTGGGCTGTCACGGAGACTCGGCTGGCCATGGCAGAAGCCTGGGGACGCGAGCCGGTCGACATCGGCGTCGGCGGATCGATCCCCTTCATTGCCGACCTCGTACGCGTTTTCCCTGAGGCACAGATTCTCGTGACCGGTGTCGAAGACCCCGATTCACGGGCGCACAGCCCCAACGAATCACTGCATCTGGGAGTCTTCAAACGCTCCGTTCTCAGCGAAGCTCTCCTGCTCAACCGGCTCAATCAGAAGGTACGCCCGGAGACTCCCTGATCGCGCCGGAGCGATCGACGACCGGATCGGGAATTTCGGAGGTGCTTTAACCGTTTACCTAGGTACAATCGCGGTGGTGAATCGTGCGTCCCAGCCCAAGGCCGGAACGTGCGACCCCACCGACAGACAGCAGCGCCGTGACGGGACCCTACCGACGCGAAAGTAATGAGGAGCAGCATGACCGACACCATCGCCACCAGCACCGCAGCCCACGGCGTGGGCCTCAGCGACACTGCCGCCCAGAAGGTTCGCAGCCTGCTTGCCCAGGAAGGCCGCGAGGACCTCCGACTGCGCGTCGCCGTGCAGCCGGGTGGCTGTTCCGGCCTGATTTATCAGCTCTACTTCGACGAGCGCGTTCTGGAAGGCGACGCCCTCGTCGACTTCGACGGGGTTGAGGTCGTCGTCGACAAGATGAGCGTTCCCTACCTCGATGGGGCATCCATCGACTTCGAAGACACCATTGCGAAGCAGGGCTTCACGATCGACAACCCGAATGCCGGCGGAAGCTGCGCCTGCGGCGACTCCTTCAGCTGATCGTTCGACCCCGCCCCCTGCCGGATTCCGTGCTTTGATCGCGCGTGATTCCTTCCGGCAGGGGGCGTTGTCGTTTAAAACAGCGACTGGGGGCGAATTCGTTATCCGACCGACCGCGTTCATGCACATCCCGCGGCGTCTCTCGCAGTAGGCTGTGAAACTAGAAATGCACTTCCAGTGAAGTGTCGTCGAGTCTTCCCCGAAAGGTTACTGGTGCGCAAAAACCATCGTCTCCGATGGGCTGCTATTCCGATCGCAGCGTCGTTGGCCATTGTTCTGTCGGGATGCACCCAAGCCCAGCTTCACGGCTTTCTCCCCGGCTTCGAAGAAGGTCAACCGGCGGTGACCAACCAGACCGACCGAATCGGCGGGCTCTGGACCACCTCCTGGATCGTCCTGCTCGTCGTCGGACTGATCACCTGGGGCCTGATCATCTGGACCGTCGTCGTCTATCGGCGCCGGAAGGGGCAGACCGGCCTCCCGGTCCAGCTTCGCTACAACATGCCGATCGAGATCTTCTACACGGTCGTACCGCTCATCCTCGTGCTGGGCTTCTTCGCCTTCACCGCGCGTGACCAGGCCGCCATCGAGGCGCGCTTCGACTCACCCGACGTGAAGATCGAGGTCATCGGCAAGCAGTGGGCCTGGGACTTCAACTATGTCAATGAAGACGTCTACTCTTCCGGCATCCAGGGTCAGCCCGATCTGGAGGGAGCCAAGGGCTCGCTGGTCGAGTCCGAAATCCCCACCCTCGTGCTCCCCGTCGGCAAAAAGATCGAATTGGCACTCGAATCCCGGGACGTCATCCACTCCTTCTGGGTCATCGACTTCCTGTACAAGAAGGACATGATTCCCGGCAAGACCAACTACATGTCGGTCATCCCGGAGCGAATCGGCACCTACTCCGGCAAGTGCGCCGAGTTGTGCGGCGAGTACCACTCCCTGATGCTGTTCAAGGTGAAGGTCGTCTCCGAAGCCGACTACGAGGCCTACATCCAGTCGCTGCGGGTGGCCGGAAGCGTTGGCCAGCTCGACAACGGCTACAACCGCAACCAAAATCTCCCGGGCACGACCGCCCCGACGGTTCAGGAGGGCAACTAGGCCATGAGTACCACCACAGCTCCCACCGCCCCGACGGCTCCGGCCGCGCCCAGACGTGTTTCGGGCGTCGACCGCAAGGGCAACATCCTCGTCCGGTGGATCACCTCCACCGACCACAAGGTCATCGGGTACATGTACCTGATCACCTCCTTCGTCTACTTCTGCCTCGCCGGCGTGATGGCGCTCGTAATCCGGGCCCAGCTGTTCGAGCCCGGCCTGCAGGTCGTCCAGACGAAGGAACAGTACAACCAGCTCTTCACCATGCACGGCACGATCATGCTGCTGATGTTCGCGACGCCGTTGTTCTTCGGTTTCGCGAACTCGCTGATGCCGCTTCAGATCGGCGCGCCTGACGTCGCGTTCCCGCGGCTCAACGCGTTCTCCTTCTGGGCATTCTTCTTCGGCAGCCTGATCGCCGTCGGCGGGTTCCTGACCCCGCAGGGAGCGGCGTCCTTCGGCTGGTTCGCCTATCAACCGTTGGCGAGCACGACGTTCTCGCCAGGGGTCGGCGGCAACCTATGGATGGTGGGCCTGGGCCTGTCGGGTTTCGGTACCATTCTCGGCGCCGTGAACTTCATCACCACGATCATCACCATGCGCGCCCCCGGCATGACAATGTTCCGGATGCCGATCTTCACCTGGAACACGATGGTCACCTCCATCCTCGTCCTGATGGCATTCCCGGTGCTCGCCGCAGCGCTCCTCGCCGCTGCCTCCGACCGCATCTTCCTCTCCCACATCTACGATCCAGCCAACGGCGGTGCCATTCTCTGGCAGCACCTGTTCTGGTTCTTCGGGCACCCCGAGGTGTACATCATCGCCCTGCCGTTCTTCGGCATCGTGTCCGAGGTGTTCCCGGTCTTCAGCCGTAAGCCGATCTTCGGCTACAAGACCCTGATCTACGCGACCATCTCCATTGCCGCGCTGTCCGTAGCCGTGTGGGCTCACCACATGTACGTCACCGGCTCGGTTCTGCTCCCGTTCTTCTCCCTGATGACCATGCTCATCGCGGTACCGACCGGCGTGAAGATCTTCAACTGGATCGGCACGATGTGGCGAGGGTCGTTGACCTTCGAAACCCCGATGCTCTGGGCGCTCGGCTTCCTCGTCACCTTCACCTTCGGTGGTCTGACCGGTGTGATCCTGGCATCTCCTCCGCTGGACTTCCATGTTTCCGATACGTACTTCGTCGTGGCGCACTTCCACTACGTCATCTTCGGAACGGTCGTCTTCGCCATGTTCAGTGGTTTCTACTTCTGGTGGCCCAAGTGGACCGGAAAGATGCTCAACGAGAGCCTCGGCAAGTGGCACTTCTGGCTTCTCTTCATCGGTTTCCACACCACGTTCCTCGTGCAGCACTGGCTGGGAGTCGTGGGCATGCCCCGTCGGTACGCGTCCTACTCGCCCGAAGACGGCTTCACCTGGATGAATCAGCTCTCCACGATCGGCGCGATGATCCTCGCCGTCTCGATGATCCCGTTCTTCCTGAACGTCTACATCACTGCCCGTAGGGCGCCGCTCGTCACCGTGAATGACCCGTGGGGCTTCGGAGCGTCGCTGGAATGGGCGACGTCCTGCCCGCCGCCGCGTCACAACTTCACCTCGATCCCGCGGATCCGGTCCGAGCGCCCTGCGTTCGACCTGAACCATCCCGAGGTGGCCATGCCCGTCGGGATCGGACCGGGCAAGGACGCCCCGGATGCCCCCACGTACGACGCAGCTTCGAACAAGGTGAAGTAAATGAGAGCCAACGTCAACCTGCTCTGGATTCTCTCGGGTTTCTTCGTCGTCGTCTCCGTCGCGTACACCGTGTGGGGTCTGCTTGATCCCAAGCAGCACAGCGTCGAATGGGCGGGCACCTTCGCCCTGGGGCTCTGCGCGGTCTTCGTCAGTTTTGTCGCTTTCTATCTCAGCCGGGTGCACAACGCCCAGGGCGGGGAACTCCCTGAGGACCGACTGGACGCGAACATCGACGACGGCGACCCCGAGGTGGGCTTCTTCAGCCCGTGGAGCTGGTGGCCGATCCTGCTCGCCGGCAGCGCCGCACTGCTGTTCCTCGGCCTTGCCGTCGGTGTCTGGATCTCCATCATCGCCGTGGGTATCGGCCTGATCAGCCTGGTCGGTTGGGTCTACGAGTACTACCGGGGCATGTTCGCCCGTTAGATCCGTACCACGGCCTCGGCCATCTGCACACGGCGCCCGCGACATCGTCCGGGCGCCGTTTGCGTACCCGGAAGACGAACGGAACCAGTGGTCAGTCGCGGCGACGGAAGCCGAGCAGCTCGACGGCAACGGTCACGGGGCGCTCGGCATCGGGCTCGCCCGCCAGGGTGGCGGCATCCGTGTGATGCGCCGATGGGCCCATGCCGACGAGGCTGGAGACCTGGCCGGGGTCGAGGCTGAGTATCCGGGTGGTCGCCTGACGGGTTTCCAGGACGAAGTGCGCGTCCAGGGTCGCGGCCAGTTGAGCACTCTTGTTGGCCTGCACGCCCAGGGCCAGCCCGGCGGCTCGGAGCTCCTGCAAATGCGTCTCCTGGGGCACGACGACCGCGAGAAGACCGCCGCTTCGGAGCATCCGGTGGAACTCGGAGGGATTGCGCGGGGCGAAAACATTGAGGATGACGTCGACCGCGGCGTCGCGAACGGGAATCGGCGACCAGACGTCGGCAACCAGGCCGTCAACCTGGCCCTGGCCGGCGACCGTGCGAGCCACGGCGACGGGGGAGAGGTCCATAGCCAGGGCCCTGGTGTCCGGTAGCCGTTCGAGCACACCGCGGAGGTAGTAGCCGGTACCGCAGCCGATATCGAGCAGCCGGGCGGGCTCTTCCCGCGCGACCAGATCACCGAGGTTGTCCCGCAGGGATTGGTACCAGCCGGCGGCCAGGAAGGTGTCTCTCGCGTCGAGCATCTCCGCGCTGTCGCCGATCAGGCGTCGGGAGGCTCCGGCCAGGGAAACGAAGCCGCGCTTATTGGCGTCGTAGGCGTGACCGTTCGCACAGAGCAGGACCAGGGTTCCCCCGGGCTCGAGGGGGAGAAAACAGATCGGGCACCGAAGCCACTCCGACAGGGTCTGGAGGGACATCGATGCCCGATCTGTGGTTGAGGCTGTTGCCTAGTGGTGGTCGCCGTGGGACCGTTCGAGTTCCGTGGTGCCGACCGGTTCGATCCGATCCTCAAAGAACCAGCGTGACATGCCGGCGCGGAGCTTCTGACCGGTGGTGATCTTGCCCTGCGCGTTCGGGCGAAGCATCAGCGGCTTGTAGTCGGAGTAGCTGACCAGTTTCCAGCGCTCGTACTCGTCGATCGGCTGGTGCACCTCAATGTATTCGCCGCCGGGCAGGCGAACGATTCGACCGGACTCGTACCCGTGCAGGACGATCTCCCTGTCCTTCTTCTGGAGGGCCAGGCAGACTCGCTTGGCGATGAAGAAGGCGATGAACGGGCCGACGAGAGTGAGGAACTGCATCGTGTGGATGACGCCTTCCATCGTGACCTTGAAGTGCGTCGCGATGATGTCCGAGGATGCGGTCGCCCACAGGGCGGCGTAGAACGTGACGCCGGCCGCGCCGATGGCGGTGCGGGTCGGGGCGTTGCGGGGGCGGTCCAGGATGTGGTGTTCCCGCTTGTCCCCGGTCACCCAGGCCTCGATGAACGGGTAGATGAGCACCACGAGGATGAACAGCCCGAGCGCAACGAGGGGGATGAGGATGTTGAACGAGAACGTGTGGTCCAGCCAGACGAATTCCAGTCCCGGCGGGATCAGTCGCAGGGCTCCGTCGGCAAAACCGATATACCAGTCCGGCTGGGTTCCCGCGGACACGGGGGAGGGGTCGTATGGTCCGTAGTTCCAGATCGGGTTGATCGTGAACAACGACGCCATCAGCATCACGACACCGAAGACGATGAAGAAGAAGCCGCCGGCCTTGGCCGCGTAGACGGGGAGTACCGGGTAGCCGACAACGTTCTGGTTCGTGCGGCCCGCACCGGGGTACTGGGTGTGCTTGTGCACGACGACGAACAGGAGGTGCATGGCGATGAGCGCGACGATGATCGCCGGCAGCAGCAGGATATGCAGGGAGTACAGGCGTCCGACAATGGCCTCGCCGGGGAATTCTCCACCGAAGAGCAGGTACGAGATCCAGGTTCCGACCAACGGGATGCCCTTGACCATTCCGTCGATGATGCGCAGGCCGTTACCGGAGAGCAGGTCATCGGGGAGGGAATAACCGGTGAAGCCTTCGGCCATGGCGAGGATGAACAGGATGAAGCCGATCACCCAGTTCAGTTCGCGAGGCTTGCGGAAGGCGCCGGTGAAGTAGATCCGGAGCATGTGCAGGCCGATGGCCGCGACGAAGAGCAGCGCGGCCCAGTGGTGCACCTGGCGCATGAGCAGACCGCCGCGGATGTCGAAGGAGATGTCGAGTGACGACGACATCGCCGCGGACATTTCGACGCCCTTCAACGGCACGAATGAGCCGTCGTATTCGACCGGAGTCATCGCAGCGCTGAAGAAGAACGTCAGGAACGATCCGGACAGCAGGATGATGACGAAGCTGTACAGCGCGACCTCACCGAGAAGGAAGGACCAGTGATCCGGGAAAATCTTCCGGCCCAGTTCCTTGACCGCCGTCGAGATGCTCGTGCGCTCATCAATGTAGTTCGAGGCGGCGGCCGTCAGGCCGCCGGACTTCTTGGTTTCGACCAGATCAGTGGTCGTAGTTGACGTGCTCAATTCCGCTCCCAGAAGCTCGGTCCAACGGGTTCAGTGAAATCGCTCTGTGCAATGAGATAACCCTCAGAGTCGACGGCGATGGGCAACTGCGGCAGCGGGCGCTTGGCCGGTCCGAAGATGACCTCACAGTGGTTCGACACGTCGAACTGCGACTGGTGACAGGGGCAGAGGAGGTGGTGGGTCTGCTGCTCGTACAGCGCGACCGGGCATCCGACGTGGGTGCAGATCTTGGAGTAGGCGACGATTCCGTCGTACGACCAGCCCGCACGCTCCGGCAGCTCATTGAGGTCCTCCGGCTTGAGCCGCATCAGGAGAACGGCGGCCTTGGCCTTCTCCTCCAGTTTGCCGTGCTCGAGATCCTGCAGCCCCTCGGGGATCACGTGGAAGGCGGAGCCCAGGGTGATGTCAGATGCCTTGATCGGGGTGCCGGTCGGGTCAAGCGCCAGCCGGGTGCCCTTCTTCCACATGGTGTGGCTGAGCAGAGCCGCCGGGTTGTCGTCCTGCGGTCCGAGTCCACGGAAGAGGACGACGGCGGGCAGCGGGAAGGCGATGAGGGCGCCGATCAGGCTGTTGCGGATCAGAGTGCGACGTCCGATGCCGGATTCCTCACCGGCCTCCTGGAAGATTTCGACGGCCCGCGCGCGGGTGTCCTCCGACCCGCGAACCGGGTGTCGTTCATCGATTCCCTCGTGGTCGTACATGAGGGCCTTGCCCCAGTGCACGGCCCCGATGCCGATGGCCATCAACGCGAGGCTGAGACCCAGGCCGATGAAGAGGTTGTTCGTGCGAACGGAACCCGGGTCCTCAGGAATGATCGGGAATGCCATGTACGCCGCGATGGCGAAGACACTGCCCACGATCGACAGGTAGAACAACGTGTACACGGTGCGTTCGGCACGGCGCTCCGCGCTCGGCTGGACGTCGGTCACGCGAGGGCGGTGCGGCGGGAAGCCCGGGTTGGCCACGGCGTCCCGGACGACGACGACGGTGCCTGCTGGAGCTCCCTCCTGCCCGACGCCCGACGAGTCAGCAGCGGCCAGATCCTTTCCGCTGTTATCGTCCTTGGCCATTGTTCTCCTTCATCGGCAGTTTCATATTCACGTTAGTCGAGACCGTTCCGGTCAGTTTGATTTCGCCGTGATCCACACGGTCAGGGCGACGATCGTGCCCAGGCCGAAGATCCAGAGGAACAGTCCCTCGGAGACCGGGCCGAGTGAACCGAGCGCGTAGCCACCGGGAGAAGGGTTGTTCTCGAGGTACTTGAGGTAGGTGATGATGTCGCGCTTGCTCTCGGGGGAGATGTTCATGTCGTTGAAGACCGGCATGCTCTGCGGGCCGGTGACCATCGCCTCATAGATGTGCTTGGAGGTCACCCCGTCAAGCGCGGGAGCGTACTTGCCCTCGGTGAGGGCTCCACCGGCGCCGGCGACGTTGTGGCACATTGCACAGTTGATCCGGAACAGCTCCGCGCCGTTGGCTGCGTCACCCTTCTCGTCGAGCAACTTGGCCTCGGGCAACCCGGGGCCGGGGGCCAGGGAGGAGACGTAAGCGGCGAGGGTGGCGATCTGCTCGTCCGTGAACTGAACGGCCTTCTTCTCCGCCTGTGGTCCGTTGACCTGCATCGGCATCCGGCCGGTGCCAACCTGGAAGTCCACCGCGGCGGCGCCGACGCCGATCAGGCTCGGCCCGCTCCCGGTTCCCTGCGCGGCCAGGCCGTGGCAGGTTGCACAGTTGGCGGCGAAGAGTTTCTTGCCCTCGCCGATGGTCTGCTGGGAGTTGGCGCTGGTCTCGGCGCTGGCCGTGCTCGTGCTGAACGCGGCATAGGCACCGCCGGTGAACAGTAGGCCGATGGCGATCAGCGCGACGCTGGACAGAGGGTGGCGGCGGCCGGCCTTGCGTCCGCTGGGACTCTTTGGCTTCTTGATCGTCGTCATATGCGCGTTTTCCACTTTCGAATGTCTATTTGAGAACGTAAATGACGAGGAACAGGCCGATCCAGACGACGTCGACGAAGTGCCAGTAGTACGACACGACGATGGCGCTGGTGGCCTCTTTGTGGCCGAAGTTCTTGACCGCGAAGCCTCGGCCGATCACGAGCAGGAATGCGATCAGTCCGCCGGTCACGTGGATGCCGTGGAACCCGGTGGTGATGTAGAAGGCAGAGCCGTACGCGTTGCTGGACAGGGCGACGCCTTCTGACACGAGGGTGGCGTACTCGAGCACCTGGCCTGACACGAAGATGGCACCCAGCGCGTAGGTGAGGAAGAACCACTCGACCATGCCCCACTGGCTCGGCTTCCAGCCCGTTGACCTGGCCTGCAGACGTTCGGCGGCGAAGACTCCGAATTGGCACGTCACGGAGGACGTGACGAGGATCAGGGTGTTGACCAGGGCGAAGGAGAAGTTGTGCTTCTCCGTCTCGAACTGCCACAGTTCGGGCGATGTCGACCGGAGCGTGAAGTAGATCGCGAAGAGACCGGCGAAGAACATCACCTCGCTACCGAGCCAGACGATGGTGCCCACAGCCACGCTGTTGGGCCGATTAACCACGGGCGCTGTGGCTGAATAAGTAATTGAAGGGCTCGTCACCGTTCCATTATGGCCGATATCTCGCCGCAATTTGCTCAACCGAGGGTGCTTGTCGCACAAATCCGCGATTGGTGACCGGATTGGAACAAAGACGCCCCCGGAGCACCAATTCGGGTGGCCGTCGGATCTCCCTTACGATCGTGCCATGCTCGAATTCCAGTCCTGGCCCAATGTGATCAGCGCCCTCCTCGCCGGAGAGGACCTGAGTGTCTCCGATGCGGCATGGAGCATGGAACAGGTGATGCTGGGGGAGGCCACCCCCGCACAGCTCGCGGGATTCCTCGTGGCGTTGCGGGCAAAGGGGGAGACGGTCGACGAGATCGTGGGGTTCCGGGACGCCATCCTCGAACACGCCGTGCCGCTGGCGGTGAACCCGATGGCGCTGGACATCGTGGGGACGGGCGGGGATCGCTTCGGTACCGTCAACGTCTCGACCATGGCATCCATCGTGTGCGCCGGCGCCGGCGTGCCGGTGATCAAGCACGGTAACCGTGCTGCGAGTTCCGCGTCGGGCTCGTCCGACGTGCTCGCGGCGCTCGGGATCGATCTCACGCTCTCCCCGGACAGGGTCGCCGCCATCCTCGACTCCGCCGGGATCACTTTCGCTTACGCCGCGGCCTTCCACCCGGGGTTTCGTCACGCGGCCACCGCCCGGAAGGAGCTGGGCATTCCCACGGTCTTCAACTTCCTTGGTCCCCTCTGCAACCCGGCGCGACCGGAGGCCTCGGCCGTGGGCGTGGCCAGTCTCGACCGGGTCCCGCTGATTGTCGGCGTCTTCCAGACCCGTGGCGCGACCGCCCTCGTTTTCCGCGGGGACGACGGCCTCGATGAGCTCACCACGACCGGCCACAGTCACATCTGGGAGGTGTCTCGCGGCCTGGTCACCGAACACGACATCGATCCGCGAGATCTCGGCATCAAACGGTCAAAGATCAGCGACCTGGTCGGCGGCGATGCCGAGCACAACGCGGAGGTCGTGCACAGGATGCTTGCCGGTCAGGACGACGCGGTGCGGGACATCGTGCTCCTGAACGCGGCGGCCGGGCTGGTTGCCTTCGATCTTGCCAAGGACCCGGCCCAGGCGCAGGTCAACATTCTTGATCGTTTCCGCCTGAAAATGGCCGTGGCCGCGGAGGCTGTCGACTCCGGTGCGGCCACGGCCAAACTCGCCGAGTGGGTGGCGTCCAGCCGGGTGTGACCCGGCGGGGCTAGTTGACGTCCTCGTCGACCCAGCCGAAGGTCTTGGTGACGGCCTTCTTCCAGTTGCGCAGCAGGCGGTCACGCTCGGCGACGTCCATCTTTGGTGTCCACCGGCTGTCTTCCTGCCAGTTGGCGCGGAGCTCGTCGAGGCTGCTCCAGAAGCCGACGGCGAGGCCGGCCGCGTAGGCGGCGCCGAGCGCGGTCGTCTCGGCCACGACCGGACGCACGACCGGGACACCCAGGATGTCCGCCTGGAACTGCATCAGCGTGTTGTTGGCGATCATCCCGCCGTCGACCTTGAGCTCGGTCAGCGGAACCCCGGAGTCCGCGTTGACCGCGTCCAGCACCTCCCGGGTCTGGAAGGCCGTCGCCTCGAGTGCGGCCCGGGCGATGTGACCCTTGTTCACGAACCGGGTCAGACCGACCAGCGCGCCGCGGGCATCCGAACGCCAGTACGGCGCGAACAAACCGGAGAACGCCGGCACGAAGTACGCGCCGCCATTGTCCTCAACGGTCTTGGCCAGGGTCTCGATCTCCCCGGAGCTGCTGATCATGCCCAGGTTGTCGCGAAGCCACTGCACGAGAGCCCCGGTGACGGCGATCGCGCCCTCGAGCGCGTAGTGCGGCGCCTCGTCGCCGAGCTTGTAGCCGACCGTGGTGAGCAGACCGTTCTTGGAGTGCACGATCTCGGTGCCGGTGTTGAAGATGAGGAAGTTACCGGTGCCATACGTGTTCTTGGCCTCACCCTGGTCGAACGCGGCCTGGCCGAATGTTGCCGCCTGCTGGTCGCCGAGGATGCCCGCGATCGGTGTCTCGCGCAGCAGGCTGTGCTCGTTGACGTGGCCGTAGACCTCGGAGGAGGAGCGAATCTCGGGCAGCATCGACTTGGGCACGTCGAACGCGGCGAGGATGTCGTCGTCCCAGGCCAGGGTCTCCAGATCCATGAACATGGTGCGGCTGGCGTTGGTGACGTCGGTCGCGTGCACGCCGCCCTCGAGCCCGCCGGTCAGGTTCCAGAGCACCCACGAGTCGGTCGTGCCGAACATCAGCTGGCCGGCGTCGGCCTTCTCCCGGGCACCCTCGACGTTCTCGAGGATCCAGACGATCTTGGTGCCGGAGAAGTAGGTCGCCAGGGGCAGGCCGACCTGCTTCTTGAACCGCTCGACGCCGCCGTCGGCGGCGAGCCGGTCGACGATCGGCTGGGTGCGGGTGTCCTGCCAGACGATGGCGTTGTAGACGGGAAGACCGGTGGTGCGATCCCAGACCACGGCGGTCTCACGCTGGTTGGTGATGCCGACGGCGGCGATGTCGTGGCGGGTGAGGTTGGCCTTGGAGAGGGCCTGGCCGATCACCTCACGGGTGTTGTTCCAGATCTCCATCGGGTCGTGCTCGACCCACCCGGCCTGGGGGAAAATCTGCTCATGCTCGAGCTGGCCGGTCGAGACGATCGACCCGGCCTTGTCGAAGATGATCGCGCGGGAACTCGTCGTCCCCTGGTCGATCGCGATTACGTACTGAGCCATGGGTAACTCCTTATTGTGTGACGCGTTGTATGGGCTGACACAAAAAAATCTGGGCCGATCCAGAATCTGAATCGGCCCGTGGGTGCGCTAGTTGAGGAGCGGCAGGAGAAGTGCGGAGGACCAGCCGGCGGCCAGCCCGCCTAGGATCGGCCCGACGACGGGAACCCACGAGTAGGCCCAGTCGGAGGAACCCTTGCCCTTGATCGGCAGCAGGAAGTGCGCGATCCGGGGCCCGAGGTCACGGGCCGGGTTGATCGCGTACCCGGTCGGCCCGCCGAGCGAGGTACCGATCACGATAACCAGCAGCGCAACCGGCAGGGCACCGAGGGCTGCCAAACCACCGTTTTCACCCTGGCGTCCGCCACCGAAGGCGAGCACCACGAACACCAGCACGAAGGTGCCGATGAACTCGGTGACGAGGTTCCAGCCGTAGGACCGGATCGCCGGACCGGTCGAGAACACGCCCAGCTTGTTGGCCGCGTTCGGCTCCTGGTCGAAGTGCTGCTTGTAGGCCAGCCAACAGGCGACGGCCCCAAGGAAGGCGCCCAACATCTGGCCGGCGATGTACACCAGCACCGACAGGAATGTGACGGGCACTCCGGCGCCGAACTCGGTGGCGCCGGAGGCCACCAGGCCGAGCGTGACAGCGGGGTTGATGTGCGCGCCGGAGTTGTAGGCGACGACGACACCGGCGAAGACGGCAAGGCCCCAACCGATGGTCACCATGAGGAAGCCACCGCCGACACCCTTGTTCTTCGCTAGGGCGACGTTGGCGACGACTCCGGTACCGAGAAGGATGAGCATCGCTGTGCCCACAACCTCCGACAAAAACACGACTCCAATATTGTCCACTTTGACCTTCCTTGGTGAGGCTGAAGACGCCGCGGCGTCTCCTCGCGGTGAGCGGTTGGCAACACCATAGCGCGGTGGCAGGATGAACGGAATGGGCAGGTGACCGAGCCATTATTTACCCCTTACCGGTGAACGCTCCAGCGCGTAGGTTGGGAATGAAACCTGCATGCATGCGAACGCGGCTCCTTGTGACGCGTCGTCCAATCACCTCGATCGAAGGAAGAGTAATGAAAAAACTCATCAATGATCCGAAGAATGTCGTCGCTGAGGCGGTGGCCGGATTCGGAGCCGCCCACGCGGATCTCGTCACGGTTTCCAGCGATCCGATCTTCATTGTGCGCAAGGACGCCCCGGTCGCCGGCAAGGTCGGCATCGTCAGCGGTGGCGGCAGCGGCCACGAACCGATGCACGGTGGCCTCGTCGGGCCGGGAATGCTCGACGCTGCGGTTCCCGGTGCCGTGTTCACCTCACCCACCCCCGACCCGATCCTCGCGGCGACGAAGGCGGTCGATGGGGGAGCCGGCGTGCTGCACATCGTGAAGAACTACACGGGTGACGTGCTCAATTTCGAGACGGCCGCCGACCTCGCCGCCGCGGACGGTGTGGAGGTGCGCTCCGTGCTCGTCAACGACGACGTGGCGGTCAAGGACTCGCTCTACACGGCCGGCCGTCGAGGTGTCGCCGGCACGGTCCTCGTCGAGAAGATCGCCGGGGCCGCCGCTGACCGCGGCGACGACCTCGAGTCGGTCGCGCTGGTGGCCGAAAGGGTGATCGCCCAGGTCCGTACGATGGGCGTGGCCCTGACCCCGTGCGTCGTCCCCCACGCCGGGGAGCCGAGCTTCACCCTGGCCGACGACGAGATCGAGATCGGCATCGGCATCCACGGCGAGCCGGGGCGTGAGCGGATCAAGCTCGAACCGGCGGACGCCATCGTCGACCGGATGCTCGGCCCGATCCTGGACGACATTCCGTTCGCCTCCGGCGACAAGGTCCTGCTCTTCGTCAACGGGATGGGCGGCACGCCTCAGATCGAGCTGTACATCGTGTTCCGGCGTGCGGCGGAGGTGCTCGCCGAGCGGGGCATCGAGGTTTCCCGCACCCTGGTCGGCAACTTCACGACCTCCCTCGAAATGCAGGGCATGTCGATCACCGTCCTGAAGCTCGACGACGAACTGACGACCCTCTGGGATGCGCCGGTGCAGACCGCGGCGCTACGGTGGGGACGGTAGAGGGAGAACGAATGAATTTGGATGTCACCTGGGCCAAGGCCTGGATCCGGACCGGCGCGAACGTCATGAGCGAACACCGGGTCGAGTTGCTCGACCTGGACCGTGCGATCGGCGACGGAGACCACGGTGAGAATATGGACCGCGGCTTCCAGGCCGTACTGGCCAAACTCGACGCGGTGCCGGCGGAGGCCAACCCGGGTGATGTGCTGAAGATGGTGGCCACCACTCTCATCTCCACCGTCGGCGGGGCGGCCGGGCCGTTGTACGGCACCGCGTTTCTCAAGGCTGCCATCGCCGTCCAGGACAAGAGCGACCTCGACGGCGCCGCCCTCGTCGCGCTTTTGACCGCGGGGAGGGATGGCATCGTACTCAGAGGCAAGGCCGAGTCCGGCGACAAGACCATGGTGGATGCCTGGACCCCCGCGGTCGACGCCGCCGCGGCAGCGCAGGCCTCCGGAGCGGATGCCCCTGCCATCCTGCTGGCCGCGGCCGAGGCGGCCGAGGCCGGTGCGCTGGCCACGGAACCGCTCATTGCCCGCAAGGGTCGGGCCAGCTACCTGGGGGAGCGGGCCATCGGTCACCGCGATCCCGGCGCTCAGTCCTCTGCCCTGCTGTTGAGGGCCGCGGCCGACACTGCGACGCAGGGCTGAGGATGGCGGACTCGGCCCTGGTGGGTCTCGTCTTCGTATCCCACAGCGTGAAGATCGCGGACGGCCTCGTCGATTTGGCACGCCAGATGGCGCCCCGCACCGTGCTGGCCGCGGCCGGCGGAACCGACGATGGCGGGATCGGCACCAGCTTCACGCTGGTGCTGGCGGGGATTGAGCGGGCGGATGCGGGGGCCGGCGTTGTCGTGCTCTGCGACCTCGGTTCCGCCATTCTCACCGCCGAGACCGCGCTCGACTTCCTCGACGAGTCGGTGCGAGAGCGTGTGCGCGTCGTCGACGCACCGATCGTCGAAGGGGGAGTGGCCGCAGCCGTCGCCGCGGAGATCGGGGGCAAACTCGATGACGTGGTACGCGCAGCGAGGTCGGCGGTGCCGGTGGCCGCCGCCGCGCCGGCCGGCGACGCTTCTGCCGGTCCGGAGACGGTCACCCGCACGGTCACCCTCGTCAACAAGGACGGCCTGCACGCCCGGCCCGCCGCGGACTTCGTGAAACTGGCCAGCACGTTCGATGCCAAGGTCACGGTCAACGGCAAGGATGCCGCGAGCCTGCTCGCGATCATGTCGCTCGGGCTGATCAGGGGCAAGACCGCGGTGATTTCCTCCTCGGGCGCGAATGGCGCCGAGGCGGTCGAGGCCCTGGCGAACCTGCTCGAATCGGGTTTCGGCGAGGAGTAGCGGTGTCGCGACCCGGAGATGTGAGCCCGTTCGGAACGGCCGCGCAGAGTTGTCCAATCCGGTGCGCGCCGGGCGCATTGTCCATGCGCAACACCTCGGCACCCGCCGCCCAGGCACGCGCAACCGCTGAGAGGGACTGCAGATGAACAGGGAGTTCGAGATCGTGGTCGAGGGGGAGTACCCCGGGACTCCGGAGCAGGTCTGGAACGCGGTGACGACGGAGACGGCCGGGTGGCTCTTTCCGGCCGACGGGTTGGTCGGGGTAGACCTCGTTGCGGAACGACCCAGGCACCACGTCCACCGGATGGAAGGCGCGGACGGGTGGTTCAACCAGCTCGAACAGGTCATTGAGGCCCGCGCCGACGGCCGATCGTTCCTGCGCTGGGTGCACAGCGGGGTCTTCACCGACGATTGGGAGACCCAGTACGACGGCGCCAGCCAGCACACCGCCTTTTACCTGCACACCCTGGCCGAATACCTCGAGCATTTTTCCGGCCGCCCGGTGATCTTCGCGGCGGTCGACGGTCCCGCTGCGGCGACCGGTCCCGACGCGTTCGACCGGGTCAAGGCGGCGCTCGAACTCGGCTCCGGAGCCGGTCCGGGAACTCAGGTGCCCGTGGCCCTGCCCGGCGTCGCGTCCTCAACCGCCATCGTCGACTTCTGGGGCGATCATTTCGTCGGTCTCCGTACGAATGACGCTCTCTATCGATTCTTCGGGCGCAACGCCTTCGGCGGGCCGGTCGGGATGACCGTGCACGATTTCGGCGTCGGCGACGCCGCGGAGCTGCAGGCCGCCTGGCAGGACTGGCTGGACCGCATCTTCGACTGACGCGGAGGTGCGAGGACCGCGCGACCGGGGCGGTCCGGTCAGCCGCCGACGTAGGCCGCGAGGTGCTGGCCGGTGAGGGTCGTGCGGGCGGCGACGAGGTCAGCGGGGGTGCCTTCGAAGACGATCCGGCCGCCGTCGTGACCGGCACCCGGACCGAGGTCGATGATCCAGTCGGCGTGCGCCATCACCGCCTGGTGGTGCTCGACCACGATCACCGATTTGCCGGAGTCGACCAGCCGGTCCAGAAGACCGAGCAGCCGTTCCACGTCCGCGAGGTGCAGGCCCGCCGTCGGTTCGTCGAGCACGTAGATGCCGACCTTCTCCGCCAGATGTGTGGCGAGCTTGAGCCGTTGGCGCTCACCGCCGGACAGGGTGGGGAGCGGCTGACCGAGACTGATGTAGCCGAGACCGACATCGGCGAGCCGTACGAGGATGGCGTGCGCCGCCGGGGTGCGCGCCGCGCCGGCACCGAAGAACTCCTCGGCCTCGGTCACCGACATCTCGAGGACCTGGCTGATGTTGCGGCCGTTGAGGTGGTATTCCAGCACCGAGGCGTTGAACCGCTTCCCGTCGCACTCCTCGCAGGTGGTGGCGACTCCGGCCATCATCGCCAGGTCGGTGTAGATGACGCCGGCGCCGTTGCAGGCGGGGCAGGCGCCCTCGGAGTTGGCGCTGAACAACGCCGGCTTCACGCCGTTGGTCTTGGCGAAGGCCTTGCGGATCGGGTCGAGCAGCCCCGTGTACGTCGCCGGATTGCTCCGCCGCGAACCACGGATGGCGGCCTGGTCGATCGAGACCACACCGTCTCCAGCGGGAATGGACCCGTGCACGAGCGAGCTCTTCCCGGAGCCGGCGACCCCGGTGACGACGACCAGCGCGCCGAGCGGAACGTCGACGTCGACGTCCCGCAGGTTGTTCGCTGTCGCGCCCCGGATCTCCAGCTTGCCGACGGGCATCCGCGTCGCCTTCTTGAGCCCGGCCCGGTCGTCGAAATGGCGGCCGGTGAGGGTGCCACTGGTCCGCAGCCCCTCCACGCTGCCCTCGAAGCAGACTTCACCGCCCGTCGCCCCTGCGCCGGGACCGAGGTCGACGACGTGGTCGGCGACCGTGATCATCTCCGGTTTGTGCTCCACCACGAGCACCGTGTTGCCCTTGTCGCGCAGCCGGAGGAGCAGGCCGTTCATCCGCTGAATGTCGTGGGGGTGCAGGCCGATCGTGGGCTCGTCGAACACGTAGGTGACGTCGGTGAGGGAGGAACCCAGGTGGCGGATCATCTTGACTCGCTGTGCCTCCCCGCCGGACAGCGTGCCCGTCGGACGGCCGAGCGAGAGGTAGCCCAGGCCGATCTCCACGAAGGACTCGAGGTTCTGCCTCAATTTCTCGAGCAACGGTGCCACTGACGGCTCCGTGAGGCCACCCACCCACTGGGCCAGGTCACTGATCTGCATGGCGCAGGCATCGGCGATGTTGACGCCCTCGATCCTGGACGACCGGGCACCGTCGTTGAGCCGCGTCCCAGCGCACTCAGGGCACGTCGTAAAGGTGACGGCCCGTTCCACGAAAGCCCGAATGTGCGGCTGCATCGCCTCCTTGTCTTTGGACAGCATCGACTTCTGGATCTTCGGGATCAGACCCTCGTAGGTCAGGTTGATGTTGTCGACCTTGATTTTGGTCGGTTCCCGATAGAGCAGATCATGCAGCTCGCTCTTGGTGAATTCGCGGATCGGCTTGTCGGGGTCGAAGAAACCCGAGCCGCTGAAAATGCGGCCGAACCAGCCGTCCATGCTGTACCCGGGGATGGTGAGCGCACCCTCCTTGAGCGACTTGGTGTTGTCGTACAGCTGGGCAAGGTCGAGATCGGTCACGCTGCCCGTTCCCTCGCACCGTGAGCACATGCCGCCGGTGATGCTGAAGCTGCGGCGCTCCTTGACGGTCTGCCCGCCACGCACCATGGAGACAGCGCCGGCCCCGCTGATCGAGGCGACATTGAACGAATACGCCTTGGGGGAGCCGATGTGAGGGTCCCCGAGCCGGCTGAAAACGATCCGCAGCATCGCGTTGGCGTCGGTCACGGTGCCGACGGTGGAGCGGGGATTGGCACCGAGCCGTTCCTGGTCGACGATGATGGCCGTGCTCAGCCCGTCCAACACGTCCACATCCGGCCGTGCCAGTGTCGGCATGAACCCCTGCACGAAGGCGCTATAGGTTTCGTTGATCATCCGCTGCGACTCGGCCGCAATGGTGTTGAACACCAGCGAACTCTTGCCGGAGCCGGAGACTCCGGTGAACACCGTCAGCCGCCGTTTCGGAATCTCGACGCTGATGTCCTTGAGGTTGTTCTCGCGCGCGCCCTGCACCCGGATGCGATCGTGGCTGTCGGCGAGGTGCGGCCCGGGGGACTGCGTGTCCGTGCTCGTGTCCGTGTCCGTGTCCGTGTCCGTGCGCATCATGACTCCAATCGATATCTGGGGCAGGCCTGGCTGAGCCCCGACGTCATCCGAGACGAGTCAACCAGTTTCCGGCGCTCCGGGAGAAGCGACGCATCATGGATGCGTACCTGAGCCGGAACTTCCCGGCGCTACCGCGGCAGATCACCACGGAATATGCTGGCGCCATGACCAAAGCGCTCCGTACAGGAGACCCCCGCGAATTC
This sequence comes from Cryobacterium sp. PH31-AA6, assembly GCF_030063195.1. GTDB lineage: Bacteria > Actinomycetota > Actinomycetes > Actinomycetales > Microbacteriaceae > Cryobacterium. The sequence continues at coordinate 118,157 of NZ_JASISS010000002.1, forward strand.
GCCGTCAACCGCGATTCTGCGGTGGCACTCGCCGCGGAGAGCTCCGCCCGGTGATCCTCAGCTTCGGCATCGTGCTTCTTGCGGCGATCCTGATCTCCGGCATCGCCCATCGCACGGTGCTCTCCACTGCCGTGTTGTTCCTCGTTGCCGGGTTCCTGCTCGGCCAGGGAATGGCCGGTGTCCTGGTGCTTGAGGCGGGGGATAGCCAGGTCAGCCAGCTCGCGCAGATCGCACTGTTTGTCGTGCTGTTCACCGACGGCCAGCGACTCGCGATCCGCGACCTGGCGAAGGCCTGGCGCCTTCCCGGGCGTGCCCTGCTGCTCGGCATGCCGCTGACCTTCGTGATCACCGCGCTGCTCGGCGTGTGGCTCGTCGGTCTGCCGTGGCCGGAGGCGCTGCTGATCGCGGCGGTGCTCGCCCCGACCGATCCGGTCTTCGCCTCGGCGATCGTCGGCCGGATCGAGATCCCGGCGCGGGTGCGCGGCCTGCTCAACGTGGAGTCGGGGCTCAACGACGGCCTCGCCCTCCCGGTTGTCCTGATCCTCGTCGCGGCAATCGGGGGACCGGAGGTCGACTACGTCGTGCTCGCCCTCGAACTGGTGGGCGGCATCCTGCTCGGAGTCGCTGTGCCGATCCTCGTCACGCTTCTGCTTCGCATCCGGTACCTCGCGGCGACACCGCTGTACGCCGCGCTCGGTCCCGCCGCGATCGCGATCATCATCTACGGCGTCGCCGTCGCCACCGGGGCGAACCTGTATCTGGCCGCGTTCTCGGCGGGCATCACCATTGCCAGCGCCGCACCCGAACTGCGTGATGCGTTCATCGATTACGGGGAGTACATCGCGGAGATCGTCAAGTTGCTGGCCATCTTTGTGTTCGGTGCGCTGATCGCACCGAGCGTGCTCGCCGACGTCTCACCGCTGGGCTATCTCTTCGCCGTTCTGATCCTGGTGATCGCGAGACCGCTCGCCGTCGAGGCCGCGCTCATCGGGAGCAAACTGCCGTGGGAGGAACGCGCAACTGCGGCCTGGTTCGGCCCCAAGGGCTTCGCCTCCGTGCTGTACGGCCTTCTCGTGCTGGAAAGCGGCAATCCCGACGCCGCACACCTGTTCCACCTCATCGTCGTCGCAATCTCGCTGTCGATCATCGCCCACTCATCCACCGACGTACCGATTGCCGGCTACTTCGCCCGGCTCGAGAAGGAAGACCTGGCCTCGAGGTCGGGGCAGCGGTGATCGGCGTACACTATCGGGCACGAGGGTGGAATGCCGTCAACCGGCTGGAGTCCCGCCCGGCGGAGGAGCACAAATGAGCCTCAATATCGACGCGCTGCTGGCGGCGGTCAACGACCATGATCTGCAGCGGATGATTGCGTTCTTCGATCCCGGTTACCGGAGCGTCCAGCCTGCCCACCCTGCTCGAGCCTTCGTGGGGAACGCGCAGGTGCTGGCCAATTGGACGGCGATGTTCGCGGGGATTCCCGACGTGCGAGCGGTGCTCGGGAGGGTGGTCCAGGACGGCGAGACGACCTGGTGCGAGTGGTCCTGGTCTGGCACGCGAACCGATGGGCTGCCGTTCAAGTCCGCCGGCGTGGTCCTCTTCGAGTCACGAGACCGTGTGATCACCGCGGGAACGTTCTACATGGAGGACGTCGAGATCGACGGAGCCGGCATCGATCAGACCGTGCATGGCATGTCGGGGCGCCTTCCCGGTGACGGCGCCCAATTGTGACCAGCCAATGAACCGAGCCGGTCAGGTCACGTCGGTGACCTCTCGCCACGTGCCGGAGAACGTCCCTCGTACGGCTTTGGTGCTCGGCGGTGGGGGATCGACCGGCAACGCGTGGCTGATCGGCATCGTCGCCGGCCTGGTCGATGCGGGGCTGGACGTGACCGAGGCGGACCTGACCATCGGCACATCAGCCGGATCCACGGCGGCGGCCCAGGTTGCCGGCGCGAGCCCGGCCGATCTCCTCGCCGCCATCCTGACCGCCGTCCCCGAGCACCGGGCCGGAGCGGTCGCAGCCGACCGAGGGCGTGTTCCGGCCAGACCGGCGGGGGACCACCTGGACAGGCTGGGCAGGATCATCGCCTCCTCGGAGGATGCGGCCGACCTGCGCCGCAGATTGGGTGCGGCCGCTCTCGATCTGGATGCGGAGTCTGACGGCTCCTGGCAGGAGCGGTGGCGCGCCACCGTCGCCTCACGGTTGCCCAGTCCGAACTGGCCGAACCGAACTGTGCGCATCACGGCGGTCGATGCCCGCTCTGGTGCACCGGTCGTGTTCGATCGCCAGAGCGGAGTCGATCTGGCGGACGCTGTCGCCGCGAGCTGCGCCAGTGGTCTGCCCTACAGGATCGGCGACGACCGGTACATCGACGGCGGCTATCGCTCCAATGCCGACAATGCGGATCTGGCGGCCGGATACGACCGGGTGCTGGTGCTGTCACCCTTCGGCGGCCGGTCGCTGACGCCGGTGCACTGGGGCACACATCTTGCCCACCAGGTCGACGAACTTCGCGCACACGGCAGCAGGGTTGTCACGGTTTTCCCGGAGAAGGGGTCCGAGCACCTGTTCGGCGGCAACGCGATGGATCCGTCGCTGCGTCCCACCGCCGCACGAGCCGGTCGCGACCAGGGCAGAGCCCTCGCCGTCGAGCTCGGCGAATTCTGGCGCTGACGAGGCGAGCGGGGAAGAGGAGAGGAGATGCGTCAGACGTAGCGGAATCGGGGGAGTCGTGCCAGCGTGAATGGGTGCGTCCGCTGCGATATTCGATCAACGTCTCGCTCGACGGCTGCGTCGACCATCTGGCCGGCACCCCGGACGAGGAATCTCACAGCCATGCGGCGCGCACCGTCGCCCGTGCCGACGCGATCATCCTCGGCCGCACCACTTACGAGCTGATGTAGTTTTGGCGAACCGCGAAAGACCTGCCGCCATGGATGCGATCGTTCGAGGAATCGATCAATGCGGCCAAGAAGTACCTGGTGTCGAGCACCCGCCAACCGGACGGCTGGAACACCGAATCGCTGACCGGTGACCCGGTCGAGGCGGTCAGGAAGCTGAAGCAGCAACCGGGCGACGGGCTCTACGTCGCCGGCGTCACGCTGCCCCGGGCTCTGGCCGTCGCCGGGCTCATCGACGAGTACGAGTTCGTCGTGTACCCGACACTCGTTGGCCACGGACCCCGGCTGTTCGAGGGTCTCGCTGAGCCGCTCGACCTGCGGCACGTCGGGACGACCGAGTTCAGCTCGGGGGTGCGGGCCGAGCGCTACGTTCCGGTCGGCAACTCGTAGCCGCGCTGGTCATCGCGTACGGCGTTGTTGACATAATGTGCATTATCGGTCATATCTCGAGAGGGGCGGAGACGAGAGTCTGGACGGTCCGCGCCGACCCGGTTAGCCTGTGCGACACCAGCCTGAATGCCCGGGCTCGGTCGCAGTGCGAACCGAATCGTTTGTGAGGTGTGCGATGGCCAATGGCGTCACGGCGTTCGACTTGACGATCGATCCCCGGAATTTGAGCAAATCTGAGCTAACCGGGGTTCGGGTCGCCATGGCGGTGGCCGGAGTTCTCGCCCTCGCGCTGGGAATCATGGTGTTGGCCTGGCCCGCCGCGACTCTGGCGATCGTGGCCGCCCTGTTCGGACTCTACTTCCTGTTCGGGGGTGTTTCCCGGGTGGCTCGAGGCCTGTTCATGACCGGGACGGCCGGCGGCATCCGGGTGCTGAATATCCTGTTGGGCGTGCTTCTGCTCGTTGCCGGGATCGTCTCGATCAGGAATCCGCTGAATTCTCTCGCCGTTCTCGGCCTGGTGATCGGCATTTCCTGGCTGGTCGAGGGTGTGGCCGCGCTGGTGGAAACGGCCCCGGACGCCAGCAAGTGGTTCGGCACGCTGTTCGGGGCGATCAGCGTCGTGGCGGGGATCTCGATCCTGCTCTCCCCCGTCGGTTCGCTGGCGGTGCTCGTGCTCGTGGGCGGCGTGTTCCTCATCATCTCGGGCGCGAGCCAGATCATGATGGCCGTCACCTTCGGGCGGAGGGCTTCCCGGGCGTGACCGGGAGATACCGGTCCCACCAGTCGAGGATGAGGTGCAGCCGTTGCAGCCGGTGGCGGGGGGTGCCGCCACGGTTGAGCTCGTGGTCCTCGCCGGGGAAGATGGCCAGTTCGGCCGTGACTCCCCCGCGCTTCAACGCGAAATAGTATCGCTCCGCCTGGGACAGCGGACAGCGCTGGTCTTGCTCGGAATGGATCAGCAGGGTGGGCGTGGACACCCGGCCGACCGCTTCGAGCGGGCTCTGGGCGAGGCGGAGTTCCCGCGACCGGCCGAGGTACTCATCCACGAAGAAGTCGCCGATATCGGATGTCCCCAGGAAGGTCTCAGGGTCGAGGAATCCTCGTTCGACAATCACCGCAGCGAATCTCTGGTCGTGGGCGGTGATCCAGGCGGCCAGGAAGCCACCGTAGGAGCCTCCCATCAGCCCCAGTCGTCCTGGGTCCAGTGCGGGGTCCGCGGCGAGGGCGCCGGCCAGGAAGTCGAGGACGTCGGACTGGTCCACCGTGCCGAGCCGGCGTCGGATCGCCCGACCGTGCGCCTGGCCGTACCCGGCCGATCCACGCGGGTTGCACTCCGCAACGGCGTAGCCCGCATCGACGAGGACCTGGATCTCTTCTGACCCGGCGACGGTGGCCTGCGCGAATGGGCCGCCGTGGATGAGGAGCAGGAGGGGATGCGGCCCCCGGCCTGACGGCGAGTACACCCAGCCGTGCACGGGGTAGCCGTCGCCGGCGGGGACGGTCAACTCCCGAGCGGTCGCGAGGCCGGTCTCGCGGAGCGCGGCCGAGAAGTCGGTGAGCCGCCTTGCGTCCATCGGCCCGACGAGGGCGAGGTCGCCCTCGGTCAGGGCGTCCCGGTAGGTCGTGACGACGAGCCCGTCCCGGGAGTCATGGCCGGACACGACGACATCGCCCCGGGTCAGGTGGGTCACGGTACCGTCGCTGGCGACCCGGATGAGCTGGGCCCGTCCCCTGGCCCGATTCACGGCCAGTACGGCACCATCCCTGGTCAGGCTGAGCGCGGCGCGGGCCTCGAGGTCGAACTCGTCCGGATCGGTCAACCGCACCGGCGGGTTCGAGCCCGGGCCCAGCCGGTAGAGCGTACCGCTCCGGGCAACGAAGTCGCGGCCGTCCGGTCCGACGGCCTGGGCGAGGAACACGATGCTCCCATCCTGGCCCCACCCGATCTGGGCAATGGTCAGATCGGCGGCGGCCGCGAGCACGATCTGCTCCCGTGCCCCTGGCCCGCCCGCTACCGGACCTGGCGCGATCACCACCAGTTCCGAGCGCAGGTCTTCGTCCCGACCGGGGTGACGGGCCGAGATCGTGAGCAGCGCGGCGCCGTCGGGCGAGAAGGCGAGACCGGTGTGGTCGAAGTCTCCCCCGGTGAGCTGGCGAACGTTGGCCGCGCCGCGCGGTAGCCCGGACGGCGCCGCACCAGGCTCGGCCGGAACCACCGCGGACGGGACGACGGCGGGAACGGGTTCCGCCCACGGGTCGGGAGCGCGCACCAGGAACACGTGGGCACGGCGGTCGGCGGTGTACCCGATCCCATTGGAGCGGTAGTGCAGGGTCGTGACGATCCTGGGCGGCTCGGCTTCCGCGGCGAGACCCGGAACGGTGCCGTATCGGCCGGCTTCCGGCACGCGGGCGATGTACGCCAGGGAGGTCGAATCCGGGCTCCAGCAATATTCGGTGACGCCAAGCGCCGCATCGGTCACAGGCACCGGCTCGCCGCCGCCGGACGCCATGACGTACAACTGCGCCGGAGTGGCCGGGCTGCTCCGCAGGAAGGCGACCAGCCGACCGTCGGGCGAAAATCGGGGGGCGGCGTCCCGATGCCCGCGGGTCAGCAGCCGAGGCCGTGGCATGCCCGCCAGGAACACCGTCCACAGCTGGCCGACGTAGTCGTCGGCGGCGAAGTCCGGCCGGACGACAGAAACGACCACCCGATCACCCTCCGGGTGGATGGTCGGGTCAGAAACCGAGGTGAGGAGCGGAAGGTCGGCAGCCTTCATCCGTCGTACTTTCTAGTCGGCGACCAGGTCGGTCGTGTCGCCAACATAGCGCGTGTTGTCGGTCGGCAGGGGCTCGACGGCGGCGAGAGCCACCTCGGCGGCGAACTCCTCCACGTTGTACAGGCGTCCGGCCGCGTCCTTGCGGGCGCTCATGGTTCCCGGGCTGGCACGCTCGAGCAGCGTCGCGGTGACGGTGCCCTCGATGATGTCGCCGGAGACGACGACGAAGCCGAGCCCTGCCTCTTCCAGCTCGGGAATGAGGGCGCGGAGAGCGTCCTCGCCGGCGCGCTTGCTGCGGGCAACGGGCACATACTCCGGCATGGTCTCCGCGGTCCCGAAGAAGTGCGCCTGGTGGCTCGTGACGAACACGACCCTGGCGCCCGGTGCGAGCAGCGGCCGGGCGGTGGCGAGCAGGTTGAGCTGCGCATCCCGGTTCAGCTTCATCGCGTAGTCATCGGCCATGCCGCTCTCCATGCCGCCGGAGGCATTCATCACGAGGATGTCGAGGCCGCCGAATTCCGCACGGATGGTGTCGAACATGGCGGTGACGGCATCCGCGTCGGTGAGGTCCGCACCGATCGTGATGGCCGTGCCACCCTGCGCGCGGATGGCGTCGGCGACCTTGATCGCACGCGCCTCCTTGTTGCGGAAGTTGATGGCGACGCTGGCACCTGCCCCGGCGAAGTAGCCGATGGTGGCCGCACCAACCCCTCGAGATGATCCGGTGACGAGCACACGCTTGCCGTCAAGTGATCCTGCTGCAAGTGGATTGGTCACGCGAACTCCTTGAGATAACGAATAGGTCTGGCAGACGACCTTACCAAGAAGCCCCGCTCCCCTACCCGACGCACCTGCTAGTTTCAAGGGAGAGAACAATATGGGAGGGGTCACCATGGATGCGTTCGCAGCGGAATATGCGTGGATTGTCTGGCTGGTTCTGATCCTGATCTTCGTCACCATCGAAATGGTGACGCTCGACCTCACCTTCCTGATGATCGCCGCCGGCAGCCTCGGCGCTCTCCTTTCCGGCCTGCTTGGAGCGCCCTGGTGGCTCCAGCTGGTGATCGCGGCCGTGCTGACGATCACCCTGCTCCTGGCTATCCGTCCGCCTTTGCTGCGCCTGCTCAAACGTGGCGGCGACCCGGCAAGGACCAACGTGGACGCGCTGCTCGGCCTGGACGGTCGGGTGGTCAGCACCATCGGTGCGACCGGCGGTCAGGTTCGGCTCGCGAACGGGGAGACCTGGACCGCACGGCTCTCCCCCGGCACGGACGGCGTCGCCGAACCCGGCGAACGAGTTCTCGTCACCGAAATCGACGGGGCGACCGCAGTGGTCGTCCCGATGGAAAGGAACGTTCCATGACCGACGCAGGCCAGCTCATTACGCAGGTGATCGTCTTCATCGCCGTCGCGGCCCTGATCCTGTTCGTCATCGTCACCCTGGCGAAGTCGATTCGGATCATCCCGCAGGCCAGAGCGGGCGTCGTCGAACGCCTCGGCCGGTACCACAAGACGCTCATGCCGGGACTCAACGTCCTGATCCCGTTCGTCGACCGGCTCCGGCCGTTGATCGACATGCGAGAGCAGGTGGTGTCGTTCCCGCCGCAGCCGGTGATCACAGAGGACAACCTCGTTGTCTCCATCGACACCGTCGTCTACTTCCAGGTGACGGATGCCCGGGCGGCGACCTACGAGATCGCCAACTACCTCGGGGCGGTCGAGCAGCTCACCACGACGACGCTTCGTAACGTCGTCGGTGGGTTGAACCTCGAAGAGGCCCTGACCAGCCGGGACAACATCAACGGGCAGTTGCGGATCGTCCTCGACGAGGCCACCGGCAAATGGGGCATCCGCGTTGGCCGGGTGGAGCTCAAGGCGATCGATCCGCCCGTCTCGATCCAGGACTCGATGGAGAAGCAGATGCGCGCCGAGCGTGACCGCCGGGCATTGATCCTCACCGCCGAGGGAACGAAGCAGTCCGCGATCCTGACCGCGGAGGGCGCACGCCAGGCCGCCATCCTCTCGGCGGAGGGCGACGCGAAGGCGGCCGTTCTGCGCGCGCAAGGTGAGGCCGAGGCCATCACGACCGTGTTCAAGGCCATCCACGACGGCGACCCCGACCCGAAGCTGTTGGCCTACCAGTACCTGTTGACGCTGCCCAAGCTGGCCGAGGGAAGCGCGAACAAGCTCTGGATCGTGCCCAGCGAACTCACTGAGGCGATGAAGGGCGTCGGCCGCGCCTTTGGCCAGGCTCCCGTACCCGGCTCCCATGTCGGTGCACCCCAGGCGGCGCAGAGCCCGACGACAGACACCGCGCCGGGCGCCTAGGCGATCAGCGTGTCTGGGGGTGAGTCCCGGTTCCTGGACGGGCCAGGGCCCCGGGTGTTCGCGCACCGGGGGCTGTCGTTGAACGCCGCCGAGAACACCATTCTCGCCTTCGAGCATGCGCTCCTCGCCGGTGCGACGCACCTGGAAACGGATGTCAGGGCCAGCGACGACGGCATCGCGGTCCTCAGCCACGACGCCGACTTCGCCGTTCCGGGAGCGCGGATCCGGGTAGACAGGCTCAGGATGGCCGAACTCCGCCGAATCAACCTCGGTCATGGCCAACCGTTCGCCGGGCTCGGCGAGGCCCTGGACACCTTTCCGGATGCCCGGTTCAACCTTGACGTGAAGTCGGACGCGGCGGTCGACGCGACGGTCGAGGCGGTCAGGGCGGCGAACGCCACCGACCGGGTGCTGATCACCTCGTTCTCCGACGAACGTCGTGCCCGCACGGTCGGCCAGCTTCCCGGCGTCGCGACTTCCGCATCCGCCTCGATCGTCGTCCGCGCGTTCCTCGCCGCCGAACTCCGGCTCTCCGGCCAGGTGCGGCGAGCAATGTCCGGGATTTCCGCGATGCAGATTCCCGAGACGATGAGGTCCCTGCGCGTGCTGACCCCACGCTTCGTGCGCGCCATGCACGCCATCGGCGTCGAGGTGCACGTCTGGACGGTCAATGATCCGGCGGCGATGCGCCGGATGCTGGATGCCGGGGTCGACGGTCTGGTCACCGACCGTTGCGACCTTGCGGTGGGCGTGATCGCCGCCCGAAGCTGAGAATTGACCCCGAGAATCTTCGTCACGGAAAGATAACGCCCAGCTTGATGGTTTAGACATAGGAGTTGCATCGCGAGAGGAGACCACACAATGGCGGATCGCAGTTTGCGTGGCATGAGGTTGGGCGCACAAAGCCTTCAAAGCGAAGAGGGCGTAACCTTTTCACCACGAGTTAGTCACACGTATCTGTGTGCGACGTGCGCGCGGGAGACGGTGATGATTTTCTCGGCGGAGGCTGAGGCCCCCGACGAGTGGGAGTGCCGTTTCTGCTCACAGACCGCTACGCGTCTGGTGGACTCGAAGCCGGTGATCGTGGATCACTCGGACGAGAAGGTTCCGCGCACACACTGGGACATGCTCCTCGAACGGCGCACCCGCGCCGAGCTCGAAGAACTTCTGGAAGAACGACTGACTTTCCTGCGCGCCCGTCGGGGCCAGCAGAAGATCGGCGCCTGACGTTTCCACACGGTTAAGCCCTGCGCACTCGACTTTGTCGGGTGCGTAGTGCGTTAACGAGGCAGAGGAGGAATCCGGCGAGGCCGAGCCCGGAGACGAACCACTCGAGCGCCCGGCCCCCGATCATCGCCGGGGTGACCGTATCGCTGAGCGGCACCGTGTCGACCATCGCACCGGGTGTCCAGGTCGGCAACCGGTCAAGGGTTTCTCCGTCGGGCGTGATGATGGCGCTCGTTCCCACCGTGGAGATATTCACGACGGTCCGCCCGGCCTCGATGGCCCGGAGTCGGGCGATGGCCAGTTGCTGCACGCTCTCGTCGGTGCGCCCGAAGTCCGCGTTGTTCGTCTGGGCGAGAATGATCTGGGCGTTGCCGGTAATCATTTCCTGTACGAGCTGGTCGTCGGCGATGTCGAAGCAGATCGCGATGCCCGCCTTGATCCCGTCGATGTCGAAGACATTGTCCCTGGTGCCGATCGCGTAGTCCCTGGAGATCAGGTCGATCAGGTCCGGGGCGAACGGCCGCCAGAAGGCGCGGTCGGGCATGTACTCGGCGAACGGCACGGGGTGAACCTTGTCGTAGATGTCAACGGCGCCCTCGCCCGCCTTCCAGAGCAGGGAACTGTTGTAGAACTTGCCATCCCGTTGGGTGATCGTGCCGGCGACGATCGGCGCGTTCATTTCCGTGCCCAGGTAATCGAGCACCTTCGCCGCGTCGGCCGAACGGGTCGGGTCGATGTCGCTGGCGTTTTCCGGCCAGACCACGAAGTCGACCTTCTCCCCGATCAGGGGCAGCGTTGCCGAGGTGTGGTCTGCGAGGATCTGGCCCGGCGAGTACCGGGCGAAGAGGCCGGCATCCGAGGCACCCTGGACGGCGGCGATCCGTGCGCTCCCCGAGGTGACGGTTGGCCAGGCCGGCACGAGGAGCAGGAGCGCCACGGAGGCCACTCCCAGGCTCCACCGGGTGAGGGCGCCGAGGCCCACCTCCCGCACCAACTGAACGGCCAGGACGCTCAGCCAGACGATGAGGAAGCTCAAGCCCGACATTCCGACCCAGGCGACCAGGCCGTTGAACGGGCTCTCGGACTGTGAGATCGCGACGCGGCCCCAGGCGAAGCCACCGTAGGGCCAGACGGCGGAGATGGCCTCACGGGCGGTCCACAGGCCGGCGACGATGACGGGGATGACGCCGAGCCGGCCGAGCCGGCCGGGCCACACTCGCGGCCCCACGTTGAGGACCACGCCGATCAGGGCGAGTCCGACACCGAAGAAGATGGATTCGAGGCCGGCGAGGGCCAGCCAGGGCACCGGCCCCAGGTACAGGGTGAGCCAGCTGATGTGGATCAACCAGAACGACAGCCCGGCGACCATGCCGATCAGCAGCCCCGCCCACGGTCCCCGGCCCAGCAGGGCGACCATCATCAGGGCCACCCCGATCGGCGCCAGGATCCACCAGGACCGGTCGGGAAAACCGGCGTCGAGGATGCCCCCGGTCGCCGCGGCGAGCATGACGGCCGCCTGGAGCGGAAGTTGCCGCCGCGCGGTCTGCTGATTCACCTCAACGGCCTATGCGACGGAGGAATAGGCGACGATGCCGCGGCGGATCGCGTCCATGGCCTGACGCGCGGTGCGTCCGACCGGACCGTCGGCGACAACGGAGAGCTGGTCGAGGAGGTCGATGGTCTGCTTGGTCCAGCGCACGAAGTCGCCGGCGGCCATCTCCGCCTCGTCGAGCACCTCGACGAGAGACCCGTCACGAGCCCATTTCCACATCGCCAGGCTGAGGCCGACCGCGAGCGGGTTGCTGCCGGGAAGCTTGTTGTCGCGCTCCAGATCGTCGAGGCGACTCCACAGTTCCTCGGTCTTGTCGAGGGCCGGCCGGAACGCACCCTTCGGCAGGTAGCGTTCGTCGATCATGCCCTCGTCCCGGCGGGGTTCGAAGACCAGGGCGCACGCCATGGCGGCCAGACCGGCCGGGTCGAGGTCATTCCACAGGCCACGGCGCAGGGACTCCGCGACGAGCAGGTCCCGGTCGGCGTAAATGCGCCGCAGAATGAGCCCACTCTCGCTGAGCGTGACGGATCCCTCGGTGTCTTCCAGCAGGTAGCCGTGGCCGAGGAGAACATCGGTCACGCGGTCGAACACGCGCGCGACGGCGCCGGTGCGGGTCGTGATCTGCTGGGTCAGCACATCCGTGTCCCGTTTCAATTTCCACCAGCGCTGGGCCCACCTGGCGTGCTGCTCACGCTCGGGGCAGCTGTGGCAGGGGTGCGCGCGCATCCGTTTGCGCAGGCTGGCGAGTTCTCGTTGGCGCCGCTCCCTGGCGGCGCGCGCGCCGGTTTCACCGGCCGCACTTTCACGCTCCACATCGGTGAGTTTGCGGCGGATCGCGGAGTATTCGGTGAAGTCGCCGAGGTGGCAGACCATGGACCTGGCGAAGCCGGCCAGGGACTCCTCCTGCTGGCGCACCTTGCGAGCCATGTCGACGACGGCTCGGTCGGCCTGGAACTGGGCGAAGGACGATTCGAGTACGTCCCTGGTGCGTTCCCGCCCGAACTGGTCGATCAGGTTGACGGCCATGTTGTAGGTGGGCTTGAAACTGGAATTGAGCGGGTAGGTGCGTCGTGACGCGAGTGAGGCGACCGCCTGCGGGTCGAGCCCGGGCGCCCATTGGATGACCGAGTGGCCCTCGATGTCGATGCCGCGGCGACCGGCGCGACCGGTGAGCTGGGTGTACTCCCCCGGTGTGATGGGGACGCGTGCCTCGCCGTTGAACTTCTCGAGCTTGTCGAGGACGACGGTGCGGGCGGGCATGTTGATGCCCAGGGCCAGCGTTTCGGTGGCGAAGACGGCTTTGACGAGCTTCTTTTGAAAGAGCTCCTCGACCACCTCTTTGAACGCGGGCAGCATGCCGGCGTGGTGGGCGGCCACCCCGCGCTCGAGACCGTCGAGCCATTCGAAGTAGCCGAGAACGCCAAGGTCCTCATCCAGCAGAGTGCGGCAACGCTCGTCGACGATCTGCCGGATCTGGTCGCGCTCACGCTCATCGGTGAGCCGCACCCCGGCCCGGAGCACCTGGCGAACGGCCTGGTCGCAGCCGACCCGGCTGAAGATGAAGAAGATCGCCGGAAGCAGGTGTTTGCCCTCGAGCAGCCGCACGATCTCCGACCGGTCCATCCGTCCCGCGTCGAAGGAGGACTGCCGGGCAGCCCGATCGCGGCCGCTCCCCCGCCGCCCGCCGCCGCCGGTGCGGATCGGCGTACCGCGACCGCCGGCCTGTGCGAGGCGCACCAGCTCCGGGTTGACCTGATGGGTACCGGCCAGGCCGGTCGAGTCGAACAGGTCGAGCATCTTGCTCTTGACGAGCACGTGCTGTTCGAGGGGCACCGGGCGTTCCTCGGAGACGATCACGTCGGTCTCGCCTCGCACCGCCTGGAGCCAGTCGCCGAATTCCTCGGCGTTGGAGACCGTGGCGCTGAGCGAGACCATGCGCACTGTCTGCGGGAGGTGGATGATGACCTCCTCCCAGACCGCGCCACGGAAGCGGTCGGCCAGGTAGTGCACCTCATCCATCACCACGAAGGCCAGGTTCGTCAGCAGGTCGGAGTCGGCGTAGAGCATGTTGCGCAGAACTTCGGTGGTCATGACGACGATGCGTGCCTGCGCGTTGACGTTCGTGTCCCCGGTGAGCAGCCCCACCTGGTCGGCGCCGTATTCGGCGACGAGTTCCTGGAACTTCTGGTTGCTCAGCGCCTTCATCGGCGCCGTGTAGAAGACCTTCCGGGACGTTCCCTGCATGGCCAGATAGATGGCGAACTCGGCGATCAGGGTCTTGCCTGCCCCGGTGGGGGCGGCCACGAGCACGCTGTTCCCGGCCTCGAGCGAGGCGCAGGCGGCCAGCTGGAAGGCGTCGAGGTCGAATTTCAGTCCGGCGCGGAACGCCTCGAGCTTCGGAGCCCTGGCACGGTTTCTGGAGGCCGAGAAGCGTTCGGCCGGCGACTGCAGTGAGGTCATCGGATGCGCCTAAAGCGCCAGCTCCTGTTCGAAGGCACGGTTGCGCCGGGCGGCGCGACGGTCATGCAGGTAGGCGATGCCATAGGCGGCGAAGTAGAGCACCACCATCGGGATGGCCAGGAGGAACATCGACACCACATCGGCGGCCGGGGTGGCGATGGCCGTGAACAGGACGATCACGAGGATGGCAACCCGCCAGGACTTGATGATCGATTCGGCGCTGATCACGCCCGCGAAGTTGAGCAGAACGATGAAGACCGGCAACACGAATGCGACGCCGATCGCGAAGACGAGTTTCAAGACGAAATCGAAGTAGCTCTGGGCTGTGACGAGCGCCGCGTCCTGAGCCGGGGCGAAGCTGGTCATCAACTCGACCACGTGCGGCAACACGAAGAACCCGGCCGCGCACCCGGCGAGGAACAGGGGCACGGCGGTGAAGAAGAAACCGAAGGTGTACCGCTTTTCGGTGCGGGTGAGGCCGGGCACGAGGAACGCGAAGACCTGGTAGAGCCACATCGGACTGGACACGACGAGGCCGACGTAGAAGGAGATCTTCAGCTTCAGGTCGAAGGCCGAGGTGATGTCCGGGTAGTTGAGCTGGGCGCTGCGATTCTGTGCGGTCGCGATGGTGTAAATCGGCTCCCGCAGGGCGTCCCAGACGTAGTCGGAGAGAAACCACCCGACGATGGCACCGAGCAGGATGCCCGCGGCCGCGAGGAAGAGACGCTTCCGCAGCTCAAGCAGATGCTGCCCGAGCGACATCTTCCCGTCGGCCGACGCGCGCCGAGGAGTGCGCCGTGGCACGGAGCTTAGGACTTCGAGTTGGGGTCGGCGGGGCCGGCGGTCTTCGAGGAATCGTTGGCCGACGTGCCCGCATCAGACCCGGGGGTTTGATTCTCGGGTTCGTCACTCTTGATCTCGCTCTTGAAGATCTTCATCGACTGGCCCAGGCTGCGTGCGAGGCCCGGAAGCTTGGGCGCACCGAAGAGAAGGAGAACGATGACAAGGATGATCAGGAAATGCCATCCGGTCAGGTTGTTAAGCATGAGGTTCCGTCCTCTGGGTGGAAGGGGCTTGCTGCAACAGTTTACCTCGGGCCACCAAGCGATCCCGACGCAGCTGGCGACGGAGCAGCCGTTCGGCGCGGGTGAGCTCGAAGTCGAGCTGGATATCCGCCCTGGTTTCGAACACGGCGGGCCGGAACCGCGGCTCCGGCGGGAGATCGGGCCGATCCCCGAGCTCGGCGACCTGATCGCCGAGTCGTTCGAGCGCATCGGCCGTGCGGATGGCCTTTCGGAAGAGCGCGTAGCCGAACCAGGCCAGCATCGCGAGCAGGCCAAGGACCAGACCGGTCCAGATCAGAATCCAACTCCACCAGGGCATGGGTTACTCGTCCTGCACGGGGACGACCGCGTCATACCGGGCCGCGCCGGCGGCGGCCCAGTCCCTGGTCAGCGCCCGCGCCTCTGACGGACCGACGACGGTGACGACGCCGGCGAGAGCGGCGACCATTCGCTTGAGACCGTGAAAGTGGGCGACCCGGAGGGACTGGAGGACCATGCCGTCTTTCCGGCCGGGGCCCGCGCCCTGGGGTGCGTAGTCGGCGAGCAGCGGAACCGCGGCAGCCGGGAGCTCGACGACGACCTCGAGGTCGGACTCTGACCCCTGGAAGAGCGTGTCGGGCAGCGTCTGCTCGGTGCGGTCCTCGGTGGGAAGATCCGTGACTCGCAGGCCGCTCATCCGGTCCAGCCGGAACGTGCGCATGGCGCCGCGCAGGTGACACCAGCCGCGCAGGTACCAGTCCTGGTCGACCGACTCGATGCGCAGCGGATCGACGTGCCGCGCCTCATGGTCGCCGCGGGAGCTGAGGTAGTCGAACTCGATCTGGACGCCGTTTCCGACCGCGACCTTGATCAGCGCGATGGCCGCCCCCGGTTCGGTGCTGGACACGGCGACCTGGCTGGGGGTGGCCGATGCGCTGCGGGTGAGTTTGGCCATCAGGGAGGCGATGGCCTCGATGTCCGCGTTCTCGGGCAGCGACGACAGATACTGCAGGCCCGCGATCAGCGCCGCCGCCTCCCTGGCGGAGAAGCGCGGAGAGTCGTCGATCGCGACCAGGTGGGTGAGCACGATGTTGTCGTTGGTCTCGAACTCCTCCCAGTGGATGTCGAAGAGGTCGCCGTGCAGGTACTGGCGGGTATCCCCGGGAATCCCCGACATCGCGATCAGGTTGACCGCGTCGCGCACCCGTTCGGGCGAAACCCCGAAGTGGGCGGCGACCGTACTGACGCTGACCCGTTCGTGATCCATCAGGTAGGGAACGAGCGACAGGAGGAACGTCAGTTTGTCGGAGGCCCCCAGGGCCGGTGCCGCGCTCATGCCGTGCCTTCCTGAGCGGGGTCGGTGTGTGCGTCCCTGACCCCGACCAGGCGGGACAGGACGGCTGCGCGAAGCGCGACCGGCGACCGCACGAGTACCTCGGGCCCGTATCCGGCTAGTTCATCGGCGAGGATGTTGAGGTCGGTGTAGTGCAGCGCCACCATCGATTCCCCCGCGAGCAGGCCGGGTTCCAGGGCCTGGCGTTTGGAGAGGCGAACCCCGGCGTCGCTGCCGGGTTCGACCGTGATCTCGGCCAGGTTCGCGCGCCAGAGCGCGTCGAGCTCGGCGAGGGCCTCCTGGCCCTTGCCTTCGCCGTCGGGCACGAACGTGGCCCCCGGAACGTTGGTCACCGGGCCGACGATCCGGGACAGGAGGAAGGTGCGCGTCGCCTGGGATTCCTGGTCGGTGCCGAAGAGGTGCCAGCGCCCTTCGTGCAGCACCACGGCCTGCGGGGCGACCCGGCGACGCCGCGGGGCGCCCTCCCCCGGCTTGAGGTAGTGGAAGGCGACGATCTGGCCTCGGTCCATCGCCTTGCTCAGCGGCTCGAAGGACGCGTCCCGAACGCGCAGGGTCGGCGAGTAGCCGAGCACGGGGTCGGTTGAGTCGACGCCGAGGGAATTGAGCTTGGTGAGCGCGCGTCGGGACTCGCCTGAGAGCGAGCCCTCGCGCCACACGGTGGCGGCGAGTTTCAGGAGCATGAGCTCGTCAGCCGAGAAACTCACATCGGCCGGGAGCTCGTAGAGCCCCTTGGGGATGCGGTAACGCAGATGATGGTTACTTCCCGGATCGTCCGGCGGTTCGACGGTCTCGAGCGGAATGCCCAGTTCGCGGATGTCGTCCTTGTCGCGCTCGAACTGGCGCTCCAGGCTGGCATTGTCGCCACCGACCGCGTAGCGCTGCCGATAGCCCTGCACGGTGGAGAGAATCTCGGACTTGGACAGGCCGATCTCGGTCGCGATGAGCGCGAGAACGAGGCTGAACAGGCGTTCTTCAACCGAGATACGGCTGGGCTTCTCCGGGATGGTGGACACGGTGCGAGTCTACCGAACCGTTGCCCGAGGCTCTCGCCTAGTCGGTCCCGAGAATATCGGCCACGAAGATGAGCGTCGAACCCGCGGGGATCGACCCTTGGGCGGTGTCACCGTAGGCCAGGTTCGGCGGGATCACGGTGACGATCTGCGATCCGACGGTCTGGCCGATCAGCGCGTTGGCGAAGCCGGGAATGATCCCGCCCTGGGTCTTGGACCCGTCCGCGGCGAGGAACTGTACCGGACCGTTCTTGGCCCAGCTCGAGTCGAAGACGGTCTTCTCGGACCAGAGCACCCCCGTGTAGTGCACGGTCACGGTGTCGCCCTCGGCAACCTTACGGCCGGTGCCCTTTTTGAGCACGCCGATCTGCTGCTTGGTCGGAGCGGCGCCGGACGGGACGGAGATGCCGGGCGTGCCGTCTGCGGCGAGCACGACTCCGGGCAGTCCGTTGGCGACGGGCTGGCCAGCGCCGTCTGCGCGAGGCAGGTAGGACTTCACCACGTCGATCACGAAGACCAGGGCGTCGGTCGCGGCCACGCCGATCTGATCGTTTCCGCCCTGCGGGCCGAATGCGTCGTCGGGCGTGACGACCACGGCGACCCGCGACCCGACCTGGGCGCACTGGAGGCCCTCGGCGAGGCCCTTGATCGTCTTGTCGTTGAGCACGAATGACGTGGCGCTGGTGCCGTCATACTTGCTCGCGTCGATGACGGCGCCGGTCGTGCCGTTGTACACGGAGAGTTCGATCTTGACCTGTTGTCCGGAGACGAGGCCGGGGCCCGTGCCGGGCAGGATCTCGCTGCGCTGGGTGGTGCCGGACTTCAGCGGGGTCGGAAAGCTGACCGTGGGAGCACTGCCGGCCTCGCCGGTGACCGAGACCAGTTTGGCGGCCGCGCCATCCGTGACCGGCGACTGGCAGGACGCGGCGGCTGAGCCGTCGGTGCTGCAACCGCTGAGGACGGTCATCAGCAGCGCCGCGGTTGCGACGAGTACAGGAGCTCTGCGCACGGGTTCTCATTTCTGGGGGAAGTCCGGGTGGTGCGGGAAGTTTGCGGCGATTCGCGGCCGGAGCCAATCCTAACCGGCGCCGGTCGCGGCCGCCGCCTGTCCAGGCCGGCCCGGCCCGGGGATCAGTCTTCGGGTTCGCCGGAGTCCGCTTCCCGGGGCTCGATCTCGTCGCCGGCCAGGTTGCGTGCCTTGGAGAGCGCCGCTCCCGTTTCGGCGATGCGGATCCTCTTGCGCATCACCTTGGGGCTGATGCTGCGTTCGCCGAGGGCGCCCGGGGTCCAGGCCTCCACGTCGGCGTCGGAGAAGTCGGTCTTGGACGGGCGGCGTTTGAGCTCCGGCAGGATGGTGTCCGGGGCGAGGCGCCGGGCCGTGATCAGGAATCCGGTGTGCCCGATCATCCGGTGGTCGGGGCGCACGGCCAGTCCTTCGACGTGCCAGCCGCGCACCATGGTCTCGTGCGAGTCGGGGTTCGTGTACTGCCCGGTTGCGCGGATGGCCTCCGCAACCCGCGAAAGCTGGGTCACCGTAGCCACGTAGCAGAGCAGTACTCCCCCGGGTTTGAGGGCGGCGGAGACGACCTCGAGGCATTCCCACGGCGCGAGCATGTCGAGAACGACCCGGTCGACACTCTGGTCGGGCATGGTCTCCGGCAGGGTGGCCGCGAGGTCGCCGAGCGTGATCGACCAGTTCTGCGGGTCGGAGCCGAGGAACGTGGCGACGTTGTCGCGGGCGACATCGGCGAATTCCTCGCGGCGTTCGAAGGAGGCCAGCCGGCCGGCGGGACCGATGGCCCTGAGCAGCCAGATCGAGAGGGCGCCGGAGCCGACGCCGGCCTCGACCACGGTGGCGCCGGGGAAAATATCGGCCTGCGCGAGGATCTGGGCCGCATCCTTCGGGTAGATGATGGCGGCGCCGCGCGGCATGGACATGACGAAGTCGATCAGGAGCGGTCGCAGGGCGAGGTGCTCGACGCCGACGTTGTTGGTCACGACGGAGCCGTCCGGCAGGCCGATGATGTCGTCGTGGGCCAGGATGCCGCGGTGCGTGTGGAAGACCTTGCCCGGCTCGAGGGTGATCGTGTTCAGCTTGTTCTTGGGGCCGGTCAACTGCACCCGGTCGCCGATCCGGAACGGACCGCTGTTCTGGATGACCTGGTTGTCGCTCATACGCTGCTTACGTCCTCGTGGTTGGCCGATTCGGGATCGGGCTGAATCGGTGTTCGTTCGGGTCGGCCGCGCCGCTCACCGAAGACGGCGGTGAGTCCCGCCAGGGTCCGCCCGGAGAGGGTCGGCCACAGATCGTAGTGTGCGCTTTCCGGGAGGGAGACAATGTGGGGCACGCCGATGACGACCGCACCGGAGGCGACGGCAGCAGCGATCCCGGGCAGGGAGTCCTCCACGGCGAGGCACCACCCGGGGTCGACGCCCAGGTGGCCGGCCGCGGAGAGGTAGGCCTCCGGATGCGGTTTGCTGTTGGTGACCATATCCCCCGCGACGATCGTGTCGAAGGCGGAGAATCCGACGAGGTCGGCGACCTGGCGCGCCATCCGTTCGGTGGACATGGTGACGAGCGCCATGGGAACGCCGGCCGCCTTGAGTTCGGTGAGCAGGGGCAGTGCGCCGGGGCGCCACGGCGGTCCGAGGTCACGCAGCAGCTCCTGCACCCGGTCGGTGAGCCGGTTCACGATCGCGTCTGCGTCGAGGTCGACCCCGCGCCCCTGCAGGATCGACGCGGACCCCCACAGGCCGGAGCCGACGAGCAGCATGCCGTCGCTGTGGGTCCAGGCGCCGCCGAACGACTCGACGAGCTCGGTCTCCGCCCGCATCCAGTACGGCTCGGAGTCGACGATGGTCCCATCCATGTCCCACAGCACGGCCGCAGGCAGGAGTGTTTTGGAACGGATCGGGTGCACGGAGTCCAAGTGTAGAGGGCACCGCCTATCCTTGACTGATGGTGCGCCGGGTGGCGCGCTCCCGGGATCGAGGTTTCACGCAGTGACAGATGGCAACGGATTCCTCAGCGAACGCCTCCTTGTGGTCGCGTTCGAGGGCTGGAACGACGCAGGCGAGGCGGCCACCGGGGCGGTCGGCACGCTCAAGGACCTGCTCGATGTGTCCCCCCTGGCGGAGATCGACCCGGAGACCTACTTCGATTACCAGTTCAACCGGCCGACCATCTCCGCCGGCGAAGACGGCATCCGGGTGCTCGAGTGGCCCAGCGCGGTCATGTACGGGCCGACGACCCCGGGAGACTCTGCGGTGCCGTTGGCCGACGATGCACAGCTGCAGGTGAGCGGCACCAACGCCGGCAACATCTATCTGCTTCTCGGCACCGAACCCTCGCGCAGCTGGAAGAGCTTCGCGGCGGAGATCCTGGACGCGGCCCTCGCCGCGGACATCGGCGGCATCGTCTTCCTCGGGGCGATGCTCGCCGACGTGCCGCACACCCGCCCCATCTCGATTTTTGTTTCCAGCGACAACCCGCAGGTGCGGGCCGAGCTGCAGATCGAACGCAGCTCCTACGAGGGCCCGGTGGGCATTCTCAGCGTGCTCGCGATCGCTGCGGAGGCGCTGGGCATCCCCACCCTCTCGATCTGGGCATCCGTGCCTCACTACGTGCACAATGCGCCGTCGCCCAAGGCGATGCTGGCGTTGATCGACAAGCTCGAAGAGATCATCGACGTGGTCATTCCCCGTGGAGACCTGGTCAACGAGGCCTCGGAATGGCAGAGCGGGATCGATCTTCTGGCCGCCGAGGACGAGGAGATGGCCGCCTACATCGCCCAGCTGGAGCAGGCCAGGGACACCGTTGATTCCCCGGAGGCCAGCGGCGAGGCGATCGCCCAGGAGTTCGAGAAGTACCTTCGCAAGCGCGGCGACGGCAGGGACGGCCGCGGCGACGGCCGGGCGGACGGTCGACCCGGCCCCGAGGGGCCGCGCCAGCCCTGATCCGGTCCGGCTACAGGGTCACGCCGAGCAGCGCGTCCACGGCCAGCGCCACGGACGCCGGATCGTCGACGGCACCGGCAGCGGCGGCGGCGTCGAGCACGGCCAGCGCACCCGGGGTGTCCAGGTCGGCGACCAGGGCGGCACGGAGCGCCTCGATCACCGTGCCGGAATCCGCCTGCCCCGGACGTGCGTCGACGCCGAACGCGGCGATCCACGCCGCCAGCCGGGCGATCGCGGCGTCGAGGTGCGCGTCCGTCCATTCCCAGTCGGTGCGGTAGTGCTGGCCCAGTAGGGCGATGCGGATGGCCCGCGCGTCCACTCCGGCGGCGCGCAGTCCGGAGACCAGCACCAGGTTGCCGAGTGACTTGCTCATCTTCTCGCCCTGGTAGGCGACCATGCCGGTGTGGCTGTACACCCCGGCGAGCGGATGGCCGGACAGCGCCGCAGCGTGCCCGGCGCTCATGTCATGGTGCGGGAAGACCAGGTCGCTCCCACCGCCCTGCACGGTGAAGTCGGTGCCGAGCTCCTTCAGCGCGATCACGGAGCATTCGATGTGCCAGCCGGGGCGTCCAGCGCCGACCGGTGAGGGCCAGAACGGTTCGCCGGCCCGCTGGGCACGCCAGAGCAGCGGGTCGAGGGGGTCCCGCTTGCCGGGGCGCTCCGGGTCTCCGCCGCGCTGGGCGGACAGGGCGAGCATCTCCGGCCTGGCCAGGTTGCTCTCGTCGCCGAGGGTCCACGGCGCGAGGCGCTCCGCTGCGGCGATGTCGAAGTAGATATCCGAACCTGCGGTTTCGACCGTGCCGAGTCGAGCGGTGTCGACGATGGAGTCATCGGTCGGCACCGTGTAGGCCATGCCGGCGTCCCAGAGCTGGGCGACGGCCGCGGCGATCTCGTCGACGACGTCGGTGACGGCGACGTAGTCGTTGGGCGGGATGATGCCCAGGGCTTCCATGTCCGATCGGAACAGGTCGACCTGACTGGCGGCGAGTACCTGCCAGTCGACCCCGGTCGCGGTGGCGCGCTCGAGCAGCGGATCGTCCACATCGGTGACGTTCTGGGCGTAGTGAACCCGGAAGCCGGCGTCGAGCCAGACCCGCTGGAGCGTGTCAAAGGCCAGGTAGGTGGCCGCGTGGCCGAGATGAGTCGCGTCGTACGGGGTGATGCCGCAGACGTAGAGCCGGGCGGCGGCCTCGGGGCGCGCCTCCACGAGCGCCTGCGTCGCGGTGTCGTAGAGCCAGGGTGCGGCTGACTGGCCGGGGAGTTTCGGGATTTCGGGTCGTTGCCAGGCGCGCATCCAACCAGCCTAGCTAGCCGGGATGGTGTTGGTCGCCAGCAGGGCGAAGAGCCCGAGTCCGAGGGCGATCCGGTAGATCACGAACGGCAGGAAGCTGCGCTTGGAGATGTAGTTCATGAAGAAACCGATCACGAACAGGGCCACGACGAACGCGATGACCGTGGCGACCAGGGTTTCGAACGGGCTGAAGACCTCGGGGGCGCAGTTGGCGGCGGCGGCGATGCAGGGGTTCGCGATCGACTTGTACATCTGGTAGAAACCGCTGCCCAGGACCGCGGGGATGGCGAGCAGGAAGGCGTAGCGGGCGGCGGCGCGGCGCTCATACCCCATGAACAGGCCGGCGGTGATGGTGCCGCCCGACCGGGAGACCCCGGGGATCAGGGCGAGAGCCTGGGCGAACCCATAGATGACGCCGTGGGTGACGGTGATGTCCTTGAGCCGGCGCTTCTTGGCGCCGACGTAGTCGGCGATGCCGAGCAGGATTCCGAAGGCGATCAGGACGCTCGCGGTGATCCACAGGTTGCGGAGCGACGATTCGATCTGATTCTGGAAGAGCAGCCCGAGCACGACGATCGGCAGGGAGCCGAAGATGATCAGCCAGCCCATCCGGGCATCCGGGTCGGTGCGCGGCACCTTGCCGACGAGCGACCGGGACCATTGGCCGATGATGCGCACGATGTCGCGCCAGAAGAAGATGACGACGGCGGCCTCGGTGCCGATCTGGATGATGGCGGTGAACTGGGCGCCCGGGTCTGCCCCGGTGCCGAGGAAGACGCCCACGATGTGGATGTGGGCGCTTGAGGACACCGGCAGGAACTCGGTCAGCCCCTGGACGAGTCCGAGGATGATCGCGTTGATTAGATTCACTTGCCGCTCGCTTCGCTATCAGTAGTTAGAGAGCAGGTCGGTCAGCACCTGCCTGCCAAACACTAACGCGTCGAGCGGGACTCGCTCATCGACCCCGTGGAACATCGCCGGAAAATCCAGATCTGCTGGGAGTTTCAGCGGAGCGAAGCCGTACCCTTTGATCCCGAGCGTGCTCAGCGCCTTGTTGTCGGTGCCCGCCGAGAGCAGGTACGGCAGTACCGGAGCCCCCGGGTCGTGCCGGCCGAGCGTGTCGACGACGGCGTCGACGAGCGGTCCGCCGAACTCGGTCTCCAGCCCGATGTCCCGGTGCATGATGACAATCTCGATCTCGGGCCCGACGAGCTCGGCGATCTCGGCCAGCACGGCGTCTTCGTCGCCGGGAAGGGTCCGGATGTCAATCAGCGCCTCGGCGCGGTCAGGGATGACGTTGTGCTTGTAGCCGGCGTGCAGCACGGTCGGGTTCGTCGTGGTGCGAAGGCTCGCCTGAATGAAACCGGACGCCGTGCCGGTGGCGAGGGCCAGTTCGTCGGGACCGACCCGCTGCGGATCCACGTCGAGCACCCGGGCCAGTTCGGCCAGGAGGGCAGTGGTGGTGTCGGTGAGCCGGATCGGCCACTCGCGCCGGCCCACCTTGGCGACCGCCTCGGCCAGGCGGGTGACCGCGTTGGCGTGGATGAGCCGGGAGCCGTGGGCCGCGTCACCCCGGGCGATGAGCTTGATCCAGATGAGAGCTTTCTCACCCGTTTGCAGCAGATAGGCGCGCTGGCCGCCGAGGGTGATCGAGTAGCCGCCCACCTCGCTGATGGCCTCGGTGGCGCCCGTTAACAGGTCGGGGTGCGTGTCGACGAGGTAGTGCGAGCCGAGGACTCCCCCGGCCTCCTCGTCGGCGAAGAACGCGACAATCAGGTCTCGGGCAGGCTGCTGACCCGAGCCGAGGATGTCCTTCAACGAGGCGAGAATCATCGCATCCATGTTCTTCATGTCCACGGCGCCGCGGCCCCAGAGCAGCCCGTCCTTGATCACTCCCGCGAACGGGTCGACCGACCAGGCTTCAGGGTCCGCGGGAACGACGTCGAGATGCCCGTGCACCACGAGCGCACCACGACTCGAGTCGCGACCCGGAACCCGGGCGACGACACTCGTGCGGCCGGGCTCGGAGTCGAACAACTTCGGGGTGAGGCCGAGGGAGCGGAGGTTGGCGGCGACGTACTCCGCGGCATCCGTTTCGCCGTTGGAACGCCCCTCCCCGTAGTTGGACGTGTCGAAACGGATGAGGTCGCGAGCGATCTCAGCAGTCAGGTCCAGTGGGGCGTCGGCCGAGGCGTTTTCAGCGGAGGAAAGCATGGCCTTCACGCTACCGGGCCGCGTCGGATACCGGGGACGGTGGGAGCGGCCGGACGGCGTGGAAATCCGTGCTAGATTATCTATTCGGCGGCCGGTGAACGGCTTCCGAAGCACCAGCCCGGGTGGCGGAATGGCAGACGCGCTAGCTTGAGGTGCTAGTGCCCTTATGGGCGTGGGGGTTCAAGTCCCCCCTCGGGCACAGAGAGAGGTTCGGAGTATTCCGGACTTCCGTTTGGGAAATAGGTCGAGACAACCGATATCGGTTGTCCGGCCTATTTTTTTGCCCGAAATCGGGCGCGCAGGACTCCGAGCTCAGCGGCTCGCCATCGGGTTAAACACAAAAAAGGCGTACCTGAGAATTTCAGGTACGCCGAAGTGAATCGATGGTGCGTTGTAAGCGGGGGTGATTGCGATGCCGGCGGTTTCTAGCCGGGCGGCTGCAGGTCTTCGTCGATGATGAGGGCAGGTCCAGCGCTTTGCCAGAAGGTACCGGGGAGTTCTCGGTTCTTCGCCGTCACCGACTTGATCGCGAGTTTGCGTTTGTAGAAGCTCAACATCTGGCGCATGTTCTCGACGACGGAGGCAAGCGCGACGACAAGGTACGTGAAGGTGTTGCCGCGAACGGCACGTTTGTCCGGGTTGGCGATGTCTTCATACTGGCTGCGTTTCAGATTCCGGTTGACCGATTCGACCCCATTGCGCATTCCATATGTGGTCCGCCACTGCTCGCTGCCGTATGGGTAATACTGCTCGTGTTTGAGGCCGCCGGCGTTGGCGGTCGCAGCGTCCTTACCGCTGGGCAGCTTCATGAGCACACTGTCACCCTGGTGAGCGAGCGGCTTCGCCTTCCAGAGTTCATAGCCCGGCGCATCCGTGGGGATCATGTAACGGCGCGTGCCATCCGCGCTCATGCGCCCCTTGCTCTTGAGTCGGAACAGCTCCCGACGCTTCACCTGCTGGGAGTACAGGGTTTCCGCACGGCCCAGAACGCGTGCGCTGCTGCCGTACTTCTGTCGAGCGGCTCGATGGTCAACGTGAGTTCCTCCTGGTCCTCCTCGTTCTCAACCAGGTTGCGGAGAGATCCTGCATCGTTGGGCCTTTGCCGTGCACACGCCAATTTTAGACCGCGGAGGCTCAGACGCGAGAACTCTGTCGGCGAGTGACGGCGGTTCGGATGAGGACTGGCACCACGGAAACGACGACAATTCCGATCAGGACGAGGTCGATATAGCGTGCTGCGAACACGGCAACGCCCGGAATATGAGCCAGCCCGAAGCCGAGGAGAACGATTCCCGTCGTCCACAGCAGAGCGCCGACGACGTTGAACATCGTGAACACGCGCCGCGACATCTTGCCGACGCCGGCCGCGACCGGCGCAAAGGTGCGTACTACGGGTACGAAGCGGGCGATCATCACGGCCGCCGGGCCGAACCGGTCGAAGAAGCGTTGGGTTCGTACGACATTCCGCTGGCTGAAGAGGCCGGAGTCGCGGCGGTCGAAGATCCGCCGGCCAGACGTGAGCCCGATGATGTAGCCGAGCTGGTCCCCCAGCGCGGCCGACAGGGCAATGGCCGGGATGACGACCCAGAGAGGCTGGCTGATGACTCCGCTGAGGGTGAGCACGCCGGTGAAGAACAGCAGGGTGTCTCCGGGGAGGAAGAACCCGACGAGCAGGCCGGTCTCGACGAAGACGATGACGCAGACGACGGCCAGGCCCCAGACGCCAGCGCCCGCGATCACCGATTGTGGATCGATGAATCCGGATGTGGATAGTGCGGTGGCGATCATGGTTTTCATAGTGCGAGGCTTTCTAGGAGCTTTCCGAGAGGTTCCGAGGATCCGTTGCCGCGCGCGGGAGAGTTGAGGTCATGTCCACGAGCTCGCCCGGCAATGCGGTCAATAGAACCAGCGAACACTGCGGCCTCTAAGACTCTTCACAGACGGACTTCCACAGACGCGATCTCCGGCAGCAATTACCAATCCTGCGATCACTACTGTGAAGCCCCGATTCCCTGGTCACGGCCCTGGTCTTTACTCGGAATTTCCCGGGACAGGGAGGCGGCCCCGGGGAAAAGTCAGCCTGATGGCCGTGCCCGCGCTGGTGCTCTCGACGACGCTCACGGATCCGCCGTATCGCACAGCGATCTCCCTCACGAGCGAAAGTCCGATGCCAAAACCGGTTCGGGCGTTCCCGCTGTCGTCTGCAACGGCCCCGGAGTGAGCAAAACGATCAAAGATGCGGGCCGGGTCGATACCGTGGATTCCGGGACCGCGGTCACGCACGGTGACCGACACTGACTTCTTGTCCACTCCCACGCCCACGGAGATGACAGATCCGCGGGGAGCGAACCGCAACGCGTTGTCCAGCAGAGCTACTACGCACCGCGTCACGCTGGCTGCGGGAACGCGAGCGGGCGCGGATTCTGGAGCATCCAGATCGAGCGTGATCTGCTTTTCGACTGCGATGAGTTCGATTGACTGCACGGCGGCACTCACTGCGGGCTTCACATCGACGACAACGGTGTCGTTCACAGCGACGCCGCCTGCCTCCGCCGATTCCAGAAGATCATTGACGATGTGGATGAGGTCCTTCGCATCGCCGCGGAGGTCAGCGACGACCAAGGAAGAGGGGTCGCCTGCGGGCAAGGCGCGTTGCAGAACTTGTAGGCGGGCGTCGAGCACTGCGAGCGGGGTCCGGAGCTCATGGCTGGCGTCGGCGACGAAAGCGCGTTGCATCCGCAGCACCTCGCCGAGAGGCTGAACGGCCCGCAAGGTGACCAGCCAGCTCATCACGCCGGCAAGAATGATCAAGGCCACACCCAAAACAGTGGCGGCGCGCAAGAGCCCGCTGGCGCTGACCGTCAAGTTCTCGGTGTCCGGCAGCGGGCCGAACAATTCACCAGCGGATATCTCGGAAAGAATGTAGACAAACATGGCAACGATGACGAGCGCGACAACGGCGGCGCACACGAGCGCAATCCGGGCTCCGACAATACGGGAGGCTCGCCGGATGGCGAGGGTATCGCTGTCGACCATTGAATGATTGCTGCGGGTCATGGTTGTCCTAAGCGGTAGCCCTGGCCGCGCACGGTGAGGACGATGTCGGTGTCTGTTTTGCGACGGAGGTAATGCACATAGGTATCCACCGTTCCGGCCGTGTCCGCGGCGCTGAACACAGCCGTCAGAATCTGTTGGCGGGAGAACGTGCGCTGTGGTGCTTCAGCCAGGAGTTTGAGCAGCTCGTTCTCCTTGTCGGTCAAGAGGATGCGCCCGTCGTACGGTGAATAGATCGTGCGGCTGTCTGGGTAATACTCCCAACCGCCCACCAGCAAGGTACGGCCCTCGCCGGTGAACACGCGACGGATGGCTCGCAGCCGGGCGAATAGCTCGTCGAACTCGAACGGCTTCACAAGGTAATCGTTTGCGCCGATGTCGAGCCCCGCGACTTTGTCGTTGGTGGTGCCTAGTGCCGTGAGGAGAAGAA
Source organism: Cryobacterium sp. PH31-AA6 (assembly GCF_030063195.1). Lineage (GTDB taxonomy): Bacteria > Actinomycetota > Actinomycetes > Actinomycetales > Microbacteriaceae > Cryobacterium. The sequence goes on from NZ_JASISS010000002.1 coordinate 146,148, forward strand.
TCGGGGTGGTGATCAGCTTGCGGCGGAGGGCCTCAACGACTCCCAATCCATCCAGCACCGGCAGTCGCCGATCGATGACCATCACCTCGAATTCGCCGCCCAGGCCTGCGGCCAGACCTTCCGCCCCGTCGACGACGAGAGTGACATCGTAAATCTCCGTGAGCACATCCCTGATCATCGGACCAAGCTTCGCATCGTCTTCGATCAGCAACAGTCGGGCTCGAGTCGTGCGCTCAATGGGCACCCTGGGCTCCTCCGTGGGCGGCTCCGGCGTGGGGGCCGGAGCGACGTTTGGTCCAGTGTGACATCATCAGCGTCCATGAAGCGTTTGCGAGGGTCACGGCGGCGATCGCATACACGATCGACGCCACCACGTCGGACGGGTAATGCACCCCCAGGTAGACCCGGGAGGCTGCGGTCCCCAACACGACAACAACGGCAACGCCGATCAGCAATGGGCGCCGCCCGTGATGAGCCGTCACGACGATGAGGCCGAGGAGGATGCTGGCGGCGAAACTGGTGTGTCCGCTGGGAAAGCTGAGCCCACCCGGTTCGAGGACCAAGATGTGGGTGAGCGACGGGATGTCAGGGCGAGGGCGGTGCACGATCAACTTGATCACGGCCGCGCCCAGAGTGGGAATAACGACGATCAGCAGGAACTGGATTGCCGTCCGCGGCCGCCGGGTATCGAAAAGAATCCAGCCGGTCGCGAGCAGCACCACTACCGTCGCAACCTCCGGAGCGAACAGCCAGTTGATCCCCAGCGCGATCCAGTCGAGGACAGGGGTATGCGCGATATTCACCTGGCGGAGCACGTCCATCTCCGCTGACGTCCACCCGGCCGACGATCGCAACAGTATCCCGCAGGCGATAACCGCGACAATGACCACGGCAGCGGGGATAGCGGTCCGTGCGAAACGGATGTGCGGTCGGGTCTCGGTTTCCATGTTCCCAGAGTCGACCGGCCCGACACAGAACCTTCTAAGAAACTGCTCTCGCTAGTCCACGCTGGGGAATGTCAGTGTCACGACCGTCCCGGCGAGGGATCCCGGCCGGACGCCGATCGTGCCCGAGTGGGCATCACAGATTTGTTTGACGAGGGCAAGGCCCAGACCGTGGCCTGCCACGGTACGGGATCCATCGCCTCGCCAGAAGCGTTTGAAGGCGTGGCTAGCCTCATTCGGGGTCATTCCGATGCCGTCGTCGATGACTTCGATGACGGCGGCATCCGCTTGCCTGTCCAGCCGGATGGTGACGGAACCGGATTCCGGGGTGAACTTGATGGCATTGTCGACGATGTTGCCGACGGCCCGAATAAGAAGTTCGGGGGAACCGGAAATGGCAACGAGGTCCCGAAGTTCGACGTGGAGGCTCGGCCCATTGCCCGTTGTCGCGAGGTAAGGTCTGACCGCTCGCTCGATCACCATGTTGAGTAGCGTCGGTTCGAACGTTGCGGTTATTTCCGCGTCGGATCCACGCGCCAAGAGGAGAAGGTCGGTGGTGAGGGTGGCCAGATCGTTCACGACCTCGAGGGTCTCGTCAATGGCGGCCTGATAGTACGCGGCGGACCGGGGCCGGGACCGCGCAAGTTCCAGTTCCCCCTGGATAACACTCAGCGGGGTTCGGAATTCGTGCGACGCATCGTCGACGAAACGTTGTTGTGCGTTGTAGCTTTCCCGGGCGGGGCGAAGGGCAACCCGCGCCATCAGGTAGCTGATGACGGGGACGATGATCGTCAGTACGGCGGATCCAACGAGAAGTCCGATCCGAAGGTTCGCGAACCCCTGTTCGGCGGCATTGACCGCGCTGACGCCGTCCGCCTGGGCGGAGTCGAAGTCGAAGGTTCCGGTGACGTAGACGTAGATGCCGAACGCAAACGACCAGAACAACAGTAGTTGGATGAGGGTGAAGGCGATCGTCAGCCGCCTGACCGCACTACGGAAGATCATGCGGGGCGGCAATCAGGTAACCGAATCCTCGGACCGTCTCGATGATGTCCGATTCCCCGGGGAGGGTGAGTTTCCTTCGCAGGTAACGAATGTAGGTCTGCACGACGTTGCTGAATCCGTCGTAGTTGTTGTCCCAGGCGTGGTCGATCAGTTCGCTGGAGCTGACCACGGTCCCTGCATTGCGCATCAGGTACTCGAGTACTGAGAATTCCTTGGCTGTCAACGGGATGACCCGATCGGCACGTTTCGCCGATCGGGTCGCGGGGTCCAGGCTGAGGTCCCCGACCTGGAGGATAGGGGCCGTCGCGTGGGGTGCGCGCCGCAAAAGGGCGCGCACCCGAGCGAGCAATTCGACCAGGTGGAACGGTTTGACGAGGTAGTCGTCGGCACCTGCGTCCAGGCCCTCGACCTTCTTCCGTGGTGAGTCCAGTGCAGTCAGCATCAGGATCGGAACGGAGTTGTCCGTGGCCCGCATGATCCGGCAGACCTCCATCCCCCCACCTGGCAAGCCAGGCAGGAGCAGATCGAGGATCACGAGGTCGTAGGAGTCGATCTCGAAGGCAGTGATTGCTGCCGGCGCCGAGTGGACGACGTCCACCGCGTAGCTGGCTTCGGTGAGTGCTCGCCGAACAACATCTGCAATTCGGGTATCGTCCTCGACGACCAGGATCCTCATCGTGTGGTTCCCCTAGTCGACTTTCTCACCGGTACCGGGTGACTTCTTCGCTGTTGCGGTCGCGAGTTTCATTCCGGTAGCGCTGGCCTCGATCGTGAAATCGACCTGGTTGGTGGAGCTGCGGTAGATACTGAACTTGTTTTCAGGATAGTGGCCGACACCACCCTGGTTGTCGAAGTAGACGGTGGTTTCGGAATTCGGCGCGAGGGTGAGCGGGTCGAGTTTCTGGTAGTAGGCCTCCCTTTTGCCGGTCGTGGCGTCCGTCTGCTGGTAGTAGATCTCCAGGCCGGTCAGCGTTTGACTGGTGGCATTCTTCAAAGTGAGTTGCAACCGGTCGGCCATTGCGGTTCCGGTAGCTGGGTCGACGTTGTCTTCGACCATCGCACTGGTGATGCTGAGGCCGGGGGTGGTGCTGGTGTTCGTAATCGGGTCCGACGTCACCGGGAGCACGGTGCCCGCCGTGGAACTGACAGCGGCCGGTGCGGCAGCCCCGGGGTTGTTGCTGGGGCTGCTACTGAATTGCCAGATGGCGAGCCCGCCGATGACGAGGGCGAGGATGGCCGCGATGGGAATGATCTTTTTCCAGTTCATGATTCTCTCCTGAGTAGTGCGCGTTTGGTAGTGGCCAGGGCCGTGAAGCCGACGGCGCCCATGAAAGCGAGGGTGAGGGTGATTGTGTAGGGGAGCATGCTCGCCCAAACGTCACCGACGGGTTGTTGGTTGTATTGATCCTTGATGCCGAGAAGGGCGAATGCCGGGCGTTCGAAGTGTTTGGTGATCGAGGACACTTCCAATCCGTTTCGAATGTCGTCGAAGCCGGCGAAGTTCGCCATCACCGCCTTTTCGTCAGGTTTGGCGACGGCGAGGCTCTTGAACAGTCCGCCGGGAACCTGGTTGTCGGGATCCATCGTGTCGCCGATCTGGGGAATGATCAGCACCACCACGAGCCACGCGACGAGAGCGACGATCAGTCCCGTGCTTGCCCTCCGTGCGCGGGCGGCAAGGCCCATGGCGACGCAGCTCCACAACATCAGATAGAGCCAGGCGATGATTGCGGTCAGGGCGAGTCGCTCGAAGTCGATGAGCTGGAGCGGGGCATTACCAATCACGAGCAGCGCCGCAATCATGGCGACGAAGACGCCGGCGGTCACCACAGCCCATGCCACAGCGAAAGCCAGAACCTTTCCACCGGCCACCGTGAACCGGGAAACCGGGCGGGTAAAGATCAGGTGAAGCGTTCCATGCTGCTTCTCTTTTGCCACGGTTCCGTAACCGATGATGATGGCGAAGAGAGCGCCGATGAGCTCCAGATACTCGATGCTTCCGCGCAGCAACTGCAGCGGGAACAATTGTGGTGCAGGCGGTGTCTCGGTGCTCCCGCTTCGTCGAAGGGTGTCCAGGTAGAGGTTGTAATCACCGATTTTGGCCCGGAAGTCAAAGGAGGCGACGATCACGGAGAGAATCATCACCACGGCGAGGAAGCCGAAGAGGATGAGGTAGAAGCGTGTTCGTTTGAGGTCGGTGAGTTCCCTGCGGGCAATCACCAGGAGGCTATTCATCAAGGGGGCTCCGCATCCGGTCGCGCTGGGTTGTGAGTAAGACGACGAGCATGCACCCGGCGAACGCCACCATGACGACCAGGCTCAGCAGAGGGCTGCCGGTCGTCGCGGTGTCGCCGAGCACGAATGCGCTGGCCTGTTTGAAATGCTCGGTCAGCGAGAGCGGCCCGAGCACAAGATTCGCGAGTTGAAAGACCCCGCCCTGCGAGGCGATAGCCGGCACGGGGTTCAACAACGACACCGGGTGCGCTGCAGTTCCCAACTGAGGAACCACAAAAGTCACCACACTCCAGATCACGATTGGAACGAGGAGCGCCGTAGTTTCGCGTCGACTGTAGACGCCGGTCAGCATCCCCAGAATGATGAAGGGCAGAAGGAACAGCCACGCGAGGGCGTAGAAGCCGAGCAGACGAGCGGTGTCGCCCGGCGACAGGACGCTGCCGACGATCGCACTGATGCTGGTCCAGCTGATGAGCGCCGAAAGAGCGAGGATTCCCGCCACCCAGCACAGCAGACCGGCGAGCTTCGCCCCCAGATACGAGGCCGGGCGAACCGGGCGACTCAGCACCAGGTCAAAGGTATGGGCCTTACGGTCCCTGATCGTTGATTGCACGCCCAGCACGATGGCCAGCAGCGCCCCGATCAGAATGATGTAAATGACGGTGTTCTTCGCGTAATAGAGAGGCGAGACCGCCGAGAACGGATTCGGTTGAGTGGTCAGGCCCGCGGCAAAGGTTCGGTCATACACGCTGGTCACGACCTGATTGGTCAGCCACCCGATCACGGACGACGCCGTCACCATCCCGACAAATACGGCCAATAGGACCTGCGGCATCCGCTCTCGCCGGGAGCTGAGCAGTTCCTGCCGTGCGCCGGCGGTAAAGGTTGTCACCGTTCCGGCCGAGCTTCGATGTGGAGGTAAATGTCTTCCAGCGATGCCTCATCCGGGAACGCAGTGAGGGTGGCAGCCAACGAATCCTGGTAGACCAGTTCGCCCTCCCGCAACACCCCAATGCTCGTGCAGGTTTGGGTCACCTCGGCGAGCAGGTGCGTGTTCATGAAAATCGTCATTCCGAAATGCCGGTTCAAGTTCAGGATGATTTCACGCAGATTACGCACACCCTGCGGGTCGAGTCCCGACGTGGGCTCGTCCAGAAAGAGCACCTTCGGGTTGTGCAGGATGGATTGGGCAATCCCCACCCGCTGCCGCATTCCCTTGCTGAACGTAGACAGCCGCTCGGATTCGTGACCGGTGAAGTCGAGAAACTCCAGAACCTCCCGAATCCGCGCGTCCGGTTTGTCCAAACCTGACAGCCGGGCGAAGAATCGCAGATTTTCCAGGAGAGTGAGATTGCCGTAGAACTGCACGTTCTCCGGCAGGTATCCGATGGTCCGACGAACTTCGTCAGCATCGGCGTGGATATCGAGCCCCAAGATCGTCGCGGTCCCCTCGGTAGGCGGGATCAGCGTGGTCAGCAAGCTGACCGCCGTGGTCTTTCCTGCGCCGTTGTGGCCGAGCAGACCGAAGATCTCTCCCTCCCCCACGCTCAGGTTGAGTCCTTTGAGGGCGGCCTTGGGCCCGTAGGAGTGCGAGAGCTCAGTGGTCTTTATCGCTGTGTCGTTCATAAGGTTCAGGCTACGAAATGACCGATGAGATGAAGATGAGAGAGCCGATGTTGGTCTCTCACCTTCCTCTCACGCCCAAAAACCTAACCTCTATATGTGGCAATCCAATGCCGGAATACCGGAGAGTGAAGATGCGGAACGAGCGCTGCAACGGCACGTTTCCCATCCGCGCCCACCGGCCGCCGCGCACGGCGCAGCTCGCGGCGATCTCGGGTGTCGCCGGCACCCTGGTGTCCCTGCTCGGTTCATGGGTGCCATCATTGTGGGGCGATGAGGCGGCCAGCTTGATGTCCGCGACTCGCCCACTGCCGAGCCTCTTCGCCATGCTCGGCAACGTCGATGCAGTGCACGGAACGTACTATCTGGGACTCCACGCGTGGATTTCCCTCTTCGGCAGCTCACCCTTCTCTCTCCGATTCCCCAGCGCTATTGCCGTCGGGCTCGCCGTCGCGGCGCTGGTTCTGATCGCCGCACGCCTGAGCACCCCCCGGGTTGCTGTGATAGCCGGCGTGATCGCCTGCCTGCTGCCACGGGTCACCTACATGGGCGAGGAGGCTCGGCCGTTTGCCTTCAGCGCTGCCATCGCCGCCTGGACCACCCTGCTCCTCATCGAACTGCTCCGTCATCACAGTCCCCCGCGCCGCCTCTGGATCGCGTATGGCCTGATGTTTACGCTCGGAATCTATGTCTTCCTCTACTTCGCGTTGTTCGCACTTGTGCACGCGATCATCCTGTTCCGCACCCGACCCACCCGACTCTTCATCAAGCGGTGGTTCTGGGTGATCACGATCGCCGCGGCTGCCTCCTCCCTGGTCATCTATTGGGCGGTCCGGGAACGAAGCCAAATCGCGTACCTCGGCAACGGCAACCAAGTCACGATCCACTCGATCCTGGTCTCCCTGTGGTTTGGCACGCCCTGGTTCGCTGTCCTCGCCTGGCTCCTCATCCTGGTCGGGCTCGCGGCGAGCGTGCACCGCCGGTGGGGCCGGAAAAGGGTTCGCATTGCACGGGCGGCCGCAGCTTCGCCTGAGCTGCCCAGCCTGGAATTCGTAGCCGCCGCCTGGCTCCTCGTCCCCACGGCAGTGCTGGTCGCCGGCGACATTTTCTGGGCAGGTTTCACAGCCCGCTACGCCTCGGACAGCGCTCCCGCTGCCGCACTCTTGATGGCATCCGGCTTGGCGTGGATCGGCGCCCGGAGGCGATGGATCGTCGCCGCCGGCACCCTCCTCGTCCTCGTAGCCTCCCTTCCTATCTATGCTTCCCAGCGCGAACCGCACTCGAAGAACAACAGCGATTGGGCCGACATCAGCAGGGTCTTAGGTGCCCAGGCATCGGTGTGGGATGCGGTCGCCTTCGATGAACAGGTTCGCCCATCGCGACGCCCCCGTTTGGCACTGCACACCTATCCGGCCGGCTTCGAAGGACTCATCGACGTCTCTCTGCGCACCCCCTTCTCGCAGAGTTCAACCTGGTACGACCGCAGCTACAGCATCGACGAGGCGGCGGCGCTGGGACGTCTGGACAAGGTGCACCACCTGTGGCTCGTCGAATACGCCACCCCAACGCACACGGACACGTACGGAATTGCCGCCTTGGAGAACCTTGGATTCTCCAAGTCAGCCCAGTACGCTACCCACCGCAGCGTCATCTACGAATTCACCCGTTAGTAGTCCCCGGCAATGACCCACCAATCTCAGGAAACGAGTTCCACAGAACACCCAGAATCAGCAACTACCCTCAAACGGGTGACAGGGCAACTCGCAATCGTTCGACCGCCGTCGACCACGCCCGCGCCGGCCCGACGCCTGAGCGCCCTGGACGGCCTCCGGGGCGTCGCGGCCCTGATCGTCATGTTCCACCATGTCTATCTCGTTGCGGTCCCTGCGCTCCGCAGCGGGGGCGGATCCGCCCCGGGCAGCATCTACTGGTGGGTGTCCGAAACGCCGGTGAAAATCCTGACCGCGGGGTCCGAAGCCGTCCTGGTCTTCTTTGTCCTGAGCGGACTCGTCGTCGCCCTGCCCGCACTGCGCGCGCCTCGATTCTCCTGGCCGGGATTCCTGAGCGGCCGAATCGCACGGATCTACCTCCCCGTGTGGGCCTCACTGGCCATCGGCACCGCGCTCATCTGGTTCTTCCCCCGCAACATCCGGGTCGTAACGCCCGGCTCCTGGGTTGCCGACACAAACGCGACCTCGACCACGGCGGCAGCTCTGCTCAACCAGGCGAGCCTCACTACCGCATCGTACGACGTGAACAATGTGCTCTGGTCTTTGCGGTGGGAACTCGCCTTTTCAGTCTTGCTCCCCCTGTTCGTTCTCGTCGCCGTCCTGGTTCGACGCCATTGGCTGCTCGCCGTGTTCGCCGCGTTCGCCCTCGGCTTGCTGGGGCTGCTCACCAACATCGACGCGCTCCGTTACCTGCCGGTGTTCTTCATCGGAACGCTCATGGCCGTGCGCTTGGAGTCAATTCAGGACTGGTCCAGGCGATGCCTGTGCCGCCCGAACGCGCACCGCTGGGGCGTTGCCCTTGTTGTCGGATCCCTTGCCCTCCTTGTCGGACACTGGTGGGCCCAGCCGCTCGCGGCACCCGGATCGCTCCTCGGCAAGGTTCTGACTCAGCTGGCGGTGCTCGGCGCCGCCGGCCTCGTTCTCTCCGCCATCATCGTTCCGTTTCTGCGCCGAGCATTGGACTCAAGACCGAGCCAGTGGCTGGGGCGAGTGTCCTTCAGTCTCTACCTCGTTCACGTCCCCATCCTGGTCACCCTGACCTTTATCTTCGGGGACGATAAGTGGTGGCTGGTCGCACTTATCACCGTGCCGCTCGCGCTCGTGATTTCTTGGGGATTCCACGTAGCCGTCGAGCGTCCCTCGCATCGGCTGGCGCGGCGCACCGCCCACACTGTGGCCGCGGGCGCCACGAGAATCGTCGAGCGTGTGACCAAACGGTAGGACTCCGATGCGGACTGTCCGTGCTCCTCGGGTCAGGAGCCCAACAGCCCTCCCGTGGGGGCGAGCGGAAGCCGCACCACGAAGACCGCACCGGCCCGGCCGTCGGACCGATCCTCGATCGTGATCGTGCCGTGGTGATCCTGAACGATCTGCCTCACGATGGACAGGCCGACCCCGGCGCCACCACCGCGGGCCGTGCGACTGCGAGCGTCATCGAGTCGGGTGAAACGCTCGAAGACTCTCTCCCGGTCCTCCGCACGGATGCCGTCACCATCATCCGTGATCGAAAATTCCGCCTCATTCGGGGTAGCCGTCAGCCGAATCGAAACGAGAGAGCGGGAGTGCTCACGGGCATTGTCACCGAGGTTGCGCAAGAGGCGGGCCAAATCGCGCTCCGAGCCTTGTACCCGTGCCGCACGAACTCCACCGAGATCAACGGCCCGCCCGCCGAGCCCCCGCAGGCGATGCAGTTCCGACAGGACAAGATCGTCAAGATCGACAAGAGCCGTCGGCCCCCGCGGCGTGCCCTCCGCGCTGCGCGCTAGGAACAGCAGATCGTCCGTCAACGCTGCCATCCGGACAACCTGCCCGTGAACGTCGTCCAAAACGAGGGCCGAACCGGGGTCCTCCGGGTGCGCCAATGCCACCTCCACCTGAACCTGCAGCGCCGCCAACGGACTGCGCAGTTCATGCGACGCATCGCCCACGAATTGGCGCTGGCGAAGCGCCGCCGCCTCCAGCCGCTCAAGCATTTCGTTCATCGTTACCGCAAGGCTCGCGATCTCATCGGAGCTGTCGGGCACAGGGACGCGCTGTGACAGATCTTCCCCACCGATAACCGCAGCCCGTCGACGAATGGCGTCGACCGGACGGATCACCTGACCCGCAGCGCGCCACAGCGCCCACACCACAATCAAAAGAATGAGGGGAAGTCCGACTCCGAAGAGGCCGGCCAGGTTGCCGACTGCCACATCGACCTGGCTCGTCGACGTGGCAACATAGATCCAGCCGTTCCCGGTGGACAACTTCACGGGCGTCGCGACCACCCGAAAGGGACCGTCCCCGGCGGGCATCCGATCCACACTCAGCACCGTCGTCACTCCAGTCGATGGAGGCTGCGGGAGGATCGGCTCCTCCCCGTCAATGTTGCTGGTCGCCGCAATCACCGAATTCGAGGAGTCGACGACCTGCACGAGCGAGTTCTCGGAGCCAGTGTTGGTCACTGTGGGCCCCAAGTCCCCTCCGACGGCAAGCGACGCAACCGCCTGCGCTCGGTCCGCGGCCACAGTATCGAGGCTGGCGATCAGTGACTGGTGCAGAAGCAGGACAAGCGTGATGCCGCTGGCCAACAGTGTGAGGGCCACAACCGCCGATGCGGTGACGGTTACCCGAAATCGGATCCCTGAATACCACCGCCGGGGCGTACGCAGTTTGATGGGCATCGGTCACTCCCCGGATGTTTCCACGAGCCGGTACCCGATTCCTCGGACCGTTTCGATGAGGCCCTTGGTGCGGCCCTCGTCGAGTTTGCGACGCAGGTAGCCGATGTACACCTCGATCACGTTGGAGTCGATGTCCAGCTCCGAATCCCACACATGCTCAGCGATCGTGTTGCGGCTCACCACCTGACCCTTGCGGCGGATCAGGAACTCCGCAAGGGAGAATTCACGGGTCGTCAGCATGATCTCCGTCTCCCCGCGCCAGCAACGCCTGGCTGCAGGGTCGAGGCGGATGCTGCCCGCCGTGAGTACTGGCTCGCGATCAACCGGCGCCCGCCGCAGAAGCGCTCGGAGGCGGGCGAGCAAGACGATGAACGAGAACGGTTTTGACAGGAAATCATCCGCGCCCAGATCCAGGGCATCCGCTTCGTCGAATTCGCCGTCCTTCGCCGTCAACATCAGGATCGGCACCGTCGAACCACCCGCGCGCAACCTCCGGCACACCTCGTAACCGGATAGCCCCGGGAGCATGATGTCGAGGATGATGACATCGAAATCGTTCTCTTGGGCCATCCAGAGGCCGTCAACCCCGTTCATCGCGGCGTCGGTCACAAATCCCTCCGCCGTGAGCCCGCGCTGCAACGCGTCGACCATCGCGGCTTCGTCTTCGACGAGAAGTACTTTCATGGGATTCCCTCACCTGACGCACCGGGCTGCGCGATCGACACGTTCAGCATCCCATCACCAAGATAAGGAGACGCTAAGCCGCGCCCCTCACCTCCTCGTGAGTGTCGCCCCAATCGCGCTTTCGAACTCGTCCAGCGCCTCGGCGTTATAGGCCTGGTCGTCGAATTTTACGGTCGGAACAGATCCGGACAGGTATGCGCTCATACCCGCTGCCAGCCCCTGATCTGTGGTCGGCACGATGAGTCCGGTACCTTCCGGGAGAGCGTCCCGGGCAGAACCGAACGCGACCGTGATGATGGGGAGGTCAAGGATGCGCGCTTCGAGGAGAACCATCGGCTGGCCCTCATAGTCGCTCGAGAGCACGAAACAGTCCGCAGCGGCCATGATCGCATACGGGTTATACCGGTGCCCGGTAAGTGCGACCGATTCCTCGACACCCACTTCACGGATCAGACCCTCCAAGGTCGTCCTCAACGGCCCGTCGCCGACGATTACCAATCGGGTGTCTGAACGCTGCTTGTGGAGCTGCGCAAAGGCACGAATCAGCCTCACCTGGTTCTTTTCGGACGACAAACGCCCAACGGTGACGAAGTGCACGAGCGAGGACTCCCCGGCAAGACTGTCCAGCCAATCAGGTGCCGTGTCCGTCGGATCGTCGAGGACAGCCTCCCGGAGGTCGACGGCCGCAGCACGGCGGATGCGTGCGGAATCAACAAGATTGCGCGCTGAGACGAACTTCTCTCGGGGTGCAAAGCGGGCGAGTTCGCGGGCGTTGACTTCTTCGAGGGCCGGGGAAACGGAGACGAGATTGTCGTACTCACGGTACAACGAAAAGACGCTCGAGAGGCTCTTCAGCAGCCGGCGGCGCCCGTCGTTACTCCGTTGCGCGTCCGCAACCATGTCGTTGTGCAACCAAATAGACCGTTTGGCCAGCGGCGCGTGCAACATCAACGTTGCCCAGAATGGTCCGTACCCGCTGAAATCGATGACGTAGTCGAACCGGCTGTCACCAAAGCAGCGCGTCCATTCCTCATCCCACAGCCTCTTCTGCCGGGAATCGCGCGAGTGCGCACTGAGGTCGCCTCGATACCAGTGGAGCCGTCGCTTGAGGTGGTCGACTTTTGAACCGTTCATTCCCCCGACCCGGACGAATTGTCGGACCGAGGGATGGATCTGCGCCTGATTCTCCAAGGCGACGGGCACTCGACTGTTTGAGAACACGGCAGACACGTCGTACCGCCGATGATCGATCGAGTTCAGGAGGTTCAGGGCAGAAGTCGTAATGCCGTTCGGCTTCATGCTGCCGACATGGACGAGCACGGATTGTCGCTCGTCGCGGGCCACCGGCGCGACAGTGTAGCCGTCACGTCTGCCCCGAAAGACGATGTCGATGATCCGCTCAGTTGCGCGGCCGTCCTCGTGCCCGGAGTATTTGTTCCGCATGGCGATGTAGTTCTGAGTGATCTCAGGTCGCGGCCCGGAGCGGGCGATGAAGTTCAATTCGGTGGCGAGTTCACTGACGGTGTGAACGACTGGCCCTGGCCATTCCTCAGGTTCCATATAGAGCCCGCGGTAGCCGGCGTAGTCGCGGATGTCCGGTGTCAGGAACACGATGGGTCGCCCCGTTGCCAGGAAGTCGAAAAAAGTACTTGAGTAGTCAGTGACGAGAATGTCAGTCGCGGCCAGGACCGCGTTCGTCGGAATTTCGTTGGGGACCAGACTGCCGCGAAAGTCTGCGCGTGCGGCGGCGAATCTGTAGACCACCTGGTGGACCTTGAGCAGAACGACGTACCGGGTCGTGTCGATCAATGATTCGAGCTCGGTCACCCGGCCGAGCAGCTCGTCCGCATCGTCACGAGGGTGGGCGAACGATTCACCCTTCCACGTCGGCGCGTACAGGATGATCTTCCGTCCGGCAATGGGCAGGCCGGCCCCTTCGAGGGTTTCTATCATCGACGCGACACCGCTCGAATCAAGGAACTGCCGGTCGATCCGGGGATACCCTTCCTCGATGATCTCGCCGCGGTAGATATTACGCAGCAGGTGGGCAGATTCATACATTTGTTCGGTCATGAACCGGTTTGCCGCGAGCAGATAGTCGGCAGCCAGGAAGTTCCGGATCACATTGCCTACGCGAGATGCGGGATCACCGATGTCGAAGCCCATGCGTTTCAACGGGGTGCCATGCCAGGTATTGAGGTAGACCTGACCTTCGCGTTTGTTGAACTGCACCGGAAAGGTCGCGTTGTTGATGAGAAATCCGCTGGTGGCCAAGGCCCTGTAGTAGCCGAGGGAGTTCGGGCGAACGAATCGGACTGACGAATCCCGAGCGAATTCGTGAACGACGGTCGGGTTCTCGTCTTCCCTGGCGAGCACCCACACGTGCTTGAGATGCGTGAAATCTGGTGCCTCACGCAATCCCCGGAAGATCGCCTCAGGGTTGCACAGCATCCCATTGCCCGAGAACGACTCATAGAGGACAACGTTGCGATCCACCGGCCGTCTGCTCCAGAACGCGTACATTTCTGAAGCTGCAGCCCGACGAAGCCTGCTCACAACTCGTTTCACCCGAACAAGAACCGCGCGCGGCAACATCTGCATGCCTTCATGCTATCCAGCCAGCCCTCACGATCACCGGGACCACTACCGAATGTCCACATGAGGCGGCGGCGAGGAACGCGCCCGCTTTCGACGTTCCGCGCACGATCTCAGCCTCCTGCCAGTCGCACTTACCGCGCTCTTACCCAGCATTGCGAGAGTCGTACTTGTTCCCCCATCCAACCGAACCTCAAGGAGACCTCATGAACAAGAAAAAGATCGCCGCCGCAGCCATCGTCGTCCTCGCCCTGACCGGCATCGGGAGCGGCGCCGCATTGGCCGCAACTCCCGCAGCGCCCGCGTCCGGCACCGCCGTGACCAGCACGGCCACGCCCGGCACCACGGAAGCGCCCGACTCCGAGTCCGCAGACGAAACCCCGGGTACCGAGGCGGCTAATCCGGGTGACGGAAACGACGGAGGCCACGCGGACCCCGAAGGCGTCGACGTAAACCACGAGGGTGGAGCCGACGAGAAGTAGCCCCCAGAGCGGCCATGGCCGGCACCACCGTGCGAACGGCCATGGCCTCTCGGCAACACTCCCTCCGACGAACCAAAGGAATCCACACGTGAATACGCACATTCTGCCGGCGGTCGCAGCTATCACCGTCCTCGTGACCACGGCCATGTGGGGCTTCGTCACGCTGCTCTCTGAAATTGCCCAGCAGCAAGCCGATGCGGATGCGTAAAACGCGGTTGCACGAGCCAGCTCTCTCGTGGACCCCGGGGCTGCTGCCGACCCCGACACATGTGTGAACGACCGAAACCAACGAGGCGCCCTGCACCATGAAACCGATCCGTCTCAAGAACATCCCCTCACGAGCAAAGCGCTTCGTCAATTCCCAGTTCCACGCCCATTGGCGCAAAGAGCCAATCAGAGCGGGGACAGTTCTCTACGAGTCCTTCGCCGGCAACGGCATGCTCTGCAATCCTGAAGCCATCTTCCGCCAGCTACTGGTGGCGCCCGACATGCAGCGGCTCCACCACATTTGGGTTCTCTCAGATCTACGCCACTATCGCCAGACGGTCGCGGAGTTCGCGGCAACGCCCAACGTCACGTTCGTGCGCCATGGCACCCCGTCGTACTACCGTGCCCTGGCCACGAGCGAATACCTCATCAACAACGCGACGTTCCCGGCCCAGTTCAGCAAGCGACCCGGCCAGACCTATCTGAACACCTGGCATGGCACCCCGTTGAAACGCATGGGCTACGACATCATCCGTGGCGCGCTCGGCACTGCCAACATCATCAGGAACTTCGTTGCCGCTGACTATCTGCTGGCCGCTAACCCGTTCATGGCCGAGCAGATGTATGAGACGGCATACAAGCTCAGCGGCATCTCCCGAAGCCTGATCATCGAGGAAGGGTACCCGCGGATCGACCGGCAAACCCTCGACGTTGGCGGCGTTGAGGCTGGACGAGCGCGCTTGACTACCGCCGGTATCCCTCTCGGTGACCGCACGATCGTGCTCTACGCGCCGACCTGGAAGGGTGCGTCCTTCGCTCGGCCCGAGGACGACATCGACCAGCTTCTCGATCACGTCGCCCGGCTGACGGCACGGATCGACACGAGCAAATACGTGGTACTCCTCAAAACCCACCAGATTGTTCACGCCTTCGCGGCGTTACGGCCCGAGTTGGCTCGCGTGCTTGTGCCGAACGATATTCCCACAAATGTCGTCCTGGGGCTCAGCGATGTCCTGATCACAGACTATTCGAGCATCCTCTTCGACTTCCTGGCCACTGGCCGCCCGATTCTCTTCTTCACCCCGGACCTTGACGACTACTCTGGCACGCGAGGTCTCTATTTCGACCCCGAGAACTGGCCCGGCCCGGTCTGCCTGACCGTTGACCAGTTGGCGGTCGAGCTCGTTGGGACCCTCACGACCGGCGATCTCCCGGCTGAGTCGGCCGAACGCTATCGCACCAGCCAGCAGCAGTTCTGCGGTGTGGACGATGGGCGCGCCAGCGCCCGGATAGTCGACATTGTCTTCCGCGAAAATGCCCGACACCATCATGTTCGCCCCGTCGTATCCCTGAACCGCCCATCACTCCTGGTGTACCTGGGCGGGATGCGCTCAAACGGCATAACCACGTCCGTCCTCAACCTCCTCAATAGCATCGACCACTCGCGGTTCGACGTATCAGCCTGTTTCGACCAGAGCAAAGCGCCCGCCGCGATCGAGAACCAACTCGCGATCAATCCCGCCGTGCGCCAGTTCCCCCGCGTTGGCGGAATGAATGGCTCCGCGTTGGATCAGCTGAGAAGGCGCCTCGACTTCCGGCGCGGCAGAATCAACCGGCACCAGACTGAGCCGGCCCAGAAGACGCTCTGGGATGACGAGTGGACGCGATGCTTCGGAGATAGCCGCTTTGACTTCGTTGTGGATTTCAGTGGTTATGGTCCGTTCTGGGCGGCACTACTTCTCCATTCCCCGACGGCAATCCGTTCGATCTGGCTGCACAATGACCTGGCCGCCGACGCCCATCGCGAGATCAACGGCAAAAAGAAGATGTTGCACAGCCTGACCGAGGTCTTCACCCTATACCGGCAATACGACCACCTGGTTTCCGTCTCGCCGACACTGTCGACCATCAACCGTCGTAAGCTTTCCGCATACGCGGACCCGGAGCAATTCACGTTCGCACTCAACGCTGCGGACGCCAAGCACATTCTCCGTGCCGCAAGCCAGGACCTGCGCGAAACGGTTCGAGACCCGGACACAGGAATAACTCCCCCATGGGCCGACGCCCTCCTCGCCGACGACACGGTCACTACGTTTGTGTCGGTGGGGCGCCTCTCGCCCGAAAAGAATCAGGCACGCCTCATCCGTGCCTTCAGCAGAGTCCACAGGACAACACCGACAACGCGACTCGTGCTCGTTGGAGACGGCCCGCTGAAGAGCGAACTGGAGGCACTGATCGCGAGCCTCGGGCTCGAGGGGTCGGTCATTCTCACGGGTGAGCAACGCAACCCCCACGCGATCATGGCTGCGGCCGACTGCTTCGCCCTCTCGAGTGATTACGAGGGCCAGCCCATGGTCATCCTCGAGGCGTTGGTACTCGGCCTGCCAATCGTCACAGTCGAATTCGAGTCGGTGAAGAACGCACTCCCAGCGGGCTTCGGATTGGTCGTGCCGCAAACCGACCAGAACCTCGCGCAGGGGTTGACCGCATTTCTCAACGGAGAAGTGCCCACGGGAACGTTCGATCACGCCGCCTACACTCGACGTGCCCTCAACCAATTCCACACTGCAATCGGCGCTGCCTCCGTGCTGACGGATGCTACGGGTTCAGGGTTCCGAACAGGCCTTGCCCCAGCTCGGTGAGTGCGTTGAAGGCGTCTTCGTAGCTGTCGGGAACCGGGTCGGCGGAGTTCCCGAACTTCGTGATCAACAGCCCGAGCAGTCCCGTGGCGGGGTTGCTGAGCTTCTTCGCCTTGTTTTGTTCAGCTTTCGGATCCATCTCCCCATCGATGTCTGCGGGAACATAGGCCGCTTGGGTGATCGTCCACTCCGCAAGCGGCCGCGCTGAGGTGCGGTTGATGGCGTCGAACATGTCCGGCCCCTCCGCATCGCGGTGGGTCAGCGGCTCAAGGCCATGTTGCCGGGTGAGGGTGGCGATCAGCGACCCATGATGTTTAGTCTCGTTGACGATCGTGTTCCGTGCCGTGTAGGCGGAGATCAGGATGGCGGGCACGCGAGGACCGAGCCGGTCGAACGCGAATCCAATCTCGCCCTTCTCCCCGGTGCCCGGCGGTTCCTCGCCGGCGCAACGCCCCGCGACGCGTTCGGAACGGGCATAGCGGTCCTGATCATCGCGTGCCCCTGCGCACTCGGGCTGGCAACCCCCACAGCATTGATGGTCGGCATCGGCCGGGGCGCGCAACTTGGCATCCTAATTAAGGGACAGGACGCCCTGGAAGCCAGCGGGACGATCGACACAGTTGTCCTTGACAAGACCGGTACCGTCACGACCGGCGACATGAGGATCACCACAATCACCGCCCTCGGCTCGATGACCCGCACCGAGATTCTGCGCATGGCCGCGTCCCTTGAGACCGGCTCTGAGCACGCCATTGCCGCAGCGATAGTGAAAGCCGGCAGGAAGGACTCCCTCCCACTCGATGACGTCACCGATTTCACGGCGCTGCCCGGCCTCGGGGCGCGCGGAACGATTGACGGCAGCAGCATCATTGTCGGCAGCCCCCGCCTCTTCACTGAACAAGGCTTTCCGGCCACCGCCTCCCTGCAGGCGGCCATAGCCGATCACACCCGCGCCGGGGAAACCGTAGTCCTGCTCGGACGCGGTGGCACCGTCGAGGCCGTCATCTCGGTCGCTGACACCATCAAACCCTCAGCCGGGCCGGCAATCCGCTACCTGAAAGACTTGGGGCTGACCACCATTCTGCTCACCGGGGACGGAGAGCAGGCCGCCCGCCGGGTTGCCGACGAGGTCGGCATTGAGAAAGTTCTGGCGGGCGTGCTCCCCGCCGAGAAAGCCGCCGCCATCAAAACGCTTCAGGATGCCGGGAAACGAGTCGCAATGGTTGGTGACGGAATCAATGATGCGGCCGCCCTCGCGACCGCGAATCTGGGCCTGGCCATGGTCCACGGCACTGACATTGCGATGCGGTCGGCCGACATCATCCTCGTTCGTGACGATCTCCACGTCATCGGCGATGCCGTGTCCCTGTCCCGACAAACGCTCCGAACGATCCGCAGCAACCTCCTCTGGGCCTTCGGCTACAACGTTGCAGCTATCCCCCTCGCCGCGGCCGGCCTCCTCAACCCCCTGATCGCAGCTGCAGCCATGTCCCTGTCGTCAGTTCTCGTTGTTTCCAACAGTCTCCGACTCCGAAACTTTGAAACCCGTCATGAAACGTCCACCAGCGACGAGTAACGACATCGACCACGACCGGTTGCTAAATACAACAGCAGCGCTTTCGGGCCGCATCGGGACTACAAGTCGGGTACTCCCGCGCCGAACGTTGCGGTCACGGAATACCGCTCGCCCAGAATATGGCTGCAGCGAACTTCAACGGCGATTCCGCGGTGGTAGCCAATTCTCTGGATCCGAAACATGGGGGCACCCAGAGCGCAGTCAAGGCGTTCGACGTCCACGGCCGAGGCGGTATCGGCGCGTAGCTCCTCGAGCCCGCCGTCCACCGTGATGCCGCACCGTTCTCTCAGCTCCTTGTAGAGCGCCGTTTCAGCGAAGTCGACATCGAGGAGCGGACGGACGCGATCAGCGGGCAGCCAGACGTGATCGACCGCGAACGGTTCCTCGTCGGCGAGACGCAAGCGAGACAGTTTGAGCAACTCCTGGGTCGGAGGGAGCGAAAGGAGTCCGGCGATGACCGGATCGGTGACAAGCCGGCGCTCCAATACCACGCTGCGCTGGGTCATCCCAGATTCCTGCACGGACGCGAACAGGCTGTACACGGGGCCGAAGGCGCTGCCCATACCGCCCACAATCACCCGAGGCTTCTTGCCTCTCTGAGCGGTAACGGACCCCTTCTCTCTGAGGGGGCGCAAGGCGCTGCGGATCGTACCCCGGCTGACGCCGTAGGTGTCAGCCAGTTCCAACTCGCCAGGGAACCCGTCGGGGAATTCTCCCCTGGCAACGCGATCCGCGAGGTCCGCGCCGATGCTCTCCCACAACGGCCTGCGTGGGTGCGACTCAACGGCGGGTGCGCCGACCTGAGTATGTGCTGCCACGGCTGTCCTTTCTCGCAAAATGTCTATACATTAGAATTGTCTCTGTAAAAACCCCGGAAGGTCGAAAGCCATGGCGCCTGTGCAACCGAAGAACGCGTCGTCGGGCTCTCCCCGCCGCGGCCGCGTCTACTTGATCGCTAGTGCTGTCGCGATTGTAGTCGTGCTCGGCGTCGGGTTCGCGGCGCAGTCCGGAACGGCGGAACAGGGTTCGACGGCAGGGGGCACCAGTGAGCAGGGCTCCGATGAACCCACCATCGACATGTCTCGTCGCATTGACGGCGATCCGACGGCGTTTGGCAACAGAAATGCCCCGGTTGTCCTGGTGGAGTATTCGGACTACCGGTGCCCATTCTGTGGAGTGTACGCACGGGACACCCTCCCGGTTCTCATTGACGAGTACGTGAAATCGGGGAAGGTGCGCATCGAATGGCGAGACTTCACGGTCTTTGGCCAGCAGTCCATTGACGCGGCCGTCGCCGGCAGGGCCGCAGGCAACCAGGGCTTGTTCTGGGAATTCAACGCGGCTGTTTACAAGGACGCTCCCGAGCGGGCGCACATTGACCTTCCGCGGGAGCGCCTGCTCCAAATCGGCAGGGACATCGGGGTTCCTGACATGGCTCGCTACGAGGGAGATCTGAGCAGTCCAGCTCTCCTCAAGCTCGTTACCGCCGACACGGCGGAAGCCCAGGCGATCGGCGCGACGGGCACGCCGCTCTTTCTCGTCAACAGCACTCCCATTTCCGGTGCCCAACCCGTCGACGCCTTCCGTCAGGCCGTTGATCGAGAACTCGCCAAAGCGGCGAAGTAATGGATATCGGTTACACGGGCGCCCTGATCGGCGGGGTACTGACTTTGCTCAGTCCGTGCTCGGTCATGCTCCTCCCGGCGTTCTTCGCCTACGCATTCTCGACGCCCACGAAACTTCTCGCCCGCACCGGACTCTTCTATCTGGGGCTCATCACTACGCTCGTGCCGATCGGCGTTCTCGCTGGCACGCTCGGCGCGTTTCTCACCCAGAACCGAGCCGGGTTCGTAGCCGTCGCCGCGTCACTCGTGATCGCACTCGGCTTGGTCCAGCTCATCGGCATCAAGCTGCCGGCGTTCGCCAGGGGCGGCGGAGCTGAGGGCACCTCCTCAGCCTCGGTATTCCTCTTGGGATCTGTTTACGGGGTCGCCGGGGTGTGTGCGGGCCCCATTCTCGGGTCCGTCCTCACTGTCGCCGCCGTGGGCGGAAACGCCGCATACGGCGGCATCCTGCTGGCCATCTATGCGCTCGGGATGACCGTCCCCTTGTTCGCCCTGGCGCTCGTCTGGGACCGACTCAGGATCACGGAACGAGGCTGGCTGCGGCCGCGAATGGTGCGCATCGGACGCTGGCAGAACTCGTGGCTGCTGATCGTGTCCGGCCTGCTCTCGATCGGAATCGGAGCGCTCCTCCTCCTGACCGACGGCACCGCCGGACTAGGCGGCGTCTTGACCATCGGCGATCAGTTCGCCGCCGAGTCCTTCGTATTGAACGTCTCCTCGGGCGTCTCCAACCTCCTCTTCGGTCTCGCGGCGATCGGCGTACTGATCGTCATCGCCGTGATCTACTTCGTGCGCGGTCGACAACCAGGAGGTCCAGGGCGACCGGCAGGGCGGGTCGAGCAGGGGCAGTCAGCAGAGTCGATCGACCGGCGATGACTGCGGGCCGCGTCACCGCCGCCCGCTGCGCCGTCGTCATCCTTGCGTCGACGCTCACCGGGTGCACGCCCACCGCCCACACACTCGGGGCCCGGACGGTGCGGCCGCAGTCCGTCACCGTCAACAGCGCCGCAACGACGACGAGAGTCACACCGGGCCTCACCACTTCGAGCACGGTCGAATTGGATCGTGCGCCCGCCGCCTCCGGAGGTGTCTTCGTGTCGATGGTCTTTCCCAACAAGCGACACGGACAGTTGAGCTTCGTCGGTGCAACGGACGCCGGCATCCGCTAGCAGATTGAGACGAACCCGTCGTGCGTGGGTTCGGCGCACACCCGGGTGGGCGAGGAGGAGATGATCGTCGTTCTGGATTCGGATGCTCAGGTTGCCGGTGGCCGCCTCGCCACACACACGGTGGCCACGGCATTCCGCACCGACACCGGCAAACAGGTGTGGGGGCCAGTCGAGGTGCCCGGCCCTATCCAAGGCCTCGGACTAATCTTCGCCGACACTCCCAAAGCGATCGTTTCGGTCGATGCCGCCTCTCGCGTGATGCTCAACGCTTCTGACGGTTCAGTCGTGGCGGACGAAAGCACGACCGGCGACGTTCAGATCGACTACGAGAGCAACGGTGTCGGCCTCATCCGCATCGACGGCGAACTCCAAGCCATGGACACGCGCACGTCACTCACGCTCTGGAATTCCACCTCCCTCCCTCGGCCGGACGGGACGGACTCCACCTGGTCAGCCGGCGTCGACGAAACCGTGGAGACGTCGCGAGGAGACGTGGTCTTCCTTCGATGGACCGCTCCCGATGGCGAGTGGGTCACGGCAGCGCACAATGCACGCACCGGTAATTTCCTCGGCTCGATCCCAGGCGGACTCATCCCGGCAACCGTCGAGAGTCCCAGCCGGAACCGGATCGTCGAGGCATCCATGCCGGCACCTGCGACAACGATCCTCACTGCACTCGATCCCGACGAAGGCATCCTGTGGGCGAAGAATGTCTCCGGCACGGTCACCTTGGAATCGGCGTCCGACAACAAGCTCTACCTGCGCAACGGCGCACAAGGCGTAGCCCTGACCTTGGATAGCGGGGACGAACTTGCCCGCGGTGACTTCGCCGTACCTCGTGCCGTTCTTGCCGACGGAACAGCGATTCTGCCCACCGGAAACCAATCTAAGTACCTGCTTGCCAGACCAACACCGAAGGATCGTCAATGAACAACACGGGACTACTGCTGCACGTTAGCGGCGCCGATGCAATTCACATTCAGGCCGGCATCCGGGCCGCCATCAACGCTCGGGCGCAGTTGCCGACAGTCTCCATTGAACTCGTGATCCAGGGACCGTGCGTCACATTCCTGGCGACCGGATCCGTCCTCGAATCCGAACTGGCCGCACTCGGAGATGGGCTCGTACACATTCTGGCCTGCAACAACAGCATGCGGTCGGCCGGGCTGCAAGCCGACCAGCTGCCTGGCGCCGTGAGCGTTGTCCCGGCCGCCGTCGCCCATCTGGCCGCGCGGCAGTTCACCGGCTGGGCCTACGTTCGAGTGTGAATGTCAGCGTCACCGCAGACGAAACTGCCTTAGGGGATAACGGATGGCACATCACATTCGATCCGTGTTCCACTCGGATTTCCACTGCGATAATTTACACCGCAATCCACCGGGCGACACCGCCTGCCAATTCCGGCCCCGCGCCATCCGCCGCCGCCATCAGAAATGGAGTCGATGGCCCCAGTTGGGCTGATCCCCGGCGACGACTGCCGCTTCACAGTTGACGTCTCCTACTTCACTACTGGCATGGTTCATGTTCGGGCCGCAAACAGCAATACTTCAGCGGGATAATGGACGGTTGACGACGAGCGGCCGCATATTCCGCCCCAGGGCGTGATGGCACGAGTTGCGGTCGAACTGGCCCGCCAAGAGGCCGAGAAGGATCTAACGAGGCGGGTTGATCCTGACGGTGCCGACTCGACCCTCGATGTGTCGGATGCAATCAATAGATCGAAGACCAATTACACATGAAGCCTGACTTGACCGGCCGGCCGACCATCGACCCATGACGGAAGAGCAGGGGGATGACGGCACCGAGTTGGCCCTCTGTGCCACAAGACGGTATGGCGACTGATCCCGCTCCGAGGCGCCGGCATCGCTCTCTCACCTGTGGGCGGGAAAGCGATTGTTATGGCCGTGAAGAACTTGCGCTTGGGCATCTTCGCGCGTATCCGTGACTTGCTCCAGCCGGGGTTGAAAATTGATCACGCCCGTCCTATCACCCTGCAGACTGGGACGAAATGACGCGCCTCGTTGTGATCTGAGCGTGAGCCCAACGTAACTCAGCTCATCGACTCAATGTCGAGTTGTGGCATCAGCGGTGCTTCCCGAGAAGAATTCGTTCGACCTGCGTTCGGCGTCACGCTGCGGATCGTGGGCGGGCCCTCGTGGAAAACGCGGAGTTATTCGCTGGAACGCCTACGAGCCAGGGCATGCAACTCCCCCGCCCCCACTGGCCAATAGGGATTTCCCGAACCACCCACAGAGAGAGGTCCGGAGTATTCCGGACTTCCGTTTGGGAAATAGGTCGAGACAACCGATATCGGTTGTCCGGCCTATTTTTTTGCCCGAAATCCAGTGCGTGGAACTCCTCGTCGAACAACTGAACCTTTGGTTCGCTTGGGTGCGTCGACGGCAAAAGCGGGAGGCCCGCAAACTTCGAGGCTCGTATTCGCGTTACAGCGGGGCAGACCAACGACCGGCGGCTAACGAGCCTGGCGGCCGGTTGTCCGAGATAGGTGGCAGAAGCCCGAACTGGACTCTCACGCGACACGTGGAACGTTTGACGATCATGGGTGAGCCTCTGACGGTGAGCCCAGTTGGCCGCCCTGCACGCACCCTGTGCCTGAGTCCCACGGTACCCTCGAACGACCGATCCCCTAGATTTGGAGCCCCCTTGTGACCGACGACTCTCTCCGCCTCCCGGACACGGTGTTCCGCGCCGTCCTCGACCTTGGCGTGGTACCGGTGGCCTTGCCGGAGCTGCCCGCCGGCCTGGGGACACCGCTGTTGCACGCGGACTGGGAGGAAGACGAGAAGATCGCGTACCTCTATGTGAGCTTCGACTCCGGCGATATCCACATGGAGATCATGGAGACTGCCCTCGACATCCATTTCGGCGCCGACGGTGAATGCTCGGAGGAGGCCCCGTGGTCGGAGGAGGTGACGGAGGCCATCATCCGGTGGGCGACGACGCTGATGTCCGCAGTCCTCCCGGTCCTCCCCCAACTCGTTGAAGACGCGGAGGAAGCCGCCGCGTGGTCCGATGAGGGTTTGCCCCTCTATTCCCGGGATTACGGCCCGGTCCCCCTCGAGATGCTCGAAGTTCACGTGGAAGGGAAGCAGATGATGCTTCCGTGGCTCGGCTCCGGCCATGTCGACCACCGGCACGCTGACGGGGCGAATCACCCGATCGAGCTGGTCTGGGACCCGGAGCATGAAGAACCGCACATCGTCATCGCCCGGTCGTGGTCGGACCCGAAGTCCGGGGAACCGAGATCCCGGGCGGTACCCGGCACCGACTGGGACGCCGTCGGCCTCACCCGCACAGAGGTCCTCGCGTGGACCGAAGGACTCTACCTGAACGGCCATGTGATCGTTGACGCGGCGGAGCTGATCATCGCCGCTGCACTCGACCGGATCGCCGGGATCACCCGATAGCCCGGCGCGGGGGCACGGGCCCCGACGTGAACCGGCGGCCCTGGCCTATCCTTATCTGGACTCGAACTCGTTCTGTCCCGCTGCCAGAACCGCCTCCGGAGCGTCGCGCAGGCTGAGATTGGAAGGCTTCAAGCATTCGCGGAAGAGTTGGAGTTTTTCTCTGGAACACCCGGGTGACCCACTAGGCAATTCCCCCGCGTCCACTGCCCAGAGAGGATTTCCCGAATGAGCCGCGCCGGGCCTTGCGCCGGTGCGACGGCGACCGCCAGCGAGAAATGATCCCAGGCGACGAAGGCAGGCGATTCCGCGACCGCGCCCGCGAAGGTGAGCGTCCGGATGGACCCGGTCGGAGTGTGCACGTCCACCACCGCGCACTGAAAGTTGACGCACGCCGCGTGCATGCTCGCTGCGTCCTCGCCGATCATCGCGGCCACGTCGGCTGTTAGTGACCGCGCAGTACCCGCGGGTTCTCTTTGACCTACTCATGGGCATCAACCGCTGGATCTACCGGGTGCTTGCTTACGTCGCGCTTCTGCGCGATGAATACCCACCCTTCCGGCTCGATCCGGGTGGGCAGACGTTGGAGGATGCTTCCGCTCAGAATCGGCGCCCGGACTCGAAAACGCGCTGGCCGACGCGATCCGAATTCGGCACTCCGTCGGTCCGGGCTTATCGCGATTGATTCTGCCCCCGGACCCGGTTAGATCGCATCCGTGAGGCCTGCTGCCACCTCCCGGCCGACCAACCACGCACGCAACGAGTCGTTGAACAGCTCGACATTCTCGATGTTCCACTGGTGATGCAGCGCCGGGGCCGTCGCGACGAGACTGCCCCGGATACCCGCGGCCACTCGGTGGAGTGAGGCGCGCACGATTGCTGCGGAGTCGGCTCCGCCTGCCACTGCGATCGTCGGAGCGGTCACGCTTTCGAGGAGGACGGAGGGAATGCCGAGCGCGACTTCCTCCAGAATTGCGCGCGCTGTTTCCCGCTTTATCCCGAGGCCGGTGGTGACGAACAGTTCCGCGTCGTCGCCGGTCAAACCATAGCTTCGTGCCTGAGTCGTCCAGAAGCTGCGCTGGTTCCAGAGCAGCAGCATCAGGCGTCCGATCAGAACGTCGCGTCGGGCGGGCGGCGCGACCTGGGCGCTGGCGAGGAAGAGGCTCGCGACCTTCCGAGGGTGTCTGGCCGCAAGGTGCAGCGCAACGCTCGAGCCGAGGGAGAGCCCCACGATGTGCGCTGCGTCAGGCAGTAGAGTGGCGAGCTCATCGGCTGTCTCCTCTATCGATCTCCACTCAACCTGGTTGCTCGCACCGAAACCGGGTAGGTCGGGTACGAGGACGCGGTATTCGGGGAATGCCGGGATCTGTTGTCCCCACATCCAGCCGGCCACGTTCCCGCCATGGAGGAAGACGATGGTTTCGGTGGAGCCGGTTTCCCCGGCCGTGCGAGGAACGAAGGTGAGCATTTTCACAATCCGAGGATACTGGCTCCGATCCATCAGGCTCGCCTTCTGCCTGGCGACTCGCGGTTCGATCGCCCGAAGTCGTCGCCACGAATCAGTTGGACATCGATGTCGCCCCAACGTCGTTGGCCGTGCAAACGCTCCGGACACAGGCACGGAGCCATCGATGCGCCGGGTCGACCTCCAGCCGCGGGTGCCAGAGCATCGAGACGGTGACCTCCGGTGTCGGGATCGGGAGAGCAAATGTGTGCAGGTCGGCGCGCAGACTCCTCGTGTGCTGTTCGGGAACGGTAGCGATCAGATCTGACGTGCGAGCCAGGGCCAGCGCCGCTCCGAAGTCGCCGACGATCACGGCGATCTGTCGTTCCATGCCATACGGCTTGAGTGCGTCGTCGATGGCCCCTCTCTCAACACCGCGCCGCGAGACACGGATGTGGCTGCCCGACGCATACCGCACGGGGGTGATCCTGGCTCGGGACAGGGGATGTCCCAGCCGGATGACGCCGACGAAACGATCCGTGAACAGGGGCTCAGTGCGCACCTCGTTCGTCTCCTCCACCACGCCGATTTCGAGGTCAGCCGTGCCGTCGCGCAGGGAGGCAGCGTCCTTTTTCACCTTCTGCATGAAGCGCAGTCGAACGCCGGGGGCTTTCATAAAGACCCGGCTGATGAGGTCAGGCCCAAAGCTCTCGACGAACCCATCACTGGTCCGCAGGGTGAACGTCCTGACCAGGCCGGCGAGGTCGACCGTCTCGGGCGGCCCCAGTACCGCCTCAGCCTCCTGCACAAGCTGACCGACGCGTTCGCGCAGCTCGAGCGCGTGCGGCGTAGGTACAAGACCACGACCGGCCCTGACCAACAGCGGATCGCCCGTCGTCACGCGCAAACGGGCGAGCGCCCTGCTCATCGCCGAGGGGCTCAGGTTCAGCCGTTCCCCCGCCCTCGTGACATTGCCCTCCTGGAGCAGCACGTCCAGCGTAACCAGCAGGTTCAGGTCGGGTCTTGTCATAGAACCAACAATCGCACATCAGATTGGACTATGGCGTGAAACGCATGACTCTTTTGCAAACCTTGCGCCTTCCGCCATCTCCGATGCAGCCATACGCTGAAAAAACAATTCAGAAATCGCACGGAAGCAGGATCCAGAATGAGAACGACCAACGTGGAACATGGCACTGTGAACGGGGCTAAGACGTATCGGTGGGCGCTGCTCACCCTCTCGCTGACCATGTTGCTGCCCTCCCTCAGCACCAGCATCGTCAATGTTGCCCTGCCGACCATGGCGGAGGGATTCTCGGCCTCCTTCCAGCAGGTCCAGTGGATTGTCCTCGCCTACCTCCTCGCCATCTCCACCCTGATCGTCGGCATCGGACGCCTCGGCGACATCACGGGTCGCCGGCGGCTCTTGCTGGCCGGAATCGCCCTCTTCACGGCGGCCACGTTCCTCAGCGGCGTGGCGCCGACACTGTGGCTACTCATTGCCGCCCGAGCGGCGCAGGGCCTCGGCGCGGCCAGCATGATGGCGCTGAGCATGGCATTCGTCGCAGAGACGGTCCCGCCGACACGAACCGGCAGCGCCATGGGACTACTGGGGACGATGTCCGCGATCGGCACCGCCCTCGGGCCATCGCTGGGCGGCGTCCTGATCACCGGGTTCGGATGGAGGGCGATCTTCCTCGTCACCGCACCCCTGGGTATCCTGACCCTCGTCCTCGCCTATCGTCATCTGCCTACCGACCGTTCGGCACCGAAGGCCCGACGAGTCGGTTTCGACTACCTGGGGACACTGCTGCTCGCCCTGACGCTGGGCGCCTACGCGCTCGCCATGACCATCCAACACGGTGGATTCGGCGTGCTCGGCCTGGCCCTGCTCCTGGCCGCCGTCGTCGGCCTGGGACTGTTCGTGCTCGCCGAGCAGAGAGCGACATCACCGCTGATCCACCTGAAGAACTTACGAGACCCCGTGCTCAGCTCAGGTCTCCTGATGAGCGCGATCGTCTCGACGGTGATGATGGCGACGCTGGTGGTCGGTCCGTTCCACCTGTCCCTCGCGCTCGGGATCCAACCGGCCCTCATCGGGCTCGTCATGTCGGTTGGTCCCGTCGTTGCCGCACTTACCGGCGTGCCCGCCGGGCGCATCGCCGACCGACTGGGCACCGGACGCATGGTTATCGTCGGGCTCATCGGAATGGCCATCGGGTCCCTCTCCCTGTCCCTGGTCCCGGTAACGCTCGGTATTTCGGGCTACATTGCTTCCCTCATCATCATCACCGCAAGCTACGCAGTGTTTCAGACGGCCAACAACACCATGGTCATGACCGGCGTCCGCGCCGACCAGCGCGGTGTCATCTCCGGGATGCTCAACCTGTCCCGCAACCTCGGGCTCCTGACCGGTGCCTCCGTGATGGGCGCTATCTTCGCATTCGCCTCAGGGGCGAGCGACATCACCACTGCGGGGGCAGGTGACGTTGCGACCGGCACGCGGTGGACATTCGCGGTCGCGGCAGCACTCATCGCCGTCGCGCTCGCGGTCGCCGTAGCAAGCAGAATCCGCGCAACGCCCGGCTCGTTGCCGAAGGAAATGTCGCGGTAGGCACAAGAACTTCGACATCGCATTTGCGAGTCGCTGCTGACCGAGATCCCTCGGTCGATCAATCGAAAGGAAAAAACCATGTCACTAACCAGCACTCCCCGAGGCAATGCCGGGCCGCCATCGGTCCACGCGAGGGCGGTGATCACGTGGATCGCCATCTTCCCCCTGGTCACCCTCGGCTTCTTCGCGATCGCGCCGTTCGCCGGCGACTGGAACCCCGTTCTCCGCGCCTTCGTTCTGTCCATCGTCGTCGTGCCGGTCGCCGTTTACCTCGTTGTGCCCCAGTTGATGCGGGCCCACGGCCGCATCCGAGCAACGCGTCGGTAGAGCAGCAACCCATCTGGAGGGTGCGGAATTATCTCGTGAAATAGCTTCATGAGTGGGCTCAGCACTCCCCCGTGCGTCCGGCCCCAAATGGATTCCCCGAAGCCCTCCCCGAGAGAAGCTCGGAGAGAAGCGGGCTTCAGTCTGGAAAATAGGTCGAGACAGCCGTTACGCGGATGTCCGGCCTATTTTTTTCGACGGGTCCGACATCTCGGCCGGGTCTTGTCCTGGCGCTGCCGCTACGGATCTGAACTGAGGCCTCGGCGATGAACTGCATGTCCGGGTCCTCGATGCCGGGTCCTCGATGCCGCCGTGGATCAACGTGACAAACATTCACGCGGCCGGTGCACGACCTTGTTCGTGTGGAATCATTGAGCGATGACCGATTCTGCCCCGGATTCTTCGCGCGCGCTCCGTCTGCGGCGAATGACAGGGCGCAATCCACGCGAGGTGAACCGGGCGGCGACGCCACTGGAACTACTCTTCGATCTCTCGTTCGTCGTCGCACTCGGCGTGGCCGCCGACCAATTCGCGTACCTCGTCGCGGCCCGCCATTTCGGGGAGGGGCTGCTCGGATTCGCCTTCGCGATGCTCGCGATCTGCTGGGCCTGGATCAACTTCTCCTGGTTCTCCTCCGCCTACGACACCGACGACTGGTTCTACCGCCTGGCGACGATGGTGCAGATGGTCGGCGTCATCGTGCTCGCGCTCGGACTTCCGGCGCTCTTCCACTCGCTCGACGAAGGCGCCCACGTCGATAGCCGGGTTGTTGTCGCCGGGTACGTCGTGATGCGGGTGGCGCTGATCACCCAGTGGCTCCGCGTGTCGGCGCAGGATCCAGTACGGCGCCTCACCTCGCTGACCTATGCGGGGTGGGTGGGCCTCGCGCAGGTCGGCTGGGTCGTTCTCTCCATCATCGACCTCGCCCTCGTTCCCACGGTCGCACTGGCGGCCGTGCTCTTCATCGTCGAGTTCACCGGCCCCGTCATCGCCGAGCGTCGGATCGGGGGGACTCCGTGGCATCCCCTCCACATTGCCGAGCGCTACGGACTTTTCGCTATCATCGCGCTCGGCGAGGGGGTCTTCGGCACGGTCACCACCGTTTCCGCAATCGTGCAGCGCCAAAGCTGGAGCGCAGAGTCGATCATCATCATCATCGCCGGGATGGGGCTGACCTTCGGGATGTGGTGGACCTACTTTCTCCTTCCCTCCGGAACTCTGCTGGCCCATCGCCGCGGCAAACGGTTCGTCTGGGGCTACGGCCACATCCTGGTCTACACGTCGATCGCGGCGATGGGCGCCGGGCTTCACGTCGCGGCCTACGTGATCGAGGGAGAAACGGCGCTCGGCACCCTCGGTGCGATCCTCGCCGTCTCGATCCCCGTCGCGATCTACTCGATCGCCCTCTTCGCGTTGTATTACTACCTTCTCGAGGAGTGGGACCCGCTGCACGTCGTGCTCTTGATCGGCGCGATCCTGGTGCTCGTGATCGCCGCCGGGCTCGCCGTAGCAGGGGCGTCCCTCGGACTCTGCCTCATCATCGTCACGCTGTCGCCGGCCGTCGTCGTCGTCGGTTTCGAGACAGCCGGTCACCGCCATCAGGCGGCCGCGCTTGGGCGCCTCGAGGCGCCCGACACCGCGTCTTAGAGCGGCTGGGGCGTCGAATCTCGACTCCGAGATCGGCTGGATTGGACTGCATGGTCGCGTCCGTCAGTGTGTCGCTGAGGGCTGCGGCCAGCAGCTGAATCGCGGGTTGCCGGCGCGGAACGGCTGCGTCGGCGCTCTACGCGGGCTGCGCCGCTCTGGAACTGCACCTTTCTCTGGTCGCCGCGCTCGAATCTGCGCCACGGCCGGATGCGCGAGACTGGGCGTATGCCCGATCTCACACTGCACGGCGGCGTCGGTAGCCGCGTTGACGCCGAGATCGAGGTAAAGCGATCCAGATTTCTCTGCCGCCTGGTCCGAACCGCGACCGAGGATGCCGCGCGTGCTGCGATCGACGACGCACGCAAGGAACACTGGAATGCTCGCCACCACTGCTCGGCATTCGTGATCGGGCCGACCGGGGCTCCCGATCAGGTGCGTCGTTCCAGTGACGACGGTGAACCGTCAGGAACCGCGGGTCGGCCCATGCTCGAGGCGTTGTCCGGGCGCGATTTCGTCGACTGCGTAGCCGTCGTCACCCGCTATTTCGGCGGCACGCTTCTCGGTGCCGGCGGCCTCGTGCGCGCCTACTCTGAGGCGGTTCTGACCGCGATCGACCAGGCCCAGTCTCTTGGGCTGGTCGTGGAGCTCGAACGCCGTGAACTGTTCACGCTCGCACTCCCCCACTCGGATGCCGGTCGTATCGAGGCCGAATTGCGCCAGCGCGGAGTGCTCATCCTGGGTACGGACTACGGTCAGGCGGCCGTGCTCCACATTGCGGACGACGACGCCGCACGTCTGGCCGCGATCGTCGCCCGTGTGACGGCCGGAAGCGCACAACTGGAGCCCGTCGGCCACGAATGGGTCGACGTCGAACGGTAGTCACGCCACGGCCTCGGGCCCACAGGGGCTCCCCGGCGGCGCCTCAGCTTTGCGGGATGCGGCACGCCTCGCACTGCCCGGGAGGCGGTGGCGGTTGCGGTAGAAGGTTGCCTGTCGGAGCGATGCGCTTCGTCATGCGGTCGGCAATGTCTCCTTGTGCTTCGGGTCAGGTTCCTCCACCCGGTGGTTGGCCTGCAAGTCCTGGTTCGGTGGGTAGCGTGATCGTGAAGCTGGACCCAGTGCCGGCTCCAGCGCTCTCGACTCGGATGCGACCACCGTGCGCCTCAACCAGGGCCCGCGAGATGGCCAGTCCGATGCCGCTGCCGCCCCGGGCCCGAGAGCGGCCGGAGTCCACGCGGTAAAATCTTTCAAAGACCCGTGGCAGGTGCTCGGCCGCGATGCCTTCGCCGGTGTCGGTGACGCGTAGCCGGGCGGTGTCGTTGCTGCAGGCGGCGCTCAGAGTGACCCGACCCCCGGCCGCGGTGTGGCGTAGCGCGTTCTCGAGCAGGTTGGTCAGGATCTCCTGGAACCGATCCGGGTCTGCCATGACGACGCAGTCGTGCGGAATATCACAGGCCAGGGTCACGCCGTGTTCCTGAAAGGACCGGGCGGCAGAGGCACTGGCGGTTTCAAGCAACTCCGTGACGTGAACCCGCTTCAGTCGAAGCTCGTAGCGGCGTTCCTCGATGACCGAGACGCGGGCGATGTCGCCGACCAGTCGTTCCACACGGCTCAGTTCGGCCTCGATCACGGCGTAGGTTTCCCGGTTTGCGGTCAGCACGCCGTCGGCCAGCGCCTCATGGTATCCGCGGATCGTGGTCAGCGGCGTCCGGAGTTCGTGGGCCAGGTCGCGCAGGATCTCGACCCGCGTGCGTTCGGTGGCTGCGAGAGTGCGGGCCATCCGGTTGAAGGCCTGGCCGACCGCGTCAAACTCAACTCCGAGCCCGGATTCGGTCAGCCGCGCGTCGTATTGGCCCTCGGCAAGGTCTGAAGCAGCCCGCGCCATCGCCGTGATCGGGCCCATTACCCGGCGGGTGACGTACCAGCTGACCGCCAGTCCGGCGAGGGCGGCCACCAGGATGCCGATCAGCAAGGAGGTCAGCGTCGCACCGGCGAACGCGATCTGCAGGTGCCGCGCGAGGTCCTCGGGGATCGGTCCGACGGTCTGGTCGATGTGGGCACGAAACAGTCCTGGTGCGAGCAACAGTGAAACTGTGAGCAGGGTGACGCTGCCGGCCAGGATGACCAGCCCCTGGGCCATCAGCAGTTTGGGCCCGAAGCCCGCTGCCGGGCGCCGTCTGCCGCCCATCAGCCCGCGCCCATCCGGTAGCCGACCCCGCGGATCGTGCGAATGTAGCGCGGCGCCTGGGGATCGTCGCCGAGTTTGCGACGCAGGTTGGCCACGTGGACCTCGACCACATGGTCGTCACCGAACCAGTCTCCACCCCAGACATCCTCGAGCAGGAGACGCCGCGCGAAGACCCTGCGCGGATGGGCCGATAGCCCCTCCAGCAGGTCGAATTCGGTGCGGGTCAACTCGACCAACTCGCCGTCGAGCAGCACCTCCCGAGCCACTGGATCGATCTGGAGGGCGCCGAACCGCCGGATCGGCTCGATACCGGGATCCGCTGCGTGAGGACGGCGCAGCATCGCCCGAATCCGTGCGACGAGCTCTCGCGGAGAAAACGGCTTGCCGATGTAGTCGTCGGCGCCCACCGACAGGCCGATCAAACGGTCGATCTCCTCGATCCGCGCGGTCAGCATGACGACGTAGGCATCGGAAAAGGTTCGGATCTGGCGGCAGACCTCGATCCCGTCCATTCCTGGGAGCATGAGATCGAGTACTACGACGTCCGGCCGCCAGGACCGGGTCAGCTCCACAGCCGTTTCGCCGTCACCCGCAACATCGACGAGGAAGCCCTCTCGCTCCAGGTAGCTGGCGACCAGCTGGGAGATGGACGGGTCGTCCTCCACGACCAGAACCCGCGCCCCTGACGGGTGCGGGTCCTGGCGGGCTGGCCCAGGGGACGGGGTTGCGCCGCTCACGAGTGCTCCGACATCTCCACGAAATCACCGTGCCAGGAGTGGAACCACACATCACCGGTGCTGGCACGTACCGACAGCATCCCGGTGATCTCACCATCGCGCACGGTGTGAAGCGTGTAATATCCGGGGAACTTTGTGGCGTCCTCGGAGGTGAGCCCCTCGTCGTGGTCCGCCAGCCAGCGATCGGCGATCTGCTGGGCCTGGGTGGCGCTCATGTCCGACTCCGAGCCGGCACTGCCGCCCATCATCGAGAACCGGGTGTTCCACATCGTGGCCGGACCCATCTCGGGCTGCACCGCCCCGGAGCGGGAATTGATGAGCACTTCGGTGACCTTCGACCCGTCGGGCTCCTGCAGGTCAGCGTAGTAGTGGTTCTCAAACCGCATCACCTCGCCGACCTCCAGCCCGGGCTGGAGGGTCTCCGCATAGGCTGCGGCTCGCTCCCTGGCCTGCTTGAGGTTCTCAACCGGGCCGGCTCCGTCGTCCACCCAGCCGTTACCGCCCATCCCGCTCTGATCCCAGCCGGACCCCGGACCCCAGCCGGAAGAGGGCTGCTGGCTGACCAGCCAGCCCCCTGAGATCAGTAGTGCGACCAGCGCGACAGCCGGAATCCACCACCTGCGACGCCAACCACCTCTGGTGTCTGTGCTTGCCATGATGGCCTCACTGTCCCATGCTCTTCGGCGAACGTCCTGAGCGGAGGGTTTCACGCGTGCGGTGGTAGGTGTCCTCGTCGATCTCACCGGCGGCGAACCGGCGGTCGAGCACCTGATCGGCGCTCTCCTGCCACCCGCTGTCCTGGCGAGACTGAGGCTGGTTTCTTCCGGGGCTGAAGGCACGCGCCACCAACCAGACGATCAAAACCAGTAGGGCAACCCAGAAGATCGCCATGGCAATCCAACCGCCGACACCCATTCCCCATCCATAACCCATCATCACGAACTCCTCTCTTCGTTACCTTGTGTTGATAACTCCATCCTCCGCCACCGCCCTCAGGGTCCTGTCCGGTCTTTCCTCAAGATCGGCTCAACATCGATCAGGGCCGTGCGAAGAAGAGGCTGTGCACCCCGTGGTAACGGCTCACGCCCGCAGCAGCACCTTACCGATTCGCCCGGCCTCGCCGCTCGCTGCGACCGCAGCACCGATCTCATCGAGGTCGAAGGTCGCCGACACCGGCAGGGTCAGCGTTCCGTCGAGAACTCGCCCCATCAGCTCCTGGAAGAGCTGCCCCTTGATTTCGGCGGGCATCTCTCGGCTGACGACGCTGCCCCAGAAGCCCTTGACCGTGGCCTGGTTGAAGATGAGGTCGCCGGAGGCGAGCTGGAGGCTCGGCGACGCCATCGCGCCGAAGACCACGAGAGTGCCGTTGGTCGCCAGGGCGGACAGGACGTCGCCCGCGGATGTGCCTCCGACGGAGTCGACGCCCACGTTGATGGGGGCGCCGCCAGTGATTTCGGCGAGAGTGGCGCGCCAGTCGTCGGTGTCGGTGGCGATGACGCGCTCGATGCCCTGGGCGCGGAGTTCGTCGACACCGGCTGCTCGACGGACGAGCCCGACGACGTTGATGCCACGTGCCTTGCCCAGCTGCGCGACCATCCGGCCCACTGCGCCGTTGGCGGCGTTCTGAATGAGCCAGTCCCCCGCGTGGAGGTCGAGAGAATGCAACAGGCTGATGGCGCTGAACGGCATGGAGACAAGTTGGGCCGCGGACTCGTCAGGCAGGCCATCCGGCACCCGGATGAGACCGGCCGCATCGGCCACGAAATGCTCGGCCCACACGCCGAAGGTTCCGCCCGTGGCGACCCGCTGGCCGACCTCAAGCTGATCGACGCCGGCGCCGAGCGCATCTACGACGCCGACGGCCTCGGTTCCCGCCAGGGCCGGCAGGTCGGGCTTGAAGCCGTAGGTGCCGCGCACGGTCCAGAGATCATGGTTGTGGATGGCTGAGAGCAGGGTGCGTACGCGGACCTGGCCGGGGCCGGGCTGCGGGAGAGGTTGTTCCTCGACCGTGAGGACAACGGCGGGGTCGCCGAACTCGTGGTGGACGAGGGCGCGCATCGTATTGGCGGTCATCTGCTCAATCCTCCGAAACCGTGATGGTGACGTCGATGTTTCCGCGTGTGGCGTTGGAGTACGGGCAGACCTGGTGGGCTGCGTCCGCGAGCGACTGGGCCTGGTCGAGCTCGATCCCGGGCAGCACGACCTCCAGCAGCACGGAGAGCTGGTAGCCGCCCGCTCCGTTCGGGCTGATCTGAACGCGGCTACCGACCGATGAGTCCGAGAGCTTCACCTTCTGGCCGCGCGCGACGGACTGCAGAGCAGAGTGGAAGCATGCGGCATACCCGGCGGCGAAGAGCTGCTCGGGATTTGTGCCGGTGCCGGAGCCACCCATCTCTTTCGGGATGGCGAGGTCGAGGGCGAACGAGTCGTCGCTGGTGGCGACGCGCCCGTCGCGGCCGGCGCCCGTTGAGAGTGCTTCTGCGGTGTAGAGAACGTTCATTGCTGCTTTTCTGCTTTCGGTTCAGTTTCGTCGCCCGTGTGCTGAGGGCTCACGGCGTGCATCGTCTCGGTGAGACGGTGAAGTGTTTCGATGAGGGCGGTGGCGGATTGTTCGTCGGGCAGCCCTGTGCCAGCGGCGATCCTGGCCGGAATGTGAGCCAGTTCGGCTCGGAGGTCATGACCTCGATCGCCGACCGTCACGGTCACGATGCGCTCGTCGAGGAGTCGTCGCTCGCGCCGGACCAGACCCGCCTGCTCCATCCGCCGGAGCAGCGGCGAGAGCGTTCCCGAATCCAGCTGCAGGTGCTCCCCCAGCGATGACACCGTCTGATCGCCCTCGATCCACAACGTCACCAGCACCAGGTACTGCGGATAGGTCAACTTCCACGGTTCGAGGAGGGAACGATAGGCCTGGGTCGTCGCTCGGGTGGCGGAGTACAGGGCGAAACACACCATCTCATCGGTTACGGGCATGGTTATATCATTGCACGCAATTGAATTGTGCACAATTCAAGTACAGCGAGTGGGGGCCAGGGACGCGCTCGTCGTGCCGAGCGGCGTCCGTGAGACCGGCCCTACCCGGTAGGCAGCGGAGGGAGCAAGACGAGGGCGACTACGAGTGCCGGCTCACTCGCCGTGCGTCCGCACGCGGGTCGCGATGGTCTGCTCGATGATGATCGCCGCGGCGACCGATACAGCGACGATCACGGTGAGAAGGTCGTTCTGAAGTTTCAGGGTCGTGAAGGGGATCAGGATCGCGAGATCGAGCACGATTGTCAGTATTGGAACCCAGGATTTCGCCTGGATCTTCGACCGGAGGTGGCGGATGACCGCCCACTGTACGGAGATGTCCATGGCCAGGTAGAGGAATGCGCCCATCGAGGCGATCTGGCTGAGGTCGAGGAATGCGGTGGCCAGGATGCCGAGACTCGCCGTGATGATCATCGGCTGGTGCGAGATGCTCCTGGGTAGTGATGGCGCCTGCTTCATCTCCTGCAGCATCTCGTAGAGGCGTGACACCGAGTAGAGGCTGGCGAGGAGACCCGACAGGGTCGCGACGACGGCGATCGCGACGGTGATCCCGACTCCCCACGCGCCGAAGAGAGGTTCGGCGGCTTGCGCGAGCGCGTAGTCGCGCGCTTTGACGACACCGTCGGCGCCGATGCTCGACGCCACCGACACGGTGATGAGCAGATACAGAATCGTGCAGATGAGCAGCGAGATGATGATCGACCGGGCGATATTCTTCTTCGGGTCGCGGATGTCGTCGCCCTGGTTGGTGATGGTGGTGAAGCCCTTGTAGGCGAGAACGCACAGTGTCGTGCCGGCCAGGAGCCCGGCGATGCCGAGGGAGCCACCGGACGATTTCGAGAAGAGCCCGTCGCCGGATACCGCAGTGCCGATGAGGCCGGCAATCGCGAGCACGGCGATGCCCAGGATCTTCAGCACCGCCGTGCTGGTCGCTGAGCCTTCGACGATCTTGTTGCCGATGAGGTTCACGATCGCGGCGGCGACGATCGCGGCCACGCCCAGCACGGGCACGAGTATCGCGGAGTCCTGCAGGCCGAAGGGGCGAAGCAGGTAGGTGCCGAATGTGCGCGCGAGGAGGCTCTCCGCGACCACCATCGACACGTACATGAACAGCGAGAATGACCCGGCGACCACACCTGATCCATACGCATCCTTCAACAGCATTGCGATGCCGCCGGAGGAAGGGTTCACGCTCGAGTAGCGCACATAGGAATAGGAACTCACTCCGGCGACAATGGCGCCGAGGAGGAACGCGAGTGGGAACCAGTCTCCGGCGAATTCGGCGACCTGGCCGACGAGTGCGAAGATCCCCGCGCCGATCATCACCCCGGTACCGAGTGAGATCGATCCTGTCAGTGAAATCTTGTCTGCGCGCTTGGACATGGGGACATTGTCCCCATGGCTGTGCCTTCTCTGCTCGGACCGTTGACGGCGAGTCGGCCAAAACGACCGTGGTTCACGTCGTCCGACCGTCCCGCTGTCCCTCCTGAGAGACTGGAGTGATGAGCAAGCGACAGACTAATCACGCCCCCCGCGCGGACGCGGTGACCATGACCGCCGTCGTCACCAACGGTGTTGGCGACTTCGACCAGCTTGTTGTGCGGGAGGTCCCCAGGCCCGCGGCCGGCCCCGGAGAGGTCCTCGTTCAGGTGCTCGCGGCCGGCGTCAACAACACCGATATCAACACTCGACTCGGCTGGTACTCGTCGACCGTGTCCACGCCCACCAACGAATCATCCGACGGGATCGACGATTTGGAGGCGGGTCGCACGGACGGCGGCTGGAACGGGGCAACACCGTTTCCGCTGATCCAGGGCGCTGACTGCTGCGGTCGTGTCGCCGCGGTCGGCGCCGGCGTCGACCAGGGAATCGTCGGCGCACGCGTGCTCATCCGTTCGTGCATGCCACTGGACCCGGCGGATTCACCCGCGACAGAGTGGCTCGGTTCAGATCGTGATGGCGCATTCGCACAGTTCACGGTTGTGCGGGCCCGCGACGTGTTCCCGGTCGAGACCACGTGGAGCGACGCCGAGCTCGCAACGATTCCCTGTGCCAACGGCACCGCGGAGAACATGGTGAGCCGCGCCGGGATCGCCGTGGGCACGCGGGTGCTCGTCCCCGGCGCATCGGGCGGCGTCGGATCGGCCGTCGTGCAGCTTGCGAAACGACGTGGCGCGTACGTCATCGGGATCGCGAGCGGCGCGAAACGTGAGCGTGTCCTCGAGATCGGTGCGGACGAGGTCCTCGAGCGGGGCGAGGACCCGGTTGCGCGACTCGGCGCCCGGAGCATCGACGTCGTGATCGACAACGTGGCAGGCGACGGGTTTGGCAGCATGCTCGGCGTGCTCCGCAACGGAGGCGCCTATGTGACGTCTGGCGCAATCGCCGGCCCCATCGTCGAGCTCGACCTGCGAACGCTCTACCTGGCTGACCTGAGGCTCATCGGCTGTACCGCCTGGGACGAGCATGTGTTCGCCGACGTCGTCTCGTACATCGAACGCGGCGAGATTCGACCGCTGCTCGAGCGCACCTACCCGCTGGACGACATCGTCGCCGCGCAGCGCGATTTCCTGAAAAAGCGCCACGTGGGAAACGTTGTGCTGCTTCCGCCCGAGTGAGAACGTCGGATCTTCCGAACGCTCACAGCGCGAAAGCAGGAATAGTCAGCATGACGGTCGTCCCCTCGCCCGGCTTCGACTGCAGCGAGACATGCCCGTGATGTGCGGCACAGATCTGTTTCACCAGCGATAATCCCAGGCCGTGGCCCGGCGTAGCTCGTGCATCCGGGGCCCGCCAGAAGCGGTCGAAGGCGTGGTCGATTTCGGCTGGAGTCAGACCAACCCCGTGGTCTTCAATAATGAGCTGAACGAACTTTCCCTTCCGCCGCACGGTAATCCGGATCGGCTTGTCGGATGCCGTGAACTTGATCGCATTATCGAGCACGTTGGCGGCCGCCCGCCCCAGCAACTCTGCCGAGCCAATCACCCACAGGGGTTCGTGTGCGGTCACCGAGATGTCCCGCCCCGCGCTGGCCCGCACGCCCACGGCCGAATCGACGATGTCGGTGAGCAACACGCGCTCGAAAGTGGCTTCGAGTTCACTCGGGTCGTCACGCGTGAGCAGAAGCAGGTCGTTGGTCAGGCGGATCAGGCTCCCGACCGCATCCAGAGAGGTCGCCATCGCGGCCCGGTATTCCGCAGGGGTTCGCGACCGGGACAGCCCGAGTTCCAGCTCGCCCTGGATCACGCTGAGGGGGCTGCGGAACTCGTGGGACGCCCCCTCGACGAAGCTCTGCTGGAGGTCGTAGCTGCGCCGAATCGGTATGAGAGCGGTTCGCGCCATCAGGTAGCTGGAGAGGGGGAGCAGGATCACCAGGATGCTGTATCCGACGATGAGGCCAACGCGCAGATTGGCGAAGCCCTGTTCGGCGGTAGTGATCGACGTGCTGTTCCGTTCCCCCGAGTCCAAGTCGAAGGTGCCGGTGACGTAGCCGTAGATCCCGAGCGCAAAGCCACCAAAGAGCAACAGCTGAACGACGGTGTACGTGAGAGTGAGGCGGATCAGCGCCCGACGAAAAATCACCGGTCCGCGGCGATCAGATAGCCGGACCCCCGGCGGGTTTCGATGATCTCCACCTCACCGGGGAGGGTGAGTTTCTGGCGCAGATACCGGATGTAGGTCTGCACGACGTTGCTGAACCCCTCGTAGTTGCTGTCCCAGGCATGATCAATCAACTCGGATGAGCTGATGATCTGGCCGGCGTTACTCATCAGGTATTCGAGCACGGCGTACTCTTTGGCGGTGAGGGCGATGCTGCGTCCGGCTCGCGTCGCGGTCCTGGTCGCGGGCTCCAAGGTCACGCCCTGGGCGTGGAGCACCGGCGAGAGGGCGCGAGGTGCGCGACGGAGCAGTGCTCTCACTCTCGCGAGAAGCTCCACCAGGTGGAACGGCTTGACGAGGTAGTCGTCGGCACCCGCGTCGAGACCCTCGACCCGGTTTCGTGCGGAATCCAACGCGGTCAGCATCAGGATGGGAATGTTCTTGTTCAGGTCCCGGATTCGATCGCAGACATCCATCCCACCGCGCGGCAACCCGGGCAACATCAGATCCAGCACGACCAGGTCGTAGGTCTCGATCTCGAAGGCTTCGACGCCGGCCGGCGCCGAGTGCACGACGTCAACGGCGTACCCGGCTTCGGCGAGCGTGCGACGGACGATGTCGGCGATCCGCAGGTCGTCCTCGACTACCAGTAGCTTCATGGGTTTCCGTTCCAGGCCAAGGATGCCAGTTAGTCCGCTGCATCACCAGCGCCGGAGCCCTTTGTCGCCGTCGCGTGGGCGGGCTTCACTCCGGGCGCGCTGACCTCGAGGGTGAAATCGACCTGGTTCTTCGAACTTCGGTAGATGCTGAAGGAATTCTCCGGAAAGTGCCCCGGCCCGGATTCCGAATCGAACGAGACGGTGGTTTGGGACTTCGGCGCCAGCGTCACCCCGGCGAGTGCCTGATAGTAGGCCTCGCTCTGCCTGGTGGTGACGTCGGTCATCACATAGTAGATCTCGAACGACGTCAGTTCGGCGTCGGTGTCGTTGCGCAGGGTCACCTGCAGGCGGTCCTTGATCGCGGCGTGGGTCCGGGGATCCACGTTGTCCTCAACCGCGGCAGACACGATCGTGAGCCCGGGAGCCGTGCTGGTGTTGGTGATCGGGTTCGAATTGACCGGGAGCACCGCGGACGCCGACGTTTCGGACCCGGCCGGTGCCTGCGAGCTCGAGGGAGTCGCTGCCTGGCAGCCGGTCAGACCGGTCACCGCGAGCGTCACGATCAGTGCGACGGGGAAAAGGAGTCGTGCTTTCATGAGATCTTCCTTTGGAGAGTGCGACGAGTTGTTGCGCCGACGGCGAAGGTCACGGAGGCGAGAGTCGCGACCGCGAGGGTGAACGCGTAGCCCCACATGTCAGCCCAGACGAAGTCCAGGGGCTGCTGGTTGTACTTGTCCTTGATTCCCAGGAAGGTAAACGACAGCCTCTCGAAGTGCTTGGTTATCGACGAGACTTCCAGGCCGTTACGGATCCCGTCGAAGCCGGCGAAATTCGCGAGAACCGTCAACTCATCGGCTTTCTTGATCTGAAGCGTCGCGAACAGCCCGCCGGGCACCTGATTGTCGGGGTCCATCGTATCGCCGATCTGGGGAATGATCAGCACAAATGCGAGCCACACCACGATTGACACGATCAGGCCGGTGCTCAGCCTCGGCGCGAGGGCCGTGATGCCGATCGCCAAGGCGCTCCAGAAGGTGAGGTAGAGCCAGGCGACGATCGCCGCGATCAGGATGCGGGCCCCATCGATCGGCTGTAGCGGGGCGTTACCGATGACCACGATTGCAATGGTCGTCGCGACGGTCAGCAGCGCGACCACGGCGGCCCAGACGAGGGCGAGGCCGGCCACTTTTCCCAACGGAATGGCGAAGCGGCCGATGGGGCGGCTGAGGATGAGCTGCAGAGTGCCGCGGTGCTTCTCCTTCGCGATCGTGCCGTAGGCGAGCACGATGGCGAACAAGGCACCCAGAATCTCCAGGTATTCCACTCCCCCGCGCAGCAGCTGCAGCGGGAAGAAGGTCGGTGCGGCCGGCTTGGTTGTGCTGCCCGCCGCGATCAGCTGCTGAACGTAGAGGTTGTAGGCATCGATCTGGGTACGGAAACTCGCCGCGGCGACACCCACCGAGATCAGCGTGGCAATCATCAGGAACACCATCAGTACGGCGAAAAGACGATCCCGACGAAGATCCAGGAGTTCCTTGCGGGCGACGACCCAGGCGCGCAACGCAGGGTTACTCATTCAGACCACTCCTCATTCTGGCGCGTGGGGTCAGGGCGACGACCACGGTCATCAGCACCAGAAAGGCCAGCAGGATCAGCACACTTGACGTGGCATCGCCGGTCACGGTGGAGTCCTGCAGCACAATACTGGACGCCCGTTTGAATTGCTCGGTGACCGAGAGCGGGTCGGTGAGAACAGACACCAGATCGAAGTACCCACCGGGCGGATTCACAGCAGGAACCGGATTGAGCAATGAGACGGGTCGTGCCGCCGTGCCGATCTGGGGAAGGACGAACGCCACCAGGCTCCAGATCACGAACGGGACCAGCAACGCCGTCGTTTCCTGTCGGCTGCGCAACCCGGTCAGCATGCCCAGGAGCGCGAAGGACTCGAGCAGCATCCACGACAGCGCGCTGAACGCAACGAGCCGTGCCGTATCGCCCCAGCCCAGCGGTGCGCCGGTGATGCTGCTGATGATCACCCAGCTGATGGACATGCTGATGCCGATGGCGACCGCCAGAATCATGCCGAGGCCGGCCAACTGGCCGAGCAGTCGTGCGCCCGA
Organism: Cryobacterium sp. PH31-AA6; assembly: GCF_030063195.1. Taxonomy (GTDB): domain Bacteria; phylum Actinomycetota; class Actinomycetes; order Actinomycetales; family Microbacteriaceae; genus Cryobacterium. The sequence continues at coordinate 189,116 of NZ_JASISS010000002.1, forward strand.
TCCCACGGGACGGCTCAACACGAGGTCCGAGGTTGCCGCCCGGCGATCCCGCAGGGTCGACTGAACACCCAGCACGATGGCCATGAGCGAACCGATCAGGAGAACATAAATGACGGCATTGCGCGCGTAGTAGAGCGGCGAAATGCCGGCGAACGGATTGACAGCTGAGCTGAGGCCGTCGGCAATGACCTTGTCATAGACATCCGTCACCGTCTGGTGGGTCACCCACCCGATCACCGAGGACGCGATCACCATGCCGATGAACACCACCAGGAGCAGGTTGGACGTGTGAGTGCGTCGGGCGGTGAGCATCTCGTGCCGCGCGCTGACCAGGAAAACTCTCACGCGGCCGACTCCGACTCCACCTGAAAGTAGATCGCCTCGAGCGAGTCCTCGCCGGGGAACGCCGCCAGGGTGCGCTCAAGGGAGTCGTGATGCACGAGGTGCCCGCCCTTGAGGATTCCGATGCTCGTGCAGGTCTTCGTCACCTCCGCGAGCAGGTGGGTGTTCATGAAGATCGTCATCCCGAACTCGGAGTTCAAGTGCACGATCGTCTCTCGAAGAGTGCGGACCCCCTCGGGGTCCAGACCCGACGTCGGTTCGTCGAGGAAAAGCACGGACGGGGAGTGCAGGATCGCCTGGGCGATGCCGACCCGCTGCCGCATCCCCTTACTGAAGGTTCCCAGCCTCTGACGGTCGTGACCTTCGAAATCGAGAATGCGCAGTACATCGCGGATGCGCGCATCGGGTCGACGAAGACCCGACAGCTGAGCGAAGAACCTCAGGTTCTCCATCAAGGTCAGATTGTCGTAGAACTGGACGTTCTCCGGCAGATAGCCGATCGACTGGCGAACGCTACGAGGATCGCCCGTGACGCTATGGCCGCCCACCTCGGCGCTGCCCTGAGTCGGTTCCAGCAGGGTGGTCAGCACATTGACGGTCGTCGTCTTGCCGGCACCGTTGTGCCCCAGTAGCCCAAAGACCTCCCCCGCCGGAACCTCGAGGGTCAGGGCATCGAGCGCCAGTTTCGGGCCGTAACGCATCGAGAGCTGGTTGGTCGAGATAGCTGGGGTGGTCATGATCTGACCGTAACCGGGCGACCGTGAGACCACGATGAGAAGGCTCTGGGGCCGATGAAACGATGGTGAGGGATCACGGTAGCGGACGTGAGGGGTCCGGCACCCGATCACCGTGACATGGACGGCATGACCTCGATCGTGATGACGCGCAGCCCCTCGATCTCGGCGACCCTGAGCCGCCGCGTCCCGACGGGCACGAAGTCGCCCACGACCGGGAGCCGGCCCAGCCTGTGTATGAGGAAACCGGCGGCGGTCTCATAGGGTCCATCCTCGAGTTCTATCCCGGTGAGCTCCGCGAAGTCTTCGATGTTCAGGCCGGCGTCCACCAGCCGCACGGTGTCCAACCCGGCGGCGCCCGCGGCCGGCCCGTTTCGGTCGCGGTCATCCCGCATCTCGCCGACAAGTTCCTCGACGAGATCCTCGAGTGTCACGATGCCATCGGTCCCGCCGTATTCGTCGATCACAACCGCGATGTGCACGCCGGTGTGCCGGAGTCGGGTCAGCGCGGGCAACAGACGATTCGTTCCGGGGAGGCACTCGATCGGCCGCGCGAGGTCGGCGACGGTTTGCGCGCCTGGACTCGACTCCGGATCGAGAAGATCCCGCACGTGCACGAATCCGATCACGTCGTCAACCGATCGGCCGGTGATCGGGTAGCGCGTGTAGGGAGTCACGCGCACCTCTGCGATCGCCTCCTCGATCGATTGCGTCCCTTTCAGGAACGCGACATCCGCTCGGGGACGCATGACCTCCCTGAGGGTCCGATCCGTGGCGGTGATGACCTCATCGAGGATCTTTCGCTCGTCGCCGGCGAGTCCCGGATGCGCCCCGAGCAGGTCTCGGAGTTCCTCGACGGGCATCTCCTCCTTCTTCAGCTGCGGATCACCGCCGAGCATCCGCACGACGGCGTTCGTCGTCGCCGACAGCAACCAGATCACCGGTCGCATCAGGTCCGCAAAGATGAGCAGCGGCGGGGCCAGCGCAAGCGAGAACCTGGCAGCCCGCTGCAGCGCAAGCCGTTTGGGAACGAGTTCGCCCAGTACGAGGGACAGGAACGCGATCAGCAGGGTGACACCAATCAAAGCCAAGACATCGGCGACGCCCGCGGCCAGGCCTGCCGATTCCAGTAGCGGCGCCACTCCCGGGGCCAGGGTCGAAGCGCCGAAGGCCGCGGAGAGGAATCCGGCGACGGTGACCCCGATCTGTACCGCCGCGAGAAAAGTGTTGGGATCCCGCGCGAGCGCGGCGACCTTGGCCCCGCGGGCGCCCTGTCTCCTCAGCCCGTGCAGCTGGCTTTCGCGGAGGGACACCAACGCGATCTCGGTTGCGGCGAACACTCCCCCGATGAGCACGGCGAGCAGCACGAGCCCGAGATTTACCCACGTGATCGCGTTCACGAGTCCTCCGCATCCAGAAACATCCTCGGTATCCCCACCCGTTGTCAGCTGGTGGAATTGTCGAGCAGGCGCTCCAACTCGCTGTCCACGTCCTGTGACGACCTCGGATTGAGAAGGACCGCCGGAAGCTCCCAGACCACCAGCGCCGCAATGGGCAACAGCGGCCACAGTCCCCACGGGATCAGGTACAAAGCGAAGATCATGGCAGTGAGGACGACAAATTTGACCACGGTGCAGACCCCTTCCCGGCGATGTCTTGCGTCGGGTCAATTAGGCGCCCGATATCGCTAGGAAAACAAGGCCGGGAGACTGTCAATCGCCCTACAGATCCACCGCACGCGGGACTGAGATGCCGGCGACGCAGATCGGACCGTCGACCGGCGCCTCAGGGCAGTCGGTCGGCGGCCCGAGCGGCTACATCACGCTGTCGAGGAAGGCTCTCGTGCGTGGGTTCTGTGGATTGTCCAGCACGCTGGACGGCGGACCGGACTCCACGACGACGCCGCCGTCCATGAAGACCACCTGGTCCGCGGCACCGCGGGCGAAGCCGACCTCGTGGGTCACCACGATCATGGTCATGCCGTCCGCCGCGAGGGTGCGCATGACGTCGAGCACGTCACCGACGAGTTCCGGGTCGAGGGCGCTCGTCGGTTCGTCGAACAGGAGCAGCTTGGGGTCCATGGCCAGGGACCTGGCGATCGCCACCCGCTGCTGCTGGCCGCCGGAGAGTTGCGCCGGATACGACTGGGCCAGATCGGCCAGGCCAACCCGGTCGAGGAGTTCCTGACCGCGTGCCAGGGCCCCCGGCTTCGCCAGCTTGCGCACGCCGATCGGCGCCGCCGTGACGTTCTCCAGGGCGGTCATGTGCGGGAACAGGTTGAAGCGCTGGAACACCATGCCGATCCCCCGCCGCTGCCGCGCCACCTCCCGGCGATTCATCTCATAGATCTTGCCGCGACGCTCGGCATAACCGATCAGTTCGCCGTCGACCGATATCCGGCCGCCGTCGATGCGTTCCAGGTGGTTGATGCAGCGCAGGAACGTCGATTTTCCTGACCCTGACGGGCCCAGCAGGCACATCACCTCGCCGACATCCACGGTGAGCGAGATGCCTTTGAGCACCTCGACGCCGCCGAAGCTCTTGCGCACCCGGCGGGCGACGAGCAACGGTTCCGAGCCAGGCACGGGCTCGGAACCGGGGGTGGAGGCTCCGGGTCGCGGATTGCTCAACAGATCGGTCACGAGGCATCCGTCCTTTCACTCTGGTTCTGTCCCTGGGGTGCCCGCCGCGGCGTGCGAACGCGGCGCGCGGCCGACCAGATCCGTTCGAGCGGGGTGGGCGGAAGGCTGCGCGCGTTGCCCCGGCCGAAGTGGCGTTCCAGGTAGTACTGCGGGATCGACAACATGGTGGTGAGGAAGAGATACCAGCAACTGACCACAACCAGCAGTTCCACCTGGCGAAGGTTCTGGGAGGAGATCTGCGTGGCCACCGTGTACACCTCGAGGACCGCGATCACCGAGAGCAGCGAGGTGTTCTTGAGCATCGAGATCGTCTCGTTGCCCATCGGCGGAATGATCACCCGCATGGCCTGAGGGAGCACCACCTTGAACAGGGTGAACGTGGGACTCATCCCCACCGAGTAGGCGGCCTCGTGCTGTCCCTCGTCGACCGAGAGCATGCCGGCCCGCACGATCTCCGCGGAATAGGCCGCCTGGTTGAGCGTGAGCGCGAGCAGGCCCGCGGCGAAGGCGGGGATCAGGGTGTTGGTTTCCATCGAGAACACCGTGAAGTCGGTGAACGGAATCCCCAACGAGATCTGCGAGTAGAGCAGGCCGAGATAGCCCCAGAACACAATCTGGATCAGCAACGGGGTGCCGCGGAAGACCCAGACGTACAGCCAGGACAGGGTGCCCATCACCGGATTGTTCGAGAGCCGCATCACGGCCAGCAGCACGGCCAGCACGGTCGAGATGACCATCGACACGATGGTGAGCACCAGTGTCAGCACCACCCCGTCGAGGATGCGCTTGTCGAGGATGAACTCGCTGATCGTGGGGTGGTTGACGTTCTCGTTCGCCCAGAGGGACGCGGCCATGAGGGAGAAACCAATGGCCAGCAGCGCGGCGAGCACCCAACGCCACGGGTGCCGGAGCGGCACCGCGACCACGTCGTGGGCCTCCGCCTCCTCGGCCCTGGTCTGCTGCTCGTGCGTGGTGTCCGGGGGCGTTACCGACGTGGGCAGCACCGGGTCACGACCCGAGGTTGAAGCCGGCTTCGTCGAGACCGAAGTGACCAAGGTCGTACTTCTTCAGGATCTCGTCGTAGGTGCCGTCGGCGATCGTCGCGATGAGGGCCAGGTGCAGTGCCTCCGCCAGCTTGTCGTTCTCCTTGAGAATGCCGATGCCGGTGTAGACGGGACTGTAACCGTTCGGGTTCTCCGGGTCTGTCACGAGATCGAACAGCTTGCCGTCCCCGGCGGTCTGGGCGGTGTAAGCGGCGACGGCGGAGTCAACCACCTCGGCGACGGCGCGTCCGGAACGCACGGCGGTCTGCACATCCGTCTCACCGGGAAGTTCGGAGACGTCGACAACGTCTTTCCCCGCGGCGATGCAGGCATCGTCGTAGCTGCGCAGGATATCTCCCTGCACGGTGGCCTTGGGAACGGCGACCGTCTTACCGCAGAGATCCAGCACTCCCGAGATGTTCTCGGGATTGCCGGACTGAACGAGGATCGAGAACCCGGCATGGAAATAGTCGACGAAGTTGAGCGTCTTCTGGCGTTCGGCCGTATCGTTCATGCCCGACATGATGACGTCGTGCTTTCCGGCCAACAGCGAGGGGATCGCCGCGGCGAAGGACTGCTTCTGCAGCTCCATCTGCACCCCGAGCTTTGCGCCGAGCGCCTGGGCCAGGTCGTGGTCGAATCCGGTGACGTTCTGGTCCTGGTCAAACATCTCCATCGGCGGGTACGGGATGTCCGAGGCCGCCTTGATGATGCCGGCTTCCTTGTACTTCGCCGGGAGCATTGCCGCGGCCGTGGCATCGATATCGGATGCCGCAGCCGGCTCCTCCGAGGCTGCGGGAGTGGCAGCGGCCGAACAGCCGGACAGCGCGAGCGCTGCCACGACGCCCAGGGACGCCATTGTCTTCCAGCGGGGGCGGGTCTGCTGTGTCGTGTGCATCTTGATCATGGTGCTCTCCGAACTATGGGGCGGAAATGGGGGTCAGAAAGTGAGGTTGGTGACGGCGGAAGTGACGTCGGCCAGTACGTCGGGCAGAACCTCGACGCCGATGCCCGGGCCGGTCGGCACCCGCAGATGCCCGTCCTCCAGTACGAACGGGGCCGTGAGGTCCTGCGCGTAGTAGCGGTTGGACGCCGAGGTGTCCCCCGGCAGGACGAAGTTGGGCAGCCCGGCCAGTGCGACGTTCGCGGCCCTGCCGATGCCGGTTTCGAGCATCCCGCCGCACCAGACCGGAACACCGTGGGCGGCTGCGACGTCGTGAATGCGCCTGGCCTCGAGGTACCCGCCGACCCTGGCCGGCTTGACGTTGATGATGCTGCACGCGCCGAGGGTGATCGCCGTCGCCGCGTCCCTGGCCGATTCGATCGACTCGTCCAGGCAGATGGGCGTCGTGATCAGCCTGGCCAGATTGGCGTGGCCGAGCATGTCGTCCTCCTTCATCGGCTGCTCCATCAGGAGCAGGTCGAAGGGGTCCAGTCGGGCCAGGTGCCTGGCATCGGCGAGGGTATACGCCGTGTTCGCGTCCACCTGGAGGAGCATCTCGTCGCCGAAGCGTTCCCGCACGGCGCGCACGGGTTCGAGGTCCCAGCCGGGTTCGATCTTGAGTTTGATCCGCAGGTAGCCCTCGGCGAGGTATCCGCCGACGGCGTCGAGCAGTTCGTCGATCGAGTCCATGATGCCGACCGAGACTCCGGCGGGCACCGTGTCGTGCACGGCGCCGAGGTAGCCGCCGAACGAGACCCCGGTCTCCTTCAGCTGGGCGTCGAGGATGGCCGTTTCCAGGACCGCCTTGGACATCATGTGCCCCTTCACCGGTTCCAGGGCGCGGGCGACCTGCTCGGCGGTCAGACGATCGCCGAGGGCCTGAAGCCTGGGGATCAGGTGGTCACGGATAACGAGGTCGCTGGCGTCGAGGAACTCTGAGCTGTACAGCGGGCTCGATTCGGCGGCGCACTCGGCCCAGCCCTCGGCATTCGCGGTGGTCACCCTGACAATGGTCACTTCCCGCTCGGTCGAGGTGCCGAAGGACGTCCGAAACGGCCGCACGAGCGGGATGTGCGCCCGTCGCAGCTCGATGTTCTCAATTCTCATTGCTGCTCCTTTGGTACGAGCCGATACCAGCCCGTTCGGGTGACCCCGCGGGCGGTGTGCCCGGAGGCGAATGCTTCGGTGAAGGTTCGACGAACGCTGCGGCGCCAGGCGGCGGCCTGCTCCGGGTTCGTGGTGCGCAGGGCGACGATGTCGACGGGAACGCGGCACCACAGGGAACCGTCGGCGTCGATGACGCAGGGCAGGCCGTCGGGCCCGACAGCGCTGGCGCCCGTGGGCACTGAAACGGCATCGGCGTCCCCGGTCACGATCAGATCGACCGGTTGGGGGTGCCCTTCACTGGCTCTGACGGCCGCCCCGGAATCGAGCGGCCAGACCGCGATCAAACGGTCGCTCTCATCGTTGGCGTTGATCGCCCCGTGCATCGGACCGTAGAAGTCCTGGGCATACTCCGCCGCATGGGCGCCGAGCTTGGTGAGATTGAACCGGGCATTGCGGCTGACCAGTGGGTCGAAGGTCCAGGTCATGGTGGTCAGCCCGCGGGCCAGCCCCCACGCGCGCTGGTGTTGTTTGAGCGCGAAGCCGATGCCGGTGTCGGCGACCCCCGGAAGCACACCCGCGATCAACGAATACATCGATGAATTCTGTGGCGAAACGATCGCCACGGCCGCACCGACCAGCAGCCCGTCGTCGTCTCGGGCCACGGTGACGTTGCACCCGGCATGGCTGATGCTGCGGAGGAGTTCTGCCGGGATGGCGGTCTCCCCATGCGGCAGACCCCACACCGAATTGAACAGGGCCTCCGTCTCGGCCAGGCCCGTGAGCGCGCTCTCGTCACCCACCCGGATCCGTGCCGTTGCCGCCGCCTGGACGGCAGCGGCGTTTGCCTGGTCGGTCATCGCGGCGAGGCTGGTGGGGAGAGGCATCTGCCTAGTTTGCTGCAGACGCGCCGCCGGATCTTTAGCGTCCGGCATGAATATTGCACCGAAACCATGTCGTCCAGCACAACCCGAGCGGGTCAGACCGTCTACGGTTGACCGATGACGTCACTTCCCGCTCGTCCGGCCGGCATCGCGGTGTCCGAGTTGCTCACCGTTCTCGACGGTTCGGGGTTGCGTCTGGCATCCGGCCAGGCGCAGTTGCGGCTGTCGTTGACGAGCCCCACCCTGTTTGACCCGTTGGTTCCCTTCGCCGGTCGACGCAGCGGCATCCTGCTCGCGATCGGGGTGCACCCCCTGGCGGTCGAGTCCGCCGAAGTTCTCCGAAGTGCGGCCCGGAGCGGGTTCGGCGCCGTCGTGATCAAGGCGCTTGGCCTCAGCGTTGAAACGCTCGCAGCCGTGGCGGATGCAATCGACATCGCTCTCTTCGTGGTGGATGACGAGGTCGAATGGCGGCAATTGGATTCCCTGATCACGTCGGCCCTCACCACAGCGCCCGAGGACCCCGGCTCCCTGTCCGGCCTCGCGGTCGGCGACCTGTTCGCCCTGGCGAACGCGATCGCCGCCATGGTGGGTGGCGCCACGGCGATCGAAGATCTGCAGGATCGGGTGCTCGCCTACTCCACGCTGCCCGGCCAGCCCACTGACGAAACGCGCCGGGACGGAATCCTCGGCCGCCAGGTTCCAGACCTGCCCGACAATGCCGAGGCCTACGCTTCCCTTTTCCAGGCGACGGGGGCGGTCAGGCTTCCGGGTGCGGTGCCTGAGCGCCGGCCCGGCCTTCCGACGGGAGAAAAGGGGCTGCCCCGGCTCGCGATCGCGGTGCGCGCCGGCACGCAGCCGCTTGGTTCGATCTGGGTGATCGACGAGGCCGGCACCCTGGATTCTGATGCCGAAGGCGCGTTGGAACGCGCCGCCGACATCGCCGCGCTCCACATCCTGCGCGCGCGCAGCGCCGCGGACGTGGCCCGCCAGCAGCGCGCCGAACTGCTGCGCCGCCTGCTCGAGGGGGGCGAGGATTCCCGCCTCGTGGCCGGGCAGCTGGGCATCGATACCGCCGGGTCCTTTGTCGCTGTCGCCTTCCAACCCGATTTCGGGCCGGCCGGTGACGAGTTGCGGCTGAACCGCCTCGTCGACCTCATCGTCATGCACTGTGAGACGCACGAACAGGGCACCGAGTGCGTCGTGATCGGCAACATCGTCTATGCGCTCTTCACGGGGGTGACCGGATCCCAGCCTTCGGGGGCGCAATTTCTGGCCGCCCGGCTTGCGGGGGTGGAAGCCATGGTCGGGCGACTGGTCGCGCGGGCCGCGACCGCCCTGCGGATCGTCGTGCGGGCATCCATCGGGTCCCAGGTGACGAGCGTCGGACGGATCAGCCGTTCGCGACGCGACGCCGACCTGGTCCTGCTTCTCCTGGCCAGCGGGCCGGCCGCGGGAGCGGTCGCGAGTGCGGGCGACGTGCGCAGCCATCTGACGCTTCTCGAACTGGCCGGAATCTTCAGGGACAACCCCGGGCTGCGGTCGCAACAGGCCGTGGCCGTGCTTGAATTCGACGAGCGGAGCGGCACCGACTACGCCAGAACCCTGCGCACCTACCTGGATTGTGCGCGCGATTCGGCGTCGACCGCCCTACGGCTCGATGTACACCAGAACACCCTGAGATATCGGTTGCGTCGGGCGCACGAACTCTTCGCCATCGACCTCGCCGATGCCGAGGACACGCTCACTCTCTGGCTGAGCCTTCGGGTGGCGGAATTCGACTGAGTCGGCCGCTGGGATCCACAGGCTCGCTTCGGTCCCCCGCCGCCCGGCAGCGCCCCAGCGACGAAATCGCCGTATAATCAGGGTACTTGCATGTTGCAGGGGAGGTGCCATGGCACGGCCGAACATTTTGGACCGCTTCCGTCCTGCCGGCGCGCCGGGCGCGGCGGGCCCGGCCGGTGTCCCCTCCTCTGATCGGCTCGGACCGGCCGCGGAGCTGGCCGCCGTCTTCGCCGCACTCGCAACCGACGTGGAATCCTGTCAGGGGCTCGTACAGGCCGCCCGGCTGGCTTCGGAAAGTGAGTTGTCCCACGCCAGGGAGAGTGCCGACGCGCTGATCGCCCAGGCCCGATTGGATGCGGGGGCCGAACAGTCGCGCGCCGCAGCACGCGTCCTGGACGCCGCTTCGGAAACTGATACCCAGTTGCTGGAGCGGGCCGATGGGGAGGCAGCCGAGCTCCGGGAAACCGGCACGGCCCGGATGCCCGCGGCGGTCCGGCAGGTCATCGATACCCTGCTGGCCGAGCAGCTGACTCGGCCATGAACGCGGATTGGGTCGCTGCCTCCGTCCGGGCGCGATCCATGGCCGAGCGCCGGGTCGGGGCGGGCACAAGCCGCACTATCGCGGCCCAGCCCAGTTTGACCGCGGGTCTTTCCCTGCTCGCGGACACCGTTTACGCCGATCGAATCGGCGATCTCACCGCTCTCGCCGCTGCGGAACGCGCCACCCGCGAGACGGTGCTGTGGCATCTCCGGGTGCTCGCAGGGTGGATGCCGGCTACCGGCACGCGGCTGGCGCGGGCGGTCGCCGCCGCGTACGAGCGCGACAACATCCTCGGTCTGGCCCGCAGCCTGGCTGAGGGCGGGGCCGCGGCGGTGCCCTTCGATCTTGGATCGCTGGGGACGGCGTGGTCGCGGCTGCAGCGGGCGTCGACCCCCGATGAGCTCACCGAAGCCCTGCGCACGTCCTCCTGGGGAGACGCGGTGCATGGTGGCGGGGCCGCGTTGCCGGACATGCTGACCCTGGTCTGGCTGCGTCGGCTCGCCGAGGTCACGGCGGCGGCGCGGCCCTGGGCCGAAGCCGTGGCGGCCCTGACCGTCGCACGGTTACGCCTGGTCGATGGAGCCGAACCCGGAGTGGGCATGCGGCGGCTGGTCCGCCCGCTGTTGGGCGAACGGTGGCAGGACGCCACGGATCTCACCACGCTGCGTCCACTGTTGCCGCGCTCCGCCGGGGCCGTGCTCCAAGGCGTCGACACGCCCGAAGACCTGTGGCGCGCGGAGTCTCGGCTCCGGGCGACGGTCGAAGCCGACGGTTTTCGCCTGCTTCGTGGTTCCATGCCCGGCCCCGAGGTCGTGCTCGGCGGCATTGCGGTGCTGGCGATGGACGCCTGGCGGGTTCGGGCAGCCCTGGCAGCCACGGCCTCCGGAACGGGTTCCAGCGAGGTGCTCGATGCCGTGGCGTGAATCCCTCAGCCCCATTCAGATGAAGCGGGTGGCTCTCGTGGCCCCTTTGGAGCGACGGAGCGACGTGCTCCTTCTCGTTGCCCGCAGCGCCAACGTGGAGCTTGACCTGCCCTACCCGCCGGGCGACGGCCAGGAGGAACTCGACCGGGCGGTGGAGTCGGCCGTCGTGTCCGCTCCGATCGCCGGGTGGGTGGGGTGGATCCCCGCCAGGGAGCTTTCCGCCCTCACCGAAGATCTCGCGGGCCTGGGTGCGGCCGTCGTCCCCCTGGAGCGACCAAGGGGCGTGCAGCCTCCGACGCTGCTGACCGGGCTCGGCGCAGGCCGGGCAGGGCTGTCCCGCACCTTGGTTGATACCTACGGGACCGTGCCGTACGCGGACGTGGACCCGTCGCGGCTGGCCGGAGTGGCGTACGTGGTCATGTTCGGCATGATGTTCGGTGACCTGGGCCACGGCGCGGTTCTGCTCCTGGCCGGTCTGCTTCTCCGCAGTGGCCGGATCCGACGGTTGAAGAGGCTCAGGAAAACCTGGCTCTTCGTGGCGGGAGCCGGGCTGACCTCGATGATCTTCGGCGCGCTCTACGGGGAGGCCTTCGGCCCCACCGGGTTGGTGCCCGTGCTCTGGCTTGAGCCCATGACCAACCCCATTCCGCTGCTGGTGACGGCCCTGGTCTTCGGCGCCGTGCTGCTCGCCGGCGCTTACGCGCTGGGAACGATCAACCGGGTGAGGGAGGGCGGCTGGGCGTACGCGCTGTACGCTAGTTCCGGTGCGGCCGGCTCCGTGCTGTTCGTGGCTGTTGGCCTTCTCATCTGGGGAATCCTGGCCAGCCTCTCCCCCGTGATCGTGATCGCCGTCGTGCTGGCCCTGGCCGCGCTGACCTTTATCTTCATCGGCTTCTTCGTCGATGCCGGTGGCGGCGGAACCGGCGTCGTCCAGGCCGTCATCGAGCTTGTGGACACCGTGATCCGGCTCGGCTCGAACGTCGTCTCGTTCGCTCGGCTTGCGGCGTTCGGGCTCACCCACGCCGCGCTGTTGACCGTCGTCTGGACCGCGACGACGGCGCTCTGGGCTCCGGATTGGCGGGCAGCGGCCGCCATACTCGTCTTTCTGGTCGGCAATGTGCTCACCTTTGCGTTGGAGGCGTTGGTGGCCGGAGTTCAGGCCCTTCGGCTGGAGTACTACGAGCTTTTTTCCCGAATTTTCCAATCGGAGGGGCGTCCGTTTCATCCTTGGGCGCCGGTCCTTGCCCCCGAGCTCCACCCCGACAGTTCCCTCGAAAGGCGTCAACCGTGAACATTTGGCTCGGTACCATTCCCGCATTGCTCCTGGCCGCCACCGGCGCCATTGTGTTGCTGAAGCGCCGGGGGAAGTCAGGCGTCACCCTGCTGGTCGGGATCAACGCAGCCGTGATGGTCGGCGCGTTGGCCCTGGTGGCCGCGGCGTTGAACCCGGGTCCCGCTGTGGCCGCCAATCTGGTCGTGCCGGCAGCGACGGCGGCCACGACCACCGGAAGCGGCGGTGCCGCGCTGATCGCCGCCGCAATCGCCGTGGCCGGATCGTCCATCGGGGCGGCGTTCGCCGTCGCCTACACCGGGTCCGCTGCGCTCGCGGCGATGAGTGAACGCCCCGAGATCTTCGGGCGCGCCATGGTGGTCGTCGGGTTGGCCGAAGGCATCGCCATTTACGGACTGATCATTGCGATCATCCTCATCGGCAAGGCCTGAGGCGGATCACGATCATGCCGACCAGGATCGCCGCGCTGGGCGAACAGTCACTACTGGAAGGGTTCACGCTGGCCGGGGCCGGCGTCTATCCCGCCGAAACCGACGAGGAGGTACGCCGGGCGTGGGCCGAGCTGCCGGAAGGGACCGGCATCGTGCTGCTGACGCCGCGGGCTGCGGAGGCCCTGGGGGCCATCATCGCGAACCCGCACGGCCCGTTGACCGCGGTGCTGCCGTCATGACGGGTCTGCCGACCGGGGCGGATGCCACCCTGGCGCCGGTTCGTGATTCGTTGCGCGCCGCTGCCCTCGCCACTGTCGCTGAGATCGGGCACGACGCCCGCGAACGGGGGCAGGCGCTGCTTGCCGCGGCAGGGCGGGAGGCCGACGGGATCCGCGCGGCGGCGGCCGCGGCCGGCGAGGACGCCGCCCGATCCGAGGCGACGATGCGCTCCGCCCGGGTACGCCGACAGGCCCACGAGACCGTGCTGACCCAGCGCAATGCGCTGCGACTGGAGCTCCAGGAGAAGGTGCGCGTGTCCGCAACAGCGCTACGGACCGACCCGCGTTACCCGGACCTGCTCGCCGGGCTCATCGAACGAGCCCATGCCCTGCTCGGACCCGACGCGACCGTCACCGAAAACGAGGACGGCGGTGTCACCGCCGAGGCCGGCTCGCGCCGCCTGGATCTGTCTCTGCCGACCCTGGCCGCCGACACACTCGCTCAGATGTCACCGGAGGTGGCTGACCTGTGGCGACGCTAGGTGAGCCACAGGCGGGAACCGTCGTGAGAGTGAGCGGTCCGCTGATGGAGGTCGACGGGGTGGAGGGCGTTGCCATGCTGGAAATTCTGGCCGTCGGGCCCCAGCGGATCAGCGCGGAGACCGTGGCGATCGCGGGCAACCGGGCGACGCTGCAGGCCTACGAATACACCGGCGGCGTCAAGGCCGGCGACGCGGCGGTCGCCACCGGCAATCAGCTCACCGGCCTGCTCGGGCCGGGCCTGCTCGGCCAGGTCTTCGATGGGTTGATGCGGCCGCTGTCCTCGGCGCCGCTCTGGCTGACGCCGGGAAGGTCGACCTCCGAGGAGGATCCCGGCATCCTGGCACGAAAATGGACCTTCGTTCCCTCAGCGGCGGTCGGCGAGCAGGTCTCACCCGGCGACGTGCTCGGCACCGTGCCGGGTGCCGGCTCTGTGGAACACCGAGTGCTTGTGCCACCGGGGATTTCTGGTGAACTGGCCTGGCTGGCGTCGGAGAGCCAGGTGCGCGCGCTCGATCCGGTCGCCCGGATCGGCTCCCGGGAAGTCAGCTTGGCGGAACGCTGGCCGGTGCGCTCCGCCCGTCCTTTCCGGGACCGTCCCGCGGGGGCCGTCCCCCTGCACACCGGTCAGCGCGTGCTCGACCTGATGTATCCGCTGGCCCGCGGTGCCGCCGCCGCCGTGCCGGGCGGATTCGGCACCGGCAAGACCATGCTGCTGCAGCAGATTGCCAAGTGGAGTGACGCGGATGTGATCGTCTACGTGGGCTGTGGCGAACGGGGCAATGAGATGGCCGACGTGCTGGACGGCCTGTCACAACTCGTCGACGAACGCACCGGAGGCAAACTCATCGACCGCACGGTCATCATCGCCAACACCTCCAATATGCCGATGATGGCGCGCGAAGCCAGCATCTATACCGGAATTTGCGTCGCCGAGTACTACCGGGACATGGGGTACGACGTCGTTGTGATCGCCGACTCCACCTCTCGCTGGGCCGAGGCGCTGCGGGAGTTCGCCAACCGCAACGGTGACCTTCCGGCGGAGGACGGCTACCCGGCGAACCTGGCTTCGGCGCTTGCGGCCTTCTATGAACGGGCCGGACGGGTGACCACCCTCGGCGGGCGCACGGCATCCGTCACCGTGATCGGGGCGGTGTCCCCACCCGGCGGTGACATGACGGAACCCGTCACCACCGACACCCAACGATTCGTCCGGTGCCTGTGGCTCCTCGACCGGGACCTGGCCTACTCACGGCACTATCCCGCGGTCAGCTGGACCGGTTCCTTCACGCGCGACGAAGAAGCGGTCGGGCGCTGGCACACCGCGAACGGAGACCCCGGCTGGGCAAAGCGGCGCGCCCGGGCCGCGTCGCTCCTGGCCGAGGCCGACCGGCTGGGTGACCTGGCCGACATCATCGGCGCGAACTCGCTCCCCGGTCACGAACGGATGGTGCTGCTGGGTGGGCGTCTGCTGCGGGACGGAGTCCTGATGCAAAACGCGCTGAGCGCCAACGACGGCTTCTGCTCGGCGGAGAAGGGTGCAGCCCTGCTGGATCTTGTCCTCGACGTCGTCGACACCTGCCAGAAACTCGTCGAAGACGGCGTCCCCGCGACTTCGATCGAACAGGCCGATCACGGGCCGGTGCTCCGGGCCCGCGAAGAGACCGGACCGAGGGACGCCGCTGCCGTGTCTTCCCGCCGGGCCGAGATCGTGCGCGGGCTGGAGGCACTCAGATGACGGACAGAACGACGACGCCCGGCGCAGCAGACTCCGAGAACTTGCCCCGCAAGGCCGAGGGGCGCATCTCGCACGGCGACGTTCGCGAGCTGCGCGGTCCCCTGTTGGTGATGGGAGACGTCGCGGGCGTCGGGTGGGACGAGTTCGCCTCCGTGGACGTCGCCGGCCGGGAACGGCACGGACTGGTGCTCGAGGTCGACCATGACCTCGTGACACTACAGGTGCTGGAAGGAACCGATGGGATGGCGCCCGGAAACATCCGGGTTCGATTCGCGGGTCAGCCGCTGCGGATTCCGGTCGGGCCCGGCTGGCTCGGCCGGGTGTGCAATGGCCGCGGGGAGCCCCTTGACGGAGGCCCACCAGTCACCGGGGACACCACACTGCCCGTCAGCGGCTGGCCCCTCAACCCGGTGCACCGCGAACCACCTCAGGAACCGGTCCTCACCGGCATCTCCGTGATCGACGCCCTGACCACCCTGGTCAGGGGCCAGAAACTTCCCATCTTCTCGGTGCCGGGGCTGCCCCACTTAGCCCTCGCGACCCAGATCGCCGCCCAGGCCACCTCCGGCGGCACCGCGTTCCGAGTCGTCTTCGCGGCCATGGGGCTGACCCACGCCGACATCGCCTATGTACGCGACCGGCTGGAGGAACGGTCAGCGGCCGGCGAGCTCGTGCTGTTGCTCAACGCCGCCGATGACCCCGTCATCGAGCGAATTCTCACCCCCCGGATCGCGCTGACAGTTGCCGAACACCTGGCCTACACCGAGGGTCACGATGTGCTGGTCATCATGTCGGACATGACCAGCTACGCCGAGGCCGTGCGCGAGGTCTCGGCCGCCCGACGTGAGATCCCGGCCAGGCGCGGCTACCCCGGCTACCTCTACAGCGACCTGGCCAGCCTGTACGAACGCTGTGGCCGGGTCCGTGGGCAGAACGGCTCGGTGACGATCGTGCCCGTGCTCACCATGCCCGCCGGCGACATCACGCATCCGGTTCCCGATCTGACCGGCTACATCACGGAGGGTCAGATCGTCCTGTCGGCGGAGGTCGCCGCGCGCGGGATCTACCCGCCCGTGGACGCATTGTCTTCATTGTCGCGCCTGATGCGCAGCGGCGCCGGCGCGGGGCGCACCCGCGAGGACCATCTGGACGTGGCCGCCCAGGTTCTCGCTGCCCTGGCCAGGGCCCGGCAGGCCGCCGAGCTGGCGGAACTGGTCGGTGCCGGAGCTCTCAGCGAAACGGACCGCAGCTACATCGCCTACCGCGGCCAGGTCGAGAGCGGACTGCTGAATCAGGGACACGATGAGCTGCGCTCCCTGGACGACACGCTGGGCCGGGCCTGGTCAGCGCTGGCCACGCTGCCCCGCCAGGAACTGACCATGCTGTCCACGGAGTTCCTGGACCGCTACCTGCCGGAGGGGTCGGAGGCGTCGTGACGGACACGGGACGATCGGGAAAGGTGCGCCTCGAGCAGCGCCTGATCACGGCCAGACGCGGCGCCGCCCTACTGGACCGCAAACAGCACATCATGACCGATGAACTCGATCGTCTCCAGTTGCACGCCGACGGCATCCGCCACGAGTGGGAGGACCGGGCGCGGGACGCCGCCGTGTGGCTGCGCCGCGCCGCGGCTCTGGACGGTCGGGAGCGCATCGAGGCCGCCGCGCCCGTCGAGCCGGCCGTGGTCGAGATCCACTGGGGCGGTGCCATGGGCGTCACCTATCCGGAGGACGCCGACTGCCGACTACCGGACGCCACGGAGCACGGCGGCAGTTCGGCGCTGTCCTACGCGAGGATCGCCCACCGATCCGCTCTCGCCGCAGCGGTCCAGCACGCCGCGGTCCAGCGTGCGGTGTTGCTTCTGTCCACGGAACTCACGGCAACCCGAACCCGGCAGCGGGCCGTTGAGAACCGCTGGATCCCCAGGCTGGAAGAGAGGCTGAGCGCGATTCAACGCAAGCTCGAGGACCAGGAACTCGAAGAAGGCCTTCGGGTGCGGTGGGCTGCGGACAGGCAGACGAGTCCCGGCAGCCAGGCCACCCGGCCGAGAACGTCTGAACGGAAGGAGTCTTGATGAGTGACACCATCCTGCTGGCCGTCAACGATTCGCCTGCGGCGTTCACTGCAGTAGACGCGGCCGTCGACCAGGCCAGGCGGCTCGGCGCCCGACTGTGTGCCGTGATGGTCATCGAGGAAAGTGAGATGGACCGACACCTCGATGAAACGGAGCCCTTGGCCCGGCGTCGGGAGCTGGCGGCTGAGGCGGTTCTCAACCACGTTCTCACCGTGGCTACCCGGGCCGGGGTCGAGGTCACGGCGCGTCGACGCAACGGCCGGGTTGCCGCGGAAATTCTCGCCGAGGCACACGAGGTCCACGCAACCATGATCGTCATGGCCAGGGTCGATCGCCCCGGCCATGCCATGCCGTTTATCGGCAGCCATACCCTGCGGGTACTGGAGTTTGCTCGGGTTCCGGTGTTGGTGGTGCCGGAGGGTTGACCGCACCGGTCTCGTCTGTGGAGGAACGTCCGGCGCGGTCGCGTGATCTCCCGTGGTTCTAGGCTCGGTCGTCGTTGATTCGAATCCCGTGCTGAGGAGCGAACGCGACCATATCCCTGATCCGCCAGGCCAGCGGGGAGGGCAACGGGTAGGACCAGGCGGCATTCGCCAAGTGCTGTTCTTCGGCCGCAACATGATAGTAGCGGGCGATTCCCTTCCAGTAGCACAGGGTGCGCACCCAGCTCTTGCGCAATATAGCGGGGGCAACTGACTCGCGGGGAAAGTAGTGGTTGCCCTCGAGGTAGATCGTCACCTCCGATTGGGCGAGGATGGTGCCGTGGTAACTGGCGGTGATCATGCCGTTCTCCTGGCTATGGTGTGCAGGCCGTCGGTGTCCTGGATGATGATGCGTCCCCGGCCCTGCCTGATGAGGTTGCGGGTGGCGAAATCGGCCATGGTCTTGCTGGTGGCTTCCCTCGTCGCACCGAGCAGCCCGGCCAGTTGCTCATGCGTGAGCCGCAGAATGGCACCGTGGCCGAACCGGGGTGTCCGTGTCCCCTCGGCGAGCGTGAGCAAAGTGCCGGCGGCACGTGCGGCCAGTGGCCGGAGGGCGAGATCGGTCAGCCGTCCCTCGAGCCGGGCGACCTGTTCCCCCAACAGCCGGGAGATGCGGACGGCGATGCGGGGGTCGGAGAGGAAGTACCGCTCGACCTCGGCGACGCTGAGCTGGCAGATCGCGGCGTCCTCGATCGCTTCGGCATAGTTGTCGTACATTCGCTGGCCGACGAGGAGCATCTCCCCGAACACGGCGCCCGGGTCGAGGATCGCCATGGTCAGCGCCTTCCCGTCCTCCGTCACGCGGAAGACACGAACCCGGCCGGCCTTGAGGATGAAGAGCGCGGTGACCGGCTGGCTTTGACTGAAGACGAGTTCCCCGGCCCGGAACGTGCGAGCCGGGGTCATCAGGTTCATCGCGTCGATCTCGGCCGGGCTCAGGTCCGCGAATAGTTCAACCTCGGTCAGGCAGCTGAACGGTTCGGCGGGTGTCGATACCAACGGGTTCACCTCTCGAGCGTCTGGAGACCAGGGACGGACGTCCCCGGTCGGGGCCGCGCTCAGCTCGTCCCCGCAGCACTCACGCACGGCTCTTCAGGACGCGCACGGCCGTCAGACCAAGAATAGCCCCGTAGATCAGGTGTCCCATCAGGGAGAACACACTGCTCATATCCACGCTGAACACGGGCATACCGAGCATGAGGGGCATCATCACCAGGGGGCCGAGAAGCCACCAGATGGCTCCGTAGCTCATGCCGACGAGGGCGCCTCGGCCGTAGCCGGTGAGGAGGCGGTTGCCGAACAGAACGGTCAGACCCAGGCCGATCAGCACGGAAATCATCAGGTGCACGGCCAAGCCGACCCAGGGCGACGTCGAGCCGACCATGGACGCGATCACGGTCAGCATGCCCATCATGGCCATCAGCATGCCGAAGACGAGCCCACCGGCGAGTCCCCCGATCACTCCGGCGAGGGTGCGTCTGCGAAACGTTGCGGACACGGCAGTGGACGGGTGAGACAAAACGGGTGAAGCAGTCATGGTGCGAACCTTTCATCAGGGGAAATCTTCCAGGGTCTGAAAGCTATTCCGCGGCCGAACCACAGTTCTGCGATCTGGGACACACAACCAGGAAAAGGGCCGCGGGTCAGGGTCACCCTCGAACCGGGAACGAGGGAGGAGGATGGGACGATGAATCAAAAGCGCGCTCCGCGGCCACCGGCCGGAATCCTGCGTTGGCTGCTGCACCTGCCCGTGCACGCGTTCCACGCGAGACTGGGGTTTCTGTTCGGGCACCGATTCCTGATGTTGGTTCACCGGGGGCGCAAGTCCGGAAGAATATTCGAGACTCCCCTGGAGGTCGTTCACTACGACCGGGATTCGCGGGAGGCCGTGGTCATGGCGGGGTGGGGATCCCGAACCCAGTGGCTGCACAACGCCGAGGCGGGACTGGCGACGGAGATCTGGATCGGCTCGTCACGGTTCGTTCCTGCAGTGCGCCGACTCGGTCTGGATGAGGCCCAGAAGGTCTTCGAGCACTACGAGCGGCACAGCGGACTGCCGCGCCGCCTCGTCCGGCGGGTTCTGAGCCGGCTCCTCGGCTGGCGCTATGACGGCTCTCCCGAGGGTCGCCGACGGGTCGTCGAACAGCTGCCACTGATCGGATTCCGCCCCGCCTGAACGGTGGGCCGTCCGGCTCCGCTCACCGCCTCGGCGATGGTCTTCCAGCCCAGGTGGCCGACGGATCGTTGATTCAGCCGAGCGTGCCGACGCTGAGGTTGACGACGTCCCCCGGCTGGGCGAGGGTCCCCGCAGCCGGCGTCATCGCCGTGACGGCCCCGACCTGTGCTGGATCGGTCACGACCTCGTCGATGGTGACGACGGAGTAGGCGCTGAGCCGGGCCCTGGCGGTGCGTTCGCGCAAACCGATGACGTCGGGCAGGGGTTTCTGAGACCCGTCGCTCGTGTAGACGGTGACGCTGGAACCCGGGTTGGTCCTCGTGCCTGCGGCCGGGGCCGATCGGACGACCGTTCCGGCCGGCAATTCCGAGGCCGTGGCACCGCCGTCTGTCAGAGCGAATCCGGCCGACTCCAGGGACCCTCGCGCTTCAACGAGTGACGTGCCGCGCACGTCCGGCACGGGCACCGGGACACCGTAGATGGTCTTGTGCGACGCTTCGGCGAAGGGCGCCCCGCCGTATTTGGCATTGGCGACCGACATGACGTCTGGCCACATCCGATGGCGTGCGGTTGCAGCCTGCCCGCCATCGAAGTAGATCCCGCGCTGGTTGGCTGCCCCGGTGACGCTGACCACTCCGACGACCGTTGCGACCGTCGAACTGGCCCCGCTCATCCAGGTGTCCTTGTTTTCGTCGGTTGTTCCAGTCTTTCCGATCATGGGAACCCGCGGAGACGTAGCCCGATACGACTGCCTCGCCGTTCCACTGGTCATGACCTGATGCATCGCGTAGGTCATCCCCGCGTCGACCGCAGGCGAAACTGATTGGGAGCACTCGGACTGCGAGATGGGGATTGCCGCGCCGTCCGGGCCCGTGATCGAGTCGATGGCTACCGGAGTACAGGTGGTGCCGTTGTTGGCAATTCCGGCGAAGGCAACGGCCATCGTCAGAGGTGCGATCTCGTTGGTACCGATCACGGTCGCGGCGCTTTGCAGCAGCGGGTCACCGTCGGCCCGGTGCACATCAAAGGCCTCGGCCCGCTTGCGGATGGCACAGAGGTCGAGCTGCTTTGCCATGCCGATGAAGCCGGTATTGATCGAATCGATCGTCGATTCCAGGGCGCTGTAGTGCGCACCGTTCTCACGGCTTGAGTCATTCTTCGGGTTGTAGCCGGGGTAGGTTTGCGGTCCCCGGCAGCTGTCAGCGAACGTGCCCCAATGGCTGGTGCGCCGGGAGTTGACGCGTTCGCTGAGCGCGTGGCCGTCGGCCAGCCACTGCGCCAGGGTGAAGACCTTGTAGGTAGATCCCGGCTGAAAGCCGCGGGATCCGCCGTCCGTGAAATCAGTGTTGTAGTTGATACCGGTGGAGCTTGCTCCCGTGGACAGCACGGCCGGATCCTGGCTGTAGTCCTTGTTCTGGGCCATCGCGAGCACCCGCCCGGTTCCGACTTGAACGCTCGTGACCACGCCGCCGACGTCCCAGCCGGGATACGTTTTGGGGACGTTGGCCGTGAGCGTGGCGACCGCCGCGTTTTGTAGGTCAAGGTCCAGGGTTGTGTACACGTTGTAGCCGCCTCGCCGGAAATTGAGCAGCCGGGTGTCCTTCTCTTTGCCGAACGCCGGGTCATTGCGCAGTTGCCGGGTGACGTAGTCGCAGAAATAGGCGCTGGCGCCGGCCGTCTTGCAGCCCGTGCTCGGCTCCGTGATGGCGGGCTCGATCGGGACCGCACGGGCCGCGGCGTGATCGGCCTGGCCGATCAGGTGGAGCCCCAGCATCTCGTCCAGGATGTAATCGCGTCGGCTCTTGTTGGCCGCATAGCCGTTGGCGGCGCCGTTCGTTTCGCTGGCCGGATCGTCCAGTTGAAACTTGACCGGGTTGTTCACGATTGCGACGAGACTGGCGGCCTGCGGCAAGGTCAGACTCGCGGCCGACGTGTTGAAGTAGTAGTTCGCGGCCGCTTCGATTCCGTAGACGGTTCCCCCGAAACCGGCAATGTTCAGGTATTGACGAAGGATGTCCTGCTTGGAATATTTCTTCTCCAGACCGATGGCCAGCCTCATTTCCTTCAGCTTGCGGTCCACGGTCGTCTCGGTCGCGGCCAGGTAGCAGGCGCCCCGTGCTTTCGCGTCGGTAAGGACCTCGCACTTCTGCACGAGTACGTTCTTGACGTACTGCTGAGTGATGGAGGATCCGCCCTGGGTGGCACTGCCGGTTGCGGTCCTGAGGGTCGCCCGAACGGTTCCTTGCAGGTCGATGCCGCCATGCTCGTAGAAGCGGGGGTCCTCACCTGCGACGGCGGCGTCCTTGACGAACGGGCTGATCGCATCCCACGACACCTCAACCCGGTTCTGGTCATAGAACGAGGCCAGGAGGACCGGCGTGCCGTCACTCTGCGTGGCGTAGATGTTGCTCTTCTGAGAGAGCGGTTCAATCGCCAGGTAGCTCGGAAGGTTCTCGAACGTGGCGACGGCGTTCGAGGCCGCCAACCCGGACAGGGCCAACGCCGGAGTGACAGACGCAGTTGCAAGTACTCCGGCAACGGCGCTCAGTGCGACGAAGCCGAGGAATCCCCCCAGAGCTCCGTGAACGGTCCGGGGTGGTATCGAGGCATTGTTCCTCATCACGGCAGGGTGTCCTCCAGGTCAATCGCGGGTAGATAAAAGGTCACGGTGATTCAACAGTCGAGACCGTCGGCGATGTCGATGCCACCGAACCGCGAACGTCCCTGGCAGCGATCGCGGCGAGATACTCGTTGTAGGCGAGACGTTCAGCGTCGCCGTTGTTCGCTGCCTTCCTGTCGGCGAAACGATCACGCCGAGTGGCCGAACTCTGCCAGCGCATGAACAACGCGCCCAACACGAGCAGGGTCGGCAGCTCGGTGAACCCCCAGGCGATGCCACCGCCCATGGCCTGGTCGGCCAACGGCGAGATGTTCCAGCCGGGAACGGGGTGCGCGTAAAAGCCGACGATCGGGGCCACCGACATCATGACGATGACGCCAAAGAAGGCGTGAAACGGAACAGTGATGAAGAGTTCCAGGATGGCCAGCACCGGCGCGGCGAGCCTGCGCACCCCACGCCCGGCTTGCCGTGGTGACGGGTCAACGCCCATGATGCCCCAGAAGTAAAGCATCCCGACCAGCAGGAAATGGACCAGCATCAGGTTGTGCCCCCACATGCTCCCCATCAGGAAATCGAAGACGGGAGTGAAATAGAGTCCGTACAGGCTCATCAGGAACAGGCTTGTGGTGATCCCCGGATGCGTCAGGAAGCGGGCGAACCGACTATGCAACAGGGTGAGGAGCCCCCTGCGCAGGCTCCAGCCGCCGCCGTGTCTGGCGCGGAGCACCCGAAGCAACAGCGTCATCGGTGCACCGAGGGCGAGCAGCACCGGTGAGAACATGCTCAGTGTCATGTGCTGGACCATGTGCACGCTGAAAAGTTGCATCCCATAGCCGTCGAGTCCTGTGGCAGTCATCAGGACGAGCGTTGCCACACCGAGCATCCACCAGATTGTCCGTTGAAAGGGCCAGCGTGTACCGGTGCGGTGAAGCTGCCACACCGCTGCCAGATAGAGCACCGCCAGAAGGAACGCCAGCGCCGGCAGGACGGGAAACGGCTGCACGTGCCAACGCAGCAGATTCGACAGAGTCGGCGCTTGCGTCGGCATCCACATCGAACCCGACATGGTGTGAATGGTTGCGCTCACGCTCGGGTCCGGAAGCGGGAGTGGAGTCGGATCAGATCCCAAGGGTCAACAAATCCGGTGCCGGAGGCTCGCCTGCCGCATCCGCGAAGGCCTGGAATGCCGCTCCGACCGCGGCCTGCTGTTCACCCGTCATCGAGGAGAGAACGGCCGAGATATCGGACCGGCGGCGCGTGGTGACCTCCTCGACAAGGTCACGGCCGCTCTCGGTGAGTTCAAGGAGCACCTCGCGGCGGCTGTCCGGGCTCGAGGCGCGCTCCACCCAACCGCCGGCAACCATCCGGTCGATGAAGCGACTGAATGTCGACGGGATGACTCCCATCCTTTCCGCGACCGCGCCCATGCGCATCGGTCCCGCTGAACTGAGCACGACGAGCACCCGAAACTGCGGAAGGGTGACATCGTCCAGGGCGGAAACCATCGAGCGGGCCACCACTCCGAGGAGGGCGCGGGAGGCGGCAAGGGTGGCGTCGGCAGCCCGTGTGTCGGCTGTCGTGGGGTGGTCCATCGGTGGAACTCCGTTCCTGCAGGTGATAACCTGACTCTTGCACAAATGCAATAGTTGCAATAATACACATTTTGGAGCCCTGATGGCACAGCCCACTCTGCGCCTGCGGGGACTCCTGTCCCCGTTGCTGCGGTCAATCCACGCGTCGTTCGACCGACTCAGCACTGGGTCGACTCGGTTGCTGTTCATGGCGATCGTGGTCGGCGCGGGCGTCGGGTTCGCGGCCGTCGGGTTTCGGTGGCTGGTGACCGCGGCAACCGTAGTCTTCACCGGAACGGTCGACTACTCCGCGACCCAGGGCCACCCGGCCAATCCGTGGGTTCCGTGGCTGGGCGGCGCGTTCATCATCCTGGCCCCGGCGATCGGCGGGTTGCTCTACGGGCCCCTGGTGCACAAGTTCGCACCGGAAGCTCGCGGCCACGGCGTCCCTGAGGTCATGTACGCCGTCACGAAGCGAGGCGGACGCATCCCGGGCAAGGTTGCGATCGTCAAATCGCTTGCGTCGGCCATCACGATCGGATCCGGTGGTTCCGTGGGCCGTGAAGGCCCGATCGTGCAGATCGGCTCTGCACTCGGTTCGAGCCTCGGACGGGCGGCACGAATGCCGGAATCGCACCTGCGCACCCTGGTCGCCTGTGGTGCCGCCGGTGCCATCGCGGCGACCTTCAACGCACCGATTGCGGGCGTGTTCTTCGCCCTCGAACTGCTGCTTCGCGACTTCGCTGCCCGATCGTTCGGTGTGGTGGTCCTGTCCTCGGTCACCGCCTCGATCGTCGGCCGGTCGCTGCTGGGCGACCACCCGTTTCTCACTCTGCCCACCTTCACCATCGTCGACCCGTCGGAATTCGCCCTCTTCGCGGTGCTAGGCCTCGCGGCCGGACTGACCGGGGTCGGATTCACCAAGATCCTCTACGCCGTGGAAGACGCCTGCGACTGGGCGTGGCGAGGCAAGCCGGAATGGCTTCGCCCGGTGGCGGGTGGCCTCCTCCTCGGTCTGCTCCTCTTCGCCCTGCCCCAAATGTACGGGGTGGGCTATCCGGTGCTGGAGAGGGGCGTCCAGGGCGGATATGCGCTCGGTTTCCTGGCGCTGCTGCTCGTCGGCAAGGTCCTGGCCACGAGTCTGACCATCGGAATCGGCGGGTCGGGCGGGGTGTTCGCTCCCTCGTTGTTCATCGGAGCGATGCTTGGGGCCGCATTCGGCCAGATCGCCGGCACGCTGTTCCCCGTCTTCGCCGGGCAGACCGGCACGTTTGCCCTGGTCGGCATGGGTGCCGTCTTCGCCGGCGCCACGCGTGCGCCGATAACCGCCGCGATCATCTTGTTCGAACTGACCGGGGAATACTCCATCATCCTGCCCCTGCTGCTGGCCATTGTGATCGCGACCGGGGTGTCCCGAGTGCTCAGTAAGGACACGATCTACACCCTCAAACTTCGCCGTCGCGGGGTCGACGTGGATGGCGGGCCGGGCGGTGTCATCCTGCATTCGACCCTCGTGCGAGAGATCATGACGGACGCGCCGGACGCAGTGAGCTCTCGGCTGACCCCGGCCGAAGGAGCACGGATGCTGCTGGCCGCGGGAAAGCGTGCCCTGCCGGTCGTGCATCGCAACGGCGAATTCATCGGAATCGTGACCGTAGCCGCGATCTCGGACGCGATCGGGAATGACGAAGACGCCGCGCGGATCACGCTGAGCAACCTGATCGAACTGCCGACGGTTGCTCACCCTGACACCACGCTGGACGCCGTGCTCGAATCCGTCCTCGCCGCGAACGAGAGCGACGGCATCCCGGTCGTCGACTCAACCGGTAGGCTCCAGGGCTGGCTGACCCCGGACGCGGTGCTCCGCACGCTGACGACCGCACGCTCGTCGTAGGCCTCTTCCACTGCCGCTTGCCGATCGTCCTGCACCGAAAGGTGTGGCGTTTTTGCGTTGGACTTGCTAGGTTGAACGCCATGCTCCTGAGAGCGCTCTCTATGGTCCCCTATCCCACTCGAGAATCGGACAACTCATGACCTCGGAAACCTCAACCCTCGCCGGCGATTCGGCGCACGCCGAGCACCACCATGACGGCGGTGACCCGTTCGACGAGCTGCGGCAGCGGAGGCTCACCCTGTTCCGGGAGCGCCAGATCGACCTCGAAGCCGACGACGCGATGGCGGGTCGCTAGAAGTCGATCGCCGCCGACGCGCGCGCGGAGCAGGCGAGGCGGCGTGGGCTCCGTGGACGACTAGGTGTGGTCTCTTCTGCCCCGGTGTTTGCTAGGCTGGATCCAGCGCCCGTGAGAGCGCTCTCATTCAGACGAGGTCCGGGTGCAGCGACGGTTTTGACCCACGATGAATCGCCGCCGCGGCTGGTCCGTGGATATCGAAAAGGTGCACGCATGCGGTTCGGCCACTTCGACGACGAAGCCCGGGAATATGTCATCGAGACTCCGGTGACTCCCTACCCGTGGATCAATTACCTGGGCAGCGAGGACTTCTTCTCGCTGATCTCGCATACGGCGGGTGGGTACACCTTCTACAAGGACGCGAAAATGCGTCGCCTGACCCGGTATCGCTACAACGACATCCCCACCGATTCCGGCGGACGGTACTTCTTCATCAACGACGGCGGCGACGTCTGGACTCCCAGCTGGCTGCCGGTGAAAAAAGACCTCGATTTCTTCGAGACCCGCCACGGCATGGGCTACACCCGGATCACGGGCGAGCGAGGCGGACTCCGAGTCTCCACACTTTACTTCGTTCCCCTCGGCGAAACGGCGGAGGTGCAGAAGGTCACGATCACGAACACCTCCGACGAGGTGAAGTCCTTCTCCCTCTTCTCCTACCTCGAGTTCTGCTTGTGGAACGCCCAGGACGATCAGACCAACTACCAGCGCAATCTATCCATCGGCGAGGTCGAAGTCGAGGGCAGCGCGATCTACCACAAGACGGAATACCGGGAGCGTCGAGACCACTACGCCGTTTACGGTGTGAACACCGAGATCGCCGGCTTCGACACTGACCGGGAGACCTTCGTCGGCCTGTACGAGACGCTGGCCGAGGCGAAGGTCCCCCTGGCCGGCACGGCTGCGAACTCAATGGCGTCGGGCTGGTACCCGATCGCATCGCACCAGGTCGACTCGACCCTCCAGCCGGGCGAGAGCCGCGACCTCGTCTTCGTCCTCGGCTATGTCGAGAACAACGCGGAAAACGGCGAGGAGAAATGGGCCGACGACGCCAAGCAGGTCATCAACAAGAACCGCGCCCGGGCCCTCCTCGACCGGCTGGGCACGACAGAGGCAGCGGATGCCGCCTTCGACGCGCTCGGCGAACATTGGCACAACCTGCTCTCCGCGTATACGGTGGACTCCCCCGACGACAAGCTCAACCGGATGGTCAACATCTGGAACCAGTACCAGTGCATGGTCACGTTCAACATGTCCCGCTCGGCCTCCTATTTTGAGACGGGCATCGGTCGCGGGATGGGATTTCGCGACTCGACCCAGGACCTGCTGGGCTTCGTCCACCTGATCCCCGATCGGGCCCGCGAACGCATCCTCGATATCGCCGCCACACAGCTCCCCGACGGGTCTGCCTACCACCAGTACCAGCCGCTCACCAAGCGCGGCAACAACGAACTCGGCAGCGGCTTCAACGACGACCCGGCCTGGCTGATCATCGGGGTCGACGGGTACCTCAAGGAGACCGGCGACTTCGGCATCCTCGATGAGCTCGTCCCCTTCGACAACAACGACGATCTGGCCGAGAACCTCTACAGCCACCTCACCCGTTCCTTCGAGTTCACCCTGGGCAACCTGGGACCACACGGCCTGCCCCTGATCGGGCGCGCCGACTGGAACGACTGCCTCAACCTCAACTGTTTCTCCACCACCCCGGGTGAGTCCTTCCAGACCACCGAGAACCAGGCCGGTGGCGTAGCCGAGTCGACATTCATCGCCGCCCAGTTCGTCCTCGCCGCCGGTCACTACGCACGCATTTCCGCCCTCCGGGGCGACGAGGCCGAGGCGGCGCGGGCGCGGTCCGCCGCCGATGACATGAGCGGTGCCCTGCTCAGCCACGGCTGGGACGGCGAATGGTTCCTCAGGGCCTACGACTTCTACGGCAACAAGGTCGGCACCCACGAGGACACCGAGGGCCAGATCTGGATCGAACCGCAGGGTTTCGCCGTGCTCGCCGGGGTCGGTGTCGAGCACAATGCCGACGGAACCCCGACGGCCACGAGCCCGGCGGCTCGCGCCCTGGATTCCGTTGACCGGTTGCTCGGGTCCGAGCACGGACTCGTGCTGCAGTACCCGGCGTACCAGAGCTATCGAATCGAACTCGGCGAGGTCTCCACCTACCCTCCCGGATACAAGGAAAACGGCGGCATCTTCTGCCACAACAATCCCTGGGTCATCATCGGTGAGACGGTGCTGGGTCGTGGCGCCAGAGCGTTTGACGACTACCGCAAGATCACTCCCGCCTATCGGGAAGAGATCTCCGAGGTCCACCGGGTCGAACCCTACGTGTACGCGCAAATGATCGCCGGCAAGGAAGCCAAACGGCACGGGGAAGCCAAGAACTCCTGGCTCACCGGCACCGCCGCCTGGAATTTCGTCGCCGTGTCCCAGTACCTCCTCGGCGTGCGCACCGACTACGACGGCCTCGTCATCGACCCGCAGATCGGTCCGGATATCCCGGAGTTCACCGTGACCCGTCAGGCCCGTGGTGCGACGTACGTCATCAGCGTCGCCAACTCCGGGCGTGACGGGGCGCGGGCCCAACTGGTCGTCGACGGGGTGGCGATCGAGGGGCGCACGGTTCCCTATGCCCCCGCGGGCTCGGTTGTGCGGGTGCAGGCGAGACTGTAGACGTCAGGCAGGTCGTGGGGACGGCTTGAACTTCCGCGCCTGTATGCTGAAGCAAGACTTCCGTGAGCAGCTCTGCTGTGAACGGACGAGCGCTGGTTGAGACAGTGCATGAGGCCCCGGCGTTCGTCGCCGGGGCCTTTCTCATTCGAGTGTTGCCGGCTCCTGGTGCGCGCCCACCGAGCGTCCCCGGCGCGGCCGGGAATGCCGGGCCGCCTCCACCGCTTGCACTGAAGGTGGTTCAGTTCCACGCGGAAGGGGTGCGGGTGAGCGAGATCAACGTGGGCTTCAGGTCGGAGCGCGGTCCCGTGCTGATCGCGCTGATGCTCACCACGGGACTGGTCGCGATCGACGCGACCATCCTGGCCACGGCGGTGCCGACGATCGTCAAGGATCTCGGCGGATTCGCCCAGTTCCCCTGGTTGTTCTCGATCTATCTGCTCGCTCAGGCGGTGTCCGTGCCGGTCTACGCGAAACTCGCCGACACTGTCGGACGCAAACCGATCGTACTCGTGGGCATCGGCCTGTTCCTGCTCGGCTCGGTGCTCTGCGGGCTGGCCTGGAGCATGCCGGCGTTGATCGCCTTCCGGGCGGTGCAGGGCCTGGGCGCCGGGGCCGTGCAACCGATGGCCGTCACGATCGCCGGAGACATCTACACCGTCGTCGAGCGCGCGAAGGTACAGGGATACCTGGCCAGCGTGTGGGCCGTCTCCTCCGTCGTCGGGCCCACCCTGGGCGGAGTGTTCTCGCAGTTCCTGTCCTGGCGTTGGATCTTCTTCGTCAATATTCCCCTGTGCATCCTGGCCTCCGCAATGCTGCTACGCGCCTTCCAGGAGACCGTCGTGCCTCGCCGGCATCGAATTGATTTTCTCGGTGCCGGCCTGCTCACGACCGCGCTCAGCCTCCTTATCCTCGCCGTGCTCGAGGGCGGTCAGGCCTGGGCCTGGAACTCGCCGCAGAGTATCGGTGCCTTCGGCCTGGGGGTTCTCCTACTCGTCGGCTTCGGGTTTGCCGAGCGCAGGGCAGCAGAGCCGGTATTGCCGCTTTGGGTGTTCCGACGCCACCTGCTGCTCAGCAGCGCCCTGGTCTCGGTCGGCGTCGGTGCGATCCTGATCGGGCTCACCTCCTTCGTTCCGACCTACCTCGAGGGGGCCCTCGGTACGGTGCCGCTCATTGCCGGCCTTGCGCTGGCCGCGTTGACCATCGGCTGGCCGATTTCGGCGTCGCTGTCCGGGCGCCTGTACCTCCGGATCGGCTTCCGGTCCACCGCGCTCATCGGGATGGTGTTCGTGATCTTCGGCGTCGTGACCCTCGCGGCCACCTCGGGAACGCCCTCGGTCGCCCTCGTCGCGGCCAGCTGCTTCGTGGTGGGCCTCGGCCTCGGCCTCGTTGCGACGCCCACCTTGATCGCCGCCCAATCGAGTGTTGCCTGGGACGAGCGCGGGGTCGTCACGGGGGCCAACCTGTTCTCCCGGTCCGTGGGCAGCGCGGTCGGGGTCGCGATCTTCGGGGCGGTCGCCAACGGCATCTTCCTGGCCGCCGGGTCCTCCGCCGCACGGTCATCGTCGGGATACCCGGCCACCGTTGAAGCAGCATCCGGCGCCGTTTTCCTCGCCCTTGTCGTCATCGCTGCTCTCACCGTAGCGGCGGCCATTTCCATGCCGCGCACGCCCCGGCAGAAGAGCCCGGCCTAGTCGCGGAGGCCGAACCTGGCGTGGAGCGGATGCAGCCACCGTGGCGCCCACCAGAGGATCCGCTCCAGCGATGTCATCACCGAAGGTACGAGCACGGCCCTCACGAGTGTGGCGTCGAGCAGCACCGCTACCGCCAGTGCGATGCCGATCTGTTTCATCTGGAGCAGATCTCCGGTGGCGAACCCCGCGAACACGAGCACGATGATCAATCCAGCCGAGGTGATGATCCGGCCGGAGCTCTGCAGTCCGGTCTCGATCGCCAGCCGGGTGTCTTCGCCCTGATCGTGGTGCTCCTTGATCCGGGACAACAAGAACATCTCGTAGTCCATGGCGAGGCCGAACCCAAAGGTGAGCACGAGGGTCAACACGAGCGGGTCCACGCCGGAGATGGTCGCCGGATCGAAGTTGAGCACCCCGGAAAGGTGGCCCTCCTGGAACCCCCAGACCAGGACGCCCACGGAGGCGCCGAGGGAGATAGTGCTGATCACGAGAGCCGTGAGCGGAACAATGACCGACCCGGTCATCAGGAACAGGAGCACAAAGGTGACCACTGCGATGATCAGCGCGGCCCAGGGTGCCCCGCGGAGGAGCGAATCGGTGTAGTCCACCGACGCCGCGTCGGACCCTCCCACCCAATGGGCGAAGGCGGGACGGTCCGCGCGGATCTCGCGAACGACGGACGGACCCTCGTGGGTCTCGACGCTGACGCGGGAAACCCAGTGACCGTTCACGTCGACGGGCTGGGTGACAGCGGTGACATTGGGCAAGGCCTTGACCTGGTCGGCCCAGCCCGCGGCCGAGGTCTCGTCCGTGTCGGCGACCAGCTGCACCTTCGCCCCCGTCGCCAGCGGAAAGTTCTCGTTCAGGGCGGAGACGAAGCCGTATTGGCTCGCCGACTTCGGGATGGCGTCTGCGCCGCTGTTCGTGACGTTCATGCCGAGCACCGGGCTCCCGAGAACGAGCAGAACGGCTATCCCGACCAGGGCGATCAGAGTGGGGGCGCGCTGCACCCATCTGGTCAGTTTCGAGAAGACTCCCTCCTTGGGCGCGACGTCCCCGAACCGGGTCAGGAGTCCGCCGAGGCCGGGGATGCGGGTGAGCAGACCGGGTTGGAGCAGACGTTCACCGAAGTAGCCGAGCAGCGCCGGCACGAGCACGAGCGCCGTCAGGATGGCGATCAGCACCACCGATACGGCGCCGACGGAGATGGCCCGGATGATCGTGGGTTCGAAGACGAGGAGACCGACAGTCGCAATCGCGAAGGTCAGGCCGGAAAACAGCACCGTGCGCCCCGCGGTGTCGATCGTGATGCCGACGGCCTGAAGCATGAGTTCGTGGCGGAAGTGCCGGTCGTGGTGGGCCTGGTCACGATCCGTGCCGTGCCTGCGGCGTGGAGCCTGGGCACCCGGCGCGACGGCAGCCGGATAGGGCTGCGCTGGTGTGCGCAGCACGAGCGCCCTGAACTCCTCGCGGAAGCGGCTCACGATGAGCAGCCCGTAGTCGACGGACAGACCAAGGCCGATCACCGTGATGACGTTGAGCACGGTCGTGTCGATGTCCATCAGAAAACTGAACGCGTAGAGGGTACCGAGGGCGCCAAGGATCGAGGCGATGGCGCCGATCAGGGGAATGCCCGCGGCCAGGAAGCCGCCGAAGATCAGAAGCATCACCAGCAACGCGATCGGGAGGGAAATCAGCTCGCCCTTTTGTAGGTCGGCCTCGGCGACGGCGACGAGCGATTCAACCAGGAGCGGGGTGCCACCGACCTCGACGGTCGCGGCCGGCGCGGCCTTTCGCAGGTCGCTGGCGGCCGCCTCGAGCCGGTCATGGACCGGGCCGAGCACGGAGTCGCTCAACCGCCCGTTACTGGTGGACATGGCGACGTTCAGGAGCAGACCGTTGCCGTCTGGAGCGAGTAGAACGGCGGCGGCCGGATTCGGCTGTCCGTCGGGCAGCGCCGGGATTTCCAGCGGGTTGGCCACCTGCGTCACCCCATCGATCTTGCGCAGGTCGGCGGCGGCCTCTGCGACGATCGAGGTGGGACCGACCTCTCCCCCCTGGGCCACCGGCAGGTCGATACCGTAGACCAGAAGCGACAGCGATTCGGTTTCCGTGTTGCCCGCGCCCTGCACGAGCTGTTCCGCTTCGCTGGCTTCACCCTTCACGGTCGGGCCGGCGCTGGAGAGCCGTTGGAACAGGGTCTCCCCCGCAATGCCGCCGAGGGAGGTCGCGACGAAGACGCCGAGCACCACGGCCCAGGCGATGAGCACGATGAATCGGTGCCGGGCGATGAAGACGCCGAGGGTATGGAGCATGTTCAGTCGTCCTTTACGGGTAGGAGAGGCTAACGCCAAAGTACTCCAGCCGTCACCGCTTGCACCCTCGAAGCACCCTCTCTTCCCGACACGGCCGCCAGATGACGACCGGCTGGTCGACGAGACTCGCGTTGAACCGCCCGATCCACTGGGCGATCTGGGCCGCCGACCCGGGCCGGCGAACGGATGCGGCTCTTATGCGGCCAGCGAGGCACGCAATCGAACGGCCCGCCCGCCGCCTGGGAATCGCCGCCGCGCCTACTTGAAAGCGGCCTGGAGCGCCTTGACGCCGACCTTCGGGTCGCGCATACCGCGGTAGATCGGAGGAATTGGCCGGTCAACACCGAGCAACGTGTACACCGCGTGCATGGCGCCGTGGATCGAGTACTCCACGGTGAACACGACATCCCTGGGGAGCTCGGTGAACTGACCGAGGAACGCAAAGTTCCGCGATTCTTCAGGGACCACCCGGGGACGGTCTTCCGGCACTCGACGGCTGAACAGAGCCGAGGCGTATGGCATCATCACGGTGGTGACGTCAGTCGTGGCGAGGACCTCGTCCAGGAGGTCCTCGAAACCGAGCTGGTGGACCAGCTCGGTGAGGATCTCCGTGCCCGTCGCCTGCGACATTTTCTTCTTGACGTAGTCGCCTTCGTTGTCGATCTCGAAGCCATAACCCCACAAGGTGTAGGTGTTTTCGGGCAGGTTGGGGAAGTGCGGCTGCTGTCGGCCGTGATGGACCCGATGGTGATGAACGTGAAATCGTTCTCGCTCAGCTTGATGGTCGAGCTGCCCTGCTGGTCCTCGAGATGCAGGCGGGTGGCGCGACGTTCGGGGCGATCGGTGAAGTCGACATCGGCGACCCGGGTGCCGAAGCGGACGTCGACGCCCTGGTCCACCAGCCAGCGCTGCAGCGGAACGATCATCGAGTCGTACTGGTTGTACTTCGTGCGGCAGATCCCACCGACCGTGTCGAGGAGGTCGAACTCCTGAACGAAGCGCACGAAGTAGCGGCGCAGCTCAGTGGCCGAGTGCCACTTCTGGAAGGCGAACATGGTTCGCCACATCTGCCAGAAGTTGCTCTCGAAGAAGTGCTCGCCGAAGATCTCGTCAATCCGGCGTGCCCCGAGGGTCTTCTCGCTCATCGCCAGCATGCGGGTCATTGCGAACCGGTCCGCAGTACTCAGGCCGTAGCTCGAGGCGTCCAGGATACGGTGTTTCCCGTCGACCAGGCGCGCCCGAGCATGGGTCTTGAACGTGGAATTGAAATCGAGGATTTCCTGCCGGACGGTCACGTCCGGGTCTTCCAGAGACGGGATCGTCGAGAAGAGGTCCCAGGTGGTCTGGTACGCCTGTTCTTCGAACATCCGGCCGCCGCGAGTCACCAGGGCGCCGGATCCATAGCTGAGCTTGTTTGGGATTGGTGGTCATGGCCAGGTGTCCTGTTCTTTGTGTTGCGGGTGCGGCAGGCAGCGAGCTGCCTGGGTGCCGCCGGATGGAAAACGGTGCCGCGGGACTGCCGTGCCGCGGGACTGTCAGTTGAACGCAGACTGGAGAGCCCTGACCACGACCTTCGGGTTGTGCAGACCCTGGAAGATCGGCGGAATCTGTCGGTCGACCCCGAAGAACTCATACACCGCGTGCATGGCGCCGTGGATCGAGTACTCCACGGTGAACACGACATCCTTGGGCAGCTCGGTGAACTGACCGAGGAACGCAAAATTCTGTGCGCCGTCCGGGATGACCTTGGGACGGTCTCCAGGAACCCGCCGGGCGAACAGGGCGGACGCATAGGGCATCATCGAGGTCGTCACGTCGGTTGTGGCGAGCACCTCCTCGAGGATGTCCTCGAAGCCGAACTGGTGGATGAGCTCGGTGAGGACCTCGGTACCGGTCGCCTGCGACATCTTCATCTTGACGTAGTCGCCCTCGTTATCGATCTCCAACCCCCAGCCCCACATCGTGTAGGTGCCCTCGGGCTGGTTGACGAAGTGCGGCTGGGCCACCACGACCGCCGACAGGTACCAGGCTGAATCGATCAACGTCGTCATGGCGCCGGTGCCCAACTCGTTGCCGGTGTACTCGACCCAGCGCTTGATCAGCGTGTCGCTGTGCATGGTGAGCGTGAAGGATTCCCACTTGCTCTCGTCGACGTTGCCGCAGAAAGTGTTGGGGCGCCCGAAGTCCGGAGCCTTCTTGGCCAGCTCCTCCCAGAGCGACCAGCCCCCGTCCACCCGGTCCCGGACCAGCGGAGGCACGGTGTCATTGCCGCCATAGCTCGTGTCGGCGACGATGGATCCGATGGTGAGGAACGCGAAATCGTTCTGGCCGAGGTCGATCGTCGAACTGCCGGCCGAGTCCGCCACGTGCAGGCACGTGGCGCGCCGCCGCTGGGGGGAGCTCGTGAAGTCGACATCGGTGACGCGTGTGCCGAAGCGGACATCGACGCCCTGAGCCACGAGCCAGCGCTGCAGCGGCACGATCATCGAGTCGTTCTGGTTGTACTTGGTCCGCCGCACCCCGGAGAGCGTCGAGAGATTGTCGAACTCCTGGACGAAGCGCAGGAAGTAGCGCCGAAGCTCCACTGCGGAGTGCCACTTCTGGAAGGCAAACGTGGTGCGCCACATGTGCCAGAAATTGGTCTGCAGGAAGTGCGCACTGAAGAGGTCTTCGATGCGGCGTGCCCCGAGGGCCTTCTCGCTCAGGGCGAGCATTCGCGTCATCTCAAACCGGTCACGCGCGTTCAGTCCGTAATCGGCGGCGTTCAGGATCTGGTGCCGCGCATCGGCTAGTCGCGTGTTGCCATGGGTCTCGTGTTTGTCGTTCCAGTCCAGCATCTCCTGCCGAACGGTGACATCCGGGTCCTCAAGCGAAGGGATCGAGGAGAACAGGTCCCAGGTGAGCTGGTACGCCTCCTCGTCGAACATCCGCGCGCCGCGTGTCACCATGGCGCCACGAATTGCGGGAGAGTCCATCGCGTCCATGGCGCCGCCGACGTGCCCCAGTTCCTCGAGGATGTGGATGTTCTCGCCGGGTACCCCGGCATCCCGGATCGCGAAGGCTGCGGTCGCCATGCCGGCGATGCCCCCGCCCACAATCCAGAGGTGGGCCTTCTTCGGGTCGATGGTCATGTCGTTCCCCTCGTGTCGTCGTGCAGTTCCAACAAACGGACTGTGCTCATTTAGGAGCGTACTCCGTATGCTAGTTTTACGACAAGTCGACAAGAATGGGGTCGTCCGCGCCCGAGCCGGCCCAGAGAGAAGGACCTGCCGTGGAATCCACTGCCGATTCGCGTGTGCCGGTCCTCAATGGTCGGCGAGCACGGAACAAACACGACAAACACCAGCGGATCTTCGAGGCCGCCTCTGCGCTCTTCACCGGGCAGGGATACTCGTCGGTGACGACACAGATGGTCGCCGAACGGGCGGATGTCGGCACCGGCACCCTGTTCAGGTACGCCAGCTCCAAGGCGGAGCTGCTGCTGATGGTGATGAACGAACAGATGCGCCTCACGACTCGCCTTGGGGTCGCCGAGTCCACGGACGCAGCCTCGCCGAATGACGCGATCATGGCACTGCTGCAACCCCAGATCCACCTCAGCCTGGCGTTCCCGGAGAACACCGCCGTGTACCAGCGAGAGATCCTCTTCGGCACCGAGCAGGGCAGGTACCGCACCGAAGCGCTGG
Organism: Cryobacterium sp. PH31-AA6; assembly: GCF_030063195.1. Taxonomy (GTDB): domain Bacteria; phylum Actinomycetota; class Actinomycetes; order Actinomycetales; family Microbacteriaceae; genus Cryobacterium. Next base: position 225,761 of record NZ_JASISS010000002.1, read on the forward strand.
CCCGCATCTCCGAGCTCGAGGACGCGGTCGGGAACATCCTGGCCCGGTTCGCGCAGACGCACCGGATCCGGAAGGACATCGACCTCAACGGGGCGGCGCGGACGGTCTTCTCCACGCTGCACATGGAACTGATCCGGGTCAGTCTCGGCCGCCAGGACCCCCAGACCCTGACCGCGACCCTCGCCTCCCACATCGACGTGCTCCTGCTGGGAATACTCGACCCCGAGTAGGCACAGGCCGCCGGAGGCCAGAGGTCAGGCGCCGTCCATGCGTGCGCGCTCGCCGCGCCTGAGGTGTACCCTGAGCAGAAGCCCCAACATACCCGTGGGGGTATCTGCCGGGTTGGCCCCACCGCTCGTCCGGCCAACCGAAAGGCATTCCCATGAAGATCGTCGTCGTTGGCGGGGTCGCCGCTGGCGCCTCTGTCGCCGCACGAGCTCGCCGTCTGGATGAGTTCGCTGAAATTATCGTCCTTGAGCGGGGCCACCACGTCTCGTTCGCCAATTGCGGGCTGCCGTACCACATCGGCGAAGTCATCGCCGATCGCAGCCGACTCCTCTTACAAACCCCGGAAAGCCTGCGTGAGTCCCTCGACATCGACGTGCGGGTCGGGAACGAGGTCACCGCGATCGACCGGGTGAATAAGACGGTGACCATCCGAGAGGTCGACAGCGGACGAGAATACATCGAAAATTACGATGCTCTGGCCCTGTGCACCGGCGCCGAACCCTTACGCCCGCCCCTTCCCGGCATCGACCTCCCCGGCGTACACGTGCTGCGGCGGATCGGCGACATGGACGTGATCAAAGCCGAGCTCGATGCCGCCATCGGCCAGGCGGCCGGCGGAGCACGAGGCCCGGTCCGGGCCGTCGTGATCGGCGCCGGCTACATCGGTCTCGAAATGGCCGAGAACCTCAAACACCGCGGCGCCCTCGTCGATGTGGTCGAGATGAGCGACCAGATCCTCCCCCCGCTCGACCACGAGCTGTCCGTGCCGGTGGAACACCACCTGCGCAGCAGGGGTATCACCCTGCATCTGTCGACCGCAGCCGCCGCTTTCACCGAGCGGAAGGGCGGCGGGCTGAATGTCGAGCTGACGGACCTGTCCGTGCTCGAGGCCGACCTGGTCATCCTCTCCGCCGGCGTGCGCCCGAACACCGTGCTGGCCAAGGCCGCCGGGCTGGACCTCGGCGCGCGCGGCGGCGTGACCGTCGACACCCACATGCGCACCTCCGACCCTCACATCTGGGCGGCCGGTGACTCCGTCGAAACCCCGCACACAGTACTGCCCGGTCAGTGGCTGGCCCCTCTCGCCGGACCGGCGAACCGGGAGGCTCGAGTCGCCGCGGAGAACATCTGCGGGCGCACGACCGAATACCGGTCAACCCAGGGCACCTCGATCGTGAAGATCTTCGACATGGTCGCCGGCGGCACCGGCGCCACTGAACGACAGCTGCTCGCCGCCGAGGTGCCGTACCGGGCGGTGCACGTGCACCCCTCCGGGCACGCCGGCTACTACCCCGGCACGTCGATGATGCAGCTCAAGGTGCTCTTCTCCCCCGAGACCGGACGCATCCTCGGCGCGCAGGCCGCGGGCTTCGACGGCGTGGACAAGCGTCTCGACGTGCTCGCCACCGCGGTGCGCGCCGGCTTGACGGTCTACGACCTCGAGGAACTCGAGCTTGCCTACGCCCCGCCGTTCGGTTCGGCCAAGGACCCGGTCAATATGGCCGGTTTCGTCGCCAGCAACGTGCTGCGCGGCGACCTCACCCTCTGGTACGCCCAGGATTACCCGGAAGCAACCAGAGGCACCCGCCTGATCGACGTGCGCACTCCGGAGGAATTCTCCATCTGGCACCTGCCGGGTGCCGAGAACGTGCCGCTCGGCAGCATCCGCGAGATCAGCGAGTCCTGGGACAGGGAAGTGGCCATCCGGCTGTACTGCGCCGTCGGCTTCCGAAGCTACCTGGCGTACCGTTCACTGGTGCAGCGCGGATTCACCGACCTCGCCACCCTCTCCGGCGGGTCGGACACGTTCCGGTCCTGGCACGAGGTCAAGCCCGACAGCGACAAGCCGCCCCTGCCGATGACCGCGTACGCGGAATCCGTCGACATCGTCGCGGCGGCGGCCAAGTCGAACGCCCTGAGCCAGGGCACCGGCCTCAGCGTCGACCTGGATTGCTCCGGACTGGCCTGCCCCGGCCCGATCATGAAGCTTTCCGACAAGATGAAGGCACTGACCCCGGGCGACGAACTCGTCGTGCACGTCTCCGACCCGGGATTCGCCAGTGACGCTCCGGTCTGGGCGCGCCGCAACGGCCACCAGCTTCTGGCCATCGAGCCGGAGGGCTCCGGTTACGTCGCCACAATGCGCAAGGGCGGAGCCGTAGCCGCGACCGCCGCGGCGACCACCCCGGCGGAGCCCCGGCCCGGCAAGACGTCCTTCGTCCTGTTCTCCGGGGACCTCGACAAGGTCATCGCGGCCTTCATCATCGCCAACGGCGCCATCGCCATGGGCGAGGAGGTGTCAATGTTCTTCACGTTCTGGGCGCTCAACTCGCTCCGCCGCATTGACCCTCCCAAGCGCGAGAAGAAGTTGATGGACAAGATGTTCGCGACCATGATGCCCTCCAGCGCCGCACGCATGCCGTTGTCCCAGATGAACATGCTCGGCGCAGGAGCCGCGATGATCAAGAAGGTCATGAAGGACAACTCTGTTGCCTCCCTGCCCGAGCTGATCGCCTCGGCCCAGGCCGGCGGTGCGCGCCTGATCGCCTGCACCATGACGATGGATCTGCTCGGCATCGCGCCGTCCGACCTGATGGAGAACGTGGAACTCGGCGGGGTCGCGACGTTCCTCGGCGAGGCGTCGGAGTCCAACACCACCCTGTTCATCTAGACCACGCTCATCCGAGCGCCTGAGGAGCGGGCCACGAACCGGTGGCCCGCCCCTCAGGCGCTCGGGCCGGGGATCAGGTTCAGGGCGTCCCGTCGACGATGCCGATGAACCGACTGCCTATTCCGTCGACCTCTGTGCGGCTGAGGCCGGCCTCCGGGTCGGGAAGCTCATCGGAACCGTGGAAGTCACAGGTCAGGTAGCTGAAGCTGGGCCACCATTTCTTCGGACGTGCCGCCTCGGAGAAACCGCACACGTCACAGCGAAGTTCGACCCACACCGGCTTCTTCCCCGTGCGATTGGCCCGCGACTGCACCAGCCAGGCCGGTGGGTTGCGCTCGATGGCACTGAGTTCGGCCTCGGTCATCCGCGAGGGGAGCTCGTGCCGCTGCGCCATCTCCAGCGGAATATCCAGCCGCAGGGCGGCCATTCGTCTCGTAATCATCTCGATCAAGAATAGGCGCTGGGCGAGCCTTCGTCCGCCTCGGTGCCCGCGGGCGGATCCGCCCTTTCGCGACTGGGAGACGCGGGCAGGGTCGGGCCGGCTCCCCCGCAGCGCATGGAACAATGAGGGCATGCCCGAACCACTCTCCCCCCTTGGCCTCCTTCTCGACGTGGATGGACCGATCGCCAGCCCGGTGACCCGCACGATCGCCACCCCGAGCATCATCACCGACCTGATCACCCTGGCCGGAGCCAATGTTCCGATCGCCTTCGTCACCGGCCGTTCGGTCGCATTCATCAGGGACCAGGTCGTTGTTCCCCTCCGCGCAGCCGGTCTGCCGGGCACGATGCGGATGTATGGCGTCTGCGAAAAAGGCGCGGTCTGGTTTCCGATCACCGCCGACGGCATCGGCGAAGTCGTCGTCGACGACTCCGTGGCTCTCCCGGCTGCGGCGATCGACGGCGTGCGCCGGCTGGTGGCCGACCGGTTCGCCGACACCATGTTCTTCGACGAGACCAAGCAGGCGATGGTGTCGGTCGAGCAGCGCACGGATGCCGACCATGGTGACTACCGGGCCGCCGCCCCCGCGTTCAACGACGCCGCATTCTCGTTGCTCACCGGCCTCGGCCTCGGCCTGCGCTTCGGCGACCGGGTCGTCGCCGACACGGATGGCGAGGTGCCCTTCCGGATCGACCCGACGATCATCTCGACCGATATCGAGTCGGTCACCCTCGACAAGGACCGCGGTGCCGAACGCGCGCTCGCCTTCTTCGCCGAGTCCGGGCCGCTGCCCAGCGTCTGGCGCTCGGTCGGTGACTCACGCAGCGACTATCTGATGGCCGACCACCTGCACGCGGCAGGATACGACGTCTCGCACGTCGATGTGCGGCCGGCCGACGGCATCCTCGACCGGCCGTACCCGATCATCGTCGAGGGCGATCTGATCCACGACGAGGCCGGGGCGGCCTTCCTCGGCTACTGGGTGGACAAGCTCGGCCTGCGCTAATCAGCGATGAGGCGGATGCCGTCCTGTAGGCGGCTCCTCACTTCAAACACCTTCTCGAAGCTGCCGCGTTCCACCCCCGGCAGTCCTTCGCGCAACAGTCCGACCAACCGGGATCGGGGCACGGTGATCATCGTGGGACGCCGCCCCCGGCCGGGAACGGTCAATGGCTCGGACACCGAGTCGTCTGGCAGCACGATGATGATGGCAGTGAACCGGATTCGCAGGGACTTGGCCAGGGCTCGGGCGGCATCCGTGAATTCGCTGACGGGGTGGTCCTCGTCGTGGAGCGCCTCCCCGACGAGCTCGCCCCGCCGGAGCTGAACGGGCGAGCCCCAGTCCTCGGAGAGCACGCCGAAGAGTCCGGCCGGTCCCAGCACGACGTGGTCGACTTTGTCGACATTGCTGCCGGCCGCGACGTCGTGCCACGCGGTGAAACCGATTCCCAAGCCGCTGATCTGCTGCGCCGTCGCCTCCTCGGCGAGTGCCTTTGCGAGGCAGTGGCGGATCTCACGGGGAGCCGAGCGCACGAGGTCCGGCGCGAAGGCGTCCTCGATTGTGGTGCCACGGCCGGCCCACTCCCGAAGGAGTTCCAGGTATCGTTGCCGGGCCAGTCCACCCGGGTGGCCGTACATCCGAGCCTTGGGCCCGGTGCGGGTGGCCGGACCCGACGCGCGCGCCGTGGTGTGCACCGGCTGTTCGGTGGTGTCCGGGTAGCGCCGACGATCGTAGTCCGCCCGCCTGTCGGGGTTGCCCACCCGCTCCCAGGCCACCTGGACCGCGTGGAATTGTGCGGCGCTGCCGCCGACATCGGGATGCGTCCGGCGAAGCAGACGGCGGTAGGCACGCCGAAGCTCTTCGTCACTCGCCGACGGGGTGACGTCCAACACCTCATACGGTGAAGCCGCGGCCGGGCTTTCAGACATCCTCGCGGTCACTTTCAGGTTCAACGTTCGGGTTTGCTGACTTCACCCTATCGATCGTTGCTGGACTCTCGCCGGACGCGCCGCGCAGTCCGCCCCTGCCGAAGGCGGATTCTGTGCGACGATCAGCGTGTGAAGTCGACCATTCGCCTGAGAGTCCACCACTCGAGCACGCGCCTGATCGTCATGGCCGTCGTGGGGATGCTGATCGGGGTGCTGACCGGGGCCACGTTCGGCTGGGAGCTCGCGCCGATTCTCGGTTGGGCGGCCGCCTGCGTCGTGTATGTGGCCTGGGTGTGGCTGACGGTCGCCCCGATGGATGCCGCAACGACCGCCGGGCACGCGACCAGAGAGGATCCCTCCCGCGGAGTGGCCGATCTCCTCATCCTGCTCACCAGCCTGGCCAGCCTGGGCGTCCTCGGTGTGTTGCTGATCGGAACGCAGGCGCCGGCTGGTGGCCAACGGGGCCTCCTGGCGGGGATCGCCGTGCTCAGCGTCGCCCTGTCCTGGGCCCTGCTGCACACGCTCTTCACCCTCCGTTACGCGTCCCTCTACTACTCCGGCGTCGACGGCGGGGTCGATTTCAACCAGGCAGAGCCGCCCTGCTACGGCGACTTCGCCTACCTGTCCTTCACCCTGGGGATGACCTTCCAGGTCTCCGACACCAACCTGCAGAACCATCTGGTGCGGATGACGGCGCTACGGCACGCTCTGTTGTCCTACCTGTTCGGGTCGGTCATCCTGGCGACCCTGATCAATCTCGTCGCAGGTCTGCTGCACTGATTCAGCCGGCGAACTCCCGCACGGGCCGCCCGGTCACGCCCACATCGGCCACGAACAGTGATCCGGCCAAGGCATCCTCCCCCGGTGCCAGGCCTTCCCTGGACGTGGTGATGAACAGGCGATCGAGACGAGCGCCGCCGAAGGTGCACGCCGTCACCCGGTGCGCCCCCACTTCTACGACTCCGTCGAGGACGCCGGCGGGCGTGTAGCGGCGCACAGCGCCACCGGCATACAGCGCCACCCAGACCCCGCCCTCACTGTCGACGGTCAGGCCGTCCGGATACCCGGCCTCCGAGGGGATCTCTGCGAAGGTGCGCATCCCGGTCAGGCCCGATTCGGCGTCGTAGTCGAAGACGGCCACGCGGCCGGTCGGAGTGTCGTTGTAATAGGCCAGGGAGCCGTCGGGGCTCCACTCCAGTCCGTTGGAAATGGTCACGTTGTCCCGCACCACGGTGACCCGGCCGTCACCGTCAAGACGGTAGAGCGCGCCGGCTCCCTGCCGCTGGTCCCAGGCCATCGAGCCGCAATAGAACCGTCCGTCGGGGTCGCAGCCACCCTCGTTCAGGCGCAGGTCAGCGCCACTCCACAGCTCGTCCTGTCTCGTCAGTCGCCCGGAGGCATCCTCCAGGGCGAAGCCGCGCTCGAGGGCGATCACGGAGCCCCCCGCCCGGCGGGGACGCAGCGCGGCCACGAAGGAGCCGACGTTGCGGCGGTTGACCGTGTCACCGTCGAGGGAGAGGATGTCGCCGGCGAACATGTCAACCCAGCGCAGGCCGCCCCAGGCCTCCGACCAGACGGGGCCCTCCGCGTGGAAGGCGACCGGGTCGGTGAACTGCTCGGCGAGCACGGCGGGTTAGTCGCGCAGCAACTGGACCGGGATGAAGACGGCCAGGGAGACGCAGAGGATTCCGGCGAAGAAGATCGGCAGTTGGCCGGCGGTCACCGCAAAGGCGAGCCCGAAGAGCCAGAATCCCAGGATGAAAATCGCCAGGGCGACGATGAAGGCGACGACATTCACGGTGTGGTCCTCTCGAGCGGTGCCCGCACAGGTTTGCCGGGCCGATGAGTCGAGCGTACCGGTTCGCCGCCGTGCCGGCGGCACCGCCGAGATCAGATCGAGGCGCGTTCGCCCACCGGTTCGATCAGCTCCGGGCCGTTGCCGGTCACCGGGGCGACCTCATGGAAACGCAGCGCCGCTCCGGTCTCTCTGGACGCCGCCACGGCCGCGTCGAGGAGGGCCTGGTCGCCGAGCGTGTGCGGGTCGAGCCACTGGTCCCACCATTCCTCGGCGAGAACAACGGGCATCCGGTCGTGGAGGCCTCGAAGCGGCCCCTCGGCCTCGGTGGTGAGGATCGTGGCCGTGAGCACCCAACGCGCCGGATCGTCGGCGGCGAGCACCGGATTGCGCCACCAGGAGTAGAGGCCGGCGAACGCCAGCGGAAGACCGTCATCCGAGTGAATGAAGTACGGCGTTTTCGTCGTGCCGACCGTGTGCCACTCGAAGTAGCCGGTTGCGGGGACGAGCGCGCGTTTGGCCGCGACCGAAGCCCGAAAGGAGGGCTTCTCGGCGGCCGTCTCCGCGCGGGCGTTGAAGGTGGGGTAGCCGACCGCGAGCTCCGTCGCGGATGAGGGGACGAGCGACCAGCGCGCCGATTCGAGACGACGCACGACCGGACCGGACTTCGCCGACTCGAGGACGACCGGGATCTGTTCGGTGGGCTTGATGTTCCACGAGGGTTCGGGGAGGTTCTCACCCTCGTGCTCGACGTCGAACATGGCGGCGAGGTCAGGCGCCGTCTCCGTGATGATGAATCGCCCGCACATAGCCACAGGTTACTACCCGTCCCGTCCGGTGCGCCGGACGATGCGAGCCGCCCACCATCGCGGTAGCGACGTCGTCACGCGACTTCCGCTAGCGTCGATCGAGGCGGACTTCCCCGCCCGCACGGCTGAGGCCGGAGCCGGGCGACACTCACGAACGGACGAACGAGACATGCACGATCGCAACCCGCAGGACAGGTACAGCGCGGACGTGCTCAAACCGGGCTGGCGCGACGTGGGCCGAACGGCGATACCAACGCAGGAGGCCACCGCAGACCTTGTCGTCGAGGAGGTCGCCACCGGTTTCTGCGGTGCGGTCGTGCGGATCGAGAAGAGCATCGTCACGCTCGAGGACCGGCACGGCAAACTGCGACTCTTCCCCCTCGGCGGAGGTTTCCTGATCGACGGCCGGCCGGTCGTGCTCGTCGCTCCCACCCGCACGGCACCCCGAAAACCCGCGCGCACCGCGTCCGGCTCCGTGGCGGTGGCGGATGCCCCGGCCAGGGTCGCCCGCGGCAGCCGGATTTTCGTCGAGGGTCGGCATGACGCCGAGCTGGTCGAGAAGGTGTGGGGCGCCGACCTGCGGATCGAGGGCGTCGTCGTCGAGTACATCGAGGGCGTGGACAACCTCGAAGAGCTCCTGGCCGTGTTCAAGCCGGGCCCGACCCGCAAGATCGGGATGTTGGTCGACCACCTCGTCGCCGGGTCCAAGGAAAGCCGGATCGCCGATGCCGTGGGGCGTGGCCCATACGGCCAACACGTGCTCGTGGTCGGGCATCCCTACGTGGATGTCTGGCAGGCGGTCAAACCGGCGCGCCTCGGACTCACAGCCTGGCCGGCCGTTCCCCGCAGCATCGAGTGGAAGCACGGGATCTGCGCGGCCCTCGGCTGGCCGCACGACGATCAGGCCGACATCGCCAGGGCCTGGCAGCGAATCCTCGGCCGGGTTCGCACCTTCGCCGACCTCGAGCCCCAATTCCTCGGCCGGGTCGAACACCTCATCGACTTCGTGACCGTGGAGTAGAGCGTGCAGCCCCCTGATTGTGTATATCTTTCAGCGAACGTAACGCTTTAGCCTCGAAATCTCCCAGGATTCAGTTTGTTTCGGGCAATGTGAGCTAGTGTTATCTCAGTAGTTGTAGTGCTTGCACGTCTTAAAACGCGTTGACCTCGGTCATCGCGGCGTATTCCTTTCGGAAGCGGACGACGAATACCGCGACGAACGGCCTCGAAAGTCGAGGTCTTTCTAACACTCCTGGAGGAGTTTCAAAAATGGCAACAGGTACCGTGAAATGGTTCAACGCTGAAAAGGGCTTCGGCTTCATCGCTCCCGACGACGGAAGCGCCGATGTCTTCGCGCACTACTCCGCGATCGCATCGAACGGCTACAAGTCGCTCGACGAGAACCAGAAGGTCGAGTTCGAGGTAACCCAGGGCCCCAAGGGTCCCCAGGCCGAGAACATCCGCGCCCTCTAAATAACAGCTACACACAAAGCTGCTTCAACGCTCCCCGCTTCGGCGGGGGGCGTTGTTTTTTAACGCCTCGCGGGCGAGTGCGTGCCGGCCCAGGTGACTCCCCGGCTCATTCCCCCGTAGACGCAGCGACGAACCGCTCGGCCCTTCGGTCCGGCACAAGCCAGATCAGCGCGACGACGAGGTAGGCCGCCATTCCCGCCAGCGGGTGCGCCAGTGCCAGCACGAGCCCGGCAAGGTAGATCACCGGCGAGGACTTCCCCTTCCAATCCCGGCCGAGCGCACGGGCGAGCGGACCATCCCTGCCCTGCTGGCGCACCAGAGTCGACTGCAGGATGTAGAACGCCAGGGCCGCCAACAGCAGGTTCCCGCCGTAGACGAGCACAGGCACGAGTGCGAAACCGGAATCATCGGTCCACCGGGTCGTGAACGGGAACAGGGACAGCCAGAACAACAGGTGCAGGTTCGCCCAGAGAATGGCGCCGTTCACGCGGCCGGCCAGCTGGAACAGGTGATGGTGGTTGTTCCAGTAGATGCCCACATAGACGAAGCTCAGCAGGTAGCTCAGGAAGGTGGGCACCACCCCGGCCACCCCGGCCCAGCTCGGCTCCTCCGGCACCCGCAACTCAAGCACCATGATCGTGATGACGATGGCCAGTACCCCGTCGCTGAAGGCCTCGAGCCTGCTCTTGTTCATGCCGCATCCTCCTCGACGGCACACTAGTCGCTCCGGGCGTATCCCGCCCGGCTGCGGCCTACTTCACCAGGTCCTGCCAGCCGTCACCGTCGACGTACTCGAAGATCAGATTGGTTTCGGTGTGAGCGACGGCCGGGTGCTCCGCCAGGTGTTCCAGCACGAAGTCCCGCAGATCGGAGGCGTCGGCGGCGGCCACGTGCAGGAGGTAGTCATCGGCGCCGGCCGTGTGGAACAGGCCGATCACTCCGGGCCAGTGCGGGGCGGCGTTCCGGAAGTCATCGATCTGCACCCTGGCATGCTTGACCAGCCGCACCGAGATCAGCGCCTGCAGGGAGGCGCCGAGGGCGGCGAGGTCGATGTTCGCGCGGTAGCCCCGAATGTGGCCGAGTTGTTGCAGGCGGCGCAGTCGGAGGGACACGGTCGACTCGGCAACACCGATCTCCGCGGCCAGCGCAGCCCCCGATGCCCTGGCATTGACCGACAGGGCACGCAGAAGAGCGCGGTCGACCCGGTCGATTTCGGACTTCTTCGGTTCCATGGATCCACTCTTTCCTCGCAGTACAGTTTATGCGACATTCCGGGGCGTAACAGAAGACCCTGCAGGCACTCTTGCGTTCGGGCACAGAATCTGTTTTCGTCGGGGGATGATGCCAAAGACGCCGCACCTGGAAACCATCGCCGTCCACGCTGGGATGGGTGGCCTGACCGAGTCAGGAGTCCACGTTCCCGGGATCGACCTCTCCACCACGAATCCACTGGCCGGGGTCGAGTCCGGCGGTGACTCCTACGAGAACCTCGCGACGGGCGGCACGATCGTTCCCGGCGAGTCAGCGGTCTATCAGCGTCTCTGGCAGCCGGGTGTCGCCAGGTTCGAGACCGCGCTCTCTGCGCTGGAGGGCGCCGAGGCCACCGTCGCCTTCGCCAGTGGGATGGCCGCCCTTTCCGCCGTGCTGATCGCGACCGTTGCCGCCGGTAAGCCGCACGTGGTGGCGCTGCGGCCGATCTACGGCGGCACGGACCATGTGCTGGCGACCGGGCTGCTCGGCACGACGGTGACCTGGGTTGACGCGTCCGGTGTTGCGGCCGCGATCCGGGCCGACACCGGGCTGGTGCTGCTCGAGACGCCGGCCAACCCGACCCTGGAACTGACCGACATCCGTGCCGTTGCGAATGCCGCCGGCCGGGTTCCGGTGCTGGTTGACAACACGTTCGCGACGCCCGTCCTCCAGCGTCCGTTGGAGTCGGGGGCCACCCTGGTGTTGCACAGCGCCACGAAGTTCCTCGGCGGCCACGGCGACGCGATGGGCGGGACCGTGTCCGGTCCGGCCGACTGGATCGTGCGCCTGCGCCAGGTGCGCGCGCTCACCGGAGGGATTCTGCACCCGTTCGGGGCCTACCTGTTGCACCGGGGACTGCGCACCCTGCCGGTTCGGGTGCTCGCCCAGCAGGCGACGGCCGCGGAGATCGCACGGCGACTGGTCGGTCACCCGGCCCTGGTCAGGGTCGCCTACCCCGGCCTGCCCGGCCAGGACCCGAAGGCACTGCTGGGCCACCAGAGCAGCGGAGCCGGGTCGATCATCGCCCTCGAGCTGGCCGGCGGCTTCGACGCGGCCGTGCGCTTCACCGAGGCCTGTCGTCTGATCACCCACGCGGTCTCGCTCGGCGGCATCGACTCGCTCGTGCAGCACCCGGCGTCGCTCACGCACCGCCCCGTCGAGGCGAATGCCCGGCCGGCCGCCGCCGTCGTGCGGCTCTCGATCGGGCTGGAGCACGTGGACGACCTGATGGCGGACATCCAGACCGCCCTCAGCGCGGCGCTGGCAGAGCCGGTCAGTGCCGCATTCGCGGACCTGGTCGAGGCCGGCACGAGCTGATCGCCTCAGGGCTCAGCTGCGGCCGAGGCGCCGACGGAGCAGGTCGATCCGCTTCTGGAGCTGGGTGACGCTGGCCTGGGCAACGGCGGGGCCGCCGCATTCGCGACGGAGTTCAGCGTGCACCATGCCGTGCGGCTCACCGGCGAGCTTGGACCACATGCCGACGAGGCTGGCGAGCAGCGTGCGCTGTTCCTTGAGCGTCCGGTACAGCGGTTGCGGCTCCTCCGGCGCGATCTCCCCGGTGACCGGGTCCTTACGCCGGTCGGTCGACCGCTTCGCCTGGCGGGTCTGGCGCTGGCGGAGCAGCTCGGAGACCTGTTCCGGTTCGAGCAGACCCGGGATCCCGATGAAATCGAACTCCTCGTCGGTTCCGGGTTCCGCCAGTTGGCCGAACTCGTCGCCGTTGAACATGACCATGTCGAAGGTGGCCTGGGAATCGATGGCCTGCCAGAGGAATTCCTCCCCGAGTTCGTCAGAGCCCTTCTCCTGCTTGTTCGCGGCGGCCACCATGGCGTCCTCCGGGTTGTACATCCCATCGTCGCCGTCATCGCGGTTGCTGCGATCAAGGGCGTGGTCGCGCTCGAGCTCCAGCGCGTTCGCGAGGCTGAGAAGACCCGGCACGTTGGGCAGGAAAATCGAGGCGGTCTCGCCGCGACGCCTGGCGCGCACGAACCTCCCGATCGCCTGGGCGAAGAACAGTGGGGTGGACGCGCTGGTGGCGTAGACGCCGACGGCGAGCCGGGGCACGTCGACGCCCTCTGACACCATCCGCACCGCCACCATCCAGCGCCGGGTGTTGTGCGAGAACTCGTCGATCCGGTCGCTGGATTCCTTTTCGTCGGAGAGCACGACCGTGACCGGCTCGCCGGAGATCTCTTCCAGGATCGTTGCATACGCGCGCGCCGTGGTCTGGTCGGTCGCGATGACGAGCCCTCCGGCGTCGGGAATGCCGTGACGCACCTGGCTGAGTCGGGAGTCCGCAGCGCGCAGCACGGCGGGGATCCACTGCCCGGTCGGTTCGAGGGCCGTGCGCCAGGCTTGCGAAGTGATGTCCTTCGTGTTGCCCTCGCCGAGCTTGGCCTCCATCTCGTCGCCGGCCCTGGTGCGCCACTTCATGTGACCGGCATAGACCATGAACATCACCGGGCGCACCACGCCGTCCTCGAGGGCGCGGCCGTAACCGTAGTTGTAGTCGCTCTGGGACAACCGGATGCCGTGCTCGTCGGGCAGATAGCTCACGAACGGGATCGGGGACGTGTCGGAACGGAACGGGGTCCCGGTCAAGGACAGCCGGCGGGTGGCCGGCTCGAAGGCCTCCCGAATCGCGTCGCCCCAGCTCAGGGCGTCGCCGCCGTGGTGCACCTCGTCGAGGATGACCAGGGTGCGGCTGGACTGGGTCAGCTCCCGGTGCAGGGCCGCCCGGCTGGCCACCTGGGCGTAGGTGACGGCCACACCGTGGAAATGGCTGCCGTAGCGCCCGTTCGCGTTCTTGAAGCTCGGGTCCAGCCGGATACCCGCCCGCGCCGCGGCATCAGCCCACTGGCGTTTGAGGTGCTCCGTCGGCGCGACCACGGTGATCCGGTCGATCAGCCGACGCGCCTTGAGCTCGGCCGCCAGCCGGAGCGCGAAGGTGGTCTTTCCGGCGCCGGGGGTGGCTGCGGCCAGGAAATCGCGCGGCTGGTGCAGGAAGTACGCCTCGAGGGCCTCGGCCTGCCAAGCCCGGAGCTTGTTCGCGGTGCCCCAGGCGGCGCGCTCGGGGAAGGACGGGGACAGGTGTTCGGCTGCACTCGTTCCCTGGATTGGTTCGAAGGCAGGCAAAGTAGTCACTCCCTAAAATCTAGCAAGGTGCGCCGACAGTTTGGTGCGAACGGGGACGAGGTGCGCCGACAGTTTGCTGCGAACGGGGACAATGGAAGCATGACGACGCCGATGCATCCGTGGTCCCGTTACATCGCCCTCGGCGATTCCTTCACCGAGGGTGTGGGCGATCCGGAGCCGACCAGCCGGGGCGGGCACCGCGGCTGGTCGGATCGGGTGGCCGAGGTGCTCAGCCAGGGTACCGAGGATTTCGCCTACGCGAACCTTGCGGTGCGCGGAAAATTGATCGGCCAGATCATCGACGAGCAGCTCGAGCCCGCCGTCGCCCTGCACCCTGACCTGATCACGATCTCTGCGGGCGGAAACGACGTGCTGCGCCCCGGCTCCGACCCCGACCTGATCGCTGCCAGGTGTGAGGAGGCCGTGCGGCGGCTCGCCGTCGACGGTGCGACGATCGTGCTGTTCACGGGCGCCGACGTCGGGTTCTCCCCCGTCTTCAGAGGAATCCGGGGCAAGGTCGCGATCTACAATGAGAATATCCGCGCCGTCGCGGCCCGATACGACTGCGTGGTCGCCGACCTCTGGTCGCTGACCGAGATTCAGGAGGCGGGCATGTGGGCTCCGGACCGGTTGCACCTGAACGCCCTCGGCCACCACACCGTCGCGCGAATGGTGCTGGGGGTGCTCAATGTGCCCAACACGCTCGAGGCGACGGCTCCGGAGCCGATGCCGGGAACGACCTGGCGCAAGGCCCGCAGCGAAGACATCCTCTGGGCGCGCGAGTACCTGGTGCCGTGGGTGTTGCGGCGAATCCGCCACCAGTCGTCCGGCGACCACGTTCTGCCCAAACGCCCGGAGGCCGGACCGCTCGAGCACACTTCTGCCTGAGCCGGCCACCCGTTCCGGGTGCTAATTCTCCGCTGAGGCCAGCACGCCCGGATGGCTGAAGCGCCACTCCGGTCCGGGGTCGCTGATCGTCTTATCGAGCACGAGCGGCACGCTCACGATCTTGCCGCCCACGGTGAAGTCGACCGCTCCCACCGCGTCACCGGCGTCACCGAGCGTGATCGGGCGCGCCACGGCAGAGGCGGTCACCGGGGTATCGGACCAGACGAGAGCGGATGCCGCCTCGGCGGTGACCGCCTGACTGTCCTGGCCCCATTTCGTCCCGTAAGAGGCATAGGCCGCTCCCTTGTCGGTCAGGGTGACTTCCCGGAACCCGGGCTTGACGCTCTCGATCAGGGCCGTGATCCCGGCGTTCAGCTCGGTGTGGGTGTCGCCGCCGAGCATGACGCCGACCAGCGTGACGGTTTCAGCACCGACGGCGAATTCCGCGGAGAAGAGCAGGCAGGCTCCGGCTTCGTCGGTGGTGCCGGTCTTCAGCCCGGTCACACCGTTCTTGCCGAGGAGCTTGTTGGTGTTGGTGACGGTCCCGATGGTGGGCAGGTCGGCGGTGCGCTCCGAGACGATGGAGGCCAGCGCCGGATTCGCGAGGACGAGTTTGCCGATTTCGATCAGGTTCGCGGGGCTGCTCTTGCTGCCCGGCGAGAGACCGCTCGTGTCGGCCACGGCCGTCGCGTCGAGGCCGTGCGCGTCGAGCCAGTCCTGCGCGGCCGCGAGATAGGCGTCCATCGAGCCGAACGCCCAGACGGCCAGGGACACGCTGTAGTTGTTCGCCGAGGGCAGGATCATCGCTTCCATGGTCTGGCGCTGGGTGAGTACCATCCCCGCGGAGACGGGCGCGACCGAGCCGTCCTCGGCGATGGTGTCGTAGTAGATGTCGACGTCCTTGTCGGTGAAACGGATCTCCGGGCCGGGCTCCGTGCCGGTCAGGGGCTTCTTCTCCAACACGACGAGTGAGGTGATCATCTTGGTGATGCTCGCGATGGGAACGGTGTCCTGTGTTCCGGCGGAGCCGAGCACGCCGGGGTAGCCGACGGCACCGATGGCACCGAAACCCTGGCCAGGCCAGCTCAACTCGGCGACGGGCTGGGTGAGGGCGGCCGGCTGGCTGAGTGCGGCCGTGACCTCAGGGACCGGGGCCAGGCCGGTGCCGGCGAGATAACCGACGCCGCCGAGGAAGACGACGAGAACCCCGACGAAGGCCAGGCGTCGGCGGCGGAAGGTCTGTTCTCGGGTCAGCGACATCAGTCGATTCTACCGAAGCCGGGAGTGGGGACGCGCAGCGCGTACAGGGCGACGGCGCTGGCCGACGCGACATTGAGGGAGTCGACGCCGTGCAGCATCGGGATCGTCACGACCGTGTCTGCGGCGGAAATGGCCTGCGGGCTGAGCCCGTCTCCCTCCGCGCCGAGAATCAGCGCCAGGCGCTCCGGCGGATCGGCGGCGAAGGTTTCGAGACTGACGGCGTTGTCCGAGAGGGCAAGCGCGGCGAGGTGGAATCCGGCCTGGTGGAGAAGTGGGGCGGCATCGGCCCACTCCGGCAGCCTGGTCCAGGGAACCTGGAGCACGGTTCCCATGCTCACCCTGACGCTCCGCCGGTAGAGCGGGTCGGCGCAGCGCGGGGTGATCAATACGGCGTCGGCTCCGAGGCCCGCCACGGAGCGGAAGATCGCGCCGACGTTGGTATGGTCGACGATGTCCTCGAGGATCACTATTCGGCGGGCATCCCGAATCAGGTCGGCGGCCGCGGCGAGCGGCGGCCGGTGCATTGCGGCGAGGGCGCCGCGGTGAAGGTTGTACCCGGTGAGCCGTTCGAGTACGGCGGCCTCGCCGACATAGACCGGAACGTCCGGCCAGGTTTCCAGGAGCGGCAGCACATCGGGCAACCACTGTTCCTGCACGAGCACGGACCTGGGCCGATGTCCGGCCGCCAGGGCACGCACGATGACCTTGCTCGACTCGGCGATGTACAGGCCGCCGGCCGGTTCGGCGACACGCCGCAGGGCGACATCCGTGAGTCGCGCGTAGTCGGAGAGACCGGGCAGGTCAAGGTCGGTGATGTGAACGATCTGCACCAGATGACGCCTTTCGAGGGAGTGAGCGACTCCAGCCTGTCAGGAACGTCACCCAGACGAAAACCAGCGAGTTTAGACTCGGGTGTACAGAGGATGGAGCACCATGACCACCGAGACGATTCCGGTCTCCGACGCGGTCGCCGCCGAGGCGCTGGACACCGTCGCCGAATTGCTGCGCGGCAAACAGACCGTGGTGCTCACCGGAGCCGGGATGAGCACTGACTCCGGCATCCCCGATTACCGGGGTAAGGGCGCTCCGGTGCGCACCCCGATGAATTTTCAGACCTTCGTCGGTGACGAACGGGCGAGGAAGCGATACTGGGCCGGCAGCCACCTCGGCTGGCACCGCTTCCGGGCCGCCGAGCCCAACCTCGGCCACCGTTCGCTGGCGCGGCTCGAGCAGCACGGCGCCATCTCCGGCGTGATCACCCAGAACGTCGACGGCCTGCACACGAGGGCCGGTTCCCGGCACGTCGTCGATCTGCACGGATCGATGGACCTCGTGGTGTGCCTGGCCTGTGGGCAGGCGTTCGGTCGGGACAGCGTCGCGGCCCGTCTCGAAGCGGCGAACCCGTTCCTGGAGTCTTCGGACTCGGTTCGGGTGGCCCCGGACGGCGACGCCGAGGTCACCGACGTCGACGCGTTCGTCATCCCGGCCTGCACGGTCTGCGGCGGCATGCTCAAACCGAACGTCGTCTTCTTCGGCGAGCTTGTGCCGACGGTCAAGTTCACCGAGGCCACCGCTCTGGTCGCCGGGGCGGAGGCGCTCGTCATCGCCGGGTCGTCGCTCGTGGTGAATTCGGGCATCCGCCTGCTCGAACAGGCGAGACGCCGCAAACTGCCGATTGTGGTCATCAACCGGGGATTCACCAAGGGCGATGGGCGGGCGCTGATTAAGCTTGAGGCCGGGACGTCGGAGACGCTCGCGGGTCTCGCGGTCCGTCTGGTCGGCTGACCCGGCCCATGCTCGAGGACGGAACGGCGGCAATGACCAGACTCTCGATAGTGCGGCACGGGCAGACCGAGTGGAACCTGCGGACCAGGATTCAGGGCAGCACGGATATTCCGCTCAACTCGACCGGTCGCGCCCAGGCTGCCGAGACGGGCCTGCGTCTGCGCGCCAGGCACTGGGACGCTGTCGTGACGAGCCCCCTGGATCGGGCGCACGAGACGGCACGGATCCTGGCCGGCGAGTTGGGACTTGCCCAGCCTGAGGTGGTTGCGGCGCTCACCGAGCGTCATCACGGCCAGATCGAGGGGCTCACTTTCGCCGAACGTCAGTCCCGCTTCCCCAACGGCGTCGCGGTGCCCGGCCTGGAGACACGGCAGGAGGTGCTGGACCGGGTGGTGCCGGCCCTCGGCCTGATCGCCGCGGCCCGACCGGGACAGGCCGTGCTCGTGGTCTGTCACGGCGGGGTGATCGGCACCCTGCTCCGCGAGAGCACGGGCGGAGAACGGCCACGGCACGACGAGCTCATCGCCAACGGCTCCGTGCACGACTTTGTCTGGCGTGATGGGCGGCTCGACCTCGAGTTCTTCGACGCGACCGTGCGTACCCTGGCGGAGAACACCCACTACACCGGCTGAGAGCGGGCGGGCTGTCCAGGGTCAGTGCGGCGCGGCCTCGGCCGAGTCGGGATCAGAGGACGCAACAGAAGCCGGGGCCGTGTCCGTGATGAGCGCCAGCAGTGTTCGGGCGGATTCGGCCCAGGTGAACCGTCCCGCCGTGGTGATCGATCGCCGTGAGCGTTCGGCCCACTCCCCCGGCTGGTCCAGCCGGGTGACGGCCTCGACCAGGGCCCGCGGGTCCGTCGGGTGGAAGTAGAGCGCGGCATCTCCCCCGATTTCGCGGAAGATGGGGATGTCGCTGACCACGATGGGGATGCCCTGACTCATCGCTTCGACCAGGGGAATTCCGAATCCCTCGTCGAGGCTGGCGGTGACCAGCGCCGTCGCCCCGCGCAGCACCCTCGAGTACTCCTCGTCGCTGGCGCCGTCGTGGAAAATGAGCTTCGCCTGCGGGGCGAGCGCGGTCAACCTGGCGCGTTCCGGCCCGCCGACCCGGCTCATCAGGTGCAGTTCGTGTTCCGGCAACTCGGCGACGGCTCTCACGAGCGTATCCACGTTCTTGTACGGCATGAACGAACCCATGTAGACGAGCCGCCCGGTCTCCGCCGTCTCGCGGCGCACCGGACCCTGACCGAGCGCACCCGCGGCGTTGGGGACCACGGTGACCGGCCGGTGGGTGAGATGATGTTTCCGGATCAGATCGCGGGTGGTGTCCGAGACCGTGACAATCGCGTCCGCCCGGTTCAGGAGCATCCGTTGCGGCCACCAGGCCAGGTGGTAGAGACGCCACAGCAGGCGCACGGCGGCGGGGAAATCCCGAGGTGGTGTGCGATTGCGGTAGTAGATCAGATCGTGCACGGTGAGGATGAGCCGGTAGCGGCGCCCCCAGGAGCCCATGGTCTGCATGGGGCTGAAGACGACGTCCGGGCGCAGCCGGTTGACCTGAAGGGCGACCAGGGGTTCCCGAATGCTGGTGGGGGCGCTCACGAGCTGCCAGGGCAGGGCGGGCAGGAGGGCCAGCTGCCGGTGGTCGCTGATCAGCATGATCACGGGGTGCAGCTTGCCGAGTTCGGTGACCAGACCGGCGGTGTACCGGCTGATCCCGTCATGCCGGTCGAACCGGGTGTAGCGACAATCCACGACGACCCTCATGCGGTGGCCTCCCGGCTGAGGAAGTGACGGATCTCGTCCGCGGCCTGCGCCGGAACCTCGTAGTGGATCAGGTGCCCGACGTCGGGGATCACCCGCAGGCTCGCGTTCGGGAACAGCGTCTGCAGCCGGTGCTGGGCGGCAACCGGGGTGATGTCGTCCTTCTCAGCGGCCACGAGCAGGGTCGGTTGCGGAATGGAGCCGGCGAACTCGGTGACATCGGAGCCGACTGACGCGGTGAACGCCTCGAGCACGACCGATCGGTCGGCAAAGGCGGAGAAGTACCGGTCGTGCTGATCATGAATCCAGCGGCGGAGCTCCCTGTCCCCGGTCTTGGCCATCGTGATACTCATCACCCGAACAATCGCTCGGTTGCGGAGCAGGGCGAAGCCGAGCCGTTCCGGCAGTTTCGCCGCCGCCCAGTAGTAGAACACGGCCAGGCGGGTCAGGAGGCCCCGAGGCCCCGAGAGCGCGGGCGCGGCAATCGGATTCACGAGCACGACCTCGTCCGCGTCGAGGCCGCCCGCCATCGCCGCGGCGACGATGATCGAACCGAATGAGTGCCCGAGAATCACGGTTCGCCCGCCGAGGGGCAGCACATCGACCAGTTCGGACAGCCAGCGACCGTAACCGGCGATGTCGTGCCGGATCGGGGTGAGCGGGCCGGACTCTCCGAAGCCCGGCAGGTCAGGGGAAATGATCCGGAAACCGGGTAGTTGGGCGACGACCGGCTCGAGACCGTGGTGGTCACCCCGGAACCCGTGGACCATGACGATGGTCGTGGTCGTGGTCGTGGTCGTGGTCGTGGTCGTGGCCGGATCGCCGTATTCCCAGTACCTGGTCCGGCTGCCGAGCACGTCAACGGTGTGCACGGTGACGGGGATCCGGGCGAGCAGTTCGTCGTACGGCGAAGGAACATTCATCAGTCCCAGTTTAGGGCTGACTCTGCACAGGGGCTGGACAGATGAGGTGCCGATGAATCTAGACTCGTGCTGCCCTACGGAGACTTCTACGTGTGGAGCGACGACGACAAGAAGTATCCGTCCATCCGGATCATCTTCACCGACACCGACACCGAGGAATCCAATGCGGTCGGAGACGACGGACATCCCCAAGGCGGCCGGCTGCGGCGTGAGATCGGCCTGGGCGACACGATCTGGCTGCCCGACCGGGACGGTGGCGGCGGCCGGTGACGGTGGTCGCCCGTAGGCTGTGCCCATGAGCAACTGGAGCGACACCCTGGCCGTATTCGACCTCGAGACGACCGGCATCGATGTGGAGACGAGCCGGATCGTGTCGGCGACCGTGGCCATCATCGACCGGGAAGGGGCGGTGCTCGAACGGGTTGACTGGCTTCTCGACCCGGGCATCGAGATCCCCGCCCAGGCCACCAATGTGCACGGCATCACCACCGAAGACGCCGTGGCGAACGGGAGAGGAGCCGCTGAGGGTGTCGCCGAGATCGTGGCGACGATTCGTGAGCACCTCGGTCGCGGACTGCCCCTGGTGGCCTACAACGCCCCCTACGACCTCACGCTGCTCAACCGGGAGTCGCTGCGCCACGGCGTTCTGCCGCTCGTGGCGCCCTCGCCGGTCGTCGACCCGCTCGTGATCGACAAGGCCATCGACCGGTACCGTAAGGGCAAGCGCACCCTGGAAGTGACCAGTGCGTTCTATGGCGTCACCCTCGACGACGCGCATGATTCCGCGGCCGATGCGATCGCGGCGGGCCGGGTGGCGCAGGCCATCGTGCGCGCCCACGGGGGCAAACTCCCCGCCACTGTCACGGAACTGCACGAGCTGCAGGCGAAGTGGTCGCTCGAGCAGGCAGAGAGCTTCCAGGCGTACATGCGCCGAGAACGCGACCCGGAGTTCGTGGCGGCCGGCGGTTGGCCAGAACGCTGACCCGGCTCCCGGAACGCCGGTCACGTGAAAATGAAGAAGGCGACCAGCCGAAGCTGGTCGCCTTCTTCGTTGCCGCGCGACGTGGCGCCGCGGGCCTGGGGCCTGGTTACTTGCCGAAGCCCTTGTAACGCGAGTTGAACTTCTCGACCCGTCCGGCGGAGTCCATGATGCGCTGCTTGCCGGTGTAGAACGGGTGCGACTCTGAGGAGATTTCCACGTCGATGACCGGGTAGGTGGCGCCGTCTTCCCAGTCGATGGTCTTGGAGCTGGAGACCGTCGAACGGGTAAGGAACGTCGCACCCGACGCGAGGTCGCGGAAAACCACGGGAGCGTACGTGGGGTGAATGTCAGACTTCATGAAGACTTCCTTATTGCTGTTCGATTGGTGAGGTGCGCTTCGATCGGCGAGATCAGTCTCGCCAGGTGCGGCAGAAAAACTCTGTGGTCCTAGGACCGACTGTCGAGTTTAGCAGAACAAGGCCGCGGCGACGGCCATTTCGCCGGGGTGGGTGCCGGTCACACCGCTCGCGCGCTGTAGCGACCGTCGATTTCGTTCAATTCGATCGGCAGTCCGAACGTTTCGGTGAGCAAATCCGCGGTGAGCGCCTCGGCGAGTGGTCCGGCACTGACCACGCGGCCGCCGGAGAGGAGCAGCACGTGGGTGAAGCCGACCGGGATCTCCTCGACGTGGTGGGTGACCATGATGATGGCCGGCGAGTTAGCTTCGCTGGCGAAACCGCCGAGCAGGCGAAGCAGTTCCTCACGGGCCCCCAGATCGAGGCTGGCGGCCGGTTCGTCCAGGAGCAGGGCTTCCGGGTCGGTCATGATCGCGCGCGCAATCTGCACGCGCTTCTGTTCCCCGTCGCTGAGCGTGCCGAATTTGCGTTCGGCGAGGTGGTCCAGGCTCCATTCGGCCAGCACCCGCAGCGCGCGGCGTTCGTCGATGGCCTCGTACTCCTCGTTCCAGCGTCCCGTCACCGAATAGGCGGCCGTCATGACGACATCGAGGACCTTCTCGTTCGCAGGGACCTTGCGTGCCATCGCGGTCGACGCGAAACCGATCCGGGGGCGCAACTCGAACAGGTCGGTGCCGCCGATCGGCTCCTCGAGAACCTCGGCGCGACCGCTTGACGGGTGCATCAGCGCCGCCGCAATCTGCAGCAGCGTCGTCTTCCCCGCGCCGTTCGGACCGAGAATGACCCAGCGCTCATTGTCATCAACGCTCCAGTTCACTGAGTCGAGGATGGTTGTGCCAGCCCGGACGACGGAGACGTCGGTGAAGTGAAGAACGTTGACCATATAGCCATGTTATCTGCCGCCGCGGGGCGCCGGGCACGCCCGGCCGGTCGCTACAGCAGCGAGGCGTAGATCTCGCGGGTACGGGTGGCGATCTGGCTCCAGCTGAACATTTCCTCCGCGCGGACCCGCCCGGCGCGGCCCATTCCGGCGGCGAGATCCGGATCGGAGAGCACCTCGACCAGGGTCCGAGCCAGATCGGCGACGAAACGTTCAGGGTCGAGCGGCGTCCCGGTGCCGTCGGTCGCCTGGTCGATCGGCACGAGCCGTCCGGTGACGCCATCGGCGACGACCTCGGGGATTCCACCGGTTGCGGTGCCGACGACCGGCAGGCCGCAGGCCATCGCCTCAAGGTTGACGATTCCGAGCGGCTCGTAGACCGACGGGCAGACGAAGACGGTTCCGGCGGTGAGAACGGCCGCGAGCTCGTGTTGTGGGAGCAACCGATCGATCCAGACGACGCCGGTGCGCTCGCGTTGCAACGCCTCGACCCCGGCGGTGACCTCGGCGAGGATGCCGGGAGTGTCGGGCGCCCCGGCACAGAGGACAAGCTGTACGTCTGCGGGAAGGGTCGCGGCGGCCCGGAGGAGGTAGGGCAGGCCTTTCTGCCGGGTGATGCGGCCGACGAAGACCACGGAGGGTCGATCGGGGTCGATGCCCAGCGCGCGTACCGTATCGGTGTCGACGGTGGGCTTCCACCGTTCGAGGTCGATGCCGTTGTACACCGTCTGCACCCGGGACTCGTCCAGTGCCGGGTAGCTGCGGAGGATGTCGCGGCGCATGCCATCGCTGACGGCGATCACGGCATCCGCACCCTCGAACGCTGTGCGCTCGATCCAGCTGGACACCCGGTAGCCGCCGCCGAGCTGTTCGGCCTTCCACGGCCGAAGCGGTTCCAGGCTGTGCGCCGTGACCACGTGCGGCACCCCGTGGAGCAGCTTGGCGATGTGGCCGGCTCCGTTCGCGTACCAGGTGTGCGAGTGCACGATATCGGCACCCTGCACGTCCTGGGCCATCTGCAGGTCGACGCCCAGGGTGGCCAGCGTCGCGTTTGCGTCCGCGAGTTGGGCGGGGACGCCGTAGGCGAAGGTGTCGGCGGCTTCTCGTGGAGCACCGAAACAGCGAACGACCACCTCGATGTCCGTGCGCAGGGCTCGCACGAGTTCGGCAACGTGCACGCCGGCTCCGCCGTAAATCTCCGGGGGGTATTCCTTGGTCAACAGATCCACTCGCATGCAGTAAAGCTAGCGCAGGCGGACCGAAGACACACCCATCCGTGCTGGTCCGGTGCCCCGGTTGGCCCTACTGTAAGGGTATGGAGTCGAAGAAGATCTTTGGAATCGTGCTTGCTGGCGGCGAGGGAAAACGGCTGATGCCGTTGACCGAGGACCGCGCGAAGCCGGCAGTGCCGTTCGGCGGCCACTACCGGTTGATTGACTTCGCGCTGTCCAATCTCATCAACTCGGGGCTCACCCAGATCGTGGTGCTCACCCAGTACAAATCGCACAGCCTTGACCGGCACGTCTCACAGACGTGGCATGTCACCGGCGGCCTGTTCAACTCGTACATCGCCTCGGTGCCTGCTCAGCAGCGGCTCGGCAAGCGCTGGTTCAGCGGCTCGGCCGACGCCATCCTGCAGAGCCTGAACCTCATCCACGATGAGAAGCCGGACATCGTCGTCGTCGTCGGCGCCGACCACGTGTACCGCATGGACTTCAGCCAGATGATCGCCGCACACATCGCTTCGGGGGCTGCCGCCACCGTGGCCGCCATCCGCCAGCCGATTGAGCTGGCCGACCAGTTCGGCGTCATCGAGGTCGACGCGGCCACCCCGGACCACATTCGGGACTTCCGCGAGAAGCCGAAGGATGCAGTCGGGCTCGCCGACGCCCCGCACGAGGTCTTCGCCTCGATGGGTAACTACGTCTTCAACGCTGACGCGCTGATCGAGGCCGTTCTCCGTGACGGCGAACGCACCGACTCCAGCCACGACATGGGTGGCGACATCATCCCGGACTTCGTGTCCCGTGGTGAAGCCGGCGTCTACGATCTGCAGCGCAACGTGGTGCCCGGCTCGACCGACCGCGACCGGTATTACTGGCGCGATGTCGGAACCATGGACTCCTTCTTCGAGGCTCACCAGGACCTGATCAGCGCCCTGCCCGTCTTCAACCTGTACAACCAGAAGTGGCCGATCTTCAGCCAGCAGCTGAACTCGCCTCCTGCGAAATTCGTGCGTGACGCCCATGGTGCCCTCGGCACCATGATCGACTCGATCGTCTCCCTCGGCTGTGTCATCTCCGGCGCGCACATTGAACGGAGCGTGCTCGGCCCCTGGGTCGCGATCGACTCCGGTTCCCAGGTGGTGGACTCGATCGTCTTCGACCGGGTGCAGATCAAGCCGGGCGCGATCGTGCGCCGGGCGATCCTCGACAAGGACGTTTTGGTTGAGGCCGGAGCCGAGATCGGGGTCAACCGTGACCGAGACCTCGCCAGGGGCTTCAGCGTGACCGATTCCGGCATCACCGTGGTCGGCAAGGGCGTGCACGTACACCCGTGACCGTTCCTGCCCCATTCCTCGTCGTCCTTGACGCCGATTCCACCCTGATCGAAAACGAGGTCATCGAGTTGCTGGCGGATGAGGCCGGCTCCCTCGAACTCGTCGCCGACGTCACCGAGCGGGCGATGCGTGGTGAGATCGACTTCGCCGAGAGCCTCCGGGCTCGGGTGAAGACTCTCGCGGGGCTGTCCACCGGTGTCTTCGCGGACGTCTTGCCGATGATCCGACCGACGCCGGGGGTGCACGAGCTGATCGCCGGGCTGCACGCCAACGGCTGCAGGGTCGGCGTGGTGTCCGGCGGCTTCCACGAGGTGCTCGATCTCCTCGCGGTCGATTTCGGCCTCGACCACTGGCGGGCAAACCGGCTGGAAGCCATCGACGGCAAACTGACCGGGGGTCTGGTCGGGCCCATCATCGACGCCGGGGCCAAGGCCGCGGCCCTCACCGAATGGGCCGCGGCGGAGTCGTTGCCGCTCCGTCAGACCGTCGCGGTCGGGGACGGCGCGAACGACCTGCTGATGATGCATGCCGCCGGACTCGGCGTCGCGTTCAACGCCAAGCCGCTCGTACGGGCGAGGGCGGACCTGGCGATCGACGTCTGCGATCTCAGCCAGATCCTGCCTCTGCTCGGCCTGCGGGGTTAGTGGCCCATGCCCAATCCGCCGTCAACGGGGATGACCGCCCCGGAGATGTAGGCGGCGTCGTCTCCGGCCAGCCAGGCGACAACCCGGGCGACCTCACCGGGGGTGGCGAACCGGCCGGCCGGGATGCTCTTCCGGTAGTCGGCTTGCTGGGTTTCCGACAGCTGGGCGGTCATGTCTGTTTCGATGAAGCCGGGCGCGACGACATTCGCCGTGATTCCCCTGGCCCCGAGTTCCCTGGTGACGGAGCGGGCCAGCCCGATCAGTCCGCTCTTGGACGCGGAGTAGTTCACCTGTCCGGCGGAACCGTACAGGCCGACGACGCTCGAGATCAAGACGATCCGGCCGAACCTGGCCTTGAGCATCCCCTTCGAAGCCCGCTTCACGACCCGGAACGCGCCGCTGAGGTTCGTGTCGATCACCGTGGTGAAGTCGTCTTCCGTCATCCGCATCAGCAACGTGTCGCGGGTGATTCCCGCGTTGGCCACAACGACCTCGACCGGGCCCAGCGCGGCCTCGATCTCGGTGAACGCGGCGTCGATCGACGTCGCGTCCGTGACGTCCGCGCGCACGGTCAGGCTGCCCTCGGGGCCCTGCCCGGAGCGGGCGGTCACCGCTACCCGGTGACCTTGCCTGACGAATTCCTCGGCGATGGAAAACCCGATTCCCCGGTTTCCCCCGGTCACGAGAACGGTCCTGACAGTCGTCATGCGGTGGTCCTATCTTTTCCCAGCGAACGAACAGCCGCGCGCACGTAGATTTCAGTTTACGGCGTCGTCGTCGACGGTCGACGAGACGTAGGCTTATCAGGCAAATATTTCGCGGGCTGACCGAAGCGATGACATCCATGAAACAGCAGTCGATCACCTCTTTACCTCCCTCACCGGAGGCCGAACGACGCGCCCGGATGATCAAGTATTCGATTGCGATGGGCATCCGCATGGTCTGCATCCTGCTCATGCTGTTCGTGCACGGCTGGTGGCTGCTGGTCTGCGCCGTCGGGGCGATCGTCCTGCCCTATTTCGCCGTGGTTGCCGCGAACGTTCACGGCGGTGCCGCGGCGGGCACCGTGGTGCGGCCCGGCGCGATCGAGGTCTACCGCAAACCCGACGATCGGGGTCGGCAGTGATCGGTCTGGGCGCCGACCTGGAGACGCCCACCTGCTCGAGGGCAGGCTGCCGTCTCGATGCCCTCTGGCGCCTGGACTGGCGCAACCCGCGCATCCACACTGGAGAACGCTTCAAGACCTGGCTCGCTTGCGACCTGCACCTCGACTATCTCCGGGACTTCCTCACGACACGCGACTTCCCGCTCACGGTTTCTCCCCTCTCCGGCGAGACGGCCCAGGCGTGATCGGCTGGAAATTCGCCTTCACCCGCCGGTGGGCCGGCTATCTCGCGCTCACCATCGTTTTCGCCGCGATCTGCGCGGGACTCGGCACCTGGCAGCTCGCGCGCCGCGCCGAGGCCCTGGCCGAGATCGTCAAAGTGGACACCAATTACGATTCGGAGCCGGTCCCGCTCGCGGAGGCCCTGCCGGATCGGACGGACTTCACCGAGTCCCAGAAGTGGTTGCCCGTCGTGATGACCGGCACCTACCTCAAGGCGGACGAGCTCATCGTGCGGAATCGTCCGTTGAACATCCACCCCGGCTTCGAGGTGCTCACCCCGCTCCGGCTGGTCGACGGCACGGTCTTCATCGTCGATCGAGGCTGGCTGCCCACCGGGGACACACCCGACGCTCCTTCCTCGGTCCCGGAGGCACCCGACGGAGTGGTGACGGTCGTCGCCAGACTGAAGGCCGGCGAACCCCAGCTGGCCGGTCGCACCGCCCTGGGGAACCAGATCGCCACGATCAACCTCACCGAGGTGCAGGGCAGGCTCGACCTGCCGACCTACACCGGAGCCTACGGACTGGTGAAGTCAGAGGACCCGGCGCCGGGCGAACGGCCGGTGCCGGTCACCAGGCCGGTCAGGGACGAGGGCCCGCACCTGTCCTACGCCTTCCAATGGTTCGTCTTCGCGCTGATGGCGTTCATCGGTCTTGGCTGGTCGGTTCGCCAGGAGTTCAGGGCGGTCAACGCCGACGACCCGCAGGAGCGTTCCCGGGCTCAGGAGCGGGCCAGGCGCCAGGCCGCGAAGCCGCGCAGCGACGCCGAGATCGAGGACGATCTCATCGATTTCCCCCGCTGACGCCCGAAGCCCGGGCGTCAGGCCAGGGTGATCAGGCCAGGGTGATCAGGCCTGGGTGATCAGGCCAGGGTGATCAGGCCAGGGTGATCAGGTCGAGGTAGTCCTTGTTCCAGTGGTCCTCGGTGCCGTCCGGCATGATCAGGACCCGCTCGGGGTTGAGGGCCTCGACGGCACCCTCATCGTGGCTGACGAGCACCACCGCGCCGCTGTAGTGCGCGAGGGCATCGAGGATCTCCTCGCGACTGGCCGGGTCCAGGTTGTTGGTCGGTTCGTCCAGCAGCAGCACGTTCGCCCCCGACACGACAATCATGGCCAGGGCAAGCCGGGTCTTCTCGCCACCCGAGAGTACGCCAGCCGGCTTGTGTGAATCGTCTCCGGTGAAGAGAAACGAGCCGAGCACCCGCCTGGCCTCCATCTCGGTGATGTTGGGTGAGGACGAGACCATGTTCTCGAGCACGCTGCGCTTGACGTCGATGGTCTCGTGTTCCTGGGCGTAATAGCCGATTCGCAGGCCGTGGCCCGGCTCGATCCGTCCGGTGTCCGGCTTGTCCACGCCCGCGAGCATTCGCAGCAGGGTGGTCTTGCCCGCGCCGTTCAGGCCGAGGATGACGACCTTGGACCCGCGGTCGATGGCGAGGTCGACCGCGGCGAAGATCTCCAGGGAACCGTAGCTCTTGGACAGGTCGGTCGCCATCAGCGGGGTGCGGCCACACGGGGCCGGCTCGGGGAAACGCAGCTTGGCCACGCGATCGACGGCGCGCACGGCGTCGAGCCCCGACAGAAGCTTCTCGGCGCGGGCCACCATCTGGTGGGCCGCGGCCGCCTTGCTCGCCTTGGCACCGAACTTGGCGGCCTGCAGCTGCAGCGTGGAGGCCTTCTTCTCCGCGTTGGCGCGTTCCTTCTTGCGGCGGTCGGCATCCGCGACGCGCTGGCGCTGGTAGTTCTTCCAGTTCATGTTGTAGATGTCGATGACCATGCGGTTGGCATCGAGGTAGAAGACCCGGTTGACGGTGTCTCCGACGAGTTCGATGTCGTGGCTGATGATGATGCAGCCGCCGCGGTAGCTCTTCACGAATTCGCGCAGCCAGACGACGGAGTCGGCGTCGAGGTGGTTGGTCGGTTCGTCGAGGATCATCGTTTCGGCGGCGGAGAAGAGGATGCGCGCGAGTTCGATCCTGCGCCGCTGGCCACCGGAGAGCGTCTTCAGCTGCTGGTCGAGGATGCGGTCGGGAAGATTGAGGTTGCTGGCGATCGAGGCTGCTTCCGCCTCGGCGGCGTACCCGCCCAGGGCGTTGAACTGGTCGGTCAGCGACCCGTAAGTGCGCATCGCCTTGGCGGAGACCTTGGGGTCCGTGCTGCCCATGTCGAGGCCGGCCTGGTTGAGTCCCAGGGAGATCGTGCCGAGACCGCGGGCGTCCAGGATCCGGGTGCGGGCGAGCATCTCCGGGTCGCCGGAGCGGGGGTCCTGGGGCAGGTAGCCGATCTCGCCGGTGCGGCCGATCTCGCCCTTCGTCGGCACGGTCTCCCCCGCCAGTGTCTTGGTCAGGGTCGTCTTTCCCGCACCGTTGCGGCCGACCAGGCCGATTTTGTCACCGGCTGAGACCCGGAAACTGACGTCTTCCATGAGCACGCGCGCCCCAACTCGGATCTCGAGATTTTGCACACTGAGCACAGCAATAGTCCGTTCACGGGGGTTGTGGGATTTATCGGCCCAACCGGGCCAGCTATCCAGTATATTTGTTCGCTCGTCCCCGCGCGCGCAGGGAGCTAAGTCAGTGCCCCGCTGAGCGTCTTGAGCACCCACTCACGGTAGGCCGGGACAGACCAGCCCAGGTCGATCACCAGCGACCGGTAGACCTGCGGATGACCGATCGCCCAGATCGCGGCGGCGGCCTCATGATCGCTCAGGCCCGAGCGAAGTCCGCGCAAAGTCCGCAGGGTGGATGCGGCCTCACCGTAGTTGTGCAGACGCTGCGCCGCCCGACGCAGTTCGAGCTTCGCCACCTCCGGGTCGACGCCCGCGGCCTGGGTGATCACCCGGTGAACGCCCGCGGTGCGGGCGTTCACCTCGACGAACCAGTCCGCGAGGATTCCGACCACCTCCGCTGACGTACCCGCGGCCGCGACTCGCTTCCGCATGAAGGTCGGCACGAGCGTCGGAGCATCGGGACCGGCGGCCGAGCGATCGAGCACGGCCGACAGCACGTCGGCCTTTCCACCGATCGAGTTGTAGATGGTCTGCACGGCGACGCCCGCGCTCTCCGCGATGGCGGCGATCGAGGTCGGTACATAGCCCCGTTCGAGCATCAGGCGCGAGGCGGCCTCGACGATCACCGCTCGGGTGGCCGCACTCTGTCTCGTGCGCCGCGTGGCCTGTGTTTCAGGGGGGAAATCCATTTCATTAGCATATCGTTCCAGTGACTGTAATGGTATTCTAATTGCATCATCGGAGCGTGCGACGAGGAAAAACGGAGGTCAGAATGACCGGGCCAGTGGAAACGACGGATGTCTGCATCATCGGAGCGGGGCAGGCAGGCCTGGCGATGGCCCGCGAGCTCGCCGGCCGGTCTCGCGAGTGTCTCGTGATCGACCGGACGGAGCGGATCGGCGATTCCTGGCGGGAACGTTGGGATTCGCTTCGACTCTTCACCCCCGCCGAACACGACGGCCTGCCGGGACTCCCGTTCCCCGGCGCGCGGGGCACGTTTCCGACCAAGAACGAGATGGCGGACTACCTGGCCGTCGCTGCGGCGGATGTCGGTGACCGGCTCCGACTTGACCGGGAGGTGCGCGCCATCGCGCCGGAGGGCGGAGGCTGGCGCGTCGAGACCGCTGTCGGCACCGTGGCTGCCCGGTTCGTCGTGGTGGCAACGGGTGCGCACGACCGGCCCCACGTCCCCGCCCTGGCCGGCGGCCTCGCACCGGAGATCCGGCAGATCCACTCTGCGGAGTACCGGAACCCGTCGTCGGTGGCCGACGGCCCGGTCATCGTGGTCGGGGCGGGCACGTCGGGCACGCAGATCGCGATCGAGCTGGCCGCCTCGCGCCCGGTCTTCCTCGCCGGGCGACCGACCCCCGAGATCCCGCCGGTTCTGCTGCGGCGCGCCGGCGGGCTGTACTGGCGGTTCGTGAACGGAGTGCTGACCAGGCGCACGCCGATCGGACGCCGCGTCGCCGCCGGGTTCCACGACCGGGGCGCGCCCCTGATCGGCGTCGGCGCGAGGCAGCTGAGCGCGGCAGGGGTTCGGCGCCTGTCCCGCTTCGAATCGGTGGGGAACGGGCGCCCGGTCACGCCGGAGTACCCGTCAGCGGGTGAGAGCGTCGCAACGGTCGTCTGGTGCACCGGATACCGGCCCGATTTCGACTGGGTTCCCGGTCTCCCCTGTGACGCCACGGGCTGGCCGGTGCATGAGCGCGGCGTCGTGTCGGCCAGGCCCGGGCTCTTCTTCCTCGGGCTGCCGTTCCAGTACGCCCTGACCAGCGCCCTGATCGGCGGCGTCGGCCGTGATGCGCGCCACCTCGCCGACCAGATGACACAGCGGATGCCCACGCGAGTGTGATCGCGCGGGCATCCGCTGGCTGAACGAGGTCGGCTAGATCGAGAAGCCGAGGGCGCGCATCATGTCGCGGCCGTCGTCGGTGATCTTCTCCGGGCCCCACGGCGGCATCCACACCCAGTTGATCCGGAACTGGTCGACGACGCCGTCCAGGGCCTCGGCAGTCTGCTCCTCGAGCACGTCGGTCAGCGGGCAGCCCGCCGAGGTCAACGTCATGTGGATGATCAGGGCGTCATTCTCTTCGTCCCAACCCAGGTCGTAGATCAGACCGAGGTCGACGACGTTGATGCCCAGTTCGGGGTCCATGACGTCTTTGAGCGCCTCTTCGATTTCGTCGAATCGCGCCGGTGTGAGCGATGAAACCATGCTTTTAGCCTACGTTCGATTCGGTCAGAAAGCGATCGTAGCCCTCGTCCTCAAGCCGGTCTGCGAGCTCAGGTCCACCCTGCTCCGCGATGCGTCCGTCAACGAAGACGTGGACGAAGTCGGGCGTGATGTACCGCAGGATGCGGGTGTAGTGAGTGATCAGGAGCAGACCGAGGCCGGTGTTCTCCTTGGCCCGGTTCACGCCTTCCGACACGATCTTGAGCGCGTCGACGTCGAGGCCGGAGTCCGTCTCGTCGAGAACGGCGAACCGGGGCTTGAGCAGTTCGAGCTGGAGGATCTCGTTGCGCTTCTTCTCACCGCCGGAGAACCCTTCGTTGACGTTGCGCTCGGCGAAGCTCTTGTCCATGCGCAGTCGGGACATCGACTCGCGAACGTCCTTGATCCAGGTGCGGATGGCCGGCGCCTCACCGTCGATCGCCGTCTTGGCCGTGCGGAGGAAGTTGGTGACGGTGACGCCGGGAATCTCGACCGGGTACTGCATGGCCAGGAAGAGTCCGGCCCTCGCGCGCTGGTCGACGGTCATGGTGGTGACCTCTTCGCCATCGAGCAGGATGGAACCGCTGTCGACGTGGTACTTGGGGTGGCCGGCGATTGTGTAGGCGAGGGTGGACTTGCCCGAGCCGTTCGGGCCCATGATGGCGTGGATTTCGCCCTCGTTGATGGTCAGGTTGACCCCGCGCAGGATCTGCTTGGTGCCCTGGTCGGTCTCGACGCTGACGTGCAGGTCTTTGATCTCAAGAACAGACATGAATTCGCAATCTCTTTCATTCTTCGGCGCTGAGGCCGGTAAGTTGGTGGCGCTTCGGCCGGGGAGGAAGGTGCCGAGGTTCAGACGGGAACGATGACGGCAGGGTCGATGTAGACGTCACCGTCGATCAGCTCGACCTTGAAGACCGGGACGGGCTCATAGGCCGGCAGGTTCAGGGGCTTGCCCGTCTTCAGGGAGAACTTGGAGCCGTGAGCCCAGCACTCGACGGTGTCGTCCTCGACGAACCCCTCGGACAGGGAGATGTCCCCGTGCGTGCACGTGTCGCCGATGGCGAAAACATCGCCGGCCGCGTCACGGACGACCACGATGGGCACCCCGTCAATTTCGACCTTGACGGCCTCATTGGCTTCGAGTTCGTCGAACGCGCAGATTTTCGTGGACGCCATGTTACTTTTCCTCTGTTCCGCGGAGTTCCGCTTCGATCGCTGCCTGGAGGCGGTCTTCGAGTGCTGGGGAGCCGATCTGCTGCACGATTTCAATGAGGAAGCCACGCACGACGAGTCGGCGAGCTTCCTCTTCCGTGATGCCCCTGGACTGCAGGTAGAAGAGCTGCTCGTCGTCGAAGCGTCCGGTCGCGCTGGCGTGGCCCGCACCCTTGATGTCGCCGGTCTCGATTTCCAGGTTCGGAATCGAGTCGGCGCGGGTGCCCTCGGTGAGCACCAGGTTGCGGTTCTGCTCGTAGCTGTCAGTGCCGGCCGCCTGTCGGCCGATCAGAACGTCGCCGATCCAGACGGTGCGTGCGCCCTTGCCCTGCAGCGCACCCTTGTAGGTAACGCGGCTGCGGCTGTTCGGGGCGTCGTGGTTGACGTAGACCTGCTGTTCGAGGTGCTGTCCGGCATCGGCAAAGTAGAGGCCGAGGAGCTCGGTGTCCGAACCCGAACCGGCCAGGCGTACCGACGGGTTCACCCGCACGATGCTGCCGCCGAGCGAAACGACGATGTGCTTGAGGCGCGCGTCTCGTCCGATCGTCGCGAAGTGATTCGCGAGGTGCACGGCACCGTCGTTCCATTCCTGGAGGGTCACCACCGTGAGGTTCGCCGAATCGCCGAGGATGATCTCCACGTTCTCAGTCAGTCGTGCCTCGCCGACGTTCTCGAGGATCACGACCGCCTGGCTGAACGGCTTCGCTTCGATGATGGTGTGCGCCCCGCGCGGCGCGGAGCCGAGGTGAGCGCGGGACACCGTGATCTCCTTGGCTTCCTCGCCACCGACGGTGATCGCGAGGGCCTGCTCGAAGCTCGTCCAGGCATTGGCCGCTGCTCGTTCTTCGGGCGCGCCGGCGGTACCGATCCGGGGATCGGTCCGATCGACCCAGGCGACGGTCACGTCGGCGCTCGGGGTGGAGTCGACCTGGTAGGTCGATCCGTCGAGGTCACCGGCCGTGAGATCGGTGAACTTGGCGACAGGGGAGAGCTTCCAGACGGCTTCCCGACCGGTCACCGGCGCGAAGTCCGCGACGTTGACGCTCTTGAACCGGCCGGAACGGGTCTGGACCGGCACAAAACCGAACCGCCCGTCCGAATGTTCCTTGATTCCGTGCTGCTCTTCGGTGGGCATTGCTTCGGTTGTAGGCACCGTGGGGGTCACTGCCGATTCTTGAGTGGGTGAGACGTGTGTAGGTGTGGGGGCGGCGGACATTTAGCCGACGGATCCTTCCATGCCCATTTCAATGAGCTTGTTGAGTTCGAGGGCGTACTCCATCGGGAGCTCCCGTGCGATGGGCTCGATGAAGCCGCGCACGATCATGGCCATGGCTTCGTCCTCCGGCATGCCGCGGCTCATCAGGTAGAACAGCTGCTCTTCACTGACCCGTGAAACCGTGGCCTCGTGGCCGAGCTGCACGTCGTCGACACGGATGTCGATCGACGGGTAGGTGTCGGAGCGCGACTTGGTGTCGACCAGAAGGGCGTCACAGCGCACGGTGTTCGCCGAGTGGTGCGCGGTGGCATCCACCCGCACTTCGCCGCGGTAGCCGGAGCGGCCGCCGCCTCTGGCGATGGACTTCGACACGATCGACGACTGCGTGTACGGCGCCATGTGGATCATCTTGGCGCCCGCGTCCTGGTGCTGGCCGGGGCCGGCGAAGGCCACGGAGAGGGTTTCGCCCTTGGCGTGCTCCCCCATCAGGTAGATCGACGGGTACTTCATCGTCACCTTGGAGCCGATGTTGCCGTCGATCCATTCCATCGTGGCCCCCTCGGCGGCCGTGGCGCGCTTGGTGACGAGGTTGTAGACGTTGGTCGACCAGTTCTGGATGGTCGTGTAGCGAACGCGGGCGTCCTTCTTCACGATGATCTCGACGACCGCGGAGTGCAGCGAGTCGGACGAGTAGATCGGGGCGGTGCAGCCCTCGATGTAGTGCACGTAGCTGCCCTCGTCGGCGATGATCAGCGTGCGCTCGAACTGGCCCATGTTCTCGGTGTTGATCCGGAAGTAGGCCTGGAGCGGGATTTCAACGTGCACGCCGGGCGGCACGTAGACGAAGGAACCGCCGGACCAGACCGACGTGTTCAGCGCGGCGAACTTGTTGTCGCCGGAGGGAATGACGGTGCCGAAGTACTCCTCAAAGATCTCCGGGTGCTCCTTGAGAGCCGTGTCGGTGTCCATGAAGATGACACCCTGGGCTTCGAGCTCCTCGTTGATCTGGTGGTAGACCACCTCGGACTCGTACTGGGCCGCGACGCCGGACACGAGGCGCTGGCGCTCAGCCTCGGGGATGCCGAGCTTTTCGTAGGTGTTCTTAATGTCGTCGGGCAGGTCGTCCCAGGTCTGGGCCTGCTTCTCGGTCGACCGCACGAAGTACTTGATGTTGTCGAAGTCGATGCCGGACAGGTCGGCACCCCAGGTCGGCATGGGCTTGCGCTCGAACAACTCGAGGGCCTTCAGCCGTCGCTTGAGCATCCAGGCCGGCTCGTTCTTGAGCTTGGAGATGTCGGTGACAACCTCCGGCGAGATTCCACGGCGGGCGGATGCGCCGGCCGCGTCGGAGTCGGACCAACCGAATTCGTAGACACCGAGCCCCGCGAGTTCGGGGCGGTCGAGCAGGACGTCAGACATATTTACCTCTTCTCCCATCCACGGCAACCCGGATATTAGTCCGGTCATTCCCGGACAGGTCTTCCGAAGGAGGCCTGTCAGGGAACGGGTTGCGTGGGCGGCTACGTTGCGTACCTAAGATGTTTCAAGACGACGTGGTTCTCTTCCGCGGTTGAGTCAACCGCGGTCGAGCCGCCCAGGAAACACCTAATTCTACAGGCTAGCGATGGGATTAGTAGTGCGATCCGGCGTTTTCACATGTGCCACAGCGAAGAGGAAGTAGAACCGGTGAAGCGGATTTTGGAATGGTTGCCGATGAGCGTCGACGGACGGGTCCGGGTTATCGCCTGGATCTACCTCGCCACCCAGATCCTTCTCGTCGGCACCGGAGGCCTCGTGCGCCTGACCGGCTCCGGCCTCGGCTGCCCCACCTGGCCGCGCTGCACGGACGGATCCTTCGTCAATACACCCGAGATGGGCATCCACGGGGTGATCGAATTCGGCAATCGCCTGCTCGGCGTCGTGCTGGGACTCGTGGCCATCGCCGCGTTCCTGGCCGTCGTGCGGCTGCGCCGTTCTCGCCCCGACCTGTTCCGGATCGCACTCCTGGCGGGCCTGGGCATCCCTGCGCAGGCCGTCATCGGCGGTGTGAGCGTGCTCGTGAAGCTGAACCCGTATGTGGTCGGGCTGCACTTCGTCATCTCGGTGGCTCTGGTGGCGCTCTGCACGGTCTTCGTCTTCCGGGTCTACACCGGCAACTCGCCCAGGGTGTCGGCGGTGCCCGGCTGGTTTCGGTTCCTGGCCCACGTCACGGCGGTGGTCATCCTGGTCACGATTCTCGTCGGCATCGTCACCACCGGGTCGGGTCCGCACGCCGGCGACGCGAACGCGCCACGTAACGGCCTCGACTCCGAACTGCTGCAGCACGTGCACAGCTGGCCGGCCTATCTGACCCTGGCACTCACGATTGCGCTCGTCATCGCCTCGGTCGCGCTCGCACTTCCCCCGCGCGGCTGGGCCGTCCTGCTGCTGATCATCGAGGTCGGCCAGGTCGGAATCGGGCTGCTCCAGGCGAACATCGGGCTGCCGCCCCTGCTCGTGGGAATGCACATGGTCCTGTCCTGCGTGCTCGCCGCGGGAATGACCGCGGTCATCTTGAATCTCTCGGTCCCGGTCGCGGCAGGGACGCCGACGGCGACCCCGGTAACGACCGGCACCGCGGCACGCTAGGCGCTGCTCTCGGCTCGCTCCTCGGGGCGCAGGCACCACGGAATCGTGGTCGACGGAACGCCCACCGGGTGGAGACAGGTCAGAAGGGCAGCAGCGGGTCGACGCCGACGGCGACGAACAGGAGCGTCAGGTAGACGATCGACCCGTGGAAGACCCGCATCGGCGACACCTGTTCGTGACGGATGGCCAGGTCGTACAGGCGGTGGGTCTCGTAGATGAACCAGCCTCCGGTGACCAGGGCCGTGAACGAGTAGACCAGTCCCATCCCGGCGATGGGGATGAGCAGCAGGGAGCAGGCAACGGTCGCCCAGGCGTAGAGGATGACCTGGAGGCCGACCTGGCTGCGGCCACGGACCACGGCGAGCATGGGAACCCCGGCGGCCCGGTAATCGCTGCGGTACTTCATCGACAGTGGCCAATAGTGCGGCGGGGTCCAGAGGAAGATGATCAGGAACAGGATGAACGGGGGCCAGGACAAGTCGCCCGTGACAGCGGCCCAGCCGATCAGAACCGGCATGCAGCCGGCGATGCCGCCCCAGACGATGTTCTGTGCGGTGCGTCGCTTGAGAACCAGGGTGTAGAAGACGACGTAAAGCAGGATCGCGCCGAGCGACAGCAGCGCGGCCAGCCAGTTGGTGAACGCCCACAGCCAGACGATGGACAACACGCCGAGGACCCACGCGAACACGAGGGCCTCTCGGTCGCTCAGCTCCCCCGTCACCAGCGGCCGATTCTTGGTGCGGTCCATCAGCCGGTCGATGTCCCGGTCGATGTAGCAGTTAAAGGCACCGGCCGACCCGGCGCTGAACGCGCCGCCGACGAGGGTCGCGAGCACGAGCCACAGGCTCGGGATGCCCTGCTGGGCGAGGAACATCGTCGGCGCGGTCACGACGAGCAGGAGTTCGACGACTCTGGGCTTGGTCAGCGACAGGTAGGCAAGGAACGTTCGTCGGAACGTACGCGTTGCGCTCACGGTGGGGTTGGAGGCGGGTCCGGGCATGACTCCTCTTACGCTGTGCATTGTGAGACGAGTCTAGGCGATCCGGCGGCCGCGATCCGGCAGCACCCCGGCCATGGCGGGGCACGCGGTCATTCACCGTCACGTACTGGGCCGTTTCCCGGCCATTGCCTATACTGGGGGTGCTCGCCAATCTCGGTGCATGCGCGGATCCACCGAAGTCGGGCTTCTGCGGCAATGCCGCGATGACGTCGATGTCCATGGGCGCGCTCAATCCAATGGGTGCGGGTTCACGACAACCTGCCCCTTTTGTCTACGAAGGGTCAAGACCAAGTGGCAGCACTGCAGTGGGATTCGATTGACAACAAGGCGGTCGACACGGCACGCGTGCTCGCGGCCGACGCCGTAGAGAAGGTCGGGAACGGACACCCAGGAACGGCGATGAGCCTCGCTCCGGCCGCCTACCTGCTGTTCCAGAAGGTCATGCGCCGAGACCCCGCCGACAACGACTGGCTCGGCCGCGACCGGTTCATCCTCTCGGTCGGTCACAGCTCCCTCACGCAGTACGTGCAGTTGTACCTCGGTGGCTACGGCCTCGAACTCGACGACCTCAAGGCACTCCGCACCTGGGGTTCGAAGACGCCGGGTCACCCGGAATACGGTCACACCGACGGCGTGGAGATCACCACCGGGCCGCTCGGCCAGGGTCTCGCCTCCGCCGTGGGCTTCGCCTACGCCGCCCGCTTCGAGCGCGGACTGTTCGACCCGGAGGCTGCCGCGGGAACCAGCCCGTTCGACCACTTCGTCTACGTGATCGCCGGCGATGGCGACCTGCAGGAGGGCATCACCAGCGAGGCATCCTCGCTCGCCGGCCACCAGCAGCTCGGCAACCTGATCGCAATCTACGACAGCAACCAGATTTCAATCGAAGACGACACCAAGATCGCCTTCACCGAGGATGTCGCCGCCCGCTACGAGGCCTACAACTGGCACGTGCAGACGGTGGATTGGAAGAAGACCGGCGTCTACGTCGAAGACCTGCACGCCCTCAACGACGCGATCGATGCCGCCAAGGGCGAGACTGACAAGCCGTCTCTGATCATCCTGAAGACCATCATCGGCTGGCCCAGCCCAAGGAAGCAGAACACCGGCAAGATCCACGGATCGGCCCTCGGCGCCGAGGAGCTGGCCGCAGTGAAGGAAATCCTGGGCTTCGACCCGGCACAGACCTTCGAGGTCGCCGACGAGGTCATCGAGCACACCCGCAAGGCGCTCAAGCGCGGCGCAGCGGCGCACTCCGAGTGGGATGCGACGTTCGGAGTCTGGGCGGAAGCGAACCCCGAGCGCAAGGCGCTGCTCGACCGGGTACTGTCCGGCGAGCTGCCCAAGGGCGTCGAAGCGGCACTGCCCGTGTTCGAGGGCGGCACCGAGGTGTCGACCCGTGCCGCCTCCGGAAAGGTTCTCACCGCCCTCGGCGCGGTCATCCCCGAACTGTGGGGAGGCTCCGCCGACCTCGCCGAGTCGAACAACACGACCATCGGCGGCGCGGCCTCGTTCATCCCGGGCGAGCATTCCACCCACGAGTGGACCGGTAACGAGTACGGCCGGGTGCTGCACTTCGGTATTCGCGAGCACGCCATGGCCGCGATCCTCAACGGAATCGTGCTGCACGGCAACACCCGCCCGTTCGGTGGCACCTTCCTCATCTTCAGCGACTATATGCGCCCCGCAATCCGGCTTGCCGCGTTGATGAAGACACCGTCGATCTTCGTCTGGACTCACGACTCCGTGGCCCTCGGCGAGGACGGTCCGACCCACCAGCCGATCGAGCAGCTCGCCACCCTGAGGGCCATCCCCGGGCTGGACGTGGTGCGCCCCGGCGACGCCAACGAGGTCGCCTGGGCCTGGAAGACCATCCTGGAACGCCGTAACGGTCCGGCCGGAATCGTGCTGACCCGCCAGAACATTCCAGTGTTCACCCGCGGTGACTCCGACGCCGCCGGCGATGTTCTCGCGTCCGCGCGAAACGTGGCCAAGGGCGCGTACATCCTGGCCGAGGCCGCGAACGGAACGCCAGACGTGATCCTGATCGGAACCGGCTCCGAGGTCCAGCTCGCCCTGGCCGCCAGGGAGCTGCTGAAGGCGGACGGCATCAATGCCCGTGTCGTCTCGGCGCCGAGCCTCGAATGGTTCGCCGAGCAGTCGGCCGAGTACCGTGAGTCCGTCCTTCCGAGAAGCGTCACCGCACGGGTATCGATCGAGGCCGGAATCGCGTTGACCTGGAATAGCTACGTCGGTGACCGCGGTCGCAGCATTTCGATCGAGCACTTCGGTGCCTCGGCCGATTACAAGACCCTGTTCCGCGAATTCGGCATCACCACGGAGGCAGTCGTCGCCGCAGCCAAGGATTCGATCGCCGCGATCTGAGAGTCAGACACGCGCTTCACCCACACCTGAATTACCCGCTTCACAAGGAGATAAATATGACCGAGAACACTCCCCTCGCCGAGCTGTCCGCAGCCGGCGTCAGCATTTGGCTCGATGACCTGTCCCGCGAACGCATCGTTTCCGGCGGCCTGGCCAACCTGATCGACACGAAGAACGTCGTGGGCGTGACCACCAACCCGACCATCTTCGCCGGCGCCCTGAGCAAGGGCGAGGCATACGCGGACCAGGTGGCGGCACTCGCCGCTTCCGGCGCCACGGTGCAGGACGCCGTCTTCGAGATCACCACCGACGACGTGCGCGCCGCCAGCGACATCTTCCGCCCCGTCTACGACCGCACCGGCGGAGTCGACGGCCGAGTCTCGATCGAGGTCGAGCCCGGGCTGGCGCACGACGCGGATGGCACGTTCGCCCAGGCCCAGGAACTGTGGGCAAAGGTGGACCGGCCGAACGCCATGATCAAGATCCCCGCGACCATCGAGGGTCTCGACGCGATCACCGCGACCATCGCCCAGGGCATCAGCGTCAATGTCACCCTCATCTTCAGCCTGGAGCGTCACCGCCAGGTCATCAACGCGTACCTGTCCGGTCTCGAGAAGGCCCGTGCGGCCGGCCACGACCTGTCGACAATCCACTCCGTGGCCTCGTTCTTCGTGTCCCGGGTCGACACCGAGATCAACCAACGCCTCGAAGCCATCGGCACCGAAGCCGCCATCGCCCTGAAGAGCAAGGCCGGCGTCGCCAACGCACAGCTGGCCTATGAGGTCTTCCAGCAGGCGTTCTCCAGCGAGCGTGCCCTCGGCCTGATCGCGGCGGGCGCCAACAAGCAGCGCCCGCTCTGGGCGTCGACCGGCGTCAAGGACCCGACCCTGCCCGACACCCTCTACGTGACCAACCTGGTCGCCCCCGAGGTCGTCAACACGATGCCCGAGAAGACGCTCGAGGCGACACTCGACCACGGCGTCGTCCCCGCGGACTCGGTCACCGGCGCCTACGACGAGGCAAACGCGGTGCTCGACGCCCTTGCCAACGAGGGAGTCTCCTACGTCGATGTCACCCAGGTCCTCGAGGCCGAGGGCGTCGCCAAGTTCATCGTGTCCTGGAATGAACTCCTCGAGACCGTCTCCGTTGCGCTTGCCGCCGCGAAAGCGACCACCGGGTCAGCACTGTGAGCTTCCGCATCTCGGTCAGCGGCGCCGCCGCTGACGCCGTGCGCAGCACGGTACCCACCCTCGTGACCGATCTGGTCGCATCCGGCATCACCGCGCTCGACCCGGCCCTCTGGGGACCGGAGGCCGAGGACGAGGCAGGCAAACGCCTGGGCTGGACCGAGTCGGTCTCCGACTCCCGGCCGCTCGTCCCCGAGATCCTGGCGCTGCGCGACGAGTTGCGGGCCGCCGGAGTGGACCGAATCGCTCTCGCCGGCATGGGCGGCTCCTCGCTCGCGCCGGAGGTCATCACCCGCACCGCCGGCGTTCCGCTGACCGTGCTCGACTCGACCGACCCCGGCCAGGTCCTCGCCGCGTTGGGCGTCCACCTCACCTCCACGGCACTGGTCGTCTCGTCGAAGTCGGGCTCCACCGCGGAAACCGACAGCCAGCGTCGCGTCTTCGAACGGGCGTTCCGTGAGGCCGGTATCGACCCAGCCGAGCGGATCATCGTCGTCACCGACCCGGGTTCCCCGCTCGACGCCGACGCACGCGCCGCCGGCTACCGCGTCTTCAACGCAGACCCCACGGTCGGCGGTCGTTTCTCCGTGCTCACCGCCTTCGGCCTGGTGCCGTCCGGCCTCGCCGGTGTCGACATCGCCGGGTTGCTCGACGAAGCAGAGGCGATCTCCGTCGCCCTGGCCGTCGACAGCCCCGAGAACCCGGGACTCATCCTCGGCGCTGCGATCGCCGCGACCAGCCCCCGCAGGGACAAGCTCGCGATCCTGTCCGACGGTACCCACATCGTTGGTTTCGCCGACTGGGCCGAGCAGCTCATCGCCGAGTCCACCGGCAAGCAGGGCACCGGCATTCTCCCGGTCGTTCTCGGCCTCGACGCCCCCGAGCTGTCGGAGAACCTTCCGGACGTTCAGGTCGTACGCCTCGTCGCCGACGCCGGCCTCGACGTTTTCTCGGACAACGACGGTGCCGACGAGATCCGCGTCAGCGGAACCCTCGGCGCGCAGTTCCTGGTCTGGGAATACGCCACCGTGATCGCGGGTCGGCTGCTCGGCATCAACCCGTTCGACCAGCCCGATGTGGAGGCCGCCAAGATCGCCACCCGGGGTCTGCTCGACGCGCGCCCCGAGC
Organism: Cryobacterium sp. PH31-AA6; assembly: GCF_030063195.1. Lineage (GTDB taxonomy): Bacteria > Actinomycetota > Actinomycetes > Actinomycetales > Microbacteriaceae > Cryobacterium. The sequence goes on from NZ_JASISS010000002.1 coordinate 268,463, forward strand.
CGGTGCCTGCGGCGTTCATCTCCGGCGGCATCGAGGTCAGGGGAACCGCCCATGTCATCGGGGCGGCCAGCGACCTGGCTTCGGCCATCGACGCGCTCCTCGAGGAACTCGGCCCGGACGGCTACGTCTCCGTGCAGGCCTACGTCAACCGACTCGCCCTGCCGCAGCTCGCGGAGATCCGCGACCTGCTTGCGGCGCTGTCCAAGCGACCGGTGACATTCGGTTGGGGACCTCGGTTCCTGCACTCGACCGGCCAGCTCCACAAGGGCGGTCCGGCATCGGGCGTCTTCCTGCAGATCCTGGCGACTCCCCCCGTCGACCTGGATATCCCGGATCGTCCCTTCACCTTCGGCGAGCTCATCCAGGCCCAGGCCAGCGGCGATGCGAGCGTTCTGGCCGACCACGGTCGCCCGGTGCTCACGCTGACGCTGACCGATCCGGGCGCGAACGTCGCGACCCTCTTCGCGGCCCTGCGCTAGCCACTCGCGGGCCGGCCCCATCCGGGCCGGCCCCACCCCGGCCGTCCGCGGCCACGCTGTCGTCCACACTCTGAAGGAGCTGCATGTCCCCGGTGGAAATCACCCCGGAGTTCAATCCCCTGCGATCACCCTCCGACTACCGCCTGAATCGAATCGCGGGGCCGAGCAGCCTCGTCATTTTCGGCGTGACCGGTGACCTTTCCCGGAAAAAACTCATGCCGGCCGTCTACGACCTCGCGAATCGCGGCCTGCTGCCGCCCGGATTCGCGCTCGTCGGCTTCGCCCGGCGTGACTGGGACGACGAGGACTTCATGCAGGTCGTGCACGACTCCGTCAAGGAGTTCGCCCGCACGGAGTTCCATGAGGATGTCTGGGCGCAGTTGGCCGAGGGCATCCGCTTCGTCTCAGGGACCTTCGACGACGACAAGGCGTTCGAACGCCTCAAGGAGACGATCGCCCTCCTCGACAAGGAACGCGGAACCATGGGCAACCATGCGTTCTACCTGTCCATCCCGCCGAAGGCGTTCCCGCAGGTCACCGAACAACTGCGACGGTCGGGTCTGGCGGAACAGAAGGACGGGCAGTGGCGACGCGTCGTCATCGAGAAGCCGTTCGGCAGTGACCTGCAGACCGCGCGTGAGCTGAACAACGTCGTGGAATCGGTCTTCCCTCCGGATTCCGTGTTCCGGATCGACCACTACCTCGGCAAGGAGACGGTCCAGAACATCCTGGCCCTGCGCTTCGCGAACCAGCTCTACGAACCCATCTGGAACGCCAACTACGTCGATCACGTTCAGATCACCATGGCTGAGGACATCGGCGTCGGCGGCCGGGCCGGGTACTACGACGGAATCGGTGCGGCCAGGGACGTCATCCAGAACCACCTTCTCCAGCTTCTGGCCCTGACCGCGATGGAGGAGCCCATCTCCTTCGACGCGGCCGACCTCCGCACCGAGAAGGAAAAGGTGTTGGCGTCGATTCGCCTTCCCGACGACCTCGCCACCGGAACCGCAAGGGGCCAGTACGCCGGCGGCTGGCAGGGCGGGGAAAAGGTCCTCGGCTTCCTCGAGGAGGACGGCATGGACGCCGAGTCCGTCACGGAGACGTACGCGGCACTCCGCCTCACGATCGACACCCGTCGCTGGTCAGGGGTTCCGTTCTACCTCCGGGCCGGCAAACGCCTCGGACGTCGCGTCACCGAGATCGCAGTCGTGTTCAAACGTGCGCCCCAGCATCTGTTCGCCAAGGGCAACACCGCTGCCCTCGGCGAGAACGCTCTCGTGATCCGGGTGCAGCCCGACGAGGGCGTCACGATCCGCTTCGGCTCAAAGGTGCCCGGTGTCGGCATGCAGGTACGCGACGTCACCATGGACTTCGGCTACGGCCACGCGTTCACCGAGGCGAGTCCCGAGGCCTACGAGCGCCTCATCCTGGACGTGCTTCTCGGCGACCCGCCGCTCTTCCCCCGCCATGAAGAGGTGGAACTGTCCTGGAAGATCCTCGATCCGATCGAGGAGTTCTGGGCCGAACAGGGACAACCGGAGCAGTACCGTCCGGGCACCTGGGGTCCCTCATCAGCCGATGACCTGCTGTCTCGCGACGGCCGACACTGGAGACGCCCATGATCGTCGATCTTCCCGATACCACCACCTCCAAGATTTCCAAGGCCCTGGTCCGGATTCGCGAGGAAGGCGGTGCGGTCGCTCTCGGCCGGGTCCTCACGCTGATCATCGCGGCGACGATGGGGCACGAGGAAGAGGCCATCGAAGCCGCGAACGATGCGTCTCGCGAACACCCGATGCGCGTCATCGTCCTGTCCACCCAGGCACTCGACGCCGCGGGTCTGGCTACGACGCCGAGGATCGACGCGGAGATCCGGGTCGGCGGCGATGCCGGAGCGAGCGAGGTCATCGTGCTCCGCGCCTACGGAGAGGCCGCCAGCGACCCGGAGAGCCTGGTCACGGGCCTCCTGCTCCCGGACGCGCCCGTCGTGGCCTGGTGGCCCGACGTGGCCCCTCCGGTGCCCGCAGAATCTCCCCTGGGCCGCATCGCCTACCGCCGCATCACGGATGCGTCCGCGCAGCCCGACCCCCAGGCCGCGCTGCATCATCTCTGCACCTCGTACCGCCCCGGCGACACGGACTTCGCCTGGACCCGGCTGACTCTCTGGCGCGCCCAGCTCGCTGCGGTCCTCGACCAACCCCCGTACCTGCCCGTGACGGCCGTCGAGGTGTCCGGTGCCGCAGACTCCCCGTCGACGGCTCTCCTGGCCGCCTGGCTCCAATTGCAGTTGCAGGTTCCGGTCAGTTACGAGTTCACCACCGGGCCCATGTCGAGCGGCATCCGTGCCGTGCACCTCACCAGAGCCGCCGGGGTCATCTCGCTCGAACGCGAGGTTCCCGGCATCGCCAGGCTCACCCAGCCGGGTCAGCCCGTCCAGGATCTCACCCTGAAGAGGCGGAGCCTGCGCGACTGCCTGAGTGACGAGCTGCGCCGCCTTGACCCGGATGAGTTGTATGGTGAGGTCATCACGCGCGGCCTCCCGCACCTTGACGATGTGGTCGCAGATCAAACCGAAGGACGACCGTGACTAACGAACGACGCGTACTCGTACACCCCGACCGGGCAGCCCTGGCGGCGTCCGTGGCGGCTCGATTCATCACAACGACCGTGGACATCCTGCACGAGCAGGGCGACATCAATGTTGTCCTCGCGGGCGGCACCGTCGCCAACGAGGTGCTTGAAGCCATCAACGCCTCCGCGGCCAGAGACACCATTGACTGGGACCTGGTCACGTTCTGGTGGGGTGACGAACGGTGGCTGCCCAAGAACGACCCGGAGCGAAATGAACTCCAGGCGCGCGCGGCGCTTCTCTCCCACATCGCCGTCCCCGAAGGGAACATCCACCCGTTCGCGGCCTCGGACGAAGGCACAGACCTGGACAGCGCCGCTGCCGACTACGCTGCGCAACTCGAGGCCGCGTCGATCGAGGGCACCAACCTGCCGCGGTTCGACATCACCTTCCTCGGCGTCGGACCCGACGGTCATGTCGCCTCACTGTTCCCGCACCAGCCCGGCATCCGTGAATCGGGTGCCAGCGTTCTCGCCGTGCGGGACTCCCCCAAGGCTCCGGCGGAGCGACTCAGCCTGAGCCGCCCGGCGATCAATTCTTCCCGGTGCGTCTGGATGGTCCTCGCGGGGCCGGACAAGGCCTCGGCCCTGGGCCTGGCCCTGGCCGGCGCGAGCCGCGACGAGGTGCCCGTCGCCGGCATCAAGGGCCGTCGGTACACGAATTTCTTCGTCGATCGGGAAGCCGCCGCTGAGGTTCCGGAGAACCTGACCGCGTCCACGTTCTAATCAACACCCCGACGACGCTCGGGTGCAGACAAGAGCGGGCCCCGATTGGATCGGGGCCCGCTCTTGTCTGTCCGCTTTAGCGAAACCGGGCCGAAGCCGTCCGCGGTGTCGGCTCGGCTGCGGCGCTGGCCAGGCGGCAGCCCTAGTTGGTCGCGGAAAGCTTTCCGCGGCGCACCCGCAGCTGCTGCAGGGCCTCCTCAAGCAGAGACTCCGCTTCTTCCTCGGTCCGGCGCTCCTTCACGTAGGCGAGGTGCGTCTTGTACGGCTCGAGCTTGACCACCGACGGCGGGTTCTCTTTGTCACGTCCGGCGGGGAGGCCGGAGGACGGGCAGTCGATGGTCTCCGGGATCTCATCGTCGGGCAGGTTCGCCGCGAAATAGCGGACGGTCTCATTGCCGAGCGCGTCCCAGTAGGACACCTTGATCCGGTCCGCGTGGAAACCGCGGTCCTGCTCGCCCATCGGGCCAGCTCCTACACGGGAGCCACGAATTGCGCTGCCACCAGATGCCATTTTGTTCCTCCGCTAGAAAGGGGCGTTGAAGCTGTTTGGCCACGTCAGCCAATGTTGAATTGAACGGTCATGCCGTTTTGTGCTGCCGCCTCGTGGATCCGCATACTGCCGCCGACCCGGCGAGGGGGGTCAGATTCCCGCGTTGAACTTTGTGATCAGGCCGAGGACGACGATGCACGAGATCCAGAGCAGTCCCAGAATGACGGTGATGCGGTTGAGATTTCGTTCGGCCAACCCTGAGGCGCCGAGGTTCGAAGTCACACCGCCGCCGAACATGTCGGACAGACCGCCGCCACGCCCCTTGTGCAGCAAAATGAGCATGGTGAGCAGGAGGCTCGTAATGCCGAGCAACACCTGCAGCACTACCTGGAGAATTCCCACGCGAAACCTTTCACAGTGCGGTGGGGCACTTGCCCCACCAAGATCAGTGATAATCATAGCCTGACTCACGTCACAGCCCGTCGTCCCCCTGATTCGGGGGGACGACGGGCTGCCTCAAACGATGCTGGCTGAGTTGATGCTGGCTGAGTTACAGGCCAACGTGCTTCTGGAACCGCACGATGCTGGAGAACTCGTCGATGTCGAGACTTGCTCCACCGACGAGGGCACCATCAACATTGGGTTCGCGCATGAAGCCGGCGATGTTGACGCCCTTCACGGAACCGCCGTAGAGGATGCGGGTCTTGGCGGCCACATCTTCCCCGAGGGTCTCCTTGAGCACGTTGCGCAGCTGTGCCGCAACCTGCTCGGCCTGCTCCGGGGTGGCAGCCTGGCCGGATCCGATCGCCCAGACGGGCTCGTACGCCACAACGATGTCCGCAGCGTTGGAGACGCCGGACAGGGCCGTCTTCAGCTGTGCGACCGGCACGGCGCTGGGGCCGTGCAGTTCCAGGTCTGCGGCGGTTTCGCCGACGCAGATGATCGGAACGAGGTTGTGCTTGATCGCGGCCTTGACCTTCGCCGCGACCTGCTCGTCGTCCTCCCCGTGCAGCGTGCGCCGCTCGGAGTGTCCGATCAGCACGTACTGGCATTCCAGCTGGGACAGGAACGCACCCGAGATCTCTCCGGTGTACGCGCCCGAGTCCTGCGCCGAAACGTCCTGCGCGCCATAGGCGAGCGGGAGCTTGTCGGCCGAGACGAGCGTCTGCACGGAGCGGAGATCGGTGAAGGGCGGGAAGACGGCAACCTCGACGGACGAGAAGTCATGCTTCGCGTCCTTGAGGTTCCACGCCAGCTTCTGGACGAATGCGATGGCCTGGAGGTGGTCCAGGTTCATCTTCCAGTTGCCCGCGATCAGCGGTGTCCGCCGTGCGTTGTCGTTTGCTACCATCCGAGGACCTCCAGTCCTGGCAGGCGCTTGCCCTCGAGGAACTCGAGGCTGGCGCCACCGCCGGTTGAAATGTGACCGAACTGGTCATCTGTGAAACCAAGGATGCGCACGGCGGCGGCAGAGTCGCCACCACCGACAACGCTCAGGCCGTCGACCTCGGTCAGTGCGCCGGCAACCGTCCGGGTGCCTTCCGCGAACGGAGCCAGCTCGAACACGCCCATCGGGCCGTTCCAGAAGACCGTCTTGGAAGACCGGATGACTTCCGCGAACGCCGCTGCCGACTCAGGGCCGATGTCCAGGCCGAGACCGGAGGCGCCGAACGGGGTGTCTTCGATGGCGTCAGCCGGGGTGATCGCGAGGTCCGCGTCCGCCCCGAACTTCGATGCCACGACGACATCCGTCGGCAGCACGATCTTGACGCCGAGGCGCTCTGCTTCGACGAGGTAGCCGCGCACGGTGTCGATCTGGTCGGCCTCGAGCAGGCTGGCGCCCACCTTGTGGCCCTGGGCGGCGAGGAACGTGTACGTCATTCCTCCGCCGATCAACAGCGAGTTGACTCGCGGCAGCAGGTGACCGATGACGCCGAGCTTGTCCGACACCTTTGAGCCGCCGAGGACGACCGTGTACGGCGCCTCCGGCTTTTCGGTGAGGCGATCGAGGACATCGAGCTCAGCGGCGATCAGCAGGCCGGCCGCGCTTGGCAGGATCGCTGCCAGGTCGTACACGCTGGCCTGCTTGCGGTGGACGACACCGAAGCCGTCCGAGACGAGGACATCGCCCAGGGCGGCGAGTTCGTTGGCGAAGGCCACGCGTTCCTCGTCGACCTTGCTGGTCTCCCCCGGGTTGAACCGGAGGTTTTCCAGCACGACGACGCCGCCGTCGGCCAGGGCCGCAACGGCAGCCGTCGCGGACTCGCCGACGGTGTCGGTTGCGAACGCGACGTCACTGCCCAGCAGTTCGGCCAGGCGTGCGGCGACCGGAGCCAGGCTGTACCTGTCTTCGGGCGCACCCTTGGGCCGACCGAGGTGCGAGACGATGACGACTCTGGCGCCCTGAACGAGCAGCGCCTTGATGGTGGGCAGCGACGCGCGAACGCGGCCATCGTCCGTGATCTCTCCGTCTTTCAACGGAACATTCAGATCGCAACGGACGATGACGCGCTTGCCGTTCAGCTGCCCCAGTGATTCGATTGTTCGAAGTGTCACCGTGGGCCTCGGTTAGAGGCTCTTGGCGACGAGTTCGGTGAGGTCAACCATGCGGTTGGAGTAGCCCCACTCGTTGTCGTACCAGGACGACAGCTTGACCTGGTCGCCGATGACGCGCAGCAGGCCGGCATCGAAGATGGAGGAGTGCGGGTCGGTGACGATGTCGCTGGAGACGATCTCGTCTTCGGTGTACATCAGGATGCCCTTGAGGGGACCATCGGCTGCAGCCTTGTAGGCGGCCTTGATCTCTTCGACGGTAACCGGGCGCTCGGCGATGACGGTGAGGTCGGTGATGGAACCGGTGGGAACCGGCACGCGAAGCGCGAAGCCATCGAGCTTGCCCTTGAGTTCCGGGAGAACGATTCCGAGAGCCTTGGCGGCACCGGTCGAGGTCGGGATGATGTTGACGGCTGCGGCGCGGGCGCGACGCAGGTCAGAGTGCGGGCCGTCCTGCAGGTTCTGGTCGGCCGTGTACGCGTGGATCGTGGTCATCAGGCCGGACTTGATGCCGAAGTTGTCGTTGAACACCTTGGCGAGCGGCGCGAGGCAGTTCGTGGTGCACGACGCGTTGGAGATGATGTCGAACTTGGCCGGGTCGTAGTCCTGCTCGTTGACGCCCATGACGATCGTGGCGACCTCACCGGTGGCGGGAGCGGAAACGATGACCTTCTTGGCACCGGCGGTGATGTGCTTGCGCGCGTCGTCGGCCTTGGTGAAACGTCCGGTGGACTCAATGACGATGTCTACACCCAGGGCACCCCAGGGGAGGTTCGCGGGGTCGCGCTCGGCGAGGACCTTAATCGGCTTGCCGTTGACGAGGATCGAGTCACCCTCGACCGAGACCGTGGCGGCAAGGCGCCCGGTGATGGAGTCATATTTAAGAAGGTGTGCCAGCGTCTTTGTGTCGGTGAGGTCGTTCACGGCGACGATCTCAATGTCGCTGCCCTGGGCAAGGGCTGCGCGAAGATAATTGCGGCCAATGCGACCAAATCCGTTAATACCAATCTTTACAGACACGAATGTCTCCTAATCTTGTGCGCCGAAGCGCGTTTCTTGTGGGTGAACTGGACGGGATGCCGGCCCCCGGTGCGGGGGCCGATCCTGCTATGAGAGCAGGAGCAACCCGGTGGTCTTTTCGCGTGCGATGGTGAAGCGCTCCTGGACGTTCGCCCAGTTGACGATGTTCCAGAAGGCCTTCACATAGTCGGCACGCACGTTGCGGTAGTCGAGGTAGTAGGCGTGCTCCCAGACATCGAGCATCAGCACGGGAATGGTGCCTGCGGCGAAGTTCGCCTGCTGGTCGAAGAACTGCTGGATGATCAGGCGCTGGCCGATCGAATCCCAGGCCAGGACAGCCCAGCCCGAACCCTGCACGCCCAGCGCGGTGGCCGCGAAGTGGGCCTGGAACTTGTCGAATGAGCCGAAGTTGTCGTCGATGGCGCTGGCCAGGTCGCCGGTGGGCTTGTCGCCGCCGTCCGGGGAAAGGTTGGTCCAGAAGATCGAGTGGTTGACGTGACCGCCCAGGTTGAACGCGAGGTCCTTCTCAAGCTTGTTGACGTAGGTCAACGTTCCGGAGTCACGGGCCTCGGCCAGCTGTGCGAGGGCGGTGTTGGCCCCGGTCACGTAGGCCTGGTGGTGCTTGCTGTGGTGGAGTTCCATGATCGTGCCGCTGATGCTCGGCGCGAGCGCGGAGTAGTCATAGGCCAGGGCCGGGAGTGTGTATTCAGCCATTGTGTATCTCCTCTGTAGTTGTCGGCGCGAAATGCTCCGCCACCAGTTTGTGAGCGACCTATCCAGTCTACTCAGGTCGCGCTTGCCGCGTGACGAGCGGCGGGATCAGGCTTCGTCGAGGTCGGCGGGAAGATCGGCATCCGTCCCGGGAATTCCCAGGTCGGCGGCCTTCTTGTCCGCCATCGCCAGTAGTCGTCGGATCCGGCCGGCGACCGCATCCTTGGTCATCGGCGGGTCAGCGTGGTGGCCGAGCTCGTCGAGGCTTGAATCCCGGAACGACAGGCGCAGCTCGCCCGCGTAGCGCAGATGCTCGGGAATGTCGGTGCCGAGGATCTCCATGGCGCGCTGAACCCTGGCGCAGGCGGCGACGGCTGCCTGCGCCGAGCGGCGAAGGTTGGCATCATCGAAGTTGACGAGCCGGTTGGCCGTGGCACGGACCTCGCGCCGTTGGCGCAGCGCCTCCCAGTTCAGCACGGTGTCCTGGGCGCCCATGTGCACGAGCATGGCGCCGATCGCGTCGCCGTCGCGGATGACGACGCGATGGACGCCGCGTACTTCCCGGGCCTTGGCGACGACGCCGAGCCGGCCGGCCGCGCCGACCAGCGCCATGGCCGCTTCATTGCCGGGGCAGGTGATCTCGAGCGCGGCGGAGCGGCCCGGGTCGGTCAGTGAACCGTGAGCCAGGAACGCTCCCCGCCACACGGCGGCGATCTCTTCCTTCGACCCCGTGGTCAGCCGGTTCGGCAGCCCCCGGATTGGGCGCCGCCTGGCGTCGAGGAGCCCGGTCTGCCTGGCCAGGGTCTCTCCCCCGTCCAGGACCCGCACAAGAAAGTGGCTGGTGCGGCGCAGACCGGAGGCAGCGATCACGGAGACGTCGCTGCGCACTCCATACAACTCGGCCAGGTCCTTGCGAACCCGTCGGGCCAGTAGCGCGGTGTCCAATTCGGATTCGATCGCAATTCGGCTGGAAATCATGTGCAGGCCGCCGGAAAACCGGAGGATGGTGGCCAGTTCCGCGGCTCGAACCGTGGTCTTCGAGACCTCTACGCGAGCGAGTTCGTCTTTAACGTCGGCGGTGAGTGCCAATCGCTTGTCCATTCTGTAGTCCCGGCCTTGTCCCGGCCGGGTAGTGTGCGGGCTGGCCGACGGCTGCTTCCAGGCGCCGGCCGCCGTGGTTATTCTCGGCCGAGGTCGCGGTTCTTGAGACTGATCGCTACCCCGGGAAAGTCCTTGATCCGGTGCGCGATTTCGGCGGCCATGGCAACCGATCGGTGTTTGCCGCCCGTGCAGCCGACGGCAATCGTGACGTGGCGTTTGTTCTCCCGTTGATAGCCGGCGAGAACAGGCTCAAGGGCCGCCGCGTAGCTGTCCAGGAAGGTGATGGCGCCGGTCTGCGCGAGTACGAAGTCCCTGACCTCGGCGTCCTTTCCGGTGTGGGCACGCAGTTCGGGGATCCAGAACGGGTTGGGCAGGAACCGGACGTCGGCGACCATGTCGACATCCGTGGGCAGGCCGTACTTGAACCCGAAGCTCATCAGGGTGACATTGACCCCGGCGGTGTCCGCGGCCGCGAAACGGTCGGTGATCGTCGTGGCAAGTTGGTGAATGTTGAGATCGGAGGTATCGATCACGAGGTCGCATGATTCCCGAACGGCGCTCAGTTTGTTTCGCTCGGCCGAGATCCCGTCGAGGATCGTGCCGTCGCCCTGGAGCGGATGCGGCCGGCGCACCGATTCGAATCGACGCACGAGCGCGTCGTCCCTGGCCTCGAGGAAAATGACCCGGACCTGGGCGCTCTTGCGAAGCCCCTGAACGATCTCCTGAAAGTCGGTGAAGAAGTCCCGGCCGCGGATATCCACGACCGCGGCTATCTTGGGCAGGCTGGTGCCGGCCCGGCTGACCAGTTCCACCAGCGGCCGCAGCATCTGGGGCGGCAGGTTGTCGACGACGTACCAGCCGAGGTCCTCCAGGGCGTTGGCCACGGTCGAGCGTCCCGCTCCGGACATCCCCGTCACGATAAGCATCTCCTGCTTGTCGTTCTGCGTTGTCATATTCGAATTGCGCCTTCGGTCGTTGTGGTATTCGCGTGTCCAGCCTACCGACCGGGCGGCGACTTCAGGCGCGCAAGTGCTGATGGATCGTGCCGGCGAGGCCGGGACCGATCCCCCGCACCTCCGCGATCGACTCGGCGGTTGCCTCTTTCAGTCGCGCGACCGACCCGAAATGTTGCAGGAGAACCTTGACCCTGGCCGGTCCGAGGCCCGGAATCTCGCCGAGCACGGTGGAGATGTCACGCTTGCGCCTGGCCCGTTGATGGGTGATCGCGAAGCGGTGTGCCTCGTCCCTGATTCGCTGAATCAGGAACAGGGCGTCGCTGTTCCTGGGCAGGATCACCGGGTAGTCGGAGTCCGGCAGCCAGATCTCCTCCAGTCGCTTGGCGATGCCGCAGAGGGCTATCCCGGTGACCCCCGATTCCCGGAGTGCCCGTGCGGCGGCACTGACCTGTGGTTGCCCGCCGTCGACGATGAGCAGGTTGGGCTGGTATCGGAACTTGCGCCTCCTGGCCGGGGCTTCGTCACCGTCCGGCTGCTCCGGCTCCTCCTCCGGAACCAGGTAGGCGAGGCGGCGGGTGAGCGTGCGGTAAATCGAGTCGGTGTCATCCGTGGACTCCGGGATCCCGAACCGGCGGTACTCGTCGGTTCGCGGCAGGCCGTCCTCGAAGACAACCATCGAGGCGACAATGTTCGTGCCGCTCAGGTGCGACACGTCGTAGCACTCCATCCGAAGCGGGGCGGAGCGCATCCCGAGCGCCTCCTGAATGTCCTCCAGCGCCTTGGAGCGGGCCACGAAGTCCGAACTGCGCCGCGTCTTGTAGAGCATCAGGGCGTGCTTCGCGTTCTGGGTCGCCGTCGCCAGCAGGGCGGCCTTATCCCCGCGCTGGGCGGCGACGATCCGCACCTTGCGTCCGGCGATTCCGGCGAGCCAGCCCTCGAGTGCGTCCGCGTCGTCCGGGCGAATCGGGACCACGATCTCGCGCGGTGGCACGGTGTCCCCGCCGTACGCGGTCTGCATGATCGAGTCGATGAGCTCACTGGTGGTCAGGTCGAGTTCCTTGTCGACCATCCAACCGCGCACACCACGGATGCGGCCGCCGCGCACGATGAACAGTTGCACGGCGGCAGCGAGTTCGTCTTCGTCGAACGCGAACAGGTCGAGGTCGACGTTGTCGCGCAGCACGACGGCGCTCTTCTCGAGCACCGCGTCGAGGGCTCGGATCTGGTCGCGCCGCTTGGCCGCCGTCTCATACTGCTGCTCGGCCGCCGCCGTCTTCATCTCGCTGGTGAGCCGGTTGATCAGCTTTCGATCCTGGCTGCCCAGGAAACTGACGAACTCGTTGACGATGACGCGGTGTTCCTCGATGGTCACCTTGCCGGAGCAGGGGCCGAAGCACCGCCCGATCTGCCCGGCGAAGCAGGGTTTGCCCGATTGCATCGCCCGCTTGTAGTTGGCGTTGTTGCAGGTGCGGATCGGGAACGCCTTGAGCATCAGCTCAATGGTCTCGTGCACCGCCCAGACCTTCGGGTACGGCCCGTAATAACGAGCCCCGCGGATGCCGGTGGTGCGGGTGACGAGGGCTCGGGGCGATTCGTCGGCGAGGGTAACGGCGAGGTAGGGGTAGGACTTGTCGTCCTTGAACTGCACGTTGAAGGGCGGATCGAATTCGTTGATCCAGGTCCATTCCAGCTGCAACGCTTCGACCTCGGTGCCGACGACGGTCCACTCCACCGAGGAGGCGGTGGTGACCATCCTCCTGGTGCGCTCGTGCAGGCTGCGGAGCGGCGCGAAGTAGTTGCTCAGCCGGGCCCGGAGATTCTTGGCCTTGCCGACGTAGAGCACGCGCCCGGTTTCGTCGCGGAACCGGTACACCCCCGGAGCGGTCGGGATCTCACCCGCCTTGGGACGGTAACTCAGTGCGTCGGACATGTTGAGCCTGGTCTGCGCCTACTGCGCCGCCAGGACCTCCTTGAGGAAGGTGCCGGTGTGGCTCTTCGCGACGGTCGCCACATGTTCAGGGGTACCGGTCGCGAGCACGCGACCGCCGCCCGACCCGCCCTCAGGGCCGAGATCGATCACCCAGTCCGCAGACTTGATGACGTCGAGGTTGTGCTCGATCACGATGACCGTGTTGCCCTTGTCGACGAGGCTGTTGAGCACGAGGAGGAGCTTGCGAACGTCTTCGAAGTGCAGGCCGGTGGTGGGCTCGTCGAGCACGTACACGCTGCGCCCGTTGGAGCGCCGCTGCAGCTCGGTGGCGAGCTTGACCCGCTGCGCCTCACCGCCGGAGAGCGTGGTCGCGCTCTGGCCGAGCCGGACGTAACCGAGACCGACCTCGACGAGGGTCTTGAGGAATCGGTGGATCGCCGAGATCGGCTCGAAGAACTCGGCGGCCTCGCTGATGGGCATGTCGAGCACCTCGGCGATGTTCTTGCCCTTGTAATGAACCGTGAGGGTATCCCGGTTGTACCGGGCTCCCCCGCAGACCTCACAGGCGACGTAGACGTCAGGCAGGAAGTTCATCTCGATCTTGATCGTGCCATCGCCCGAGCAGGCCTCACAGCGACCGCCCTTGACGTTGAAGCTGAACCGGCCGGGCAGGTAGCCGCGCGCCTTGGCCTCGATGGTCTCGGAGAACAGGGTGCGGATCTTGTCGAACACGCCGGTGTAGGTGGCCGGGTTGGAGCGGGGAGTGCGTCCGATCGGGGCCTGATCGACGTGGATGACCTTGTCCAGGTGATCCAGGCCGGTGACCCGGGTGTGCCTCCCCGGCAACTTGCGCGCCCCGTTGAGCCGGTTGGCGAGCACCCGGTAGAGGATGTCATTGACGAGGGACGATTTGCCCGAACCGCTGACCCCGGTGACGGCCGTGAACGTGCCCAACGGGAAGCTCACCGACACCTTCCGCAGGTTGTTCGCCGCGGCACCGACGACCGTGATCTCCCTGGCCGGGTCGATCTCACGGCGGCTGGTCGGCGTCGGGATCGACTTGCGGCCGGCCAGGTAGTCCCCGGTCAGGGACTTCTTGTTGGTCAGCAGACTTTCGTAGGAACCGGAGTGGACGACGTGCCCGCCGTTGACGCCGGCGCCCGGCCCGATGTCGACGATCCAATCGGCCGTCTTGATGGTGTCTTCGTCGTGCTCGACGACGATGAGGGTGTTGCCCAGATCGCGCAGGGCGATCAGGGTTTCGATCAGGCGGCGGTTGTCGCGCTGGTGCAACCCGATGCTCGGCTCGTCGAGCACGTAGAGCACCCCGGTGAGGCCGGAGCCGATCTGGGTGGCCAGCCGGATGCGCTGGGCCTCCCCGCCGGACAGGGTCGCGGCGGCCCTGGCCAGGTTGAGGTAGTTGAGGCCGACCCGGATCAGGAAGTCCAGGCGAGCCTTGATCTCGCGCAGCACCTGCGCGGCGATCATCGACTCACGATCGGTGAGGGCCAGCTTGTTCATGAAGGAGCGGGCATCGCTGAGGCTGAGGTTGCAGACATCCGCGATGCTCGACCCGTGCACCAGCACGGCGAGGACCTCGGGCTTGAGCCGGGTACCGGAGCAGACCGGGCAGTCGACCTCGCGCAGGTATTCGCCCCAGCGTGCCCGTTGGGTGTCGGACTCCGCCTGCAGGTACTGGCGTTCGATGTAGGGCACGACGCCCTCGAAACCGGAGGTGTAGCTCATCTCCCTGCCGTACCGGTTCTTCCACTTCACCTTGACCTCGAAGTTGTCGCCCCGGAGGACGGCGTCCTGAACCACGGAGGGCAACTGGCCCCACGGGGTGTCGAGGGAGAAGTCCAGGTCGCGGGCGAGCCCGTCAAGGAGCTTCTCGTAGTACTGGAAGAGGCCCTTGCCCTGCGTTGTCCAGGGCAGCACGACCCCGTCCGCGATGCTCAGCTCCGGATCCCCGAGGAGCAGGTCTGCGTCGACGGACATCCGGGTGCCGAGGCCGGAGCATTCGGGGCAGGCGCCGAACGGTGCGTTGAAGGAGAAGGTGCGGGGTTCGATCTCGGTCAACTGCACGGGATGATTGTTCGGGCAGGAGAGCTTCTCCGAATAGTTCTGCCAGGCCCCGTCGCCCTCGCCGTCGACGTAGTTGATCTGCACGATGCCGTCGGTGAGTTTGAGCGCGGTCTCGAGCGAGTCGGTGAGCCGGCTGAGCAGGTCGGGCCCGGCGACGAGCCGGTCCACAACGACCGAGATGTCGTGCTTGATCTGCTTCTTGAGCACGGGCGGCTCGTTCAACTGGATCTGGGTGCCGTCGACGATCGCCCGGGAGTATCCGCCGGCAGCGAGCTCCTTGAACAGGTCGACGAACTCGCCCTTCTTCTGGGAGACGACGGGGCTGAGCACCTGGTAGCGGATGCCGTCTTCGAGTTCCATCAGCTGGTCGGCGATCTGCTGCACGGTCTGGGCCTGGATGACCTCGCCGCAGACGGCGCAGTGCGGCACGCCGATCCGGGCCCACAGCAGGCGCATGTAGTCGTAGACCTCGGTGATGGTGCCGACCGTGGACCGGGGATTGCGGTTGGTGGACTTCTGGTCGATGGACACGGCGGGGCTGAGTCCCTCGATGAAGTCGACGTCCGGCCGGTCGACCTGGCCGAGGAACTGACGCGCGTACGCGGACAGCGACTCGACGTAGCGGCGCTGGCCCTCCGCGAAGATGGTGTCGAAGGCGAGTGATGACTTGCCCGAGCCGGACAGTCCGGTGAAGACCACGAGGGAATCCCGGGGGATCTCGAGATCGACGTTGTGCAGATTGTGCACCCGTGCGCCACGAACGCTGAGTTTTGACCCGGACTCTACCTTGGAAATTGACACCGTTTGAGTCTATGCAGTGCCGCCGACACACCGGAGCGAGATCTGCACGCCCTGAGCGAACAGATGTTCGATGGTGATGGAGAAGGTCAGATGTGGCCGGCCTTCTCCATCTGGCGCAATTCCCGTTTGAGCTCGGACACCTCGTCTCGCAGCCGGGCGGCGAGCTCGAACTTGAGCTCCCCGGCGGCCTCGAGCATCTGACCGTTCAGGTCGGCGATGATCGATTCGAGGTCGTTGGCGCCGTTGGCGGCCAGTCCCTGGCGGCGCGGTGTGGGGGCCAGACCCTTGCGGCGTTCGTTGCGCCCGGCCAGCAGTTCGGCGGTGTCCGCTTCCTCCCTGGCCAGCACCTCGGTGATGTCCGCGATTCGTTTGCGCAACGGGGTCGGATCGATGCCGTGCAGGGTGTTGTAGGCCACCTGCTTCTCCCGGCGGCGATCGGTTTCGTCGATGGCGCGTTCCATCGAGGCGGTGAGCCGGTCGGCGTACATGTGCACCTCGCCGGAGACGTTGCGGGCCGCGCGCCCGATCGTCTGGATCAGCGAGGTGGCCGAGCGGAGGAACCCTTCCTTGTCGGCGTCGAGGATGGCGACAAGCGACACCTCGGGCAGGTCGAGGCCTTCCCTGAGCAGGTTGATGCCGACGAGGACGTCGTAGACGCCGGCCCGGAGTTCGGTGAGCAACTCCACCCGGCGCAGGGTGTCCACGTCGGAGTGCAGGTAACGCACCCGCACCCCGGCCTCGGTGAGGAAGTCGGTCAGCTCCTCGGCCATCTTCTTGGTCAGCGTGGTGACGAGCACTCGTTCGTTGCGTTCGACCCGCTTGTGGATTTCCTCGAGCAGGTCGTCGATCTGGCCCTTGCTGGGTTTGACGATGATCTGCGGGTCGATCAGCCCCGTCGGGCGGATGATCTGCTCGACCACGCCGTCGGCGATGCCCATCTCGTATTTGCCGGGGGTCGCGGAGAGGTAGACGGTCTGGCCGACCCGTCCCTTGAACTCGCTGAATTTGAGCGGCCGGTTGTCGAGAGCGCTCGGCAACCGGAAGCCGTGCTCCACGAGGGTGCGTTTGCGGGACGAGTCGCCCTCGTACATCGCGCCGATCTGCGGCACGGTGACGTGAGACTCGTCGATGACCATCAGGAAGTCGTCAGGGAAGTAATCGAGCAGGCAGTGCGGCGCCTCGCCGGCCTGCCGCGCATCGATGTGCCGGGAGTAGTTCTCGATCCCGGAACAGAAGCCGATCTGTTCCATCATTTCCAGGTCGAAGGTGGTGCGCATCCGCAGGCGCTGCGCTTCGAGCAGCTTGCCTTCGCGTTCGAGTTGCCCGAGGCGTTCGGCCAGTTCCTCCTGGATGGTCCCGATCGCGCGGTGCATCACATCTGTGCTCGCGACGTAGTGCGACCCGGGGAAGACGGATACGGCGTCGAGCTTGCGGACGATGTCTCCGGTGAGCGGATGCAGGCTGTAGAGCGCTTCGATCTCGTCGCCGAACATCTCGATCCGGATTGCCAGTTCCTCATACATGGGGATGATCTCGATCGTGTCGCCCCGAACCCGGAAGTGGCCGCGGGAGAAATCGACGTCGTTGCGCTGGTACTGCATGGCGACGAACCGGCGGATGAGCCAGTCCCGGCTGACCTGCTGACCGACCTGCAGGGCGATCATGGCCTCGAGGTAGCCCTCCGGTGTGCCGAGACCGTAGATGCAGGAGACGGTGGAGACGACGATCACGTCGCGCCGACTGAGCAGGGAGTTCGTGGTCGAGTGGCGAAGCCGTTCTACCTCCGCGTTGATCGACGAGTCCTTTTCGATGAAGGTGTCGGTCTGCGGAACGTATGCCTCCGGCTGGTAGTAGTCGTAGTAGGACACGAAGTACTCGACGGCGTTGTTGGGCATCAGCTCACGGAACTCGTTCACCAACTGCGCGGCCAGGGTCTTGTTGTGGGCGAGCACCAGGGTGGGGCGCTGTACCTGCTCGATCAACCAGGCGGTGGTGGCCGACTTGCCCGTTCCGGTGGCGCCGAGGAGCACAATGTCGGTCTCGCCGGCGTTGATCCGGCCGGCCAGCTCGGCGATCGCGGTGGGCTGGTCACCGCTGGGGGTGTACTCGCTCACGACCTCGAACGGATGGACAGAGCGCGTGGGTTCCATGACTCCAGTCTACGGAGCACCCCTGACACTCTTCTCGTTCGCGGCGGCCCGCACCCGCAGCCACAGGTCGTCGGCCTGGGCCAGCGTCTGGCTGAGGCTGCCCGCGGTGTCGATCACCACGTCAGCGATGGCGAGGCGCTCGGTGTCGCTGGCCTGCGACCGGATCCGGCGCAGTGCCTCCGCCTCGGCCATCCCCCGCAGCTGGACCATTCGGCCGACCCGGGTCGTCTCGTCGGCGTGGGCGACCACGATCAGGTCGAACGGATGGTCGACGGCCGCCTCAACCAGCAACGGCACGTCGTAAACGACGACGGCATCGGGGTCCCTCGTGGCGGCCTCGCGGATCAGTTGATTCGACAGTGAGCGCACGGCCGGGTGCACGATCGCGTTGAGCCGGGCGAGGGCGGCCGGGTCGGCGAAGACGACTGCCCCGAGTGCCGCCCGGTCGAGGCCGCCGTCCGGGCCGAGCACGGTCGGACCGAAGCGGTCGACGATCTGGTCGATGGCGGCCGTGCCCGGTTCGACCGCGACCCTGGCGAGCTGGTCGGCGTCGATGTGCACGGCGCCGAGTTCGGCGAGCCGACGCGCCACGGTGCTTTTTCCGGATGCGATCCCGCCGGTCAGTCCAATCAGGTACACGCGTGCAATGCTAACGGCCCGCGGCGCGTTCAGCGCCCGGGGTTGCCGGTGCAGTCGACCGTTTCGGGGACCAGGGCGCCTTCGTTGTAGGCGGAGTCCCTGGCCACGATTCTTCCTCCGAAGCCGAGCACGCAGCCCAGTGCCCCGCTGGTGGTGCCGGTCGCGGTGAACGTCCAGAGTCCTCCGGAGACGGCGGGCACGCAGGCGTAGACCGTTGTGCTGGACACGGGCCCGTAGACGGTGGCGGTGCGGAGCGGTGTGCCGCCGTCGGTGGTGAAGGCCGTGTACGTGATCGTGACCGGCGTGGTGGAGTCGTCGGCGAGCACCGTATACGTCGTAGCCGTCGTCACGGCATCCGCCGCGGTGCAGTCGCCACTGCCGGCGGAAGCCGTCGGCGCCGACGTCGGAGCAGCCGTCGGAGCAGCCGTCGGAGAAGACGTCGGAGAAGACGTCGGCGTACCCGTAGCCGACGGGCTCGCGCTCGGTGCCGGCTCCGGCCCGGGGGCGGCGCAGCCCGCCAGGACCAGGACGGAGAGGGCGGCAACGATGACCGTGGATCGGTGACGAATCATGCCCGCAGTCTACGATCGGTGCCGGTTCGGGGATACCCGGACGCACAAAAAACAGGCCGGACCCCGAAGGGCCCGGCCTGTTTCATCGCGGTGCCAACGAACAGGTTGGCATTGCGCGACTAGTTGGAGCTGGAGAGCTTCTCGCGCAGCGCGGCGAGGGCCTCGTCGTCCGCGAGCGTGCCGGCGCCGGCCGTCTCGCTCGAGAACGTGGAGCCTGCGGCGGACGGCACATCGCCGGGGGCGATGATCTCGTCGTTCGCGGAAGCAACCTGCTTCTTGTGGGCTTCCCAGCGAGCCTGGGCTGCAGCGTAGTCCTGCTCCCACTTCTCGCGCTGGGAGTCGAAGCCTTCGCGCCACTCGTTGGTCTCCGGGTCGAAGCCCTCGGGGTACTTGTAGTTGCCCTGGTCGTCGTACTCGGTGAGCATCCCGTAGAGTGCCGGGTCGAACTCGGTGCCCTCGGGGTCGACACCCTCGTTGGCCTGCTTGAGGCTCAGCGAGATGCGGCGACGCTCGAGGTCGATGTCGATGACCTTGACGAAGACCTCGTCGCCGACCGAGACGACCTGCTCGGCGAGCTCGACGTGCTTGCCGGAGAGCTCGGAGATGTGAACCAGGCCCTCGATGCCCTCTGCGACGCGAACGAACGCGCCGAACGGAACGAGCTTGGTGACCTTACCCGGTGCAACCTGGCCGATGGCGTGGGTGCGGGCGAAGACCTGCCACGGGTCCTCCTGGGTGGCCTTGAGCGACAGCGACACGCGCTCGCGCTCGAGGTCGACCTCGAGGATCTCGACGGTGACTTCCTGGCCAACCTCGACGACCTCGCTGGCGTGCTCGATGTGCTTCCAGCTGAGCTCGGAGACGTGAACCAGACCGTCAACGCCACCCAGGTCGACGAACGCACCGAAGTTGACGATCGACGAGACGACGCCCTTGCGGACCTGTCCCTTCTGGAGGTTGTTGAGGAACGTGGTGCGGCTCTCGGACTGCGTCTGCTCGAGCAGGGCACGACGGGACAGCACAACGTTGTTGCGGTTCTTGTCGAGTTCGAGGATCTTGGCCTCGATCTCCTGGCCCAGGTACGGGGTCAGGTCGCGAACGCGGCGAAGCTCGATGAGCGACGCGGGCAGGAAGCCACGCAGACCGATGTCCACGATGAGGCCACCCTTGACAACCTCGATCACCGAACCGGTGACAACGCCATCCGATTCCTTGATCAGTTCGACGTCGCCCCATGCACGCTCGTACTGAGCGCGCTTCTTGGACAGGATGAGACGGCCTTCTTTGTCTTCCTTCTGAAGGACGAGCGCCTCAACCAGGTCGCCGACCTTGACGACCTCGGAGGGGTCAACGTCGTGCTTGATGGAAAGTTCGCGGGAGGGGATGACACCCTCGGTCTTGTAGCCCACGTCGAGGAGAACCTCGTCGCGGTCGATCTTCACTACGGTGCCTTCGATGAGGTCGCCGTCGTTGAAGAATTTCAGAGTCTTTTCGACCGCGGCAAGGAAGTCTTCAGCAGATCCGATGTCGTTGATGGCGACCTGCTTGGGTGCCCGTTCGGTCGTTGCGATTGTCATGTAGTAGTTGCTCCAGGATGGACATAAATCGGGCCACACGCGAAAAAGTCTTCAGGGTTGTGCACCGCGCATGGCAGCGGATAGTTCGTCACAAACGTGACAGTCAAGCTTAGCTGTTTGCGGCGGGCCGCAGCAACTTCACCGGCCCGCGTCTCCGGGAAGCGCGGCCGCTATCCGAGCATCGCCGACCGGAGCGTGTCGAGACCGACGCCGCCGAGGTCGAGGGCCTTGCGGTGAAATTCCTTGATCGAGAACGCGTCGCCCTCCCGCTGGCGGTAGGTGTCCCGCAGTTCCTCCCAGATCCGCTGGCCGACCTTGTACGAGGGCGCCTGGCCCGGCCAGCCGAGGTAGCGGTTGACCTCGAATTTCACGAAGCTGTCGTTCATGTTCACGTTCCGGCGAAGGAAGTCGAAGGCGTAGTCGGCCGTCCATGGGCCGGAGCCGTCCGGGAGCCGCTTCTCCAGGTGCACGCCGATGTCGAGCACCACCCGGGCTGCGCGCATCCGCTGCCCGTCGAGCATGCCGAAGCGGTCGGCCGGGTCGTCGAGGTAGCCGAGCTGTTCCATCAGGCGTTCGGCGTAGAGCGCCCAGCCCTCGGCGTGCCCGGAGGTCCCCGCCAGTTGGCGGCGCCAGGTGTTCAGCTTGGCCCGGTTGTAGACGGCCTGGCCGATCTGCAGGTGGTGCCCGGGGATGCCCTCGTGGTACACGGTGGTGAGTTCGCGCCAGGTGTCGAACTCGGTGACGCCGACGGGGACCGACCACCACATCCGGCCGGGACGGGAGAAGTCATCGGACGGCCCGGTGTAGTAGATCCCACCCTCCTGGGTGGGGGCGATCATGCACTCGAGTCTGGTGATCTCCTCGGGGATGTCGAATTGGGTCCCGGACAGTTCTGCCACGGCGCGGTCGCTGGTTTCCTGCATCCACCGCTGCAGCGCCTGTGTGCCGTGCAGTTTGCGGCTCGGGTCGGTGTCGAGGAAGGCGATCGCCTCGAGGACGCTCGCGCCCGGCTTGATCTGGTCGGCGATGCTCTCCTGCTCGGTGACCATTCTGGCCAGTTCTTCGACGCCCCATTCGTACGTCTCGTCGAGGTCGATGGTGGCGCCGAGGAAACGGCGGGACTGGAGCGCGTAGAGCTCGCGGCCGACCGCGTCCTTCTCGGGGGCCGCCCCTTCCAGGGTGCCGGTGAGGAACTCGGCGAGGCTGCCGTACGCGGCGGCGGCGGCCCGGGCTCCCGCGGCGAGGTCGTTGGCCAGGGAGGCGGGAAGGCTGCCGGATGCGGGACTGGCGTCCGCGGCGAACCGTGCGAAGAACCCACCGTTCGCGGCGTGGCGTTTCGCCTGCAACGCAACCTCGCGCACCTGCCGTTTCGCCGGCATGATGCCCCGTTGCATGCCTTCGCGGAGGGTCTGCAGGTAACCGTCCATGGCGGCGGGCACGGCGCCGAGCCGCGAGGAGATCCTGTCCCAGTCCTCGACCGTGTCGGTGGGCATCAGGTCGAAGATCTCGCGGATGCCCTGGGCCGGCGACGCGATCACGTTCAGGTCCCGCAGCGCCAGTCCGGCCTCGTGGCTCTCCACGTCGAGGGCGAGGGTGCCCCGCAGGTCGGTGCGGGTGATGACGTCGATGTCATCGGCGACCGGCGCCGCATCGAGGAGGGCGATGACCTTCCTGGCCTCGAGGTTGCGGCGTTCGTCACCGGCCGGCGAGAAGTCGCCGAAACGACCGTCGCCGGCGGTGCGGCCGATGTAGGTGCCCACCGTCGGGTCGAGGTCGACGAGTGTGTCGACCCAGTCCTCGGCGATCTTGTCGATCGCCGTTGGAGTGCGCTGAATGTCGAGTGTCATGGCACGAGCCTAGAACACCGCACCGGCGACCGTCGCTAGTGCGCGGCGGCGTCCCAGTTCGCGCCGCGGCCGACCTGCACCTCCAGCGGTACGAGCAGGTCGGCCGCCGACTCCATCCGGTGCGTGACGACGGCGCGCAGGGTGTCCCACTCCCCCGGCGCCACCTCGAAGATCAGCTCGTCGTGCACCTGGAGCATCATCCGGGACTCCAGGCCGCCCGCGCTGAGGTCGTCGGCGATGCCGTTCATGGCGATCTTCATGATGTCGGCGGCCGAGCCCTGGATCGGCGCGTTGAGTGCGGCGCGTTCCGCGTTCTCCCGCAACACCCGGTTGGCGCTGTGCAGTTCGGGGAACGGGCGGCGCCGGCCGAAGATGGTGGTCGTGTGGCCGTCGAGTTTGGCCTGTTCGACGACGTGCCTGAGATAGTCCCGTACCGCACCGAACCGGGCGAAGTAGTCGCCGATCAGCTGTTTGGCTTCCTTCGTGTCGATCCGCAACTGACGGGAAAGTCCGAAGGCGCTCAGCCCGTATGCGAGGCCGTAGGACATGGCCTTGACCTTGGTGCGCATCTCCGGTGTGACATCCGCCGGGGCGACGCCGAACACGCTCGCACCGACGAACCGGTGCAGGTCCTCACCGGCGTTGAACGCTTCGATCAGCCCGGCATCTTCGGAGAGGTGCGCCATGATGCGCATTTCAATCTGCGAGTAGTCGGCGGTGAGCAGGCACTCGGTTCCCGGTCCGGCCTGGAATGCCGCTCGGATGCGACGGCCCTCCTCCGTGCGAACCGGGATGTTCTGGAGGTTGGGGTCGGTCGAGGAGATTCGCCCGGTCGTGGTGCCGATCTGCACGTAGGTGGTGTGGATGCGCCCGGTCCCGTCGATGGCCTTGTCGAGGGTCTCCACGATCTGGCGCAGCTTGGTGGCGTCGCGGTGCTGGAGGAGCAGGTCGAGGAAGGGGTGCGGATTGCTGGCCTGCAGGTCGGCGAGGGCACCGGCATCCGTGGAGTAACCGGTCTTGTTCGCGCGCGTCTTCGGCATACCGAGCTGATCGAACAGCACCTCCTGCAACTGCTTGGGCGAACCGAGGTTCACCTCGCGGCCGATCTCGGCGTAGGCGCCCGCCGCGAGTACGGCCGAGCGTTCGCCGAGCTGCGCGGACAGCGCGGCCAGCTCCTGATGGGAGACGGCGACACCGGCCAGTTCCATGTCGACGAGCGCGATCAGGGTGGGCATTTCGATGCCGGACAGCACCCGCTCGGAACCCTCGTCGAGCTGGGCCGCCAGGACCTGTGCGACGCGGTAGGTGTACCAGGCCTCCATCGGGACACCGCCGGCCTCGGTCTCGTCCGGTACGAGCTGGTTGGGGTCGTGCGCGGGGAGCGTCTCGTCCAGGTAGCGGGTGACCAGGTCGGTGAGGGTCTTGTCCGGTCCGCCCGGGCGCAGCAGCCAGCCGGCGATCAGGGTGTCTGTGGCCAGGCCGGTGAAGGCCAGGTTGCTGCGCCGCAGCGCCTTGATCTGAGATTTTGCGTCGTGCATGATCTTGGGTGCGTCGCTCGCCAGCCATTCCTCGAGCGGGAGATAGTCGGTGCGTCCGGGCTGCCAGGGCAGGTTGACGGTTTCGGTCGGGCCGGCCAGGCCGAAGCCGATCACCTTGCCGTCCTGCATCTCGACGCAGAGGCCGAGTCCGCTGGGCGATGCGGCCATGGCCCGGGCGATCCAGGCGCCGAGCTCCTCGTCGAGCAGGTCCTGGGCGGCGGGGGCCGCTGCTGCGGGCGTTGCCTCCGCGGCCGGTTCGGGCGTGATCGCGGCCTCAGCGTCGACGGGGCCACCCTCGAGCTTGATCACCCGGTCGAGCAGGGTCCGGAATTCGAGCCGGCCGAAGATCTCGCGCACGGCGGGTTCGTTGATCGCACCGCGGGACAGCTCGGCGATCTCCACGGGCAGCTCGAGGTCGGTCACGAGGTGGTTCAGCCGCCGGTTGCGGATCGCGTTTTCTTTCTGTTCGCGCAGGTTGTTGCCGACGACGCCCTTGATCTCGTCCGCGTGCTCGAGGATCCCGTCGAGGCTGCCGTAGAGGCCCAGCCATTTCACGGCCGTCTTCTCGCCGACCTTGGAGATGCCGATCAGGTTGTCGCTGGTCTCGCCGACAAGGGCGGCGATGTCGGGGTATTGGGCCGGCTCGATGCCGTACTTCTCCTTCACCCTGGCCGGGTCGTACCGGGTGAGTGCGGACACGCCCTGGCTGGCCGGGTAGAGCAGGGTGACGTGCTCGTTGACGAGCTGGATGGTGTCACGGTCGCCCGAGACGACCAGCACGTGGTAGCCCTCGTTCGTGCCGCGCACGGACAGGGTCGCGAGGATGTCGTCGGCCTCGAAGTCTTCCTTGGTCAGGGTCTTGATGTTCATCGCGGCCAGGGCGTCCTGAAGCAGGGGAACCTGGCCGATGAATTCGCTGGGCGTGCTGGCCCTGGTGCCCTTGTAGTCCGGGTATTCCCTGGTGCGGAACGAGTACCGGGAGATGTCGAAGGCCACCGCAATGTGGGTGGGCTTCTCGTTGCGCAGCAGGCTCAGGAGCATGGAGATGAACCCGTGGATGGCGTTGGTGTGCTGCCCGTCCCTGGTCTGGAAGCTGTCGACCGGGAGGGCATGGAACGCCCGGTAGGCCAGGGAATGGCCGTCAATGATCATCAGGGTAGGCTTTTCGGAATCCAACACAGAGACAGCCTACAAGTGTCCTCAGACGCGGGCGGGGCGCAGCGACCAAAGGTGATCATGATCGAGAAGACCGAAGATGCGTTGACCTGGGTTCAGGAACGCGGGGCCGGCAGCCTGGCCGAGAAGATGGGGATCGAGTTCCTCGAGTTCAGGATCGACCGGGCCGTGGCGCGGATGCCGGTCGAGGGGAACACCCAGCCGGCGATGCTCCTGCACGGCGGCGCCTACGTGGTGCTCGGCGAGTCGCTCGGCTCGATGGCGGCCAACCTGCACGCCGGCCCGGGGCGCCTGGCGGTGGGCATCGAGATCAATGCCAGTCACACGGGCTCGGCCACGTCCGGCCACGTCACGGGGGTGTGCACGCCGGTGCACCTGGGCCGCACGCTGACCACCCACGAGATCGTCGTCACCGACGATCGGGGGCGCCGCTGTTCGACGATCCGGATCACGAACCTGATCAAGGAACTTCCGGCCCCGGCCTAAACGAAACGCAGGCAAGCCGTCCACCCACGGTTTGCCTGCGTGTCACGTTCAGAGTTGAGAGCGCCGCCTATTTCTTGGCGGAGAGCTGCTCGATGATCGCCTGGGCGACATCGTGCATGGTGAGGCGACGATCCATGGACGCCTTCTGGATCCAGCGGAAGGACTCCGGCTCGGAGAGGCCCATCTTCTCGTTGAGCAGGCCCTTGGCCCGGTCGACGAGTTTGCGGGTCTCGAACCGTTCGACCAGGTCGGCGACCTCGGCCTCGAGGGTGATGATCTGGCTGTAGCGGGAGAGGGCGATCTCGATCGCCGGGAGCAGGTCGCTGGGCGTGAACGGCTTGACGACGTAGGCCAGTGCACCGGCCTCGGTGGCCCGCTCGACGAGCTCCTTCTGGCTGAAGGCGGTGAGCAGCACGACGGGCGCGATGTGCGCCTTGGTGATGCGCTCCGCGGCGGAGATGCCGTCGAGGTGCGGCATCTTGACGTCCATGATCACCAGGTCGGGCCGCAGCTCGGTAGCGAGGGCCACGGCGGTTTCGCCGTCGCCGGCTTCGCCGACCACTTCGAATCCGGCGTCACGGAGAATCTCGACGATGTCGAGGCGGATGAGGGACTCGTCCTCGGCCACAACGACGCGGCGAGGAGGTACTGGGGTGGAATCTTGGTCGGTCACGGGTCAAAGCCTACGGTATTCTGATCCAGGTGTTGTGAGCCGGTGTGGCGGAATGGCAGACGCGGAGCACTCAAAATGCTTTGTTCGAGAGGACGTGTGGGTTCGAGTCCCACCACCGGTACCAACACCCTGGCTCTTCACAGCGTCGAAGCGCCGTCGATCAGGCCCCGCGGAACTTCGCGAGCGGGTTATGACCCGATCGGGTGATCGAGGACTAGCGTGGAGGCGTGTCCGCTCACGCGATCGACCCAGGGACCGCCTACGCCGCCGGTGTGGAGCGCCTCCTCGAGAGTTATCGGGCGGTGCCGCCGACGGCATCCGTGCGGCTCGCCAAGCCCACCTCGAACCTGTTCCGGGTGCGTGCGAAGACGAACGTCAGGGGCCTGGAGACGTCGGGATTGACGGGCGTCATCGCGATCGATCCGGGAGCGCGAACGGCGGACGTGGGTGGCATGTGCACCTACGAGGATCTTGTCGCCGCGACGCTGCCCCACGGGTTGGCGCCGCTGGTTGTGCCGCAGCTGAAGACCATCACCCTGGGCGGCGCCGTCACCGGTCTCGGCATCGAGTCCACGTCCTTCCGCAACGGCCTGCCGCACGAGTCGGTGCGGGAGTCAGTCATCCTCACCGGCGCGGGACAGCTGGTCACCGCCTCTCCGACCGAGCATGAAGACCTGTATCGGGCCTTCCCCAACTCGTACGGCACTCTCGGCTACGCGGTGCGGCTCTGCATAGAGCTGGAGCCGGTCCTGCCGTTCGTCGCGCTCCGGCACCTGCGGTTCCACTCGCTCACCGAGCTCGTCGCCGCGATGGACCGGATCATCCAGACCGGCGCGTCGGACGGCACCCGGGTGGACTACCTCGACGGTGTGGTGTTCAGCGCCGAGGAGAGCTACCTCTGTCTGGGCACGCAGACCGCGACCCCCGGCCCGGTCAGCGACTACACCGGCCGAAAGATCTACTACCGCTCGATCCAGCACGACGGCCCCGCCAGGCACGACCGGCTGACGATTCACGACTACCTGTGGCGGTGGGACACCGACTGGTTCTGGTGCTCGGAGGCGTTCGGCGCGCAGCGGCCCGGGATTCGCCGACTCTGGCCGCGACGCTATCGGCGGAGCAGCTTTTACTCCACGCTGATGCGCTACGAACAGCGCTTCCGGATTGGAGATCGCCTCGAGCGACTCGGCGGCCGTCCGCCGCGCGAACGCGTCGTTCAGGACGTCGAGGTGCCGATCGAGCGGTCCGCCGAATTCCTGGACTGGTTTCTTAACACCGTGCCGATCGCGCCGATCTGGCTGTGCCCGCTGCGCTTGCGGGGCGAGAGCACCTGGCCGCTGTACCCGCTCCGGCCCCAGCGGAGCTACCTGAACGTCGGATTCTGGTCCACGGTGCCGGTGGGGACTACCGAGGGGCAGACGAACCGTCTGATCGAACGCAAGGTCAGCGAGCTCCACGGCCACAAATCGCTGTACTCCGACTCGTACTACTCCCCCGAAGAATTCGCTGAGCTCTATGGCGGCGACACCTACCGTGACGTGAAGAACCGGTATGACCCCGATTCTCGTCTCCTCAACCTCTATGCGAAGGCGGTGCAACGACGATGACCACATTCAAGGAACGTTCGCCGAAGAGTTCGGGGACACCGGGGAAGGGGCTCAGACCGGGGAAGCCGGAGCCGACCCGGAAGCTCGGCCTGGCCGAGATCATGGAGATTCTCGCCGGTGGTCGCCTCCCGCTCCGATTCACGGCCTACGACGGGAGCGCCGCGGGCCCGCCGGACGCACCGCTCGGGCTGGAGCTGAAATCGCCGCGCGGAACGACCTACCTGGCCACCGGGCGCGGCGACCTGGGCCTGGCCCGCGCCTACATCGCCGGTGACCTCGACGTGCACGGTGTGCACCCGGGCGACCCCTACGAGCTGCTCACGGCACTCGCCGGCGACCTGGTCTTCAAGCTGCCCTCTCCGTCAGTGGCGGCCGAGATCATCCGCTCCATCGGCGCCCTGCACCTGCGCCCGATCAAACCGCCGCCCCAGGAGGCGCCACCACGCTGGCGCCGCGTCGCCTGGGGTCTCCGACACACCCGGGCCAGGGACGCCGACGCGATCCACCACCACTACGACGTGTCGAATGCCTTCTACGAATGGGTGCTCGGGCCGTCGATGACCTACACCTGCGCCTGCTATCCGAGCTCAGACGCCTTGCTGGATGAGGCGCAGGAGAACAAGTACCGGCTGGTTTTCGAGAAGCTGCGGCTGAGACCGGGCGACCGGCTGCTCGACGTCGGATGCGGCTGGGGCGGTATGGTGCGCTACGCCGCGCGCCGCGGCGTCAGAGCCACCGGCGTGACCCTCTCGCAACAGCAGGCCGCGTGGGCGCAGCAGGCGATCGAGGAGGAGGGCCTGACCGATCTCGCCGAGGTCCGCTACGGCGACTACCGGGACATCGGAGAGACCGGATTTGACGCCGTATCGTCGATCGGGCTGCTCGAGCACATCGGCGTGCGCAACTATCCGTCCTACTTCCGCTTCCTGCAATCCCGGCTGCGCCCGGGCGGGCTGCTGCTCAACCATTGCATCACCCGGCCGGACAACCGATCCGAGGCATCCCCCCGCGGGTTCATCGACCGTTACGTCTTCCCCGACGGGGAGCTCACGGGCTCGGGCCGCATCATCGGCGCCGCACAGGACGAAGGACTCGAGGTGCTGCACGAGGAGAACCTGCGCCAGCACTACGCCATGACACTGCGCGACTGGTGCGCCAACCTCGTCGAGCACTGGGAAGAGGCGGTCGCCGATGTGGGACTGCCGACCGCGAAGGTGTGGGGACTGTACATGGCCGGGTCACGACTCGCCTTCGAAACCGGAGGCATCCAACTGCACCAGGTGCTGATGCTCAGGCCCGATGCCGGGGACGAAGCGGGCGACCTGCCGCTCCGGCCCTGGTGGACGCCCTGAACCGCGACGCGCGGGGAACAGGAAAGCCCCGCCAGCCGGCTGAACCGGGTGGCGGGGCTTTCTCGTGAACGGCTCTAGTTCTTGGCGTAAGCCGGGTGAACCTCGTTGTGCGCATCGCCGACGCGGTGCACACGGATGTCGTTCGTGGAACCGACGATTCCGGGAGGGGATCCGCTGATCACGACGACGGTGTCGCCGACCTCGGCCAGTTTCTGGCTGAGCAGGATGTCATCCACCTGGCCGAACATGGCGTCCGTGTGGGTGACCCGGTCGACCAGGTACGTCTGGATGCCCCAGGTGAGGGCAAGAC
This sequence comes from Cryobacterium sp. PH31-AA6, assembly GCF_030063195.1. Classification (GTDB taxonomy): domain Bacteria; phylum Actinomycetota; class Actinomycetes; order Actinomycetales; family Microbacteriaceae; genus Cryobacterium. The sequence continues at coordinate 297,873 of NZ_JASISS010000002.1, forward strand.
GGCGACGGATGCCGGGCTCCGGGGTGAACGCCAGCATCGGGATCTTCGACCGCAGGCGAGACATCCGCCGGGCCGAATCGCCAGACTCGGTGAAGATGCAGAGGTACTTGGCCTCGACGAAATCGGCCACCTCGATGGCAGCGAGGGTGATCGCGCCACCCTGGGTGCGCGGCTTGTTCGTCAGCGGCGCGATGCGCTCCAGGCCGTGGTCCTCGGTCGATGCCACGATCCGTGCCATGGTCTGAACCGTGACGACGGGGTATTCCCCGACGCTGGTCTCACCACTGAGCATGACCGCGTCGGCACCGTCGAGCACGGCGTTCGCCACGTCGGAGGTTTCGGCGCGGGTCGGCACCGGGCTGTGGATCATGGATTCCAGCATCTGGGTCGCCACGATGACCGGCTTGGCCATGCGGCGAGCGAGCTCGACCGCGTGCTTCTGCACGATCGGCACGGCCTCAAGCGGAAGTTCGACACCCAGGTCGCCGCGAGCGACCATGATGGCGTCGAACGCGTCGACGATGCCCTCGAGGTTCTCGACGGCCTGCGGCTTCTCGATCTTCGCGATCACGGGGACGCGACGGCCTTCCTCGGCCATGATCTCGTGCACGCGGGTGATGTCGGCGGCGTCACGCACGAAGGACAGTGCGATCAGGTCCGTTCCGAGGCGGAGGCCCCAACGCAGGTCGGCCTCGTCCTTGTCGGACAGGGCCGGAACGTTGACGGCAACGCCGGGCAGGTTGATGCCCTTGTTGTTCGACACCGGGCCGGCGACGATGACCTTGGTGGTCACAACGGTGTCGCTGCTGGAAACCACCTCGACCTTGACCTTGCCGTCGTCGATGAGGAGGAAGTCGCCGGGCTTGACGTCCTGCGGAAGTCCCTTGTACGTCGTGCCGGAGAGTTCCCGGGTGCCGACGATCTCATCCGTGGTGATCTTAAAGATGTCGCCAACGGCCAGTTCGTAAGGGCCGCCTTCAAACTTGCCGAGACGGATCTTCGGCCCCTGCAGGTCGACCATGACGGCGACCGCACGGCCGGAGTCGTTCGCGGCCTTCCGCACATTCGCGTAAACGCCCTCGTGGACTTGATAGTCCCCGTGGCTGAGGTTCATCCGGCAGACGTCGACGCCCGCATCAATGAGCGCTCGTATTTGATCGTAGCTGGATGCTGCCGGCCCGAGGGTGGCGACGATTTTGGCGCGTCTCATACTGAAAATTCTCCGGTTTCCGCGCTTTGTTGGCGCTGTGGTGCTTTTGATGGGGCGGAGACCACGGGGTGGTGGGTCTCCTGGGGTTGAATCACTTGGTAACGGATGGATCAGATTGCGAAGGCATGGTCGGTCGGTTTGACCGGAGCGGGCAGTAACGTCTCACCTTCGAGGTAACGATCGACGGCGGCTGCCGCAGCCCGGCCTTCGGCGATCGCCCATACGATGAGCGACTGGCCGCGACCGGCGTCGCCGGCAACGAACACGCCTTCGTGACTGGTCTGGTAGTTGCCGTCACGTTCGACATTACTCCGCTCGTCGACCGGCAAGTGCAGCTGGGCGGTGAGGTCGCGGGTTTCCGGGCCGGTGAATCCGAGCGAGAGAAGCACCAGATCGGCGGGAATCTCCCGTTCGGTACCCGCCTTGGGCACCCGGCGACCGTCGAGGTATTCGGTCTCCGCGACACGGATCGCGCGCACCTCGCCGGCATCGTTGGCCAGAAATTCGATCGTTGAGGCCAGGTACTCGCGGGTTCCGCCCTCTTCGTGGGCGCTCGACACCTCGAACAGGGTCGGCGAGAGCGGCCACGGCTGGTGGTCGGGGCGGCTCTCGCCCGGCTGCTTCCCGATCGCGAGGTTGGTGACGGATGCCGCCAGCTGACGGTGCGCCGTGCCGATGCAGTCCGCCCCGGTGTCCCCGCCGCCGAGCACGACAACGTGCTTGCCTTCCGCGGTGATCTGCTGGTCGACGGTGTCGCCGGCCCCCACCTTGTTCTGCTGGACCAGGTACTCCATCGCGAAGTGAACGCCGGGCAGGTCGCGTCCGGGGATCGGGAGGTCGCGGGGAACCATGGCGCCGGTGGCGACGATCACGGCGTCGTAGCGGGCACGCAGGTCGTCCCAGGCGATGTCGACGCCGATGGTGACGCCGGCACGGAACCGGGTACCCTCCGCGGTCATCTGGGCCAGACGCGACTCGAGGTGCTTCTTCTCCATCTTGAAGTCGGGAATGCCGTAGCGGAGCAGTCCGCCGATCCGGTCGTCACGCTCGAAGACCGCGACGGTGTGCCCGGCGCGGGTGAGTTGCTGCGCGGCCGCGAGGCCGGCCGGGCCGGAGCCGACGACGGCGACGGTCTTGCCGGTGAGGCGCCCGGGCGGCTGGGGCTGCACCCAACCGTTGGCGAAGGCCTGGTCGATGATCGATACCTCGACCTGCTTGATCGTGACCGCGGGCTGGCTGATCGCGAGCACGCAGGACGACTCGCACGGTGCCGGGCAGAGTCGGCCGGTGAACTCCGGGAAGTTGTTCGTCGAGTGCAGGCGTTCGATCGCCTGCCGGCCCTCGTCCCGCCAGGTGAGGTCGTTCCACTCGGGGATCAGGTTGCCGAGGGGGCAGCCCTGGTGGCAGAACGGCACGCCGCAGTCCATACAACGGCCGGCCTGGCGTTTCAGCTGTGCCGCGTCACCCTGCTCGTAGACCTCTTTCCAATCCATCAGTCGAACGGAGACCGGACGACGGGCGGGCGTTTCACGCTCCGTGGTCTTGAGGAAGCCCTTCGGATCAGCCATTGGTTGCCTCCAGAATACGGTTCCAGACAACGTCGCCGTCGGGGTCGAGCCCCTCGGCCACGGCATTCTGCCTGGTTGCCAGGACCGCCGCGTAGTCCCGCGGCAGTACCTTGACGAATGTGGACATGGTGGTTTCGAGATCGGCGAGCAGCCGGGCCGCGAGCGGCGAATCGGTGTGCTCCAGGTGCTGTTCGAGCAGGTCGCGCACGATTTCCTCGTCGGCGCTGCCGAGCGGGGACATGGTCAGTTCGCCGCTCTGGATGGCCTGGAAGTTGACGTTGTCGGTGTGGAGGTCGTGGATGTACGCCGTTCCGCCGCTCATCCCGGCACCGAGGTTGCGCCCGGTCTCGCCGAGGATCACGGCGAGACCGCCGGTCATGTATTCGAGGGCGTGGTCGCCGACGCCCTCGACAACGGCGGTCGCACCGGAGTTGCGCACCAGGAACCGTTCACCCACGATGCCGCGGATGAACATGCTGCCCTGGGTGGCTCCGTAGCCGATGACGTTTCCGGCGATCACGTTCTGCTCCGCGGGGAACAGGCTCCGCCGGTCGGGGCGCACGATGATCTGTCCGCCGGAGAGCCCCTTGCCGACGTAGTCGTTGGAGTCCCCCTCGAGGCGGAGGGTGATGCCGCTGGGCAGGAACGCGCCGAACGACTGGCCGGCGGAACCGGTCAGTGTGACGTCGATCGACCCGGCAGGGAGCCCCTGCTCGCCGTGGCGCACGGTCACCTCGTGGCCGAGCATGGTCCCGACGGCGCGTTCGGTGTTGCGGATCGGCATCTCGATTCTCACCCGGCCGCCGTTCGCGAGCACGCTCGCGCTCTGGCGGATGAGTTCGTTGTCGAAGTGCAGTTCCAGTTCGTGTTCCTGCGCTCGTCCGGACTGCCTGGGTTCATCGGCGGAGAAGTCAGGTCCGACCAGGATCGGCGACAGGTCGAGGCCGGATGCCTTCCAATGGGTGAGCGCGCCGTCCACGTTGAGGATCTCCCGGTGGCCGATGGCCTCCTCGAGGCTGTGGAAGCCGAGCTCGGCGAGGTATTCGCGCACCTCCTGGGCGAGGAACTGGAAGAAGTTGACGACGTAGTCCGCCTTGCCCGTGAAACGTTTGCGCAGCTCCGGGTTCTGGGTGGCGACGCCGACGGGGCAGGTGTCCAGGTGGCAGACCCGCATCATCACGCAGCCCTCGACGATCAACGGCGCGGTGGCGAAACCGAACTCCTCCGCGCCGAGCAGCGCACCGATGACGACGTCCCTCCCGGTCTTGAGCTGACCGTCAACCTGCAGCACGACCCGGTCGCGCATGCCGTTGAGCATGAGCGTCTGCTGGGTCTCGGCCAGGCCGAGTTCCCACGGGGTTCCGGCGTGCTTGAGCGAGTTCAGCGGGCTCGCGCCCGTGCCGCCGTCGTGCCCGGAGACCAGGATCACGTCGGAGAGCGCCTTCGCGACACCGGCCGCGACCGCGCCGATACCGGACTGGCTGACCAGCTTGGTGTGGATGCGGGCCTTGGGGTTGGCCCGTTTGAGGTCGAAGATCAACTGCTTGAGGTCTTCGATCGAGTAGATGTCGTGGTGCGGCGGCGGCGAGATCAGGCCGACCCCCGCGGTGGCGTGGCGGGTGCGTGCGATCCACGGGTAGACCTTGGTCGGCGGCAGCTGGCCGCCCTCACCCGGCTTGGCGCCCTGGGCGAGCTTGATCTGGATGTCGTCGGCGTGGGAGAGGTACATGCTCGTCACCCCGAACCGGCCGGACGCGACCTGCTTCACGGCGCTGCGCCGCTCGGGGTCGATCAAGCGGTCGAGGTCTTCGCCGCCCTCCCCGGTGTTCGACTTGCCGCCGAGCCGGTTCATCGCGATCGCGAGGGTCTCGTGCGCCTCGGCCGAGATCGAGCCGTAGCTCATCGCCCCGGTCGCGAAGCGCTTGACGATCGACTCGACCGACTCGACCTCGTCGAGCGGCACCGGGTGCCGCTTGCTCGTGTCGAAGGTGAACATGCCGCGCAGGGTCATCAGGTTCTCGGCCTGGTCGTCGACGAGTTTCGTGTACTCGCGGAAGATGTCGTACCGGCCGGTGCGGGTGGAGTGCTGGAGCCGGAAAATGGTCTCCGGGTTGAAGAGGTGCGGGGAGCCGTCGCGGCGCCACTGGTACTCGCCGCCCGTGCTCAGACGTTCGTGGGCGGTGACCGCGGCGTCCTCGGGGTATGCGGAGGCGTGCCTGGCCTCGTTCTCTGCAGCGATGACATCGATGCCGACCCCGCCGAGCTTGCTCGTCGTTCCGGTGAAGTACTGGTCGACGAATTCCTGGCTCAGGCCGACGGCCTCGAACGTCTGGGCGCCGGCATAGGAGGAGACGGTGGAGATGCCCATCTTCGACATGATCTTGAGCACACCCTTGCCGAGCGCCCTGATCACGTTGCGCACCGCCTGTTCCGGCGTGCCGGAGGTGATGTAGCCGCTGCGCACGAGGTCCTCGCAGGTTTCCATCGCGAGGTACGGGTTGACCGCTGATGCACCGTAGCCGATCAGGAGCGCAACGTGGTGTACCTCGCGCACATCGCCGGCCTCGACAACGATGCCGACCTTCATCCGGTTCTCGGTGCGGATGAGGTGGTGGTGAACGGCGGCGATCATCAGCAGGGACGGGATCGGCGCGAAATCCTTGTTGGAGTCGCGGTCGGAGAGCACGATGAACATCGCGCCGGCCTCGATGGCCGCGTCGGCCTCCAGGCACATTTCGGCGATCCGGGCCGCCAGGGCGTCGGGACCGTCGTCGAACCGGTAGAGCCCGCGAATGGTGGTCGTGGTCCGGTTGCCGGGGGCGATGTCGATGTGCTGGATCTTGGCCAGCTCGTCGTTGTCGATCACGGGGAAGTCGAGGACGACCTGTCTGGCGTGCTCCGGACCGGCGGTGAGCAGGTTGCGCTCCGGGCCGAGGCCCAGTTTGAGCGAGGTGACCACTTCTTCCCTGATCGAGTCGAGCGGCGGGTTGGTGACCTGCGCGAACTGCTGGGTGAAGTAGTCGAAGACGAGGCGGGGACGATCGCTGAGCACGGCGATGGGGGTGTCGGAGCCCATCGCGCCGAGCGGTTCACCGCCGGTGCGCGCCATCGGGGCCAGGATCACCCGCACCTCCTCCTCGGTGTAGCCGAAGGTGCGCTGGCGCCTGACCACGGATGCCGGCGGGTGCACGATGTGTTCGCGTTCCGGCAGATCCTTGAGGTTGATCCGGCCCGCGTCGAGCCAGGTTCCGAACGGTTCGCTGGCGGCGAGGTCGGCCTTGATTTCGTCGTCTTCGATCAGGCGCCCGGCGACGGTGTCGACGAGGAACATCTTGCCGGGGCGGAGGCGGCCCTTGCGCACGATGCGGCTCGGGTCGATGTCGAGCACTCCGATCTCGCTGGCCAGCACGACGAGACCGTCGTCGGTGATCAGGTACCGGCCGGGGCGGAGTCCGTTGCGGTCGAGGGTCGCTCCGACGAGGGAACCGTCGGTGAAGACGATCGCGGCCGGGCCGTCCCACGGCTCCATCAACATCGAGTGGTACTCGTAGAACGCCCGGCGTTCCTCGTCGAGGTCCGTCTGGTTCTCCCACGCCTCCGGCACCATCATCATCACGGCGTGCGGCAGGGAGCGACCGGACAGGCTGAGCAGTTCGACCACCTCGTCGAACGAGGCCGAGTCGCTGCCGCCGGGGGTGACGATCGGCAGCAGCGGGGCAAGGTCTCCGAGCAGCTCGGAATTCAGCTGGGACTGGCGCGCCTGCATCCAGTTGCGGTTGCCCTGCACCGTGTTGATCTCACCGTTGTGCGCGATCATCCGGAACGGCTGGGCGAGCGGCCAGGACGGGAACGTGTTCGTCGAGTACCGCGAGTGCACCAGGGCGAGCTTGGAGACGAATCGCGGGTCGGAGAGGTCAGGGTAGAACGGCTCAAGCTGCAGGGTGGTGACCATGCCCTTGTAGACCATCGTGCGGCAGGACAGCGACGCGAAGTAGATCTCCAGTTCGCGTTCGGCGCGCTTGCGCAGGCGCACGGCCTGGCGGTCCAGGGCGATGTCGCCCAGGTTCAGCCCGTCGGAGTCGGTGCGGTCGCTCTGCACGAACAGCTGCTGGATGGCGGGCATCGCGGCCCTGGCCAGGTTTCCGACCTCGTTGGGTCGCACCGGCACCTCGCGCCAGCCGAGGATCGACAGGCCCTCTTCGCGCACGATCCGGGCGATCTCCCGTTTGATCGTGGTGCGGGCGGTGGGGTCGGTGGGCAGGAAGACGTTGCCGACGGCGTACCGCCCGGCCTCCGGCAGCGCGAACTCCGTCACGGCGCGCAGGAACTCGTCCGGCACCTGGGTGATGATGCCGGCGCCGTCGCCGGTTCCGGCGTCGGAGCCCACCGCACCGCGGTGTTCCAGGTTGCGGAGTGCGTCGAGGGCCAGGGTGATGATGTCGTGCCCAGCGGTGCCGCGCAGGGTGGCGACCATGGCCAGCCCGCAGGCGTCACGCTCGTCGGCCGGGTTGTAGAGCCCCTGTTGCGGGGGCACGCTACTGAAGCGAGAGAAGAGGGGTGTGTTCGACATGGGACCGTCCTCAGGGTTTGACTGGCAAGTGGGGACGACGCTGGCCCGCTGAACGTGATCGTGTGCGCGGCGGCCCGTGATTCAGGGAGACAAGCCGTACCGGGTCTCCCCGGGGCTAGAGGCGCGAGTTGCTGGTGCTTGTGGCTGCAACGTCGCCTGACCCGGTGGGCCCGACGGCATCGTCACCGTGGTCCTCTGTTTCCGAATCAAACTCTTCAGATTCTACCTCAGCATCCGGTCCCTTCCACTCGCGGCCGGGCTGATAGGCGGTGACTTCGATTCCGGTGTGGCGTCGGCTCTGCACGATGAGGATCACCAGGCCGATCAGAATTGCCGCGTAGGCCGCCCAGACGTTGGTGCGGATGCCGAAGTAGATTTCGCTCGGATCGACCCGGATCGACTCGAAGAAGCTGCGTCCCAGGCCGTACCAGATCAGGTAGACGCCGAAGGCCTTGCCCCAGCGCAGGGTGAGCTTGCGTTCGATCAGGAGGATCACGACGACGCCGATCACATTCCAGATCATCTCGTAGAGGAAGGTGGGGTGGAACAGGGTGCCCACCGGGAGACCGACCGGGTACGCCGGGTTGGACGTTTCGATCTGGAGGCCCCAGGGCAGCGTGGTCGGCAGGCCGAAGAGCTCGTTGTTGAACCAGTTGCCGAGGCGTCCCATCGCCTGGGCGATGAGCATGCCGGGAGCCAGGGCGTCCGCGAAGGACCAGAATCGGATGCCGGACATCCGGCAGCCGATGTACGCGCCGACGGCGCCGCCGAGCAGTGCCCCGAAGATGGCGTTGCCGCCCTCCCAGATGTACAGGGTGCGGAGCAGGTCGGCGCCCGGGTAGAAGTAGTCACCCGGGTGGGTGAGCACGTGGTAGATCCGCGCCCCGACGATGCCGAGCGGGACGGCCCAGAGGATGATGTCGAGGACCACACCGGGTTCGCCGCCGCGGCTGGTCAGCCGGCGGGAGGTGAGCACGGTCGCGGCGATGATGCCGGCCAGGATGCAGAGGGCGTAGGCGTGGATCCGGAACGGACCGAGGTCGAAGGAGCTCCACTCCGGGCCGGGGCTCGGGATGCTCAGCAGAAAAGACACCTGGTATTACCTTTCATCGTGACGAGGTCACTCCGGGGTGGTCGACGAACGGGGCCGGCCGAAAACTCTCGAGGGGTCGATCGACCGCCTCGGTCAACATACCTCAGACTCCAGCGGGGCGGATGTCCCTGGCGCCGGCCGCGAGGTCTCGGGCGAGTGCGGTCAGGGCGGGGACTCCCCCGTCGGCCAGCGCCTTCACCAGCGCCGAGCCGACGATGGCCCCGTCGGCGTAGCCGAGAATTTCCCGCACCTGGCTGGGCGTGGAGATACCGAGGCCGACGCAGGCGCTCGTGGAGCCGACCGCGCGCAGCCGGTCGATGAGAATCCGGGCGGCGGAGTCGACATCGCCTCTGGCGCCGGTGATCCCCATGGTGGAGACGGCGTAGACGAAGCCGCGGCTCGCCTGCACGGCCTGTTCCAGCCGGGCGTCGGACGACGAAGGCGCGGCGAGGAAGACCCGGTCCAGGCCGTTCCGGTCGCTGGCTGCCAGCCAGTCGGCCGCGTCGTCGGGAATCAGGTCGGGGGTGATCAATCCCGCGCCGCCCGCGGCCTGGAGGTCGTCGGAGAAACGATCGACGCCGTACTGCAGGATCGGATTCCAGTACGTCATCACCAGCACGGGGGCGTCCACCTGGGCCGTGATCGCGGCAACGGCCTCGATGCCGTGCCGCAGACGGAAGCCGCCCGCCAGGGCCTGCTGGGTGGCCGCCTGGATGACCGGGCCGTCCATCACCGGGTCGGAATAGGGCAGGCCGAGCTCGAGGATGTCGACACCGCCCGCGACGAGGGCGACGGCGGCGTCGATACTCTCGGACAGGGTCGGGAAGCCGACCGGGAGGTAGCCGATCAGGGCGCCGCTCCCCTGTTGCCGCCGGAGGGCGATCGTCGATTCGACCGTGCTTGGAGTCGTCGTCATAGCTGTGCAGCGCCCTCGTCGAGCAGGTCGAAGTATCGGCCCGCGGTTTCCATGTCCTTGTCGCCGCGTCCGGACAGGTTCACCAGGATGGTGGCGTCCGGACCGAGCCGCTTGCCGAGGTCGAGGGTGCCGGCGAGGGCGTGCGCTGACTCGATTGCCGGGATGATGCCCTCGGTGCGGCTGAGCAGTCGGAGTGCGCTCATCGCCTCGGCGTCCGTGACCGGCAGGTAGGTCGCCCGGCCGATGCTGGCCAGCCAGGAATGTTCGGGGCCGACGCCCGGATAGTCCAGGCCGGCGGAGATCGAGTGCGACTCGACGGTCTGGCCGTCCTCGTCCTGGAGCAGGAAGCTGCGGGCACCGTGCAGGATGCCGGGACGTCCCTTGGTGATCGTCGCGGCGTGGCGGAGCGTCTCCGCGCCTTCGCCGCCCGCCTCATAGCCGTAGAGGGCGACGTCCGCGTCGTCGAGGAACGCGTGGAAGATCCCCATCGCGTTGGAGCCGCCGCCGACGCAGGCCGTGACGGCGTCGGGGAGGCGCCCGGTCAGGTCGAGGACCTGCTGGCGGGCCTCTTCGCCGATGATCTTCTGGAAATCGCGCACCATGGCCGGGAACGGGTGCGGGCCCGCGACCGTGCCGAAAATGTAGTTGGTGTTCTCGACGTTGGTGACCCAGTCGCGCATGGCGTCGTTGATCGCGTCTTTGAGCGTGCGGGAGCCGGTTGTGACCGGCACGACCTCGGCGCCGAGAAGGCGCATCCTGGCCACGTTGAGGGCCTGGCGCTCGGTGTCGACCTCACCCATGTAGACGACGCAGTCCAGGCCGAACAGTGCGGCGGCGGTCGCCGTGGCCACGCCGTGCTGGCCGGCACCGGTTTCGGCGATCACCCGGGTCTTGCCGATGCGCTTGGTGAGCAGGGCCTGGCCGAGCACGTTGTTGATCTTGTGCGACCCGGTGTGGTTGAGGTCCTCGCGCTTCAGGATGATCCGGGCACCTCCGGCGTGCGCGGCGAACCGGGGCACCTCGGTGATGATCGACGGGCGCCCCGTGTAGGTGCGGTGCAGTTCCATCAGTTCGGCCGCGAAGGCCGGGTCCGACCGGGCGAGGGCGTATTCGTCGGTGAGTTCGTCGAGTGCCGCGATCAGGGACTCCGGAACGAAACGTCCGCCGAAATCGCCGAAGTACGGGCCTGCTTCTGATTTGAGTGACATGTCTAAACCGCCAGGAATTCGGTGAGGGTGCGAATGGGGTCGCTCGTGACGAGGGCCTCGCCGACGAGGACGACGTCGGCTCCCGCGGAACGGTAGTGTGCGACATCCGCCGCCGTCTTGACGGCGGATTCGGCGACCCGGATGACGCCGGAGGGGATCCGGTCGGCCAGCCGGCCGAACAGGTCCTGGTCCAGGTCGAAGGTGGAGAGGTCACGAGCGTTCACTCCGACGAGGCCGGCGCCGAGATCGACGGCGCGGTCGACCTCGTCAGCGCTGTGCGTTTCGACGAGGGCGGTCATTCCCAGCTCACGCACGAGGTCGTGCAGGGAAACGAGGGTGGCCTGGTCGAGGGCCGCGACGATGAGCAGCACCAGGTCGGCTCCCGCCGCGCGGGCCTCGAACACCTGGTACGGGTCACCGATGAAGTCCTTGCGGAGCACCGGCACCGACACGGCCGCACGCACCTGATCGAGGTCGGCCAGCGAGCCGAGGAAGCGACGTCCCTCGGTCAGCACGCTGATCGCGCTGGCGCCGCCGAACTCGTACGACACGGCCAGGGCGGCCGGATCGCGGATCTCGGCGAGCGTGCCTCGGGACGGGCTCGCCCGTTTCACCTCGGCGATGATCTTCACGCGCTCGGCCGGCGCGAGCGCCGCCAGGGCGTCGATGGCAGGCTCGCGTGCGAGGGCGGCCGTCTCGACAATGGAGTACGGGCGATCCTTGCGGCGCAGGTCCGCGTCGGCGATCGCTCCGGCTAGCAGCTCGGAAAGCACTCGACTAGTGGCCTTCGTGAGCGGACTTGGCGTCGGCTACGCCATAGCCGATCTTGGAGAGTACCCAGCCGACGACGAGACCGACGACGAGCAGCGCCGCGGAGGCCCACACGAGCCAGGCCATGGATAGGAAGAATGCCACCGTGCCGATGGTGAAGGCCACCAGCATTATGGTGACGGCGGTCCAGGCCGCAATGGAATGGCCTTCGCCAGGGTCGACCGACTCGAAGCTCATGGATCTCCTTTTGTGCGTTGACGTGCGGATCAAGTCTAGCGGCCTGACGGTGGCCGGTCTTCAGCGACGAGCGGTGGGATCTTCCCCGCGGGTGAGGCCGTCCCAGGTGTCGACGGCGTCGCTGGACGGGTCGGCCGACGGCTCGCCGGAGGTGTCGACGGCGTCACTGGACGGGTCGACCGACGGCTCGCCGGAGGTGCCGATCGGGGTGGCCGCGGAATCCGCGCTTTCAAAGCGAACGGCCTGGTATCTCGAGCCGTTCCCCGGCCAGCGTCGGGCGGTGAGAAGGATGAGCACACCGGCCGCGGCCATCGCCACGCCGGCGAGGAGGGCCAGGTACGGCCAGGGCGTGGAGACGGTTGCGACGACCCCGTCGGTGACGGACTCCCGGCCGGAGATGCCCGTCGCGGCGGTGACCAGGGCGGCGCTGGCCCCGGCCGGGTCGCCGAGGGCGAGCGCGCTGGAGAGGGCGACCGAGAAACCGAGCAGAATCTCGAGCAGCCCGAGGACGACCCGGATGACCGGCCCGGCGATGCTCAGCGCGCCGGCCAGGGCGATCCCGGCCAGGGCCAGGGCGGTCAGGCCGGGGGCCGCGGTCGACCCGCTGACCTCGAGGCTCTTCGGTGTCGTCCCCGACTGCAGCACATCGGCACTGATCCAGGCCTGGGTCCACGCCAACAGGGCCAGCGCACTCGCGGCGAGCACGAGCAGGATCACGGCCAGTTTGAGACGGCGGCCGGTCACTTAGCGCACACGTTTCAGCGCGTTGGCGACGGCGACGGCGCGCAACGGGGCGGCCGCCTTGTTCTGCGACTCCTGGTATTCGGATGCCGGGTCGGAGTCGGCGACGAGTCCGCCCCCCGACTGCACCCTGGCGACGCCGTTCATGATGGTGGCCGTGCGGATCGCGATGGCGAGGTCGGCGTCACCGGCGAAGCCGAAGTAGCCGACCACTCCCCCGTACACGCCGCGCTGGGCCGGTTCCAGTTCGTCGATGATCGACAGCGCGCTCGGCTTCGGCGCCCCGGAGAGGGTGCCGGCGGGGAACGTGGCCCGGAAGACATCGATGGCGGTCCTGCCGGGCAGGAGGTTGCCCTCCACCGACGAGACGAGGTGCATGATGTGGCTGAACCGTTCGATCCGCATGAATTCGGTGACCTCCACCGACCCTGCCGCGCAGACCTTGAGCAGATCGTTCCGGGCGAGGTCGACGAGCATCAGGTGCTCCGCACGTTCCTTGGGGTCGCCGGCGAGTTCCGTCTCGAAGTCCGCGTCGGTCTCCGGGGTGGTGCCGCGGGGCTTTGACCCGGCGATGGGGTGGGTGAAGACGCGGTCCTGCTGCACCTTGACGAGGGCCTCCGGAGAGGACCCGACGATCCAATACGGTTCACCCGACGTGGATTCGAGGCTGAGCAGATACATGTACGGGCTCGGGTTGAGGCTGCGGAGCACCCGGTAGACGTCGATCGGGTCCGCGGTGCAGACCTGGTCGAAACGCTGGGAGATGACGACCTGGAAGATGTCGCCGTCCACGATCCGTTGCTTGGCGATTTCCACCGAGGCGAGGAAGTCGTCGCGAGTCGTGCGCATGTCCGGGTCCGGCGCGGTCGACAGGTTGACCTCGGCGAGCCAGGCCTCCGACGGTGCGGCGAGTCGCGCCTGCAGGGAGTCGAGCCGGGCCTGGGCGCTCGCCCAGAGGTCGTCGGCGCTGTCCGTCCCGTCGTTGAGCACGTTGGCGATGAGTTGCACGGTGCCGTATTTGTGGTCGATCGCGACCAGGTCGGCAACGAAACTGAAGGCCTGGCCGGGCACGTCGTAGTCCGCGGGCGGCCGGTTTGGGAGACGCTCGATCTGGCGGATGGCCTCCCAACCGATGAAGCCGACCAGGCCGCCGGTGAGCGGCGGGTGCCCGGGCAGGCACGGCGTCTGCCAGCGTTCGAACAGGGAGGAGATGGCCGCGAGCGGGCCGAGGGCCGCGCCGTCGCCGAGGGCTCGATCGGCGTCGACGCCGTAGTCGATCCAGCGGGTGTCGTCGCCCTGCTGGGTCAGCACACCGAAGGAAGAGACTCCGACGAAGGAGAAGCGAGACCAGATCCCGCCCTGTTCGGCCGATTCGAGGAGGAAGCTGCCCGGAGTACCCGCGGCGAGCTTGCGGTAGATGCCGACCGGGGTTTCCCCGTCGGCGAAGAGTTCGCGAATGACCGGGATGACGCGGTGCCGGGCGCCGAGCTCCGCGAACTGCTCCGCGGTGGTCGTCCCTGCTGTGGTCTCGTCGACGGCCACGGTCAGATCGCCGACTCGGCGGACGCGGCCGGGCGGGTGCCGGTGGCGACGTCGATGTCCCGGCCGTCGAAGCACGTTGGCGTGCCGGTGTGGCAGGCGGCGCCGACCTGGTCGACCCGCACGAGGAGGGTGTCCGCGTCGCAGTCCAGCGCGGCCGACTTGACATACTGGCCGTGCCCGGAGGTGTCGCCCTTGCGCCAGTATTCCTGGCGGCTGCGCGACCAGAAGGTGACGCGCCCCTCGGTGAGGGTGCGGCGGAGAGCCTCTCGGTCCATCCAACCGAGCATCAGTACCTGGCCGGTGTCCCACTGCTGGATGACCGCCGGCAGGAGCCCGTCGGAGTTGAATACGGCCAGGGCGAGCCCGGCGTCGACGGTTGACAGTGCCTGATCGTTCATGGTGGCGCCCTCTCGTTCGGGGTTCGTCTCTCGCTCGGGGCTTGACGGTCTCTCTGGCCGCATCAGCGCACCGGCATCCCGGCGGCGCGAAGTTCGTTCTTCACGTCGCCGACGGTCAGTGTGCGGTTGTGGAAGACGGATGCGGCGAGCACCGCGTCGGCGCCGGCCGCGATGGCCGGCGGAAAGTCTTCGACCCGTCCGGCACCACCGGAAGCGATCACCGGAACCCGGCTGAGCTCGCGCATGATTGCGATGAGTTCGAGGTCGAAGCCGGCCTTCGTGCCGTCGGCGTCGATGGAGTTGACGAGGAGTTCACCCACGCCCAGCTCGATCGCCGTGTGCGCCCAGGCCACGGCGTCCAGGTCGGTCTCCGTGCGTCCGCCGTGTGTGGTGACGACGAACCCTGACTCGGTGCGGCCGCTCCGTTTCACGTCGAGGGACAGCACGAGCACCTGGGAGCCGAACCGATCGGCGATTTCACCGATCAGCGCCGGGCGGGCGATGGCGGCGCTGTTGACGCCGACCTTGTCCGCGCCGCTGGCCTGCAGCCGGGAGACATCCTCGACGCTGCGAATGCCGCCGCCGACGGTGAGCGGGATGAACACCTGTTCCGCGGTGGCGCGCACAACGTCGTAGGTCGTCGACCGGTTGTCGACCGTCGCGGTCACGTCGAGGAAGGTGAGTTCGTCGGCACCCTGCTCGTAGTACCGGCGGGCGAGCTCGACCGGGTCGCCCGCATCACGCAGGTTCAGGAAGTTCACGCCCTTCACCACACGCCCGTTGGCCACGTCGAGGCAGGGAATCACCCGCACAGCAAGACTCACGATTTCCTCCGAGACCATTCTCTCCGCAAACGAGGTTTACAGGCGGGCGTTGTGGATGGAGCTGATCAGGATGGCCCTCGCACCCAGTTCGTAGAGGGCGTCCATGACGTGGTTCGTGTTCAGGCGCGGGATCATGACCCGCACGGCGACCCAGTCCGGGTCGTGCAGGGAGGAGACGGTGGGCGATTCGATCCCGGGGGCGAGCAGGCAGGCATCGTCGAGCAGGGAGGCCGGAATGTCGTAGTCCATCAGCACGTACTGGCGGGCGACGAGCACGCCCTGGAGCCGGCGGAGCAGCGTCGCGATCCCCGGCTTCTCGTTGTCCGAGGTGATCAGCACCGCCGTGGACTGGAGAATGACCGGGCCGAAGATGTCGAGGCCGGCCTTGCGCAGGGTGGAGCCGGTGGAGACCACGTCGGCGACGGCATCCGCGACCCCGAGCTGGACCGCCGATTCGACGGCGCCGTCAAGGGTGACGAGGTTGACCGCGACGTTGTGCGTGGCGAGGAACGCCTCGACCAGTCCGGGGTAGCTCGTCGCCACGCGGAGGCCCGACAGATCGGCGAGGTCGGTGAACCGGCCGGCGGGACCGGCGAAGCGGAAGGTGGAGTCGCCGAAGTCGAGGCTGGCGATCTCCGTGGCCGGGGAGCGGGAGTCGAGCAGCAGGTCCCGACCGGTGATCCCGACGTCGAGGGCGCCGGAGCCCACGTAAGTGGCGATGTCGCGGGGACGAAGATAGAAGAACTCCACGTCGTTGAGCGGGTCGGCGACGACGAGGTCGCGCGGGTCGCGACGACCGGTGTATCCGGCCTCCGACAGCATCTGGGCGGCGGTTTCAGACAACGAGCCCTTGTTGGGCACGGCGATTCTCAGCATGGTGTTCTTTCAGCGATCAACGTTTGCGGGTTGTGGACGGAGTCGGCCGGTGGCCTGGCCGTCACAGATGCCGGTACACGTCGGCCGGGGTGAGCCCCTTCGCGAGCATGAGCACCTGCACGTGGTAGATGAGTTGCGACATCTCGGCCGCGGTCTCCTCGTCGCTTTGGAACTCGGCCGCCATCCAGACTTCCGCGGCTTCCTCAACGATCTTCTTACCGATGGCGTGCACGCCGGCATCAAGCTCACGCACCGTCCCAGAGCCTTCAGGCCTGGTTCGTGCTTTGTCGCTGAGCTCAGCGAAGAGGGAGTCGAATGTCTTCACTCCCCTAGGTTACTAGTGCCCGTGCCGGTGTTCGTCCGCGGCGGCCCGGAGGCGGGCGATCTGGGCGGCCGGGTCGGCGGCGTTGAACACGCTCGAACCGGCGACGAAGGTGTCGGCGCCGGCCTCGGCGGCGATCACGATGGTCTCCTCGGTGATGCCGCCGTCGACCTGCAACCAGACGTCGAGGCCGGTCTTGCGGACGGTCTCCGACAGCGTGCGGAGTTTGCGCATGGTCGAGGGCATGAAGCTTTGCCCGCCGAAGCCGGGCTCAACCGTCATCACCAGGACCTGGTCGAATTCGGGCAGGAGTTCAAGGTAGGGCTCGACGGCGGTGCCCGGCTTGAGCGCGATGCCGGCGCGGGCGCCGATACTCCGCAGTTTCCGGGCCAGACCGACCGGGTTGGTGGTGGCCTCCGCGTGGAAGGTCACCGAGAACGCACCCGCTTCGGCATAGCCGGGGGCCCAACGCTCGGGGTTCTCGATCATCAGGTGCACGTCGAACGGAAGCGGTGACACCTCGGCCAGGCGAGAGACGACGGGCGGGCCGAAGGTGAGATTCGGCACGAAATGGTTGTCCATGATGTCCACGTGAACGAGGTCGGCGGTGCTGATGCGGCCCAACTCACGTTCGAGGTTGGCGAAGTCGGCGGCGAGAATGCTCGGGTTGATCCTGGAGGGCATGCCTTCACCCTAGCCCGTGGCATCCACCCGTCGCCGACCGGCCCCGCCGGCGGGGTGGGTTCAGGCGGTGCGCTCGAGCAGGGTGATGAACATGGCGTCCGTGCCGTGTCGGTGCGGCCAGAGCTGAACGCTCCCGCCCGCATCCGGCAGGTCGAGCGGCGAGGCGGCGATGGCCTGAACGACTCCCTTGGTGTCCAGGGTGCGAACGGTGCCGCCCCATTTCTTGAGCGCCGTCGCCACGATGCCCCTGGTCTCGGCGATGTGCGGCGAACAGGTGACGTAGGCGAGGATGCCGCCCGGTTTGAGCGCGCCGAGGGCGGCGTCGATCAGGCCGGACTGCAGGTCACTGAGCTCGGCGACGTCCCTGGGCTGTTTGCGCCAGCGGGCCTCCGGGCGGCGGCGGAGGGCGCCCAGCCCGGTGCAGGGTGCGTCGAGGAGGATGCGGTCGAAGGCCTCGGGGTGGGTGTCTCCGAAGCCCGTGCCGTCTTCCTCCCAGACCGGGACCTCTGCCGGCACGGCGGCAAGCGCCTTGCGCACGAGGGTGGCCCGGGCGGGGACGAGTTCGTTGGCGACGAGTTCGGCGCCCGCTGCGTTGGCCTCGGCGGCGAGCAGGGCGGCCTTGCCGCCCGGGCCGGCACAGAGGTCGAGCCAGCGCTCTCCCTGTCGTGCGGGGCGCGCCCTGCTGAGGGCCAGGGCTGCCAGCTGCGAGCCCTCGTCCTGCACCCTGATGCGTCCGTTGTGGTCGTGCATGAGGTGTACCGGGTCGCCGCCGGCCAGCACGAATCCGGTCGGTGAGAATCGGTTGGGTTCGCCGAGGCCGTCGGTCGCGCCCTTGGGGACGAGGCCGGGCAGCGCGACCATGTTCACCCGCGGTGCGGCGTTGTCGGCGATCAGCAGGTCTTCGAGCTCGTCTTCGCGGCCTTCGAGTCGCAGGGACTGGCGGAAGGCGCGAACGACCCAGACCGGGTGCGAGTGTTCGACCGCGAGGCGGTCGTCTTCGCCGGTGGCGTCGGCAAGGATCCGCTCGCGCCATTCCTCCGTGCTCGACCGGGAGATGGTGCGCAGTACCCCGTTGGTGAAGCCGGTGGCCGCCCGGGACCCGACCTGCCTGGCCAGTTCAACCGATTCGTTGACCGCGGCGTGGGTCGCGACCCGGGTCGCGAGCAACTGGTGCGCGCCCAGCCGCAGGACGTCGAGGATCGCGGGGTCGATGGCGGAGACCGGGCGCCCGGCCGCTTCGGCGATGACCCGGTCGTAGAAGCCCTGCATCCGCAGGGTCCCGTAGGTCAGTTCGGTGGCCAGGGCGGCGTCCGCCGTGTTCAGTGCGGCCCGTTTGATCCGGGTGGGCAGCAGCAGGTTCGCGTATGCGTCGGATTCCCGCACGGCCGCGATCACCTCGTAGGCGACTCGCCTGGCCGGCTGGACGAAATCCTGTTGGGGGCGTGCTCGGTCCGGCCTCCGGTCCCTGCCCCGCTGGTCGCTCATGAGGCGACCACTTCCGTCGCTGACACTCCGCGCCACCACTCCATTGCCTTCATCTTCGTCTTTCCCGCCGGTTGCACGGTCAGGAGCTCGAGTGGCTCCGTCCCGGTGCCGACCAGCACCTTCTTGTCGATCTCTCGAATGACTCCTGCCGGTATCGGCAGTGCCCCGTCGGACGGGGCGAGATCGAGGAGTTTGAGGCGCCCGGAGTTCACCGTGGTGAACGCGCCGGGCTCAGGGGTGACCCCGCGCACCCGGTTGTAGACGGTCTCCGCCGGGGCGGACCAGTCTATCCGGGCGTCGTCGAGGGTGAGTTTCGGGGCCAGGGTGACGTCGCCGGTCTGGTCCACCGCAACCGCTCGCCCCGATTCGAGGTCGTCGATCACGTCGAGCAGCACGCGTGCGCCGCTTTCGCTCAGCCCGGCGAGAAGGCTCCCGGCCGTCGCATGCGCTCCGATGGTCTCCGACACCATGGCGAAGACGGCGCCGGCGTCGAGCTCAGGCACGAGCTGGAACACGGCCGCACCGGTCCTCGTGTCCCCATTGATCAGGGCACGCTGCACCGGCGCGGCACCCCGCCAGCGGGGAAGCAGGGAGAAATGCAGGTTGATCCAGCCGAGGCGCGGAACCGAGAGCAGCGGCTCCCTGACGAGTCCCCCGTAGGCGACGATCACACCGAGGTCGGGGGCCAGTGCCGCGATCTCGGCGGTGGCCTCGTCGCCCAGCCGGTTGGTCTTGAGCATGTGCAGGCCCAGGTCCGCCGCGGCCTGGCCGACCGGCGAGGGGGTGAGCGTGCGCTTGCGGCCGAGCGGCGCATCCGACCGCGTCACCACGCCGACGAGGTCGTGTGGCGAGTCGGCCAACAGCGCCAGGCTGGGCACTGCCGCCTGGGGGGTGCCCGCGAAGACGATTTTCATTTAGAGCAGCTCCGGGTCGTCGAATCGTACTTTGAGTGTAGGGGCCGCACGGAAGGGCGCGCCCTTCGGACGCCGTCGCCTGGCGGCATTGCGCACAATGGCGGCCTTCAGCAGGCGGGCGGTTTCATCGCCGCTCGCATAGGGGAAACGGACTATCGCGCGCACGAGCGGCTCACCGGCGTCGACGGGTCCGAGAACGTCGAGGCCGGCCACCTGGTCAAGGTCGACGAGGGCCGCGGCAACGTCATCGGCGGTCCCGGTGACGGATGCCGCCCGGACGGCGGGCGGGAACCTCAGCTGGCGCCGGTCGGCCAGCTCCGCGGCGGCGTGCGACTCCGGCTGCCAGGAGTTCAGGGCCCTGGCCAGGGTGCCGCCGACGCCGACGAGCATCACGGATGCCCCAGGCGCGGCGAGTGCGGCCGTATTGCACCAGGCGCGGAGGCTGTCATCGCCGACGCGGAGGGATTCGCGGGCCAGCATCCGTTCGCCGTCGAGCAGCAGAATGGCCAGGTAACCTCCCGCCGGGATCGGTTCGGCGCCGCGGGTGGCAATCACCAGAGCCGGCGTCGAGCCGAGCTGCTGCACCTGGTGGTCGCCGTCGGCGATGATCACCCTGGCTCCGGGGAAAGCCCGGCCGAGTTCCTCCGCGGTGCGGCCGGTGCCCAGGCTGACGACCCTGAGTTTGGTGCCTTCGCAGTGCGCGCAGCTCCAGTCGGCGGCCAGCGCCCCGCACCAGCGGCAGGAGGGCAGCGACGACGCCGACGCGAGGCCGAGCGGACCCTGGCAGCTGGTGCATCGGGCTGCTTTCTTGCAGGTCTGGCAGGCAAGCATGGGTGCGTAGCCCGGGCTGGCGACCTGCACGAGCACGGGACCGTGCTGGAGCGCGTCACGCGCGGCCTGCCAGGCAGCGGACGGGATGCGTGCGGCGCGCGCCTGCTGGTCGGGAGCGGCCTGGAAATCGGTGGGGATCACCCGCGGGTGCCGGTTCCGATTCGGGCGCACCTCACCCAGCCAGCCGAGTTCGACGAGGCGTTGAACCTCGACCGTGCGGGTGTGGCCGAGGAAAAGGAGAGCACAGTCGGCCTGTCCCTGCCGCACGAGTGCGGCATCCCTGGCGTGTACGTAGGGGCTCAGCGGCTCGCCGTGCAGCGGGTCGCCGTCGTCCCAGAGCGCGATCAGGCCCAGGTCGTGCGCCGGAGCGTAGACGGCGGAGCGGTTTCCCAGGACGATGCGTGGAGCCGGCGCGAGGCAGGCGAGAAAGGCACGGTAGCGGTCGGCGTTGGGCTGGCGAGCATCGACCCGGCTGACCGAGTCGGCCGGCGCGAGGAGATCCAGGGCGGCCTGGACCTGGTCCTGGTCCCGGTAGTCGGGCACGATCAGCAGGCTGCTCTTCCCCTCGAAGAGGGCGGTCACGGCGAGTTCGGCCATGGTGTGGGCCCAGCGCCCGATGGTGTCGCCGCAGGGCAGGAGCATCAGCTCCGGCACGGCGGCCACGCAGAGCCGTTTTCGTTCGGCGACGGCGGTATCGAGCGTGTCGCCCGGGTAGTCGACGAAGACATCCCCGGGAGCCCCGGACTCTGCAGCGGCTGCAGGGGCTGCAGGGGCTGCCGCGCTCTGCCCGGCCGCGCGTGCGGCCAGCCAGGCCTTCTCGACCCGCACCTGCCGTGGCGGCACGGCGAGCCGGATGATGTCACTCGCGTTGCCCGCGGCACGGTCGGCGACCCGCCTGGCCAGCGCCCAGACCTCCGGGGTGAGCACGGGCGCCTCGGACACGACGGAGTCCAGCGGACTGAGCGCGCCCTGGTAGTCGGGGGTGAGCCCGTCCAGGGTCCCCGGCGTTGCCCCGGCCGGGGCGGCATCCGACGCGCCGACGACCTCGATCAGATAGCCGTCCGCCACCCGTCCCGCCGAGCGGAGCGGCACGCGTACGCGCACGCCGGGGACCGCGAGGCTCGCCAGTTCCTCCGGAATGCGGTAGTCGAAAAGGTGGTCGAGCTGCGGCAGGGGTGAATCGATCAGCACCCGTGCCACGAGGCCGGTGCGGGTCATCGTTACAGCCCGGCGGCGCTTCTCAGCTCGTCGACCCGGTCGAGCCGCTCCCAGGTGAAGTCGGGAAGCTCCCGGCCGAAGTGGCCGTAGGTCGCCGTCTTGGCGTAGATCGGGCGGAGCAGATCCAGTGATTGGATGATCGCGGCCGGACGCAGGTCGAAGACTTCCCTGATCGCGGCCGTGATCTCCTTGTCGGACAGGGTGCCGGTTCCGAAGGTCTCGACGTAGAGCCCGACCGGGGAGGCCTTGCCGATCGCGTAGGCGACCTGGATTTCCAGCCGCTCGGCGAGGCCGGCGGCCACGGCGTTCTTGGCCACCCAGCGCATCGCGTAGGCGGCGGACCGGTCGACCTTGGACGGGTCCTTGCCGCTGAACGCTCCCCCGCCGTGGCGGCTCGAGCCACCGTAGGTGTCGATGATGATCTTGCGCCCGGTCAGGCCGGCGTCACCCTGCGGACCCCCGATCTCGAATCGGCCGGTCGGGTTGATCAGCAGGTTCAGGTCTGTGGAGTCGAGTGCGACCCGGTCGAGCACGGGCCGGATGACGAGTTCCTCGACCTCCGCGCGGAGCTGCTCGTTGGACACGGACTTCGAGTGCTGGGTCGAGAGCACGACGGTCTCGACGGTGCGCGGAGTGATGCCGTCGTAGCCGATGGTGACCTGAGTCTTGCCGTCGGGGCGAAGGTAGTCCAGTTCGCCGGTCTTGCGTACCTCGGCGAGGCGTTCCGCGAGGCGGTGCGCGATCCAGATCGGGATCGGCATGAGCTCGGGGGTCTCCCGGGTCGCGTAGCCGAACATGATGCCCTGGTCGCCGGCGCCCTGCCGGTCGAAGTCGTCGATGCTCGATTGCTCGCGACGTTCGAAGGCATTATCGACGCCCTGGGCGATGTCCGGGGACTGCCCGCCGATGGAGATCTCCACGCCGCAGGAGCGCCCGTCGAACCAGACGTCGGAGGAGTCGTAGCCGATGTCGGTGATGCACTTGCGCACGATCGAGGGAATTTCGACGTAGGCCTCGGTGGTGACCTCTCCGGCCACGTGTACGAGCCCGGTGGTGACGAGGGTCTCGACCGCGACGCGGCTGTGCGGGTCCTCGGCCAGGAGCGCGTCCAGGATGCTGTCGGAGATCTGGTCGCAGATCTTGTCGG
Organism: Cryobacterium sp. PH31-AA6; assembly: GCF_030063195.1. Taxonomy (GTDB): domain Bacteria; phylum Actinomycetota; class Actinomycetes; order Actinomycetales; family Microbacteriaceae; genus Cryobacterium. The sequence goes on from NZ_JASISS010000002.1 coordinate 320,428, forward strand.
GGTGGCCTTCGGTGACTGATTCCGAGGTGAAGAGGCGTAGATCGCTCATCTGGCCCGTCTCTGTTGATGGTTCGTGTACGTGGGGAAATTCGGCTGCCCTGAAGGTGGGAAACAAGCCGGACGCGGGAAACGAGCCGCCGGGTGACCGTCGCCGGCGGCGGTCTCGGCAGGCAGGTCCGGCTCAGCGGGAATCAGCGAAGCAGGTCAAGGATGCGCTCGGCCACCGACAATTTGCTGCCGGAGGCCTCAATCACTATATCTCCGCGACCGTCGAGCACCCTGACCTCGTTACGTTCGGAGGCGAAACCCTCGGTCCAACCCACCCTGTTGAGGACGAGGTAGTCACAGCCCTTGCGGGCGACCTTCTCCCGGCCGAGGGTGAGCAGCCTGTCGGGATCGGATTCGGTTTCCGCGGCGAAGCCGATGACGACCTGCCCCGGTTTCTTCGCGGCCGCGAGCCCGGCAAGGATGTCTGGGTTGCGCACGAGGGTGAGCATGAGGGTGTCGCCCGTGTCGTCCTTCTTGATCTTCTCCGGGCGCACCTCCGCGGGCCGGTAGTCGGCCACGGCGGCCGCCATGATCACCACGTCGGCGTCGACCGCGGCAATGCTCATCGCCCGGTCGAGTTCGGCGGCGGTTCCCACGGGGCGCAGGTCGACCTGTTCCGGTGCAGGCACCTCGAGATTGGCGGCGACGAGGACGACGGAGGCCCCTCGGGCGACGGCGGCCTCGGCCAGCGCAACGCCCTGTTTGCCGCTGGACCGGTTGCCGAGGAAACGCACCGGGTCGAGGGGTTCCCTGGTTCCCCCGGCCGAGATGACGATCCGCTTCCCGCGCAGGTCTCCGAGATTCCCGGCCACGCCAGCAGCGGCCGTGTCTGAGGCGGCCAGGTCTGAGGCGGCCAGGTCTGAGGCGGCCAGGTCTGAGGCGGCCAGGTCTGAGGCGGCCAGCGCGGCGAGGGCAGCGGCGACGATCGTGTCGGGCTCCTCCATCCGGCCAGCGCCGGAATCGGCGCCGGTGAGCCGTCCCGTGCCTGGTCCGACCACGACGACGCCGCGCTCGCGCAGTGTCTGCACGTTTGCCCGGGTGGCGGCGTTGTTCCACATCTCGGTGTGCATCGCGGGGGCGATCACCAGCGGCGCTGTGCTGGCCAGGATGGTGTTGCCGAGCAGGTCGTCTGCCAGTCCGCAGGCGAGTTTGGCGATGGTGTGCGCGGTGGCCGGCGCCACGACGATCAGGTCGGCCGACTGGCCGATTGCGACGTGTCTGACCTCGGCGACGCCCTCATAGAGGTCGGTGTGCACCGGGTTGCGGGAGATGGCCTCGAGCGTGGGTTTACCAACGAAACGCAGGGCGGCCGTCGTGGCGACGACGTGCACGGAGTCCCCGCGCAACACAAAAGCGCGCACGATGTTGACGGCCTTATATGCTGCGATCCCGCCGGTTATCCCGACGACGATCGTGCGACCTGACGACATCCTGCGCGCTCGAGTGTGCCGGCGGCTACTCGACGATGGGGCGGGAGACGAGCTTGTCTTCGTTGATCTCGCGCAGTGCGACGGACAGCGGCTTGTCATCGACGGTGGAGTCGACCAGCGGGCCGACGTTGTCGAACAGGCTGCCTTCGTGCAGGTCGGCGTAGTAGTCGTTGATCTGACGAGCGCGCTTCGAGGCGAAGACGACGAGGGCGTACTTGGAATCGACCTTGGTCAGCAGGTCGTCGATGGGCGGGTCAATGATGCCAGTGGGCTTGGTTGCCATTGGTGTCACTCCTTCAGAGCGGTTGGTGCTGCAGGGTGGTATCGCAGCGGGTAATGACGGTGCGGGTGACGCAGATCGGTTGAACGCACGAGTCACGGTGCGTCTCAAACACGAAAAATCGGGCGCTAAGGCAGCTGGGGTGCCTGACGCAGATTCATCAAGTCTACGACCTCCCGGGCGGCCTCGGCCACGTCGTGGTTGACGACACGGTAATCGAACTCATTCTGGGCCGCCAATTCGAGCTTGGCGGTCTCCAGCCGACGTGTCTGTTCCGCCGGGCTCTCGGTGCCCCGGCCGATCAGACGGCGCACCAATTCGTCCCAGCTGGGCGGCAGGAGAAAGACCAGCCTGGCCTCCGGCATGGAGCGTCGAACGGCGCGGGCGCCCTGGATGTCGATCTCGAGCAGGACGCTGTCGCCGCGGGCGAGCGCCGCGTCGACGGGACCCCTCGGGGTTCCGTAGCGGTGGGCATTGTGCACGACCGCCCATTCGAGGAGCTCCCCTGCCGCGACCATCCGATCGAATTCGGCGTCGTCGACGAAGAAGTAGCTCACACCCTCCCTCTCACCGGGACGCGACGCCCTGGTGGTGGCCGAGACGGACAGCAGCACCTGGGGATAGTGTTCGCGGATGTGCGCGGCGACGGTTCCCTTGCCGACGGCGGTCGGGCCGGCCAGCACGACGAGACGCGCTGCGGCGGCTCCCCGCCGTGCGCGTGAGCGGCTGGAGAGAAAGTCCCGCAGCCGGTCTCGTTGGTGCTTGCCGAGACCGCCGAGGCGCTTCGATGGCGAAATCTCCAGCTGGCTCATGATGCGCCGCATCTTGGTGACGCCGATGGCCGGGATGCTGACCAGGAACTCGGTTACGCGCAGGCGCCCCTCGACGCCGTCCGGCGAACTCATCGCGGTGGAGAGCACCTCGAGGGCGGAACGCGTTCCGCGCGCGATTTGGTCTTTCACGGCTGCGCGGGCTCGCCGTGCGGCCACGGCGGCTCGCGAAGCCGCGACCCGGTCGACGTCGGGTGGGGTAGGGCGATTCTCAGCCACGGGCCGCTCCAGTTTCACGTACTCGGCGCGCTATCTTCTCGGCAATTCGGCGGGGACCGGCCGAAAGAACGCTTCGCGATTCACTCACGATAACGCTTTGAGCGTACCCCCCGTACAAGTTCCTCATATCGGATACCTGCGCGCCCTGGTGTCCGAAGCCCGGCGCGAGGATCGGAGTGAGTGCCTGGGCCGGTGCGAGGGCAAGGTCTACCCCGAAGGCGGCCAGGTCGAGCGTAGCGCCCAGCACGACCCCGAGCGACCCGAGTGCGTGCGTCGCGTCTTGCGCATTCCGCGCGGCGACGTCCGCGAAAATCGCTCCGGCCACGGTGAGGCCCGCCTGGCTCCCGCCGGCTACGACCGCCTGCTGGATCGCCGCCGCCTCGGGGTTCGAGGTCGCCGCGAGCAGGAAGAGCCCCTTGCCCTCGTGCCCGGCCTGGTCGATCACGGCGGCGAGCGACCCGACCCCCATGTAGGCGTTGACGGTGATCGCGTCCACCTCAAGCGGCGAGCCGGCGCTGAGCCACGCCTGCCCGTATGCCTCGGCGCTGGTGCCCAGGTCGCCGCGTTTGACGTCCGCGATGACCAGCAGGCCGGCGGCCCTGGCATCGGCGAGCACGCGTTCGAGAGCCGCGTAACCGGCCGAGCCGTATCGTTCGTAGAAGGCGATCTGTGGTTTGACGATGCCCACCTGCCCGGCGCACGCCTCCACCACCGTGCGGCCGAACGACTCGGCGCCGGCCGCGGAGTCGGGCAGGTCCCAGTCGGTCAGCAGCCAGGCGTGCGGGTCGATCCCGACGCACAGCTGGCCGCGCTCCGTGAAGACGGCGTGAAGACGGTCACCGAACGACCGCAACGCCGGGACGGCCGAGCCCGGGGTCACAGGGCGTTCGTCCGGGTCGTGGCGTACTCCTGCAGCGAGGTCACCTCAAAGCCACCGCGGATGGCGTCGATGGACGCCACGGCGGCGCTCAACTCTGCGATCGTCGTGAAGAGCGGGAGGTCCCCGGCGACGGCGGCCGCGCGGATCTCGTAACCGTCGGCGCGTGCGGTTCGGCCGCCGGGCGTGTTGATCACGATCTGGACCTCTTCGCGGCGGATCAGTTCGACGATCGAGACGTCATCGGAGCCGCTCTTCTCGCTGAACTTGGTCACGATTCGCGCCCGGATCCCGTTGCGCATGAGAACCTCGGCCGTGCCCGCCGTTGCGGCGATCTCGTAGCCAAGCTGCTGCATCCGCAACATCGGCAGGATGATGGCCCGCTTGTCTCGGTCGGAGACGGAGACGAACACGGTTCCGCTGAGCGGGATGCCGCCGTAGGCGGCGAGCTGGCTCTTCGCGAACGCCCGGGGGAAGTCCCTGTCGATGCCCATGACCTCGCCGGTGGAGCGCATCTCCGGGCCGAGCACCGAGTCGACGACCAGGCCCTCCGGGGTACGGAACCGGTTGAACGGGAGGACGGCCTCTTTGACGGCGACCGGCGATTCCAACGGAACCCGGGAACCGTCGATCAGGGGCAGCTTGCCCTCCGCCTTGAGCTCGGCGATGGTCTTGCCGACCATGATCAGTGAGGCTGCCTTGGCGAGCGTGATTCCGAGCGCCTTGGCGACGAACGGCACCGTGCGCGAGGCGCGCGGGTTGGCCTCGAGCACGTAGAGCACGCCGGCGCCGATCGCGAACTGCACGTTGAGCAGCCCACGCACGCCGATCCCGCGGGCGATGCCGAGCGTGGCTTCGCGGACCCGGTCGATTTCGGCGCGGCCGAGGGTCACCGGCGGGAGGGTGCAGCTGGAGTCGCCGGAGTGGATGCCGGCCTCTTCGATGTGCTCCATCACTCCGCCGATGTAGAGCTCGGTGCCGTCGAAGATGGCGTCGACGTCGATCTCGATCGCATCATCGAGGAACCGGTCCACGAGCAGCGGATGCGACGGGCCGATGATGCCCTGTCCGGCCATCCGGCTGAAATAGTCGGCCAGCGACGCGCTGTCGTAGATGATTTCCATGCCGCGACCGCCGAGCACATAGCTCGGCCGGACGAGCACCGGGTAGCCGATCTCTTCCGCGACGACGACGGCACCGGCGAAGTCGGTCGCCACGCCGTTGCGCGGCGCGAGCAGGCCGGCCTGGTCGAGGATGCCGGAGAACAGGCCGCGTTCCTCGGCGAGGTCGATCGCGGTCGGCGAGGTGCCGAGAATGGGGATCCCGGCGGCTTCGAGGCCCTTGGCCAGGCCGAGGGCGGTCTGGCCGCCGAGCTGCACGACCACGCCGACGAGCTCACCGCTCTGGCTTTCGGCGTGGATCACCTCGAGCACGTCCTCGAGGGTGAGGGGCTCGAAGTAGAGCCGGTCGGAGGTGTCGTAGTCCGTCGACACCGTCTCGGGGTTGCAGTTGATCATGATGGTCTCGTAGCCGGCCTCCGAGAGCGCGAAGGCGGCGTGCACGCAGGAGTAGTCGAATTCGACGCCCTGGCCGATCCGGTTCGGTCCGGAGCCGAGAATCACGACCTTCCGGCGGTCGCTGGGCACGACCTCGGTCTCCTCGTCATAGCTCGAGTAGTGGTACGGGGTGAGCGCCGGGAATTCCCCGGCGCAGGTGTCCACGGTCTTGAAGACCGGGCGCACGCCGAGGATGTGCCGCACCTTGCGCACGTCCGCTTCCCCGAAGCCTCGGAGTTCGCCGATCTGGGCGTCGGAGAAGCCGTGGTCCTTCGCGGTGCGGAGAATGTCGGTGTCGAGCCGTTCCGCTCCGGCGACCTCGGCGGCGATCTCGTTGATCAGCACGATCTGGTCGATGAACCACGGGTCGATCTTCGTGGCCTGGAAGACCTGCTCGAGCGACGCGCCCTTGCGGAGGGCCTGCTGCACGGTGACGATGCGGCCGTCGGTGGGGATCTCGGCGACAGAGAGCAGTTCGTCGACCGTGCGGTCTTCGGGTCCCCAGTGGAACGAGGAGCCGCGCTTCTCCAGTGAGCGGAGCGCCTTCTGCAACGCAGAGGCGTAGTTGCGGCCGATCGCCATGGCTTCGCCGACCGACTTCATGGTGGTGGTGAGGCGGGGGTCGGCGGCCGGGAACTTTTCGAACGCGAACCGGGGCACCTTGACCACGACGTAGTCGAGGGTGGGCTCGAAGCTGGCCGGGGTGACCCCGGTGATGTCGTTGGGGATCTCGTCGAGGCGGTAGCCGAGTGCCAGCTTGGCGGCGATCTTCGCGATCGGGAAGCCGGTCGCCTTGCTGGCCAGGGCTGAGGACCGGGACACCCGCGGGTTCATCTCGATCACGATGATCCGGCCGTCGGCGGGGTCGATCGCGAACTGGATGTTGCAGCCGCCGGTGTCAACGCCGACCGCGCGGATGATGTCGATCCCGATGTCGCGCAGTCTCTGGTACTCACGGTCGGTCAGGGTCAGCGCCGGGGCGACGGTGATGGAGTCGCCGGTGTGCACACCGACCGGGTCGACGTTTTCGATCGAGCAGACCACGACGGTGTTGTCGGCCGTGTCCCTCATCATCTCGAGCTCGTATTCCTTCCAACCGAGGATCGACTCCTCGAGGAGCACCTCGGTCGTCGGGCTCTGGTGGAGACCGTCGCCGACGATCCGGCGCAGGTCCTCCTCGGTGTAGGCGAAGCCGGAGCCGAGGCCGCCCATGGTGAAGGACGGGCGCACGACGAGGGGGTAGCCGAGGTCTTCGGCGAAGGTGATGGCCTCATCGACGGTGTGCGCGATGTGGGAGCGGGCGACGCCGGCGCCGACGTCGAGCACGAGCTGCTTGAAGATCTGGCGATCTTCGCCCTTCTGGATGGCCTCGAACGAGGCGCCGATCAGTTCGACGTCGTATTTTTCGAGGATGCCCCGCTCGTGCAGCTGAATCGCCGCGTTGAGCGCGGTCTGGCCGCCCAGGGTCGGCAGGATCGCATCCGGTCGTTCCTTGGCGATGATCGTCTCGAGGATCTCGGGGGTGATCGGCTCGATGTAGGTTGCGTCGGCGAAGTCGGGGTCGGTCATGATGGTGGCCGGGTTGGAGTTGACCAGGATCACCCTGACCCCTTCCGCCCGCAACACCCGGCAGGCCTGGGTGCCGGAGTAGTCGAACTCGCAAGCCTGGCCGATCACGATCGGTCCGCTTCCGATGACAAGGACGCTGTTGATGTCGTCGCGCTTGGGCATTACTTGGCGTCTCCTGCTCCGGCGGCCGCGATATGCGCGACAACCACGTCCCTGAACCTGTCGAAAAGATACTCGGCGTCGTGCGGGCCGGCCGCCGACTCCGGATGATACTGGACCGAGAATGCCGGGATGTCGAGGCAGCGGATGCCCTCGACGACCTGGTCGTTGAGGCTGTAGTGGCTCACCTCGACGCGGCCGAAGCCGGTGCGGGAATCACTCACGCCCTCGATCGGCATGTCCACGGCGAAGCCGTGGTTCTGCGAGGTGATCTCGACCCGGCCGGTGGTCTTGTCGAGCACAGGCTGGTTGATGCCGCGGTGCCCGAACGGCAGTTTGTAGGTGCGGAAGCCGAGCGCCCGGCCGAGGAGCTGGTTGCCGAAGCAGATGCCGAAGTACGGCACGCCGGCACGGAGCACCTCCTGGAGCAGGGTGACGTGGGCGTCGGAGGCTGCAGGATCGCCGGGGCCGTTGGAGAAGAACACGGCGGTCGGGTTCAGCGAGAGCACATGCTCGGCGGTGACCGACTGCGGCAACACGAGGACCTCGAAGCCCCGCGCGGCAAGGTGGTTCAGGGTGGAGGTCTTCACGCCGAGGTCGAGGACGGCAACCGATCCGATCCGTTCTCCCTGCGCGGGCACCGAGAACGGCTCCACCGTGGACACCTCGTCGGAGAGGTTGCGGCCGCGCATTGCCTGGCTGGTGCGCACCAGGTCGAGCTGTTCACCATCGGAGAGGCCGAAGTCTGCCCCGGAGAAGATGCCGGAGCGCATCGCGCCGGCGGAACGGATGTGCCGGGTGATCGCCCGGGTGTCGATTCCGCTGATTCCGACGACGCCGCCGGCCTCAAGGTCGTCGTCAAGCCGCCGGGTCGACCGGAAGTTGGACGCGATCCGGGCGGGTTCCCGCACGACGAAACCGGAAACCCAGATTCGCCGGGATTCCATGTCCTCGTCGTTGGCTCCCGTGTTGCCGATGTGCGGCGCCGTCATCAAGACGATCTGCCCGGCGTAGGACGGGTCGGTGAGGGTCTCCTGGTAGCCGGTCATCCCGGTCGCGAAGACGATCTCACCGAGCGTCCGTCCGCGGCTGCCGTAGGCGCGGCCCACGAAGCGGCGGCCGTCCTCGAGTACGAGCACGGCGGAGGCCGTTTCGCTGAATTCCGGGTGGTCCTGGGTCGCTGCGTTATTCACGCTATGACTCACTTTCGTCGTGCGCGGCCGGGCGCAGGGCGTCGGCCGCAATGGTTCGGATCGCGTCGTACACGGCGACGCGTTCGGTGGGGTCGATGATGCGGAAGTAGCTGTCGACGAGTTGACCGGTTTCGGCCGCTGGGGCGTTCAGACGCCAGCCGAGCATGAGCAGTCCGTCGGATTCGACCACCCGGTCGATGGTCCAGGTGGCCGCCTCGAGCAGTTCGATGGCGTCGGCCGGGATGAACACGACCTCTTCGCCGGCGAGGGCGAGGAAGACGCCGGCCTCGGTGACGGTGAGCATCGCCCTCGCCCGGAAGCCGAGGCCGCGGATGTTCAGGCGCTCGAGGGGAGTCCCCCTCCGGGTGGTGGCCACGTAGAATGCCGGCGTCGCGGCCAGCTCCGCAGTGGTGACGCCGGGCAACGGATAACCGGCCGGCAGGGCCGCGTCCCGGCGGCCGCGCGCACGCCAGCCGCGCAACATCAGGGCGAGCACCCCGATCAGCACGATGCCCGTGATGACGGCGGGGATGGTCCTATCCATGGAGGCCCGCCCGTTCCGCGGTGATCTCGCCGGCCGGGCGCAACGCGCCGTCCAGCACCGTCGCGTAGCCGTGGTGGAACGTCGCGAGTACCTGGCCGGGGAGCGTCATGCTGAGATACGGCGAGTTCGTGCCCTTGCCGGCCAGATTCGCCCGGCCGAAGACCCGGCTCGCGGCAGGGTCGTAGAGGGTGAGCTCCGCGGGGCCGCCGACGACCAGACCCTGGCCCTGGCCGGTCACGCGGCCGATCCTGGCCGGCGTGCTGGAGAGCACCCTGGCCACGCCCGACCAGTCGAGGAAGCCGCCGGCAACCACGGCGGCGTGCACCACGGACAGGGCGGACTCGAGTCCGACCATGCCGTTGGCCGCGGCATCCCACTCGCAGTCCTTGGCCTCGACGGGGTGCGGGGCGTGGTCGGTGGCGACGATGTCGATGGTGCCGTCCGCGAGCCCGGCGCGGAGGGCCTCGACGTCCTCGCGGCGTCGGAGCGGCGGGTTGACCTTGAACCGGGCGTCGTAGCCCCGCACAAGGTCTTCGGTCAGGAGGAGGTGGTGTGGGGTGGCCTCGGCTGTCACGTTGATGCCGCGTGCCTTGGCCCAGCGGATGACATCCACCGACCCCGCCGTGGAGACGTGGCACACGTGCAACCGGGAACCGACGTGCTCGGCGAGCAACACGTCGCGGGCGATGATCGATTCCTCGGCAACGGCCGGCCAGCCGGCCAGGCCGAGTTCGCTGGACAGCGCCCCCTCATTCATCTGTGCCTTCTCGGTCAGCCGCGGTTCCTGCGCGTGCTGCGCGATCACGCCATCGAACGCCTTGACGTATTCGAGGGCCCGGCGCATCAGGAGCGGGTCGGAGACACAGAACCCGTCGTCGGAGAACACCCTGACGCGGGCCCGGCTCGTGGCCATGGCACCCAGCTCGGCCAGTCTCTCCCCTGCCAGGCCGACCGTCACGGCCCCGATCGGCTGAACGGTGACGTAGCCCGCCTGCTCGCCGAGCGCGAGGACCTGTTCGACGACCCCGGCGGTGTCCTGCACCGGTGAGGTGTTGGCCATCGCAAAGACGCTGGTGAACCCGCCGACCGCTGCGGCCTGGCTTCCGGTGAGGATGGTCTCACTCTGCTCGTAGCCGGGCTCGCGCAGATGGGTGTGCAGGTCGACGAGGCCGGGCAGGGCGATGAGCCCGTCGGCGTCGATCGTGGTGGCGCCGGTCCGAGACAGGCCCGAGCCGACCTCGACGATTCGTCCGTCGGCCAGCACGAGGTCGGTACGGCTCCCGTCCGGAAGCGTGGCGGCCTTGATCAGCCAGGGCGCACCCGGAGTGTGTTCAGTGGGCATTTAGGAATCCTCCCGGTCACCGGACATGAGCAGATAAAGTGCCGCCATTCGCACGGAAACCCCGTTCGCAACCTGTTCGAGCACCGTCGAGGCCGCGGAATCGGCAGCCGCCGATGAAATCTCCAGGCCACGGTTCATCGGGCCCGGGTGCATGACAATGCTAGCCGGAGCCAGCCGGGCGAAACGTTCGTCGTCGAGGCCCCAGCGGCGCGAGTACTCGCGGCTATTCGGGAAGAAAGCCGCATTCATCCGCTCGGCCTGGATCCGGAGCATCATGATGACGTCGGGCTTCGCTATGATCGCGGCGTCAAGGTCGAACCCCACGGCGGCGGGCCAGCCGGACATGTCCATCGGGAGCAGCGTCGGCGGGGCGACGAAGGTCACCTCGGCGCCGAGCGTGGTGAGCAGCCACAGGTTCGAGCGGGCGACGCGGGAGTGCAGCACATCGCCGACGATGGTCACCGTGACCCCGTCAAGGCCCTTGCCGCGCGAGCCGGAACCGTGCAACCGGCGGCGGATCGTGAAGGCATCGAGCAGCGCCTGGGTGGGATGTTCGTGGGTGCCGTCGCCGGCGTTGATGATGCCGGCGTCGATCCATCCGCTCGCGGCCAGCACCGCGGGGGCCCCGGATGCCGGGTGCCGGATGACGACCCCATCGGCCCCCATCGCGGCGAGCGTCTGCGCGGTGTCCTTCAGGCTCTCGCCCTTCGACACGCTCGATCCCTTGGCGCTGAAGTTGATCACGTCGGCGCTGAGTCGCTTGGCGGCGGCCTCGAAGGAGATGCGGGTGCGGGTGGAGTCCTCGAAGAAGAGGTTGACGACGGTCTTACCGCGCAGCGTCGGCAGCTTCTTGACCTCCCGGTTGGCGACGTCGGCCATGTCCTCGGCGATGTCGAGCAGCACGATGGCCTCGGCGCGGCTCAGTTCCTTGGTCGAGAGCAGGTGTTTCATCGGGCGTCCTCCCCGTCGGATCCGTTGTCGGCTCCCCCGTCGATGCTGACGAACTCGTCGCCGTCGACCTCGAGCAGGTGCAGGTTGATGCGTTCCTCCGTCGAGCTGGGCAGGTTCTTGCCCACGAAGTCCGCTCGGATCGGCAGTTCGCGGTGTCCGCGGTCGACGAGAACGGCCAGACGCACGATGGTGGGTCGGCCGTGGTCGCCGAGCGCGTCGAGGGCGGCGCGGATGGTGCGACCGGAGTAGAGCACGTCATCGACGAGCACGACCGTTGCACCGTCGATGCTGCCGGGCACGAGCGTGCGGGACGGTGTGCGGGTGCGGGTGTGGGCCAGGTCGTCGCGGTACATGGTCACGTCGAGGGACCCGACCCGGACATCCGCCGCGGTCGGTTCGATCCGCTGGATGGTCTCGGCAATCCGTTGGGCCAGCACAACGCCCCTGGTCGGGATGCCGAGGATGACCAGCTTGTCTGGGCCTCGATTGGACTCAAGAATCTCGTGCGAGATCCGAGTCAACGCTCGGGCAATGTCAGCCTGGTTCAGCACGGTGCGTGCCATAAACCGGACCTCCTTCCCCGCCTCACCGGACGGCTGTTAAAGGATGTCAATTTCGTTGCGTTCAGCCTAGCAGCCGTGCCAGGCACCGGTCACCGGTCACCCAGATCCTGGTCACTGCCAGACCCAACACCGCCGAACACCAACCTGGCACCCCCGCAGTGGTCGAGCCCGCGGTGGTCGAGCCCCCGGTGGTCGAGCCTGTCGAGACCCCAAGACCACCGTCTACGAGCCCCCTCGGCCAGGCACTGAAGAGACA
>NZ_JASISS010000030.1:0-20734 GCF_030063195.1 Cryobacterium sp. PH31-AA6
AAAGTGCACTTTTCGCCCCCATGGCCCGGCGGAGGGGGCGAAAACTGCACTTTCGCGGCGAGCGAAACGTGGGGGATGGGCGGGTGACGCTCAGGAAGCGACGCATATGCTCGGGGGATGCGTGCAACTGTGATTTATGGCGAGCGGGACATCCGACTCGAAGAAGTTCCTGACCCGATTCTGTCGACCGGCGGTGACGCCATCGTGCGTGTCGTCGCGGCGTGCGTCTGCGGCTCTGACCTGTGGCCGTACCGCGGCGTGCAGCCGACGGAGGAACCCCACCGGATCGGCCACGAATTCGTCGGCGTCGTCGAGGAGATCGGTACCGACGTCACGAAGATCAAGGTCGGCGACTTCGTCATTGCCCCCTTTTACGACTGCGACAACACCTGCATCAACTGCCGCAACGGCGTGAGCACCTCCTGCCTCAACGGCGGCTGGTGGGGCTCGGACGACAAGCTCGGCGGCTTCGCCGATGGCGCCCAGGGCGAACGCGTGCGCGTGCCGCACGCCGATGGCTCGCTCGTCGCGACTCCCGGCATGCCGGAAGACTCCCAGGTTCCCGGCCTGCTGACTCTCGCTGACGTCATGGGCACCGGCCACCACGCGGCACTCTCCGCCGGCGTCACCCAGGGCAGCACCGTCGTGGTCGTCGGTGACGGAGCGGTCGGCCTGTGTGCCATCATCGCCGCCAAGCGCCTCGGCGCGTCCCGGATCGTGGCGATGTCGCGCAACCCGGAACGGCAGGCCGTGGCTCGTGAATTCGGGGCGACCGACATCGTCGAAGAGCGCGGAGATGCGGGTGTCGCCCGTGTCCATGAGATCTTCGACGGCATCGGCGCGGACTGCGTGCTCGAGTGCGTCGGTACGAAGGAATCGATGGAGCAGGCCATCGCCTCGGCCCGACCCGGCGGGATGGTCGGCTACGTCGGCGTGCCCACGGGTGGCCCGATCGAGGTGCGTCCGCTGTTCGGCCGCAACGTGGGCCTCAACGGCGGCGTCGCCTCCGTCCGCGGCTACGTCGAAGAGCTGCTGCCCGAGGTGCTGTCCGGCGCGATCAACCCGGGCCGGGTCTTCGACCTGGAACTGCCGCTGACGGATGTCGCTGAGGCCTACGCAGCCATGGACGAGCGCCGCGCGATCAAGGTGCTTCTCCGCCCCTAGTTCGCCCGCCCCTCGTCCCCGCCCCTCGGCCGCGAGAGTGCAACATCGGCCCCTTCACTGCGCGTGAAGGGGCCGATTTTGCACTCTCGCGGCGAAGAACTCCCGCGGGAGGGCCGTCGGGAGGTTAGTCGTTGACGAGGAGGAGCTCGGTGAGGGGCTTGCGGGTGCGCGGCGCCGACTCGCGTTCGAAGAGTTCCGGTGAGAGCGCTGCGACATCGCCGAGCACGCCGAGCACAGTGACGGAGACGACCGCCTGATCGCCGGTCAGGCCGAAGGCCTCAGCGAGGGCCGCGGCATCGAAACCGCCGAGCTGGTGGGTGTGCAGACCCTCGTGCTGCGCCTGAATCGTCAGGTGGGCGACCGCCTGGCCCAGGTCATAGCGCGCCCAGGGGTTCTCGCGATCGGCGTCGATGGGCAGGGTGGCGACGTTGACGATCAAGACGGATGCGGCATCCGCCCACGCCCTGTTGAAGCCCATCAGGGTGGCGTGGATCTTTGCGAAGCTCTCGGAGCCGCGGCGGGCGAGGATGAAGCGCGCCGGCTGCAGGTTGCTGGCGGACGGCGCCCAGCGGGCCGCCTCGAGCACGGTCGTGAGGGTGGCTTCGTCGATGACGGCGGTCGGGTCAAAGCCGCGGGGGCTCCACCGGTCCGAGAGGACGGGAAGGATGGGCGAGGTGGTGTCGGCCGCGCGGCTAATGGTGTCAGTGATCAGGGTCATGGTGCCCGCTTTCGATTGGAGGGGGGGGGGTCGGGGCCTCGTCGACCCGGTTGATCCAACGCATCCGTCACCGCAATATTCCATGCGAATGCATTTAGTTTCCGCGAAAGTGCAGTTTTGGCCCCCTCGCGATGCGTGAAGGGGCGAAAACTGCACTCTCGCGGAAAGAGCGGGACGGGGCGCTCGGGTTAGGGCGCCGACAGGGCGGCGCGCACCTCGCGGCGGAGCACCTTGCCGACCAGCGAACGCGGCAGTTCGTCGACCGCGATGATCTGGCGGGGGACCTTGTACGCGGAGAGCCGGGTGCGGCAATAGGAGCGCACGGCCTCGACGTCGAGCGTGGTCCCGGCGGCGAGCACGACCGCGGCGACAACGTCTTCGCCGCCCTTCGTGCTCGGCAGGCCCACGACGGCCGCGTCGGCGATGTCCGGATGCGAGAGCAGCGCAGCCTCCACCTCAGACGGCGAGACGTTGAAGCCGCCGGTGATGATCAGTTCCTTGATCCGGTCGACAACCGTGATGAAACCGTCGGCGGAGACACGCACGATGTCGCCCGTGCGCAGCCAGCCGCCCTCGATGAGCACCTTCGCGCTCTCGCTCGGCTGGTCCCAGTACCCGGAGAACACCTGCGGGCCGCGGATGAGCAGCTCGCCTTCCTCCTCGACGCCTCGGTCGATCGACGGGTCGGCCGGGTCGATCACGCGAATCTCGGTGCTCGGGAACGGCACGCCGACGGTGCCGGGCCGCCGGCTCGGACCCATCGGGTTGCCGACAGCGATCGGGGAGGCCTCCGTCATGCCGTAACCCTCGACCAGCAGACCGCCGGTCGCGGCCTCCCAGCGTTCGACGATCGAGACCGGCAGGCTCATCGCGCCCGAAATGGCGAAGCGGATGCTGCGCAGGCTCACCTGGCGTTCCGCGGCCGCGTTGACCAGCCGATCGTAGATCGGCGGAACCGCGGGCATGAAGGTCGGCGGAGTGCGCCGGGCCGCGTCCAGCAGCAGCCCCTCGTCGAACTTGGGGAAGAGCACCAGCCGCGCCCCGGTGGCCATCGCAAAGGTCAGGCACAGGGTGAGACCGTAGGCGTGGAACATCGGCAGCACCGCGTAGAAGACCTCCTCGCCTGCCCGCAGGCCGGGAACCCACGCCTCGCCCTGGAGGGCGTTCGCGCGCAGGTTGAAGTGGCTGAGGATGGCGCCCTTGGGGCTGCCGGTGGTGCCGCTGGTGTACTGGAGGGCGGCCGTATCGCCGATCTGCGGCCGCGGGTGGTTGTGGCGGAGCTTGCGCGACCCGACCAGGGACGACCATTCCATCGCGCCCTTCGGCAGGGAGTCGACGGTGAGGGCACTCCGGGCGGCCCGGGCCTTGCCGACGGGCAACCGCAGCGCCAGGCGCTTGCCGAGGGGCATGGCATCCGTCAGGTCGACGGCGATCACGGTGCGCAGCCCCATGTCCGCGGGGAAATCGCTCACGGTCCGGTAGACCTTGTCCCAGACCACGGCGACGGTCGCACCGTGGTCCTCGAACTGGTGCCGAAGCTCCCGTTCGGTGTAGAGCGGGTTGTGCTCGACCACGATCGCGCCGAGCCGGAGAACGGCGTAGAAGGCCACCACGTGCTGGGGGCAGTTCGGCAGCACGAGCGCCACCCGGTCGCCCGGCTTCACGCCGAGCCGGAGCAGCCCGTTGGCCACACGGGAGATCTGATCGCCGAGTTGGGCGTAGCTGGTCGTGGCGCCGAAGAAGTCCAGCGCCACCTCGTCCGCGAACCGCCGCACAGACTTCTCGATCATGTCGACGAGGGTCTCGGTCGGCTCGGTAATGGTCGACGGCACGCCGGGGGCGTAGGAACCGAGCCAGGGCTTGTTCGCGAAGGCGTTCATCAGACGCTCAGCTCCTCCTTGAGGGCGACGACGAACGCGTCGATGTCCTCTTCGGTCGTGTCGAAGCCGCACATCCAGCGAACCTCGTTCCGGGCCGCATCCCAGTCATAGAAACGGAACGACTCGCGCAGGCGGTCGGCGACCCCGTCGGGAATGACCGCGAACACGGCGTTCGACTGGGTGGCCTGGCTGAAGCCGACCCCCTGGATCGAGCCGTCGGCAACGCCGCTCTCGAGGGCGGCACGCAGGCGCGCGGCCATCGCGTTGGCGTGGCCGGCGTTTCGCAGCCAGAGGTCGTTCGAGAGGAGCGCGATCAGCTGGGCCGAGATGAAGCGCATTTTCGAGGCCAGCTGCATGTTCAGCTTGCGCAGGTAGATGAGGCCGGCGGATGCCTCCGGGTTGAGCACCACGATGCACTCGCCGTACATCATGCCGTTCTTGGTGCCGCCGAAACTGAGCACGTCCACGCCGGCGTCGCGCGTGAAGGCGCGAAACGGCAGGCCGAGCGAGGCCGCGGCGTTGGAGAGCCTGGCGCCGTCCATGTGCAGCGTCATGCCGTGCGCGTGCGCGTGGTCGGCGATGGCCCGCACCTCCTGGGCCGTGTAGGCGGTGCCGAGCTCGGTGGTCTGGGTAATCGACACGACGAGCGGCTGGGCACGGTGCTCGTCTCCCCAGCCCCACGCCTGCCGGTCGATCAGTTCCGGGGTGAGCTTGCCGTCGGGGGTGTCCACGGTGAGCAGCTTGATGCCGGCGACCTTCTCGGGCGCCCCAGCCTCGTCGGAGTTGATGTGTGCGGTCGACGCGCAGACCACGGCGCCCCAGCGCGGCAGCATCGACTGCAGCCCGATCACGTTCGCGCCGGTGCCGTTGAAGACGGGGAAGGCTTCGACGCCCTCGCCGAAGTGCTCGGTGAAGACCTGCTGCAGCCTGGCCGTGTAGACGTCTTCGCCGTAGGCGATCTGGTGGGCACCGTTCGCCGCGCCGATCGCCGCGAGGATCTCGGGGTGCACGCCGGAATAGTTGTCGGACGCGAAACCGCGCGAGGAGAGGTCATGGAGTTGAGTCACCCCTCTATCTTCTCGCATCCGTGCCCTTCGGGTTCTGCGGGTGGTCGGACCGGCGCGCGGCCGCACCCGTGGAGTCAGGCGAGGCGTGCGACTTCTCAGCTGGATGCGAGGCGGACCCGGGTGTTGTTGATGGATGCTGCGGGCTGCTCCCACAGGCCGGTCACGCCGGTGGCCAACTCGGTTTCGAGCCCCTCCAGTGCCCGCACGACGAAGATCACGGCCGCGGCGGTTCCGCCCGCCTTGGCGAAGCCCTGGCCGACGGCACGGGTCCAGGTTTCGGCGGCGGCCTTGGCCGCGGCGTAGTTCGCCCCGCCGGGAGCCGGCTTGTCGACCGAGACCGACGACACGATCGCGAGGCGACCGGCCGGGGACACGAGCAGGTCGTCGTTGAAGGCGCGGGTGGTGTTTCGCAGGGTCGTCACGATGCTGCGGTGGAGGATGTCCCAATCCGCGTCGCTCTGACCGGCCAGGCCGCCGCCGCCGCGCCATCCGCCGACCAGGTGGATGAGGCCGTCGATCGGACCGTGCTCGGCGTGCACCACCGCGGCGAGGGTCGTGACGGCCGCGAAGTCGGCCAGGTCGCACCGGTAGGTCACTGCGGTGGGCACCGCGAGCCGCAGCTCCCGGAGCCGCTCGGTGTTCGAGCCGACGGCGACCACGCCGGCGCCCGCCTTCGCGAGGGCCGAGGCCACGGCGAGACCGGCCGCGCTGGTCGCGCCCGCGATGAGCACGACGTGTCCGGCGACGGTGCTGCCGTCGGCGTCGGCCCCAGCGTCGTTGGGGTCAGTCCCCTCAGCGCCGTCGACAGGGTCGCCGGCGGCCCGGACCGTGCGGCCGGCGTCGGACGCCGGCCGCTCGGTGTCGTGCATCGGGTCAGTCACGCCCGGTGATTCCGGCCGTCGACTCGATCACGGACTTCATCTTCTTGTCCAGCGCCTCGAAGAACATGGACAGCGGGAATTCGTCGTCCATGACCAGGTCGGTGTAGCCCTTCGGCGGGCCGGCGAGCACGTCCAGCGGCAGACCGCGAGCCCACGCCGACGCCGGGTTGGGCGTCAGCGTCCTGGCGATCATGTCGTAGGCGGCCAGCCAGTGCGCCTTCTTCGGTCGGTCGATCGACGCCCAGTACAGATCGTCGATCTGGGCACCCAGGGCGATGACCACGTCGGGAACGGCGTCCCAATCGAAGGTGAGCGCCGTGTCGGTCCAGTGCAGCACGTGATGCTGGTGCATCCACGCGAAGAGCAGCTGGCCGCCGAGACCGTCGTAGTTGCGCACGCGACTGCCGGTGATCGAGAAGCGGAAGATCCGATCAAAGATCACGCCGTACTGCACGAGCTTCGCGTGCTTGCGCGCCTCGGGACTGGCCTTCTCGTCGCGTTCGATGGTGACCGATTCGCGGAACGCGGTCAGGTCGCAGCGGAGCTCCTCGAGGGAATAGAGGAAGAACGGCATCCGCTGCTTGATCATGAACGGGTCGAACGGAAGGTCGCCGCGCATGTGCGTGCGGTCGTGGATGAGGTCCCACATGACGAACATTTCCTCGGTGAGGCCCTGGTCGTCGAGCAGGAGTGCCGCATCCTCGGGCAGGTCGAGACGGGTGATCTCGGCCGCCGCGCGCACGACCCGGCGGAAACGGGCGGCCTCGCGGTCGGCGAAGATCGCCCCCCAGGTGAACGTCGGGATCTCACGCATCGCGACGGTCTCTGGGAACAGCACCGCGGAGTTGGTGTCGTAACCGGGCGTGAAGTCGAGGAACCGGATCGGAACGAACAGCTTGTTCGTGTATTCCTGCTCGAGCTCGTCGATGAACTCCGGCCAGATGACCTCGATCAGCACGGCCTCGACGAGACGGTTCGTGCTGCCGTTCTGGGTGTACATCGGGAACACCACGAGGTGGCGCAGGCCGTCGACCCGGTGCAGCTGCGGCTGGAAGGCCATCAGCGCATCGAAGAAGTCGGGCTCGGCGAAGCCGTCCCGAGCCCAGCGGGCGAAGTCCCGGGTGAGCGCCGCGAGATAGTCGGCGTCGTGCGGGAACCGCGGGGCGAGCTCGTCGATGGCCTCGGTGATGGTCTCGACGAGGGTCGCGGCGGCCGCGTGCGCGCCGGTTTCGGGGACCGAGCCGTTCTTGATCTGCAGGGCCTGCAACTCGGTGGCGGCAGCCTTGAGCCGGAGCCACGCGGCGGAGACGGCGACATCCTCGAGAACCTCGGGCTCACCGACCAGTGCGTTGGCAACATAATTCGACATGGGAACCTCCCGTCCTGTGGATGCCGCGGTTGCGGCGGGGTGACGGCGCCGGCTTCAGCGCCACGGTCCAGCGTATCGGGACGACCCCGGCGTTTTCTTGCGACTTCCCGCAAGGAATCGCCGGAAAGACCGGCCGGCCCCGCCGAATTCGAGCGTTCAGGCCGAGGTTGCTGCGTTCGCCCCGCCGACGCATCCGGATCGGGCTCTTTCCGTGGGTCGGATGCCCGGTCGGGCCACCGCGACTCAGCTGCCGGCGGCACCCGTCGCTCGCAGCCGCCAGAGTGAGGTCATCTCCTTCGACCGGGCCAGGTAGAGCGGGTCGGCCGTGTCGGTCGCGCGGCGGTGAACCGGTTTGGTGTCCAGGCGGGCGACGACCTCGAGCCCGGCGTCTTCGATCAGGTCGAGCAACTCGCTGCGGGACCGCAGCCCGAGGTGCTCGGCGATGTCGGAGAGGATGAGCCAGCCCTCGCCGGCCGGTTCGAGGTGGGCGGCCAGCCCGGAGAGGAAGCCGCGCAGCATCCGGCTGTCGGGGTCGTAGACCGCGAAATCGGTGGCGGTCACGGCCGCGGCGGGGATCCACGGCGGATTGCAGACGACCAGGCCGGCGCGGCCGGGCGGGAACAGGTCGGCCTCGACAATCTTGACCTGGCCGGTCAGGCCGAGCCGGCCGATGTTCTCCCGCGCGCAGGCGAGGGCGCGCGGCTCCTGGTCGGTGCCGACGACGCGACGGATGCCGCGGCGCGCCAGGATCGCTGAGAGCACGCCGGTGCCCGTGCCGATGTCGAACGCGGTGCCTTGCGGGCCCTCGGCGCCGGCGGGTAGCGGTGCCGTCGCGGCCAGGTCGAGGTATTCGCCGCGCACGGGCGAGAAGACTCCGTAGTGCGGGTGGATGCGCGCGCCCAGCGCGGGCACCTCGACGCCGTTGATGCGCCACTCGTGCGCGCCGACCAGGCCGATCAGTTCCCGCAGGGAGGTGACCGATGCTTCGCCGGCCGGGCCGTAGGTCTCGGCGCAGGCCTGGCGCAGGTCGGGTGCCCGGCGGAGCGGGACCGTGTAGTCGGCCTCCAGGGGCACGAGCAGCAGTCCGAGCAGCCGCGCTCGGCGAAGGGCCTCGGTGCGGTGGCGGCGGAAGGCTGCGGCGAGGTCGGTCGCCGGAGCGTGCCTGCCACGGTCGACCCGACGGGCGAGGGCCTGCAGCAGTTGGCGGGCGTTGTGGTAGTCGCCGCGCCAGAGCATCCCGGTGCCGGCCTTCGCGAGGCGGTAGGCGGCATCCGCGGTGAGGGTGTCGTCGGCGATGACGATGCGTTTCGGCGGCGCCCAGCCGCTCTCCGAGTGCCAGGGCGCGGACCGGGGCTCGCCGGCCTCGACCCAGGTTGCCCGGGTGGGCGTCGGTTGCCCGGTCGCGCCGGACGGAGATTTCGTTTCGTTCATGGCGGGCATCCTCGTGCTCGGGCCGCTAGCGCAGCGCCGGCATGACCTCGCGCTCGAACAGCTCGATGCCCGACCGGTCGTAGGCGGCCTCGGGGAAGTAGTGGATGGCGTAGCCGAGGCCCCGCTCCTTCATGCCGTTCAGCCGCTCGACGACCTGCTCGGGCGTGCCGACCCCCTGCGCCTGCCCGCTGCGGTACTCGGCCATGAAGCCCGCCGCGCCCTCGGCGCCGAGGTGCGGCGTGACCCGCGCCTCGATCACGTCGAGACGATCGGCCACCTCGGCCTCGGTCGCCGCGATAACGGTGTTGTAGTTGGCGGACCGGGTGATCGCACCGAAGTCCGTGCCCAGCACTCGGCAGTGTTCCTCGAGCAGGGCGCTCTTGTGGCTGAACCCCTCGGGGGAGCCGTCGAAGTTCGTATAGTCGGCATACTGCGCCGCGATGCGCAGCGTGACCTTCTCGCCGCCGCCGGCGATCCAGACGGGGATGCCGCCCTCCTGCAACGGGAGCGGCCGCACGATCGCGCCCTCCACCTGGTAGTGCTTGCCGTCGAGGGTGGCCGAGCCGGTGGTCCAGGCCTGCTTCATGATCTCGACGCCCTCCTCGAGCCGGGCGAGGCGCTCGCCGGCGCGGGGGAACCCGTAACCGTAGGCGCGCCACTCGTGCTCGTACCAGCCGGCGCCGATGCCCATCTCGACGCGTCCGCCGGAGATGATGTCGATGGTCGCGGCAACCTTGGCCAGGTAGGCGGGATTGCGGTAGCTCATGCAGGTGCACATCTGGCCGAGCCGCACCCGCTTCGTCGTGGCGGCGAACGCACTCATCAGGGTCCAGGCCTCGTGGGTGGCCTCCGCACTCGGCACCGGGACGGTGTGGAAGTGGTCGTAGACCCAGATCGATTCCCAATCGCCGGCGTCGGCGTGCGCGGCGAGGCCGCTCATCGCGGCCCATTGCTCGGCCGGGTCGATCCCGACCAGATCGTGACGCCAGCCCTGGGGTACAAATAGTCCGAATCGCATAGCTCGAGCCTAGGCGCAGACCACGGGGGAGTACGCGGCGGGGCGGGTAGGTCACCCGGGGTTCCCATGCGCGTGCATGGGTTACACAGGTAAAAATGAGGATTTGTCCAGAAGCGCCGTGCAGACTACATGACTTCGCCCGCTCGCCGCTCCGGTGCCGGGTTCCCCACCCGGCACCCGGGCATGTCTGCCCACCGGCGCCGCCACCCGGAAGCCATGATTCCCATTCTCAGTCTGTTTCTGCGCCCGCTTGCCCGCCTGTCCCACCTGCTCGGCCCGACCCGCACTCTCGGCCGGTTTGGCGCTCCGGGTCGACCCCGTCATCCGGGGCCGGCTCCGCGCCCGCCGCTGGGTGACCTGCCCCAGACGACCTCCCGCAAGGCGCTCGCCGCCCGGCGCAAGCGCACCCGCAGCGCGGTCACCTCGGTCACGGCCGCCCTCGCACTCACCGGACTGATCGTCGGCGCCGCCGGGGCGGCCCAGACCAACCAGGCCAGCAACGCGAGGATCGCGGCGACCGCCGAACTCACCAGCAGCACGGGCCGTCAGGCGGACCAGCTGGGCGTCTACCCGCAGACCGCGAAGGCGCACGCCGACGGTCGCGCCAAGAACACCCTCCGGGCCGCCACCGTGGTGATGGCCTCGACCAGGGACAAGGTCGATGTCGGCCCGCTGGCGGCATCCGTCACCTCCCTCTCGAACTACCGGGCCCTCGACCTCGACGCCGTCATCTCACTGACCGACCGGACCCTCACGGCCTCGGCCACGGCGCAGGCGGCGGCGGACGAGGCGGACCGGGCCGCGGCGGCGGAGGCTGCGGCGGCGGCGGAGGCCGCGGCGACGGCGCTCGCGGCTGCCAATACCCCGGACGGCGCCCGCGCCACCGCCCGGGCCCTCGCCGCCTCGCAGCACGGCTGGGGTGAGGCGCAGTTCTCCTGTCTCTCGCAGCTCTGGGCCAAGGAGTCGGGCTGGTCCTACACCGCCCTCAACGCGAGCAGCGGCGCCACCGGCATCCCGCAGGCGCTCCCCGGCAGCAAGATGGCCACGGCCGGGTCGGATTGGAAGACGAATGCGAGCACCCAGATCACGTGGGGCCTCGACTACATCAGCCGCGGCTACGGAACGCCGTGTTCGGCCTGGTCGCACTCGCAGGCCGTGAACTGGTACTGAACCGCAGGGTGCGGCAGCCACCCGTGGACCGGTGCCGCAGAGCGTGAGATCATGGCGCCATGGACCGCATCGACCCGAATCCCGCCGCCGATGAGTCGACGACGCTCGCGCAGTTCCTCGACTATCAGCGGGCGACGCTGCTCGGCAAGGCCGAGGGCCTGGGGGCCCCGGACCTGAGCCGGCCCCTCCCGCCCTCCACGCTGACCCTGGGCGGCCTGCTCAAGCACCTCGCCCTGGTCGAGAACTACTGGATCCAGGTGCGGTTCCTCGGCCGACCGGAGCAGGAACCCTGGGCGAGCGTCTCCTGGGACGACGACCCGGACTGGGAGTTCCGCACCGCCGCGGAGGACGACCCGGAGGCGCTCCGGGAGCTCTACCGTGCGGCCTGTGAGCGCAGCCGGGAGACCGTCGCCGGGGTCGACCTGTCGACCTTGTCCGTCGGGACGAGCCGGGCGGGCGAGCGCTGGAGCCTGCGTTGGATCCTCACCCACCTGATCGAGGAGACGGCACGCCACAACGGGCACGCCGACCTGCTCCGCGAGGCCATCGACGGCAGCGTCGGCGAGTAGGCCGCAGGCGCCCGGCCGAGCCGCTCCCGCGCAGTCAGGTCCCGCCGTCCCCGGCCAGGGCGATCGTGGCGGCTTGGGCACCCACCGCATCCAGGTAGCGGCCGCCGCGCGGCACGGGGGACAGGGCGGCGCCGAATCGGTAGACCAGCGGATGCCCGGTCGGCACGTTCAGCCGGTGGATTGCGTGGTCATCGAGCCCGTCGAGCACGGCGCAGAGCGCGCGCAGGGAATTGCCGTGGGCGACGACGAGCACGGTCTGCCCGGCCGCGAGCCGGGGTTCCACGTGTTCGGCGTGGAACCGCGCGACCCGGGTCATCACCTCGCTCAGGGCTTCCGTGCGGGTGAGCGCCGCCGCGGGGAGCCGTCGGAAGAGGTCGGACTCCCGCAGCGCGGCGAACGCGGCGTCGCCGAGTGGGGGCGGCGCGGTGTGCACCGAGCGGCGCCAGGCCAGGAACTGGTTCTGACCGAACTCCGCCCGGACATCGTCCTTGGACCGGCCGGTCAGGGCGCCGTAGTTGCGTTCGTTCAGTCGCCAGTCCGTGGCGAAGGAGGCCGGGGTGACGTTGAGGTCCGCGGTCACGATCTCCGTGGTCTGCCGGGCCCGGTGCAGTTCAGAGGTGAACACGGCGTGCGGCGCGATGCCGGCCTCGATGAGCAGGGTGGCCGCGGTGTGCGCCTCGCCGATCCCGCGTACCGACAGGGGCGCATCCAGAACCCCGGTGAAGAGCCCGGCCGCGTTCGCGGTGCTCTCGCCGTGCCGGAGCAAGGCCAGGATGCCGGTCTCTGGCACGGGTCACCAGCCTGTTCTCCATTGCGGATGCCGCGGGCCGGGCCTGCCGGATGCGCGGCCGTCCTGGGCCGTCCAAGGTCGAGTTCAGGCTATCGGTCAAACTCTTGGGATGATGGAGCAATGACTCGAACCGTATCCGGAGCCCGCGTGCTGATCACCGGCGCCGCCGTGGGCATGGGCCGGCTCTACGCCGAGCGGGCGGTGGCTGAGGGAGCGGAGGCCGTCATTCTCTGGGACCGCGACCCGGCCGCCCTGGCCGCCACCGCAGCCATCCTGAACGAGCGTGCGGATGGCCGCACCCGGGTCTCGCCGTACGTCGTGGACATCGGAGACCTGGGCGCGATCGCCCAGGCGGCCCAGCGGGTGCGCACCGAGGTTGGCGACCCCGACATCGTCGTGAACAATGCGGGCATCGTGCGGGACGCCTTCTTCTGGGACCACGACAACGGCGACGACACTCGTCGCACCATGCAGATCAACGCCCTCGCCCCCATGTACATCACCCGAGAGTTCCTTCCCGCGATGATCGGCGGCGTCGGTCGCGAGTCCCGCATCGTCAACATCGCGGCGACCGACGGGATGCGCTCCAGCCCGCGGATGAGCGTCTACGCCGCCTCCAAGGCCGCCATGATCGAGTGGAGCGAGTCCCTCCGCCGTGAACTGGTTCAGGAGGGACACGGCCAGGTGAAGGTCACCACCGTCTGCCCCGCCAACACGACGGCCGGCCTGTTCGAGGGTGCACTGGCCCGCTCACTCACGCCCGCACTGACGCCGGAACACGTTGTGGACCAGGTCTGGCGCGCCATGCTGGCCGGTCGGCCGCTCCTCCTGATGCCCTGGACCGTGGCCGTATCCAGCGCCCTCCGCACCCTCGCGGCCCCGTTCCGCCGCTGAGTTGCGGACGAAGCACCTTCGTCTCGAGGGTGAGCGTGTTTCTTCCGCAACTCAACCGATCTCGGCGACGCCGTGCCCCGAACTGGGGTCCTCCTTTATGAGGACACCGGGCCGGTTCTCCCCTACGTTGAAGGTGAACCCCCGGGCGAGCCTCCAGCGTCGACCGGAGGCAAGGCACACCCGTCGCGAGGCGGGGTCGCAAAGGCACGGGACCTCATGGTCAGCCGGCCCACCGGGAAAGGAGCGGCTCGATGAACACAGCGACCGATGGCCCTGCCGTCCGCACCGGTTCGGGAATATTCACCCGACCCGCGGGCATTTCGGAGAGCACCCGCTGGCTATTCCTCTGGCTCGCCGTCGTCTCCGTCATCCTCGCGCTTCCCGGCATGCTGCTCACGGCACGCGGCGGGCTGCTGGCCCTGGGACTCTTCGCGGCCACCGCCCTGGTCGGCTCCCTCTCGACCGGATTCCTCCGCCGGCGCACCCTGCTCGCCGCCGACCTGATCGACGCGCTTGCCCTGATGGCCTTCGCCCTGGCCTCACCGAAGGCCTCTTCGGTGGTCATGGTCATGTTCGGGGCGCTCTGGTTCCGTTCGCTCTACGGCTCCGGAGCGCGGGCGCTCCTGCGGGTCAGCGTGTACTCCGCCGTCCTCGGCTCGCTCTTCGTGGTGTGGCCACTGGTGCGGGAAGAGCCGATCGGGACCGGTGCCGGGGCCGTGCTCGGACTCCTGCCCACGATGTTCTTCACCGTGTTGATCGCCCGCCAGTTGGGCAAGTCCCTGATCGCCAGGGACCAGAGCATGGGACGCGACCGCGTGCTTGCCGCCACCGGATCCCAGCTGCTCGGCGCCACGAACACGTCCGCGATCCTCGCCCTGGCCTGGACGGCGGCGGCGGAGTTCTGTGCGGCGACGCCGGGACTCCGCCTGGTGCTGCTCGTTCCGGACGGTCGCACCCTGCGGGTGGAGGGAACGACCGGGAACTTCCAGAACGTCCCCGGACGGCTTACCGGGGAGGTCCTGTATTCGCGGCCGGGGACATCCGTCGCCCGCATCCTCGACCCGGCACCGCTGAACGCCGCGGTCGGCGCGCCCCTGATGTGGGAGTGCCTGAACTTCGAGGGGCAGGAAGAACGCAGTTGGCTGCTCGTCGGCGCGCCGGGCAAGGTCCCGACCGATGCGATCCTCTCCGTGCGAGGCCTGATCGGCCAGGTCGCGCTCGCAGTGCGCAACAGCCAGGCGCACGAGGCGCTCTCCGCGCAAGCGCGTACCGACTCGCTGACCGGGCTGCACAACCGCGCCTCGCTGCTCGCGGAGCTGTCCGAGAGCCTCCTGGTCGGAACGGAAGGCGCCGGACTCCAGGTGCTCTTCCTCGACCTGGACGATTTCAAGGACGTCAACGACGAGCTCGGGCACCGGGCCGGTGATGTGGTGCTGATCGAGCTGGCCGCCCGCCTGCGCGAATGCGTGCGCCCGACCGACATCTGCGCCCGGCTCGGCGGCGACGAATTCGCCGTGCTCCTGCACGGCGCCGGCCTGGCCGAGGCCACCCGGATCGCCCAGCGCATCGTCGACGCCGTGGCGGAGCCGTTCCTGGTCGGCGCGGACTCGATGCGGGTCGGCGCCAGCATCGGCATCGCGACGCCCGTGGCCGGAGTCACCATCGACGAGCTCGTGCACCAGGCCGACGTGGCCATGTATGCCGCCAAGGCCAAGGGCAAGGGCCGCGTCGAGGCCTTCGCGCCCGGCCTCCTGGGCGCGGACCGGTACCACACCATTCACGTCTGATCCGGCCAGGGGTGGCCCGGGTTGACGGATGCTCAGTTCGCGTCGTAGTATGGAATCGTTTCCATGGAAACGATTCCATACCAACACGATGAGGTGACACCGGTGGCTGCGAGCACAATCACAATCAAGGACGTGGCGGCGCTCGCCGGCGTCTCGGTGGCGACGGCCTCGCGGGTGCTCTCCGGCCACCCGGCCACCTCGCCCGATGCCCGGGCCAGCGTCGCCGCCGCGGTCACGGAGCTGGACTACCGGCCCAACGCCCAGGCGCGCGCCCTGCGCTCCACCCGGTCGGACTCGATCGGTCTCCTCGTCTCCGATGTGCGCAACCCTTTCTTCGCCGACCTGGCCCACACCGTGGAGCAGGCGGCTCTCGCGGCCGGCTACGTGACCCTGCTCGGCAACGCCAATGAGCGCAAGGAGCAGCAGGACCGCTACCTCGACACCCTCATCTCCCGCCGGGTGGACGGCATCATCGTCGCCCCGCTCGGCGACGGCAGCGGCAGCATCCGCCAGCTGATCACCCGGGAGATCCCCACAGTCTTCGTCGACCGCACCGTCGACGGGCTCGACATCCCGAGCGTGACCACCGACAGCGAGGCCGGCATCCGCCAGGCGGTCCAACACCTCGCCGCGGCCGGGCACACCCGGATCGGCTACATCTCCGGGCCGCAGGCCACCTCGACCGGTCGGGACCGATTTGCCGCGTTCACCCGTGCGGTGGCCGACAGCGGCCTCAGCCAGGATCCCGAGCTGGTCTACTTCGGCGACTACCAGGCGGCCAGCGGATCGGCCGGCGTACACGCCCTCCTGCAGCTGAACCACCCGCCGACCGCGCTGCTCGCCGCGGACAGCCTGATGGCGGTCGGCGCCATTGCCATCCTGCACAAACTCGGGCGCCGGATCGGCACCGACATCGCGCTGATCGCCTTCGACGATATCGAGTGGTTCGCCCTGCTCAACCCCGCGCTGAGCGTCATCACACACAGCGTGGAGGACATGGGCCGGATCGCCGTGGACATGCTGCTCCAGGTCATCGACGGGGCCCAACCGGAATCGGTGGTGCTGCCCAGCGAACTGATCGTGCGCGCCTCCTCCTCCTCGAACCCCACCTCACCCGCATCCGTCACCAGCCAAAGGACGAACTGACATGAGCGAACAACCACTCGTCACCCTGCAGAACGTGGGCAAGACGTTCGGCCCGGTCACGGTCATCAAGGACGTCACCGTGAGCGTCTACGCCGGGAAGGTGCAGGTGCTGCTCGGCGAGAACGGCGCGGGCAAATCCACCCTGATCAAGATGATGGCCGGCGTCTACCAGCCGGACGCGGGCCGAATCGTCGTCGACGGCAACACGGTGACCCTGCCCACCACCCGCGCCGCCGAAGCACTCGGCATCGCCACGATCCACCAGGAACTCAACCTGGTTCCCACGATGAGCATCGCCGAGAACGTCATGCTGGGGCGGATGCCGACCAAGCACGGCATGGTCGACCGCAGCGCCATGCGGAACCGCGCACGAGCGGCTCTCGCCCTGATCGGCCTCGACGTCGACGTCGACACCCTGGTCGGGGAGCTCGGCATCGCCCGCCAGCAGCTCGTGGAGATCGCCAAGGCGCTCAGCATCAACGCCCGCATCCTCATCCTCGACGAACCGACCGCGGCTCTGACCCGGCACGAGACGGAGAGCCTGTTCGCCGTGATGGCCGACCTGCGAAGCCGCGGCGTCGGAATGCTCTTCATCAGCCACCACCTCGACGAGATCGCCGAGGTCGGCGACACCGTCACGGTGCTTCGGGACGGCGAGTTCGTCGCCGAGGTCCCCGCGTCCACGCCGGAGGACGAACTGGTCAGGCTGATGGTCGGCCGGAGCATCGAGGAGCAGTACCCCCGCAACGCGGGCGGCGCCGCCGAGACGACCGAGACAGCAGAGATTCTCGCGGTCGAGCACCTCAGCTCGAGTGGCCGGTTCACCGACATCAACTTCACCGTGCGCGCCGGAGAGGTGGTCGGCATCGCCGGCCTGGTCGGCGCGGGCCGCACCGAACTGATCCGCGCGATTGCGGGTGCGGACCACTACGACTCGGGGACCGTCACCGTGCGCGGCCGGGCGCTGCCCAAGGCCAACATCAAGGCGGCGATCAAGGCCGGGATCGGCCACGTGCCCGAAGACCGCAAGGGCCAGGGCCTCGTGCTCGACGCCTCGGTCAACGACAACCTCGGCTACGCCACCCTTGCCTCCACCGCCAAGCTCGGCCTGGCGGACTTCGCCGGTCAGCGCAGCCGGGCGCAGGCCGTCGCGACGAAACTGCGCATCCGGATGCACACCATCGACCAGGCGATCGGCGCCCTCTCCGGGGGCAACCAGCAGAAGGCCGTCTTCGGCCGCTGGATCATCGCCGCCTCCACCGTGCTCCTGCTCGACGAGCCCACCCGCGGCGTCGACGTCGGCGCGAAGGTCGAGATCTACGAGCTGATGAACGCGATCACCGCGGCCGGCGGTGCGATCGTCATGGTCTCCAGCGAACTGCCCGAGATCCTCGGGATGAGCGATCGCATCCTCGTGATGCGCGATGGCCTGCTCGCAGGCGAACTCACCGCGGCCGAGGCCACCCAAGACGCAGTAATGACACTCGCCGCCCGCGATGTCGCCGACGAGAACTGAAAGAAAAGGGATCCACGCATGTCAACGACAACCCTGCCCGCCGTGCGGCGCGGCTTCGACTACAAGAAGTTCCTCGCCAACAACGGCGCCCTGGTCGGCCTCGTGGTGCTCTGCATCGCGCTCTTCATCGCGACCCCCGACTTCCTGACCGGCCAGAATCTGCTCAACATCGGCATCCAGGTCTCCACCGTGGCCGTGCTGGCCTTCGGCATGACGTTCGTCATCGTCGCCGGCGGGATCGACCTGTCGGTCGGTGCCGTCGCCGCCCTGGCGGCGATGGTGTCGAGCTGGCTCTTCGTCAGTGCCGGGCTGCCGGGCTGGCTCGCCCTCGTCGGCGGCCTCGTCGCCGGGCTGCTCGCCGGCATGGTCAACGGCCTTGCCAACGCCTACGGCAAGCTGCCCAGCTTCATCGCCACCCTCGCCATGCTCAGCGTCGCCCGCGGCCTGACCCTGGTCATCTCCGACGGCCGGCCGATCAGCACCCCGGCCGAGGTCTCCTTCCTCGGCGGGAACCTGGGCCCCGTGCCGATGCCCATCGTCGTGCTCCTGGTTGCGGCGCTGGTCGCGTCGTTCGTGCTCAACCGCACCGTCATCGGGCGTTCGATGTACGCCGTCGGCGGCAACGCCGAGGCGGCGCGCCTGTCCGGACTGCCGGTCAAGCGCATCCTCGTCACCGTGTTCGCGCTCGCCGGACTCTTCGCGGGGCTCGCCGGACTGCTGCTCGCCGGGCGCCTCGACTCCGCCCAGCCCCAGGCCGCGGCCGGGTACGAGCTCGACGCGATCGCCGCGGTCGTCATCGGCGGCGCCTCGCTCTCCGGCGGGCTCGGCAAGATCTCCGGCACGCTCGTCGGCGCGCTGGTGCTCGTGGTGATCCGCAACGGACTCAACCTGCTCAACGTCACGTCGTTCTGGCAGCAGGTCGTCATCGGCCTCGTGATCGCCCTTGCCGTCGGCGTCGACGTGCTGCGCCGCAAGACCCGCAACGGCTGACCCGCGCCCTCCCAGACCGCCCCCGACCTCCCCGCTCCACCAACAAAGGAAAAACAATGAAGTCCTCCTCATTTCGCAAGATCGCCGCACTGACCGCCACCGCGGCACTGATCCTCGCCGGGACGACCGCCTGCGGTCGTGGCGGCGGAGATGCGGCCAGCGGCACCAAGATCGTGATGGCCATCTCCACCCTGAACAACCCGTTCTTCGTCGAACTGCGTGACGGCGCCCAGGCGGCCGCCGAGGCCGCCGGCGTGCAGCTGAACATCGTCGACGCCCAGAACGACTCGGCCACCCAGGCGAACCAGCTGGCCACCGCGGCCGCCGGCGCGACCAAGGCCGTCATCGTCAACCCGGTCGACTCGGATGCTGCGGCCTCGGCCGTCAAGGCGCTGGGCAAGGCCGGTATCCCCGTCATCGCCGTCGACCGCACCGTCAACGGAGCCGAGCTCGCGTCCCTGGTCGCGAGCGACAACGTCGCCGGCGGACGCCAGGCCGCCGACGAGCTCGCCAAGTCGATGGGCGAAACGGGCAGCGTCATCGCCCTGCAGGGCGTGTCGGGCACCTCGGCCAGCCGTGACCGCGGCGCCGGGTTCGAGGAGGGCATGAAGGCGTACCCGAACATCACCGTCGTCGCCAAGCAGACCGCGAACTTCGACCGCGCCGCCGCGCTGGACGTGACCACGAACCTGATGCAGGCGCACCCGGAGGTCACCGGCCTGTTCGCCGAGAACGATGAAATGGCCCTCGGCGCCGTCCAGGCCCTCGGCGCCCGCGCCGGCCAGGACGTCATGGTCGTCGGCTTCGACGGCACCTCCGACGGCCTCGCCGCCATCGAGGCCGGCACCCTCGTCGCCACCATCGCGCAGCAGCCGGCCGAACTCGGCCGCCTCGCGGTCGAACTCGCCGTCAAGGCCATCAAGGGTACGAAGATCGAGAAGACCGTCCCCGTCGAGGTTGTCTCGGTCACGAAGACGAACGTGGGCGACTTCACCAAGTGAGCCCATCCACAACATCAGTGGTCGTCGTCGGATCAATCAACGTCGACCAGTTGATCACCATCGAACGGCACCCGCTACCCGGTGAAACCCTGATCGGGACCTCGATGGAGTTCCTTCCCGGCGGCAAGGGCGCCAACCAGGCGGTCGCCGCAGCCCAGCTGGGTGCCACCGTGCAGATGGTCGGCGCCATCGGCCGGGACGCCCAGGCCGAGGTCGCCACCGCGATCCTCACCCGGGCGGGCGTCGGGCTGTCGGCGGTACACGCCGTCGACGGCCCGACCGGCCTCGCCCTGGTGACCGTGGCCGACGACGGGGAGAACACCATCGTGGTCATCCCCGGCGCGAACGCGCTGATGGGCGCGGATGCCGTCACGGCCAGCGCGGACGTCATCGCCGCGGCCGCGGTGGTCGTGCTGCAGGGGGAGATTCCGGCAGCCGGCATCGAAACCGCGGTCCGCCTCGCGACCGGACGGGTGGTGCTGAACCTGGCGCCGGTCATCCCCGTCGACGCCGAGACGATCCGGTGCGCCGATCCCCTCGTAGTGAACGAGCACGAGGCCGCCCTCGTTCTCGCCCAGGTCGACCCGGGCGCGGTCGTCCCCGCTGAGGATGCGGACCTGGTGGTCCGCCTGCGCGAGTGGGGCGTGGCATCCGTCGTACTCACCCGCGGCGCGAAGGGGGCGATCTGCTCCGATGCGGACGGCACGACCGACGTGCCCTCGCCGGTGGTGTCAGCGGTGGATTCCTCCGGGGCCGGCGACGCGTTCGTCGGAGCACTGAGCGCCAGGCTGGCGGCCGGTGCGTCTCTGCTGGACTCGGCCCGCTTCGCGGTTCGCGTCGGCGCCTTCGCGGTGCGCGGTCGCGGCACCCAGACGTCGTATCCGACCCTGGCCGACGCGCTGCCGGAGGTGCTCGCATGAAGCGCGGCGGCATCCTGAACGCCGAACTCTCCGGCGCCATCGCCCGGCTCGGACACACCGACGTGGTGTTGCTCGCGGATTGCGGCATGCCGATTCCGCGGGGCGTGCCGGTGATCGACCTGGCGCTCGTGCACGGCGTTCCACGGTTCGAACAGGTTCTCGATGCGCTCCTCGGGGAGCTGGTCTTCCAGCACTGCATAGCGGCCGAGGAGGCTCAGACGGCTCCGGCCGGCGCCTGGCTGAGCGCCCGGTTCGATGAGATCGAGTACATCGGCCACGAGGAGCTGAAGGACCTCTCCGCCTCGGCGAAGCTGTTCATCCGCACCGGCGAGGCCACCCCGTACGCCAACGCGGCCCTCGTCTGCGGCGTCTCGTTCTGACGCTGAGCTCGGGTCTCGCCCGGCCTCGGGGGCCGGGGTGGGG
>NZ_JASISS010000030.1:20744-36694 GCF_030063195.1 Cryobacterium sp. PH31-AA6
GGTCTACCGTGCGCCGCCTTCCCCAACGCGGGCCGCGACCGTGGTGGCGCCCGTGGTGGCGCCCGTGGTGGCGCCCGAGGGGAGCGCCCCGGGCGGCTCCGAGGGGCGGAGTAGGCTCGGTGGATGAGTGAAGCCTTCCGACGCCGGCTGCGCGCCCTCCCGGATTTCCCCAGTGACCTAGCCGTCTTCGATCCGGCCATCGCGCCGGACGATCCGACGCTGCTCTTCAAGGAATGGTTCGAGGATGCGCTCGCCGCCGGGGTCCCTCAACCGCACGCGTTCAGCCTCGCGACGGTCGGCCCGGATGGAATGCCGTCCTCGCGGATGCTCATCCTCAAGAACCTCGACGCCGACGGCTGGCAGTTCGCTTCGGCGCGCACCTCCCGCAAGGGCCGGGAGCTCGTCGGCAACCCGCGGGCCGCGATGAACTTCTACTGGTCGGCCCTCGGCCGGCAGGTGCGAGTGCTCGGCACGGTCGTGGAGCTGTCGGCCGAGGCATCCGCCCGCGACTGGGCCGAGCGCCCGGCGGCGGACGGCGGGGCCAACCCGGCCTGGCAGCTGTACTCGCTGCGCCCGGTCGAGATCGAGTTCTGGCAGGCCAGCCCCGACGGCGACCACGTGCGCCACCGCTACGCCCTGCCCGCCTGACCCGGCTACTTCCACCGGCGAGCGGAGCCCGCGAGGTACTGCGCGTACCCCGCCAGTGACGCGACGGAGCAGAGAACCTGGTAGCCGAGCAGGAACGCCAGGTAACCGCCGGCGTTGCGGCGCACGTGCAGGTCGAGTGGGCCGAACACCGAGCGCCGCTGATGCCGCCTGAGCCCGCCGTAGATGAGCAGGGTGACCGGGAGCACGGTCAGCGCCCAGGCCGAGACGATCGCGGGGACGCCGAACAGGAACAGAATCAGGCCGGGCAGCCAGATCAAGGCGTAGCCGACGTCGAGCAGGGGAATCAGATAGTCGATTCCGCTGACCAGGCCGGCCAACGGGCGTGCCTGCCGCCACGGCGGCACCGCGTGCAGCCCCTCGAACATGCCGCGCGCCCAGCGCGCCCGTTGCCGCATGAAGTGCACAACGGTCGCCGGGGCATCCGTGAAGGCGACGGCGGTGGGTTCGAACAGCACCCGTCCGCCCTGCTGCAGCAGCTTCCAGGTGACGACGATGTCCTCGCCGATCGCGTCGGGCCAGCCGCCGATCGCCCTGACGTTCTCGGTGCGGTAGACCGAGAACGCGCCCTGGGCCACGAGGGTGGCCTGGTAGAGACCCTGCATGCGCTTCACGGCGGCGATGCCGAGGTAGTAGTCCCACTCCTGCATGCGCGTGAGCAGGTTGACCCGGGAGTTGCGCACGAGCACGGTGCCGGCCACCGCGACCGTGTCGGCAGGGCCGGACTCGAGCCGGGAGATCAGGCGGCGCAGGGCCTCGCGGTGCAGCAGGGTGTCGGCGTCGACGGTGATGACGTAGGGCGTCGTGACCTGGTGGAGCGCGGTGTTGAGAGCGTTCGACTTGCCGGGGCGGGGTTCGGCGACCACCCGCATGGCCATGCCCGTGGCGGCGGCGGACCGTGCGGCGACAGCCGTCGTCGCATCCTCGGAGCCGTTGTCGGCGAGGATCACGGTGACCTCACCGGCGTAGTCGCTCTCGCCGATGCACCGGATCGTGTCGGCGATGCCGGCTTGCTCGTTGCGGGCCGCCACGATGATGGTGACCGGTGACACGGGGCTGCTGATCCGCAACGGCGGCTGGCGGTCCAGGAGCAGGGACATGGTCATCAATGCCACCACGAAGCCGGGAAGGTAGGCTACGAGGGCGACCATGAGCCAGGCCGCGGGTTCGCCAACGCTTCGGGACAGGTCGTCGATCCAGGGCTGGGAGATCCAGACCGCCGCGCCCGTCCAGCAGGCGGCGAAGAGGGTGGACAGCAGAAACTTGGCCGGCACGGGCAGATACCAGCGGCTGGAGTGGTGAACGTGCTCGGGGGCCGACAACCCGGGCGGGCGCCCGTCCTGGTACTCGTGCGCGTGCTCGTGCGTGTGCGTCGTGTGGGACATCCGGTGGCCTTTTCTACAACGCTATTCCTCTCCGCGGCCGCCGAGCGGGTGAGCGCACTCCCAGTTCGGGGGCCAGGGCGGCCCGGCCCGGCGACGGCCGGGCGGACGCCGCCGCCCAGCGATGCTCAGGCGGCCACCGATTCGGACAATCCGGTGGCGAAAGCGGGTTCCGGAACGCGTGCCGCCTCCTCCTGGGCCGTGGACAGCACCGGAGCAAGGCCGAGGATGCGCTCGAGCAGGCTCGGCGCGGCATCCCGTCGCAGGGAGAGCAGCACCCGGGCCTCGTGCGGGTTCTGCCCGTTGCGCACGTCAACGTCCGCCGGGCCGTCCACCTTGGCGAAGTAGGTCTGGCCCCGGCGCGGACCGGCGCTCGTGTCGACGCCGATACGCAGGGTGGGCATCTTCTCCGGTTCGAGGTCGCCGGTGGCGAAGGCCGCGGCCAGGCAATCGTGCGGGGACATCCGGCGTGCGCTGGAGTGCTTCTCGTAGTAGCTGAAGCAGGTGCCGAGCATGTGGGCCAGCGCCTGCTGGGTGAGCCCGGTGCTGGCGGCCAACGCGCGCCGATCGGTCTCCTTGAACCGGTGCGTGCCGGTCACGTCGAGCGGCACCAGGGTGACCGGCCAACTGGCGGCGAATACGTCTGCTGCCGCCTCCGGGTTCGCCGCGATGTTGGCCTCGGCGAACCTGCCCGCGTTGCCCGGCGCGAAGACCGCGCCGCCGCGTACCGTCACCCGGCGCACCAGGCGGGGCAGTTCGGGGTCGAGGTAGAGAGCCTCGGCCAGGTTCGTCAACGGCCCGGTGGCGATGATCTCGAGCTCGCCCGGGTGCTCGTGCGCGAGCCGGATCAGCAGCTCCGTGGCGCTTTCGTCCACGGGGCGTCGCCTCGACCGGGGCAGCAGCACGTCGCCGATCCCGTTCGTGCCGTGCAGGGCGACGCAGGCCTTTCGCGCGGCGGCGGAGGGATCGAAGCCGCCGACGGCGACGGGAATGTCGTCGCGGCCGGCCGTGGCCAGCAGATTGAGGGTGTTCGCGGCGGCGACGGCGGCGTCGACGACGCCGGACACGGTGCCGATCCCGGCCAGGCGGATGCCGGGCGTCGCGAGCAGGAACGCGAGCGCCAGAGCGTCATCGACTCCCGTGTCGCAGTCTAGGTACATCGGTCTGATCGGTGTCGGGCGGGGGGTCGCCGGACGATTGTTCGGTGTCGGGTGGGCGTTCATCGGTGAACCATCCAGTTCTGGGGTCGAGGGGGTCATGCGCCGGCCTTCACGGCGGCGCGGAGGATCAGTGAGGCGAGGAAGGAACCGGCGGTCAGCAGGGCGGAGATCCAGAGCGCGCCCTGGTAACCGGCGGCGGTGGCGGTCGCCACGACGGGCGCGACCAGCGCGATGCCGGTACCGAACCCGATCCCGAAGCAGGCTCCGTTGAGGCCGGGGAGGGCCCCGCGGGCTTCCGGCGGGGAGTTGACCACGCTCAGTCCGTTGACCGAGCTCTGGAACAACCCGAGGTAGAGAATCCCCATCCCGATCAGGAGGCCGAACACGACCCAGCGGTCCAGTGCGAAGACGGCGATGGCAACCATGGTGAGGGCGATCAGGCCGCTGCTCAGCCGGAGCGAGCCGATCCAGCCGATCCGCGCGGCCAGCCAGCCGGAGAAGATCGCCGCGGTGACGCCCACGAACGCGGTGGGGGTGAGGTAGAGCAGCGCGGACATCGACGGGGAGAGCCCGTAGCCGACCGCCTGGTCCTGGCTGAGCACGACCAGGGTGAAGTTGAGCGCGGAGAACACTCCGGCCAGGGTCAACAGGGTGCTGAGCAGCAGCGGCCAGACCTGACGTGAGCGCAGGGCGGTGATGGGGATCAGCGGCCGAGCGATCCGGCCCTCGACCACGACGAAGGTGACCGCTGCGGCAATCGACCCGAGAAGGTACGCCATCGTGAGCCCGTCGGACCAGCCGACCGAGGATGCCTGGGAGATCAGGTTGGTGACCAGCACCAGAAAGAGCGAGAGAATGCCGGCCCCCCACCAGTCCATCGACCCGTTCGTGTCCTGGAGTTCGTCCCGCGGCACGAAAAGGAGTACGCAGACGATGGCGACCAGGCCGAGACCGAGAGTGATCACGAAGAGGAACCGCCAGCCGACGGTGTCGGTCACGAAGCCGCCGAGGAACCCGTCCACGCCGAACAGCCCGCCGTTGACGGAGGTGATGATGCCGACCGAGATGCCGAACAGGCGGCCGCTCAGTCGTTCGGAGAGGAGCAGGAAGGAGATTGTGAAGGTGGCGTTGGAGGCGCCCTGGAGCACCCGACCGGCGAGGAGTAGCGGGAGGCTCGGTGCGAGGGCGCAGACGACGGTGCCGACCAGGAGCAGCGCGAGCACGATGACGAGGCTGCGTTTACGGCCGAGGAAGTCGCTCCAGCGGGAGAAGACCATGCCGAAAACGGCGCCGGCCAGGAAGAACGTCGACTGCACACGAGCCACGTCCTGCATGCTCTCGCCGAGCTGTTCCCCGATGGTGGGCAGGGCCGCGAAGAACAGGGTGGCGTTCAACTGGAAGGTGAGGATGGCCAGGACCAGCGTGCCGATCAGCACCCCGGCGGACCGGCGCGCGCGCGTCCGGACCGGCGCCGGAATCGCCTCGGGGGAAAGCACGAGCATGAACAGACTCCTTCGTTGGAGCAACCGCGAGGTTCGGTGGCAACCGCGAAGTCGATCTACTCAGTGTACATGCATGTTATACACGTTCACCAGATGTGCGCGGTATACTCGGTCGACAACGGGGGAGAGACAGATGGATCGACGCACCGAGGCGGCCCTGGCCGGGCCGCTCGAGAGCACAGGCGGGATCCCGCTGCGCGTGGCCGTCTACTCACGAATCACCGAGGCCATCCGTGACGGATCGCTCCCGATCGCCTCCCTCCTCCCCTCGGAAACCGAACTCGGCACGGCGATGGGCGTGAGCCGCACGGTCGTGCGGGAGGCGCTGATGCTCCTCGAGGAGGACCGTTTCGTGCGCAGTCGCCGGGGCATCGGCCGATTCGTCGCCGACCGGCTGCCGCACCTCGGACTCCAGAAGATCCGACCGATCGAGGAACTCCTCGGCGAGACCGGCCGGCCCGCTCAGGTGCGCCGCACCCAGAACGCCCTGCAGCCGTCGTCGCCGGGGTTCACCGCCGACGCGATCGGGATCCTGCCCGGCGAACCGTCATGGTTCATCGAGAGCGTCATCTCCCGCGACGGCGCGCCGATCGCCCTGCTGCAGGAGCATGTGCCCGCCTCGGGCCTCGACCGGCTCGGCCCGGCCGCCGTGGCAGCGGTCACCGAGGAGCACGCGGATGCCCACAGCGTGCTCTCGGCCCTGATCACGGTGCTCGGGCCCACCTTCGGTCCCGGCGAGACGGACATCACGATCGGCGTTCCCGGCGCGACGCGCGGCAAGGTGCTTGGGCTGCCCGCCGGGAGCCCCGTGCTGATCCTCACCCAGACCCTCGAGCACGAGGGGCGCCCGTTCTACCTGTCCAAGGCCCTGATCAACACGGCCTCGGTGCAACTGACGATCAGCCACTCCGCCCAGTCCTGAACGGCCGGGCCGGGCCCGGCCGGGTACAGCTAGAGCCGGTTCTCGGCCAGCCAGCCGACGAGCACCCGCTCGAAGTCCGCCGGCCGCTCCACGCTCGGCAGGTGTGCCGTGTCCCGGAAGGTGCAGCCGCTCGCGTTCGGCACGGCGGACAGCAGATATTCGTACTGGGCCAATGTGGGAGTGATGTCGTACTCGCCGACGGTGATCAGGGCGGGGACCTCGATGTCGGCCACCCGGTTGCTGGCCGGGGGGTCCAACGGGATCGGGAGCGGATTCTCCTCGGCGTGCACCACGTTCACCCGGTTGAGCGACTGGGCCGCGGCGAGGAAGTCGGGGTCGACGTCCGCCTCGCCTCGGAGCGGCCCGATCGCCCACAGGGCCACTTCGAGCCGGGCCAACCGGTGCCAGTCCCCGGCCTCGAAGGCCAGGTCGAGTTCGTCGAAGAGCGCATCCTCCGTGTCGGTGAGTTCCACCTCGGGAAAACCGCCAGGGCCTGACCCGACCGTGACCAGCCCGGTCACGCGCTCCGGGTGCTCCAGGGCCAGGTCGATCGCGATCGAGCCGCCGCGGGAGCAGCCGATCACGGTGGCCGCCGCCACGCCCAGGTGGTCGAGCACCGCGATGGCGTCGGCGCGGTTGGAGAAGGCGACGTCCTGGGTCGTGGTCTGGCCGAAGCCGCGGCTGTCGAAGCGGATGACGAAGTGGCCGACCGCCAGAGCGGCGATCTGCGGGTCCCACATCCGAAGGTTCGCGATGCCGGCGTGCAACAGGAGCAGGGCGGGCGCCGAGGCTGGGCCGTCGGTCTCGTAGTAGAGCGACGCGCCGGGAACGATGAGATGAGGCATGAAGCGAGCGTAGGCTCGCGGCTTCTCCCGCCACAAGGACCGACCCGCGTTTCGGCGGCCGCACCCTAGGCTCGGTCTCATGGGTGGTGTGCTGGTCGGGTTCTCAATCATCGGTTTCGTGATCCTGGTCGGCTACCTGGTCGCACGCCTCGGAATCGCGGGCGCGGGCGCCGACCGGGTGCTCAACCGGATCGCCTTCTTCGTGGCGACCCCCGCACTGCTGTTCACGGTGCTCGCGCACGCGGACGCCCGGGTGCTGTTCTCCTCGTTCCTCCTGACCAGCCTGTGCAGTGTTCTGCTCGGCGCCGGGCTGTACCTGCTCATTGCGCGGCTGTTCTTCCATACCGGTGTCGCCGAGACGGTGCTGGGCGCCGCGGCATCGAGCTACGTGAACGCGAACAACATCGGCCTGCCCGTGGCTATTTACGTGCTCGGTAGTGCCCGCTTCGTTGCGCCGATCCTGCTGCTTCAGCTGCTCGTGCTCGCCCCGGTGATCCTGGCGGTGCTCGACGTGTCGACCAAGGGGCGGATGTCCGTGCGCGGGATCCTGAGCCAGCCGCTGCGCAACCCGATGATCATCGCGTCGGCCGCGGGAGTGCTGGTCTCGATCGCTGGCGTGCAACTGCCCGACCCGGTGCTGGCGCCGCTCGAACTCCTCGGCGGTGCGGCGATACCGCTGGTGCTCCTCGCGTTCGGGATGTCGCTCCGCGGGGAGCGACTGCTCCGGGCCGGTTCAGGCCGCAGGCTGGTCGTCGCCGCCACCGTGATCAAGGTCGCCATCGTGCCGACTCTCGCCTACCTCTTCGGCCGGTTCGTCTTCGCGCTCGACCCGGCCGAACTCTTCGGGGTGGTCACCGTCTCGGCGCTGCCCACCGCACAGAACATCTACAACTTCGCCGCTCGGTACGACCGCGCGCTCACGGTGACCCGGGATACCGTGCTGGTCACGACCCTGGCCTCGGTGCCGGTCCTGCTGCTGATCGCGGCACTGTTGGGCCCGGGTCGGTGATCGACCCTGCCGGTGATCGAGCCTCTCGGTGATCGAGCCTCTCGGTGATCGACCCTGCCGGTGATCGAGCCTGTCGAGATCAGCGCACCGGGTCTCGACGGGCTCGACCACCGCGGGCTTGGCGTCGGTGATCGACCCTGCCGGTGATCGAGCCTGTCGGTGATCGACCCTGCCGGTGATCGACCCTGCCGGTGATCGAGCCTGTCGGTGATCGAGCCTGCCGGTGATCGAGCCTGTCGAGATCGGGCCGGGTCAGCCGCCCCGGGGCTTCGGCCCGCGGTACAGCCACGGACGCAG
This sequence comes from Cryobacterium sp. PH31-AA6, assembly GCF_030063195.1. Taxonomy (GTDB): domain Bacteria; phylum Actinomycetota; class Actinomycetes; order Actinomycetales; family Microbacteriaceae; genus Cryobacterium. The sequence continues at coordinate 28,528 of NZ_JASISS010000030.1, forward strand.
GGCACGCGTCACCCACGGCATGACCAGGAACGTCATCGCCGGGGCCATCACGAGCGTCGTGATCAGGATCTTGGGGAAGAGCGGCACGGAGCCCCAGCCGGGAATGAGCCAGACGGCCAGGAGGGTGAACGCCACATTGGAGGGCAGGAACCCGAGGCCGATGCTCACCGCCTGCTTCCAGCGCGGCGGCTGGAACGGAGCGTCGACGTCGTCGGTCTGGGGTGCCTCGAACCAGCCCTCGATGCCGGTGCGCTTCTCCACGAGGGCGTCGAGGATGAGGTCGTGGCCGTCGATCAGCCAGTGCGCCCGCTCGGGGGAGCCCTCCCAAGCATCCAGCAGCTCGGCGGTCGCGAAACGGTAGAGCATGTGCCAGCTCAGCGAATCCGCGTTGGCGCGCACCCAGCCTGAGCCGAGGAAGCCGGGGAAACTGCTGGCCAGGTCCATTCCCTGCTGGGCCCAGTGGGTGGCCTCCTGGATGCGGGTGGGCTCGACGCGGCGGGTGACGGATACGGTGACGGAGGACGTCGGCCGCGCTTGTGGCGCTCCGGCGGCGTTCCCCGGGGGCACGGAAGACATGGTTCAAGTATCGCCGCTGCGTTCGCACCGGTCGTTTCCGTTCCGTTTCCGTCCGGTTGCCGATGCCGGGAAGTCGGGTCAGAAAATCATCGGACGGTCGTCGTCCTCGTTGTCCAGGAGCACCTCGACGACAACGGGCACGTGGTCGCTCGGTGCGTCGCCCTTGCGTTCGTTGCGGTGGATGCTGGCACCCGTCACCAAATCGGCGAAGGCCGGCGAACCGAGGATGAAGTCGATCCGCAGTCCTTCATTTCTCGGGAAGCGCAGCTGCTTGTAGTCCCAGTAGGTGAAACCCTCCGGCGCCAGCGGCCGCACCACGTCGCGCAGTCCGGCGCCCTCGAACGCCTCGAAGGCCGCGCGCTCCGGCGCGGAGATGTGGGTGGAGACGCCCGGGATCAGGGTGGGGTCGCCGACGTCGCTCTCCAGCGGGGCGACATTCCAGTCGCCCATCAGGGCCAGCGCGAGCTGCGGGTTGGCGGCGAGTTCCTGGCCGGCGTGCTCCCTGAGTCGGGCCAGCCAGTCCAGCTTGTAGGCGTAGTGCGGGTCGTCGAGCGAACGCCCGTTGGGCACGTAGAGGCTCCACAGGCGCAGGCCATCGACGGTCGCGCCGAGCGCACGGGCCTCGAGCGGCAGCCCGGGGCCCTCCTCGCCCTTGAGGAAGCCGGGCATTCCGGGGAAGGCGGTGGCGACATCCGTCAGCTCGTGGCGGCTGGCGAACGCGACGCCGTTCCACTGGCTCAGGCCGTGGATGGCCAGCTCGTAGCCGGCCTCCTCGAACTGCCTGGCCGGGAACTGCTCCGGCTTGCACTTGATCTCCTGCATCGCGAGCACGTCGATGTCTTCGCGCACCATCCAGTCGACGACGCGGTCGACGCGGGCTCGGATCGAATTGACGTTCCAGGTGGCGATGCGCATGCGTCCCAGCCTATTTGACGGATGCCGTCCGCCGGCGGCGGCGGCGGTGCCGCGAGCGGCGCGATGGCCGCCGGCGGGGTGCTGCCGAAAGTGCCTGCACTACAGTGCAGCGGGGAATGGCAGGATTGACCCACAACCGAAAGGCAGGGTGGACCATGACGGATTTGCAGATCGGCTACGCGGCGATGCTGGAGCAATTCGCTCCCGCGGAGGCCGTCGCCCTCTCGGCCTACGCGGAAGAACACGGCTTCTCCGGTGTGATGGCGGCGGATCACTTCCAGCCGTGGGTGCCGGCGCAGGGCCAGTCCTCGTTTGTCTGGAGCGTGCTCGCGGCGATCGCCGAGCGCACCACGGGCGACTTCGGCCCCGGTGTCACCGCGCCCACGTTCCGCTGGCACCCGGCGATGGTCGCCCAGGCTTCGGCCACACTGGCCTCGATGTACCCGGGCCGGCACTGGCTCGGCCTCGGTTCCGGTGAGGCCCTCAACGAGCACATCGTCGGCGGCTACTGGCCGGAGGCCCCGGAACGCATCAACCGCATGTTCGAGGCCATCGAGATCATCTCGAAGCTCTTCACCGCCTCGATCGCCGGCAAGGACGTCAAGCACTCCGGCCAGTTCTTCAAGCTGGAATCGACCCGGCTCTGGACCATGCCGGAGGTGGCGCCCGAGATCCTCGTCGCGACCGCCGGCCCGGTGACCGCCAAGCGTGCGGGGCGGCACGCCGACGGCTTGATCACCGTCGGTGCCCCGCTGGAGAAGATCTCGATGCTCTTCGGCAAGTTCGACGACGGCGCCCGCGACGCGGGCAAGGACCCGTCGACCATGCCCAAGGTGCTGCAGCTGCACATGAGCTGGGCCGAGACCGACGAGGAGGCGATGAAGAACGCCCTGCACGAGTGGCCGAACGGCGGGATGAAGTTCCCGAAGGGCGACATCCGCTCGCCGTTCGAATTCGAGCAGATGGCGAAGCTGGTGCGCCCGGAGGACTTCGAGGGCCGGATGATCATCTCGGCGGACCCCGACGACCACCGCGCCTACATCCAGAAGTTCGTCGATCTCGGCTTCGACAAGATCTACCTGCACAACGTCGGCCGCAACCAGCGCCAGTGGATCGACGTGTTCGGAGCCTCGGTCCTGCCGAAGCTCGTGCGGTAGTGCTGCCGGACCCCTCAGACGAGGCGAGCGACCGGCTCGAGGTGTTCGTGCTGCCCGGGATCGGCGAGATCGGGGCCGGCGACGACCTGGCCGCGATCATCCTGGCCGCGATCGCCGGCTCGGCCGCCGCAGCGGAGGCGTCCCACCTGGCCGACGGCGACATCCTCGCCGTGACGAGCAAGATCGTGTCCAAGGCCGAGGGCAGGCAGGTCGCAGCGGTCGACCGCGAGCAGGCGATCACCGACGAGACCGTGCGTGTCGTGGCCACCCGGGCCTTCCCCGGCGGGGTCACCCGCATCGTCGAGAACCGGCAGGGGCTCGTGATGGCCGCGGCCGGCGTCGACGCCAGCAATGTGGAGCACGGCACCGTGCTGCTGTTGCCCGTCGACCCGGATGCCTCCGCCCGCGCCCTCTGCGTCGCACTGCGCGCGGGCACCGGGCTGCGGCTCGGCGTGCTCATCACCGACACCGTGGGCCGCCCGTGGCGGGAGGGCCAGACCGACATCGCGATCGGAGCGGCCGGCGTCGCGGTGCTCGACGACCTGCGTGGCAGCACGGATGCCTCCGGCCGCCGCCTCGACGTCACGGTCGCCGCCGTCGCGGACGAGATCGCCGGCGCGGCCGATCTCGTCAAGGGAAAGACCAGCGGCAACCCCGTTGCGGTCGTGCGCGGACTCGGGCGGTTGGTGGAGAACAGCGTCGGCGACCGCCTCGGCGCGCGCCGGCTGTTGCGTTCCAGCGGGAGCGACATGTTCCGGCTGGGCAGCGCCGAGGCCCATGCGGAGGGTTACGCCGAGGGTTACGCCGCCGGGCTGGCCGCCGCGCCGCCCCGCGCCGAACCCGCTGACGAGCCCGCTGACGGGCCCGCGACGCACGACCTCGCCTCGCCGTGAGCTGGATCTGCGTGGTGCCCGTCAAGGGCAGCGCGGGAGCCAAGAGCCGCCTGGGCGACCTTCCGCAGTCCTTTCCCGCCCGCGGGCAGCTCGCGGAGGCGTTCGCGCTGGACACGGTCGCCGCGCTCCTCGCCACGTCGATGGTGGAGGGCGTGCTCGTGGTCACCGCGGACCTGGCCGCCGCCGCTCCGCTGGCCGCGCTGGGCGCCCAGATCGTGGCGGAGGAACCGGGAACGGCTGCCTCAACAGTCCGGGCCGGGGTGCCGCCGGCACATCACGACCCGCTCAACGCGGCCGTCAGGGCGGGAATCCGGGTGGCGCACACCCGGTTCCCGCACTGCAATGTTGCCGTGCTCACGGGAGACCTGCCCGCCCTCACCGTCGCGGACGTCGAGACGACCCTTGCGGCCGCCTCCGCCCACGCCCGCGCCATGGTCGCCGACGAAGAGGGCACCGGCACCACCACCCTGCTCGCGCGGGCCGGCCTGCCCTTCACCCCGCGGTTCGGGCCCGGCTCTCGCGCCACGCACGAGGCCGCCGGCCATGTGCCGCTCGATCTGCCCGCCACCGCGTCGATCCGCCGCGACGTCGATACCGTCGAGAACCTGGCCGAGGTGCTGCGCCGCGGGGTCGGTTCACACACCAGTGCCCTCATCGCCGCATCGCAGGTGATGCCCGGCTAGCTGTCGGGTGCGCACCCTGCCGGGTGGAGGTCGTTCCGGGCGGCGGGTCAGGGCGGCGGGTCAGGGCCGCGGTCTGACGAGGGCGAGCGCGTCCGCCGCGATCCGGGACGTTGACGGCAGGTCCCGCATCCAGAGCGGCACGGCGGCCGAGCGGATGCCGGCCTTCGAGAGCACGGGCACGGCAGCGGCATCCGTCTCGTCCACCAGCCAGGCGTCGAGCACGCCGCCCGAGGCACGGGAGCCGTAGTGCAGGCCGACGGCCTCGGCGGAGGTCTCGACCCCGATCGTGCGCAGGCAGGCGTCGGCCATGCCGCGCACGGCGGAGCCGGCGATGATCGGCGACACTCCGACGACCGTCGCGGCGGTGCTCTGGAGGGCCTCGCGGATGCCGGGGACGGCCAGGATCGTGCCGACGGAGACGACCGGGTTCGACGGCGGCAGGATGACCAGGTCGGCATCCGCGAGGGCGGCGAGGACGCCTGGTGCCGCGGCGGCGTGCTCGAGCCCGACCTGCACGAATTCGGTCACCTCGACCTGGGCCCGGTAGCGCACCCACCACTCCTCGAAGTGGATCAGGTCACCGGCCAGGTGCTCGTCGATCGCGGCGTCGAGCCGCACGTGGGTCTCGACGGGCTGGTCGCTCATCGGGAGCAGCCGGGCGCCCGGCTGCCAGCGCCGGCAGAGGAACGCGGTCGCCTCGCTCAGCGTCGCCCCGCCGCGCAGCAGGTCGCTGCGCACGATGTGGGTGGCCAGGTCGAGGTCACCGAGGGTGAACCATGACCAGCCCCGGCCGTAGGCGGCGATCTCCGCCGAGGTGCGGCGGGACTCCTCCGGTCGGCCCCAACCCTGCTCCTCGTTGATCCCACCGCCGAGCGTGTACATCACGGTGTCGAGGTCGGGGCAGATGCGCAGGCCGTCGAGCCACATGTCGTCGCCGGTGTTCACGACCACGGTCACGGTCGTGTCGGCGGTGGTGCCTTCGAGGTGGTGCAGCAGGCCGCGGGTGAAGCGGGCGCCGCCGATCCCGCCGGCCAGAACGGTGATCTTCTTCATGCGGAGCCTGTTTCCTGGTCGAAGCCGGAGGTGGGGGAGAACACGATCACGGGATGCCCGCCCCGCGGATGCGCGACGATGTCGCAGTCCACCCCGTAGACCTCGGCGATGATCTCGGGGATGAGAACCTCGGTGGGAGTGCCGGCCGCAACCAGTCGCCCGCGGTGCAGCAGCAGGATCCGGTCGCAGTACGCGGCCGCGAGGTTGAGGTCGTGCAGGGCCATGACCGCGGTCAGGCCCAGCGCCCGCACCTGGCCGAGCAGGCCCAGCTGGGCGCTCACGTCGAGGTGGTTGGTGGGCTCGTCCAGCAGCAGCAGGCTCGGGCGCTGTGCCAGTGCCCTGGCGATCTGCACCCGCTGCTGCTCCCCGCCGCTGAGGGAGTGCCAGGCGCGCGTTGCGAGCGCTCCGGCACCGACCATCGCCAGCGACTCCTCTGCCACCCGGTGGTCGGCTTCGCCGCCGAAGCCACCGAGCAGCCGGCTGCGATGCGGGATGCGGCCGAGCAGCACGACCTCGCGCACCGACAGGTCGACGCTCGGCGCGGCATTCTGCTCGAGCAGGGCCACCCGGCGAGCCGTTTCCCGGCGGGACAGGCTGTGCAGCCCGGAGCCGTCGAGCTCGACCTGGCCGCTCGCCGGGGTGTCGAGGCCGGCGATCAGCCGGAGCAGGGTCGACTTCCCGGCGCCGTTGGGGCCGAGCAGGCCGGTCACCGAACCGGTCGTAAGCTCCGCCGAGACGTCGTCGAGGATGACCGTTCCGTTGATCCGGAACGTCACCCGGTCGAGTCTCACGCCCATGCTGCGGCCTTCCGGCTCTTGATCAGCGCGATGAAGACGGGAACGCCGATGAGCGCGGTGATGATGCCGACCGGCAGTTCGCGCGGTTCGAAGACGGTGCGGGCGAGGGTGTCCGCGACGACGAGGAACAGGGCGCCGAACACCACGGTCAGCGGCAACAGTCGCCGGTGGCCCGGCCCGCTCAGCCCGCGCACGAGATGCGGCAGGATCAGCCCGACGAAGCCGATTGCGCCGCTGACCGCGACCATGGCCCCGGTGAGCAGGGCGACCGCGCCGAGTAGCACCCACCTGGTCGCGTTGACGTTGATGCCCAGGGATGCCGCGGCCGTGTCGCCGAACGCGAACGCATCCAGCCGGGTGGCCGCGAGCACGATCCCGGTTCCCACGGCAACGAGCGCGCCGGCGGAGATGGCGACGCTGGTCCAGGAGCTGCCGGCCAGGGAACCGAGTAACCAGTTCAGAATCTCCCGGTAGGAGTCGCCCTTCGCCGACCAGAAGATGACGAAGGATGTCCCGGCCGCGCCGAGCTGGGCGATCGCCAGACCGGAGAGCACGGCCCGGCCGGGGCTGATGGTGCCGCCGACCCTGGCGATGCTCAGGGTGGCGACCAGGGCCGTGAGCGCGCCGAGGAACGCCGCGGCGGGCAGGGCGAACGCGACGCCGAGGATGACGACGCAGACCGCGCCGAACGACGCCCCGCTGGAGAGGCCGAGCAGATAGGGGTCGGCGAGCGGGTTGCGGGTGACGCTCTGCATCACGGCGCCGGAGAGCGCGAGCCCCGCGCCGACCGCTGCCGCGGTGAGCACCCGCGGCAGGCGCAACTGCCAGACGATGGAATCGGTCAGCGGCGGGACATCCGCCAACCCGGGCAGGCCCAGGTGCCCGCCGATGCTCGCGAGCACGTTCGGGAGGCCGATGTCGGCCGGGCCGGTGGCGACGGCGGCGGCACAGACGATCAGGAGCGCCAGGGTCGACGCCCCCACGAGGCCGAGGTAGCGCCCGCGGGCCGCGGCCCGTCCGTCTGGAGTCACGTCGGCCCCCGGTTACTTGGTCTTCTGCTTGTCGAGCACGGTCAGCTGGTCGATCGTCGACCCGGCCGCCTCCACGTTGCGGATGCCGGCCTCGGTCGCCGCGAACGGCAGCACGATGTAGCGCTGGTTCTTCACGGCGTCGAGCTCCTGGGTGGCCGGGTTCGCCTCGAGCGTGGCGATCTTCGACGCGGCGGTGTTCCAGGTGGCGTCGACGAGCACGATCACGCTCGGGTTCGCGGCGATCACGGATTCCCAGCCGACCGAGGTCCACGTGTCGTGTATGTCGGCGAACACGTTGGTCAGCCCGGCGGCCTGCATGATCATCTCGGGCGAGCCGATCCCGGCGCCGACATAGGGGCTGTCGGTACCGCTGGAGTACCAGAGGGCCGTGGTCTTCGTGCCGGTGGGGACGAGGGTGGCCAGCGCCTTCTCCTGCGTCTTCACGAGCTCGTCGGCGGCATCCGCCCGACCGAAGATGGCGCCGGCCTGGGTGATCTCCGCGAACACGGAGTCGAAGGTCAGCGGGTCGGGCATGTAGCCGTCGCCCTTGCAGGCGGCGGGCGAGACGTAGCTGCCGATGCCGAGACCCTCGAGCTGGGCGCGCTCGCCGACGCCGTCGGCGGAGAAGTTGGACTCCCAGCCGCCGTAGATGAAGTCGGGGGCGAGGGCCAGCACGGCCTCCTGGCCCGGCACGAAGTCGCTGACCACGTTGAGGCCCGTGCCGGCCGCGGCCAGGGATGCCGGCAGCGGGCCGTCGAGGAACGCCGAGCCGACGATGCGGTCGCCGAGGCCGAGCGCGAGCAGCAGCTCGGTGGTCGACGACTTGATCGTGACGATCCGCTCGGGGGCCGCGGCTACGGTCACGCTGGTCCCGCAGTTGTCGAGCGTGACGGGATACCCGCCCGCCGCCGCTGCGGCATCCGTCGCGCTGCTGCCGCTGCTGCCGCTGCCGCCGCTGCCGACGGTGCCGCCCCCGGCGCACCCGCCGAGCAGCATCCCCACGCTGGCCGCGCCCATAACCAAAAACACAATTCGACGGTTCATAAAAACCTCACGTTACGT
>NZ_JASISS010000031.1 GCF_030063195.1 Cryobacterium sp. PH31-AA6
GGGCGCAACCAGGAACCCCAGTGGAACACTCACGGCATCGAGGCCCAGCCCTCAACCGCGCCCGAAACCCAGAAACCCAATCAAACCGAAATCACGATTCCACCAGCGGTCGACCGGTGGATTCAGGTTAAGCGGTCGGGCTCAGAACAAGAAGTGGGCAGATCTCATGGCCACCAACGGGCAGTTCTACTGGCCGCCAGTGGGCAGTTCCGTTGCCGCCTATGGGCAGTTTGGCATGGCCGCTAACAACCCCGCAGGAGGACCCATGACCTTTCATCTCTGGGCGCAGCAGCTAGGTCCAGGACCGGCTTTCGATCGGGCAACGGCGCCTGTACGTTGGCTCTTCGTGCCCGTACCAAGTGGGGCGTCCGCGACCTACGAAATCGTCATCACGGACGTGGCCGGTCACGCCCACCTCCGAGAAGGCCGAGATTTCAACCACCCCGAGGACTTGCAACCCATCGCGGATTTAGACCTGCGGGGTCGCACAGGTGCGAAGCACCTCACCGGCATCAAAGAGGCGCGGTTTCGGCAAGCTGTCAGAGCGGGGGAGTACTACCGAGTCGAGTTGAGTGCCACCCGGGTCGGAAAGGCGCCCGGTCTTGACACCGAGTCGGTGACAGTGATCGGCTATGACAAAACTAGAGTGAACCCCTACTCCGGCGACGCTCCGTTCTTGGTGGGGGGTACGTTCGTCGAGTCTGGTGCAATGAATCCGCAACCCGCAGGGGGGACATACGGGCTGGCCATCGAAGTTTCGGAATTCGATGTCGTCGATCGCAAGTCGTTTGTCGTAGCCACGGGCTTTGCCCCGGCCATCTCCAACGTTCCCTTTATGACCGCTACCGCAAAGGGCCGACCTCTCCGAGCCGGGGCAAGTTACACATTCAGTTCCTTCCTTATCGACAATCTCGGCGGACGATATCTCGTACGAACGGATACACCGATCCGTCTCCATCAGATCAAGATCACGGCGCAACTCACCGAGATGGCCGTCTATGACGATCTCGACTACGCCTCCTCTGGCGAGATTGACCTATTCATGACCCTCAAGATCGCATCGCCAATCACCGGCGGTGATCGGGATCTAGCCTCGATCCAGAGCACCCATCAGTTCACGGTCACGGACACTTCCCCGACGCGGGTGGCGGGTGAGTTCTTCCCACTCCCCGTTGCTCCGGATACGCAGTCGTGGACTCTCGTTTGGGGCCCGGCGGACGAGCAAGACTTCATCGACAAGTACGTCCTGCTTATTGACGCTCGCGAGGACGATTCGGGCGATATTGGCTTCGGCGGCAAGTACCAACACGCGGCCGATGAAGACGAACTTTACCTCCCGGTGGGGCGGGCTGAGGACGTTGCTGGAACTACCATCGACACGCTCAACTACTGGCACAAGACGCTCGCATTCGGCTTTCACGGGTTTTACACGATCGACTACGTGCCTGCCTGAGCGCGCGGTCTAACTGGTGGAAGGCTGCCGAGCCCGTGGGCAACCCGCCGCAACGACTCGGGTGCTCCGTTGCCGTTGCCGTTGCCGCGCCGCGGTCATCTATCGAACGGAAGATCACCGATTGGCTGTACTCAATTCTTGGCGGCCAACGGACGGATGGTCCAAAATCCACGAAAAGCCGGTCAATTTGATCTGTTCGTACCCACGTGATTGACGGGCTGAAGTGTTGTGAACTCGGGCGTCTCGTTCGTCCTGCTTGGGCAGTACACGACCAATGGCGCGACGAGGTTGGTCGAGTTGGAGCGGGAGACATCCGCGCGTTCTCCGATTGGGTGTGCGCGGCATTCGTGATCGACGTGTTCTCCCGCCGGGTCATGGGCTGGCAGCTCTCGACGAGCCTGCATACTGATTTGGCCCTCGAGGCATTGGAGATGGGTACCTGGACGCGGCGCCGCGCGGGCCGGGACCTGTCCCAACTGATCCATCACTCCGACAGTGGAGTGCAGTACCGGGCAATTCGCTACACCGAACGCCTCGCTGAGGCTGAGGCCGTCGCATCGGTCGGCTCCAAGGCCGACTGCTACGACAACGCCATGGCGGAAGCGTTCAACTCGCTCTGCAAAGCCGAACTCATCCGCAACCGCGGCCCCCGGCGCGGCATCGACTCCCTCGAGATCGCCGTCGCCGAATACATCGATTGGTTCAACCACCGCCGACTCCAGGCTGAGACCGTCTACCTCCGACCCGTCGACGCGGAGAACAACTTCTGCTCACACATGCCCACCATCACCCTGATGGCACGGGTCTAACCGAGCCTCCACCAAACCCGGGGGCTTGACAAAGCTGCTTGCGCGGAATATTGCTCCGGCGTACGCTGTCGCCATTGGCCGTCGCCGGTTACGGCCGGAGGCGAGTCGGCCATGGCGCAGGAGCACGAAAGCGCAGAGCCGGGGTTCGTCATCGTTCGCGGTAGCCGCTCGGGGGAACGGCTGGAAATCTCGCCTGGTTCCCATCATTTGGGTCGCGACGACATGTGCGATATGAGGATTGTCGACGAAGGGGTAAGCCGACGACACGCGGTCGTGGTCCGGGGGGCCGAGTCCGTGACGATCGAGGATGCCGGGTCCACCAATGGCACCTTCGTTAACGGGAGTCGAATCACTTCGGTGCTCTCGTTGAACCCGGGCGACGAAGTCAGTCTCGGTTCCGCGGCGCTACGATTTCGCGTCGGAACCGGAACGCGAGCCACGCTGTCTTCGAACTCACCCACCTCGCCCGGAGTTGTACCTCGGCGGCGAGTCAAAGTCGGTCGAGTTGTCTTGATCGGCGGCCTCGCAAATCTCGTCATTCTTGCCGCCGGCGTCGCGATCCAGTTCGCTACCGACTGGACTGGGATCGGACCGTGGCTCGCGGCTCCCCTTGCGGGAATGGTCGCAGCACTGGTCGAGGTCGGGAGAGAGGCCCTGACACGCGAGCCAGAGACGTCCATGGCGGCTGCGGCTGACCGCACCGGTGACGCTGCGAGCATTTCCACCCAGCCAATTTCTCCGCCTCGACGTCGCGCGCCCGTCCTCGTTGGTGTGCTGGTCGCAGTGTTGTTGGTGGGTGTCGGCGGAGCAGTAGTCGCATACGGGGTGGCCACAGTGAGCGGGTACATCACTGGCAATCAGGTCGGCGTTCCTCGCCTGCAGAATGGGCCAGTGGCCGTCGACTCGGGCGGCGTGGTTACGACCATCGAGGCTGTCGATCAGACGCAGGACTTCACACGCGTCGAGATCACGGTGCAGAGTAATCTCGCCAACACAATCAGCCTCCCTCTCTTTGGTTTCGTGACGCTTGCCGCCGCCGATGGCACGACGCTGGATGCCGATCCATTCCGAAGCTCCTGGAGCGACTCGATCGGGCCAGGCCAGTTGCGACGCGGTGCGATCATTTTCGATGGTCACCTTCCGTCTGGGGTGACCACCGCATCTTTCGCGTTCGCCACCGTCTTTGAACAAGGCTTCGACGGCCCGACCTCGATACTCGTCCCTGGTCTGGAGATCGCGGCCCTCGACTGAGCTCTTTGCGGCTGCCTCTGCCGGTGGGATGGCGTACTCGGGCGATGCGGCAGACGAGACGGATGCGGCGACGCTCGGCGCGTTGAGCGTTGCTGAGGCATTGCCGAGCGACGACGATCGCCCAAGGGAGTGCGTCGGCGGGCACGCGTTCTGAGAAATGCCGCAACGGGTGATGCGGAGTCGAGGCGCAAATTGCCGTCGATAGACTGGGGCAGGACACCCGGCTCTATTCTCGAATCGACACCCGCATCGTCGCGGAAAGGTCTCCTATGCCCAGCACTGGCGCTGTCCACACCTCCTCAGACGCGCGCGTGGCGGAGGAGTCGAGTGGCGGCTCGGCGGCATCCGCTGTCACTGAACCTGACGTGCTGCTGCAGCGGGAGGGCCAGCTGGCCCGCATCATTCTGAACCGGCCCAAGGCGCTCAACGCCCTGACCCACCCGATGATCTGCGAGATCGCTGCGGCCCTCACCGAGTGGGCCGACGACCCCACCGTGCACACCGTGCTACTCACCGGCAACGGCGACCGCGCCCTGTGTGCCGGCGGCGACATCGTGTCGATCTACCGCGACGCCCGCACAGATCCCGATGAGAACGCGCAGTTCTGGGCCGATGAGTACACGATGAACGCCCAGATCAACAGGTATCCCAAACCGTTTGTGGCCCTGATGGATCGCATCGTGCTCGGCGGGGGAGTCGGCCTCAGCGGGCACGCCTCGCACCGGGTCGTGACCGAACGCACGAAGCTGGGCATGCCCGAGACGACGATCGGTTTCGTTCCCGACGTCGGCGGAACCTGGCTGTATTCCCGCGCTCCCGGCGAACTGGGCACCCACCTCGCCCTGACCGCTGCGACCATGACCGGCGCCGATGCCATCGCGCTCGGCCTCGCCGACAGCTTCGTCGACTCGACGCGGCTTGATTCTCTGGTGGACACTTTGAAACGGATGCCCGCTGCCGAAGCCATCGCCGAGCACGCCGCGTCGACCGTGCCACCGGCCCCGCTGTTGGCCGAACGCGCCTGGATCGACGAATGCTACGCCGGCAACGACCTGCCCACGATCATCGCCCGGTTGCAGCAGTCGCCCGTCGGGTCAGCGCACGAGGCCGCGACCGCCATTCTGGCCAAGTCGCCGACCGCCGTCTCGGTCACCCTCGCTTCCCTGCGCCGGGCCCGCGACCTCGGCAGCCTCGAAGACGTGCTGGAGCAGGAGTACCGGGTGTCGCTGCGCATGGTGGCCGGCCTCGATGTGGTCGAGGGCATTCGTGCTCAGGTCATCGACAAGGACCGCACTCCGGTCTGGCAGCCCGGCACCCTTGAGGCGGTGACGGACGCGGACGTGCAGGCGCACTTCGCGTCGTTGGGGGAGCGTGAGCTGCGCCTGCCACGTGCAGCCCGGCGTTCGCGCTAGCCATAGCCCCAGGGAATCCGGCCTGGCGTGATAGCTCCTGCGCCATAGGTCGGCACGTGGGGGGGCGGAAGGATTGCCTCTCGGCGGAGGAAAACGGCGTTGGGCCTCCCCGGCATTTCGCGCCCCGCCGGGTTTCGCGAACAGCCCACACAGGGGCGCTTCTCGAAACCGTTCGCGAAAGTGCCCGGAGGGACAGGGCGCGGCGAGCTACTGGAGCGTGACGTCGATCCGCGCATTCACGGCGGGGCAGGTTGACTGGATGGATACTTCGAGGCCGGCGTCTCCGGTGATGACCCGCACCGGTCCACCGATCGCCGTCACGACTTCGCATAGCTGCTCGACGGGTGGGACCGCCCAGGCTCCGGTGTCGCGATATTGCTGGTACGCGGTGAAGGCAAAGCCGCGCAGTGTGGGGTCGCCCGTGCCCGAACCGTTGCCGAGCTCGCCGCCGAGTTTCAGCGCGATCCAGAAGTCGGCGAAGGCCTCGTCTGGTTCGCCTGAATTCCAGAGGATGCCTGGGTCGGCGGGGTCGGAGTTGGCCAGGATGAGGTCGACCGACCTGTCGCCGGTTGCCCACACAGCGCCAGACAGGATGCGCTCCAGCGGCGGCCGCACCACGCCGGGACGCTTGAGCGGCGGGCCGAGGCTGGCCGCGATGATCACGAGCACCGCCACCGCGGTGATACCGAGCAGCGGACGCCGCGTGCGCGACAGCAGTGCGAAGGTGAACGAGAGCACGATGACCCCAACGATGACGGCGCTCACCCACAGGAACTTGGCGGGATAATAGCCGGTGAACGCGCCGGAGTCCCGAGCGAGAAATACCAGTGCTCCGCTGCCTGCCACGGTGGCGGCGGCAACAGCGATCGCTCCCGAGAATACGGGTGGCTGGGTGCGCAGCGCCCTCCCACCCAGCAACAGCAGCACCAGCGCGACCACGACGATCGGGAGCACGGCGGGTAGGCCGTGTCCGGGGATCTCGAACGTTGAACCGTTGCTGACCAGCGCGGGCCCTGTTGCCACGGCCAGCCACACGATGGCCGGCACGACGGCGACGAGCGCGGGCCATGCGGCGCGGGCATCCATGGTTCTGAGGGTCGAACTGTGATGCACTGCGAGCGCGACGATGAACCCGACGGGGAGCACTACCCAGGGGCTCCAGGTGGCGAGCAGCAGAGTGGCGATGCAGAGCTGAACGGCGATCGCCGGCACGACGCGGCCGGGTGATGCGACGTAGATGAGCCAGGCGGCGAGGGCGATCGGCAGCACCAGGTGGGCGTTGAGGTAGCCGTATTCGATGGGCAGGCCGGCGACGAACCAGGTGAGCGGCAACAGGGAACCCGCAGCGCTGGCGACAGCGACAAGGCCTGTGCGCGAACGTTCGATGATGGATGCCGCGACCGCCCCTGCCCCGAGCGCGGTGGCGGCCAGCAGCAACATCCACACCACGCCCAACCCTGTGAAGTCGTGTGCGAGCAGTGCCAGAGGGTCGCCCGTCGGCTGGCCAGGGGCGATGCCGAGGGCAAGCAGCGCGGCGGTCAGGGGCACGGGATTCTCGGCGGCTCCGAGGGCGACTCCGTGCTGGTCGATGATGAGGCCCGCGAAGTAGAGGTTGTTGTTGGCGTCCCCGTTCAGGGCCCAGGAGAGCTTCGCCGCACTCGGAAGAACTTGCGCGATCGCGAGCGCGCCGACCCAGGCCACTCCACCGAGCATCGCGGGAACCCATACCGCCACGGCATGCCGCCGCGGCCACCGCCACGCTCCGCCACGCGTGGCCAGCACGGCTCCGACGATTCCCCCGGCGATGACTACGGTTCCGGTCGAGATGAGGATGCCCGCACCCGTGAACCGCCCGACGATCATGGCAGCAAACAACACCAGCACGGTCAGCATCCCGACCGCGGGCACGGCGAAAAGGTGCCCGAACCGTCGGCTCGCAAGCGTCACCCAGGGCACCGCGCACACGCCGATGACGGCGAACAGGATGAGGGCTGTCACGGATTACTACGCGCCGACACGAGCGGCGCGGGTGAGGTCATGATGTCAGCGTACTTGGGCAGGAGGCGCTGAGGGCGTCGAGAACGTCGCAGTTGGCGAACTCCGCATACCTTCCTTACGATGCGAGGAACTGGGTCAAGATATCCTTTCGCTGCTCCGGCGTCGTATCCTCCCGCATGGTGAACTTCAGGAGCGAGCCGTCTGCTTTCTGGATTGAATAGCCAGCGACTGAGTCGTGGTGGGCCGCTGGCTGTTTCACCCCAGCTTCGTGTTTCGCCGGCTTCTTAACCTTTTTGTCCTTGATGTACATGTAGTACATCGGAATCCAGCTACTGACGATGGTCGCGAAGGCAGTTAGCCCAACCCCAGTGAGCTCAAGGATGACGTCCCTCACTTCGGTGTCGGCATAGCCCCAATCTTCAATCTCAACGCCGTCGATGTCAGCGAGTTCCTGGACCAGGCGGCTGCGCTCGTCGACGTGCGCTGCATACATCTCCGGTGCGTCATCGTGTCGAGCCACAGACAGGACGAGCTGACCGGCCCTCAGCGGTGGCGGATACTCGTGATGTCTATCGAGAATGTCCAACGTGTAGTGCATGAGCTTCCTTCCAGCTGGGGGTTGCTGAAGTCCGGGGTTTGTCGCCGGGTACAGCCAGCTACCGAAGGTTCGTTGCGCGAGAGGCTACACCCAGGTCAACTGGTACGGCCAGTAGGTTCGGAAGAGACTCCGTGGCCCACAAAAGGGGGGCGACCATACTCCATGAGCAGGTCTACAATCCGTATCGTCTACGCGCCCCGCGTTCGCCTAGGGAGGGCTGGTAATGAGTCGCAGCGATCCCGTCGCGCCGGAGATTCTCGAGATCCGAGTCCATGGCGTAAAGAACACGCCACCGGCCGAGATGCTCGAGACCACGTCCGAAAACATCCAGAGGGTAACCGGCGACAATCTTGGATCGTTCTGGAGGCGTGTCGACGAACGCCCCGCGCACGGTATCGCCACCACCGAAGCGTTCTCATGGGGCTCACAGGCGCGTACGGGAGGTGACGCCCTGGCGGTGATCGGTCGCGCGTTCGTGCACGTCGGTTGGTTTCTCCTGCTTCCCTTCGCGCTGGCTAATCTGGCCTATTGGACGCGGCGCATTGGAATGCAGGCGAGCGCTGGTTCGAACTCCTGGAACGGCGATTCTGGTGCCGCGACAGTGCGAATCTTCGCTTTGCTGCTCACCCTGATCACGGTGTCGGCGTTCAGTTCAGTGGCTGTCGACCTTGTCGCCATCCAATGCTTCCCTGCTGACCAGACGCAGTTGTGCGCGGCACTCCCGTCGTTCTTCGATGGGTTCCGCGTACTCGATCGCGACAGCCGAGAAGCGCTCTTTGGGCTCGTTCCGATCGCGGCGATCCTCGTGCTCTATGTCATCGGACGCCGCGGGCGAGTCCAGTTCGAGGAGCGGATCAATAAGTTCGGGAAAGACCTCGGCAACGCTGAAGCCGAAGAAGGGCGCCCGCTGCTCTCGACGCGCGGTTTCTGGTCGACATCGCGCATCCGTCAGACGACCGAGTGGCTGCATGTCGCGGCGGCGATCACTCTGGTTCTGTTCCTCCTCGCGCTGGACTCGGCCTACATCGACGAATGTCGGAGGGTCCGATCAACCCTCACCTGGAGATGCGTGGAGGCCGGCCTCCGAGACCCCCTGTCCGCATCATTCGGCATCGGAGCGATCGTGCTGATGATCGCCATCGTCATCCTGATCGGGGTTGCATCTCACACCGGCGCCGACAAGTACACGGTGGTGAAGCGCGGCCTTGCCATGACCTGTCTCCTGGTCGCGATCGCCGGCTACATCGCGTGGACCATACTCGTTTTCCAACCGACTGTGGCTCAGCCGGGTGGGGCCGCCTCGCTGCAACCGGATGCCCAACGCGGCTTCCTCGGTTTGATCGTCACCCCTATCGGGCTCATCGTGCTTGCGCTGTTCCTCGCGCTGGGGGGAGTCGGCTGGAATTCTCGATCCCGGCCCCGGCGCGCAGCCAGCCTGATTCTCCTGAGCGTCGGTGCAGTGGCGCTACTGTTCACCCATTTCCTGAAAGGCGATGTGCGATGGGCGTATGTCGCCGTCGCTATCCTCTGCATACTCATCCACTTGTCGGTCGCATGGTCCACGCCCGGCGATCGTCGGTTCCAGGCGTGGCGCGGTCAGGGCGCCGCAGTCGCGATGATCCTGGCCCTATTCGCGTCGATGGCCCTGTCAAGTCTGCTGGTTCTTGGCACCGCGGCATGGCTCAGCTCTCCAGCGAGTAGGCCTGACACCGAGAACCTGATGCGAACGCCCGTCGTCATCCCACCCGACGACGCCTTGAACGTGCCGGATGCATACGAACGATTCGCGGTGCTCCTGACGGGCATCACCGTACTCATGCTGCTGGTGGTGCTGCTGGCACTCGGCTGGAACCTCGTGCGGTTCGTTAGCTTCTCACTCCCGGCTCTCGCCTGGAAGCCACCCGAATATGAGGATGATGAGGGCACTGCCGCCGAGCGCGGCGGCACCGAGGAGCCCGATCCCAGGGCATATCCCGGGCTACTGCGGCATCCCGAGACGGCGATGCGCAGTCGTGTCAGCGTGCGCAGGAACTCCCACCTCGCGCACCGAGGGGAGCCCTTGTTCGGATGGCTCGCAGTGTTCGCCGCGATCGGATTTCTGAGCCTGTCGACCGCAGTCACGTTCGAGGGGATCAAAGAGGTTGCCGCCTCGATTTCACCAGCTCTGCCCGCCGGCCTCCGGGCAAGCTCGACTGCCGTGCTCGCCGCAGTCGCTCTCGCCGCCGTCGCGGCGGTTGTCGTGCATGCGACATCGAGCAGCGAACGACCACTCGCCGTATTCTGGGACGTTGTCGCGTTCCTCCCCCGGGCGGGGCATCCGTTCAGCCCTGCCTGCTACGGCGAGCGCGTGGTACCTGAACTCGCAGCGCGGACGAAAAGGTGGCTCAACGACGAGCACGCCGATCGATCACGCGCGGTGATTTTCGGCGCGCACTCCATGGGATCCACGATTACCGTCGCGACGCTTCTCGCGTTGCGGGGTGAACCCATCGTCGCGGGGCCGCTGGCGGGGACGGATATTGTTGAACGCACTGCCCTCCTCTCCTACGGCAGTCAATTGCGCGGATACTTCAGCCGGTTCTTCCCCTCAGTATTCGGCCCCGGCGTGCTGGGCGTGCCCGGGGTGCTGGCGCCGTCCCTCTGGCGCCGTGATCCCTGGCGCGATCAGATCCGCGTCGAATTCGCGGATGACTACACGCTGCCCAGACCCGCGCAGGCAAGCCCTGATCGGCAGAAAGGCAGTGTTCCAGCCGCGCAGGTACCGGCCAGGCTGAAGCGACACGCAAAACGGGCGCTGCCGCGGCGGGACGAAGTCACGCTCACGGCCCTCCTCGGAGCGGAAGGCCAGGAGGTGCCCAGGTGGCGTAACCTCTGGCGTCGCACCGATTATCTAGGCTTTCCCGTTTACGGCTATCGCGACGACGGCAACCCGGTCGACCGCGGCACAACGGAGTCCGCGCCGAGCAGCTACCTCTGGCGTATCGCGAGGCACAGCGACTACCTGGGGACAACGCAGTACCTCCTCGCCCGTGACGAACTCGTAGCTGCGTTCTGCGACGCGGATGCGGGGCCTGGGAAGGGCGCGATGGTTCCGCCACCGACACTCGACGTTTGAACTCGACGACACCTGGACCGAGCAGAGCGCGCGGAGAACCGGCCGACGTGGCGAGCCGGCGTCTCGATCGAGTGGTCCTCATTAATGCCCCTTGCCACCAGCACGAGGGTAGAGCATGCTCACGAGATCGAAACCCTTTCGAGACGTGAGGAGATTTTCCATGAGAAAACCGACAGTCGCCGCCGCTATCCTGCTGGCGTCGCTGATTGGACTGGCCATCGGCACACCCGCCGTGGCCAGCACCGGCGGAACGGCAGACGGAGACGGGCACCCCAATGTCGGCCTCATCCTTTTTTACGACCCCGACGGCCGATTCCGCTGCTCAGCGACACTGGTGTCGCCGACCGTGGTGGTCACCGCCGCGCACTGCACCCAGGGAACGCTGGGTAAGACGCTCGTGACCTTCGACTCGGTCATCGCGTTGAAGCCACCGTCGCCCTTCCCGGTCGCTGCCGACCCGTCCGCGGGATTCACGCAGGCCGAGGTGGAGGCTGCCGGCTATCTGTCGGGCACCGCATACGCCCATCCCCAGTACTCGAACTTTACCGATGTCAACAACTGGAATGACGTCGGAGTCATCGTTCTTGATCGGCCCTTGTCGGCCTTCGGCGCAGGATATCCGGCGATCGCACCGCTCGACACCCTGAGCGCAATCAAGACGAGCGACCTGTCGAAAACGCTGTTCACCGCGGTCGGCTACGGTACCGAGGTGCGCAAGCCCGATTCGGGACCGCAGAAGCCTCAGCCGATGAGCTACCCGTTGCTGCGGCGCTACGTCGACATGCCCGGTCAGAAGCTGACCCCGCAGATACTGCAGACGAACGGGAACCCGAACGACAACCGGGGAACCGGCGGCACCTGTTTCGGTGATTCCGGTGGGCCGGTCTTCCTCGGCGGCGAACTCGTCGCAGTGACAAGCTACGGCTATACCAGCAACTGCCGCTACCTCGGTGGCTACCAGCGGCTCGACATCCCGTCGGTCGCCACCTGGTTGGCGACCTTCGGGCTCTGATCCGGCCAGTGGCGGGCCGTTCGCGGTCCGCCACTTCGCTGTGCCGATCTTGCCTTGCGACCTAAAACTGGGCGGTGCCTCGCAGCCGGCGGGGGCGGCCGTCCGGGTCCATGACGAGACGGCTGATCGGGACCGCCCAGAGCAGTTGGAAGGGAGTGACGGGTTCGGGAGTGTGGTGGCGCACGCGTCCGGTGGGGCGGGGCGCGCGGCGATCAGATGCGTGCCACTGGTCGAGAGCATCGGCGGTGGTGTTCCAAAGTTCAAGTCCGGCCGCCGGATCGTCGAGTCGGGGATCGTCCCGGTTGAGGTCCAGATGTTCGGCCCAGAGTTGGGCGCGGAGGTCGTGGGCCAGCCCGCGGGGAGCGTCGTGGCCGGTCTGTGTGCCGGATGGTGCCCGGTCGTCTGCACTGGTGTCGAGGACGGCGCAGGTGAGCTCGCTGTCGTTCGTCCAGGATCGGCGGTTGAAGTTGTCCGAGCCGCAGGTGATCCAGGTGTCGTCGACAATGCAGATCTTGGCGTGGACGTAGATCGGGGTTCCCGTGCTGTTCTCCAGGTCGAACACGCCGAAGCGGCCGGGCGCGACCCGGCTCAGCATTCTGATGGCCCGCAGCTGGCCGATCCGGCCGGGTGGCCCAGATAGGGGGCCGTCGGAGCTGGGGTACCGGGGCACGACGGCGATCACCTGCAATTCGGGGTTCCGCGCAAGGGCCCCGGCGAGCGCGGCGGCGACCTCTGTCGACCACAGATATTGGTCTTCGATATAGATCAGCGAGCGGGCGCGGGCGAAGGCCTTTGCGTAGCCGCGGGCGACACTGCGCTCCCCGGCTGGCGCAAACGGGAACGGCGGATGTTTCACTCCGTAGGTGAGAAGCAACTGCACGGCGTGAGGTCCCAGCGGTGGTGGTGGTGGTGCAGACTCGGGGAGGGGCCTGGGGTGTCGAGGCATGTGGGCAAGGCGTTGCACCAGCATCCGGTAGGGAGTGCGTAGGTCTAGCGGATGAGGGTCGTTCCACCGTTCAGCGAAAACCGTCAGCAGGTCTGCCACCACCGGGCCACGAAGTTCGAGCGTGGCATCATGCCACGGGGGCCGTTTGCCGTACCGGGAATCCATGGCCAGCGCTTGCGGATCTCCCGCATGGTCGGCGTCGTCCCGTCGGCTGTGGCAGAGGTCGATCCCGCCGACAAAGGCGATGTCCCGCGACGGGTCGTCACTATGGCGGATGACGAAGAGTTTCTGGTGATGGGAGCCGAACAGGCGAACTCGCTGATCCAGCAGCACCTCTCCGCCGGCGTCGTTGATCTGTCGACCGAGGATCTCATTGGATCGGCCGCTGATCGGGGATGACACGCGCTCGCCGTGGGCTCTCCAGATGAGGCCCCGCACTTGCACTCCGGCACGGGCCAGACCCGCGAGCAGTTCGCCGATCGACGGTCCGGCCGGCAGCATCCGTTCGTCGGCGTCGCCACGCCAATCGGTGAACCACACACGGTCGCCCGCGCGCAGAGCCATCAACTCCTCGTGCAGCCGGGCGAAGTATGTCGCTCCATGGATCAGTGGCCGCACGAGGTTTCCCTCCGACCAGGACGCCGACCCGGCAGGGCCCGCGTGCACGTCTGTGGCCGGGTTCCCTCGCTCGGCGCGACTCAGGAACCACGCAGCAGGATCTTTGTCCACACGACGCACTTTACGGCACCCCAACACCCCTGCACCGGGCTACCAACGAATTAGTTGACTCGTCTTTTCCGGGGTTCACGAACCGTCTCAGATTTCATGTCCCTGTCCTGTCGGCGGCGTCGTCTCGCAGGGGTGACCCTGGCCGAAATCGTGCGGCTGCATGAGGCCCGCTGCCGCGGTCATGACGCCCACGGATAATGGAGTGCAGCTCAATGTTTCGAGCCGTTCAGATCGTTACCGTGCGGGTCTCCCGCCTTGAAGAAGAACAGGACCGGCAGATGCGATATCGCACACTCGGCAACAGCGGCGCAGTCGTGTCGACCTACGCACTGGGCACCATGACTTTTGGGGCGGAAGCCGATGAGGAGATGGCCAACGCGCTCCTGGACAGATATGTGGGCGCCGGCGGCACCCTCGTCGACACTGCGGATGTCTACAGTTCCGGAACCTCGGAAGAGATGATCGGGTCGTGGTTGGCCTCTCACCCGACCGAAAGGAAACAGATCGTTCTCGCCACCAAGGGCCGGTTCGCCATGGGCGACGGCCCAAACGATCGGGGTACCAGTCGTCGGCACTTGCACCGGGCCCTCGACGATTCCCTGCGTCGGCTGGGAACGGAGCACATCGACCTGTATCAACTGCACGCCTGGGACCCGTTGACGCCGTTGGAGGAGACGCTGCGCTTTCTCGACGACGCCATCCGAAGCGGAAAGATCAGCTACTACGGCTTCTCCAACTTTCTCGGTTGGCAGCTGACCAAAGCCGTGCACGTGGCGAAGGCTTTGGGCTTCACGGCGCCGGTCACACTCCAGCCGCAGTACAACCTGCTCGTTCGCGAGATCGAATCTGAGATCGTGCCGGCGGCGCTCGATGCGGGTCTGGGACTTCTGCCCTGGTCGCCGCTCGGCGGCGGGTGGCTATCGGGCAAGTACCAGCGCGACACCGATCCCACCGGTGCGACGCGGCTGGGCGAAGACCCCGCACGTGGGATGGAGGCCTGGGGCCCGCGTAATAAGAAGGAACGCACCTGGCGGATCATCGATGCCGTCGCCGAGGTCGCGACCGAGATCGGTGCCACGAGCGCACAGGTGTCTTTGGCCTGGCTCGAGGCGCAACCGGGGGTGACCTCGGTGATCCTCGGTGCGCGAAGTGTCGAACAGCTCACCGAGAACCTGTCCGCGGCCCACGTGCAGCTGAGTGCTGATCAGCTGGACCGGCTGGGAGCCCTGAGCTCTCCGGTCGTCTCCGACTATCCGTATGGGGAGGCCGCGGTCGCGCAACGCTCCCGCGGTCGCCTTCTGGACTGAATCGAAGCGATAGTGGCGGGGCGCCAGCTGCGTTGGCGATGAGCGTCAGAATGAGCGCAGTGATGTGGAGGTGCGGTGACGGGCGTGCCGGATGGTAGCTTCGAGTACTCCGGTATCGGAGCGATACAGCACACAACATCGTTGAGAGGCTCACGCATGAACGAGCAACCGAGCTTCCGAGTCCGACGCCTCAACAAAAAGCATCGGGCGGCGTTCGTCGCACTACTCACCGAGTACCCGCAGGCCGAAGTCGATGACGCTCCTGAGGTCTATTTCGACGACACCATCGAACTCCAAGTCGAGTCTGAGGCCTTCGCCCTGGTCGCCGAAACCGAGGACGGTCGAATTCTCGGCGCTCTCGTCACCGAACCGGACAGCTACGTTGACGAGAATCAGCTCAACGAAGACTCCACCGACGATGACATTGACGATGCGATAGTCAGCGACCACGGAACCGCAGTCATCGAGCTGCTGATCGCCGGCGGATCCGCGGAGGTGTGCCAGGCGCTTCTCAACACCCTCACGCCCGCCCTCACCAACCGAGGTTTCGCTCAGGTGCATGCCAGCGTCCCAGCAGACCTCGCCGACGTGTTCCGCGGTCAGGGTTGGGTTGTCCTGCCAGAAGATTCGGGCATCGCGTGGATGAGCATGAACGACCCGGAAGACCAGGTGCGCGACTACGAAGCGATCCCGAGCAGTTCCCTCTCCGCGTTCCTCATGATCGACCTCAACGCCTACCTGTCCTGGACGTACGATGCCCCCACTGACCCCGAAGACGACGACACGCGCCAGAAGAATATCGATCGGGGCATGAACGAACTCGCCGCCCGGTTTGAGGCAGAATCATCCTCAGAGGGTCTCTCGGGCAACTGATCTCTACCGGCTCGACCGCCTCGCCGGCCAGGAGAAGCGTCGCCCACGTAACGGTGTCTCCGTGGGCGAGTCAGCAGCTGTAGACGCTTTTGCTATTGGTCGCTTGCTGCCTGGTCGGGGTGGGACGTGGCGGGTTGCTTGGTCCAGGCCGGTGGAGTGTCCGTGCCGGCGCTCTCGTCCTCGGCGGCGTCGGCGGCCGTTTTGTGGATATTCCCGGCGGCGTGATGGACCGGCGCGTAGATCACATAGAGGTTCATGGGACCGTCACCGGTGTTGGTGACGTTGTGCCAGGTGCCCGCGGGGACAAGGATGCACCAGCCGTCAGACACGTCCTGCTCGAAAACGAGCTTGTCCTTGTCGGGCCCCATTTGAGCCTTCCCGGTGCCGGCGTCGAGGCGCAGGAACTGGTCGGTGTCGGGGTGCATTTCCAGACCGATGGATTCTCCGGCCGGGATGCACATCAGGGTGACCTGCAAATACCGGCCGGTCCAGGCGACGGTTCGATAGTTGGTGTTCTCGGTGGTGGCGGTCTCCAGATCGAAGGAGTCCGGGTCGGGGCCGATGTCACTGCGAGTCATGGTGGATGATCCTTTTTCTCGGGTCTTTCATCGTTGCTTTGGTCAGGTGTAGCTGAACCCAGGTGCTCCGCGACGTGCCGGTTCCGCCCCGGCCGCACCCCGGGTTCTTCCGCGGGAGACCGCCCCGAAGGACGCCGCGGCGCGGATGAAATCCTCCAGGCGTGGGCTCGACTCCAGTCTCCTTGAATCGGCCGTGATTGGCTACCGTGCAGAACCTCACCTGGTGTCTCCGACGGATTCCGGCGCGAGTTCTGGGATGGGTGTCTCTGGGATCGCCATGACGCCTAGGGCTGCCAGACGATGTCGACCGAGATCTCGACAGCCGTTGTCGTGCCTGTGTTCTCGAGCCAGTGGGAGGTGTGCCTGTCTTCCGGCCAGCCCGGTCCCGGCCCGTACTCCTCAGTCACGCCATGTCGATGGTCGGTGATCGTTCCCTGCAGGATGTAGACCGTGCCCGGCCTGCCCACGTGGTCGTGGATCGGGCCGAAGACACCTCCTGGTTCGATGGTCACCTTGCGCATCCGGAGCTGGCGCCCCGCCATCCCCGAAATCTCGGGGCCGAGGTCGACTGCGGCCAGCAGTTCGATTGAAACGCCTTTCGAGTCCGGGCCCGGATTGTCGTCGCTCATGGCAGATCCCTCTCTCGATAGACCCGGCGTGCAGGCGCGGGGACATCATTCTCCACCGTGATCGCCAAAACGTCCACGGGCCCCACTTTCAGGCGCTCAGCTACATCGACGGGGGCCGGGCATGTTCCCGGCCCCCCATCCGACTTCGGCGCACCCTACGCGAGTAAGCGGGGGGCGGCGCTCGGTGCCAGCCCGATGAACTCGCGGGCGGAGTGGAGAAGGAACGGGATGCCCTCCTCGAGCGACGGCCCAAAGAGAACGTCGTCGGGGCGCTCACCCTTCAACCAGCGCGTGTAAATCGCCTCGCAGAAAATCGATGCCTTCCACAGGGCCAGGGTCTGATACCAGGGGAGTGCCTCAGTATCGAGCAGCATTCGCTCGCGGTACCGGGTGATGAGCTGGTCCCGGCTGAGGTATCCGGCTTCTCGGGTGACGGGCGTCAGTTCCATCAGTGTGGGCAGGCTCCCCGGCTCGGCGTAGGTTGCCGTGAGATAGCCGAGGTCTGCCAGCGGGTCGCCCACCGTGGCCATCTCCCAGTCAAGCACCGCCGTCACCCGGGGTGGCGCATCCGCTGCGAACATGAGGTTGCCGGTGCGAAAGTCGCCGTGGATGACGGCGGCCGATTGGCTCTCCGGAATGTTCCGTTGCAGCCAAGCTCCGATGCGCTCGACATCGGGCAGGTTTCTCGTGGTGTTGACGTCCCACAACGCTCCGAAGCGCTCGACCTGCCGTTGCAGGTATCCGTCGGGGCGGCCGAAGGTGGCCAGGGGGCCACCGGTGACGTCGATTTGGTGGAGCTGCACGAGCGTGTCGACGACCGCGGCGCTCGTGGCTGCACGCTGCCCGGGGGAATTCAGGGCGAGTGGAATCCGGTCGGTGATGATGGTGCCCGGGATGAACGACATGACATAGAACGGCACACCGAGAACCGACTCATCCTGGCAGACGGCGAGAATCTCGGGCACCGGGAATCCCTGGGCGGCGACGAGATGCTGGATGCGGGCCTCCCGCACCATATCGTGCGTTGACCTCGGCAGCGGGGGACGGGGCCCTCGCCGCAAGATCAAGACGTCACGGCCCCGATGGATGCGATAGGTCACGTTGGACTGCCCGTCGCCGATGCGACACCAGGAGATCGGCCCGGTGCCGAGGCTCTGGGAATCCAGAAACGCGGTGACCGCATCCACAATCAACAGCGGCGGTGAGGACAGCGCGGCCGCGGTTGCCCGGGTGGCCACCACTTCGACGCCATCCGGGACGCTCCGCATCACGGGCATCACAGCTTTTCCCCCACGACTGCGGCATCCCAGTCGAATTCTGACTCGGCATCCACGTCGGCCAGGTATGGAGCGCCCGCAGCGACCTCTGTGGCACGGTGTGCCGAGGCGCGACGGGAGATTGCCCATTTGTGGGTCTCGTTGGAACCGTCGTAAATGCGAAACGGCCGCACCGCGCTGAGATACCCGGCCAGTGGCAGTGCGTCGGATACGCCGTCGCCGCCGCAGAGCTGGATGGCCCGGTCGATCACCCGGTAGATCGCCTCGGAACAGTGCACCTTGGCCACCGACGACAGCGCTGACCCCGCTTTGGAATCCGACGCGAGCAAGGCGCCGGTCGTCTCGATGATGGCATTCGAGGTTTCAATGTCGATGACGCACTGAGCGATCAGTTCCTGGGCCAGACCCAGGTCTTTCAGCGGCGACCCGAAGATCTCGCGGCGCTCGGCACGATCCAGCGCGATGTCGAGCGACCTTCTGGCCAGACCCAACCACCGCATGCAGTGGGTGAGCCGCGCGGGTCCGAGGCGCACCTGAGCGTAGGTGAAACCGCGGCCCACCTCTCCCAGAACCGCGTCCTCGGCCACAACGCAGCCATCGAAGTGCACGTGCGGATGCCCGCCGCTGATCGCCCGATCAGCGGTGTGGATCATTTTTCCGAGCCGAACACCCGGGTTGGTCATGTCGACGAGGAACATGGTGGCGCCGGCGGGGGAGTCGCCGTGACCTCCGGTGCGTGCCATGACGATGCAGAAGTCGGCATCCTCCGCACTGCTCGTGAATCGCTTGTGTCCGGTGATTGACCAGCCGCCGTCAACCTTGGTCGCGAGGGTCTGGAGTGCGGCCGGATCGGAGCCTGCGCCCGGGTGCGGCTCAGTCATGGCGAAACAGGATCGCGACGTTCCGGCCGCCAGCGGCACCAGATAGCGTTGTTTCTGGGCGTCCGAGGCAATGAGACCCAGCATGTGCATATTGCCTTCGTCCGGGGCCTGGCAGTTGAGAACTGACGCTCCAATCGGTGAGTAGCCGCACTCCTGAAAGATCGGGGACCAATACTCCAGGGGCACACCCTGGCCGCCATAGTCACGGGATACGTGGGGGGCGAACACTCCCGCAGTTTTGGCCTCGGCCTGCAACCGCTCGCGGGTCGCGTTGCTGAAGCGCTCGCCGGGTCGTGGCTCGGCCGGTATCACGACGTCGCGGATGAAGGCGCGCGTGCGCATTCGCAATTCTTCGTACTCTGCGGGGAGGGAGTGGTGAGGCATGGGGGCTGTCCTTTCCCGGCCGTAGGGAACCGATACGGCGGGTGGTCGATGGAGCGGATGAGACGGGGGTGAGGGCCGAGCGCGCCGAACTGTCAGGCGGTGCCGCCGACGCTCAACAGCCCGCCGTCGAGGGTGAGGGTCTGGCCGGTGATCCAGGACGCATCTGTGGAAGCCAGAAAGGCCACGGCGCCGGCGACGTCTTCGGGGGTACCGAGCCGTTTCAACGGGTATTGCGCGGCCACTTCGTCTTCTCTGCCCTGGTAGAGGGCCTGTGCGAACTGCGTTTTGACGACCGCCGGCGCCACCGCGTTGACCCGAATGCTGGGCCCGAGTTCCCCGGCGAGGGTGCGAGTGAGGTGCGCGATGGCGGCCTTGCTGATTCCGTAGAATCCGATTCCCGGGCTGGGGGTCTGCCCGCTCACCGACGACAGGTTGACGACGGAGCCACCGCCGCGGGCAAAATCGAGGCCCTCGTGGCGGTAGGCGCCCTGAATCCAGGCGAGCGTGGCGAACAGATTGACCTCCATGATCTTGCGTCCGGCATCCGCGTCCAGGTCCATCAGCGGACCGTAGACCGGATTGATCCCGGCGTTGTTCACGAGGATGTCCACGGGGCCGAATTCTCTGGCGACGGTGTCGAAGACCTCGCGGCGGTGGTCGCCGTCGTCGGCCTTGCCCGCGATGGCGATCACGGACCCTGCGGGAAAGGTGGCCGCGGCCTCCTCCAGCGGTTGGGCATGGCGCGCCGTGATTGCGACCCGGGCGCCTTCGGTGACCAACCGCCGGGCGATGGCCAGGCCGATGCCGCGGCTGGCTCCGGTGACGATTGCGACCTTGCCGCGGAGTCGATAAGCCTGCACTCCGGAGTCGTCTGTGCTGTTCTCGGTCATGACGTCGATGATGGTCACGCCCTCCCTCCCCGCCTCATCGCGGGGAACAGGTACCTGAGCTGTACTACCGAGCGAGCGCTCGGTAGGCTCAGTCTGTGGGCGCGGTGTGCGTCGTGTCAAGCGTGACTCCAGGGTTGAGTGGCACTGAGAGCGAGGAGCAGGAATGGAAGATCGGTCGAGTGCGATCGAGAACAGCGTGGTTCCGTGGCGACAGTACGATGCCTCGGCCCTGCCGCCGCTCCTGAAGGTGGCACTGGACTGTTTTGTCGAGCACGGATACCACGGCACGACGATCCGCACCGTGGCGCAGCGAAACGGACTTTCCGTGCCCGGCCTCTATCACCACTACCCGTCGAAACAGGCTCTGCTTGTCTCCATTGCGCAGTTTGCGATGGAGGATCTACTTCGCAGGAGTAAGGCAGCCCTGACCGAGGCGGGCACCTCCGCCGAGGAGGGTTTGCGTCTGTTGGTGGAGTGCCTGGTGCTCTTTCACGCGCACCGCAGCGACGTGGCCTTCATCGCCGCGAGTGAAATCAGAAGTCTGGAGGAGAGCGCCCGTGCGGAGCACATCGCGTCGCGGGACGAGCAGCAGCGCATGGTGGATGACGTCATTTTCCGAGGAAGTGCCGAGGGGCTCTTCGCAACCGAGTATCCGCGAGAAACCAGCCGGGCGATCGTCACCATGTGCACGGGTGTCGCCCAGTGGTATCGCCCCGACGGCGCGCTGAGCCCTGAGGAACTCGCGCACCGCTATGTGGCGATCGCGCGAGCCGCGCTCGGGCAAGCAAGCCGGTAGGACACCACGGTCCGCCGAGGACGAGCAGGGCGAGGGCGCCCTGGTATCCGGCCGGTCGGGCACTATCTGCACTTTGCTTGACGGGCACAAGACACGGGTGCTAAACAGTGAGAGAGCGCTCTCTCAAGCTCGAGAGAGCGCTTTCTCTTGCTCCACAAAGAAACGAGTTCAACGATGAAGTTACGCTCACACTACAAAGTCGCCGCTGTCGTCGCGGCCACGGTTGCTGTTGCCATCGCCGTGGTGCCTTCTGCTGCGACATCCGCCCAGGCCGCGCTTCCGGCCACCCCGCCGGGGTGGACGCTCGCCTGGAGCGACGACTTCAACGGGGCGGCAGGAACCGGCGTCGACACCGGCAACTGGTTGTATGACGTCGGCACAAGCTATCCGGGAGGTGCCGCCAACTGGGGCACAGGCGAGGTGGAGACAATGACATCGTCCACGGCCAACGTGTTCCAGGACGGCAAGGGCAACCTCAACATCAAACCCATCCGCGACACCCGAAAGAACTGGACCTCAGGTCGCATCGAAACCCAGCGCACAGACTTCCAGCCCGATCAGGGAAAGGTTCTGGCGGTCGAGGCCCGCATCCAGATGCCGAACGTCACCGGGGCCGCTGCCCAAGGTTACTGGCCCGCATTCTGGATGCTCGGCGCTCCATTCCGCGGCAACTACTCGAACTGGCCCTCGGTGGGCGAGATTGACATCATGGAGAACGTCAACGGCGTGAACACTGTCTGGGCGACGTTGCACTGCGGCACGAGCCCCGGCGGTGCGTGCAACGAGACCACGGGTCTGGGCGGCAGTACGGCCTGCCTGGTTACCACGTGCCAGTCGGCGTTCCATGTCTACCGAGTTGAGTGGGACCGCAGTGGGGCGAGCGAACAGATTCGTTGGTCCGTGGACGGCGTTGTTTACCACACCGTCAATCAGGGCGATGTAGATGCCACGACGTGGGCCAATGCCACGGGCCACGGCTTCTTCATCATCCTCAATGTGGCGATTGGCGGCAGCTGGCCGGGGCGTCCCGGTGGGCTGACCCAGTCTGGTGTTCCCATGCTCGTTGACTACGTTTCGGTCTATAAGAGCATTTAGATAGAGGAGCCTTGAGGCTCTTCCCCCGGGAGGGGGGCGGCCCAGTTTTTGGGGCCGCCCGCCTCCAGTTTGTGCTCCGCTCTACGTCACTTTCCGAGGAGACCTGGTGGCCATGACCGTTCGTATGGATCTGCCTGCCCTGGCCACTCTGGGCGACACTTCTCGCCGGCTCCACCTTCATGGTTGACGTCGACGCCGTCGGGGTCAGCGTGGCCACCGTCGTTGCCATCGTCCGGTGTGGCCGCCTCGGTACCCGGAGTCCCTTCTGCGAACTCGGATTCGGGTGCTTCCGGGGAGCCGAGTGTGTCCTTGGCATGGGTTGACTGGAACGTTCACGACTCTCCCCGTGCCGGGTAAGAGACCGATGAGTGCGGCCGGCAGCAAGCTGAGCCGGGTAGCGGGCGAGGCTTAGCGTCTCCTTACCTAATGGTGGGATGCTGAATGTGCCGATGGCGCGTGTCCCGGTTCGTCGGTTGAGGGAGAGCAGATGAAGGTACTTCTCGTCGAAGACGAAGCCGCCATGGTCGACGCGTTGCAGCGCGGGTTGACGGCGGAGGGCTTCGTGACGGAAGCGGCAATGAACGGCGTTGACGGCCTGTGGATGGCAGAAGAGAACGATTTCGACGTCATCATCCTCGACATCATGCTCCCGGGGTTATCCGGCTACGAAGTCTGTCGGAGGTTGCGTGCGGGGGGTTCAACGGTTCCGATCTTGATGCTGACGGCCAAGGACGGCGAATACGACGAAGCGGACGCTCTGGACCTGGGCGCGGATGACTTCTTGTCCAAACCCTTCTCGTTCGTTGTCTTGCTCGCTCGCCTCCGAGCGCTCTTGCGTCGGGCGCCCAGTGATCGCGAGCCCGTGCTCACGGCGGGCAGCATCCGGCTGGACCCGGCGGCCCGGCGCTGTTGGTCCGGGGAGGAGGAGGTCACCCTCACGGCCCGTGAATTCTCACTGGCAGAGTTCATGATCCGTCGAAAAGGTCAGGTGGTGAGCCGCAATACGATCGCCGAGCATGTGTGGGATTCGGAGCTGGATATCGACTCGAACGTGATTGAGGTTTACATCGGGTATCTGCGTCGCAAACTTGGCGACAACCGCAGGAGAGGCATCATCGAAACGGTTCGCGGGATCGGGTACCGACTCATGGACACGGCCGAGGAGAGCGCCGATGCTATCCGACGGGCATAAACCGAGGCGCTGGTATTCAGGGATCCGGTTTCGGGTGACCCTCACCGCGTCCTTGGTTGTGGCACTCACACTGTTGGCCAGTGGCATCACTCTTGTGATGCTCCTGCAGCAGTCGCTCATCGCCAGCCTCGACGCGGTCGCCACGGATCGGGCACAGACGGTAGCGTCACTTGCGGTCACAGGGGACCTGGGCCCTACCGTGACGAACACGGGTTCCGAGAGTTCCCTGGTGCAGGTTGTCGATGCCTCGAATGACGTGGTTGCGGCTACCAGCAATATTGACGGGCAG
This sequence comes from Cryobacterium sp. PH31-AA6, assembly GCF_030063195.1. GTDB lineage: Bacteria > Actinomycetota > Actinomycetes > Actinomycetales > Microbacteriaceae > Cryobacterium. The sequence goes on from NZ_JASISS010000031.1 coordinate 23,515, forward strand.
GAGCCGATCCTGGCGCAGCCGCCATCCGCGAGTGAGACCACGGTGCTCAGCCTCGACCGGTTGTCGGCTGGCGACGGCCCCTTTCGAGTGGTCGCCGTACCGGTGCAGCTGCCCACCGGGAGCGGGTGGGTCTACGTTGCCACGTCGACTATTCAGGTCGATTCCGCCGTGGGGAACCTGGCCGCGCTCTTCGGTATTGGGCTTCCCCTTGTCCTCGTCATCGTCGTGGGGGCGGTGTGGCGAGCGGTAGGCCAGGTCATTCGCCCGGTCGACGCCATTCGGCGCAGGGCCTCCGTCATCGGCGGGGAAGACCTATCCCAGCGGGTGCCCGTGCCCGACAGCTCCGATGAGATCGCCAGCCTCGCGGTGACCATGAACGAAATGCTCGAGCGGCTGGAGGGGGCCGCGCTTCGGCAGCGTCAATTTGTGGGCGACGCCTCGCATGAACTGCGCAGCCCACTGGCGGCACTGCAGGTGCAGGTGGAAGTCGCGCTGGCCCACCCGGAGGACCCCGGTTCGGCTCTCATCCTGGGAAACGTTCACGGCCAGGTCGTCAGGATGTCGGCGTTGATCGATGATTTGCTCTTTCTCGCGCGCAGCGTGGAGGGTGCGCCGCGGGGTTCCACCGGTCTTGTCGATCTTGACGATCTTGTCTTGTCGGAACTGCATCGACTGCGCGAGTTGGGCGGGCCCGCCGTTGAACTTGACGGCGTACGTGCGGCCCGAGTGGAGGGGTCCGAGCGGGATCTGGCCCGGTTGCTGCGCAATCTCGGCGACAATGCGCGTGACCACGCCCGCTCGCTCGTCTCGATTCGGCTGACAACGACCGAGAAGTCGGCCGAGATCTCGGTGACGGACGACGGCGACGGCATCCGACCGGAGGACCGAGACCGAGTCTTCGAGCGGTTCACGCGCCTGGATGACGCTCGCAGCCGTACTGATCTGGGCGGTGGGGCCGGGGTGGGTCTGTCCATTGTGAGGCAGATCGTGCAGGACCATCACGGCACCGTCAGCATTGAAGACCGGTCGGACTCTCAGGCCGGCGCGGTATTCCTCGTCCGGCTTCCGCTTGCACTCAACGGTGGCCCATCCCGCTCCTGACCAGACGGCAGCGTGTCACAACGCCGGCCTCGCGGACGTTTCGCGGCGTCGTCGGATGCGATCAATCATTTCGATCCCCAGACATCCCGGGATCGCCGCGCCCAGGCTCACGAGAAGGAGGTCGGTACTCGGGAGCTCGAAGTCGAAGAAGTCCCGGAGGGGAGGAACGACCAGGCAGCCGAGCAGCCCCAGGTACATGCCGGCGATGATCAGGGCGCGCCTTCGGTCCAGCGGTCGGCACAGGACGAGAAGCACCCAGAGGCCGACGATTGAGACCGAGAGGGCCGAAGCCGTTTGGGCGGCGTCCTGGGTGTTACCGACGCTGAAACGGGCGTACGCGTCAACCGTCAGGATCACGACGGCGACGACTGCGCCGGCCGGGATGGCGAAGCCGAGTGCGCGCCGGAGGAATCCGGGGACGTACCGGCGCTGATTGGGCAGCAATGCGAGGAAGAATGCCGGGATTCCGATCGTGAGGCCGTCGACGGCGGAGAGCTGGCGGGGGAGGAAAGGGAACTCCCAGAGCAGCCCGCCGAAGGCCAGCGCCAGCAGGATGGCATAGGCCGTCTTGGTGAGAAAAAGTTTGGACACGAGTTCGATATTGGCGATCACGCGTCGCCCCTCGGCCACGACGTCGGGCAGATGCGAGAATGCGCCGTCAAGCAGCACAAGTCGTGACACGGCCTTGGTAACGTCAGATCCGGATCCCATCGCTACACCGATATCGGCCTGTTTGAGTGCCAGCGCGTCATTGACCCCGTCGCCGGTCATGGCAACGACGTGGCCCCGAAGTTGCAGGGCCTTCACCATGTCCCTCTTCTGGGACGGAGTCACCCGCCCGAAGACGTGGTGATCCTCCAAAATGGTTCCCAACTGGTCAATATCCGTCGGCAGGTTTCGGGCGTCGTAACCGTCGCCCGTAAATTCGAAGCCCACCTGGCGGGCGACTGCCGCGACCGTGTTGGGGTTGTCTCCCGAGATAACCCGGAGCCCGACCCCCTGTGCACGGAAATAGGCCAGCGTCTGCAGCGCGTCCGCACGGATATGCTCACGCAACGTGATCAGGACGACGGGGCGAAGCCCATCGGGCAGCGGCTCCTCGCCGTCCGGTTCCGGGGCCTTCGACTGTGCGGCGTGTGCGAGAACGACGGTCCGGAGCCCTGAGCGTGCCAGCTCCGAGGCACGGGCGAGGGTATCGACGTCGTCACCGCGGCCCTGGCCCAGAACCATTTCCGGGGCTCCGAGAACCCAGGACCCCGAGACCGCACCCGTGTCAAAGGTGACGGCGCTCCATTTTCTCGCCGACGAGAACGGCACCGTCGACAGAGGGTTGAGCCGTCCTGAAGACGCAAAGTGGGTGCGCAGGGAGCGGGCTGTGGCGTTGGCGTCGGCGGCCGCCCCGAACCAGCCCAGCACGTCTCTCCACTCTGGGCCATCGTCGTCGACGGTTTCGTAGGCCGCGTCGAATGCAATGTCGCCCTCGGTGATGGTGCCGGTCTTGTCCAGGCAGATCACGTCGACTCGGGCAAGGCCCTCGACCGCCGGGAGTTCCTGGATGAGAACCTGATTGCGGGCCAGCTTCACCGCCGCGAGCGCGAAGGCGACACTGGTGATGAGCACCAACCCCTGGGGAATCATGCTGACGGTACTGGCCACGGCGCTGACTATGCCCTGACGCCAGGACCCGGATTCGATGGCAGCGGTCCATCCGCCCAGGGCCTTCATCTGCCCGTTCAGGACCAGCGCCATCAGGGGAATCAGTGCCCAGGTGATCCACCGCACGATGCGATTGATCGCGTTGCGCAGCTCCGAATTCACCAGAGAGAAACGACGGGCCTCCGACGTCATCTTGTGGGCGAAGGAGTCTGCGCCGACCCTGATCACTCGGGCCGTGCCGCTCCCGGCGACGACACCCGACCCGGACAGCACCTGGTCGCCTGGCTGCTTGACCACGGCCTCGACTTCTCCCGTCAGCATCGACTCGTCGATTTCGAGTCTTCCGGCCTCCAGAATCATGGAATTGGCGGGTATTTGGTCTCCTGCGCGAAGTAAGAGAATGTCATCCAGCACAACGTCGGCCACGGCGATATCGGCGGGGGAGCCTGCCCTCATGACTCGTGCGACGGGCGAGTGCACGAGGGTGAGCCGGTCGAGGGCTCGTTTCGCACGGTATTCCTGCAGGACACCGATCAGCACATTGGCGATGACGGCGAAACCGAAAAGTGCGTCTTTCCACTGCCCGAGTGCAAGCAGCAGAAGAAAGCATCCGCCGACAACCGCATTGAAAAGGGTGAAGAGGTTGCCGCGAAGGATCTGACCCAGGGTTCGGCTCGACTTGTCGGGAGCCGGATTGTCCAGACCGGCCAGGACTCGATTCCGCACTTCATCCGGGCTGAGGCCGACGTCGCCCGGCTGCGGCGAGCCCGAGGCGCGGAGGGCCCGGCCATCGTCGGGTGTTTCCGCCCCGAGGTTCCGTCCCTGTTCAGTCATTCGGCCCGCCCGTCAGCGCCCTGGTTCGATACCGCTCAATCTGCCATGGAATTGTGCTGGACGCATGGTGATTGTCGTCCCTGAGTTCGGTGGTGACTGGGCCCAAGCCGTTCTGCCGCGGACGGTGACGATGTCGCCGGGCCGGGCGAGAAAGCCACGTAAAGCACGGTACGGCCCACCTTCCGCTCCGCGTTAATAGCTTCTAGCGCGCCGCTGTATGACGGAAAAATAGCCGGTAGATCCATGACCCGAGGCACCAATGGGTGGTGGTGAGGATCGTGCCTCCCACCGCGACCGCTCCACCCAGAATGAATCCCAACGCTGACAGCCCGTAATGGAACGACACGGCAGAACCCACCAGCAGCACGGTGGACAGCAGGTATGAAAACCGTCGCGGTGTCGGCGTGGGTGGAAGCGCCGGCCCATGAAGTAGACGTCGGATGCCCAAATTGTAAACCAGGTCAAGAATCATGCCGCGGGGGAAGAGCGCCCCGGTGAGCGGAACGATTGCCCCAATTCCCAGAAAAGTGGGCGACTGCAAGGTCAATCCGACAACGATGAGGACGGTTCCCACTGCCGGCGTGAATCGCAGCGGCCACGCGTAGCAGGACTTGGCGTCCTCATCCAGATCGTCAAATCCTTGCTTATCCAGGTTGTTCTTCGTGAAATCAGTGAGTACTGCCATGTCGCCTTCTTCTGGGTGGAAAACACGGTGGATCCGACGTTGACGTCGGGCTGCGCGGGTTGGTTTTCCTGTCGGGAGAGGATCTATTCCTCTCATCGACGGGTCAGGACACCTTCCCTGGTCCTTCGGTGCCTCCGGTGCAGGGCGCGCCCGGTTCCGGCGCGGTAGCGGCGCTCCGGTACTTGGCCAGGAAGGCGGCAAGGCCAGGATCATCCGGAGAGCTGACGTCGAGCTGGACGCCCCAGGCGGATGCGACGATCGGAGACGGCAGGCCCGGGAACGGTGAGAGCACCGCATAGGTGGAGGGGATGTTCTTCCTCAAGGCGGAAAGCTGGTCGCCGGTCACCGCTGCAGCGTCGTAGGTGACCCAGACGGCACCATGCTCGAGAGAGTGCACGGCATCCTCGTTGGAAACGGCCTCGGAGTAGACTCCGCAGTTGAGGAGACCGGCCGAATGGTCGCCGCCCACTGGAGGCAGCGGCTGGTAGTCCACTGTGCCCGTTACGTGCTCCGACGTCTGATTCGGAAAGGTTTGCACCCCATCCACGGCGGCGTCCGTCTTCGGACTCTTCGAGGTTCCGTTGGTCGTCACGACGAGGATGACCACGAGGATGATGGCTGCAGCGCCAGACCACCCGGCCGTGATTGCGATCGTGCGGCGTCGGCGGGATTTAGTCTGTTCGTGCTTGAGCGCTGCGACCTTGACCTCTCGGCGGGCCGCCCGCTGCTCTTTGATGGTGGGTTCGGGGGCGGTGGGCTTCTGGGCCATTTGAGTTGTCCTTTCGAGTGGTGTCTTCGCGTCCGTTGGTCAATGGTCTACCGCAATAAATTGGAGGACACCGAACCAGCTTAGGTGATGGGCGCGGCAACTTCGGCGCGCAGGCGAGCGAGGTCACGTTCGGCTGACCCCTCGTTGTCCTCCTGGTGTCCACGGCCGCGCATCATCAACCACATCATCAGGCCCATGCCGAGGGGGCAGATCAGTACAAGGAAGAGATAGAGATAGAGAACAGGTTGCAAGTTAGGACCCTTCTGTACCTGTAGGCGTGGTGATTTTCGTGAAGTGACGTCGCAGTGCCCGTTTGGACAGCCGTCCGTGCGCGATGAGCCGGCCGTTGGTGATGAGCCCGGGGGTGAACGCAAGACGCTGTTGGAGCGCGAGGGCGCGACCCTCCTCACTCTTCACGTCGACCTCGTCGACGTGAAGAGTGAATTCCTCAGCGAGCTCGGCCAGCACCCTCTTGCCGGCGACGCAGGAGGGGCAATCGTTCTGGGTGAGAAGGGTCAACCTGATCATGCCTTGGTGTCGATTTTCAGGTCGAGCAGCAGCTGGTCGACAGGCACGAACATGGTGTATTCAGGGGCTCCGCCATAGTCGGCGCGCCATGTGATCGTGCCGTCGGGCCCGACGAGGATGAAGCTGTGCCCATTCGTGCTGGTGCCCATCATCCCGAACTCGTTGGTCCGATATTTCTTGGAGGCGGCGAGGTCCGGGTCCGAGAGCACCGGTGTGGTGAGGCCCATGTCCGAGGTTTTCCGGGCGGTCTGTTGCGCCGGGTCGTGTGTGATCGACACAATGGCGTCAATTCCCGCGTCCTTGAGCCTCGCGGCCTCGGCTTCGAGGCTGGTGATCTGGCTCCAGCACGCTTCGCAGGCGAGACCTTCCTGGAAGAAGAGCAGCACGCTCTCGCCGGAGTAGTCGGCGAGGGAGACTTGTCCGCCGGCGTTGTCGTCCAAGGTGAAGCCGGGGGCGACCTGCCCGATCCCGGGGGTGCCGACATCGTATGCCGATCGTGAAGTGCCCCCCGATGCCGCAGCGGTCGTCGCCGGGTTGGCGGTGGCGAACACACTGTATAGGCCGACCAGGACGATTCCGAATATCAGAAGACCGGTGATCCAGCCAAACCAACTCGGGCGCCGGGAGGTGAGTGACGGTGCATCGCGCTTGTCTCGTTGTGCGGAGCTCATTTCGTGTTTTCCTTTCCTACAGATGCAGGCTGATCGGTGGGAGCGGGGGTGCAACAGCTCGAGTTGAGAGCGGCGGCCTCATCCGCCTGATCGGCCTCATCTACTCGCGGATTTGGGGCATCAGGACCAGGTCGTCGGGTGGCTCGCCAGACCAGATAGCCGAAGCCCGCGAGGAGGAGGATCGCGACGAGCCAACCGGGCAGCCAGGCCAGGGCCTTGGTCACGACCGACACGCTATGTTGGAGATCCGCGCCGAACTGGGCGACCCAGCCTGTGGTCGTGCCGGGACCAACGGCGGCCTGAAAGTAGGTGAGGCCGGCCATGGCGAGAAGCAGGAGTGCCGACGCGAAGTTGCCGACGGCCAGTGTGCGGTTGAATCGGCCCAGGTGCAGGGTGATCTGGCGGCCCTGCAGCCACTTGCTCGCGCTCCAGTCCCTGCGGTCCCAGACGATGGCGAGGATGGCCAGGGGGGCGACCATCCCAGCAACGTAGGTCAGGCCAACGGCTAGTGCTGCCGGGAACGAGGCGGTGGCTCCGGAGAGCACGGCCACGCCGATCAGCACGGGGGCGCAGCATGAACTTGCGGCACCGGAGAACACCCCGAGGCCGTAGGTGGATCCCAGGCCGTTGCCGGTGGGGACCCGGCCGGCGAGCATCGGGAGTTGGAGTTTCCAGCCGGCGAGCATCGCGACGCCTCCGATCAGCATCGCCGTTGCGGCGATCGTGAAGACGAGGGTGTGTTGGCCCGCGATCAGCCCGACGAGTGCCGTTGCGCCCAGTCCGATCGGCAGAATGATGGTGGCGACCCCGGCCGCGAAAACGAGTGTCGTGCCGACGATGCCTGAGCGCCGCCGCATGCCCGATGCGAGATAGGCGGGCAACATGACGGAGACGCAGCACGGGGCGAGCAGGGCGACAAGACCGCCCAGGAACGCGGCGAGCAGGGTGCCCCCGAACAACAGATTTTCCATTTTGTTTCGCCTTTACCTCGGCCGTGACCAGCACGGACTTTGACACCTAATCTCCTTAGGAGATTAGGTGATTGAGGCGAAATTGTCTAATGGACCAGCCGAAGCTGAGCGTCAGCTGGTGATGCGGGGCTCGTCCATGCTGTCGACGGCACAAGCGACATGGTTCTGCGGGTTGGTTGGCACGCGTGCCTGAGCGCCGAGTGACGCGCTCACTGCGACGGGAATGGTCGGGCAGAGGGCATGGTCGTCGGTCGTAGCGGCCGTCACGCCGAGAACCAGTGCGGGAGCGGCGAGGACAAGGGCGAGGCCGAGGGACAGTACGGCGACCGGGAACCGCCCTACAGGCCGACGGGGTGGCAGGAGCCGGCGAACGCGGGCGCCCGCACCCGCGCCGCCGGCACCGAGGGCCGCGGCAGGCACCGTGTGCGGGGCTGCGGAGACAACCGAAAGCAGCGCGGCGGCGACGGTCAACCGGTGGGTGCGCGCAGAGGCGACGTCGTCGGCGCGCAACTCGACCAGACGTGCGGTCTCGTCAGCTGCGATGCGAAAAGGGGGCAACCCGGCGAACGCGGCCGCCAGGGCCATGGAGAAGGCCAGGGCCAGGTCATGGCGTTCGGTGAGGTGTGCACGTTCGTGAGCCAGCACCGCGGTAAGTTCGTCCTCGTTCAACGCGTGCAGGGCAGCCGTTGTTACGACCGTGCGCCGGTGCAATCCGGGCATGCAGTACACGGCGGGACGTGCAGAGTCCAGAATGACAATTCCACGCTCGGGATCGGGGCGACCGATCATATCCAGAACCCGGCGGTGTGCGTTCCGTTCCCGAGCCATCCGCGTGCCTGTCGCGGCCAGGAACCAGAGGCACCGCGTCACGACGATTACCGCCAGCAGGGCGCCTCCGAACCCGACCGCGGCTCCGATGGGCGTGGAGTATTGCTGGCGGAGCGCCATTGCGCACGCCGCGAGAAGTTCGCCCATTCCCTTGCCTTTGAGGCCGGCAACGGGGAAGGCCCAGGCCGATCCGGCCAGGGCGAGGGAGCCGACGACCGCGACGGTCAGGGCCTGCCAGGTTGCAATGCCGAGGCGGGGTGCACGATCCGCCCAGGCCGCGTGCCGGAGCAGAGGAGGAACGGCGAGGGAGAGCACGAGCGCATAGCTGGCAAGAATGAGCGCGATGGTCACGAACTGCTGCTTCCCTCACGCGCCTTGGCCAGCAGTGCGTGAAGTTCGTCAGCTTCGTCCCCGGGCATGCTTTCGACAAATCCAACGAGGGCGGCCGCGCGATCCTCGGAGAAGGAGAGCGCCTCCTGGATGAGACCGGCCACGTATTGGCTCTGCGTCGCCGTGGCCGCATAGCGGAAGGCGCGCCCGTCGCGCTCTTTCTCGAGCCAGCCCTTGCGGCTGAGGATCTCGGTCACGGTCTGGACCGTGTTGTAGGCCAAGCCCCGGTCCAGGCGATCGAGAATCTCGCGTACGAGCAGGGGGCCGTCGGCCGCCCAGACCTCGGTCATGATCGCGCTTTCCAGATCGCCGAACTTCGGCATGGTCGATCCCCTTCTTAGGTGTCAAGAGTGTCGCCTGCCTGCGGCCGCCGGACAGCAGCATCAAACAGTCACCTGCCCAGCTTAGCTACCTAAGCAGATTAGGTGAACCAGGGTGGCGCTCACCACGCCGGCCGGAATCCCGGTGTGATGAGCGCCGCACACTTCCTGCCGCGTGGCGAGCTACATGGTGTCGAGGATGGCCTGCATTTTCGCGATCTCCGCGGTCTGGTCAGCGATGATCTTCGTGGCGAGGTCTCGGGCATCCGGGTTCTCACCGGACTTCAACTCGACTGTGGCCATGTCGATGGCTCCCTGGTGGTGCTGGATCATCTGCTGGAGAAAAAGCTTGTCCGCGGCAGGACCGGTTGCCGAGTCGAGCGCGGACATGTCTGCGTCGGACATTGAGCCTGTGCTCATGTCCATTCCCGGCATGCTGTCATCGGTCGCACCCCAGGCCGTGACCCAGGAGTCCATCATGGTGATCTCGGGGCCCTGGGCGTCCTTGATCTGCTGGGCGAGGCTCGTGATGCGGGGATCGACCCCCGTCTTGGCGAGCATTGTTTCGGCCATGGTGATGGCCTGATTGTGGTGCTCGATCATGGGCATGGCAAAGGACACGTCGGCGTCATTGAAGCTGGCGCTCGACGCCGCCGGTGCGGATGCAGTGGGTGCGGTCGCGGAGTCGGTCGAGCCGGTCGAGCAGGCGGAGAGAACCAGGGCGGCGGCGAGGACGCCTGCGGCGGCCAATGGGAAGCGGAGTGAAGTCATGGCAGAAATCCATTCAGTTGAGGTAGTCAGGGGGATCGATCGGGCTCATCACCACGAAATCGACGGCCCGGGGG
>NZ_JASISS010000032.1 GCF_030063195.1 Cryobacterium sp. PH31-AA6
TCGGTTGTAAACGACGTCATGAGACGGGTGTAAACAACGTGGCGACATCGTGTGTAAACAACGTGATGAGAGAGGTTGTAAACAAGGTGATGAGAACGTGTGTAAACAACCTCATGCGATTACACATACCACCTGCTTGGACTGGCGCTACCACCAAGCGCTACTCGCCACACTGGCCTTCTCCGCTCGGTGCGGACATGTTTCATCACCGTCGAGCCGGCCGTTTCAGCGCTAAGAAACCTGCCAGTGCGGCGCGGTTTCCCACCACAGGCAGGCCATTGACAGGCTTACGGGATCGGTGTCGGCGGGAGCATGCCGGGCACCAGCGTTACCCGTGCTCCGTGCTCCGTCCTGCGTCGGGATCGAGGAAGCCCTCGAGCCAGGGCGCTGGATGTCCGGCGCGGAAGAAGGAGCTTTTCGGGTGGTGCTCAACCACGCCGGCAGTGGGGCTGAACAAGACGTATCACACATCTGGACGGTGGGGCTCAACCGCACCCCAAGTGGTGCCCAACGAAGCCAATATTCACTGGGCGATCACGACCCGCAAGAACTACCGCACAAGCATCCCGCAGGCAGAGCGCGAAAACCCCGATCTGATCATCGTGCGGCTCCGGTCGCAAAAGGACGCCGACCACTGGCTCGACGGCCCATTGGTCGACGCGTCTCATTGACGCACACGGGGAACCCTGAACGGTTGGTTTAACTGTTCCCATTGCCAGTTCAGGCAGAATGATCACATGTCGAGAAACGAGCCTCCGTTGCGCTCAGTGAGCCAGGATCCCGACGCGCCATTTCTGCCTCGGGATGTGTGGCCCGCGACGCTGGCCCCGATCGCGCAGCTCCTCGATGATGGTCTCGAACTGGGCCCGGTGACCGTATTCGTCGGCGACAACGGAGTCGGCAAATCGACTCTCGTTGAGGCCATCGCAGGTGCCTACGGCATGGGACCGGAAGGAGGATCGACCGGCTCCAGACACACCACCCGCAGGTCCGAGTCCACCCTCGCCGACCACCTGCGGTTGAACCGTGGTCTCGGAGCCGGCCGGAGCGGCTTCTTCCTTCGCGCGGAAACGATGCACGGGTTCTTCACCTATCTGGAGGACAACCCCGGCGGAAACGACCCCGTATTCCACGAGCGCTCGCACGGCGAATCGTTCCTCGACCTTGTGGCTGCCCGGTCTCGCTACTCGGGCCTGTGGATCCTCGATGAGCCGGAATCAGCGCTCTCGTTCACCGGATCGCTCGCTCTGCTCAGCGATCTCCGCGACATCGTTGCCACTGGTGGATCTCAGGTGATTCTGTCCACTCATTCACCGATTCTGGCCTCAATCCCTGGTGCGGATATCTACGAGGTCGGGCCATGGGGATACCGTCGCTGCGTCTGGGACGACCTCGACCTGGTCCGGAATTGGCGATCGTTCCTGGACGATCCAGAACGGTATTTCAGGCACCTTCGCTGACCTCGACGCTTACGACACTCGTCGTCACCCCACGGCTGTATTCACTGCCCTCATGCGGAACCTCCATCGGAGAGGTCGGCTCCGTGTTGGTTACCGACGGCGGGGAAGACACGCCGCGGCGAGTGCTAACGAAATGTGCTCGCGAGGACTGCGTGTGGAGTGCAAGGATTCCGGTGTGGAGATAAAGGAGTGGTGGCCAAAGCTGAGCGAGTCGGCTCGGGAGTGGCTGATTGCGAACAACGGTGACGTGGTTGCCGGCGCGGTCCTAAACGAGATCGCGTCCGCTGGAGGCGTGGTCGAGTCTGGGGCTTGGTGGATTGGCGAAAGCGGTCCGGAGGGGGTCTACCTTTCCGAGCGCGCGACGGACTGGATCGAGAAAACTGCGAACCGCGAACACTGATCAAGGAACGCAGGGCGGGATGTCTTCGCCGGGCCTTGTCGTCATCAGCTGACGTGGATGTGCGGTCGTCGTTTGGCGTTGGGTTCCGATTCGCGCAACACTTCGCGAGTGACGGGGGCGATTTCACCGAGGCCGGTGAAGAGGAACTTGAACATGTTGGAGATCGGGTTGCCCTGAGTCCACTCGAAGTAGATCTCCGGGATCAGGCCGGTCTGGTCGCGGATCTCGAGCAGCACGGCGGCGATCGTGTTCGGCACGTTGCCGCTCGTGACCTGCAGCACGCGGTACCCGTGCTTGGCGACTCCGCGCACGAGCAGGTCTTCCTCGAAATCGGATGAGTCGGAGGGGTGCACCTCGAGGAACATGATCGGCGAACCGGGCGGGATGTGCCCGAACCGACGTTCGTCGCGGCTCTTGTTCCGGTACTCGGCCTCGGTGTCCTCATCGGGCTCGTGCGAGATGATCCGGATGACGTCGTACTCCTCGGCATCGGACATGACGTAGTCGAGCGCGTTGGAATCCAGCACGACGGAGGTCGCCCGCAGCTCGAAGGAACGCCGCACCCGCGAGAGGATCGAGGTGGTCATGATGGCGAGAATGAAGAGTCCGGCGATCCGGACGCCGTCCGGGCGTTCAAAGACGTTGGCAACCGTTGTGTAGGTCAGGATCAGCGCTGTGACGCCGAATCCGATTGTGCTCCAACGTTGCCGCTTCCGACGGGCTGACAGAGTCACCGCGACTGAGGCTGATGTCATCAGCACGAGCACCCCCGTGGCGTACGCGCCACCCTGGGCGTCGACGTTCGCCTGGAAGACCACCGTGATGAGGAAGGCGATGCCGATGAAGACCAGGACGAGTGGTCGGACGGCCCGGGCCCATTGGGGCGCCATCCCGTACCGCGGCAGGTAACGGGGAACAAGATTGAGCAGGCCCGCCATCGCCGAGGCGCCGGCGAACCACAGGATGCAGATCGTACTGATGTCATACACGGACCCGAAAACGGGTCCGAGGTATTCGTGTGCGAGATAGGCGAGGGCGCGGCCGTTGGCCGGCCCGCCGGGCTGGAAGTCCTTCTGCGGGATCAGCAGGGTCGTCACAAGGCTGGAAGTGATGAGGAAGCCGCTCATGATGAGCGCCGCCGTGGTCAGCAGGCGCTTGGTGCCGCGGATCCGGCCGGCCGGGTCCGCTTCGGTGTCGCCCGGGTCACCGGTCACTTGCGGCATCACGGCGACCCCGGTCTCGAAGCCGGACAGGCCCAGCGCCAGCTTGGGGAACACGATCAGGGCAATTCCGACCATGACGAGCGGATTGCCGTGTTGCGCGGTGAGTGCTGCCCACCAGTCCGTGATCAGGGCCGCGTGTCCGGCGACGTGTCCGATGGCGACAATGATCACGACGAGATTGAGGAGCAGGTAGACCGCCACGAGCACGACGGCGATGCCGATGGCCTCCTTGAAACCGCGGAGGAAGACGATGCCGAGCAGCGCGACAAGGAACAGGGTGACCAGCACCTCCTGACCCTGCATCCAGGCGGGAGCGAAGGGGTTCTCGATCGCGTGGGCCGTGGCGTCCGCCGCGGACAGGGTGATCGTGATCATGAAGTCCGTGGCGGCGAACCCGAGCAGCACGAGCACGAAGAGCTTGCCGGCCCACCAGGGCAGCAGGCGTTCCAGCATCTGGATCGACCCGGACCCGTTGAAGCTCTCCTGCGCAACCCGTCGATACACCGGCAGGGCACCCAGCAGAGTCAGGACGACCAGCACGATGGTCGCGATCGGCGACAGCAATCCTGCCGCGAGGGCCGCAATGGCCGGCTGATACCCGAGAGTCGAGAAGTAGTCGACCCCGGTCAAACACATCACCCGCCACCAGGAATGCGTCTTCTCGACGCTGGCGGCATGCGGCCCCACGTGCTCGCCCCTCTCGTTGACAAGGCCCTTGAGCATCCAGGTGCGGATGCCGTCGGACAGGACGCGAGATTTGATCACCAGCAAACATTACTCCGCGGCGACAGCACATCGGCCGCTCTGCGTGCAGTGACACGGGGTTCTGACGAAAACAACTGAATCCGCCGACTGGCTCCGGTCAGAAGAGGGACGATCTGCGGGCACTCCCCCGCCGTTACAGCGATCGAGCTCGCTGCTGGTCGGCGCAACGCCGTTTAGGTGTCCCGAGAAACTGCCCGATGACCGGGCGTGATACGGACGAGCTCGAGGGTATCGTTTCGCTATCCGGATGTCTCCTATCTCATGGGTGACGAGTGAGTTGCGAGACACCGAAGCCACCGGCTGGCGACACTCAATGAGCTCATCGACCAGATGCCCAAAGAAGCTCGCAGTGAACGCGGAAAACATCTCAGTAAAGGTTCCTTTGACGCGACCGGCACGGTTACGTCGTCACGTGCCTCTACGACTTATTCGATTCAATCGTGCGCAGCGTTTCCGCGCACCTTTTGTTCTCAGCGACGGGTCTCACTCCACTATTCGCAAGATCATCTGAAGCCATTCTTTGACGAGACAGCGAAAGTCGAGCGACTTATCGGAGGCCATTACAGGCGTGCAGGCGTGCTCTCTCACGAGCTGAGGCTTTCGAGAGACGCACAATCAAATTGGCATCGGGCGCCTCGAGGGTCCGTTGACAGTTCAGAGAATCGTGATCTCTGTAAATTCACGCATCGGCTCGAACCACGACCGATCTTTGCGGACATGTTCCTGCCGATACGACCACGCTAAAACGTCCGGCAAACCCAAAAGCAACTCGGCCGAAGGGCGACAATGATGCGCGACCGTGTCGCGGTGCAATCCGTTGACGGATCTTCGCCGCAGGGCGCGGAAAGTTCTTTGATCAAGCTCGTTTTCTGTGAGCGTGCTGAGCGAGTCCAGAACGAAAAGCTGAGTGCCAAAGTCCTCATGGACTTTCGCGGCGGCAAAGCTAAGGCATCGTGCGCGGGCGTCGTCGCGGTTGTCGCCAGCGGCAATCGGGGCACAGACGACGATATCGAGTCCATCATTCTGGCGCGCCACGAGCGAGGTGGCTTGGCGGAGCGTTTCGACTTCCCTTCGGGCGAACATCGGAGCAGCATGCAGCGCTCCCCCTCCGTAGAATTCGCGGAGAGCTCGATCATCCGCACCATCTTCGCCCAGCCCGACCAAGACCACATTCAGAAGCAGTTCCGCGAGGTGACCACGATGCTTGGCCGGTCCCATCCGAAGGTCGCCGCGATGCTCGTCGACGCGCAACCCGACCTGCTCGCCTTCGCCGCCGAGTTCCCCAGGCGTCACTGGCGCCAGATCTGGTCCACCAACCCGCTATCGAACGGGTGAACAAGGAGATCAAACGCCGCACCGACGTCGTCGGTGTGTTCCCTAACTCCGCCGCGCTGCTGCGCTTGGCCGGGTCGGTTCTGATCGAGCAGCACGACGAGTGGGAGGCCGGCGAACGCCGCTACTTCTCGGAAGCCTCGATGCTTGAGCTGGCCACCATGAACGATCCAGTCGAGGTCATCGACGAGGCGGTGATACTCCCAGAACTCGCTGCCGCCTAAACTAAATCAACTGACCCGCACGGTGTTGAGAAACTCCACCACTCAGCGGGACGTGTGAATATTGGCTTCGATGGGCACCACCTGTGGTGCGAGTGAGCCCCACTGTTCAGATGCGTGATTTGTATCGTTCAGCCCCACTACCGGCGTGGTTGAGCCCCACCTGAAAAGCTCCTCCCACCATGTGAGCGCCACATGGTGGAAGGAGTACCGGCAATGGTACGGAAGATCAAAGCGAAGCAGATCCTGCAGCTGCGTAATCAGGGCTTGTCGCGACGGGCGATCGAGTCCGCCCAGGGGATGTCCCGGCACAGCATTCGAGCTGTGCTCGATGCAGCAGAGCGGCTCGGGCTCGACTGGGACGACGTCGCCGAGTTGTCGGAGGCCGCGGTGTATTCGACGTTGTTCCCCGGCCGCGGCGTCCACGAGAGCGTGTTCGCGCAGCCGGACTGGGCGCGGGTGCATACGGAGTTGGCCAGGGTCGGGGTGACGTTGAAGCTGTTGCACCAGGAGTATGTCGACGCTTCGTCGACGGCGCAGGCGACGATGAGCTACGACCGCTTCTGCCGCCTCTATGGCGAGCACGCCGCTGTCTCGGGGGCGACGTCGCGGGTTGGCCACAAAGCCGGCCGCAGCATCGAGGTCGACTGGTCCGGGCCCACGATGCAGCTGCTCGATCCGACGTCGGGTGAGATGTCGAAGGTGTATTTGTTCGTCGCCTGCCTACCGTTCAGCCGCTATGCGTTCGTGGAAGCCACCCTGGATATGCGGCAAGAGTCGTGGCTGCGCGCCCACACTGCGATGTTCGCCTTCTACGGCGGCAGCGTCCCACGCCTGGTGCCCGACAACTTGAAGACAGGGGTGATCTCCCACCCAAAGGAAGGGGAGGTCGTTTTGAACGATGCCTACCGGGAGATGGCGGCGCACTACTCGGCCGCGGTGCTCCCCGGCAGAGTTCGGCACCCGCGCGACTATCCCGAGGATTTTGTTATCCCGAGTATCGGCCGGGATGCCTTTGCGGTCGCGGCCTGAGCGCTCTCTTCCTCGGGATAATCGCAGCCCGCCTACGCTGGCTCATCTCTTTCGATTTCACTGGAGGTGAGCTAAGAGATGAGTATTTCTATAAGTCAGTTGATCGTGCAGGCTGAGACTGCGATGGGTCCGTTGGGGCATGCGCCGTCGACGAGGATGCAGTACTGGTGGGCGTGGTCCCAGTTCGCGAGGTTTTGTTCCCGCGATGCTGTCGAGGAGTTCTCCGAGGAGGCCGTTGATGCGTTTATCGAATTCGTCGCGGCGGAGCATCGGGCCGGCCGCTACAAGGAGTGGAAACGCAGGCTCCTGCGCAAGGCCGCCCTGGTGCTGTCGGAGGTTGCGCGGACTGGGTCCTACGAATGGCGGCTGTCTCGTCAGACGCATCCCAATGACGCGCTAAACGTTGTTTTCCGTCCGGTCCAGGAACAGTTCGAGCAATGGTTGCAGGGCCAGTCGTTGGCCGTCATGACCCAGAATTTGTATGCCACGGTGTCCCGCACCGCGTTGGCGTGGTTGCCCGAACGCGGCGTGGCTGATGTCCGGGCGCTGTCCAGGATAGACGTGTCGGCAATGGTGGTGTTTCTCGGTAGTCGGTATCAGCCGGGAAGTATGAGGACGGTGGTCTCGGCGCTGCGCGTGCTGTGTCGTTTCTGGGAAGAATCCGGCTACGGCGCCGGGCTCTCGCAGGCGGTCCCGGCTCAGATGGTGCGGCGTGTCCGCTCGGTGGGAGTTGTCTCTGCCGACGGTATCGACGCGTTAGTGAACTCCGTGGTTGTCTCCACACCAATGGGTTTAAGGGACAGGGCGCTATTGATACTGGGCGCAAGGACGGGTCTGCGGCCGGTCGACATCGCAGGGTTACGGTTGCGCGATATCGATTGGCCGCACGCTTGTCGCCCGGCGCGTTATTTGACGATGTCGGCGTCATCTCTGGTGACGATGCCGGGTCATGAAAAAGCCCCGCCGGTGGATTCCGGCAGGGCTTTCATCGGTGCGGTGACGTGGCGGTCGTCACTCGTGACGCGAGCTCATTCGCTGTTCTCGGTGATCGCCGACTGCGCGGCGGCCAGGTCGACGATTGCTTTGTCGGCAGCGTAGGTCGCGATCAAGGCGGCGACCGCGAGGTTATTCACCGCCCGCGGATAGCCCCGCGATGCGAGGTGGATGGCATGGATCGCGTCGTCGGAGAAGAGCGGGTCGGACCGGCCCGCGAACTTCAAGTGCTGCCGGACGTAGTCCGTGGTGTCGCCGGCACCCATCCCGGTGATTGTGTAACGCGTGGAGATGCGTTGATCCAGCGCAGAGAGCACCGCGAGCTTGAGCCGGCGCCGCAGGGTCGGCTGCCCGATGAGCAGCATCGCGAAGTGCGACCCCGTGTCCATATCGCTATTCGTCAACATGCGCAGCGCTTCAAGGTCGGTGTTGGTGAGCAGGTGCGCTTCATCGATCACGACGACGGGCAGGCGGGCGCGTTCGTCGAGTTCCCCGGCGAGCAGCGCCGCGGTTTGCGAGGCGAGCACTCCGGAGAAGAACGCGGGGGTTCCGCCGAGCGCGGTGACGATGCGGGTGTGGATGCCGCGCATCGTGATCGTCGGGTCGGGGATATAGATCACCTGATGCCGAGACGGCTCCAGCTGGGCCAGGGCCGCGCGAACGGCGACGGTTTTCCCCGCGCCGACTTCCCCGCTGATCACGCCGAGCTGACGCTGACTGACGCACCAATCAATGCGAGCCATCGCTTCCCGATGCGACGGATGCGGATGCAAGGCTTGCGGCGGAATGTCCCGGGCGAAGGGCATGCGGGTGAACCCATATTCTCTGAACTTTTTCTGGGCTGCTTGGGAGAGAGTTTTCTGCCTTCGATCAGGACCCCCTTGGGGGTTGGGCGACGATGGTGCCGTGGTCGGAGGCGTCCAAGACCGTGGGCATTCCGAGGTTGACAATGGCACCGTTCTGCGGCCGTTGGTCGATTTGGGCAAGTTTCTGTTCGGCTCCGGCGAGACTGATTTCTAGCCCTTCAACTTCGCCGAGCCAACCTTCACGTTTAGCTTCGGTGACACGGTCGGCGAGGTTATCGCGAATTTCGGCGAGTCGTGGTCGTTGGTCGGGATCAGGCCAGAGCATTGAGCAGCGAACGCAGGCGTGTTCATGGATGCAGGGTGTTTCGAATGCTCTCCCGCAGGTGCCCACAGATACTTTTCGCTTTTGGAAATGTCCGAGGAACTCCTCCCATTCTTCGTCAGTTGGGACTCGGTATTCTTCGCTGGGGCGGAGGGATCTGCGTCGGGCGAGGAATGCCAGGTGTGCTTGGATCGCTTCGTGGGGATAGACGGCCTTGTAGCCGAGGGTGACGTTGATATCGCGATGGCCGGCGATGACTTGTGCAATATGTGGGGGCAGTCCGTTGAGTACGGCGTCGGTGATGAACATCCGACGGAAGTCATGTGGTGTGAACCGCAGTGGTTCCCCGGTGGTTGGATCAGTCAGGCTGGTGTGTTCCAAAGCCATTTTCAGGAGGTCACGTATCCCCATACCCGGGATCGGCCGGTCCTCTGCCTGGTAGTGACGTTGGAATAGCAGCGGGGCTGGTTGGGACCAGGTCCGTTCCTTGGGGTCGTAGGCGGAAAGGAGGGGAATCGCGCCCGATTTGTCCCTGACGCGGGTGATGATGGTGCTGAGGACGTCCGCCAGTTCGGGGCTGACGACCAGCAGCCGTTCCGTGTCCGTTTTCGATGGGACGATCTGCAGCAGTGGGATCAGTTCCCCGGTAGTTGGTAACCGGTATTGGACGAGGCTGTGGTGGCTCAGCTCGAGGAGTTCCTCCACGCGAACGCCAGTCGCGCGGAGAACTTCCACTGCAGCCCATGCCCAGAAGGCTTTGTCTTCTTCCCGGCCGAGATCACGGCGTTTGCCTGTGTCGGGATCGTCGGCCCAGGTCTTCTCGGGTGAGGAGTGCAGGGCGATGGATCGGGTGAACGTCTGACCGGCGGCGGTGAATGTGTCGCCGGGTGCGGTGTTGCGCGCGGCAGCGAGCAGCTCGCTGGTGGCTTGTCGGCGTTGATTGACGCTCCGGACCAGGGCGGGCAGGACGGGCAGGCGTTCCCTGGTGCGGGCGTCCATGCGGGCCTTACGGTGTCGTTTGCTTTTGCGGCGGTTGATTTCCTCGATGCCGACAGGGCAGGGCACGACCCAATACGCCCAACGGGCGGGGTCTTCGACGGCCCAATGCGCCAGGTCAAGATAGAAGGCCCGCACCGGTGTCAAGCATTCGCGGTAGTTGATACGTGTCACTGATTCCTCGATCTGTTGCCCGTTCGTGTCGGTGGCTATCGAGGTCATCGTGCGGAGCCGCAGCTTCCATGCGGCGGAAACCTCGGCGGTCAGACGCAGGCTGTTGATACCCGGGTGGTGTTTCTCGAGGTCGGCCCAGAACAGCTTGCCGAGAAAGTTCGCTAACGACTCAAGGCTGGTGTAGTCGAGAGCTGGTTGGCGTTCGCGGAGGTAGTCCACGAGTAGGTCCCGAACCGGACGGCAGGCAATGTTGTAGCGGTCGATGAGCTGGTCAGGCGTGCGCTGTCCGAGGCTGCGCAACTGCCGCAATGATTCTGGGGCGTGCTCGCCGAGGGCCCCCAGCGTGTGCAGCATCCGGTAAAAGACAGCTGTGTCACCGGCACGATTGACGTGAACAGTAGTCTCGACGTCAAGCAGTTCGAGGACGTCTGCGGCGGTGATGTCGGCCAGGCGTCCGCCCTTGGCGGCGAGGATCAACGAGGCTCGGGAGAGGACGAGTCCCTTTGTCGCAGCAGAGATGCCAGCCTCCGCTTCACATAGCGCTGTCAGACGGGCGAACCCGTCCACATCGCGGGATCTGGCCATGCCTGTTGACAGATAGTGCAATTTGGCCGCGTTGGCTATCAGCCAGCTCAGGCGTGGGCGGATGAGATCGGCGCAAACCGCCACGACCAAGGCCCCAGTCACGGCGGACACCCGCCAAGGGGCCTCGTGACCGTGCTCGCTGAGCGATGCGGCCGATAAATTGCGCCAGGCCCGTCCGGCCTGCTCAGCGCCCGTGGCAAGCCAGCGTTGCTGCCAGGTGTTTCCCGGCTGGTCGCCAAACCAGTCCAGCAGGCCGTCCAACCCGCTGTCGCGACGGTATCGGCTGGAGCGTGTCTCCGACACAAGCGGTGCTGGGGACAGAATGAGTCGAGCATCCGCCCGGCTATCCTCGGTCGCGGGCCAGCCCACGTCATTGATTCCAGCCCCGCGGGCCTGCGACCCGACACGGGCCGTGGCGCCGAGCGGCGTAAGTTGCGGTGAAACTGCTATCGCGGTCCCCGCGGTCATGATTTTTCCGTCCCGAACAGTATCCGTAACGTCTCGGGCCGATAGCCGTGAGCTGGGACCGGAGCGATCTTCTCGGTGGCCCGGCGGGTGGCATCAGCATGGTGTGCAAGGACCCGTCGGATGACTTCTTCCTTGCGGGGCGTTAGATAGATTTGCGTCGTCGTCAGCTGGGCGTGACCCAATACGAATTGCACGTCCGTCAGTGGCAACGCTGGGTCCTCGGCCATGCGGTAAGCGGCGGTATGTCGAAGTGCGTGAAGAGTCGCGTTGGTTCCCGCGCGCGCATTGGTTCGCTCGAACATGCGATGCACCGCATGGTAGGTCAACGGTCGCACTGGCAGGCGCAGCGTCCACCACAACGGGTCTGGCCTTGACCCCGGATGGTGGACACCTCACAAGAGAGAATGTTCATCATGGGAAACACGCGCCGGGAGTTCACTCCTGAGTTCAAAGACGAGGCCGTCAAGCTGGTGATCAACACCGGTCGGGCGGTGGCAACCGTGGCCCGCGAGCTCGGCGTCAAGGAAGCCACTCTGGGCCGGTGGGTGAACCTGTTCAGGGCCAGCCAAGACGCCGGCGAGGCCGGGATCACGGAGACGGAGAAGGCCGAACTGCTGCGGCTGCGCAAAGAGAACGCCGACCTGAAACTGGACCGGGCGTTCCTAAAAAAAGCCTCCCTCTTCTTCGCCCAGGAAGCCTCGGATACGAACGCCAAGCGTTCGCACTGATGCTGGTGGAGAAGACCAACTTCAGCATCGTCCGAATGGTCCGCCTCCTCGCCGTGTCCCGGTCGGGCTACTACGCCTGGCTGGGCCGCAGCCCGTCGGAGCGGGCAGTGCGGCGGGAGAACATCGAGCAGAAGGTCGCGTGGTTCCACAGCGACTCAGACGAGGTTTATGGGTCCCCGCGGATCCTCGCCGACCTCCGCGCCGACGGCGAGATCATCTCCCGCAAAACCGTAGCCAACACCATGCGCCGACTGGGTCTGGTGGGCATTAGCCCGAAACGTTGGCGCACCACCACGGTCAGTCAGGCCGAGGACGCCTACCCCGTCGACGCCGTCAAACGGCAGTGGGATACCGGGGCCCTGAATCAGGTCTGGGTCGGAGATATCACCTACTTGAGGATCTGGGAGGGGTGGCTGTATTTGGCGACTGTGATCGACGCACACTCGCGCCGCGTGATCGGCTGGGCGATCGCCGACCACATGCGAACCGACCTCATCCAAGACGCCCTGGTCATGGCCATAGCCCTCCGCGGTGACCGCCCGGAGCAGGTCATTTTTCATTCCGATCGCGGCACCCAAGGCGGATTCAACCAGTCGAAGCAACACCCCGATCATGGAGGTGTCCGATGGGGCGTCCAGCAGGGTGGATGAAGGAATTAACGGGTAGGTCCCCGATGAAGTCCCCGGGGGCTCCGTCGCACCGGCGGGAGGTTGAGCGAACGTTCTGGTTCGAGGTCGCGCGCGGCCTCTCGAGCGAGGATGCTGCAATAGCCGTTGGCGTGTCGCCGGTGGTCGGCACTCGTTGGTTCCGACATCGTGGCGGTATGTCACCGTTCTCCCCCGCGCCAACGACCGATCGATATCTCTCTTTCGCTGAGCGGGAGGAGATCGCGTTGCTGCGAGTTCAACTCACGAGTGTTCGCGGAATCGCGCGGGCGTTGGGCCGGTCGCCGTCGACGGTCTCACGCGAATTACGCCGCAACGCGGCCACCCGCGGGGGAAAGCTCGAGTATCGGGCGTCTGTCGCGCAGTGGAAGTCGGAACTCATGGCGCAACGCCCGAAGACGGTGAAGCTCGTGGCCAACGACCGACTCCGTGATTATGTCCAGGACCGCCTCTCCGGAGTCGTTACGGATGCTAGCGGGGCGCCGATTGCCGGGCCGGAGACGGTGGCGTGGAAAGGCCGCAACAAGCCCCACCGCCAGGACCGGAGGTGGGGAACCGTGTGGAGCCCGGAGCAGATCTCCGGTCGCCTGCGCATCGATTTTCCGCAGGATGTGTCCATGCGGATCTCTCACGAGGCGATCTACCAGGCGTTGTATGTTGAAGCCCGCGGCGGGCTCACCCGCGACCTCGTCGCGAATCTGCGGACTGGGCGGTCGTTGCGTGTTCCGCGCGCCCGTGCACGGCGCCGGCCGGGCGGCCATGTCACGGCCGACGTGACGATCGACAAACGTCCCGACGAGGTGGCTGCGCGGAAGGTCCCGGGCCACTGGGAGGGGGACCTCATAATCGGCACTGGTCGGTCGGCAATCGGAACGCTGGTGGAACGAACGACGAAACTCACGATACTCGTCCACCTGCCGCGACTCGAAGGCTATGGCATGCAACCGCGCATCAAGAACGGTCCTGCGCTGGCCGGTTATGGTGCCGAGGTCACGAGGAAAGCGGTCGGGGCGAGGATGAGTGAGTTGCCCGGAAAGATGCGAAAATCGCTCACCTGGGACCGCGGCAAGGAACTGTCACAGCACGTCGAACTGAGAGAGGCGACAGGTATTGCTATCTACTTCGCTGACGCTCACAGCCCGTGGCAGCGACCTTTGAATGAGAACACCAACGGGCTGCTGCGCCAGTACTTCCCGAAAGGAACCGACCTTGCGCGGTGGGATGGGGCCGAGCTCGACGCCGTCGCTCACACGCTCAACAATCGACCACGGAAAGTGCTGGGCTGGAAAACACCTGCCGAGGTCTGGGCAGAGCACCTAGTATTAGGCGAACAAGCCGGTGTTGCAACGACCAGTTGAATCCGCCCAATATGCGTCAGCGCAGATCACCGCGTTCGCGAAAGCGCACCGGATCACCCGGTCGATGGGCTACACCGGGGTCTGCTGGGACAACGCGATGGCGGAAAGTTTCTTCGCCACGCTCAAGACCGAGTTCTATCACCGACGCGTCTGGCCCAGCAAAAACAAGGCATCCCGGGAAGTCGGCGCCTGGATCGAGGACCGCTACAACCGGCGCCGCCGACACACCTCCCTCGGCCAGGTCAGCCCCGCCGAGTTCGAGCTGCAATACTCAAACCAGAACGCGGTCTTCGCTAAAGCCGCATAACCCCGTGTCCACTAACCGGGGGCAAGGCCAGTCGGTGGGGGCGGTCGTGGGGATGAGCCCCTCCATTTGCGCCTGGTAGAGCCGCAACCAGACGAACGCATCTGTGGAGGCGGGCAGTTGCTGGTGGTGCCGGGTTCCTTTGCGCACGACCGTGATCAGCTGCCCGGCCGGGTCAACTCCGCCACGGGTCACCGATAGCAATTCTGAAGCCCGAGCACCAGTGGAGACATAAAATGCGACGAGCGCCCTGTCGCGGTGCGAGGGAAGCAGGGCGAAGATTTCATTGAACTGCCCGTCCGGGATGCTACGTGGTATCCGATTCGGCAGCCGAGGGCGATATTGCCCGCTGCGTTCATTGCGGTATGGCTCCATCGGGTTGTGGTGCGCATGCGCGCGTGTGCCGCGTCGGGCCCGATCCAGTGGAAACGGATTCATTATCGGGCCGGTTCCGGTTTCCAGATGAAACTCGTAGAAGCTGCGCAGCACCGTCTCGCTGTGTGCACGGACCGACGCAGAATAACCTTGGATCTGCGGCGTAGTGCCCGTGTCGGCCGTGCCACGGTTACCCCGTGAGCGGGCGGGTTTTCCACTGATCTGTAGCCACCGTGAGAAATCGCGTGCCTCTGCCCGAGTCGCATGGTCCCAAACCAAATCTATGGCCCAACAAAATCGGAACCATCGCAGCAAATCCATCCCGTAGGAACGCAGGGTCGCTGTCGACTGCCCCCGAGCCTGAAGCTCACGAAAGTACTCTGCTACTGAAGGGACGTAACACCCGGTTGGATCGACAAGCCTGAACGGCTCGGCCCGGTCACCGGTGTCGACCAGCCCGCCAACTTTCCGGACCACGGTCAAAGCGAGATCTTCGGCACCACTCTGTGCGTTAGTCATGGCCACTGTCTAACAGCCGTGCCGATTACGACGCGCCTGCGACACGCCGTAGTTCAGTCAACAAGAAATGCGATTGCAACGTGTCAATACTCATCGAACGCCCTCCGACACGGTCGGCACGAAGACGACCGCGGGCCGCTTTGAGGTGGACGCTTTGACGAAGCTGATCGGTTCCCCAGCCATCGTGCCTTTGTGGCGGGTCTCGACCAGGCGGAGGTAGTCGATGCCGGAGGCGGCGTTCTTCGCGCCGGTCTCGATGCTGTCGGACGCGGCGGACGCGGCTTTCTTGTGGACGTGGCGGCGGATTTCGCTGAGCACGGCGATGCCGGCCGGGACGCCGTTGCCGGCGGAGACGGTGATCAGCCCGGCGAGGTCGAAGGGGTCATAGACCAGCTCGACGCGTTTGCCGACGAGGAGCTGATCGACTTGATAGGTGTTGGACTGCAGGGAGACTGTCGCGGACTTCGTCACCGTGCGGATCGTCGACCATCGGAACGCTTCCGCGATCTCGTCCCGCGATTTTCGCACCGGTTTGCGGCCCACCCAGCTGGCATCCCAGCGTTGCAGAGGTGTTTGCCCGGTCGTGGAGTGCGTGGCTTGGTGGTAAACCATCTCCACCCACGACGTGAATAACGCATTCAACTCATCCAACGACGTCACCATGCTGCCCACCCCAGCATCGACCTCGCCGGTCGCAGTGTCGACGGTGGTGATCTCGGTGAGGAACTGCGAGTTGACGGTGTTGAAGAACCGCTCGATTTTCCCGCGGCCCTGGGGTCGGTATGGTGCCGAGTGTGTCAGCCGGATTCCGAGCTTCGCGCAGGTGCGCGACAAAGATGCATCAATAAATGCCGAGCCGTTATCGACGTAGCAAACCCCCGGAATTCCGCGGGATTCCAACGCCGGTCGGAGGGCCGCAGTGAGGCGGACGGAGTCTTCGGCGTAGGCCCACCGGGCCGCCGTGACGAGGCGGGTGTGGTCGTCGAGAAACGCGAACAGATACGTTTTCCGCCCGTTGATCCGCGGCCCGTGGAGGCCGTCACCGACCCACATTTCGTTGGGATAGTCCGCTTCGAACCGGCCAAACACCTCCCGCACCCCGGTCGGGAGTTCCAGCGTGCGGAAGTGCCGCAGCAACGTCGACTCGGAAGGTGCGTCGCCGAGGGTGTCGATCATGATGCGGCGCACTTGCGCCGAGGTGCGGGCGGGGCGTTCGCGTTTCAGCGTTGCTGCCAACGCCAGGATCTGCGCTGGCGTCACGGCGCCCTGGGCGCGGCCGCGGGGTTTCAACGCGTCGAACCCACCGCGCCGCCAAGCCCGAATCCACCGGTCGAGGGTGTCTTTGGAGACCGTCACAGTGCCGCCGAACGGCCCCGGATGCACCATCGCCGCGAGGTCTCTGACCATCGGACCGCGCTGACGCGTCGTGACCGCGGCATCGGCAGCGCCGCGGATGAGCTGATACCTGAAGAGGGCGATCTTTTCCATCCGGTCGCGGCGCACTGCCGTTTCCGACGGTGATCCGGCCGGCACGAGCAAGGACACGGCGGGGCTCACCGGGGAATCCCGGGGCACCACCGGTGGCAGCGTCGGCGGCAGGGTCGGCGGTGTTGCGGGCATGAAAGGTCCTCTCAAACAGTGAACACGCCCACCACAGGGATATGGCAGGCGCTCCTGCCACCTTTCCCGCCGACCACGCCCGGGCGTAAGGGCCGGTTGGTGTTGGGACCCGCAGCCCACCAGCTCGAGCAAAAAAGCCGCCCATTCGTCGTGGCGATCCCAGCCTGGATCCACGTCACCGTGACGGTCGCGGCAAACCGACGAGCCAGTCCCTCGGCATATGCCATCAACACGGACAGCGCCTCCCCGCCGGCGGTGCCGGCAGGTTTGGGCCAGAGCACGACAGCGTCGGGAGCGTCCCGCACCAACAGGCTCGTGAACCGGTCGCCGATCGCAGTGGCCGACGCGGCAAATGCGCGCAACCAACCACGGACCGTCGAGACCGGTCTGCCGCAGCCCGCCGCGATTTTCCGGTGGCCCCAGCCCAGCGCGGTCTTTGCCTCGATCGCTGCCGCGATTACCTCTGCGGCATCGGCTCGCCGCACGGCCAGCCGCACCTCGAGCAGCACATGCGTGCCGCCGCAGACCGCGCACCTCGACCTGCGCGGGCGAAGGCGCCGACAAGCCCAATCCGTGCCGAGGCCATCGCGGATCACACGCGCCCTGGCCCACCCCCACGGGCGTAATCGGCCACCACAATCCGGGCAGACCACGCGCCCGACCAGGAGGTCCAACTCGACAACAACAGAATCATGACTTACCGTGAGCATCAGCGCGCCTTTACGCGTCAGAATGGCCCGGCGTGATCCGCAAAGATCGCACGCCGGGCCATTCGTCTATCCGGACATCGTCAGCCTGACGCCGCCGACGGCCGGACACCAAATCCGGTCGCGCTAAAACCCATCGTCACCGAGGACGACGCCTACATCGTCACCCCGCGAGACGTACAACACACGCTCAGATCACTCTGACCCAGCACAAAACAGGGGCGTTGGTGACGTTGCCGTTGCTAGCCGAGGTCGGTGAGGCGATCGCGGATTACCTGCTGCACGGCAGACCCGCTGGTGGAGAGGATGACCACGTGTTCCTGCGCTCCCAGGCCCCTTATGTTGGCTTGACCCCGGCCGACAGCTTGTATTGGGTGGCCTCGCGGGCCTTTGCCCGCTCCGGCATCGTCACCCAGAACGGCACGGGCCGCGGCTTCCGGGTATTGCGGGCCACGTTCGCTACCCGGCTGCTGGCAGACGGCACACCACTGCCGGTAATCTCCGGCGCGCTCGGTCACCGGAGTATCACGTCAGCGAAACACTATCTGTCCGCCGATGAAATCCACATGCGGGCGTGTTGTCTCGACTTCGTCGGCATCGAGCCGAAAGGAACACGGTCGTGAGCGGCTTTGTCAGCGGCCTCGCCGCTCCGCTGCAGTCGCTGCTCGAGGTCAAGCACGCGATCGGGTTGCCCTACGTGAACTCCGAGTCGCACCTGCGCCGCTTCGACAAGATGTGTGCTGAAACTTACCCGGGCGAGGTGACGCTGACGAAGGAGATGGCCATGGCCTGGGCTGTCGCCCGGCCTGCTGAGCACGTCAACGGGCAGATGCGGCGGATCACCCCGATCCGGCAACTGGCCAAACACATGGGCGCCCTCGGTCTGGCCGCCTTCGTCATTCCGTCGGGGATCCCTGGCAAACAAATCCGCTACCGCCCGCACATCTACTCCCACGCGCAGTTGCGGTCCCTCTTCAACGCCGCCGACAACCTCCAAACCACCGGTTATGGCGGCAGGCGGGAAGTGATTATCCCGGTGATCTTCCGCATGATCTACTGCCTGGGACTTCGGCCGAGCGAAGCTCGGACGTTGCGCTGCAACGACGTTGACCTGGTTCGCGGCACCGTCAGTATT
Source organism: Cryobacterium sp. PH31-AA6 (assembly GCF_030063195.1). GTDB lineage: Bacteria > Actinomycetota > Actinomycetes > Actinomycetales > Microbacteriaceae > Cryobacterium. The sequence continues at coordinate 18,189 of NZ_JASISS010000032.1, forward strand.
CGGCAGTCCAAAGGGCACAAGGACCGCATCGTCTATATGTCGTCGGACCTACACGAATATTGCCGAACCTATGACGCGACGATCAGCGCCCACCATCCGGATCGGATACCGTTCTTCCCGAACCGTTACGGAAACTGCTACAGCCAGTGCACGATCGACTATTGGTTCCAGCAGCTGTTGGCCGCCGCCGCCCCGCACATCGTGTCCAGCGCCGGTTCTCCGCCGCGCGTTTACGACCTCCGCCACGCCCACGTCATCGAAAACATCAACCGGTGGGTGCTCGCCGGAAAAGATCCGGAAGCGTTGGTCGCTTACCTGAGCCCGCACCTCGGGCACGCCAACACGGAGGACACCTGGTACTACTTTCACCTCGCCGCGGACTTCCACGTCGACCTGCGCCGGATCGCCAACACCAGTATCGAATCTGCTCTTTTGGAGGCATCCGATGGCCTCCGATGAGTTCTTCGGCCTGGTCCGTTCTTGGCTGACCATCCACCTGCCCCGGTCGCGCCAGCTCAGCCCCCACACGATCCGCTCCTACAAAACCGCCTTGAACGCACTGCTCGACTATCTTCGCCAGTCGCAGCACCTCTCCCTGGCCGAGGTCAGCTTCAAGGTAATCAACCGCTCCACCATCACCGCCTTTCTCACCTGGCTGCTCGACAGCCAGCATCTTGGTGCCTCATCCGCGAATCAGCGCCTGGCGGCAATCAAGTCGTTCCTGTCGTATTGCGCCGGCGAGGATCCCGCTCTGGTATCGATCTGGCTCGAAGTCACCCAGATCAAACCCGCCCGAACACCAACGCGAGCACCGGACGGGCTGAGCATGCCCGCCGTCGACGCGCTCATTCGCGCCCCCGGTCAGGACACCAGCCGCGGCCGCCGGGACACGACCCTCATCCTGCTCACCTTCGACGCAGCCGCACGGATCCAGGAAATCTTGGACCTGATCCCTGCGGATATCGACACCACGATCGGCGCCGCCCGGGTGACGCTTACGGGCAAAGGACGCAAAAGCAGAACCGTTCCCCTGATGGACAAAACCGCACGGCATCTCGATCAATACCTGAGCGAGTTCCACCCCAGCACCACGGACACCGCGGGCAAGCTGTTCTTCACTGTCCGGGCAGGTCGCCGCCACCAGATGAGCCAGGACAATATGTCCTACCTGCTCAACAAACACGCCACCGCAGCACGACAACAGTGTTCGGAGCTCCCGGAGAAGATCCATGCCCACCAGCTTCGGCACGCCCGCGCCATGCAGATGCTGCGCGCCGGAGTTCCGCTTCCCCACATCAAGGAGTTCCTCGGTCACGCGAATATAGCGACCACGAGCATCTACGCGTCGGCCGATAACCGGATGGTCCGCGAAGCAATCCAGAAAGCAGGCAGCGCAACACCCGACCTCGCGCCGCTCTGGACGGGAGGCGACGACCTCATGCTACAGCTCGCTGGGCTGAAGTAATTATCCCGAGGAAGTGGGCGCTCAGGCCGCGAACGCAAAGGCATCCCGGCCGATACTCGGGATAACAAAATCCTCGGGATAGTCGCGCTTATCCCGAACTCGGGATAAAAAAGACAAAAGTAGCACTGAGAACACGGTGGCCCATGTCGCGACCTGGGTCATCGCCGGCTTGAGGAAGGAGACGTTCACCTCGCTGGCGCAGTTGCGCCTGCGAATCCGGGAACAGATGGATGCCTATAACCGGGAGCCGTTCCAGAAACGTGTCGGGTCCCGCCTCAGCGTGTTCACCACCGAGGAGAAACCTCTGCTGCAGGCACTGCCGGCGGCGGCGTTCGAGATCAGCACGTGGTCCTATAAACGAAAGGTCAACGCCAACGCGCACGTGGTCTGGGCGAAGAATTTCTACTCCGTCCCCTTCAGCCACATCGGCGCGCTGGTGGACCTTCGTGTCACCGAGACGATGCTGGAGGTCTATCGGCGCGATGAGCGTCTGGCCAGCCATTTGCTGCTGCCGGCCAGCACGACGAACCAGTACCGGACGAACGAGGCGGACTTGCCCGAGGGCCGCAGCTTCCAGGCCTGGGACCGAACCCGGATCGAGGAATGGGCCGCGCGGATCGGGCCGGCAACCGTCACGGTGACGGCCAAGATCTTCGAGACCGTCTTCATCGACGAGGCTGGCTTCGACGCCGCGCTGGCCGTGCTGAAACTGTCGCGCCGGTTCCCTCCGGCCCGGGTCGAGGCCGCCTGCGCACTCGCGCTGCGGGGGCCGGTCCGCTCCCCGCGCTATGCGCATTTGCGGCCGATCCTCGACACCGGGCAAGACAAAACCGGACAAGTTCCGCAACCGGAACCGGACGATGGCGGTTATGTTCGTGGCAGCGCTTACTACGCCGGAGGGAACCGTTGAGCGCGCTGGATGGGGAGGCCAAACGCAAGCTCCGCGAGATGAATGCCGGCGAGCTACTGGAGGCCATCGACCTCCAAGACGAGATACTCTCCATCAGCCTGACCTTCGAGGAACGGGTCCGCCTGGTCGTCGACGACGCCTACTCGAGCTTCATGCATTCCAAGGTTGACGGGCTGATCCGGCGGGCGGGACTGCGTTACCCGAACGCGGACCTGCGGCGCATCGACCTGCTCGACGAGCGCGGCCTCAACCGGCAGACGCTGACCCAGCTGGGCACCTGCTCGTTCGTCACCCGGCAGCAGAACGTCGTCTTCCAAGGCTTCACCGGGTCGGGGAAGTCGTATCTGGGATGCGCGATCGCCAAACGGGCCTGCGAGCATCGGATCCGCGCCCACTACGTCCGGATGCCCGACCTCGAGGAAGCCTGGGTCGCCGCGCAAGACGCCCCGGGCGGGGCGGGCAAGTTCCTCCGCAAATATGCCGCGTTCACGCTGCTGGTCATCGACGAGTGGCTGCTCGACAAGCCGACGGAATCGATGCGGACAATGCTGCTGGAGCTGATGGAGCGCCGTTACGGCGAGACATCGACGGTGTTCTGCACCCAGTATCAACAGAAGGACTGGCACCAGCGCCTCGGCGCCGGCGTCCACGCCGACGCCATCATGGACCGCATCATCCACAACACCACCTGGGTCGATACCGGCACCTACAATATGAGGGAACAAACCGCCCTCGCGACCGCGTAATCCGTGACGGGGAGCACCTGTGGTGCTGAGCCACACCACCGCCGGTGCTCTTCCGCACGTGTGTGTGATCAACTCTTTGTAGGCCGTTTCGGCTCTGGAATCCTGCCAAGTTAGCGGCTGGTTTCCTGCCAAAAGAGCGATAAAAATCAGGCCAGGCAATTCCCCTCCAAGACGTTGGATTTGGGGATTGCACAGAGTTTGAGATCACCCGGTGGCCGGGGCCCTCTCCACAGCGTTGGAGACATGGGCCCGCCACCCCCAGATAGGTTCCTTACGGCGTGTCTACTGCCAAGCGGTCGCGCCGGAAGGAACTAGAGAGCAGATGACGGTACCCATGTCCGTGCAAGAAAATATCAGAACACTCGACTCCCAAGGAATCACGGCCCGTGAAATCGCCCGCCGGTTGGGAGTCAGCCGCGACGCGGTGGTGAAATATACCGGGCAACACGACTACTCACCGAAGCCGCCGACTCCCGTTCCCCGGCCCGCCGGGTCGGTGTTGACCGGGTTCGAAGACACCATCGAGCTGTGGTTGGTCGAGGACCAGCGTCGGCCGCGTAAGCAACGCCACACCGCCAAGCGGGTCTTTGATCGCCTCGTCGCCGAGGCGAGCTACACCGGTAGTTACTCCCCGGTGCAACGCTTCGTGCGGAAGTGGAACGCCTTGAACCGTCAGGCTGGGGAGGGCTTCACGGAACTGGTCTGGCCGGCCGGCACCGCGCAGGTCGATTTCGGTCAGGCCGAGGCCATCATCGCGGGGATCCGGCAGGTCCTGCACATCTTCGTCGTCACGTTCCCGTTCTCGAACATGCGCTTCGTGCAGGCCTACCGCGGCGAGACAGCCGAGTGCGTCTGCCACGGGCTACGCACCGTGTTCGACCACATCGGCGCCGCGCCCCGGCACCTGGTCTTTGACAATGCCACAGGGATTGGGCGACGAGTGGGGACCAAGGTCGTCGAGACCAAACTGTTCGGCGCGTTCAAGCTGCACTACCGGTCCGAGTCCCGCTACTGCAACCCGTACTCGGGCCATGAGAAGGGCAACGTGGAAAACGCGGTCGGGTTCCTCCGCCGCAACCTGATGGTTCCCGAGCCGGAAGCGGCCACCCTGCAAGGCCTGAACGAGGTGCTGTTGGCACGGTGCCTGGCATTGGCTGCAACGGTGCATTACCGCAAGGGCCTGCCCGTGGGCGAGCTCTTCGCCCAGGACGTCGCCGCCAGTCTGGCGTTGCCCGGCGTCGGCTTTGACCCGGTGCGCTACGAGACCCGCACCGCCGACAAGACCGGGAACCTCCTCATCAACGGGAACACCTACGCGGCCGGGTCCTCCTTCCACAGCCGCACTCTCACCGTTGGGTTACGCCACGATGTGGTCGAGATCCTCGACGAACAGGCCACCCCGGTGCGCTCGTTCCCCAGGGCCTTCGGCAGGCAAACCGAGACGATCTTCGAACCCACGGCCCTGCTGCCGTTGCTGGTGACCAAACCCGGTGCTTGGGGTCATTCGCAGCTGCGGGCCCTGGTCCCGGAGCCGGTGCGGGACTGGCTGGATTCGGCCACGGCCACCAACCGGCGCCGACTCCTGAACGCGGTCGACGCCGCGACGGGATCGGCCGGGTTCGATGCCGCGATCCGCGCCGCCGACCTGCTGATCCAGCGCGGAGACGCCCCGGATATGGCCGCGTTGGGCATGCTCGCCCGGCGCTTGGCTGACGGCATCACGCCGGCGGCGGAGAACGTGGACTTGAGTGTTTATGACATCTTCACCAGCGACATCTTCACCACTGTGAATACAGTGACGGGAGAAATAGCATGAGCCTCGTCAGCGTCCACGACATCATCGAGACCGGCCGACAGTCCTCCTTGACCGGCACGGTGTTGGCGGAATGGGCCGAGAAAGGCACCCCGAAACAACGTGAATACCTGCACGGAATGCTCCTGGCCGAGCACGAATCCCGATTAGAGTCCCGCCGCCAACGCCTGTTGACCGCGGCCCGGCTGCCGGCGTTGAAGTCGCTGAGCGGGTTTGACTACACCAATGTCAAGTTCCCCGAGGACTACGGCCGTGACGCGCTGGCCTCGCTGGAGTTCATCGCCCAGGCCGAAGACCTCGTCCTCTACGGCGACGTCGGCACCGGCAAAACACACCTCGCCAGCGCGCTGGTCGCCGCCGCCTGCCGTCGAGGGATCCCAGCACGCTTCTTCACCACATCCTCGCTGGTCATGCAGCTGCGCCGCGCCAAAGACGAAGGCCGCCTCGATCGGGAGCTGGCCTCCATCGCGAAGAACAAGCTCGTGGCCATCGACGAACTCGGATACCTACCGATAGATACCGAGGGCGCCAGGCTCCTGTTCCAAGTCATCGCCGATGGCTACGAGAAGAGAAGCCTGATCATCACCACAAACCTGGAATTCTCCCGCTGGGGAACCGTGTTCGGCGACGACAACATGGCCGCCGCCGTCATCGACCGCATCGTCCACCACGGCCGGCTCCTACAATTTCGGGGCGAGTCCTACCGAGTCAAACACGCCCTCATGAAATAGCCCCGCCACCGGCCAGGCGACCCGCCTCGAGGCCGCAGACGACCACCCCTCACCCAGCAGTCAGGACCATCCATGAACGATCCAACCCGCCCCGGGCAGCCCCTCGCACTCGCACGGGACGACCAGCACACCGTCGCAGCCGGCCATGAAACCGGCTGGTGGGACGACAACGGACGAGCAGCCCCCTGGCCCGACGATTTCCTTGATCCCGACGCCGGATGGACCACCGGAACCACCGACGTCCCCGCCGATGACGGCGACCAAGACGACCCGGAAAACGGGCTCTTGTGACGTAACCGTGGGTGTTTTCGGGGTGCCTTAACGACCGCACGCCGCTTTCCGTCTAGGTTTCTGACTGTTGAAGGAACAGAGACTTTCGAGGGGGAAAACGGCGTGCGAAACCTAAGGATATGGCGATCTTTGCTGGGTGTCGAGAAGACGGTGGTAGAGGACGTGGATCTCGACGTCGACGCCGGGGTGTTGGTGGCCCGGGTTCGGCCTACGGGGTCGATGCGGAACAGGTGCGGGGCGTGCCAGCGGCGCAGCCCTCGTTATGACGCCGGGGCGGGGCGGCGCCGATGGCGGGCCCTGGACGCGGGAACGATCCAGGTGTTCCTCGAGGCGGAATCCCCGCGAGTGTCGTGTCGGGACCACGGCGTGACGGTCGCCGCGGTGCCGTGGGCGCGGCACCAGAGCGGCCACACTCATCACTTCGACGCGCAGGTGGCCTGGTTGGCCACGCGCACCTCGAAGACCGCGGTGACGAAATTGATGCGGATCGCGTGGCGCACGGTCGGGGCGATCATTACCCGGGTCTGGGCCGAGACCGCCGCCGCGCAAGACCAGTTCGCGGGGCTGACCCGGATCGGCATCGATGAGATCTCCTACAAGCGCGGCCAGAAGTATCTGACGGTGGTCGTCGACCATGACAGTGGCCGACTGGTTTGGGCGGCCCCGGGCCAGGACAAGGCCACCCTGAACACGTTCTTCGATGCGCTCGGCCCGGAACGGAGCGCCCAGATCACGCATGTGTCGGCGGACGGGGCGGCGTGGATCGCCGTCGTCGTGGCGGTGCGCTGCCCGAACGCTGTCCGCTGCGCGGACCCGTTCCACGTCGTCAAGTGGGCCACCGACGCCCTCGACGAAGTTCGCCGAGGAGCGTGGAACGACGCCCGCAAAGCCGCCCGCAGCAACGAAGCCCGGCGGGGTCGGGGCCGCCCCGCCAAGGATACGCCACCGCGCCCCGATAGCGCCCAGGCGACCGCGCTCAAGAACTCCCGCTACGCCCTCTGGAAGAACCCGGAGAACCTCACCGAGAAACAACAGGTCAAGCTCGCCTGGGTCGTGCAAACCGACCCGACCCCGGGCCGCGCCTACTACCTCAAAGAGGGCCTCCGCGTGATCTTCAAACTTCCCCATGACGAAGCCATCGAAGCCCTCGACAAGTGGGTCGGCTGGGCCAGGCGCTGCCGGATCCCCGCGTTCGTGAAACTGCAACGCAGCATCGTCACACACCGGCCCGCGATCCTCGCCTCCATCGAACACGGTCTCTCCAACGGACGGGTCGAATCCATGAACACCAAGATCCGACTCATCACCCGCATCGCCTTCGGATTCAAATCACCCGAAGCCCTCATCGCCCTCGCGATGCTCAGCCTCGGCGGCCATAGACCGGTGCTCCCCGGCCGGATTTAACCCACGGTTACGTCAGGAGAGCCGGAAAACCGGCCGTTTTGACCACCTGCTCAAATGGCCGGAAACCGCGCCACACTGGCCGGTTTTTTATCGCTCAAATGGCCGGTTTCAAGTTGACGAAACACAGCACGATCAGTGGGGCTCAACCGCACGATCGGGTGGGGCTCAGAGTCTCGAATACTCATTCGGGCCTGAGTCGTCCGCGGCGACCGTGCCGATGTCACCGGTCGCCCGGTCGATAGGCTGCCCGAACGGGTCGTACAAGGCGATTCCTGCGGCGCGGAGGCCGACGCCGTCGGCGGTGACGATCGTGTCGCCGTGAATGTTCGGGTACGACCAGGTTTCCGCGCCCGTGGCCGGGATCGACACCGTCACCCCTCCCGGCAGCGACAGGGTCCGTTCCAGGATCGCTCCTGCAGTGTCGAGGACTGCGTCCGGGCTGTCGCCGTCGCCGCTGAAGGAATACCGCACCGTCGATGTCGGCCCGCCGGGCGGCGTCTGGGTGCGCGAGACGATCCGGTCGGTCGCGTCCCGCACGTACCGCACCACGGTGCCGTCGGTGAGCGTGGTTGTCAGGTGCCGGTCGGCCGCGTCGTAGCCGAGCGTTTCGATGCCGAGTGTGGTGGTGTTGCCGTGCGCATCGTAGGCGAGCTCCGCCGCCGGAAGTCCGTTCGCGACTGCCCGACCTCTTCGACATGTACGAACTCCGGGCCGCAGGCGGACCGTACTACTGGGCGACACTCGACCACGATCAAGCGGTCAAGCTGTGGGACGAACTCGGCAGGTTCGTCGCCTGGCTCGACGGTCGGTGCCTCACCAACCTGGCCGACCCCAGCTACCGGCTACCGGACTGCTGGTACCGACACCCCATCGCCGTCGAAGAACTCACCGCGCTCATGGTCTCGCACCGTGCCGCTTACGACACCCGCTCCGCCAAAGCCTCCTCCGCACTCGTGGACTGGCACCAACGCGCACTCTGGCCCACCCTCGACTCGCTCAAGCTCCGCGCCGGCCTTGCCGGATGCCGCGACCGCAGCGAACACCGCGAACCCCACGCCGGCCCGGCAACGTTTAGTGTGACCGACGAGTACCTGCGATACGTCGACACGAACATCTAGGTCCTTCCTGAACCCCAACAGGCGGGTTCCCTCCTGCTCCCAGAGTCAAGAACGATGGAAGACGCGCTGACTCCGTCGGGACTATTTGGGTGCTGCACCGCATTTTCAAAGGACGTTCTCCTCGGAACCGACAAACCGCGCCTTGAACGACAGCAACGTCAAAAACGTCAAAAACACCTCGCTTCATTGGACGCGCATTCGTTCCAATCGACCCTGGCCAACCGAGGGCGGACTCGGCTGCGTCGCCGACACGCGTCACCGCGATCAGGTCGTTGGCCTTGCGAACGATGGTTTCCGCGTTCCCTCTGTCACGTTGCGCCGCGGCTGGAGGCAGTCACTTACCGACCGAAATAGGACCTGGGGATAGTCGATCGCAACACGGTCGCCATATGGAGCCTTGATCTCGTCACCCACCGCGTGGACAGAGCCGCTCCATCGTCTGCGCTAATCATCGTCGTCCTACCCAGGAGTTCACGATGGCGCGGTATCCGTGTAGATCGAATGGAGCTTTTCAAACAAGACCGTCGCCTCGCTTTTCTCGAACCCCACCACAGTCGGATACTCCCAGTCCTCTATGAACTCTTGCGCGTTGGTAATCGAAGCCAGCACGAGTCTGAGTTCCTCGCGCGTAAGGGGTACCGCAATGACCTGCGGTGAGTCGAATTCCATGTCTGACTTCCTTCTAAGAGTCGTTCATTCTAGCGAATCGAAGTATGCTCGGCCGCGGGTGGGCTTGAATACCGTGCCCCCATCAACGCTTCTTGGGTTGTAGATCACAACCGTTCCATTGGACCACCACGCAGTCCTGCCCCCTCCCAGGGATTTCCTCTTCCCCACGCGCACAACTTTGGCGACAAGTCGAGCCATCTGCCCACGCGATGTAAAGCCAAACTCCTTGTGCTTAGTGTAGGAATGCCCCTTGGAAATTCGCGAACCAAGTTGTGACGGAGTGATTGCGCGCTTGCCAGCTGCGGCCGGAATCTTGCCGAATTTGCCTCCAGGACCGTACGCACTATTCCCATTTATCGCGTTTGCCCTGAATTTGAGAGCTCCCACCCGGCCGCCGATTCCGCCACACAAGCATGGAAATTTGAGTTCGCCGCTGAGGTCAAACTCATTGATCGGGTCGTTCGGGTACCCGTAGTCGTTGTCCACTCCACCCTCGACCGGGTCTACTTCCAGGAACCGGCCGAGCGCCGGAACGTACTGCCTGGCCCCCATCTCGATGGTGGCGATCCCCCCAGCATGCTCGAACAGCTTCTGGTGCTGGCCGAGCCACCCGTAGTCCGCGTCCGTCGCCGTCTGCGTGTTCGGGCCCGAATCATCCGCTGCGATCGTGCCAATGTTCCCGGTCGCCTGGTCGATAGGCTGCCCGAACGGGTCGTAGAGGGCGATTCCCGCCGCGCGGAGTCCGGCGCCGTCAGCGGTGACAATCGTGTCGCCGTGAATGTTCGGGTACGACCAGGTTTCCGCTCCCGTGGCCGGGATCGACACCGTCACCCCTCCCGGCAGCGACAGGGTCCGTTCCAGGATCGCTCCTGCAGTGTCGAGGACTGCGTCCGGGCTGTCGCCGTCGCCGCTGAAGGAATACCGCACCGTCGATGTCGGCCCGCCGGGCGGCGTCTGGGTGCGCGAGACGATCCGGTCGGTCGCGTCCCGCACGTACCGCACCACGGTGCCGTCGGTGAGCGTGGTTGTCAGGTGCCGGTCGGCCGCGTCGTAGCCGAGCGTTTCGATGCCGAGTGTGGTGGTGTTGCCGTGCGCATCGTAGGCGAGCTCCGCCGCCGGAAGTCCGTCAGCGACGGTGTTCGCCCCGGCCACCGGATTGGTCACCTGCGAGGAGAGCAACCGGTCGGCCTGGTCGTAGCAGGACACCGTCGTTGTGGTCGCACCGGCCGTCTTCGCGTCGGTAAGTGACGTGCGGTTGCCGTTCAGGCCTGCGTTGGCCACCGTACCTGTGGCGGCGCAGCCGGTGACCACGCCAAACCCGTAGGTTTGGGTGTGACCCGGGATGACCGCTCTGGTCAGCCGCCCGGCAGCGTCGTAGGAGTACGTCGACACGTCGCTGATGCTCCCGGAGGTCAGCGTGTTCCGCAGGACCCGCCCCGACTGGGACCGCACCACGTCGTCTGCCACTGTCTCACCCGACGCGAACGACCAACTGAGTCCGGTCGTCGCGCCGGCGACGTTGCGGGTGATCGCCGGGCCGGGCCGCTACCACCTCGTCAGAACCGCGCTACCAGGTGCCTGGATGTGTAATCGCATGAGGTTGTTTACACACGTTCTCATCACCTTGTTTACAACCTCTCTCATCACGTTGTTTACACACGATGTCGCCACGTTGTTTACACCCGTCTCATGACGTCGTTTACAACCGA
>NZ_JASISS010000033.1 GCF_030063195.1 Cryobacterium sp. PH31-AA6
CGGCTCGTGCCCGAGAAGCGGGCGCGGGGTAGACCGTGCGCCCGCTTCCCAAAGACGGGCCGCGAGGTACCGGCCAGGTCAGGCGAACCCCCAGGCCTTCTCCTCATCGCTCGAGGCGTCGGACAGCGGGGTTCCGGTCAGTGGCCGCGGAGCGAGCGGGCCAAGCGGGTGGGACCCGGGGTCGGGGGCGCGCACTGCCGCCTCCTTGAGCTCGACGAAGATCGCGTGCGTCGCGGTCTTGCCGATGTTGAGGCCGGCGTGCTCCTGGGCCGGAAGCCAGCGGGTCTCGCCGGAGGGCAGCTCGACGTCAAGCTCGCGGCCCTCGGACGACAGTCGCCTGGCGTAGGAGCTGAGGGTGATCATCACGCTGTCGGGGTGCTCGTGCGGGTTGGTCTCGTCGCCGGGAGCGTCGAGGAATTCGAGCACGCGCACACGCTCGTTTTCGAGGAGAACCCGGTAGAGGCCCGGGTCGGTGACGAGCGGATCGAGCGGATCCGTGACTTTCTTTTCGCTGTCCATGTGGCACCGTAACACCGTTGACCGGCGCCGATCAAGGGTTCGCGGCAGAGACGTGACCGCCCTGGCGGTTCCCGGCCCGGCACCGGCGAGGGGGAGGGTCAGGACGGCGACCAGCGCGCCGCGGTGTAGTCAATCCGGTATCCTGGCGCGACGGCGTCCAGCAGCGGCGTGCCCTCGGCCCGGTAATGCTCCAGGGCCCGCGCCTCATGTTCGAGCGGCGGGTGCCCGCCCGAACGGATGACCCGCCACCACGGCGAGTCCGACCCGTAGTGGCTCATCACCTGGCCGACGACGCGCGCGGCACGGGAACCGAGCGCGGCGGCGACATCGCCATAGGTCATCACCCGGCCGGCCGGGATTGACTCGACGACATCCAGTACATCGGTGACGAAGGGGCTGTCCGGGGTGAGCCGCATGAGAATCGGGTGACGAGCGCGGGTTAGAGCTGCAACGCCCCGATGATCTCGCCGTAGGCGGTCTCGCCGACGTCCTTGAAGCCGATCTTGTGGAAGAACGACTCCGGACCCTCTGCACCGGGCTCCCAGATGACGGTGATGTGGTCGAAGCCGCGCTTACGGGCCTCCGCGGCGAGGGCGTCTGCGGCGAACTTGCCGACGCCCTTGCCCTGCGCGTCCGCGTCCACGTTGATCCGCCAGATGCAGGCCCGGAATTCCTCGGTGCTCGACTCCGGGTCGAAATTGCCGTGGATGAAACCGGCCACCTCGCCGTCGAGAAGCACCACGCGCTGCCAGGCGGTCGCCGGGTTGATCACGGAGGCCGCGACCGAATAGGAGACCGGAGCGATGTATTGTTCCTGGCCCGGCTTCAGGCTCAGGGTATTGGCCGCAACAATGTTGTTCGCGGACAGTTCTTCCAGTCGTAGTTCACCCATGACAACAGGCTAACGTGCGCTCGGGGGTGCCGGTAGTCGGGGTTTGCGCCGACTCCGCGGCCGGCCCGACAACTGTCTCGATGTCAAGATAGTTGCGTCCCTCTAGTAGAATTGCGGTGGCCATTCCGGGCCCCCCGACTTTCTGAGGAGATTTCATTGGCGAAGATCAAGGTTGAAGGCACTGTCGTCGAGCTCGACGGGGACGAGATGACCCGCATCATCTGGCAGGCGATCAAGGACACCCTGATCCACCCGTATCTCGACATCGACCTCGAGTACTACGACCTGTCGATCCAGAAGCGCGACGAGACCGACGACCAGATCACGGTCGACGCGGCCCGCGCCATCCAGAAGCACGGCGTCGGCGTCAAGTGCGCGACGATCACGCCCGATGAGGCCCGGGTCGAGGAATTCGGCCTGAAGAAAATGTGGGCGTCGCCCAACGGCACGATCCGCAACATCCTCGGCGGCACCATTTTTCGCGAGCCCATCATCATCTCCAACATCCCGCGCCTCGTGCCCGGCTGGAACAAGCCGATCATCATCGGCCGCCACGCGTTCGGCGACCAGTACAAGGCGACGAACTTCCGCTTCGAGGGCGAAGGCACGCTCAGCATGACGTTCACCCCGAAGGACGGCAGCGCACCCCAGGAGTTCGAGGTCTTCCAGGCTCCGGGCAGCGGCGTGGCCATGGGCATGTACAACCTCGACAAGTCGATCATCGACTTCGCCCGTGCCTCGCTCAACTACGGCCTCGAGCGCAACTACCCGGTGTACCTCTCCACGAAGAACACCATCCTCAAGGCCTACGACGGCAGGTTCAAGGACATCTTCCAGGAGATCTTCGACGCCGAATTCAAGGAGCGTTACGACGCCGCCGGCCTCACCTACGAGCACCGCCTCATCGACGACATGGTCGCATCCGCGATGAAGTGGGAGGGCGGTTACGTCTGGGCCTGCAAGAACTACGACGGCGACGTGCAGTCCGACACCGTTGCGCAGGGCTTCGGCTCCCTCGGCCTGATGACCAGCGTGCTCTCCACCCCAGACGGCAAGGTCGTCGAAGCAGAGGCCGCGCACGGCACCGTGACCCGTCACTACCGTCAGCACCAGCAGGGCAAGCCCACCTCGACGAACCCGATCGCGTCAATCTACGCCTGGACCCGCGGCCTCGCGCACCGGGCCAAGCTCGACGCGAACCCGGCGCTCGCCGAGTTCTCGCACACCCTCGAGGACGTCGTCATCAAGACCGTCGAGAGCGGCAAGATGACCAAGGACCTCGCGCTCCTGGTCGGACCGGATCAGGGCTACCTGACCACCGAGGAATTCCTCGCGGCGATCGCGGAGAACCTGCGGACCCGCCTGGCGTAATCCGCGCCAGACAGGCCGGAAGGCCCCGACCAGGTCGGGGCCTTCCGGCGTTGAGGCGAGCCTTTCCTTGCTGGCGCGGTGCGTGAGGCGGGGTGACAATATGACCATGTCGACTCTTCTCGCCGCTGTTCGGCGCTATCCGCTCGTCGCCACCACGGTCGCCCTCGGCCTGGTCGGGGCGGTACTGGCCCTGACCGGGCAGCCCGACGCCGTGCGCTGGCTGTTCAGCGCGTTCGGCCTCGCCGTGGCCGCCTACGAGGCGGTCGGGATGGTGCGGCAACTGCGCGCGGGGACCTTCGGCGTCGACTTCCTCGCCATCACGGCGATCGTCGCCACCGTGCTCGTCGGCGAGTATGTCGCCACGATGATCATCGTGCTCATGCTCACCGGCGGAGCGGCGCTGGAGGACTTCGCGGTGAACCGCGCCAAGCGGGAACTCGACGCCCTGCTCAAGCGCGCACCGCAGATCGCGCACCGGTACACGGCCGACCTCACGGAGGTCGAGGACGTGCCGGCCACGGAGGTGCGCATCGGCGACCACCTCCTGGTTCGCCCGGCCGAGATCGTGCCCGTCGACGGTGCGCTGCTCTCCGAGAGCGCCGCTTTCGACGAGTCCTCCCTCACCGGGGAAAGCCTCCCGGTCGAACGCACCGCGGGCGACGCGATCCTCAGTGGGTCGATCAACGGCCAGGCCGCGGCGACCATTCGCGCCACCGCGACCGCGGCCAACAGCCAGTACCAGCAGATCATCGCGCTGGTCGAGGAGGCCGCGGCGAGCAAGGCGCCCGTGGTGCGCCTCGCCGACCGGTACGCGGTGCCCTTCACCGCGGTATCGCTCGCAATCGCCGGGCTCGCCTGGCTTTTCAGCGGCGACCCGGCGCGTTTCGCCGAGGTGCTCGTCGTGGCCACCCCGTGCCCCCTGCTGATCTCCGCGCCCGTCGCCTTCATGGGCGGGATGAGCCGCGCCGCTCGCAACGGCATCATCGTCAAGGGCGGCGGGGTGCTCGAAACACTGTCGCGGGCGAAAACCGCCGTCTTCGACAAGACCGGGACGCTCACCCACGGCACCCCGACCATCGCCAGGGTGATCCCCGAGCCGGGCTTCGGCGAGGACGAACTGCTGGTGCTCGCCGCGTCGGCCGAACAGTATTCCTCGCACGTGCTCGCGGCATCCGTGATCGCAGCGGCCAGGGCCCGCGGGCTCGCCCTGACCTCCACCGACACCGCCCACGAGGTCCCCGCCCACGGCGTCATCGCTCGGCTCGGCTCGGCCGAGATCACCGTCGGCAAGCTCTCCTACATCAGGGACCGCGCACCGGATGCCGCGGCCACGACCCTCGAGGGCGGCGAACTCGCCATCTACGTCGCCGTCGACGGCCGGTTCGCCGGCAGCATCGTCGCCAGCGACAGTCTCCGCAGCAACGCCCGCCAGACGATGGCAGACTTCCGTGCCCTGGGCATCACCGAGACGGTCATGCTCACCGGGGACGCGCGGCCGACGGCCGAGCACATCGCCGCGCTGGTCGGAATCGAAACCGTGCAGGCCGACTGCCTGCCCGTCGACAAGGTCGACGCGGTGCGCGGCCTCACCGGGCGCCCGGTGATCATGGTCGGTGACGGCGTGAACGACGCGCCGGTGCTCGCCGTCGCCGACGTCGGTATCGCCATGGGGGCCAGGGGTGCGACCGCGGCCAGCGAATCGGCCGACGTGGTCATCCTGATCGACGACCTGTCCCGCACCGCCCGTGCCGTCGCCATCGGCCAGGACACGATCCGGATCGCGCTGCAGAGCATCTGGCTCGGAATCGCGCTGAGCCTCGCCCTGATGATCCTGGCCGCCGTCGGGTTCATTCCGGCCACCGTCGGCGCCCTGCTGCAGGAATTCGTCGACCTGGCCACCATCCTCAACGCCCTGCGGGCGATCGGCGGACGACGGGATGCCGCGGTGAAGGCCCAGTCGTCGTCGGGGGTGCCCGCAGAGACCTCCGCACTCGTGCGCTGAGGTCACCCACCGGCGGCGCCGGGATTCGGCACGGGCGCGCCGGTGAAGGCCGTAGCCTGAGAGGATGCGACGAATCCGCCTCAGTTCAGGAGCCAACCGGCCCGGGGCGGCCCCGAAAGAGCGCCTGTCCCGCGAGGTGCTCGTCCTCGGCGTGATCGCCTTCTTCGTGATGGTCGGTTTCGGCGTGGTCGTGCCGGTCCTTCCCGTCTACGTGCGCAGCTTTGGCGTCGGAAACCTGGAGATCGGCGCGGTCGTCTCCGCGTTCGCGCTGATGCGGTTCGTGTCGAGCCCGTTCTGCGGCCGGATGATCGACTGGGCCGGGGAACGGGCGGTCCTCGCGACCGGCATCGGGATCGTCGCGCTCTCCAGCGGGCTCGTCGGCGTTGCCCAGAACTACCCGCAACTACTTCTGCTCCGCGGGGCCGGCGGCATCGGCTCCGCCATGTTCACCGTCTCGGCAATGACACTGCTCCTCGGCTCGACCTCCCCGGGCATCCGCGGTCGCGCGATCGGCTTCTACCAGGGCGGATTCCTCCTCGGCGGCATGGCCGGCCCCGCGCTGGGTGGCCTGCTCGCGACGATCTCACTCACCGCACCCTTCTTCTTCTACGCCGGCACGCTGACCGTCGCCGGCATCCTCGGCCTGCTGCTCCTCGGACCGGCCCGGCGCCCGGCGCCCGGCGAGACCGGTGCCGCGGTGCCACGAATCCCGTTCCGCACGGTGCTGCGCGACCCGCGGTTCCGGGCGGCCTGCCTGGCCAACTTCTCGCAGGGCTGGACCTCGTTCGGAGTGCGCAACGCGCTCATTCCCGTGCTCGTGGTCGAAGTGCTCAAGGGACCGAGCGCGTGGACGGGGATCGCCTTCGCCTTCGCGGCCGTCGCCCAGACCATCGCGCTGGCCCCCGCAGCGCGATTCGTCGACACGGTCGGCCGCCGTCCCGCCATCATCGGCGCGTACGCCCTCGCCGCCGTGACGATCATGGCGGTGCCGTTCGCGCCGAACATCGTCGTGCTCACCGGGCTGCTCTGCGTCTACGGCGTCGCGTCGGCGTTCATGGGCACCGCACCGGCGGCCGCGGTGGGCGACGCGGCCGGGGCGGGCGGCGGACGCCCGGTCGCGGTGTTCTCGATGTTCTCCGACTTCGGGGCCATCATCGGACCGCTGGTCGCCGGGCTGCTCGCCGACCAGCTGTCCTACCCGATGGCGTTCCTGGTCGGGGCGTTGTTCTTCCTCGCGACCTCGCTCTACGCGATCCGGATGCCGCGCGAGGCCCGGCGGTCCTGAGCGGGCCGGGCGTTCAGCGCAGTTCGGACCGGCCGGTGAGCACGCCGCTCACGGTCGCCACGACGGCGAAGATCACGCCGACCAGCGGCAGCCCGAGGTCCCACCAGGCGAGCGCCGCGGCGCCGAACACGGCGATCTCCACGACGGCCTTGCCGAACGGGTCCAGCCGGAACACGGCCTTGGGCGAGCGGAAGAGAGCCCAGAGCAGCAGCGCGAACGCCGGGGCGGCGATGCCGACCAGCAGGCCGGGCCAGGGGAGCGGCCACGCCGCGAAGCCCCAGAATCCGAGGCTGAAGAACGCGAAGAGTTCGAGCACAAAACGCAGGATGTCGTTGGCGCCGACCTGCGCGCGGGAGTCTGTCACAGGCCCAATCCTACCGAGTCGCCGGGTCTCGACAGGCTCGACCACCGCGACAGGCTCGACCGCCGCGACAGGCTCGACCACCGCGACAGGCTCGGCCGCCGCGACGGGCTCGACCGCCGCGACGGGCTCGGCCGCCGCGACAGGCTCGGCCGCCGCGACAGGCTCGGCCGCCGCGACGGGCTCGGCCGCCGCGACGGGCTCGGCCGCCGCGACAGGCTCGACCACCGCGACAGGCTCGGCCGCCGCGACAGGCTCGGCCGCCGCGACAGGCTCGGCCGCCGGTGGTCGAGCCTGTCGAGACCGGTCGCCCCGCGGAATCCCGGGTCACCGGAAGATGATGGTGCGGGCCCCGTCGAGCAGCACCCGGTGCTCGGCGAACCAGGTCACCGCCTGGGTGAGGGTGCGGCTTTCCTCGTCCTGGCCGATCGAGACCAGCTCGGCCGGGGTGCGGGAGTGGTCGACCCGCACGACGTTCTGTTCGATGATCGGTCCCTCATCGAGGTCGCCGGTGACGAAGTGCGCGGTCGCGCCAATGAGCTTCACGCCACGGGCATGCGCCTGCTTGTAGGGGCTCGCGCCCTTGAACCCGGGCAGGAACGAGTGGTGGATGTTGATGGCCCGGCCCTCGAGCACCTCGCAGAGTTCGGGGGAGAGGATCTGCATGTACCGGGCGAGCACGACCAGTTCGATATCGTGTTCCTCGATTGCTTCCATCACGCGCGCCTCGAACGCGGCCTTGCTGGCGGCATCCGTGATCGGCAGGGACTCGAACGGCACGCCGGAGAAGCCGACCAGGTCGCGGAGGGTCCCGTGGTTGGACAGCACCAGCGGAACCTGGATCGGGAGCTGACCGCCGCGCTGGCGGAAGAGCAGGTCGTTCACGCAGTTGCCCGCCGTCGATGCGAGCACGAGGGTCCGCACCGGTCGCCCGACGACATCGATGACCGATTCCATCGCGTACCGCTCCACCACCGGCGCGAGCTCGGCCTCGAGCTCCTCGCGCGGGGCCGGGCACTCCACCTGGAGACGCATGAAGAAGCGGCCGGTATCGGCGCTGGTGAACTGCTGGCTCTCCGTGATATTGCCGCTTGCCCGAACGATCGCGCCGCTGACCGCGTGCACGATGCCCGGCTGGTCGACGCAGACGAGGGTGATCACCCAGTGGTGACGTGTGCGGGGTGGCAACGAGGAAGTCATCCGACTAGGCTACCGGCCTCCCCGGCCACCCGGATTGCACGTCGGGTACACTGGACCCTGGTCGGCGCAGCACGTCGGCCCCGGGCGCGCACGTCGGCGCGCAGTCAATCCGGACCGGCCCCGCCGCGAGAGAGCGGCGGGCGCCCCTGTTCCCGTCTGTGAGCAACAGTCACCATGACATTCACCGCGCCCATCAACCTGCCCTCCTCCGACCCGTCCGACGGGGAGGACCGCACCGGCGAGGCCCCTGGCCCGTTCCCGTGGGTCGGCCTGATCGCGCTCGCCGCCGCGGTCTTCCTGTCGGTCACCTCCGAAATGCTCCCGACCGGCCTGCTGCCGGACATGAGTCGTGGCCTCGGGGTCAGCGAGGCCCAGGTCGGGCTGCTCGTCTCCTGGTTCGCCTTCACCGTGGTGCTCACCAGCACCTCGCTCGCCCATCTCACCCGCCGACTGCCCAGGCACGGCCTGATCGTGCTCGTGCTGATCGTGCTCGCCGTGAGCAATGTGCTCACCGCGATCTCGCCGAACTACGCCTTCATGGTCGGCGGCCGCATCCTCGGCGGCATGGCACACGGCCTGTTCTGGGCCGTGGTCGGCGCCTACGCCGCGCACCTGGTGCCCAAGGAACAGATCGGCCGCGCCGTCGCGATCACGGTGTCTGGCGGAACCCTCGCCTTCGTCTTCGGCGTGCCGCTCGCCACGGCCGCGGGCCACCTGCTCGGTTGGCGGCTCTCGTTCGTGCTGCTCGCCGGCCTCATGCTCGTCGGGGCGCTTCTCGTCTGGCGGTTCCTGCCTCCCGTTTCGCACTACGGCGCCCGCCGCACGGATGCCGAGTCGGCCGCGCTCGCCGCGGCCGCGCCGCCGGCGGCACCGGGCCCCGCCGAACCCCGCCGGGATCCGACCATGCGCGCCGTGATCCTGCTCAGCATCATCACCGGCCTGACCATGGTCGGGCATTACACCTTTTACACCTACATCGCGCCGTTCCTCATCGACACCCTGGGCGTGGACGGCTCGGCCGTTGCACCGCTCCTGTTCGCCTACGGCATCGCCGGCGCGGGCGGACTCGTGCTCGCCGGCACGGTGTTCGGCCCCCGACCCCAGCTCGGGCTGGTCATCGGCATCGGTGTATCCGCGCTCAGCGTCAGCGTCCTGGCGATCTTCGCCGCCACCCTGCCGGTCGCCATCACCGCCTTCGTGCTCTGGGGGCTGGCCTTCGGCTTGCTGCCGCCGCTGCTGCAGACGCGGCTGTTGCGCACCGCGTCACGGCGCATCCGCGACACCGCCAGCGCCATCTACACCACCGCGTTCAACGCCGGCATCGGCGGCGGCGCCCTGCTCGGAGCTGCCCTGCTCAACACGCTGGGCATGGACATGGTGCCGGTGGCCTACATCGGCATCCTCGGGCTCGCGCTGGTGCTGGTCATCGCCAGCAACGCGGTCGTGCGCCGCCGCCCGGCCTGACCAGACTCGAGCCGACCAGCCGGCGGCGGCACGACGGTTCGCACCCTTCGTCTCGGCGGTCCGCCGGCTCGATTCCAGTCCGGACTACGCGCCGACGAGCTCGATCGTGCCGGTCAAGGGGGTGTCGCTCACGGAAGTGCCCACGTGCACCGTGAACTGGCCCGCCTCGCACTGCCAGCCGGCATCCCAATTCGCAAAGGCCCGCAGCGGAACGTTGATGTTCACGTCCACCTGGGCCCCGGCCGCCAGTTCCACGGCGGCGAATCCGGCCAGCCAGCGCACCGGCCGGTCGATTGCGGTCTCGGGCCGACTCAGATACACCTGCACGACCTGTTTGCCGGCACGGTCGCCCGTGTTGGTCACGGTCACCGTAATGTTGGCCCCGTCAGAGCCCGCGGCGGCGAGGGATGCGGGGACCGCCAGGTCGGCCAGGCTCCAGCTCGTGTAACCGAGGCCGAACCCGAACGGGTAGGCCGGTTCGGTGCCGGCCTTGAGCCAGGCGCGGTAGCCGATGTGGATGCCCTCGTCGTAGCGCAGGGCACCGTCCCTGGGCGTCACGTCCCGCACCGGAACGTCGGCCTCGGTCTTCGGCCAGGTGGTGGGTAGGCGGCCGCCCGGTTCGACGGCACCGAAGAGCACGTCGGCGAGGGCGTTGCCGTATTCCTGACCGCCGAAGTAGGTCAGCAGCATGGCCGCCACCTCGTCTCGCCAGGGCAGCAGAACGGGGGAGCCCGCGTTGACGACGACGATGGTGTTCGGGTTGACGGCGGCGACGGCCCGCACGAGGTCATCCTGCCGGCCGGGCAGGGCGAGGCTGGTGCGGTCGAAGCCTTCGGACTCGACCTGGGAACTGGTGCCGACGACCACGATGGCCACGTCGGCGCCGCGGGCGGCCTCGACGGCTTCGGCGATCAGTCCGTCGGGGTCGGACTCGTCCGCCTCGAGCCCGACCAGGATGGAGAACACGCCCACGAAATCCGCCTCGCGTCCACGGAGATCGAAGTCGACCAGCAACGTCACCGGTTCTCCGGTGCGCACGGCGATGGTCGCGGCGATCGAGGGCGGGGTGGGCAGGGCGGCGCCCAGGTCGAGGCCGATGGCCAGCCCGGTGTCTTCGCGCAGCAGGGTTCCGTTCGCGTAGATTCGGCCGCGGCCGACGGCGGAGAAGCCGAAAGCAACCTCGCCGGTCGTCGCCGGGGTCCAGATCGTCGACAGCTCGATCCGTTCGGCGGTGCCGATGGGTGCTTCACCGCCGAAATAGGTCAGCGAGGTGGCGAGGCGATCCTCCCGGAAGAGTTCGCCGCCGTCGGCATCGAGGAAACGAACGAGCAGGCCCGGCTCTCCGGTCGAGGGATTGACGATGTCGGCCGGGTTGAGCGGGGCGATGCCCTTCTGCACGACCGCGCCCACGCAGTAGCTGACAACGGAGTTCGGAAGGGCGCCTCGGATGCCGTCGAGCGGCGTGACGATCTTCTCGGGCAGCACCGTGGCGCTGCCGCCGCCCTGGGTGCGGTCGTGGAGGGCGTTGTGGCCGATCACGGCGACCCGGGTGAGCGCATCCGTCGCCAGGGGAAGGATTCCGCCATCGTTCTGCAACAGCACGCTGCCGGCCGCGCTCGCCGTGCGGGCGAAGGCGACGCCGTCTTCGACGAGCACCGGTGCCGCCTGCACGGGCTCGAAACCCGCCAGGGCGCCGACCCGGGCGGCCAGGCGCAGCAGACGGATGACCTTGCGGTCCACATCCGCTTCGGCGATGGAGCCGTCCCGCACGACGGCGACGAGCGCCGGCCCCCACGGCCCGTCCGGCCCCGGCATGACGAGGTCCTGAGCCGCCTTCGCGGATTCCACGCTGCGCACGGCGGTCCAGTCGCTGATCACGACGCCGTCGAAACCCCACTCCGAGTTGAGGGGGGTCTCCAGCAGGTCATTCTCGGTGGCCGTGACGCCGTTGATCCGGTTGTAGGAGCTCATCACGAGCCAGGCCCGCGAGTCGACGATCGACTTCTCGAAGGCCAGGAGGTAGAGCTCGCGCAGGGCTCGTTCGCTCACCTCGGTGCTGGCCGTGAAGCGTTCGGTCTCGTAATCGTTGGCGACGTAGTGCTTGGGCGTGGCGCCGACGCCGTTCTCCTGCACCCCGCGCACATACGCTGCCGCGAGGTCGGCGGTGAGCACCGGGTCCTCGCTGAAGGCCTCGAAGTGGCGCCCACCGAGGGGCGAGCGGTGCAGGTTGATGGTCGGGCCGAGCACGACGTCGACGTTCTTGCGCCGTGCTTCGACGGCGGATGCCGCGCCGTAACGGGCCGCGATCGCCGTGTCCCAGGAAGACGAGAGTGCGGTCGCCGAGGGCAGATTGAGCGACGGCGAGCGCTCGTCCCAGATCTCGCCACGCACCCCGCTGGGTCCGTCGGAGACCAGGATGCGCCGCAACCCGATCTTCTCGAGCGGCCAGGTGTTCCAGAAATCGCGCCCCGTGAGCAGGAGCACCTTCTCCTCGAGGTCGAGGCGGCCGAGGAGTTCGTGCAGCCGGGCGGTTTCATCTGCGGAGTCGTGGGTCATCGCTTCACCTTCACGGGGTCGGAACCGCCCTCATCGGCGGCATTCCGGCAGCGTAGCAGGAATACCTACCAATGGTAAGTTTTATCCGTGGCTGCTACCGTGGGCCCATGAGCACTGAGGTTCCGGCCCGTCGGTATGCAAAGGGCGAGGCGAAGCGGCGCCAGATCCTCATCGCCGCGCTGGCCGTGGTGGCGAGGCACGGTTACCGCAACTCGACGCTGCAGGAGATCGCGGATGCGGTCGGCCTCACCAAGGCGGGCGTGCTGCACTACTTCGACTCTCGCGAGGACCTCATGGCCCAGGTGCTCCGCGAGCGAGACGCGCATGACGGTACCGCCTACACCCCCGCGGACGGCGACTCACTCACTCAGCTTGGTCGCACCGTCGAGCACAACGGCTCGGTGCCTGGCCTGGTGCAGCTCTACTCGCAGGTGGTGATCGAGGCCGAGGCGCCCGAGCATCCCGCGCACGCCTTTGTCCGCGATCGATACGGCGCACTGGTCGCCAGTCTGGCCGAGGGGGTGCGGCGCCGCCAGCGTGCGGGAACGGCCGGGCCGGACCTGGACCCCGTAGCGGTGGCGCGAATCGCGATCGCGCTCAGCGACGGGCTGCAGCTGCAGTGGCTCCACGACCAGTCGCTCGACATGAGCGGCGTCTTCGACACGGCAATGGACCTGGTGCTCGAAGCGCGGCCCCCTCGGGCGAGCTGAGCGGGGAACGGCTCCTCCGCACGAGACGCCGCGACGCGGCGGTTAGCCCTGCCCGTCGGACCCCGTCGGGTCGGTGACCGCCGGAGTCGGACCGGTGAAGGCATTCCGGGCCGCCGCGATCTCGAGGATGCGCCCACGACAGGCGTACCAGCCGACGATCAGCGCCGGGATGATCAGGACGAGGGAACTGATGGTGAGCGTGCCGACCGGCCAGTCGAAGGCCATCAGGACGAGCACTGCGACGAGGAAGGCGAGGCTGGCGTAACCGGTGTACGGGGCCCCGAACATCCGGAAGGCCGGCCGTTCCAGGATGCCCTTCTTCGCCCACGCCTGCAGCCGAAGCTGGCAGAGCACGATCATGCCCCAGGCGCTGATGATGCCGATCGCCGCCATGTTGAGCACAATCTCGAACGCCTCGTCCGGCACGATCGCGTTCAGGCCGACGCCGAGCAGGGTGACCACGCCGGTGAGCAGGATGCCGCCGAACGGCACGCCGGTCCGGCTGACCTTGCCGGCGAACCGCGGTGCCGATCCCGCCAGCGACATCGACCTCAGGATGCGGCCGGTCGAGTACAGACCCGCGTTCAGCGAGGACAGCGCCGCGGTGAGCACCACCAGATTCATGATCACGTCGACGCCGCCGACCCCGATCGTGCCGAAGAAGGTGACGAACGGGCTCTCCCCGGCCTTGTACGCCGTGTAGGGCAGCAGCAGCGAGAGCAACAGGATCGACCCGACGTAGAAGACGGCGATTCGCACGATGACGGTGTTGATCGCCTTCGGCATGACCTTCTCAGGGTGCTCGGTCTCGCCGGCCGTGGTGCCGACCAGCTCAATCGACGCGTAGGCGAAGACGACGCCCTGTACGACCAGTACGGAGGCGAGCAGCCCGTTCGGGAACCAGCCGCCGTTGTCGTTGATCAGGCTGAACCCGGCCTCCTGGCCCGTCAGCGGCGTGCCGAAGAGCACCATCCAGGTGCCGACCAGGAGGAAGGACACGATGGCCACGACCTTGATCAGCGCGAACCAGAATTCGAGCTCACCGAACACGCTCACCGAGAGCAGGTTCAGCGAGAGCACAACGGCCAGCGCGGCCAGCGCGTACAGCCACTGCGGCACGTCCCCGAACGGAGCCCAGTACTTGGCGAAGAAGTTCATGTAGAGCGCCACCGCGGTGACGTCCACGATCGCCGTCATCACCCAGTTCACCCAGTAGAGCCAGCCCGTCACGAACGCGGCCTTCTCTCCGAAGAACTCGCGGGCATAGGAGACGAACGATCCACTCGTCGGACGGTGCAGCACGAGCTCGCCGAGGGCGCGGAGGATGAGGAAAGCGAAGAAGCCGCAGATCGCGTAGACGAAGACCAGGGACGGTCCCGAACTGGCGAGCCGGCCGCCCGCGCCGAGGAACAGGCCGGTGCCGATCGCGCCGCCGATCGCGATCATCTGGACCTGGCGCGCCTTGAGCCCCTTGTGCAGTCCGTCGTCCTCGTGGATGCTGACGGCATCCGAGATGTGCTCGAGCGGGGTCTCCTTGGGGAGACCGTGGTGCTCCCGATGTTCACCGTGCCCCGGCTCGTGCTGGACTGGAGGCCGTTCGGGCCCGTGGGTGGTGCTCGTCATGGGGCCGCTTCCGTTGTCCGTCAGGGGCCAACACTATCGCGCATGGGCTCCCACCCCGGCATAAGTCCCTGACCGGAGACGGGGCGCGCGGGGCAGCAATTCGGTAGACTGACCCAGACATTCTGACTGGATAGCCGGGAGGCCGCATGGCGACGATCCTCCTGATCTTCCTGATCCTCTCGTTGGTGACGCCGGCACTGACCCGCCGTCTCGGACCGAGGGTCTTCTATCTGGTCGCCCTGCTCCCGGCGGCGACGTTCGTCTTCACCCTCGGTCAGACCGGTCTCGTGACTCGCGGCGGCGCGGCCACCCAGAGCATCCCGTGGATCCCGCAACTCGGGGTGTCCCTCTCCTTCCGTGTCGACACGCTGGCCTGGTTGCTCGCCCTCGTCGTCACCGGCGTCGGAGCCCTCGTCCTGGTCTACTGCGCCCGCTACTTCGCCGCGGAGGAGCCGGCACTGGGCCGCTTCGCCGCCGGACTGCTCGCCTTCGCCGGCGCGATGTACGGCCTGGTCACCGCGGACGACATCGTGGTGATGTTCATCTTCTGGGAGATCACCAGCGTGCTTTCCTACTTGCTGATCGGGCATTACACGTTCAAGCGGGCGAGCCGGGGCGCGGCCCTGCAGGCCCTGCTCGTGACCACCTTCGGCGGACTGGTCATGCTCGTCGGGGTCGTGATCCTCGCGGGGGAGGCCGGGACCACCTCGCTGGCCGCCATCATCGTGGACCCCGTCAGCGGTCCGGCCGCCACCTGGGCGGTGCTGCTGATCCTGGTCGGCGCCCTGTCGAAATCGGCGCTCGTGCCCTTCCATTTCTGGCTGCCGGCCGCGATGGCGGCACCCACCCCGGTGAGCGCCTACCTGCACGCCGCGGCGATGGTCAAGGCCGGCATCTACCTGGTCGCCCGCCTTGCCCCGGGCTACGCGGACACCCCCGGCTGGACGCCGCTGCTCGTCACCCTCGGCGTCGGCACCATGCTGATCGGCGCGTGGCGTTCGCTGCGACAGTACGACCTCAAGCTCGTGCTCGCCTACGGAACGGTCAGCCAGCTCGGGTTCCTCATGGTCGTCGTCGGTTTCGGCACCCGTGACGCCGCGCTGGCCGGGGTCGCCCTGCTCCTCGCCCACGCCCTCTACAAGGCCGCACTCTTCCTGACGGTCGGCATCATCGACCACCGCGCCGGCACGAGGGACTGGCGCCAGCTCTCCGGCGTGGGGCGCAGCGCCCCCGTTCTCGCCGGGATCGCCGGGATCGCCGTGGCCTCGATGGCCGGTCTCCCGCCGCTACTCGGCTACGTCGCCAAGGAGGCCGTCTTCACGGCGTTCCTGGAGGCGGCACTGGCCGGCGACGGATGGGGCTGGGTCGCCCTGGTCGGCACCCTGCTCGGGTCGGTGCTGACGGTGGCCTACAGCGCCCGTTTCTTCTGGGGAGCCTTCGGCACCCGGCCGGCGCTCGCGGACACCGCACTGCATCCCACCCGCTGGGACTTCCAGCTGGCGCCGGGCGTGCTCGCCGCAGCCACCGTGCTGCTCGGCCCGCTCGTCTTCCTGCTCGACCCGCTCCTGGCGCCCTACGCCGACACCGTGCCGGGCAACGGCGACTACTACCTCGCGCTCTGGCACGGCCTCGAACCCGCGCTGGCCCTGAGCGGAGTCGTCGTTCTGCTCGGCGCCGTGCTCTTCTGGCGAAGGAGGGCCGTGGCCCGGCTGCAGGACGCCGTGCCGGCCTACGTCGATGCCGGCCAGGGCTACGGTTACCTCGTGCGCGGCATCGACCGGGCGGCAGCGCGCACGACCCACTTCGCGCAGCTCGGCGGGCTGCCTCAATACCTGTCCACCATCCTCGTCGTGTTCCTGCTGGCGCTCGGTTTCGCCGCCTCCGTCAACCGAAGCTGGCCGGATGCGATCGTGCTCTGGGACTACCCCGGCCAGGTCGTGATCGCCCTCACCGTGGGCATCGCGGCGGTGATGGCCGCGCGCGTCGGCGAGCGGATCACGGCCGTGCTGCTGGCCGGCGTCACCGGCTACGGCCTGGTCGCGCTCTTCGCCTTCCACGGTGCTCCCGACCTGGCCCTGACCCAGGCCCTCGTCGAAACCATGACCATCGTCGTCTTCGTGCTCGTCCTGCGCCGGCTGCCCCGGAAGATCGCTCAGCACAACCGACCTCTGCACCGGCGTCGGCGGGCGGTGATCGGCGTACTCGTCGGTGCGGTGATGGGCACCATCGGCATCATCGCGCTCGGTGCGCGGCAGGGGTCCAGTATCGCGGCAGAGCTGCCGAGACTCGCCCTCGAGGAGGGACACGGCCGCAATATCGTCAACGTGATGCTCGTGGACATCCGGGCCTGGGACACCATGGGCGAAATTTCCGTGCTGATCGTGGTGGCCACCGGCGTGGCCAGCCTCCTCTTCGTCTCCGGCCGCACCGCGGACGTGCCCCGGCTGCGGGAGTCTCGCCGGCGCCGGTCCCTGCTGCATCGCCGTAAGGTCGTCGCCGACCCCGCCGCTCCGTCAGAGGGGCATGCGGTCACCCGTCAGTCCTGGCTCCTCGCCGGGCGCACGGTCGAGGAGAAGGACCGGTCGATCATGCTCGAGGTGCTGGTGCGGCTGCTCTTCCACCCCGCCATCGTCGTGTCCGTCTACCTCCTCATCGCCGGCCACAACGCCCCGGGCGGCGGCTTCGCCGGCGGGCTCCTCGCCGGGCTCGCGCTGGTGTCCCGGTACCTCGCCGGGGGACGCTACGAACTGGGCGAGGCCGTGCCCGTCGACCCCGGTAAGATCCTCGGACTCGGGATCGTGCTGGCGGTCGGGATGGCCGTCGTGTCTCTCTTCTTCGGCGGGATCCCGCTGGAATCCGCTTACGTCGAAACCTCGGTGCCGGTGCTCGGTCATCTCTCCTTCGGCACCTCGACCATCTTCGACATCGGCGTGTACCTGGTCGTCGTCGGCCTGGTGCTGGACATCCTGCGCAGCCTGGGCAGCGAGGTCGACCGGCAACTCGAGGCCGGCGAGACCGAGCCGCGACCGCGCCAGGAAACGGAGGCATCGGTATGAGCGCCTCCCTCACCCTCGTGGTCGCGATGGCGGTCATGTATGCCGCCGGGGTCTACGTCATGCTCGAGCGCAGCCTCACCCGGGTGCTGATCGGATTCCTCCTGGTGGGCAACGCCACCAACCTGCTGGTCTTCATCATGAGCGGCCGACCCGGCAACGCGCCCATCGTGACCGGTACCCCGGCCGACGCCGCCATGGTCGACCCGGTGCCCCAGGTGCTCATGCTCACCGCCATCGTGATCAACTTCGGTATCACGGCCCTCATTCTCGCCCTGATCTACCGTTCCTGGTGGCTGGCGCGGCTGGGCGATGAGGGAGACACCGTCACCGACGAACACGCCGCCGAGACCGTCGAAAGCACGGAGAAGTCGTTCCGTTCGGTGACCGACGACGACGCGGCCAGCCAGGAAGACCTCGACGCGAGCGAGCGCGAGCACGGCAACGAGCACGCGGACGATCGCGGCGACCCGGCCAGAGCCCCGGGAGAGGGGAGGGACCGGTGAACGTCCTCGTGCCGCTCGTCGTCGCCATCCCGCTGCTCGGCAGCGCGCTGACCCTCGCCCTCGGCCGCCGCCGCCCCCAGCAGATCATCGTCAGCGTGCTGGCCCTGACCCTCGTTGCCGCGATCAGCACCGCGCTCCTGGTGCAGGTCGACCAGAACGGCCCCTCCGTCGTGCACGTGGGCGGCTGGCAGGCTCCGTGGGGAATCGTGCTCGTCGTCGACCGGTTGTCGGCGATCATGCTGCTTGTCTCCGCGCTGATGCTGCTCGGGGTGCTCCTGTTCGCGGTGGGTCAGGGCATTGTGGACGGGGACGCGGAGACCCCGGTCTCGATCTTCCACCCCACCTACCTCGTGCTCGCCGCCGGGCTCTTCAACGCCTTCATCGCGGGTGACCTGTTCAACCTCTACGTCGGGTTCGAGATGCTGCTCTCGGCCAGCTACGTGCTCCTGACACTCGGCGGCACCGGCGCGCGCATCCGGGTCGGTGTGACCTACGTTGTGGTGAGCCTGGTCTCCTCCGTGCTCTTCCTCAGTGCGATCGCCCTGATCTACGGGGCGACGGGCACGGTGACCATGGCGCTGATCGCCGACCGGGTGGCGGACCTGCCCCCGGACGTGCAACTGATCCTCAATCTGCTGCTG
Source organism: Cryobacterium sp. PH31-AA6 (assembly GCF_030063195.1). Lineage (GTDB taxonomy): Bacteria > Actinomycetota > Actinomycetes > Actinomycetales > Microbacteriaceae > Cryobacterium. The sequence continues at coordinate 18,184 of NZ_JASISS010000033.1, forward strand.
CTGCTGGCCTTCTGTGTGAAGGCCGCGGTGTTCCCGCTGTCATTCTGGTTGCCCGACTCCTACCCCACGGCCCCCGCCCCGGTCACGGCGGTGTTCGCCGGACTGCTCACGAAGGTCGGCATTTACGCGATCATCCGTACCCAGACGCTGCTCTTCCCCGAGAGTCAGCTGTCGGTGCCGCTGATGGTGGTGGCGTTCCTGACCCTGATCGTGGGTATCCTGGGCGCGCTCGCGCAGGCGGACATCAAACGGTTGCTGTCTTTCACCCTGGTGAGCCACATCGGCTACATGATCTTCGGTATCGCGATGGGCACGCCGCTGGCCATCGCGGCCACCATCTTCTACGTGGTCCACCACATCACCGTGCAGACGAGTCTCTTCCTCTGCGCCGGGCTGATCGAGCGGGTGGGCGGCACCACCTCGTTGGCGCGGCTGGGGGGCCTGTTGAAGGCGGCTCCGTTCGTGGCTTTCCTGTTCTTCGTGGGGGCGCTCAACCTCGGTGGGATCCCCCCGTTCTCCGGTTTCCTCGGTAAATTCGCCCTCTTCCAGGCCGGCGCGGAACTCGGCGGTCCGCTCAGCTACATTCTGTTGGCCGCCGGAGCAGCCACCTCGCTGCTGACTCTTTACGCCCTGGCGCGGGTCTGGAACATCGCGTTCTGGCGGTCGACCGACGAGGTCGAAGCCTATGAGTCACCGATGCTCGATGGGTTGTTGGAAGACCCGGACGACCACGGCACGGTCAAGACGCGCACCATTTCGCCGCTGATGACTGGAGCGACGACGGCGCTGCTGGCGCTGACCGTCTCCCTGACCCTGTTCGCGGGACCGGTATTCGCGCTCACCGCCCGGGCGGCGGACAACATCGAGCAGCCGGCCACCTACATCAATGCCGTCTTCCCGGACGGCTCGCCATGAGCAGCACGAAGCAGCGTCTCGCCACGTTCGTGAACCAGGCGCCCCTGTTCCTGGGGCTCGTGCTGCTGTGGATGCTGCTCTGGGGGTCGTTCTCCTGGCTGAACCTGGTCACCGGCACCGTGCTGGCCTCGATCGTGTCGGTGGGCTTCTACCTGCCGGCCGTGGACCTGGGCCTGCGCCTGAATCCCTGGTATGCGCTGCTCTACCTGATCCGGCTCGGTTTCGACATCGCCAGGGGCTCCCTGCAGGTGGCCGCGATGGCGCTTTCCCCCCGGTACACGCCCAGCAACGCGATCGTGGCCGTGCACCTCCGCACCCGCAGCGACTTCATCCTGACCGTGACCGGCGTGTCGACCTCGATCGTCCCCGGGGCGATCGTGGTCGATGTGGACCGGGTGCGCTCGACCCTCTATCTGCACGTTCTCAATCTGAAGCGGGCGGAACAGGTGGAAGAGTTTCGGAGCGGCGTGCTCGCCGAGGAACGCCGGATCGTGATGGCATTCGGGTCGCGGCAGGACGTGGAACGCCTCCGCCGGGTGAGCGGCGAGGACCGGCGGGAAAAGGACCAGTTCGCCCGCGACGAGCATGCGAGCAACAAACGAAGATGGGGAGGAACCAGCTGATGGAGATCGTTGCCGTTGTCGCCGGGGTGTTGTTCGGGGCCGCCGCCCTCTGCGCCCTCTACCGGATCGTGCGCGGGCCGACCGTGCTCGACCGGGTCATCGCCTCGGATGTCCTGGTCGCCACGGTGATCTGCGCGCTCGGCGCCGAGATGTCGTTCAATCGTCACGCCGACACGCTGCCGGTGCTGCTCGTCCTGGCCCTCTTCGCCGTGCTGGGCTCCCTCAGCGTCGCGCGCTTTCTGCCCGTGCGGGACAGCGAATGAGCGACACCGTGCGCGACGTGATCTCCGCGATTCTGGTGCTCTTGGGAGCGACGATGTGCTTCGCGGCCGGGATCGGCATCATCCGGTTTCCCGACGTGCTGTCGCGGCTGCACGCCGCGACGAAGCCACAGATTTTCGGGCTGATCGCGATCATGGTCGATGTGGCCCTGAACAATTCCACCATCGGAACCATCACCCTGATCATCGCCATCGTGGTGTTCCAGTCGTTGACCGCGCCGGTGGTCGCGCACCTGGTGGCCAGGGCCGCCTACGATAGCCACCGGGTGCGCATTGATGTACTCATCGTCGATGAGCTCGGCACCCGCCCCGACTGATAAGATCTGTCGTGTCGCAACTGGCGTAGCACGAAAGATGGGTCACCATCGGGGAGCGACTGACACGGTTAGTGGCCGCACGCCTGGGCCACGACGATTAATCATCACGTCGTTAACCAATTCGTCTAAGGAGACCCCGTGTCCGATTCTGTGCCATCCACCGTTCTGAACTCCACGTTCAACGAGCCGCTTGAGGTCGTGGACCCCGAGATCGCCGCCGTTCTCGAGCAGGAACTCGGTCGCCAGCGCGACTACCTCGAGATGATCGCGAGCGAGAACTTCGTGCCGCGCGCAATCCTGCAGTCGCAGGGTTCCGTGCTCACGAACAAGTACGCCGAGGGCTACCCCGGCCGTCGCTACTACGGCGGCTGCGAATACGTCGACGTGGCCGAGCAGCTCGCGATCGACCGGGCGAAGGCCCTCTTCGGCGCCGAGTACGCGAACGTGCAGCCGCACTCCGGCGCCACCGCGAACGCGGCCGTGCTTGCCGCCATCGCCACCCCCGGCGACACCATCCTGGGCCTTGAACTCGCGCACGGCGGGCACCTCACCCACGGCATGAAACTCAACTTCTCCGGCAAGCTCTACAACCCGGTCGCCTATGGCGTCGACCCGGAGACGTTCCGCGTTGACATGGACGTTGTGCGCGACAAGGCGCTTGCGCACAAGCCGAAGGTCATCATCGCCGGCTGGTCCGCCTACCCGCGCCACCTCGACTTCGCGGCCTTCCGCAGCATCGCCGACGAGGTCGGCGCCCTGCTCTGGGTCGACATGGCCCACTTCGCCGGGCTCGTCGCCGCCGGGCTGCACCCCTCGCCCGTGCCGTATGCGGATGTCGTCTCCAGCACCGTGCACAAGACGCTGGCCGGACCGCGTTCCGGCTTCATCCTCTCCCGCGACATGACCCTGGCGAAGAAGCTCAACTCCAACGTCTTCCCCGGCCAGCAGGGCGGCCCGCTGATGCACGTGATCGCAGCCAAGGCGACCGCGTTCAAGCTGGCGGCCGAGCCCGAGTTCAAGGAGCGCCAGGAGCGCACCCTCCGCGGTGCCAGCATCCTCGCCGCCCGGCTCACCGCCGACGACTCGAAGGCCGGCGGCGTCGACGTGCTCACGGGCGGCACCGACGTCCACCTCGTGCTCGCCGACCTGCGCAACTCGCCGATCGACGGCCAGCAGGCCGAGAACGCCCTGCACGAGGTGGGCATCACGGTCAACCGCAACTCGGTTCCGTTCGACCCGCGCCCGCCGATGGTCACCAGTGGCCTCCGGATCGGCACGCCCGCCCTGGCCACCCGCGGCTTCGATGACGCCGAGTTCACCGTCGTCGCCGACGTGATCGCCGAGGCGTTGAAGCCGGGCGCCGACATCCAGGGCCTCCGCGCCAGGGTCAAGGTGCTCACCGAGGCGTTCCCGCTCTACCCCGGCCTGCAGCAGTAGCCCCGCTGGAGCCTGCGCCCCGGTCGTCTCGACGGGGTGCGCAGGCGATGCACCGGCGCTGACCCCGTCACCGGCGCCGCGCACAGCGCTCCGTCGGCTTGTCACGGTCGGCGCCCCGCCGGCGCCGACCGGCCGACCTGGTGCCGACCGTGAACCTCAACCGGAACGACCGAATGGAGCTCGCATGAGCGCAATCACCCTCGACGGAGTCAAGACCGCCTCCGCGATCAAGTCCGAACTGATCGAACGCATCACCGCCCTCCGCGCGCACGGCGTCGTGCCGGGTCTGGGCACCCTTCTCGTCGGTGACGACCCGGGATCCCGGTCGTACGTGACGGGCAAGCACCGGGACTGCGCCGAGGTCGGCATCGAGTCGATCCGGATCGACCTGCCCGGTTCCGCGACGAGCGCGGACGTGCGGGCGGCCATCAAGGATCTCAACGACAGCCGGGAGGTGACCGGCTACATCATCCAGCTGCCGCTGCCCGTGGGTCACAACGAGAACGCCATGCTCGAATTGATCGACCCGTCCAAGGATGCCGACGGCCTGCACCCGACCAACCTCGGTCGGCTGGTGCTCGGCATCGAGGGCGAACTGCGTTCGCCGCTTCCGTGCACACCGGCGGGCATCGTCGAATTGCTGCGTCGCTATGAGGTGCCGATCGTCGGGCGCAAGGTCGTTGTCGTCGGCCGCGGCCTGACCGTCGGTCGCCCGCTCGGACTGCTCTTCACCCGCAAGGGACTGGACGCCACGGTCACCCTGACCCACTCGCGCACCGTCGACCTGGCCGGGGAGGTGCGCCGTGCCGACATCGTCGTCGCGGCCGTCGGGGTGCCGCACCTGATTCAGGCCGATTGGGTCAAGCCGGGCGCCGCCGTGCTCGATGTGGGCATCACCCGGGTGACCGACCCGGAGACCGGCAAGGGCACGCTGACCGGGGACGTGCATCCGGATGTCGCCCTGGTCGCCGGCCACCTCTCGCCGAATCCGCGCGGGGTGGGTCCGATGACCCGCGCCATGCTGCTGAGCAACGTGGTGAAGGCGGCCGAGCAGGCCCTGCACCCCTGACCTCGTCGCGCCGGTCGGCGGCCGTTCCGGTCTCCGCCGGTGTGGTGCCGGCCGGTGTGGTGCCGGCCGGTGTGGTGAGTGGAGCGCCGCTGAACTACGCTCGGGGAAACGACAGCGTCGATCACGGAGGTCCCCAGCCATGTCAGAGCCGACAGCGTCCCCGACCGCGCCGGCGGACGGACCACGCGTGCGGCTGGCCCTGTTCCAGGGCCGCGCCGAACCGCTCGACCTTGCGGCCAACCTCGCCATCCTCGACGAGGCGGCCAGGGAAGCCCGCGCGGCCGGCGCAGAACTGCTGCTCACACCCGAACTCTTCGCCACGGGTTATGCCCCAGAGCTGATCCGCGAGTCCGTCTCGGCCGAGGCGGCCGCCGACCTCGACCGTGACCTCGCCGGCATCGCCGCCCGGCACGACATCGCGCTCGTCTACAGCGTGCCGGGTCCGGGCCCGGAGGACGACCGGGCGATCACGTCCGCGCTCGTCGACCGCACCGGACGGGTGCTCGCGCGCTACGCGAAGTCACACCTGTTCGGTGCGGAGGAGCGGGCGAATTTCCGACCGGGTTCGGCGCCGCCGCCCGTTGTCGAGTTCCTCGGGCTGAAGGTCGCCCTGATCATCTGTTACGACGTCGAGTTCCCCGAGGTTGTGCGTGACGCCGCCCTGCACGGCGCCACCCTCGTGCTCGTCCCGACCGCCTTGACGACGGGATTCGAGAACGTCGCCCGGGTGCTCGTGCCCGCCCGTGCCCTCGAGAACTCCGTCACGCTCGCGTACGCCAACCACGTCGGGGCGGAGGCCGGACTGGACCTGGCCGGTGCCAGCGTGATCGTCGGGCCGGACGGCAGCATCCTGACGGATGCCGCGCGAACCACCGGGCTGAGCTACGCCACGGTCACCGCCCCCACCAGCGAGGTCGACTATCTCGCCGACCGAAGGCCCGAGCTGTACCGGTCCTGGAGCGATGCGAGCCACGATCGGCTCGGCCGGCCCGAGTGACCCCGAACGCCCCTCGGATTCCGGATGGTCGTTGGCGCGGACGCCGGAACTCCTCTACGGTCGGAAGCAGTCCGTCGCCGGCGACCCGCAAACCCGGCGTCTCCGTGGACGCGGCCCCCTCATCCAGCTGATCGTGAAGGCACAGACATGACAATGGCATCCGACCTGCCGCACCCGCCCGTTCCGGGCGAGGCCGACCGTCCGCCGATCACGATGCTGAACCCGGACTTCCCGTTCAGCTACGACCACTACCTGGCGAACCCGGCCGGCCTCGGCCACGTGCCCGACCTCAAGCTGGGCACCGAGGTGGCCGTTGTCGGCGCCGGGCTGTCCGGTGTGATCGCCGCATACGAGCTGCTCAGGCTCGGCCTGAAGCCCATCGTCTATGAGGCGGCCAGGATCGGCGGGCGGCTGAAGACGGCCGAGTTCTCCGCGGCACCCGGCGTCGTCGCCGACCTCGGCGGCATGCGCTTCCCGGAATCCGGCAAGGCGTTCTACCACTACATCGACACGCTCGGCCTGGAGACGCGGGAGTTCCCGAATCCGCTCTCCGCCGTGACGCCGAGCACCCTGATCGAGCTGGAGGGCAGGGCTCACTACGCGGAGACCGCCGACGATCTCCCGCCGTTCTTCGCCGAGGTGGCCGAGGCCTGGCGCCGGGCCCTGCGCGAGGAGGTCGACTTCGACGTCGTGCAGGATGCGCTCCGTAACCGGGACGTACCCACGATCAAGCGAATCTGGAATCGAATCGTGGCCGAGCTCGACGAGCAGACGTTCTACGGCTTCATCGCCGGCAGCGCCGCGTTCGCGGAGAAGTCCTTCGCCCACCGGGAGGCCTTCGGGCAGGTCGGTTTCGGCACCGGCGGCTGGGACACCGATTTCTCCAACTCGATCCTGGAGATCCTCCGGGTGGTCTTCACCGACGCGGACGACAAGCATCGGCGCATCCTCGGCGGCGCCCAGCGGCTTCCCGACGGTCTCTGGTCGCACGCCCCCGCGGATCTGGTGCACTGGCCGAAGGGAACCTCGGTCGCGAGCCTGAACGGCGGGGTACCGCGCGGCGCCGTGGCGTCGATCAAGCGGGCGGAGGGCGGCGGCATCCGGATCACCGAGAAGTGGGGGGCGACCCGCGAGTTCGAGGCGGCCATCGTCACCTGCCAGTCCTGGTTGCTCTCCGCCCGGATCGACACCGAGGAGACCCTCTTCGCGCCGGAGATGTGGACCGCGATCGAGCGCAGCCACTACATGCAGTCGTCCAAGACCTTCGTCATGGTGGACCGCCCGTTCTGGAACGACATCGACCCGGAGACCGGACGCCACGTGCTGAGCATGACACTCACCGACCGGCTGCCGCGGGCGACCTACCTGCTCGACAACGGCCCGGACCAGCCCGCCGTGATTCTGCTGTCCTACACCTGGAACGACGACGCACTGAAGTTCCTCTCGCTCAGCGCCGACGAACGCACCGACCTGATGCTGCACTCACTGAAGAAGATCTACCCGACCGTGGACATCGCCGCGCACATCGTCGGCGAGCCGATCACCGTGTCGTGGGAGGCCGACCCCAACTTCATGGGCGCGTTCAAGAACAACCTGCCCGGCCACTATCGCTACCAGGAGCGCCTCTTCGGGCACTTCGTGCAGGAGGACAAACCGGCCGCCGAGCGAGGGATCTTCCTCGCCGGGGACGACATCTCCTTCACGGCAGGCTGGGCGGAGGGCGCGGTGACCACGGCCCTCAACGCGGTCTGGGGAACCGTGCGGCACCTCGGCGGAGCATCGGCGCCGGGGAACCCCGGTCCCGGCGACGTCTGGGACGAACTCGCCCCGGTCGTCCTGGGCTGATCCCCGGTCGCGCCGGGCCGCTGGGCCTGCGTCGGGCCGGGCCTCCGTCGGGCTCGGCCCCGGTTGCCCCGGGCCTCAGTCAGGCTGGGCAGCAGTCGGGCAGGGCCGCCGGGCCGCAGTCGGGCCGTGCCTCAGCCAGGCTGGGCAGCCGCACTGGCGCGGGCGCCCGGTCAGTCCTGCGGCGCGGCCAGGGAGGCCTCGTGCAGGACCGAATGTTCAAGATACGCCTCGGCATTGTGGCGGATGCCGGCCACCTCGTCGTCCGTGAGCGCCCGGCGCACCTTCGCCGGCACCCCGGCGACCAGCGAACGGGGCGGCACCATGCTGCCCTCGAGCACGACGGCCCCCGCGGCGACGAGTGAACCCTCACCGATGACGGCGCCGTTGAGGATGGTCGCCGACATTCCGACGAGCACATCGTCCTCGATCGTGCAGCCGTGCAGCACGGCGCCGTGGCCGACGGAGACGTTACGGCCCACGATCAGGGGGAAGCCGTGATCGACGTGGCAGGACACGTTGTCCTGCAGGTTCGAGCCGGCGCCGATCCGAATCGGCTCGGCCTCGGCGCGGAGCACCGAGTTGTACCAGACGCTGGCGTGCTCGGCCAGGGTGACGTGGCCGACAAGCACGGCGCCGGGGGCGACGAATGCGGAGGCGGCCACGTTCGGTCCGGGTCGGTCGGCGAGGGTGATGATGCGGGCGGCGCTGTCGGCAGTCATAAGCGCCAGCCTACTGCGCCCCCGGTCCCGCCTCACCCTGCCTCCCATCGCGCTCCCACCCCGCCGAACTGTGAGAAAGACACAGTTTTGGGCCCGGAAAACGGGCATAAGTCACAGTTCGGCGGGCTGGGAGTCGGGAGCGGTGCGGGGATCGCCGGAGGCGCCGTGGCCGGGCGGCGTCTAGTCTGGCTGCATGGTGAATACCGCTCATCCTGCCGTCGACCGGGTACGTGAAACTCTGCGCGGGCACGGTCTTGATCCCGAGATCCGGTGGTTGGACGACGCGGCTACCACGGCGGTCGCGGCGGCCGCCGCACTCGGCATTGAGGTCGGCGCGATCGCGAACTCTCTCGTCTTCACCCTCGACGAGGAGCCGCTGCTCGTGCTCACCTCCGGCGCTCACCGAGTGGACACGGCGTGGCTGGGGGAGCGCCTCGGCGGCACGATCGGGCGCGCACCGAAGGACCTGGTCAAACACGCGACCGGGCAGGTGATCGGCGGAGTCGCGCCGGTGGGGCATCCGTCGTCGCTGCGCACGCTGGTGGATGTCGCGCTCGCCGAATTCCCGGTGGTCTGGGCCGCCGCGGGCCACGCCCACACGGTCTTCCCGACCACCTTCGACGAATTGCTGAGGAT
>NZ_JASISS010000034.1 GCF_030063195.1 Cryobacterium sp. PH31-AA6
TGACAAAACAATGTCAGGGCCAGACCGGCCGACGCATCGAGACAAAGACAGCCGAAGCGTCAGACAAGCTCTGAGTCAGACCACCCTGACCCCACCAACCATCATCACTGACAAGCTCGACCACCGATGAGCTCGACCACCGACAGGGCCGACCGCGGGGAGCTACGCGGTCGCGCCCGCCAGGCTCGTCGCGATGGTTTGCATCGACGTGGTGTCCGCCAGGGTGGCGACGTCGCCGACGTCCCGGCCCTCCGCCACGTCCCGCAGCAGCCGGCGCATGATCTTCCCCGACCGGGTCTTCGGCAGCTCCGGAACGATCAGGAGCCGCTTCGGCCGCGCGATCGGGCCGATCTCGGCGACGACGTGAGCCGCCAGAACCTTGGCCACATCGTTGTTGTCGAGCACGTCGTCGTCGTTCCGGTCACGGAGGATGACGAACGCCACGATGGCCTGGCCGGTCGTCGCATCCGCGGCTCCCACCACGGCGGCCTCGGCCACCATCGGGTGCGAGACCAGAGCCGACTCCACCTCCACCGTGGAGATGCGGTGACCCGAGATGTTCATCACATCGTCGACCCGGCCCAGCAGCCAGATGTCACCGTGCTCGTCGTACTTCGCTCCGTCGCCGGCGAAGTAGAAGCCCTGCGCCTTGAACCGATCCCAGTACACCTCCTGCGCGCGATCCGGCTCGCCCCAAATGCCGCGGGACATGGCCGGCCAGGGCTTGTCGATGACAAGATAGCCGCCCTCTCCGCTCCCCACCTTTTCCCCGTGGTCATCGACGACCCGCGCCGAGATCCCGGGCAGCGCCAGCTGCGCCGAGCCCGGCTTCGTGGCGGTGACACCGGGCAGCGGCGAGATCATGATCGCGCCGGTTTCCGTCTGCCACCAGGTGTCGACAATCGGCGTCGTCGACCGGCCGATGTGCGTGTGGTACCACATCCACGCCTCCGGGTTGATCGGCTCCCCCACGCTGCCGAGCAGGCGCACCGACTCGAGGTTGTAGCCCTGCGGGATGTGTTCGCCCCACTTCATGAACGTGCGGATCAGCGTCGGGGCGATGTAGTAGATCGTCACCCCGTACTTCTCGATGATCTCGAAGTGCCGCCCCTCGTGCGGCGTGTTCGGGGTGCCCTCGTACATCACCTGGGTCGCCCGGTTCGCGAGCGGCCCGTAGACGATGTAGCTGTGCCCGGTGATCCAGCCCACGTCGGCCCCGCACCAGTACACGTCGGTGTCCGGCTTGAGGTCGAACACGGCCCGGTGCGTGTACGCCACCTGGGTGAGGTAGCCGCCCGAGGTGTGCAGGATCCCCTTGGGCTTGCCGGTCGTGCCCGACGTGTAGAGGATGAACAGCGGATGCTCCGCGTCGAACGATTCGGGCTCGTGCTCGGCCGACTGGGAGCCGACCAGGTCGTGCCACCAGAGGTCGCGACCCTCCTGCATCGCGACGGGCTCCCCCACCCGGCGCACCACGATCACCTTCTCGACGGTGTCGGCGCCCCCCAGCGCCTCGTCCACATTCGCCTTCATCGGTGCGCCGGCCCCTCGCCGGTACTGACCGTCGGAGGTGATGACGACTCTCGCCGCGGCGTCGTCGACCCGGGCGCGCAGCGCCGCCGGCGAGAATCCACCGAAGACGACGCTGTGCACGAGGCCCAGCCGCGCGCAGGCGAGCATGGAGACGACCGCCTCCGGGATCATCGGCAGCTGGATGACCACCCGGTCGCCGGCGACCAGTCCGAGGGAGCTCAGCGCGTTCGCCGCCCGGCAGACCTCGTCGGTGAGCTGCGCGTAGGTGATGTCCCGGGTGTCGCCCGGCTCTCCCACCCAGTGCAGCGCCACCTGGTCACCGTGACCGGACTCGACGTGCCGGTCGAGGCAGTTGTACGCCACGTTGAGCTTGCCGCCGTGGAACCAGCGCGCGTTGGGCGGGTTCGACCAGTCGAGCACCTCGTCCCAGGGCTGCGTCCAGACCAGCTTCTCGGCCTGGGTGGCCCAGAAGTGCTCGCTGTCCCGGTCGGCGTGCTCGTAGTGCGACGCGTCCGCGTTGGCCTGCGCCTGGAACTGCTCGGTCGGCGCGAAGATGCGCGTGACATCGGGGCCGGTGTGGGTGACGGTTTCCCTGTCCATCAGTGGTTCACCGCCTCCTTCTCGGCGCCGACGCCGGTGAGCGAACGCACCTCCATCTCGACCTGCTTGGCGGTGTCGCGCGGAACCTTGTCCAGCACGGTGCCGAGCCAGCCGAGCACGAACGCGAGCGGGATGGAGATCAGGCCCGGGTTGCTGAGCGGGAAGACGGCGAAGTTCGCGCCGGGGATCATCGACGTCGGTGAGCCGGAGACGACCGGCGACAGCGCGATCAGGAAGATGGCCGAGGCCAGTCCGCCATACATGCTCCACACGGCGCCCTGGGTGCTGAACTTCTTCCAGAACAGCGAGTACAGGATGGTCGGCAGGTTGGCCGAGGCCGCGACGGCGAAGGCCAGGGCCACCAGGAACGCCACGTTCTGACCGTTGGCACCGATGCCACCGATGATCGCGACGATACCGATGATGACCACCGTGCGACGGGCCACCTTGACCTCGTCCTCCGGACGGGCCTGGCCCTTCTTGAAGACGCTGGCGTAGATGTCGTGGGCGAAGGATGCCGCGGCGGTGATCGTGAGACCGGCCACAACGGCCAGGATGGTTGCGAATGCAACCGCGGAGATCAGGCCGAGCAGCACGGGACCGCCGAGCTCGAACGCCAGCAGCGGAGCCGCGGAGTTGACGCCGCCCGGGGAGGCGAGGATGCGGTCGGCACCGATGAGTGCCGCCGCGCCGTAACCCAGCACGAGCGTGAAGATGTAGAACCCGCCGATGAGCCAGATCGCCCAGACCACGGAGCGACGGGCTTCCTTGGCCGTCGGAACGGTGTAAAAGCGCATCAGCACGTGCGGCAGCGCCGCGGTGCCGAGCACCAGGGCCAGGGCCAGCGAGATGAAGTCGAGCTGGGTGATGTTGGACAGGCCGTACTTGAGGCCGGGGTTGAGGATCTCGGGGTTGCCCGCGGTCTCCACGGCGTGGTCGAGCAGGCTGGAGAGGTTGAAGCCGTGCAGCGCGAGCGTCCAGACGGTCATCACGGCGGCGCCGGCGATGAGGAGCACAGCCTTGATGATCTGCACCCAGGTGGTTCCCTTCATGCCGCCGATGAGCACGTAGACGATCATCAGGGCACCGACGATGGTGATCACGACGGACTGGCCGACCTTGTCGTTGATCCCGAGCAGCAGCGAGACGAGCCCGCCGGCGCCGGCCATCTGGGCCAGGAGGTAGAAGAAGCAGACGACCAGGGTGGTGATCGCGGCCGCGATCCGAACCGGACGCTGCTTCAGACGGAAGGAGAGCACATCCGCCATCGTGTACTTGCCGGTGTTGCGCAGCAGCTCGGCGACGAGCAGGAGCGCGACGAGCCAGGCCACGAGAAAGCCGATGGAGTACATGAAGCCGTCGTAGCCGGTGATGGCGATGGCGCCCACGATGCCGAGGAACGAGGCCGCGGAGAGATAGTCACCGGCGATGGCGGTGCCGTTCTGGCCGCCGGTGAAGGAGCGGCCGGCCGCGTAGTAGTCGGCCGCGGTCTTGTTGTTGCGGCTGGCCCGCAGAACGATGATCAGCGTGATGGCGACGAACGCGCCGAAGATGCTGATGTTCAGGACCGGGTTGCCGGGGCTGGTCGCTGCGGCGGCGGCTGCGAGGTGGATGTTCACTTGGACTCCTTCTTGGCAGAGGTCTTCGTGGCTGCGGCGAGCGGGCCCTCGATCTCGTGGCGGATGGCTGCGGCGATCGGGTCGAGCCGGCGGCCGGCGTAGCTGACGTACCAGGTCGTGATAGCGAAGGTGCTCACGATCTGGGCCAGGCCGAGCAGCAGGCCGACATTGACACTGCCGAAGACCTTGATCGACATGAAGTCGTGGGCGTAGCCCGCCAGGAGCACGTAGGCGAAGTACCAGAGCAGGAATGCGATGGCCACGGGGAAGACAAAACTGCGATGGCGTTTGCGCAGCTCCTGAAACTCGTCTGATTCCTGCACTCGGTGGAAGGTTGCCGCGGGGATTACCGCGTCCACTCCCTCTTCCAGGGCGACATTGCCCATGATTTTCTCCTCATCATTGATAGAGCGTTCATACGCACTGGTGATTCTGGTGCGATGCCGATCACTCTCCCCCACGCACTGGGCTTCGGCGTCGGCACGACCGGGCTCCGTCGCCGAGCGGCGGTCACCCTGCGCCGAACGGCGGATTCTCTCGGTGCGCGCCGGTTAGGGTTAGGACCATGCCCGAGTCACCGTTGCTGGCCGTGGTCGTCATAGGCGTCGTCGTCATCACGCTGACGATCGCCGTTGTCGGCGCCGTGGGCTTCAAGTTGCTCCGCTCGTGGCGGGAGCTCGGCACGGACGCCGAGCAAGCCACCTACACGACGTTGCACTCCGCATCCCTGGCCGGCAAGCACCTGCGCAACGGGTTGGAACCCGCCGGCGCCGCCAAAGCGGGGCGGCATTTGCGCGGTCTGCTGGGCTGCGAGGCCCTGGCCATCACGGATGTCTCCGGCATTCTCTCCTGGGACGGCGCCGGAGACGAGCAGCGGGGCGGGGCCGTCGAACTGGCCTCGAAGATGCTGGCCACCGGTCGGACCCAGGTGTTCCGCGAGGCGGTGCCGCACGACGCCAAGTTGAAAGAGGCCGTGGTCGCGCCGATCCGTTCCGGCTCGCGGATCGTGGGTTCGGTTGTCGCGTACGCGCCCCGGGTCAAGCCGGGCCTCGTACGCGCGACCGGCGAGGTGGCCGATTGGGTGGCCGCGCAGGTGGAACTGGCCGAGTTGCAGTCCTCGCGAACGCTCCTGATGGAGGCCGAGGTGCGCGCGCTGCGGGCGCAGATCAGCCCCCATTTCATCTACAACTCCCTCAACGCCATCGCCTCCTTCATCAACACCGACCCGGCCAAGGCCCGCGACCTGGTGCTGGAGTTCGCGGACTTCACCCGGTATTCGTTTCGTCGGCACGGGGATTTCACCACCGTCGCCGAGGAACTGGGCTGCATCGAGCATTACCTCAAGCTCGAAAGGGCCCGCTTCGGCGACCGGTTGCAGGTCTCGCTCACCATCGCGCCGGAGGTGCTCAGCACCGTGATCCCCTTTCTCAGCCTGCAGCCGCTGGTCGAAAACGCCGTGCGCCACGGTCTCGACGACAAGGAGGGCGTCGGCCACATTGCCATCACGGCCCAGGATGCCGGCGCGTTCGTGGCGGTGACGATCGAAGACGATGGTGTGGGGATCGAGCCGGAGCACCTGCGCTCGGTGCTCGCCGGTCATAGCGACAGCGACCACGTGGGATTGCGCAACGTCGACTCCCGCCTGCGCCAGGTCTACGGCGACGACCACGGCCTGGTGATCGACACCGCCCCCGGCGCCGGCACCCTGATCACCATGCGGGTGCCCAAATCACAACCCCGACCCGACCTCGGTTCGTGAGCGGCGGGCCTTGTGACTGCGTTCCTCGTTGCTGAGAGACTGGCGTCATGATCACTGTGCTCATCGCCGATGACGAGCTCCCGGCCCTCGACGAACTTGCGTTCCTGCTCGGCCGGGACGAGCGGGTCGGCACCATTCACCGCGCCTCGTCGGGCTCGGAGGCGCTGCGCATCCTCGATCACGAACGGGTGGACGCGGTCTTCCTCGACATCCACATGCCCGGGCTGTCCGGTCTCGACATCGCCCATGCCGTGTCTCGCTCCGCCGGATCCCCGGCCGTGGTCTTCGTCACCGCCGACGAGGACCATGCCGTGAAGGCCTTTGAACTGGCTGCCGTCGACTATCTGCTCAAACCCGTGCGCGCCGAACGGCTCGCCAAGTCGGTGGCCAGGGTCATCGAGACCCTGGCGACGGCCGAGACCACCCCGCCGACGCTGATCACCGTGGATCTCGGCGGCCTGAAGAAGATGATCCGCCGCGACGAGGTTCGCTACGTGCAGGCGCAGGGCGACTACGCCCGGTTGCACACCGACGAGTCCAGCTACCTCATCCGGGTTCCGCTCGCCGACCTCGAGAAGCAGTGGGCGGAGGCCGGTTTCCTGCGCATCCACCGCTCCTACCTGGTGTCGATGTCACACATCACCCAGGCGAAACTGGGTGCCGCGCGCCCGACCATCGTCACCAACGGCGCGGAACTGCCGGTGAGCCGTCGGCACCTGCCGGACCTCCGGGAGAAGCTCGAGACCACCAGAATCCGGCCGTCGTCATGACGCCCGAGGACACCGCCGGGTCTAAACCCGTCGTACCGACCCCGCCGCGACGGGTCAGGGTCACGGCGCCGATTGCCCAGGCTCGGCGTGCGCCCGGCCACCCGGTGGCCCGGGAGATTGCGGAGCAGTCCGAGGTGGGCCAGGTCTACGTGCGCTCCCTGATCCGCTCCCAACTGCGGCTCGCGGTGGTCGTCGCCGTCGGTTTCCTTCTGATTCTGCTGGCCTTTCCCCTGCTCATCGCCTACGTGCCGGGCCTGGAACAGGCCGAGTTCCTCGGGGTGCCCTTCTCCTGGCTTGCGCTCGGCGTCGGGGTCTATCCGATCATCCTGCTCAGCGCCTGGTTGCATGTGCGCGCCGCGGCCCGGAACGAGGCCAGGTATCTCGACCTGGTCAACGACGCATGAATGCCTGGGTGGGCTACGCGGCCCTGATCGGGCTGTTCACCGTGACGGCGGCGATCGGTTTCTACGGCCTCCGGATCTCGCGCACCACAGAGGACTTCTACGTGGCCTCCCGCACGGTGCGGCCGTGGTGGAACGCCTCGGCCATCGGCGGTGAGTATCTCTCGGCGGCCAGCTTCCTCGGCGTTGCCGGGCTGATCCTCATCTCGGGGTCGGATGCGCTCTGGTTCCCGATCGGCTACACGGCCGGTTATCTGATGCTGCTTCTGTTCGTGGCGGCGCCGCTGCGCCGTTCGGGCGCGTACACGATCCCCGACTTCACCGAGGCGCGGCTGGAGTCGGTGACGGCGCGGCGGGTGACCAGCGTGTTGGTGGTGATGGTGGGCTGGTTCTACATCGTCCCGCAGCTGCACGGCGCCGCGCTGACCATGAGCATCGCCACCGGGTTGCCGTCGTGGGTCGGCTCCGTGGCCGTCGCCGTCGTCGTCTGCGTCACCGTGGTGATGGGCGGGATGAAGTCGATCACCTTCGTGCAGGCGTTCCAGTTCTGGCTCAAGTTCACGGCGATCGCCCTGCCCATCGTCTTCATCCTGATCATCATGGGCAACTCTGGACTCACGGTTCCGGCGGTGGCCGAGCCGTTCGCGGCCGACCCGGCCGCTTCCCCCACCGCCGGCACGTACCGGGACATCTCGCTGGTCGTCGCCCTGCTGTTCGGCACGCTGGGCCTGCCGCACGTTCTGGTGCGCTTCTACACGAACCCCGACGGCCCCTCCGCGCGGCGCACGACCCTGATCGTGATCGGGCTTTTGTCGGTCTTCTACCTGTTCCCGACCGTGTACGGAGTGCTCGGCCGTGCGTTCACCCCCGACATCGCCACCGGCGGCACACCGGATGCGCTGGTGTTGCTTCTACCCGGACGGCTGGTTCCCGGCCTGGCCGGGGATGTCCTCACCGCTCTTGTCATCGCCGGGGCCTTCGCCGCATTCCTCTCGACCACCTCCGGTCTCGTGGTCTCCATTGCCGGGGTGATCAGCCAGGACGTGCTCGGCGGTCGGGTGCGCGGCTTCCGCGTTGCCGCCGTGTTCTCCACCCTGGTGCCGCTCCTCGTCGCCCTGCTCACCGATTCCATGCAGTTGGCCGGGAGCGTCGGCCTGGTCTTCGCCTTCACCGCCTCGACGCTCTGCCCGCTGCTGTTGCTCGGCATCTGGTGGCGCGGCCTGACGGACGCCGGTGCGATCGCCGGGATGCTCGCGGGGGCTGCGCTCTGCGGCGGGGCAATCGTGGCCGGCCGGGCGCTGGGACCGCTGGCCGGGCCGTTCCAGGTGCTGCTGGCGCAGCCCGCGGCCTGGACGGTGCCGGCGGCCTTCGCCGTGATGGTGGGCGTCTCTCTGCTGACCCGAGGCCGCCGCCCGGCCGGCATCACCAGAATCATGACCCGTCTCCACGCCCCCGAGCGCCCGCAGCCTGCCCCGACCCGCTGACCGCCCGCGGTGGTCGAGCCTGTCGAGACCAGGAGCCCCGGTGGTCGAGCCTGTCGAGACCAGGAGCCGCCCGGTGGTCGAGCCCCGGTGGTCGAGCCTGTCGAGACCAGGAGTCCCGGTGGTCGAGCCTGTCGAGACCCTCGCGACACGCACGACCAACCGGGTCTCGACAGGCTCGACCACCGCGACAAGCTCGACCACCGCGACAGGCTCGACCACCGCACCGCCGACCCCGGGCGGCAACGCAAAACGCGCGCGCCCCGAAGGACGCGCGCGTTTCTGTGCAGCAACCGCTTAGCGCTTGCGCTTCTCGCGCACGCGCATGCTGATGTTGATCGGGCTTCCGACGAAGCCGTAGGTCTCGCGCAGGCGACGCTGGATGAACCGGCGGTAGCCCGGGTCGAGGAACCCGGTGGTGAAGATGACGAAGGTCGGCGGGCGGCTGGAGGCCTGGGTGCCGAACAGGATGCGCGGCTGCTTGCCACTGCGCACGGGGTGCGGGTGCTCGGCGGCGAGTTCGGCGAGGAACGCGTTGAACTTGCCGGTGGCGATGCGGGTGTCCCACGCTTCAAGCGCGGTCTCCAGCGCCGGAACGAGCTTCTCCATGTGGCGGCCGGTCTTGGCCGAGATGTTCACGCGCGGGGCCCAGGCCACGTGGGCCAGGTCCTGCTCGATCTCACGTTCCAGGTAGCGGCGACGGTCGTCGTCGATCTGGTCCCACTTGTTGAAGGCGAGCACGAGGGCGCGGCCGGATTCGAGCACGAGGTCGATCACGCGCACGTCCTGCTCGCTGATGACCTCGGTCACGTCGATGAGCACGACGGCGACCTCGGCCTTTTCGAGCGCGGCGCTGGTGCGCAGCGAAGCGTAGAAGTCCGCGCCCTGGGAGAGGTGCACGCGGCGACGGATGCCGGCGGTGTCGACGAAGCGCCACACCCGGCCACCGAGCTCGACCTGCTCATCGACCGGGTCGCGGGTGGTGCCGGCGAGCTCGTTGACGACAACGCGCTCCTCGCCGACGACCTTGTTCAACAGGCTGGACTTGCCCACGTTCGGGCGTCCGAGGATGGCCACGCGGCGGGGGCCGCCGACCTCCTGCTTGGCGACGGCGGAGATTTCGGGCAGCTCGAGCAGGATCGCGTCGAGCAGGTCGGCGACGCCGCGACCGTGCAGCGCGGAGACCGGCCACGGCTGGCCGAGGCCGAGCGCCCACAGGCTCGCGGCTTCCGGCTCCTGGCGGATGTCATCGACCTTGTTGGCGACGAGGAAGACCGGGCGGCCGGCCTTGCGCAGCAGGCGCACGACGGCCTCGTCGGTGGAGGTCGGTCCCACATTCGCGTCGACGACGAACATGACGACGTCGCAGAGTTCGATGGCCAGTTCGGCCTGCGCGGCGACGGAGGCGTCGATGCCCTTGGCGTCGGGCTCCCAGCCGCCGGTGTCGACGAGGCTGAACTTGCGTTCGTGCCATTCGCCCTTGTAAGTGACCCGGTCGCGGGTGACACCGGGGGTGTCCTCCACGACGGCTTCACGGCGTCCGAGGATGCGGTTCACCAATGCGGACTTGCCCACGTTCGGGCGGCCGACAATGGCGATGACCGGCAGGGCCGGCAGATATTGGATGGCGTCGGGGTCATCCGTCACCGAGTCGAGAACGTCGAAGTCCTCGTCGTCCAGGTCGTACTCATTGAGTCCGGTGCGGAGGGCGGCGGCGCGCTGCGTCACCAGTTCTTCATCGAGGCCGTCCAGTCGTGAGACCAGTTCGTTGTCGATGGTGGGGATCGTGTCGTCGAAGTCGTTGTTATTCATGCGAGTTCCTCGCGGCGTGTATTGATGACATCGATGACCGCGTCAATGGTCTGTTCGAAGTCGAGATGGGTGGAGTCGACGGTGATCACACCGTCTGCGGCGCTCATGAATTCGACTACCTGGGAGTCAGCGCGATCCCTCGATCGCAACTGTTCTGCCACGGTTTCAGCCGATTGGGTCGATATTTCCGCAGAGCGCCTAGCCATTCTAGCCTCCTCGGATGCGGTAAGGAGAATGCGCACCTCCGCTTCGGGTGCCACGACGGTCGTAATGTCGCGCCCTTCGACCACCACGCCGGTTCGCGGGGACTCCGCGGCGATGCTGCGGAACAGCTGCGTCAGGTGGCTGCGCACCTCGGGGATGCGGGCGACGGCGCTCACCGCGGCCGACACTTCGGGCTCTCGGATCGCGTCGGTGACGACGGTGTCGCCCACCTTCACGAAGTACCGGTCGGGTTCGATTCCGATCGAGTAGTCGAAGCCGTTCAGCGCGGCGACGACCGGCTGCGCGTCGGCCGGGTTGATCCCCTTCGACAGCACATACCAGGCGAGCGCCCGGTAGGCGGCGCCGGTGTCGAGATAGTCGAAGCCGAGGCGGCGGGCCACGGCGCGACTCACGCTGGACTTGCCGCTGCCGGCCGGGCCGTCGATGGCGACGAGGTGTGGTCGGGAATGACGTCCCATAGTTCTAACCAGCAATCCGCCAGCCGCGTGCGGCCAGCTCTTCGGTGAGGCGGAAAACCGCTTCGGGGAGTACGGAGATTTCGGCCAGGCCGATTTGGGCGCCCGGCGAGTGCTCGAGGCGAAGGTCTTCCATGTTCACGCCGAGCTGGCCGATTTCGTTCAGCAGCTGCGCGATCTGGCCCGGGCGGTCGTCGATCATCACGATGAAGGACGCGAACCGACGGTCCTGGCCGTGCTTGCCGGGCAACCGGGCGACGCCGGCGTTGCCGCCGGAGAGTTCCTCGGCGACCTTGCGCCTTGCGCCGGGCGCGGTCGGCTCGGCGAGGGCGTCGATGAACCGGTCGAGGTCCTCGCGGTAGGCGAGCAGGATGTCCCGCACGGGCTGGGCGTTCGCGCCGAGGATCTGCACCCACAGTTCGGGGTCGCTGGCCGCAACCCGCGTGACGTCGCGCAGGCCCTGGCCGGCGAGGTTGAGCGCGGAACCGGGGGCATCCGTCAGTCGGCGGGCCATGATCGTGGAGACGACCTGGGGCACGTGGGAGATGAGCGCGACGCCGCGGTCGTGTTCCTCCGGGGTCATCTCGACCAGGATCGCGCCGAGGTCGAGGATGAGGTCGTCGATGGCGGTGGCCTGCTGGTAGCTGATCGCGTCGTGCGCGGCCACCACCCAGGGGCGGCCGACGAACAGGTCGGCGCGACCGGCCAGCGGCCCGCCGCGCTCACGGCCGGCCAGCGGGTGCGAGCCGATGTAGCGGGACACGTCGGCGCCGCGGGCCCGCAGCTCGGCGAGGGGCGCGAGCTTGACGCTCGCGACATCCGTCACGATCGCGTTCGGGAACGCCTCCAGTTCACGGGCGACGATCTCGGCGGTCACGTCGGGCGGCACGCACACGACGATCAGCTGGGGAGCGTCGCCGGGGGCGCCGACGCGGCCGGCGCCGTAGTCGACGGCGATGCTCAGGTTCGTCGGGGACGCATCGGCGAGGATCACGTCGATGCCCCGGTTGCGCAGCCCCAGCCCGATGCTGGTGCCGAGCAGGCCGGCGCCGACGACGCGCACGGGTCCGATCAGTCGACTCTCGACCATGGTGGTTCTCCTGGTCTCGGCTTATTCGGTCGGTTCGGCGCGCGAAACGGTGAGCAGCTGGCCCAGTTCCGCCTTGGTGAGGTCGCGCGCGTCGCCGACCCGGAGGGTGCCGAGGTGCAGCGGGCCGAACTGGCGGCGCACGAGGTCGACGACGGGGTGGCCGACGGCTTCCATCATCCGGCGCACGATCCGGTTGCGGCCGGAGTGGAGGGTGAGCTCGACCAGGCTGAAGCCGTCGCCGGGAGGGCTGGTGAGAATGCGGGCCTTGTCGGCGGAGATCGGGCCGTCGTCGAGTTCGATGCCGCTCTGCAGCAGGCCGATGGTCTGCGCGGACACGCGGCCCTCGACCTTGGCGATGTAGGTCTTGGTGACGCCGAACGAGGGGTGCGCGAGCACGTGCGCGAGGTCACCGTCGTTGGTGAGGATGAGCAGGCCGCTGGTCATCGCGTCGAGACGACCCACGTTGAAGAGGCGTTCCTCGAACTGGTCGGTGAACTCGCGCAGGTCCGGGCGTCCGCTCTCGTCCTGCATGGAGGACACCACGCCGACGGGCTTGTTGAGCATCACGTAGCGGCGGCTCGTGTCCAGCTGCACCGCGATGTTGTCCACGGCGATCTTGTCGGTGTCGGGGTGGATGCGACGGCCGAGTTCGGTGACGACCTTGCCGTTCACGCGCACCCGGCCGGCGGCGATCAGGTCTTCGGAGACGCGGCGGGAGGCGACGCCGGCGGAGGCCATGACCTTCTGCAGACGCACGCCGTCTGCGGCGGCATCCGGGTTGGTCGGGGTGCCCTGTGGGTCGGTCGTCATGGAAGATCCTCAAATCCGTCTGCGCCGTCTGCGAGCAACGGCGATATGTATGGCATCTCGTCCAGCGAGTTGATTCCAAGCTGGCTGAGCAGTAGGTCGGTGGTGGCGTAGTTGATCGCGCCGGTCTCGCTGTCGGTGAAGGCTTCGGTGATCAAACCACGGCCCAGGAGGGTGCGAACGACCGAGTCAACATTAACGGCCCGAATCGAGGCTACAGCGCCGCGGCTGATTGGTTGCTTGTATGCGATCACGGCGAGGGTCTCGAGGGCGGCCTGGGAGAGCCGGCTCGGGTTCTGGGTGAGCACGAAATCGGCGACGACGAGGTCGTGTTCCGGGCGCACGTAGATGCGCCAGCCACCGGCCACCTCACGGAGTTCGAAGCCTCGGCGCACGGTGCCGGCGACACCGTCGAAGTCGGCGACCAGGCGCTTGACGGCGGCCTTGACCTCGGCGAGGGGCCGGTCCACGGCCGTGGCCAGGTGGATCAGGCTCTGCGGTTCGTCGGCGACCATGAGCAGGGCCTCGAGCTTGCGCTCGATCGGGGCTAGCCCGCCCGCGGCATCCTCGGCGGGGTCGCCCTGGGTGGCCGGGTCGCTGGTGTGCACGGCGTCAAGCGTCATAGTCGGCTCCGAGGTCAGCGAGGTTGGCTTCTGACCAGGACTCGGCGCTCCAGTGCAGGCTGAGGTCGCCGAGCGGTTCGAGCTGGTCGAAGGAGATGGCGCCGTGCCGGTAGAGCTCGAGCACGGCCAGGAACCGGGCGATCACGACGCCCTTGAGTTCTGCGCCCACGATCAGTTCGCGAAAGGTGAGGGTCTCCCCCGGGCGCAGCATCGACACGATGTACGCGGCCTGTTCCCGGATGCTCACGAGCGGCGCGTGCAGGTGGTCCAGGCCCACGGTGGGCAGCTCCCGCGGGGTGAGGGCGAGGGCGGCGAGGGCGGCGAAATCGCCGAGCGAGAGGGTCCAGACCAGTTCGGGCGTCTGCGCGCGGTACTTCTCCTCGAGCCGTACGGAGCGCACGTGCCGGGTGGACTCGGTCTCCATCCGGCCGAGGAACCAGGCCGAGGCGGTCTTGAACGCGCGGTATTGCAGCAGTCTTGCGAAGAGAAGGTCGCGGGCCTCGAACAGGGCGGCGTCCTCGGCATCCACAAGTTCACCCTGCGGCAACAGCCCGGCGACCTTGAGGTCGAGCAGGGTGGCGGCGACGACGAGGAACTGGGTGGCCTGGTCGAGCTCTTCGGTCTGGTCGAGCCCGCGCAGGTAACTGATGAACTCGTCGGTGACCTGGCTGAGCGAGACCTCGGTGATGTCGAGTTCGTGCTTGCTGATCAGGGTGAGCAGCAGGTCGAACGGGCCCTCGAAGTTGCCGAGGGCAACCGAGAATGCTTTCGGAGCGGCCGCGTCAGGCGACGGCGCCACGCTGGATCAGTTCCCGGGCCGCCTGCTTGTACGCCTTGGCTGCCGCGTGTTCTGGCGCGAATTCGGTGATCGGAACGCCGGCAACGGACGCATCCGGGAACTTGACCGTGCGGCCGATGACGGTCTCGAGCACGCTGTCGCCGAACGCGTCGACGACCCGCTCGAGCACCTCACGCGAGTGCAGGGTGCGGGAGTCGTACATTGTCGCGAGGATGCCGTCGAGTTCGATGGCCGGGTTGAGCCGGTCGCGCACCTTGTCGATGGTCTCGATCAGGAGGGCGACGCCGCGCAGGGCGAAGAACTCGCATTCGAGCGGGATGAGCACGCCGTGGCTCGCGGTGAGCGCGTTCACGGTGAGAATGCCGAGCGAGGGCTGGCAGTCGATCAGGATGACGTCGTAGTCGCCGGAGATCTTGCGCAGCACCCGGGCGAGGATCTGCTCGCGGGCGACCTCGTTGACGAGGTGCACCTCCGCGGCGGACAGGTCGATGTTGGCCGGGATGATGTCGAGGTTCTCGACCGAGGTCTTCTGGATCGCGTCGGCCGGGTTGACCGAACCGCTCAGCAGCAGGTCATAAATGGTGGTGACGTCGTGGGTCGGCACGCCGAGGCCGGCCGAGAGAGCACCCTGCGGGTCGAAGTCGATCGCGAGCACGCGGCGGCCGTACGCGGCCAGGGCCGCACCCAGGTTGATGGTGGTCGTCGTCTTGCCGACGCCGCCCTTCTGGTTGCAGAGCGAGATGATTCGCGCCGGGCCGTGGCTTCTGAGGGCCTCCGGCTCGTCGAATTCCTTTTTCGGGCGCCCGGTAGCACCTACTGGTACGTCCTCGAAACCGGGGAGTAAAGCCCGGTCACCCTGCTTACGCGCCACTGAGATGTCCTCGATCCGTCCTGCACCCATCACTGTGTCGAGTGTAGCGATCGGATTGCCTCCAACTCGCAAGGATCGCCGAAAAGCGCCGCTCCCGCCCGAATCCGCCCCACTCCGTTTCCCTCTCCCCAGCCCGCGCCGGTTTCCGCAGCCCGCGCCCGCCCCCGCGGTCGCGCCCTGCGGAAACGGGCGCGGCGAGACGCGGCGCGGCTCAGCGAGCGCGGGGGTGCGCCGTCGTGTACATGTCGCGCAGGGTGTCCACGGTGACCAGGGTGTAGATCTGGGTGGTCGCGACCGACGAGTGGCCGAGCAGTTCCTGCACCACCCGCACGTCCGCTCCGCCGGCGAGGAGGTGCGTGGCAAACGAGTGCCGCAGCGTGTGCGGCGACACGTGCCCGTCAAGCCCCGCCCGCTCCGCCGCGGCCCGGATGATCAGCCACGCGTTCTGACGGCTCACCCGTTGTCCCCGAAGCCCCAGAAACAACGCCGGGGTCGCTTTGCCGCGCCCGGAGAGCGCCGGTCGCGCCCGCACCAGGTACGCGTCGATGGCCTTGCGGGCGAAACTGCCGACCGGCACGATGCGCTGCTTGTCGCCCTTGCCGGTGAGCCGCACGACATCCTGCTCGAGCACGTCGTCCACATTGAGGTTCACCGCCTCGGATACCCGGGCGCCCGTGGCGTAGAGCAGTTCGAGCAGGGCCTTGTCCCGCAGCGCCTGCAGATCGTCGCCGTCGGTCGCGTCCAGCAGCGCGGTGACCTGTTCGATCGAGATGGCCTTGGGCAGCCGGGTGCCGAGCTTGGGCGGTTTCGACTCATGCGCGACATCCGTCTCGACCACGCCCTCTTCGAGCAGGAACCGATGGAACCCGCGCACGGTCGAGAGGATGCGCGCGATCGACGCCGCCGTCAGCGGCGACTCCTCTCGCAAACCCAGAAACCGCACGAACTCCCCCACGTGCCGCGAGGTGATTGCGCGCAGGTCGGCGAGTTCGTGCCCGGCCAGCCAGCCGGCGTAGATGACGAGATCGCGCCGGTACGCGGCGACCGTGTTGACGCTCAGCCCGCGCTCGATGGCGACGTGCCGCAGGTACGAATCCACAGCCGCCGCGACGATCACACCGAGTGGTCCCAATTGATCGGATGCCGCGGCCACGGAGCGTCCGCGGGCGTGAGCGAGCTCCAGCCGCGGGCCCGTGACGCGTGGGCGGCGAGCACACCGATCACGAGTGACGGGTTCTGCAGCCGACGGTCGAGCACGGCGTCGACGCACTCATCGAGCGGCACCCAGCGGATCTCGATGTCGGCTTCCTCTTCGGTGCGTTCGAACGTTTCGGTGGCGGCGGCCAGCCCGCGGGCCAGGTAGATCCGGATGACCTCGTTGCTGCCGCCCGGCGACGTGTAGAACTCGCTGAGCACGGTCCAGTCGGTGGCCGTGACGTCGGCTTCCTCGGCGAGCTCACGCTGCGCCCCGATGAGCGGGTGTTCCCCGTGCTCGTCGAGCAGCCCGGCCGGGAGCTCCCACTCCCGAACGCGCACGGGGTGCCGGTACTGCTTGATCAGGAGCACCCGGTCCTGCTCGTCGAGGGCGAGGATCGCCACGGCGCCGGTGTGGTCGAGGTATTCACGCACGATCCCCGAGCCGGCGTAGTCGAAGGTGTCGCGGCGCACATCCCAGACCTTGCCCTCGAAGACGATCTCCGTGTCGGTGACCGGGGCGAAGGCGAATTCGTCGGTGAGTGACGCCGGTGACGCCTGGCCGTCGGAGTTGTCCGCGCTGACCGCGGCGTCGACCAAGGTCTAGGCCTCGACCTTGACCTCGACCTCGAACAGGCGGCTGGCCTGCTGGCGGTCGAGCGCTGCGGCGATCAGGCCGCGGAACAGCGGATGCGCGTGGCTCGGCCGGCTGCGCAGCTCGGGGTGAGCCTGTGTGCCCACGTAGAACGGGTGCTCCTCGCGCTTCAGCTCGACGTACTCGACCAGGTGGCGGTCGGGGGAGGTTCCGGAGAACCACATGCCGGCATCCGCGATCTGCTCACGGAACGCGTTGTTCACCTCGTAGCGGTGACGGTGGCGCTCGGAGGCCTCAGAGGCACCGTAGAGCTCCGAAACGAGCGAACCCTCGGCGAGGGTGGCCGGGTAGAGGCCGAGGCGCATGGTGCCGCCCAGGTCGCCCCCGGCGATGATCTCGACCTGCTCCTCCATGGTCGCGATCACGGGGAACTCGGTGTCCTCGTCGAATTCCGACGAGGATGCGCCGGTGAGTCCGGCCTTGTTGCGGGCGTATTCGATCACCATGCACTGCAGGCCGAGGCAGAGGCCCAGCACGGGGATCCCGTTTTCCCGGGCGAACCGCAGGGCGCCGAGCTTGCCCTCGATGCCGCGCACACCGAAACCGCCGGGCACGCAGATGCCGTCGAGTTCGCTGAGGAGGCGGGTCGCACCCTCGGCGGTCTCGCATTCGTCGGAGGCGATCCAGTTGATCTTGACCTTGGTCTCGTTGGCGAACCCGCCGGCGCGGAGGGCCTCGGTCACCGAGAGGTAGGCGTCGGGAAGGTCGATGTACTTGCCGACCAGGCCGATGGTGACCTCGTGCTTGGGCTCGCGCACGGCGTCGAGCACCTTCTGCCAGGCGGTCCAGTCGACCTTGGTGACCGGGAGATCGAGGAGGTCGGTGATGTACCGATCCAGACCCTGGTCGTGCAGCATGGTGGGGATCTCGTAGATGCTGGGCACGTCGATCGCGTTGACGACGGCGTCTTCGTCGACGTCGCACATGAGCGCGATCTTGCGCTTGTTCGACTCGGAGACGGGCCGGTCGCTGCGCAGCACGAGCGCGTCGGGCTGGATTCCGATCGAGCGAAGGGCGGCGACGGAGTGCTGGGTCGGCTTGGTCTTCTGCTCGCCGGAGGCCGCCATGAACGGCACCAGGGACACGTGCACGAAGAAGACGTTCTTGCGGCCGAGCTCGTGGCGCACCTGGCGGGCGGCCTCGAGGAACGGCTGGGACTCGATATCGCCGACGGTGCCGCCGATCTCGGTGATGATCACGTCGGGGCGCGGCTCGTCGTCGGCCTGGAGTCGCATCCGGCGCTTGATCTCGTCGGTGATGTGCGGGATGACCTGCACGGTGTCACCGAGGTACTCGCCACGGCGTTCCTTGGCGATCACCTGTGAGTAGACCTGGCCGGTCGTGACGTTGGCGGCCTGGTTGAGGTTGATGTCCAGGAACCGCTCGTAGTGGCCGATGTCGAGGTCGGTCTCGGCGCCGTCGTCGGTCACGAAGACCTCGCCGTGCTGGAACGGGTTCATCGTGCCCGGGTCAACGTTGAGATAGGGATCGAGCTTCTGCATGACGACGCGCAGACCGCTGGCCGTCAGAAGATTGCCGAGGCTTGCCGCCGTCAGGCCCTTGCCCAGTGAGGAAACAACACCACCGGTGACGAAGATGTGCTTGACCGTCGGATTGGGATCGGTGCTGTCTGATTTGTCCGTGCTTTTATTTTCCACCACGGGCTTCGACTCTATCACTGTGGGTTGACCTATCCGTTGGCGCGGGCGAGGGAAATGAGCTCACGGGCGTGCTCGAGCCCGCTCGCGGAATCGGGCAGGCCCGACAGGAGCCGGGCCATCTCGGCGGCCCGTTCGTCGCCGTGCAACTGCCGCACACTGCTCGCGGTGACGGCGCCGTCGCTGTCCTTGACGACGCTGAGGTGGTTGCCCGCGAACGCCGCAACCTGGGCGAGATGGGTGACCACGATCACCTGCGCGGTCTCGGCGAGCCGGGCGAGTCGCCGCCCGATCTCGATCGCGGCGGCGCCGCCGACACCGGCGTCGACCTCGTCGAAGACGAAGGTGGGCACGGGGTCGGTGGCGTTGATGACGACCTCGATCGCGAGCATCACCCGGGAGAGTTCACCGCCGGATGCCC
Source organism: Cryobacterium sp. PH31-AA6 (assembly GCF_030063195.1). GTDB lineage: Bacteria > Actinomycetota > Actinomycetes > Actinomycetales > Microbacteriaceae > Cryobacterium. The sequence goes on from NZ_JASISS010000034.1 coordinate 18,774, forward strand.
CGCGCGCCAGGGTGCGCGGTTCAGCGCCGGCGTGAGGTCGCAGCAGGATCCGCACGAGGTCGCGGCCCGTGACGGTGATCTCCGGGCGGCTGTCGATCTCGACGACGAGGGCGGCATCCGGCATCGCCAGGGCGCTCAGCTCGGCGGTGACGGCCGTTCCGAGCCGGTCGGCGGCGGCGAGGCGGATGCCGGTGAGCCGGTCGGCGAGGCCGTCCACGACCAGCCGGTCGGCTTGGGTCTCGGCGCGGAGCGCGTCGATGCGGTCGGTGTCGCTGTCCAGTTCGAGCAGCCGGGCGCTGCCGGTGCCCGGAAAGTCGATCGCCTCATCGAGGCCGCCGTCGTACTTGCGGGCGAGGGCGATGAGCTCGGCCCGGCGTTCCTGCACGACCTCGAGTTCCCGGGCGCCGTCGGCGTCCAGGCCGGCGAGGTAGCTGGAGAGCTGGGCGGCCACGTCGGCGACGACGAAGCCGGCGCCCGCGAGGGCCTCGGCCATCGGCGGCAGGGCGGGGTCGTGCTCGCCGGCCCGCTCGAGCTGGCGACGGGCGGAGTCGAGCAGGACGACGGCATCCGGAAGCCCATCGGGGTTCTCCTCCGCGGACAGGAACTCACGCGCCTGCGCGGCGGCGACCCGGAGCTCCTCCAGGTTGCCGAGCCGTTCGGCGCGGGCGCCGAGTTCGTCGTCCTCGCCGGGCCGGGGCGCGATCCGTTCGATCTCGTCGATGGCGTCGCGCAGTTCCGCGGCCTCCTCGGTGCGCTGGTCCTGCTCGTCGACGAGTCGGGCCAGGTCGCTCTGGCGGGTCTGCCAGCGGTGGAAGACCTGCGTGAATTCGTCGAGGGTCTCGGCGAGTTCGGGGCCCGCGAACCGGTCGAGCGCCGCACGCTGGGCGGTGGCCGAGCGCAGACGCACCTGGTCGGACTGGCCGTGCACGACCACGAGGTCGCCACCGAGGTCGCTGAGCACGCTCGCGGGGGCGCCGCGCCCTCCGACGACGGCCCGACTGCGGCCCTCCGCGGAGACCGAGCGGCTGAGGATGAGTTCGGGGCCGTCGAGGTCTCCCCCGGCGTCACGCACCCGGGCGGCGACGGCGCCGTCGGCGGGAATCAGCCAGCGGCCCTCGACCCAGGTCTGGGCCTGGCCCTGGCGCACGAGTCCCGGGTCGGCGCGTTCGCCGAGCAGCAGGCCGAGCGCGGTGACGACCATGGTCTTGCCGGCGCCGGTCTCGCCCGTGACCGCGGTGAACCCGGGGCCGAGCGGGAGGGTCGCCTCGGCGATCACGCCGAGGTCCCTGATAATGAGTTCGTCGATCATGCCGTGGGCTCGCTCACGCCGACCGTGCTCACGCCGCGCTCATTCACGCCGAGTTCAATCACGCCGCACTCATTCACGCCGCGCTCATTCACGCCCGACCGGGCCTCTCCAGCCGGTGACGGGCAGGTTGAACTTGTTCACGAGGCGGTCGGTGAACGGGCCGCTGTGCAGCCGGGCCAGTCGCACGGGGACAGGTGACCGGCGCACGATCACGCGCGCTCCCGGCGGGAGGTCCTGCACGCGGCGGCCGTCGGCGCAGAGCACGGCGGCGGCGCCGGTTCGGGCGACGACCTCGACGGCCAACGATGAATCCGGGCCGACGACGAGTGGACGGGCGAACAGTGCGTGCGCGCTGAGCGGCACGAGCAGCAGGGCGTCGAGGCTCGGCCAGACGACCGGGCCGCCGGCGGAGAAAGCGTAGGCGGTCGACCCGGTGGGCGTTGACATCACCACGCCGTCGCAACCGAAGGAGGAGAGCGGGCGACCGTCGACCTCGATGACGACCTCGAGCATCCGTTCGCGGCTGGCCTTTTCGACCGTGGCCTCGTTCAGCGCCCAGGTCTCGTAGACGACGTCCTCGCCGACCTTGACCCGCACGGAGAGGGCCATCCGTTCCTCGACCAGGTAGTCGCGGGACAGGGCGCGCCGCACGGCCTCGCCCAGGTCGTCGCGTTCGCTCTCGGCCAGGAATCCGACGTGGCCGAGGTTGATCCCGAGCAGCGGTGCCGAACAGCCCCGCACGATCTCGGCGGCACGGAGGATGGTCCCGTCGCCGCCGAGCACGATCACGAGCTCGAGGTCGGTGACGTCGACGTTGACGTGCAGGGTCGCCAGCTGGGAGTCGAGCTCCGGGCAGGAGGCGAGCAGGTCGGCGCGTTCATTGCCGGCCAGCACGGGCACCGCGCCGGCCGCGAGCAGCTGCTGGCACACGGTGACGGCTGCCTCCAGGGAATCCTGCCGCCCGGTGTGCGCGACGACGAGGATGTGGCGTGCTGCAGTCATGTTGTCAGGCTCCCACCAGTGCCGTTGTCCGTTCGATCCATTCTGTCGGATTCGTGCCCACGTCGCGGCTCAGCCAGCAGAGATACTCCCGATTGCCCGCTCCCCCGGCGATCGGGGACGCGATCAGGCCATTCGTGCGGAGCCCGAGGTCCCAGCCCGCCCAGAGCACGCCCGCGATGGCGTCGGCGCGCAGGCCGGCGTCGTGCACAATGCCTTCCCGGATGCTGCCCTTCCCGACCTCGAACTGCGGTTTGATCAGCAGCACGAAATCGGCGCCCGGCGCGGCGGTCGCGACCAGCGCGGGCAGCACGAGCGGCAGGGAGATGAAGGACAGGTCGGCGACAACCAGATCGGCCGGAGTGTCCACCCCGGAGGCCCCCGCGAGCTTCTCCGCGGTGGAGTAGCGCAGGTTGAAGCCCTCGACGAGCACGATCCGAGGCTCGGAGGCGAGCAGCGGGGCGAGCTGGCCGTGGCCGACGTCGACGGCGAGCACCTGGGCGGCACCGCGTTCGAGGAGCACCTGGCTGAACCCTCCGGTGGAGGCTCCGGCGTCGAGCACCGTGCGACCCTGCACCGGCACGGCGAAGGCATCGAGCGCGGCGATGAGCTTGTGGGCGCCGCGGCTGACGTAGTGGTCGGTCGCCGCCACCTCGATCAGCTGGTTGTCGCGCACCTTCGCGGATGCCTTGACGACCGGTTTGCCGTCGACCGTGACCAGGCCGCCGGTGATCAGCTGCGCGGCCACCGTGCGGGAGCGAGCCAGGCCACGCTCGGCGAGGGCCGTGTCAAGGCGCTGGTCCGGCGCTCGCTCGGGCAGCTCCTCGGGCAGCTCCTCGGGCAGCTCCTCGGGCAGCTCCTCGGGCAGCTCCTCGGGCAGCTCCTCGGGCAGCTCCTCGGGCAGCTCCTCGGCGGGCGGGGCCTGCTCGGGTGCGTCGGCCGTGGCATCCGGGTGCCCGGCATCCGTGGAATCGGACGCCATGGGCTCGGTCGGGTTCTCGTCGGTCATCGGTTCCCCGGTCATTCGTTGGTCGAGCGCGGAACGTCGCCGCCCTCGAGGTGATCGCGCAGGCTGTCATGCAGCTGCAGGTATGCCGCGGCGCGGTCTCCGAGCGGCTGGTTCTCGATCGCGTCGAGGCCGGCGACGATCTCTTCGGCGACGCGCGCCTCGGCGATTGCCGGCGGTTCGCCGAGCGAGGCCGCCGGGCTATTCTGCGGGTCCTGGGTCACGCCCTCAACGTTACCGTCAGAGATAGAGTCGCTCCGGAACATTCAGGCCGTAGATCGGTCGGCCGGAGGCCCAGATCACGGCGCAGGCGGCGCGAAGCAGGTTGATGGCGCCGTCGCCCTCGGCGACGACCTCGACGTCCGCGCCGCGGAGGCGCACCGTTGCCCCCGCGACCGTGGCCGACGTGCCGTCCTTGGAGAACACCGTCTCCGGGTACGGCTCGTGCAATTGCCTGAGGTCGTCGAGGATGTACGTGGGCCGGGAGGCCGCATCGGCCGCGAGGGCCTGCTTGGCCTTGTCGATACCGGTGAGCACGAGCACGGCCGGAATGCCGGCCCGGTTCGCGCCCAGGATGTCCGTGTCGAGACGATCGCCGATGAACAGGGCCTGCTGGGCGCCGAATCGGTTGACGGCCTCGGTGAAGATGGCGACCTCCGGCTTGCCGGCCACGATCGGTAGTCGGCCGACCGCGGTGTGCACGGCGGCCACGAGGGTTCCATTACCCGGTGCGATGCCCCGGGCCACGGGAATGGTCCAGTCGGTGTTGGTGGCGATCCACGGGATCTCCACGCCGTCGGCGCGGGGGTGCAGCGCGAACGCGGCCTCGGCAAGGTCTTTCCAGCCCAGGTCGGGCGAGAAGCCCTGGATGACGGCGGCCGGCGTGTCGTCGGCCGAGCGGGTGACGATGAAGCCGCCCTTTTCGACCTCGACGACGAGACCCTCCCCGCCGATGACGAGCACCAGCGCGCCGGCCGGAACCTCGTCGGCCAGCAGACGCACGGCCGCCTGGGGCGAGGTGACGACATCCGTCGCCACCGCCCCGAGGCCGAGCTCGCTCAGGTGGTCGGCAACGGTCTGGTCGGTTCGCGACGCGTTGTTGGTGAGGTAGCCCACCCGCAGGGTTTCCGCCGCGCGGTTGAGGCTCTCCACCGCGAACGGGATCGCCCCCGGACCGGTGTACACGACGCCGTCGAGGTCAGCGAGCACCACGTCGACGCCGGCGAGTGGAGTCTGCGGCTCAGCCACGCGGCGACGCCTCAGCATCGTGCTCCTCGTCGTCCGAGCCGGCCGACTCTCCGGTCGACTCGCCGGTCGAGCCTGTCGAGACCCCGTCCGCGTCGTCCGCGTCGAGCTCGGTGGTCGAGCCTGTCGAGACCCCGTCCGCGTCGTCCGAGTCGAGCTCGGTGGTCGAGCCTGTCGAGACCCCGTCCGAGTCGTCCATGAACTCGTCGTCCATGAACTCGTCGTCCTCGATCTCGAGGATCTCCATGGTCTCGTCCGCGTCGGATGCTCCCGACACTGCCGCATCGGCACGGTCGGCACGTTCGTTCCAGAGTTCGGCCTCGTCTTCACGGCCGAGCTCTGCGAGCACCTCGGCGTAGGCGGCGAACAGCTCAGCGCTGTAGGAGAACGCGGTCTTCGGGTCCAGCTGCGGAATCTCGAGCTCGCTCAACGCGGCCTCGGCCTCGCCGAGGTCGAGACGGGCTCCGGACATGGCGATGGCCAGGGCGACCTGAACGGATGCCGGCAGGGTCGCCCGGTCGACGGACCGACCGAGCTCGAGCGCACGGTCGGGTCGCCCGACACCACGTTCGCTGTCCACCATCAGGGGAAGCTGGGCGTTGGAGCCCGAGATCCGACGGTAGGTCCGCAGTTCGCGCAGAGCGAGGGCGAAATCGCCGGTCGCGTAGGCGGTGATGGCGAGGCTCTCGCGCACTACAGCGATGCGGCCGGCTCGACGAGCGGCCGACATGACGTGGCGGTGGGCAAGTTCCGGGTCCTCGTCGATGACGCGGGCGGCCATGGCCAGGTGCCGGCCGACGGCCTCGGCGTTGTCCTTGCTCAGGGTCTTGAGCTCGTTGCGGGCGATCCGGTCGAGGTCCTGCGACGTGACGTCGTCGGGAAGTTCCGGGTCGTCGTGGCGGGGACGCACCGAACGCAGCTCGCGCTGCATACGCTGCTCCTCGGTCATCTCCTCTTCGACGACTCGGGCATCGCGGTCGCCACGGGCGGGCGCACCCTCGCGGGTCCACAGCTTCTTGCCCGCCTCACGCGGAGCACCGGCACGGTTCGGCGATCCGCCACGCTGCGTGGCATTGCCCCACGGCTTGCGGTCGCCATCCTGGCGCGGACGTTCGGTGCGGTCGCCGTCCTTGGCCCACGGCTTGCGCTCGGCGCCACCACCGGACGGGCGATCGGAGTTGCCGCGGTAGGGAGGACGCTCACCACCACTGGAGGGACGGTCGGAGTTGCCACGGTACGGAGCCCGCTCGCCGTCCTTGGCCCACGGCTTGCGCTCGGCGCCACCGGACGGGCGATCGGAATTGCCACGGTACGGAGGACGCTCGCCACCCTGCTGCGGGCGGTCGGAATTGCCGCGGTACGGAGGACGCTCACCACCACTGGAGGGACGGTCAGAGTTGCCACGATGCGGAGCCCGCTCACCATCCTTCGCCCACGGCTTGCGCTCGGAGTTGCCACCGGACGGGCGATCGGAATTGCCGCGGTAGGGCGGACGCTCACCGTCACGCTGGGAACGATCAGAGTTCCCACGGTACGGAGGACGCTCGCCACCCTGCTGCGGGCGATCGGAATTCCCACGGTACGGAGGACGCTCACCATCACGCTGGGGACGATCAGAGTTCCCACGGTACGGAGGACGCTCGCCACCCTGCTGCGGGCGGTCGGAATTCCCACGGTACGGAGGACGCTCGCCACCCTGCTGCGGGCGGTCGGAATTCCCCCGGTACGGAGGACGCTCGCCGCCAGTCTGCGGGCGTTCGTTGCGACCCTGGTAACCACCGGATCCGCGTTCGCCACTCGAGGAAGGTCCGGACCGGCGGTTGTCGTCGCCTCGTCCGCCCTGCGGCCGGCCGCCCTGGTTGCCGCCGGAACGCCGTTCATCCCGGCCGCCGTTGCGTGCGTCGTCTCCGTGCGTACCTGTAGGGCTCACTGTGTCTCCTGTGTAATTGGTCTGCCTTTTCGACTGACTTGATCAGCGTAAGGCTTAACGCAAAATGGCCACCCATTGGGTGGCCATTTAGCTTTTTCTAAGTTAAGTCCGGCGGTGTCCTACTCTCCCACAGGGTCCCCCCTGCAGTACCATCGGCGCTGAGAGTCTTAGCTTCCGGGTTCGGAATGTGACCGGGCGTTTCCCTCTCGCTATAGCCGC
>NZ_JASISS010000035.1 GCF_030063195.1 Cryobacterium sp. PH31-AA6
TCGGCATCCTGAACGTGACAAAACAATGTCAGGGCCAGACCGGCCGACGCATCGAGACCAAGACAGCCGAAGCGTCAGACAAGCTCTGAGTCAGACCACCCTGACCCCACCAACCATCATCACTGACAAGCTCAATCACCGCGGGGCTCGATCACCGTGAGCGCACGATCACCACGCGGCTCGCTTGCCGCAGCCGGCCGACCCCGAAACCGCACAACCGGTGGTCGAGCCCGTCGAGACCCGGGTCACCGGATCTCGACAGGCTCGATCAGCGCAAGCGCACGATCACCGCGAGGTCGATCAGCGAGGCTGCGGGTCGACAGGCGGTTGCCCTTGCTCCCGCGGTGCGGCTGAGGCCCGGGAGATCGGCGATGCGCCCCTCGATCAGCGCGATCCGTTTCGATCGACCCCAGCCCTGGACCTGCTTCTCCCGGGCGAACGCATCCGAGATCCGTTCGTACTCCTCCACGTGCACGAGCCGCACCGGGCGGCGACGCCGGGTGTACTCGGCGCCCTCCCCCGCACCGTGTTCAGCGAGCCGTCGTTCGATGTCCCAGGTACTGCCGACGTAGTAGGAGCCGTCGGCGCATTCGAGCAGGTACATGTATGGCATCGCCACATGATCGCCGCTGGACGAATTCGACGCGCGGGTTATGCACAGGTGGGTCGCGCGAGATCTACCAGGGCACCGGATCTCGACAGGCTCGATCACCGCGACAGGCTCGATCACCGCGGGCGGTCGATCACCGGATCTCGACAGGCTCGATCACCGCGGGGCTCGATCACCGGATCTCGACAGGCTCGATCACCGCGACAGGCTCGATCACCGCGACAGGCTCGATCACCGCGAGGCTCGATCACCGCGGGGGCGGGGCGGGGGCTAGGGCGCGGGCGGCAGGAGGCCCAGGGTGGCCTTGATGCGCGCCTCGGCGTCGCTGTCGGCGTGGCTGGCTGCGATGTTCGCCTCGGTGACGGCGCGCACCACCTCGTCGCGTTGGATTCCCACGCCACGTGGGGCGTCGATTCCGATCCGGATGCTGTCGCCGCGCACGTCGAGAATGGTGATGACGATGTCGTCACCAATGAGGATTTTCTCCCCCTGTTTGCGTGTAAGTACCAGCACCCGCCCAGCCTATCGCGACCCGCCGGCGAGGCCCGGGAGGCTCGAGCGTGCGGCCAGTGTCGTCGCCGTCGCCGGAGCTCCGTCGATCCAACCGATCGGCAGGCCGAGCTCGTCGACCGTGCCAGGCGTGCCCGTCGTCGCTGCCCCGACGACCGCGATCGCGTCGATCGGGGTGATCGCGCCAACGGCGGCCGCCCACCGGGCCGTGTCCGACGGTTTGCGGCCGGCCTCGACCACGAGCCAGACCTGGTCGGCCTCGATCGGGGCGAGCGTCTCGGCCAGCGCCGCGACCAGGGTGATCGGGTCGGCCAGGTTTCCGCCCAGGCCGAACGCCACGTACCCGGTGCGGCCAGCCTCGACCCCGCGCGCCCGGGCCGACAGGGCCGTGCGGCGGTCGTCCGCGCGCTCAGCGCCCATCGAACGCACGGTACCGGCGATGAAGACCTCGCCCGAGCCGGAGATCGCCATCGAGTGCGCGATCTGGAGCGCGGCCTCCGGAAGCCCGATCAGGAGCACCAGGTCGCCGTGACCGGAGAGCGGCCGCGGCACGACGGTCGACGGTGTCGCCGGCATCGATTCGCCGGGCGCCGGACGGGAGACAACCGGTGCCCCGGAGGTGCGCACCCGCGTCGCGGTGAGAACGATCGGGATCGGGTCCGGTTCCGCCTGAAAGGTGAGCTCGTCCATCAGGTGGGCGAAGTCCTCTGACGCGGTCGACAGGGTCGGTTCCGAACTGAACTGGAGGCGAGCCTCGGCCGCATCCGCGTCGTCCAGGAGCGCGGCGATGCCGAGCCTGGCCTGCAGGTCGGGGCTGTCCTGCGAGTCACCCTGATCCTGGAGCTCTGACTCGTCCTGCGGGTCGGGCCGGTTCTGCCAGTCTCGCCGGGAGTGCGCGGCGCGGCGCCGGCGCTCGGGCACCTCGACGGTGACCTCGAAGTGCCGTTTCGCGAAGAAGCCCCTGATGCCGCCGACCGTGACCCGGTCGGCGGCGACGATGCGCGCCTCCGTTCCGTGCTCGGCGAGGATGCGCGCCTTCAGCTCCTCGAGAGTGGAACCCTCAAGCAGAAATCGTTTCGGTTCCACGAACCACTCCCACCGTCTCGATGGCAACGTTCGCCGAGGTTACCTCCAGGTAGGAGAGTACCGGCAGACCGCCGGTGTGGGCCGAGACCAGGCGCCGGATGGCCGGACGCAGAGCCGGCGCGCAGACCAGTACTGCGCTCAGGCCGCTGGCCTCCACGGTCGACAGGGCTTCCTTGAGCGAGCCGAGGATGACGTCGATCCTCGCCGGGTCGAGCATGATCTGGGTGCCCTGCTCGGAGGGGCGCATGCCTTCGAGCATCGACTGTTCCAGCCCCGGCTCGATCATGATCACACGGAGCAGACCCTCGTCGAGGTACTGGGCGGTGAGCGCGGGACCGAGTGCCTGGCGGGCCGCCTCGATCAGGCCCTCCGGGTCGGCGGAGACCTTGGCCCGCAGGGACAGGGACTCGTAGATGCGGGGAAGGTCATTGATCGGGATCAGTTCGCCCAGCAGCCCCTGCAATACCCGCTGCACCTCGGCCAGGGAGAGCAGACCGGGGATGAGATCGTCGACGGCGGACGGGTTGACCTGCTTGACCCCGTCGGTCAGCACGCGCACGTCTTCCCTGGTGAGGAGCCGGGCCGCGTTGCCGGAGATGATCGAGGAGAGGTGGGTGACGAGCACTGACACCCGGTCGATCACGGTCGCGCCGGTCATCTCCGCGCTGTGGCGCATCTCGCTCGGCACCCATTTGCCGGCCAGACCGAAGACCGGCTCGACCGTGGCTGTACCCGGCAGCAGGTCGAGGGCGTCGCCGAGCGCGAGGACCTTGCCGGCGGGTGCCGTGCCTCGGCCGGCCTCCACACCGGCGATGCGGATGACATAGGTCGACGAGGGCAGGTCGACGCTGTCCCTGGTGCGCACGGGCGGAACCACGACGCCGAGGTCCAGCGCGATCTTGCGGCGCAGTGCCCGAACCCGGGCGAGAAGGTCGTCCTGCGCACCGGAGACGAGGTCGACGAGGTCGGGCGCGAGGAGGATCTCGAGCGCGTGCACCCGCATGGTCTCGATCAGGTCTTCGGCGGTGTCCGACCGGGGTGCCATCCCCTCGGCGGCGACCGCGGCATCCTTGCCGGCCTGGTCGCGCTCCTCGCCCGCCTTGATTCTGCGGGAGAAGAGGATCAGGGCAACCCCGATCACCACGAACGGGATGATCGGCATGCCGGGGATCAGGGCCATCAGCAGGGCCGCGGCCCCGGCGATCATCAGCGCGTTGCGGGACTGGGTGAGCTGGGCGGACGCGGTCGTGCCGATGTCGGACTCCGCATTGGAGCGGGTGACGATCATGCCGGTTGAGACGGCCATCAGCAGTGCGGGGATCTGGGTGACGAGGCCGTCGCCGATGGTGAGGAGCGAGTAGGTGCTCATCGCCTCGCTGATCTCCATGCCGCGCTGGATCATGCCGATCCCGATGCCGCCGATCAGGTTGATGATGATGATGATGATGCCGGCGATCGCATCGCCCTTGACGAACTTCGAGGCGCCGTCCATGGCGCCGTAGAAGTCGGCCTCGGCGGAGACCTCGGCCCGGCGCTCCCTGGCCTGGTTGTCGGTGATCAGGCCGGCGTTCAGGTCGGCGTCGATCGCCATCTGCTTGCCGGGCATGGCGTCGAGCGTGAACCGGGCGCCGACCTCGGCGACCCGCTCCGCACCCTTGGTGACGACCACGAACTGAATCACGACGAGGATGAGGAAGATCACAGCACCGATGATGATCGAGCCGCCGACGGCCACCTGGCCGAACGAAGCGATGACCTGGCCGGCATAGCCGTCGCCGAGTACGAGACGGGTGGATGCCACGTTCAGGCCGAGCCGGAACAGGGTGGCCACCAACAGGAGGGAGGGGAAGACGGAGAAGTCGAGCGGTTTCTTCACGAACATGGTCGTCAGCAGCGTCACCAGGCCGAGCAGGATGTTGATGATGATGAGGAAGTCGAGCACCACCGCCGGCACCGGCACGACGAGCAGGAGGATGATGCCGACGACGCCGATCGGAACGGCGAGTTTGGCGAAGTTGCTTTTCATCGGTGGCCTCCGGAAGTCAGGGCGGGTTCAGAAACGGTGTGTACGCCGGACCCGGCGCTGGAGCCGCGGGTCTTCAGGGCCATCACGAAGGCGAGCACCCTGGCGACGGCGTTGTAGAGCTCGACCGGGATTTCCTGGCCGAGCTCGCACTCGGCGTGCAGGGCGCGGGCAAGCGGGATGTCGCGAACGATGGGAACCCGGTCGGTTTCGGCCTGTTCGCGGATGCGGGCGGCGATCACTCCGGCGCCCTTCGCGACGACGCGGGGTGCAGACTTGCCCGGCTCGTATTTGAGGGCGACGGCGAAGTGGGTGGGGTTGATCAAGACGACGTCGGCGGTGGCGACGGCGGCCATCATTCGGTTGCGGCTCATCGCGAGCTGACGCGAACGGCGCTGGGACTTGACCTGAGGGTCACCCTCGGAGCTCTTGTTCTCGTCCTTGACCTCCTTTTTCGACATCCGGGTGCGCTTGCGGTTGCGTTTCATCACCACGAACACGTCGGCGGCGGCCAACACGAGGCCCGCGAGCACGGCGGACTGCACCATGGCGGCGGCACCGCCCCCGGCCGCACCGATCAGAACCATCACGGGCAGACCGCCGGCCGTCATCAGGATGGGCATCAGGCTCTGGATCACCAGGTAGAGCACCACGCCGACCGCGGCGGTTTTGAGCAGGGCCTTGACCCCCTGCCAGAGCGCCTGGGTGCCGAAGGTGCGCGCGAAACCGGTGACCAGGTTGAACTGCTCGTACTTTCCGGCGACCTTCTTGAAGTGCACGCCGCCCTGCGCCACCGCGCCGACCAGCACGGTGACGAATACGGCCGCGAGCATGGGGGTGAGCACGCCGGCCATCGAGCCGAGTGATTCGCCGAGCATCTGCACGGCGAGTTCCGGGTCGGGGCGGGCGACGAGACCGCGAATCATGATCATCTGTTCGGTGCCGGCCTGCGCGCCGAGGGAGATGGTGACGGGGGTCATCACCGCGGCGGCGCCGATTCCGAGCCACGCGGTGAGGTCTTGGGATTTGGAAAGCTGGCCCTTCGACCGCACCTCGCGCATCCGTCTTTCGGTTGCCTGCTCGGTCTTTTCACCGGAGTCCGACATCTACTTCACCCCCATCATCGTGCCGACGGCGGTGTCGGCCAGCGCCGCCACGATGCGCGGGAGCGCCACGAACCCGGCCGCGCTGAGCGACAGGGTGATCAGGATCTTGAGGGGGAAGCCGAGGGCGAAGGCGTTCAGCGCCGGCGCGACGCGGGTGATCAGGCCGAGGCCGGCGTCGGCGAGGAACAGGACGACGATGAGGGGTCCGGCGATCTGTACGGCGGCGAGCAACATCTGGCCGACCGCCGTGGTCACGGCCTGCATCGGTACGGCCAGGTCCATGCCTCCGCCGATCGGCAGCGCCGCGAAGGTGCGGGCGAGGCCGCCGATGATCAGCTGGTAACCGCCGGAGGCGAACAGCAGCGCGATCGCGGTCATCTGGTAGAGCCTGGTGAACATGGCTCCGTTGACCATCGACTGCGGGTCGAAGCCCTGCGCGAGCTGGAACCCGCCGAACATGTCGATCAGGTTGCCGGCGGACTGGATGGCGGAGAAGACCACGAGAACCAGGAATCCCAGCACTCCGCCGACCATGATCTCGAGGAGCAGTGCGGCGATGAAACCGGCTGTGTCGGGCGAGACGTAGCCGGGGGTGACCTGCGGCGACACGGCGAGGGCGAGGCCGATGGCCAGCATGCCCTTGATCCGCAGCGGGATGGCGTTGAACGAGAACGGCGGCGCGATCACGAGGAACGCGATCATGCGCACGCCGGCGAGCATGACCGCCTCGAGCCACGCGAAGTCCAGGGTGATGTTCATCAGCCTCCGCCGATGAGCGACGGGATCTTGTCGAAGAGCATGTGGGTGAAGGAGACGATCTCGTTGATCATCCAGTGCCCGGAGACCACCAGTGCGACGGCGACGGCGATCGCCTTGGGCACGAAGGAGAGCGTCACCTCCTGGATCTGGGTGATCGACTGGAGCAGCGAGATCGCGAAGCCCACGACGAGCGCGGTGATGAGAATGGGCGCGGCCAGCATTCCGGCGACCAGGATGCCCTGGAGCCCGATGTCGAGTACGGCGTTGGTGTCCATCAGCCACCCCGGTAACTGCTGATCAGGGTGGTGATGATCAGGCCCCAGCCGTCGACGAGGACGAACAGCAGGATCTTGAACGGCAGGGAGATCATCACGGGCGGCAGCATCATCATGCCCATCGACATCAGCGCCGCGGAGACGACGAGGTCGATGACGAGGAACGGCACGAAGATGACGAAACCGATGATGAACGCGGCCCGGAGCTCGGAGATCATGAAGGCGGGGATCAGGGTGAGCAGGTTCACCGCGTCGGCGCTCTCCGGGTTGGCCTGGTCGGCCGCCCTGGTCATCAGGGCGAGGTCCTCCTCCCTGGTGTGCGCGAGCATGAACGTGCGCAACGGCCCTGATCCGAGCGTCACCGCGTCGTCGAAGGAGAGTGTGCCGTTGAGGTAGGGCTGGAGGGCGTGCTCGTTTATATCGGTGAGGATCGGCGCCATGATGAACAACGACAGGAACAAGGCCAGTCCGGCGAGCACCTGGTTCGGCGGGATCGATGGCAGCGCGAGCGCGTTGCGGGTCATCGCCAGCACCACGAAGATCTTCGTGAAGGAGGTCATCATCAGCAGCAGCGCCGGCGCCACCGACAGCAGGGTGATGCCGATCAGGGTGACGATTGCGGAGGACGGTGAGCCGTCCGGTCCGTTGATCGACACGTTCAGTCCGCCGCCGGTCGGGTCTGCCGGGGCGGCCGGGTCCGTCGGCGGGGTGGGGTCGACGGGGGCGGCATGCCCGGCGGGCGCGATGACGAGCACGATGGCCGCCACGATCACCAGCACCAGGGCCGCCATCACGAAGGCTCGGGCCAGTCGCGTGCGTCGCTCTGCCCGCAGGGCTCCGGGGTTCACCGTCCCTGCCGGAGGGCGGCTGCGGTTTGCTGCCACGTCGCCGGCGAGAGAATGGAGCCGCCGAGGCGGTTGTGGTCGGCCCGGGCGGCGGCCCTGGCCGAGGCGCCGTGGCGCGGTCGCAGGATGAGCGGCGGTGCCAGCTCGGATTCGGAGTCGGAGTCGGCCGGGTTCGCGGCGGAGACCTCGGCGGCTGCCGTGAGCGAGCTCGCGAAGACCGAGTCTCCGGCCGCCGAGTCCCCTGCCCCCGAGGCACCAGCCGCCGAGGCACCAGCCGCGTCGCCGCCGTGCAGGACGTTGACGAACTGCTCGGTCACGCCCAGCACGAACCGGCGTCCGTCGATGTCGACGACGACCACGGATGCCTTCTGGCCGAGGCCCTGACGGCCGACCACGGTGACGAGATTCTGGCTGCGCGATCCCCGGGAGCCGCGGGTGAGGCGTCGCTGGAGCACCCAGAGCAACCCGAGCACAGCGGCCAGGGAGAGGGCGACCCGCAGAGCGACGAAGAGTGTGTCCACCTAGGTCAGGCTCTCGGCAACGTCGAGGATCTGGGTGATGCGCACCGCGTAGTCCTGGTCGAGCACGACGATCTCGCCGTGCGCGATCAGCCGGCCGTTGAGCAGGATGTCGGCGGGGGCCCCGGCCGAGCGGTCGAGCTCGATGACCGCGCCAGGTTCCAGCGCGAGCACGTCGCGCACGGACATCCGGGTGCGCCCGATTTCGACCGTGAGCGCCATTTCGACGTTGTTGATGCGGCCGAGCTTGCCGACCACGGACCCGCTTGCCCGGCCCGTGGAGCCGATCGTTCCGTTGTCGCGAAGTCGGATCGCGAACCAGCCGGTGACGGCGCCGCCGCCGGAGAGCTCGTAGACGATCGTTTCGGCATCCGCGAAGAGGGCGGTCGCGTCTTCGACCCTGGTCTCCCCCAGCACGCCCACCCCGAAGACGCCAGCAGCGCCCTCGAGCGCGGGGCGCAGCACGTCCTGGCTGGAGACCAGGGCCGATTCGGCTCCGGCCGCGGCGTCGAGCGATGCCGGGTCGGCGAGCACAATCGCGATGTCCGCCGAGGTCACCCCGACGAAGGATGCGACGACCGCAGCACCCAGCCGGCCCGTCAGCGCCGCGCCGGAGCAGGTCACTGCCTGCAGGGCGGTCGGGGTCGGCAGGAGCCCGATCAGGGCGTCGACGGCGGCGGCGGGAAGGGCGGTGGATGTCGCGGTCATGCGAAGGTCTCCTCGGTGTCAATGACGATGCAGGCCAGGCGCGAGCCGTTGGAGCCAACGGCCGCGCGTGCGAGCGGCTGGCCGTCGACGACGACGTCGAGCGGGCGATGCTTGGAATGGGGTATGGGGAGCACGTCGCCGACGGCCAGGCCGAGAATGACGCTCGGCAGCACCCGGATGGGCGTGAGCTGGAGGGAAACATCCACCGGTACCGAGGCCAGCTGGGCCTGGAGGAGTTCTGCGTGGTTCGCGGGGCTGGTCGTCGGGTTCGTCTCGCCGAGCTGCGGCAGGAGCGTCTCGGCCGGCAGGGCGAGCGTCGCGGTCGCGGTCGATTCGCCGACCCGCATCGAGAAGGTGGCGACGATCATCAGGTCGGCCGTGGCCGCGGCCTGGGCGAACTGGGAGTTGTACTGGATGCCGCCGACCGTGATCGGCGCGACGAGAACGCTGGCGAGACAGTACCGCAGGTCCTCGAGGGCGTCATCCATCAGGCGCCGCACGAGCGCCTGTTCGATCTGGGTGAAGGTGCGCTCAGGGGCGGAGGTGGTTCCGGAGCCGCCGAGCATGTGACTCACCCAGGACAGCGCGGCCGCCGCGGGAAACTGGATGACCGCCTTGGCGCTGAAGCCGGCCACGGGGCAGAGCACCATCGCCGTCGTCGCGGGCAGCGAGGATGCGTACTCGTCGTAGGTGCGCATGATCACGTGGTCACAGGTCACCTGCGACAACACCCGCACCTTGGCGGTGAGCTGCGTGCCCCATTGGCGAGCGAAAGTCTCGAACGCGAGCTCGAGGACGCGCGAGTGCTCGCGGGCGAGCGTGGTCGGGCGACGAAAGTCGTACACCTCAACCGTGCGCGTCGCCGAAGCGGGCGCACCAATCACTGCTTGTTCCTGGACCGTCACGACAAGGACTATCGGTCGCCGAACCGCGCGCGTTAGGAGGATCCGACGCGAAACTCATCTTCCGGCAGATCCCGGCTGCTCGACCCGATCAGTGTCCCGTCTTGGCGGGAGCTTTCTCCGTCTTCGCGGGAAGTTTCTCCGTCTTGGTTGACGTCGCCACCTTGGTCGTGGTCGCGGCGGGCTCGGCCGGTGGGGGGATGACGGCCGTGCCGTCGAGCACGGACGGGATCAGCGCCCGGACGGCCTCCGGCTGATTGGAGAGCATCACCACGTCGACCCGGCGGTTCTGTGCCATCGCGGCGAGATCGGACCCCGCGGCGACGGGCCTGGCCGAGCCGTAGCCGACGGCCGAAATGCGCTCCTGGGCGATCCCGCCGTGCTCGACCAGCCGGCGCAGCACCGCCGTCGCCCGGCCGGAAGACAGCTCCCAGTCGGTCGGGTAATTGGTCGTGACACCGTGCCGGTCGGCGTGGCCCTCGATTTTGACCTCGTTGGGCTCGGCCGCGAGGATCGGCGCGATCGTGTCGAGCACCTGGATCGCCTGCGAGCTGAGGTTGGCGAGGTTAGGAGCGAAGAAGGCCTCTGAGCCGATCAGGCCGATCGTGAGGCCGCGCGAGTCGATCACGAACTGCACCTGGCTTCCGATGCCCTTGGCGTCCACAGCATCCTGGAGTGCCTTCTGGGCCGACTTGAGGTGGTCGACCTCGGACACCGCCAGTTGCAGGTCGGTGAAGCCGGTCGCTTCGCCCTGTTTGACCTTGTCCGCCTTCACGACGACGCCCTTGGCCGTGTCGACCTTGCCGACGTCTGTGGCCCCGAACCCGGTGGCCAGGGAGTTCTTCAGCTGCACGAACTTCTCCTGGTCGACCGACGACATCGCGAACAGCACGATGAACATGCACATCAGCACGGTGACCATGTCCATGTAGGACGCCATCCAGCGTTCGTCGACGTGCTCGACGTGTTCCTCTTCGAGGCCCTTGCCGCGGCCCCGGCCGTGCCCGCTCATGCCGCCTTGGGCAGGGACTTGGCCGCCTTATCCGACTTGCCCGCCTTCGAGGATTTGGGCGATTCCGCCGGCACCATGGCACGCAACCGTTCGCCGAGGAGGCGCGGCTGACTCCCGGCCTGAACGGCGAGGGCGCCCTCCAGCAGCAGGGTCATCCGATCGACCTCGATGTCGGAGAGGCGCTTGAGCCGGTTGCCGATCGGCAGCCAGAGGAAGTTCGCGGAGAGCAGACCCCACAGGGTGGCGACGAACGCGGCCGCGATCATCGGGCCGAGGGTCGACGGGGTGTCGAGGTTCTCCAGCACGTGGGTGAGCGAAATCACCGTTCCGATGATGCCCACGGTCGGCGCGTAGCCGCCGAGTGAGGTGAAGAATTTGGAGGCGTTGCGGCTGGCCTTGGTTCTCGTGGCGAGCTCGTCTTCGAGCAGGATGCGCAATTCGTCGCCGTCGGTACCGTCGGCGATGTTCTGCAGGGCACCGCGCAGGAACGGGTCGTCGACGTTGTCGGCCTCCTGCTCGAGGGCGAGCAGGCCGGCGCTGCGGGCCTTCTCGGCCAGGCCGACGATCTGGTCGATGACCTGCTGCGGCGGGGTGGTCTTGCCGACGAACGCGCCGGGCACCGCCTTGAACGCCGAGATCGCGTCGCCGATTGTGCCACCGGCGATGCCGACGGCGATGGTGGCGCCGAAGACGAGCACCATGGGAGCCGGCAGAAGGATCGAGGCGATGTGGCCACCCTCGATGGTGATCATCGCGAAGAGGGACCCGAAGGCGAGCGCGATTCCGATCAGGGTTGCGGGATCCATCAGAGCCTCCGCGGTCGCGGGGGCAGCGAACCACCCGGCTGGTGGGGATCATCGATCGCGTGCGGACCGGTGACGATCTCCAGCGGCCTGGCCCCGGTGGTGTAATCGGCATCGGACGTCAGGTAGGCGAGGGAGATTACGTGGGCCCGGAATCGGGCGATCTTTTCGATGACCTCGTCGAGGCCCTCGGTGACAATGAATTTCGCGCCGTCGACCATCACCAGGGTGGTGTCGGGGCTCGCGTGGATGCGCTCGATTAAATCGGGATTGATCGCAAACTGGCTGTCGTTCAGCCGCGTCACAACGATCATCGGGCCCGTCCCTGGTCTCCGGACGGTTCAAGTAACCGTCGTGAACCACTGTCGGTCGCCCCGCCCCGGCCGTTAGTTGACGGCCGGGGCAAACGCATCTACCTACCGCTTGAGATTGGTGAGCTCCTGCAGGACCTCATCGGAGGTGGTGATGATGCGGGCGTTGGCCTGGAAGCCGCGCTGGGCGACGATCAGGTTGGTGAACTCCTGGGAGAGGTCGACGTTCGACATCTCGAGCGCTCCCCCGGTGAGCGAGCCCAGGCCGCCGCTGCCGGGTGCGCCGAGGGCCGCGTTGCCGGAGTTGAAGGTGGCACGGTACTCGGAGGAGCCGGCCTTCTCCAGACCGCCCGGGTTGGCAAACGTCGCGAGGGCGATCCGGCCGATGGACGCCTGGCCGCCGTTGCTGAACAGGCCTACCAGGGTGCCGTCCTTGCCCAGGGTGAAGGAACTGAGAGTTCCCGCTTCGGCGCCGTTCTGCGAGTTGACGGTGGCCGTGGTGAGCCCGGCAAATCCCTGCAGGTTGTTCATATCCACGGTGATCCCCCCGACGAGGAGAGTGCCGCCGCTGGTGAGTTCCCCATTGGTAAAGGTGAGGGAGCCGGTGTTCGTCACGGAACCGTCATCTCCGGCGACGTCCCAGGTGCCGGCACCGGTGTTGGTGAAAGTCAGCGACAGGGTGCGTGCGGTACCGGACGCGTCGTAGATCTTCACATCGCGGAGGAGGGTCGAGCCCAGGACCGCGTCCGACGGCAGATTGCCGCCCATGGTCGCTTCCGTCGAGACCTTGGCCGGAATGATGGACTGCAACGGCAGGGTGATGTTCCCGGTTGTTCCACCCTGGTTGATCACGCCGTCCACGGCGTTCCAGCCCTGCACGATCGCGCCCGCCGGTGAGACCAGACGACCCTGGGCGTCGAAGTCGAACGCCCCGGCGCGGCTGTAGAGCGTTTCGCCGCCGAGCTGGGTGACGAAGAAGCCGTCGCCCGAGATCATGATGTCCGTGGCCTTGCCCGTGGCCTGCGAGGAGCCCTGGGCAAAGTTGGTCGAGATGCCGGCGACCTTGACCCCGAGACCGACCTGGGCCGGGTTCGTACCGCCGACCTCGGCCTGCGGGCCGCCAGCACCCTGGCTCAGCTGCGAGAGGGTGTCCTGGAATTGGGTGGCCGAGGCCTTGAACGCGGTCGTGTTGACGTTGGCGATGTTGTTGCCGGTGACGTCGAGCATGGTCTGGTGCGAGCGAAGGCCGGAGATTCCTGAGTACAGGGAACGAAGCATGGGATGCTGCCTTTCTGAAAGGGACTGAGTCGAAAAGTTGGAAAAGTTGGTGAGGGTGCGGGGCCCGGCTATCCGGGCCTGGGTCAGGCGGGTGTCGCCGCCGGATGGGCGGTCACCCCGGAGATCGCATCGAGGGCGATGCTCGTTCCGTTGATGGTGACCCGTGGAACCGTGCCGGCGTAGGAGACTGCGGATGCCGTGCCCGTCGCGGTCGTGCCGTCCGCCTTGGTATAGCTGACGTCCTGGCCGACCAGGGCCGCCGCGGCCACGCGCATCTGCAGCGAGAAGTTCTCGTCGGCGGTGGTGGACAGCGCGGAAAGCTTCTCCATCATCGCCAGCTGTGTGGTCTGGGCGATCATCTGGTTGGTGTCCATGGGCGAGCTCGGATCCTGGTTGCGGAGCTGAGTCACCAACAGGGACATGAAGGCCTCGGAGTCGAGGGTCTGCTTCGGCGCCCGGACGGGCGTCGTGGTGTACATGCCGGTCGCTGCCGTTGCGGCAACTGCGTCGATGGTCACGGTTGTCTCTCTCTTCTCTCAGGCCAGGATGTCGATGGTGTGCGTGCTCCCGAAGCCGGGGGCGCGGAAGCTGCGTTCGGCGACCGGTTCTCCGGAACCGCGGCCATGCTCGTTGCGTGCGCCCGGCTGCTGTCGGTCCTGGCGATTCGCGGACGGATCGGAGGGCGAGTCGTTCCCGGACAGGTTGAGGTGGGCGTTCAGCCCGCCACCCGAGAGATCACGGCGCAGGTCGGGCAGGATGGCGCGCAGGGCGTCCCTGGCAACATCCGTGGGGGCAAAGAGCTCGACCCGGATGTTGTCGCCGTTCACGTGAGCGCGCACGGTGACCGGTCCGAGGTTGTCGGGGCTGACGCTGATCGTGAGCACGTGGTCGCCGCCCGGAGCTCCGGCCAGGCTGAACAGCGGACGAGCCACCTGGGCGGTGAGCGGCACGGTGGGGGCGGGGGCGACCGGTGCGGGCGCCGCAGCCGCAGCAGGCACCGCGGTCGGGGCCGCCGCGATGACCGTGCCGGCCGGAGCGTTCAGCGTCGCGGGGGCGACCGCTGCGTCGTCGGCCGGAGCGGACTCGCCGCCGGCCGTGGCGGTGCGAGCGCTCGCGGTTGCGGTCGCCAGGGCAGCGCCGAAGGCACCGGATGCAGAAGCAGGAGCGAGCGTTACCGCAGCGGCAGCAGCGGCAGCACCGTTCGTCACCGCGGGCGCGGCCGTTGTGGCGGTAGCGACGGCTGGCGTGGGCGTGGGCGTGGGCGTGGGCGTGGGCGTGGGCGTGGCAACCGTGGCCGTGTTCGACGCCACCGTGGCGCCCGGCGTGGCTGAGCCGGCGGTGCGCGCGGCCGGAGGCGCTGCGGCGGCGGCAACCGCCGCTGCTGCGGAAGCGGTCGCGGTGGTACCGGTGACGACGACAGGAGTGACAGCGGGACTCGGGCCGGGCGTCACTGCGGGCACCGCTGTCGCTGGGCCAGAGACCTCTGTGCCGGCCGTGCCGGTGGCGGTGGAGGTGGCGAGCGAGGGGCGCGTGTCGTCTATGGCGATGGGCGTCGGGATCGCGGTGGTTCCCGGTGCCTGGACTGCCCCGGTGGTGACCGCGGCTTCGGCACCCATTGCTGCCGAGACGTCGGCCGCTACCGGTGTGCCCGCTTCAGGGTCGGCAGCCAGGGCGGGGTCGGTGACCGGGGCCGCCGGGGCCACCGGAGTCGCTTGACCGAACGGAGCAGGGATGTTCGGTCCGGGCGCGACCTCAGCGCCGGCGACGAGCGCGGCCGGGTTCTGGGCCGGATCTGACGCATCGGCGGAGGACGACGTCGAGTCGGCCGCGGCTCCCCCGGCGTGCTTCGCAGGCCGGTCGGGCGCGGCATCCGTTGCCGGCTCATTTCGCGCGCTGCGGCCGGTGGCCGGACCACGGGCGTCGAGGGTGCCCTGCATGATCGACGCAAAGGCGTCGGCGCCGCCGGAGCCGGCGGCGGGAGCGCCCGCCTGGCCACGAGACGGGGCCGCGGCAGGTGCGGCCGATCGGAGCATCGCGGTATTCACTTGGCAGCGCCCTTCAGGAGCGAGGCGAAGGCTGCGTTGACGAGGTCGGTCGTGCCGGCAGCGCTCGTGGTGGCGGGGACATCCGGGATGACGCGGCGAATCGTCGTGATCTCGGAGTCGTCCATATAGGCCTCGACCTTGCTGACCGTGCGGCCCTCGTATGGTGCATGGATGACCTTGTGGTCGCCGGCGTAGATGAGAATGTGGTCGCCGCCCGCGGTGACGATGAGGTCGCCGGGCCTGGCTTCGGCCAGGGAAGCCACCGCGGTGCCGATCTTCATCTGGCCCGAGACGAGGCGGGGAACCGTGATGCCCATGTCCGCGTAGACCTTCTGCACGAGCCCGGAGCAGTCCATGCCGCTCGAGTCCTCGCCACCGAAGACATAGGGAACGCCGAGGTACTTTTCCGCGGACGTCACGATGTCTGCCCCCGTCGCGCTGCCCGTGTTCGCGGCCGTGACGCCGGTTGCGGCGGCGGCGGAGGCCAGGGCATCCGCGAAGGTGCTCGAGGACGCGCCGGCCGAGGCTGTCGTGGCCGTCGACCGCGCGGTGGGTGCCACGTTCGACAACTGTTCCAGGGTCGCGCGGATGTCGCTCACCCGGCTCAGCATCGCGACCATCGTCATCGAGCCGAACCGATCCGGTTGCGGTGCCAGGCGGTGGAGGCGATCTCGTCCAGGATGGTCTGCTCGGCGTGCAGGTCGTCGGCGGCGACGGCCGCGCCGTGCTTGCCCTCGAGCTTCTCAAGGCTCACCGACTCGGCGCGGGAGGCGTCGTAGGCGGCCTGCGCCTCGCCAACGGCGCTCTGGTAGTTGCTGCCGAGGGCATCCATCTCCGCGAGCATGCTGCGGGCGGATGCTCGTGCCGCGGCGACAGCGTAGAGGGTTTCCGCTCCCGTGACGGTGCTGGGCAGCACCTCAAGGGTGGCACGGGTGTTCGCCCGGCGCTGGGCGTTCGCCGCGGCGACGGCGTTCGCCGCGGCGAGGTCGCCGGCGGCCTGGTCCTGCTGGAGGTGTCGCAGCCGAAGCAGTCCGGCGAGTGCGAATAGGCGCGCCATCAGAGGCCTCCGAGCTGTCGGGTCAGTGCGCTGAGCTGGTCCCAGGCGAGGGCCGCCGGGGTCTGGTCGTCCATCCGCTGTTGGAGGAAGGCGTTGATCGCGCCTTCGTGGGCGACCGCGGCGTCGACGAGGGGGTTCGTGCCGGTGCGGTACGCACCGACGTCGAGCAGGTCCTGGGCGTTGCGGCGGGCGGCGAGCACCTTGCGCAGGGTGCCGGCGATTTCGTTCTGGTGCGGGCTGTTGACCCGCGAGGCCACCCGGGAGATGGAGGCGAGCGCGTCGACGGAGGGGAAGTGGCCGAGCACGGCGAGCTTGCGGTCGAGCACGACGTGGCCATCGAGGATCGACCTGGCGGCATCCGCGATGGGCTCGTTGTGGTCGTCGCCGTCGACGAGCACCGTGTAGACGCCGGTGATGGAGCCGGCCTCGTCGGTTCCGGCGCGTTCGAGCAGCCGGGCGAGCAGGGAAAACGTGGATGGCGGGTAGCCCCGGGTGGCGGGCGGTTCGCCGACCGACAGGCCGATTTCGCGCTGGGCCATGGCCACGCGGGTCAGCGAGTCCATCATCAGCATGACGTCGGCGCCCTGGTCGCGGAATGATTCGGCGATGCGGGTGGCGACGAAGGCCGCGCGCAACCGCATCATGGCCGGTTCGTCCGAGGTGGAGACGACGACGATCGAGCGGGCGAGCCCTTCGGGGCCGAGGTCGTCCTCGAGGAACTCGCGCACCTCGCGGCCACGCTCCCCCACCAGGGCGATGACCGAGACCTCGGCGTCGGTGCCGCGGGCGATCATGGAGAGCAACGACGACTTGCCGACGCCTGAGCCGGCGAACAGGCCCATGCGCTGGCCTTTGCCGACAGTGGTGAGGGTGTCGAGCACGCGCACGCCGAGCTGGAGGGGGGTGACGATGCGCGAGCGGCCCATGGCCGAGGGGCTGTCGTGGTCGAGGGAGACCCGGCTGGCCACCGCGAGCGGGCCCTTGCCGTCGATCGGTCGGCCGAGACCGTCGATGACCCGGCCGAAGAGGCCGTTGCCGGTCGGCACGAAGTGGGGGGCGCCATCCGAGCGCACCGGGGCACCGACACGGATGCCGGTCATCCGGCCCAGCGGCATGCACCGGATGCCTTCACGGGTGGTTGCCACAACCTCCGCGTCGACCTCGCCGTGCTCGCCGATGGTGACCAGGTCGCCGATGGCGCAGTTCAGGCCGCGCACCTCGAGGCCGAGACCGACGATCGAGGAGACGACGCCGACGCGCTGCGGCCGGGCCGCGGCCAGGGCCAGGTTCAGCTTGGCGGCGTGCGGCTGCCAGGTGAGGGTCATTCGGCACCGCCGAGGAGCACGGCCTTCGCGCGGGCGAGGGCGGTGCCGATGCGGGCGTCGAGGTATCCGTCGGAGAACTCGGTGATCGCGTCGCCGCGGGCCAGGGACGGGTCGGCGGCGAATTCGACGCCGGACCTGGCCAGGGTGGCTGCGTCGAGCATGGCCAGGTCGTCGGGGTTCAGGCGCACCGAGTGCGGCGACAGGTCGGTCGAGTGGTGGAGGGCACGGGCGAGGGCGGACCTGGCGGACGTCTCGGCGTCGTCGAGTTCGTGGCCGATGATCGCCTCGGCCAGGTCGAGGGCGGTGGTGACGAGGGTGTTCTCCGCGTCGCGCAGCACCGGGACGGTTCGATCGTCGAGCGCCGCTGCGGCCGCACCGAGCACGGCGACGACACGGTCGATCCGGGCCTGGCCCTGGCGGACGGCCGCGGCGTGCTCGGCGCCGAGGCGGGCCGCGGTGGCGTCCATCTCGGCGGCGGCGGCGCGGATTCCGGCGGCGTAACCGGCGGAGTGGCCCTGGGCGCGAGAGCGCTCGTCGCCCTGGTCGAGGTTGGCGTCGCGGTTCACGTCCCGGAGGACCGGGAACGACAGGGTGGAGAATCCGGGGTTAGACGACATAATCGTCCTCGTCTGCTCGCTGCACCGTGATGCTGCCCTGGGCGGCCAGGTCGCGGATGGCCCGAACGATCGTGGCGCGGGCCTCCTCCACCTGCGACACCCGCACGGGCGCCATGGCCTTGACCTCGTCGTCGAGGATCTCGCGGTTACGCTCGGAGAGGTTGGTGCGGATGATCTCGATGACGCCGCCGGTGGAGCCCTTCATGGCCACGGCCAGCACGGCCGCGTCGATGCCGCGGAGAACCTGCTGGACATCCCGGTTCTCGAGCTTGACGATGTCGGCGAAGGTCAGCATCCGGGATCGGACCTCTTCGGCCAGGACCGGGTCACTCGCGTCGAGGGCCTCGAGCAGCGCGCGCTCGGTGGCCACGTCGGAACGGTTGATGATCTCGACCAGGGGCTGGATGCCTCCGACGACCTCGCTGGTCTCCCGGGAGGAGGAGATGGCGCCGACACGGCCCTTGAGCGTGTCGGTGACAACCTTGATCGCCTCGGGGGTGGCGGTGCCCATGGTCGCGATGCACTGGGCAACCTCGACGGGCAGGGCGCCGTCGAGGCCGGCGAGCACGGCGGAAGCCTGTTCGGGGCGAAGGTGGGCGAGAACGAGGGCGATGGTCTGGGGCAGTTCGCCGTCGAGCAGGGCGAGCATCTGGAGCGTCTCGGCGGTGTCGAGGAATTCGAAGGCCTTGCCGGCCATCGACGAGGCGACCTTGGTCATCACGCCGGCGGCCTTCTCGGCGCCGAAGGATGCCTCGAGCAGGCCGACCGCGTAGGCGTGGCCGCCGCGGGGGTTGCGGGAACTCTTCGTGGTGAGGCCGTGGAACTCCAGCACCGTCGTTTCGGTGACGTCAGGATCGACGCGGCGCAGCTGCACGATCTCGGCGGCGATGTCGGCGGCCTCGGTCTCGGTGAACTGCTTCATGACCTCGGACGCGCGCTGACGGTCCATATTCATCAGCACGACGGCGACCTTTTGCGTTCCGGTCAGGGGAACCTTCACGTCGATCATGCGGGCTGCCGGTCATCCATCAGGCCGCGGAGGAAATCGGCGGTGCCCGCCGGGTCGCGCTGGGCGAGGGAGTCGATTTCCATCCGCATCCGGTCGGCGTCGCCGGTGGCGCCGGTGACGCCGTAAGCAACCGTGGGGGTCGGGTCGATCATGATCGGGCTGTTCTGGGCGGTGATCCCGAACGGGACGTTTGCCGCGCCGAGCGCCGGGCGGGCCTCGACCAGTTCGTCGAGCTCGATCGCTTCCCGGCTCTGCCGGCGCGAGCGACGGGCGTAGAGGATGAGGCCGAGCACGAAGGTGATGACGATTCCGGCCGTGATGATGCCGATGCGCACGATCTCCGCGAAACGATCGGCGGCCGCGGCGGCGGTGCCGGCGGCGAGGGCGGTCGCGGCGTCCGCAGCGCCGGAGGCGTTGAAGCTGACGACCTCGACCGTGACGGCGTCGCCGCGCTTGGCGTCGATCCCAGCCGCAGAGGAGACCAGGGAGGTGACGTCGGCGACGTTGAGCTTGCCCACGGCGTCGGCGTTCACGGCGACGGAGACGGTCTGGCGGTTGATCTGCCCGGCCGGGATGGTGCGGGTTTCGGTGACCTTGTTGACCGCGTTGTTCTTGGTCGTGTCCGCGGAGGTGAAGGAACCGTCGGTGCCGGTGCCGGCCGGAACGGCGATGTTGTCGGGCCCGAGAACGCCGGCCGCGGCCCCGCTGGCCCCGGAGCCCGAGTAGGTCTCGGTCTTGACGGCCTCGTTGAGGGCCGGCGCATCCGTGGGGGTGGTGAAGGTTTCCTCGACCCGCTGGGCCGACTGGGTGCTCATATCGGCGGCGACGACCACGGTGGCGTTGCCCGGGCCGACAACCTTGTCGAGCATGGCCTGCACGGCGCCGCGTACGCGCTGCTCGTAGTCGCCGGCCTGCTGGTCGGCCGAGCCGATGGCGCCGACGCCGACCGCGGAGAGCACGACGCCCTTGGAGTCGATGACGGCCACGTCGGTGGCCTTCATGCCGTCGATCGACGCGCTGGTCAGGTGCACGATGGCCTGGACCTGGCTGGAGTTGAGGGTGACGCCGGACTTGGTCTGGACGAAGACGGATGCGGTGGGGTCGGTCTTCTCCGACGCGAACACGGACTCCTTGGGGATGGCGAGACGCACGGAGGCGGACTGGACGCCCTGCATGGCCTGCACGGTGTTCGCCAGTTCGCCCTCGAGCGCCCGCTTGTAGGTGACCGACTGCTGGAACTCGGAGGCGGTGACGCCCATCTTGTCGAGGAGCGAGTAGCCGCCCGTGCTCGAGGAGGGCAGGCCGGCCGCGGCGCTCTTGAGGCGTTCGTCGTAGACGTTCTCCTGCGGAACCATGATCGTGGCGCCACCGTCGCTGAGCTCGTAGGGCACACCGTCAGTGCGCAGCTGGTCGACGATGGTGTTCGCGTCCGAACCGCTGAGGCCGGAGAAGAGCGGGGTGTAGGCCGGCTTGCTGACCCACATGGTGAGGGCGGCGATGCCGAGCGCGAGCACGGCGACACCGATGATGGCGACCGTGCGCTGCGCGACGGTGAATTCGCGGATGTTGCGGCTGAGGTTCTCCAGAGCCGACGCAATCGGACGGGGCATCAGGCCTGCATCCTCATGATCTCGTTGAACGCGTCGACGCCCTTGTTACGCACGGCGGCGACCAGTTCGAGGGTGACCTGCGCCCTGGTCGATGCGATCGTGGCGGCGTGGATGTCGTTGAGGTTGCCGGTGACCGCCTGCACCGCGAGGGTGTTGGAGGTGGACTGCAACGACTGAAGGTTGTCGACGGCACCGGCGAGGGCGGAGCCGAAGCCCGCACCGTCGGTGGCCTGGCTGTTCTGCACGCTGGGCAGGTAGCCGGTACCGGCCGCGGCCTGCACGGCGGGGATTGCACCGATGGTCATCAGCCGCGTCCGATCTGCAGTGCTGCTTCGTAGCTTGTCTTGGCGCGGTCGACGACGGCGGCATTGGCCTGGTAGCCGCGCTGGGCCATGATCAGTGCGCCCATCTGCTCGCCCAGGTCGATGTCGGGGCGACGAACATTGCCGTCGGCATCCGCGAGCGGGTTGCTGGGGTCATAGGTGAGGATGCCGGTCTCCGAGCCGAGCGCCGTGCCGGAGACATAGGCGCCGGTGACGCCCTGGCCTTCCTGGGCGACGATGTAGCGGGCCTGGAACGCCTTGCCGCTGGTGGGCGTGACCGTGTTGACGTTGGCGATGTTGTCGGCGACCGCGTCGAGCCACTTGCGGTGCAGGGTGAGGCCGGTGCCGGCAATGCCGATTGCGTCGACCATCAGTTGGTCCGCATCGCAGAGCGGATCGCGGTGAAGGGGTTGTTGATGGCCTGGGCCGCGAACTGGTAGCGCAGCACCGTTTCGGTGTTGGAGAGGGTCTCGGTGTCGAGGTTGACGTTGTTGCCGTCCAGCCGAGTGGGCTCGAGTGAACTGGCGGTCGTCGCCGTCGTGCGACCGTCGCCGGCTGCGACCGAACTGGCCAGTGCGGCTTCGAAGGCGACGCGCTTGGCGTGGTAGTTCGGGGTGTTGACGTTCGCGATGTTGCTCGCGATGGTGCGCTGGCGCAGGGCCAGTCCGTCGAGGGCACTGGATAGCGCGGTGGCTGTCACGGATTCGAGCACAGTTTCCCGATTTCGTCGTCAAGTGTAAAGACGGCCGATCCGTGGCCTGGGGTTGAGCTATCCCTGCTCGTACCTAGCTATCGACCACCGCGTTAGCAAAGTAAGGGGATTCTTCGGAAGAAATAAGGCGGCCTGGCGTGATCCCGCTGACTCACCGGGCGGTGTGCCTCATTCTGGGGGACGCCTGGGAGGTGCCTCGAGCGGCCGTCGGGCCCGCCGGGAGGCGGTCTGGCCCGCCTCCCGGCGGGCCGGCCTGCCGAGCCCGCCCCGGCCGACCCCAGCCCGCGCCCGTTTCCGCAGCCCGCGCCCGCGGTCGCGGTAGCGCCCTGCCGTTCCCGTAGCGGCGAGCCTCCTGGTCGGTGCGGCCGAGCATCCGTCGTCGCGCGGGGGTCGGGGCCTGCCTCTCGGGGCCTGGGCCAGCCGCTCGGAAGTCGGGCCCTGCCTCTCGTTGGCCGGGGGTCTGCCGCCCGGTGATCGGGGCCAGCCTCACGTGGTCGAGCCGCCCACACGGTGGTCGAGCCAACCACACGGTGGTCGAGCCACCCACACGGTGGTCGAGCCACCCACACGGTGGTCGAGCCACCCACACGGTGGTCGAGCCAACCACACGGTGGTCGAGCCTGTCGAGACCAGGTCTGCCGGTGGGGTTTCGCCGGACTCGTGCGCCGGGTTCGTTGGGCCTGGTGCAAGGGCTCCGCGGTGGCCGGGCGGGTCAGAAGGGGGCGGGTTCGGGCACGGGCGGCTCGTTCGGCGACGGTGCCGAGGCCGGTGGTGCGGCAATTGCCGGGGGTGCGGCCGTGTCCGGTGGTGTCGCATCCGTGGGTGGCGCGGTGGCGCGGATGAGGGTCGCGGGTTCGGTCGTGAAGGTGCGGCCGGTTGGCGAGGTCCAGTGCAGGTGCCCGTTGTCGAGGTGTTTTACGGTCCACCCGGATTCGCTTTTGAGTGCGTGGCAGCCGGGGCAGAGGTGGGCGAGGTTGTCGTGGGCGGAGAGCCCGTCGAATTGCCAGTCGAGGGAGTGGTCGAGGTCGGAGTGGGCCGCGGGTTTGGTGCAGCCGGGGAATCGGCAGGTTTCGTCGCGGAGTCGGAGCCAGTCCTTCAGGGGTTTCGGCACCTTATAGTGGTCGCGTCCGACGGAGAGCACGACACCGGTCTCGGGGTGGGTGAGCAGCCGGGTGAAGCCGGTGGCTCCGCCGGCGAGTCGCCGGGCCGTGTCGGGGTCGATCGGCCCGTACCCCTCGAGGTGGCCGGGCTCCTCGGTTCGGCCCATCAGAGTGAGGACCGGCACGGTGACGTTGACCGTGGCCCGGATGCCGGCCCCAACGCCGGTAGGGGTGGTCCCGTCGAGGAGCAGGTCGGTGAGCACGTCCGCCCGCAGTTGGCTGAGGGTGCGGGTTTCGTCGGCGCCTTGCAGGCTCAGCGCCGCGACCGTGACCCGGAGGTAGGCGGCGTGCACTCGTTCGGCGGAGTCATAGAGCCAGAGCGAGGCCATCCCGTCGGCTTCGGCCTCGGTCATCACCTTGCGGTCGAGGACGGATATCGTGTGCCGGGCCAGGATCGTCTCGGGATGCAGCCGTTCGCGGAGCACCCGCGCCTTGTACTTGAGCTTGGACGCGGTCAGGTGCCCCGCCGAGCGCAGCAGTGCCGCCTCGAACGCGGCCTTGGCGGCCGAAGGGACCCTCCACGCCTGCCCGATCAGCACCTGCGCGTGCCGGTAACTGATCTCCCCCGACTGCAGCGCAGCCCGGGTCGCCGGCAACTCATCGGCCAGTGCCCGGCTCTCCGCGATCAGGTTCTCCGCGGTGCGCTGCGGAAACCGCAAGGTCACCGCCAGTTCGCTCACGAACTCCCGCTCCGCGACCATGCCCGCCGACCACCGGCCGCCCGGCACGGCACGGCGCGCGGCCGTGGCCTCGCTGAACCGGCGCGCCTCATCCACCAGCGCCGCCCGCCGCGCACACGCGGCCGCGATCTCACGCTCGGCCGCGGCGATGGCGTCGAACCGGGAACCGAGCGCTTCCTGCCGGGCGATGAATGCTGCTGTCATGCGGGCCACGCTACGGGCACCCACCGACATTCCCGAACCCGAAAACGGCGCACCGAAAAGCGGTGGATAACCTGATCAAGCCCAGAATGTGGAGGACGAGAACGGGACCGCGGGTCGGCATCCGAAGGCCAGTCGAGTCTGGCGGAATCTGGCCGCAAGCCTCCGTCACCGCTACCGGAACGGCAGGGCGCAACCCCGCCCGCGGGCGCGGGCTGCCGAAAGCGCCGCGTGCTGGGCTCGGGGCGGACGGGGTCTCGACTCGCCCGACCAGCGCGGCGCTCCCACCACGCGGGGACGGATGCTCGGGCGCAGCGGGATCCGCCGTCGCCGCTACGGCACTGGCAGAGCGCTACCGCGCCCGCGGGCGCGGGCTGCGGAAACGGGCGCGGGCTGGGCCGGATCTGGTCTCGATGCTCCTATTGATGTCAAGCGGCGATTTGGGTTGGGGTGTGGCGTTGTTGGATGGCGTTGAGGATGGGGAAGATTTCTCGGGCGAGGTAGCGTTTGAGTAGGCGCATGGCGTCGCGT
>NZ_JASISS010000036.1 GCF_030063195.1 Cryobacterium sp. PH31-AA6
GATCTGCGACACCGGGGTGCGCGGCATCCTCTTCAACGACACCGGCCAAGCCTTAGACGTCGGCAGGGAACAACGACTCTTCACCGAACAACAACGCACAGCCATCGCGCTCCGCGACGGCGGCTGCATCTGGCCCGACTGCGACCGACCACCATCCTGGACCGAAGCCCACCACCTCGACGACTGGTCACTCAACGGAACCACCGACACCGCCGACGGAACCTGCCTCTGCCACCCCCACCACCTGTACTGCACAACCAGGGCTGGAAAATCATCCGGAACGACACCCAGTACTGGTTGAAACCGCCAGTGGCGGTCGACCCGAACCAGGCCCTCATCCCACTGAAGAGCAAGGCCGACCGCGCAGGGTGACCCTGGCCTGGGGGGTCTCGACAGGCTCGACCACCGGCGCGGGTCCCGGTCTCGACAGGCTCGACCACCGGGGCTCGACCACCGGGGCGGGTCCCGGTCTCGACAGGCTCGACCACCGGGGCTCGACCACCGGCGCGGGTCCCGGTCTCGACAGGCTCGACCACCGGCGCTCGACCACCGGCGCGGGTCCCAGTCTCGACAGGCTCGACCACCGGCGCTCGACCACCGCATGGTCGGCCACCGGGCGGGGCTGGTCTCGACAGGCTCGACCACCGGGGCTCGACCGCCGGGGGACGGGCGCCCTCCGGCGGCGCGGGCGGGGCTAGACGAAGGCGGCCTGGCCGGTGATCGTGCGACCGACGATCAGGGTGTTCATCTCCTGGGTGCCCTCGTAGGAGTAGATCGCCTCGGCGTCGGAGAAGAACCGCGCCACGTCGTACGAGAGCACGATCCCGTTGCCGCCGAAGAGTTCACGGCACCAGGCGACCGTTTCACGCATCCGCGCGGTCGTGTACAGCTTGGCCAGTGCCGAATGCTCGTCGCGCTGGCTGCCCTCGTCGAGCATCTGCGACACCCGCACGACCATGGCCAGGCTCGCCGTGATGTTGCCGAGCGATTTCACCAGCAGGTCCTGCACCAACTGGTGCCCACCGATCGCCTTGCCGAACTGCATCCGTTCCTTCGAGTACGCCACGGCGGCCTCATACGCTCCCATCGCCGTGCCCACAGCGGCCCAGGAGACCTCGGCGCGGGTCAGACGCAGCACCCTCGCCGCGTCCTTGAACGAATTCGCGTTCTGCAACCGGTTGCACTCGGGAACGACGACATTGTCGAGAGTGATGTCCGCGTTCTGCACGGAGCGCAGGCTGATCTTGCCCTCTATTTTGGTGGCCGTGTAGCCGGGTGCGTCGGTCTGCACGATGAATCCCTTGACCTGACCGTCGGCGGTGTCCTTCGCCCAGATGATCGTGATGTCCGAGAATGTCGCGTTTCCGATCCAGCGCTTCGCCCCGTTGAGCAGCCAGACGTCACCGTCACGAGTCGCCGTGGTGCGCAGACCCTGCGCCGCGTCGGAGCCTGAGAGCGGTTCGGTGAGCCCGAACGCGCCGGTGATCTCGCCGGAGGCCAGCCGAGGCAGCCACTCGTCGCGTTGTTCCTGCGAGCCCGTGGTCGAAATCGTGCCGCAGGCCAGGCCGTTCTGCACCCCGACGAACGTGGCGACGGATGCGTCCACCCGAGCGATCTCCAGCGCCACGAAGCCGCGGAAGACGGCCGAGTTCTCGAACGGACGTGTCTCGGGCCAGCCGAACGAATACGCCCCGAGCCTCGCCAGCGGGCGGATGACCTCCTCAGGGAACTCTGCGCGCTCCCAGCATCCGTTCACGATCGGCCGCACGTCCGACTCGAGGTAGGAACGCAGGCTGGTCAAAGCCGCTTTCTCCTGGTCGCTGAGGAGGTTTTCATAGCCGTAGACGTCACTGGCGAGTGGCTCGAAAGTCATCTGGTGCTCCATTGCAGGGTGCGACGGCCTCGCTTGCGGCGATCGACGAATTCTCGCCAGCCTAGACGGGAGGTCAGGGCGGCGGAAAGCGGTTGGTAGTTTGGTCTAAACCGAGTAGTACAGGAGCCAGCATGTTTGTGGGCATCGCCAATTCACCCCGGAACTATGCCTGGGGATCCACGACCGCGATCGCGGCCCTGTTCGGGCATTCCCCGACCGGCAACCCCGAGGCCGAACTGTGGCTGGGCGCCCACCCGGGCTCGCCGTCGGTCATCCTCGACCCGGAGCTGGTGGGCGGCTATGCGACGCTCGCCGAGTGGATAGCGGCTGCACCGGAGGCCGCCCTCGGCACCGGCCTGACTGAGGCCTCCGACGGAGCACCCCGGCTGCCGTTCCTGCTGAAGATCCTCGCCGCGGCCAGCCCGCTCTCTCTCCAGGCGCACCCGACCATGGAACGCGCCCGCTCCGGCTTCGCCCTGGAGAATGAGGCCGGAATCCCGGTGGATGCCGCGGACCGCAACTACCGCGACCCCTTCCACAAGCCAGAGATCATCTTCGCCCTGAGCGAGACCTTCGAGGCGCTCTGCGGCTTCCGTGAACCGGTCCAGATCCGGCGCATCCTCGGTGAGCTCCGCGCTCTGGACGCCGCGTCCGATGACCCGCAACCAGGCGCCCTTGATGCCCTCGAGCAACGTCTGCTCGGCCCGGAAGCCCTCCGCGACACGGTCGACTGGCTGCTGCGGGACGGTCGCGGGGGAGACAGCGGCGAGGTCGCCTGGCTGGTCGAGCGGGTGGTCGCGCTGGCCGAGAGCGCGGTCGATCTGGCCGCCGGCGGGGCCATCCTCGAGTTCCCGCTGGAACTGGACACCGTGCGCACACTGGCCGTCGCCTACCCAGGTGACCCCGGAATCGTCATTTCGCTGCTCACCAACCGGGTGTCGTTGCGCCGCGGCGAGGTCCTCTTCCTGCCGGCCGGCAACATCCACGCCTACCTCTCCGGTCTCGGCGTCGAGTTGATGGCCGCGTCCGACAACGTGCTGCGCGGCGGGCTCACCCCCAAGCACATCGACGTCGACGAACTGCTCGACGTGCTCGACTTCTCCTCACTGCCCGTGCCCTACCTCGCCCCGGTGTCGACTGCTCCCGGCGTCGACGAGTACCGTCCGGCGGTCGATGACTTCGCCCTGGTGCACGTTTCGGCGCAAACCGGAACGGCGGGAGCCGGCGAGGCTGCCGCCGCGGGCGTTCCGATGCGCCAGCTCACGCTGACGGGACCGGGCATCGCCATCTGCACGGCCGGCGGATTCCTCGTGGCCGGGGCGACCTCGTCGGTCACCCTCCGGCGCGGCGAATCCATTTACATCACCGCGGACGAGGGCACCCTGACCTTCGCCGGAGCGGGCGATGTGTTCGTGGCCACCACCCCCTGACCCAAGCCTCGCGTGAAACCGGCGTACGGGCAGGCTGAAGCTAGGCTGGGTTCGCGGCGATGCAGGATTGCCGCATGATTCTGCGAGGTCCAGATGGCTTGGCTTGTTACCGGCGGCGCCGGTTATATCGGTTCCCACATCGTTCGGGCGTTCCTCGCCGAGGGGATCGACGTCGTTGTCGTCGACGACCTCTCCAGCGGGCACGCCGAATTTGTGCCGGACTCCGTCCCCTTCGTCCACGGTGACATCCTGGACGGCGACCTGCTCATGCGCACCTTCGCCGAACACGACGTCACCGGCGTCGTGCACGTCGCCGGCTTCAAGTACGCCGGCGTCTCCGTGCAGCGTCCGCTGCACACTTACGAGCAGAACGTCACGGCCACGGCCGTCCTTCTCGCGGCGATGGCGGAGGCCGGTGTCAGCCGGATGGTGTTCTCGTCCAGCGCCGCCGTCTACGGCACCCCGCACACCGACCTGGTCACCGAGGACACGCCGAAGAGCCCCGAGTCACCCTACGGCGAGTCCAAGCTCATCGGCGAGTGGCTCCTGCGAGACCAGGGCATCGCGGCCGGACTCACGCACACCTCCCTGCGCTACTTCAACGTGGTCGGTTCCGGCGCGCTCGAACTGCGCGACACGAGCCCCCACAATCTCTTCCCCCTGGTCTTCGACGCCCTGATCGACGGCCGCACCCCGAGCATCAACGGCAACGACTATGCGACCCCCGATGGGACGTGCGTTCGGGACTATATCCACGTTGCCGACCTCGCCGTCTCGCACGTCGCGGCGGCCAGGCGGCTGGAGGCCGGCGAGCAGATCCTTCCCGTCTACAACCTGGGCAGCGGCGACGGGGTGTCGGTCGGCGAGATCATGTCCACGGTCTCCGCCGTGACCGGTATCGACTTCGCCCCGGTGATCGGCCCGCGCCGGCCCGGTGACCCGGACCGGATCGTCGCGTCGGGCGAGCTGGCAGCCCGGGACCTCAAATGGGAGATGCGGCACAGCCTGGAAGACATGGTGGGCAGCGCCTGGGCGTCCCGCCAGGCGGCATCCGCCCCGCACATCTGACCCAGTTTCGAGAAACGGCGAGTCGAAACTCTCCAGCAAATATTGAGGGTTTATGATCCGCGACTTGACGTGCGGGAATTACACCGCTGTAATTAGCTCTGACGGGTTATTCGGGTACATTTTTTGCAATGGGGTGGGAGACGATATGACGCAGTCTGAGTATCGTTCCGGGGTTCCTGAGGACTGGTTCGTTGATCCGGTTCGTTTGGGTGTCCCCGGAGTTCGCAAGGAAACAGGCGACGGGGATCCGTTGTCATGGCAGTCGGATTCGCTCTGCGCGCAGACCGACCCCGAGGCGTTCTTTCCCGAAAAGGGAGGGTCGACTCGCGATGCGAAGAAGATCTGCGCCTCCTGCGAGGTGAGGACCCAATGCCTGCAGTATGCGCTCGCCAACGACGAACGCTTCGGTATCTGGGGCGGACTCTCCGAGCGCGAACGCCGCAAATTGCGTAAACGCGCCTAAGCCCTCGACGCGCTGTCTTCGGGCGGTGTATTTTCGGGCGCGCCACTGCACCTCCGCGCGATCGGTGCGGACCGACCTAAGCTGTCACCGATATGCATGCCAGAGTCACCGCCATCCTTGTTGCCCGTAACGGCGCGAAGCACCTTGAGAGAACTCTCGAGGCCCTGACCCGCCAAACGCGACAGCCCGACGTTGTGATCACCGTCGACTGTGGGTCCTCGGACACCACGGCGGCGCTCCTGGCCGCCTACGGGCCCACTCACTTCATCTCCGCCGACTCCGACCTCTCCTTCGGCGAGGCCGTCGCCGCAGCGGTGCGCGGGACGGCGCCACCCGAGTCGGACGGGGAAATGCTCTGGCTCCTGGCTCAGGACAGCGCCCCGGAACCCGGAGCGCTGGCCGCGCTGCTCGGTGAATTGGAAGTCGCGCCCTCCGTCGCCGTGGCCGGACCGAAGGTGATGGACTGGCACGCCGGCGACTACATCCACGAATTCGGTCAGTCGATGACCCACGGTGGCGCGACCGTGACCATGGTGGAAAGCGAACTCGACCAGGGACAGCACGACGGCATGAGCGACGTGCTCGCCGTGAGCGCCGGCGGGATGCTCGTGCGCCACACCGTCTGGGAACTACTCGACGGCTTCGATCCGGCCCTGCCCTCCGTGGACGATTCCCTCGATTTCTGCGTGCGCGTGCGGATGGCGGGCTATCGCGTCTCGGTCGTGGCCCCCGCGCGCATCGCGTCGGCCGGCGACGGCGTGGCAGGCCCGAGCGGATCGTCGCGCGGACGGGCGCGCCGCAAACGCCTCCGTGCCGTGCGAGCCGCCCAGCTGCACCGGCGCATGGTCTACTCCCGACGCGGCATGATTCTCGTGCACTGGCTCGGCCTCGTTCCGCTCGCCCTGATGCGGTCGGTCGGGCAGCTGCTGCAGAAGGAACCCGGCGCGATCCTCGGCGAATTCTCGGCGGCGTTCGGCGCCGCATTCAGTGGAATCCGGGTCAGCAACGCCCGACGCCGTTTCGCCGCGACACGCACGGTGGGTTGGGGATCGATCTCCAGCCTCAGGGTCTCCTCGGCCGAGGTCCGTCGCCGCCACGCGCTCAAGCGGGAAGCGACTCTCACCGGGGCGCGAGGTGAACGGCCCGAAATTCAGTTCTTCTCCGGCGGCGGAGCCTGGACCGTGATCGCAGCGGCGGTCGCCGGCCTCGCGATCCTCGGCCCGCTTCTCGGAGCGCGCACCTTGACCGGTGGCGGACTGTTGCCGCTGTCGGGTACCCCGGCCGAGCTCTGGGCGGGTTTCGGCTACGGCTGGCGGGACATCGGCCTCGGCTTCGTCGGAGCCGCCGACCCCTTCGCCGCTATCCTGGCCATCCTGGGCTCGCTCACCTTCTGGTCGCCGTCCTTCGCCCTGGTGTTGCTCTACTTCCTCGCCCTCCCCATTGCGGCCCTCGGTGCCTGGCTCGCGACCAGTCGGTTGTCGCACCACGGGTCCATCCGAGCCGTGGCTGCGGCCCTGTGGATCCTGTCTCCCACGTTCCTCAGCGCCCTCGCGGCGGGGCGCCCCGCCGCGATCCTCGTGCACCTGCTCCTGCCCTGGCTGTTCTTCGCCGGCTACGGAGCGGCCCGGTCCTGGTCCGCCTCGGCCTCGGCCGCGCTCCTGTTCGCTGCGACCGTCGCCTGTGTGCCATCGCTGGCACCCGCGCTCCTGGTGGTCTGGCTCGTCGCCGTGCTGGCCAGCGGCCGAACCGTCATGCGCTTCATCGGCATCCCTCTCCCGGCGCTCGCCCTGGCAGCCCCCCTGATCTGGGACCAGGGTTTGCGCGGAAACTGGATCGGCCTGCTCGCCGACCCCGGTGCGCCGGTCCCGAGCGCCGGCGTGTCGATCTGGCAGCTGCTGCTCGGGTTCCCGACCGGTGAGCTCGGCGGCTGGACGCCCCTGCTCGAGATGCTCGGCCTGCCCGGCGTCCACGCGTCCGTTCTCGTTCCGGTACTGCTGGTGCCTCTGGCCATTCTCGCGGTGCTCTCCCTGTTCATGCCGGGATCGCGCGGTGCGACCTTCGCGTTCGTGACCGTGCTGCTCGGCCTCGGCACCGCCGTCGCCTCGACCCATCTGTTCCTCTCATCGGTCGGATCTCAGTCCGTGAGCGTCTGGCCGGGTGCCGGCCTGAGCCTGGCCTGGCTCGGACTCGTCGGCGCGGTCGTTTTCGCGCTGCGCAGCATGCGGCGTTTCTCGGTCGCGCCCGCGGTCAGCGCGGTCATCGCCTTGTTGATCGTGACGGCGCCCCTCGTGGCGGCCCTGCCGCTCGGCACGAGCGTGGTGAGGGAAGGCACGAACCGCACCCAACCGGCTTTCGTCTCGGCCGAGGCTCGAACGGATGACCGGGTAGGCACCCTGCAGATCACGCCTCAGCCAGACGGTGGCATCCTCGCCACGATTGTGCGCGGCGACGGTGCGACCCTCGACGACCAGTCGACCCTGAACAGCACCGACACCACCCTGTCTGCCAAGGAAAAGGAACTGGCCACCCTCGCCGGCAACCTCGCATCACGCAGCGGGTTGGATGCCGCATCCGGGCTGTCGGACTTCGGCATTCGGTTCGTGCTGCTGCGCCCGGCGGCTGTCGTCCCGATGGGGCCGGGAGCCGAGGCTCCCGCCAGTGCGGCAGCGCTCGAAACGACGACACGTACGACCACGGCACTCGACGGCAACGCGGCGCTCATCCCGGTCGGTGACACGGCCTTCGGGCGCCTCTGGCGGCATGAAGCCGATGGCACACCCGGGTCGGTCGGCGAGATCCCCTGGCAGGCCGGAGGGGCTATCGGCCTCGCCGCCCTGCTCGTCGCCGCCATCGTGATCGGGGCAACGGTCCTGCTGTCCATCCCCACGGGAGCCGGCCCTGAGGCCGTCCGCCAGGCGAACCGGGACGCGATCCGACAAATCGCGAAGGCCGGCGCGCGCACGAAGAAGGCCGACGCCCGCGAGCTGAGGCGGGCAGGCAAGGGGAAGAAACCCGTCGTACCGGCTGCCCCCGCAGAGCCGGCTGCCTCCGCAGAGCCGGCTGCCTCCGCAGAGCCGGCCGCCCCCGCAGGGCCGGTTGCCTCCGCAGGGCCGGTTGCCTCCGCAGGGCCGGCTGCCCCCGCAGAACCGACGACCCCGGCCGAGTCGACGACCCGAGTAGAGGACGCTGACGATGCCCAGTAGACGTGGAATCGCGCTCGTCGGCGCCCGGGCCCTGGCCGGCATGGTCGTCGTCGCGGTCGCCGTGGTCGCCGTCGGTGCGGCGGCGGTCGTGCCCTGGCCGACACTCGAACACACTCCGACGTCCCTCCTGGTCTCGCCCGTGCCGACGGAACAACAGAGGGTGTGCCCCGGTCCGCTCCTGAACCTCGCCGAGGATTCGAGCCAGGCCCAGGACGCGACCTCGGTCGGGCCGACGGACGCCGTCTTCAGCGCGCACCCGGCCGCGTCCGGAACCGATTGGATCCGCCCGTCAGGCACCGAACTCTCTGCACCGGACAACGCGAGAAGCGACGTCGACGGCGCGCCGCAGCTGCTCCGGGTCCCGGCCCAGGCCGGCGCGGTCACGGCGCCGCTCGTCGCCGGAAGCCAGTCCCAGACCGCAACGGGCGAGTCGCTCAGTGGACTGGCCGTTGCGGCCTGCGCCGAAGCCACGGGTGACGCGTGGCTCGTCGGCGGGTCCACCGACGTGGGCCAGACGACTCTCGTGCTGCTCAGCAACCCCGGCACTGTCCTGGCGACCGTCGACCTGACGGTCTACGGCGAGGCCGGCCTGGTGAACGCACCCGGGTCAACCGGGATCCTGGTCCAACCCAACTCCCAGCGGATCGTTTCCCTCGCCGGCCTGGCCCCGAACCTCCGTTCCCCGGTCGTGCACGTCACCTCACAAGGCGGCCAGGTGGCCGCATCCCTCCAGCAGAGCATCGTCAGGGGAATCGCGGCCAACGGAGTCGACCTCCTTGCTCCGGTGGCCCCCGCCGCCACCAGCCAGATCATCGCCGGCGTGCTCGTCACCACGCAGGGAGCAGCGGCTGCGGACGAAAGCGGCGGGCACTCCGAGGACATGCCCACGGCGCGAATCTTCGTCCCGGGGGAGGACGCCGCCACCGTTCAGGTCGGCGTCGCCAGTGAAGACGGCCGGCCGGTCGGTTCCTCGCTGCAGGTGGAGATCCAGCCAGGTGTCCCGACCGACGTGCCGTTGCCCGGACTTGCCCCTGGGGTGTACTCGCTCGAGCTCACGGCCGACCAGCCGATCGTCGCGGCGGCACAGGTCTTCTCGGTCGGGACCGCGGGCAAGGACTTCGCCTGGTTCGGGTCATCCGGGTCGATCGCGGACGACTTTCTCGTGGCGGTGGCGCCGGGACCGGCCCCCGCTCTCCACCTGGTGAACACCGCCGACGAGGACGCCAGCTACACCGCGACGCCGGAAACGGGACTGCCCGTCACAGTGAGCGTGCCCGGTGGCGGATCCGCGTCGCTGCCGCTCGAGGCCTCGGGCGTCTACCTCGTGTCCGGCGGAAAATCGACCGTGGCCTCCGTCGGCTACTCCGACGCCGGCCTGCTGGCATCCTTCACGGTCGGCCAGGCCGGACCGCTGGCCATGCCGCTCCTTGTCTACCCGCGCTAACCGGCGGCGGAATTGAACCGCCCGGCGGTCCCGGTGCTGGCAGACTGAACGCACGTGTCCGTCTACCTCAGGAGTCACCCGTGAACGAGCCGTCCCCCACCGAGCCGGTCTCGATCGCCGTGATCGGGGGCTCCGGGCTCTACCGGCTCTTCGACGCCGGAACCGCAACCACGATCGAGGTGGACACGCCGTACGGGCCTCCCTCGGCGGCGATCACGGTGGGCGAGCGGGCCGGCCGCCGGGTCGCATTCCTTCCCCGGCACGGCGGCGGGCACACCGAGGCGCCGCACCTGATCAATTACCGCGCGAACATCTGGGCGCTCGCCTCGCTCGGGGTCACCGCGATCGTCTCCTCCTCGGCCGTCGGGGGCGTCAGCCCGGAATACCCGCCGGGTCTGCTCGTCGTGACCGACCAGTTCGTCGACCGCACCTCCGGCCGCGCCGACACCTACTTTGACCGGGGAAGCGTCGCCCACCTCGCCGCGGCCGACCCGTTCGACCCGATCCTCCGCCGCACCGCCATCACCGCTCTCGACGCCCTCGACGAGAACTTCGCCCCGGCCGGGACGGTCGTGGTGATCCAGGGTCCCCGTTTCTCCACCAGGGCCGAATCGCTCTGGTTCCGGGCGGCGGGGGCGCACATCGTCAACATGACCCAGTACCCCGAGGTGGTCCTCGCCTCCGAACTCAACATCGGCACGGTCAACCTGTCTTTCGTCACCGACGCCGACGCCGGCCTGTCCCCGGAGGAAGGGGACGACGCGGATGCCGTCTCCGCCACGCTCGTCTTCGCCCGGCTCGCCGACGCGCAGCCGCGCATCCTCGCCGCCATCGATGGGATCCTGCGGACAATCCCGGGCGACTATACGGCCAGGCAGCTGATCGACCCGGAGCAGGTCGCCGCCGTACTGGCCAGGCCGGCGTCCGCGGGCATCGGACACCGGCCGTGAGCGCACCGAAGCTGCTCGTCACCGGGGGAGCCGGCTTCATCGGCGGAGCCATCGTCACCGCGGCGCTCAACCGCGGGTGGAGGGTGCGCGTGCTGGACTCACTCCGCAGCGACGTGCACGGAGCGTTGCCGCTCGTCGACCCGCGCGTCGACGTCATCGTCGGCGACGTGACCGATCCCGGCGTCGTCGCCACCGCGGTTCGGGGCATCGACCTCGTCTGCCACCAGGCCGCGAAGGTGGGGCTCGGGGTGGACTTCTCCGATGCCCCGGACTACGTCAGGAGCAACGAGGTGGGCACCGCCGTACTGTTGGCCGCCGTGACGGCGGCGCGCATCGATCGGCTGGTGCTGGCCTCGTCGATGGTCGTCTACGGCGAGGGCAGCTTCCGCGGCGCGCGGGGTCCAGCCCGACCGGGGCCGCGGCTGGCCACCGACCTGGCTGCCGGCCGATTCGATCCGGTCGACGAGGTCACCGGGGAACGGCTCGAACCCGCCCTCACCACCGAGCAGGACCCGCTCGACCCGCGCAATGTCTACGCGGCGACGAAGCTCGCCCAGGAGTATCTCGCCTCGGCGTGGGCGCGGGCCACCGGAGGCCGGGTCGCGGCCCTGCGCTACCACAACGTGTACGGCCCCGGGATGCCGCAGAACACGCCCTACGCCGGCGTCGCCTCATTGTTCCGCTCCGCCCTCGAGCGCGGCGAAGCTCCCCGGGTCTTCGAAGACGGCGCTCAGCGCCGCGACTTCGTGCATGTCGATGACATCGCGTCGGCGAACATGGCCGCGCTCGACTGGACCGGCGACACCCCGGAATCGACGTTCCGGGCCTTCAACGTCGGCAGCGGCACGGTGCACACCATTGGAGACCTGGCCGCGGCTCTCAGTCGCGCCTCCGGCGGACCTGACCCAGTCGTCACGGGGGAGTTCCGGCTCGGAGATGTGCGGCACATCACCGCCTCGTCAGAACGGATCCGCACCGAACTCGGCTGGGCGCCGACGGTCACGTTCGAACGGGGCGTGCGGGAGTTCGCGACGGCTCCGCTCCGGGCTTCCGTGCGGCGCTAACCCGACCTCGTCCGTCCGACGCGCGGCCGGCCGGGGCTCAGCCGGCCGCGACCGGATGCTGGGGCAGCAGCACGTCGAAGCGGCATCCGCCCGGCACGTTGTACACCTCGACCTCGCCGCGATGCGCCCGGACGATTCCCCGCACGATCGCCAGGCCCAGTCCAGCCCCGCCGGACCGGGTCGGCTCGGACGCCGGGGTGCGTGGCTCGCTCGCGCGCCAACCGGCCTCGAATACCCGGCCGAGGTCCTCTTCCGGGATGCCGCCCGCGGAATCCCGAACCGAGATCACGGCGCGGCCGTCCGGGTTCTCCGTGACGGAGACCACGATCGGGCAGCCGGCCGGTGAATGCTGGATGGCGTTCATCACCAGGTTGCCCACCACCCGCGACAGTTCGCGGGGGTCGGCGAGGATGGTCAGCCCCGTCTCGCCCTCGAACCGGAGGTCGAGGGACTTGGCCTGGGCGACCGGCCACAACCCGGCCACCGCGTCGCTGATCAGATCGTAGAGCGAGACCTGTTCAACACTCAGCCGCAGCGTGCCGGAGTGGATCCTCGACAGCTCGAACAGGTCGTCGACCATGCCGGAGAGTCGGTCGACCTGGCCGCGCATCTGCGCGTAGTACCGGTCGGGGTCCTCCGCCATGCCGTCCTCGAGCGCCTCGGCCATGGCGCGGATTCCGGCCAGGGGCGTGCGAAGGTCGTGCGAGATCCAGGCGATCAGTTCCCGCCGAGACTCCTCGACCCGGTTCTCCCTGGCCCGGGACTCGGCGAGGCGTTCGCCGGTCGCCGCGAGCTCTCCCGCCAGCGCCGCGAATTCGGTGTTGCTGTGCCGCTCTGCGGCCACGACCCGTTCGCCGCGCCCGATGCTCGCCGCGACCGAGCGCAGTTCCCGCCCCTCCCGGACCAGGCTGCGCCCGAGGACCGCCGCCATGGCCAGCGAAACGAGCCCGGCCACCCCGGCCACCCCGTAGAAGACCGTGAGGTCGTGTTTGGAGACATACATCTGCGAGGCGGCAACCGCCATCCCGCCGACCACCGAGATCACGGCGGCGAGGGCGACGACCATCAGCTGCAGCACGAGGGAGGCGCGGAACAACAGCCGCAGGGCCAGCAGACCCAGCGCGCCGACGACAACCGCGCTCGCCAGGGCGAAGAGGGACACGGTGGCCAGCACCTCGAGCGTCACCTTGACAGTCCCGCCGGTGGGGGCGAATCCTGGCTGCCGAGCGGAACCGGGTCGAAGCGGTAGCCGACCCCCCACACCGTGTTCAGCAGCCGCGGATGCGCGGAGTCCGCCTCGATCTTCTCCCGCAGGCGCCGCACGTGCACCGTGACCGTGGACAGGTCGCCGAATTCCCAGCCCCACACCGACCGGAGCAGGTCCTCCCGGCTCAGCACCTTGTGCGGACGCCAGATCAGATAGGCGAGCAGGTCGAATTCGCGGGCAGTGAGCGACAGCGGTTCGCCGTTCAGCCGAACCTCGTGCGCGGCGGAATCGAGGGCGAAATCGCCGACCGTGACCGGGCCGGCCGGAACGGACTCGGCGACGCTGCGGCGCAGCACCGATTGCACGCGGAGCACCAGCTCGCGCGGCGAGAACGGCTTGGCCAGATAGTCGTCGGCTCCGGCCTCCAGACCATCGATCCGGTCCTCCTCCTGGTTGAGCGCGGTGAGCATGATCACCGGGATCGACCAGTTCGCCCGGATCCGGCGGCAGACCTCGATGCCGTCCAGCAGCGGCAGCATCCGGTCCAGCACAACCAGGTCTGGCCGTAGCGTCTCTGCCTTGCGGAGCCCGTCGGGCCCGTCCGGGGCCTCGTCCACGGTGAAACCAGCGGCGCGGAGGTACCGGCAGACGATTTCGGAGACCGTCGGATCATCGTCGATCACGAGGACCCGTCGGTCCTGGAGTGTTGCTGAAGAAGTCACGGTCTCAGGATAGAGCCGACCTGGCCCGCCGACGGGTCGCACCCCATCGTTCCTCAATCCGTAATTTTTTCGCGCGGTTCCGGGTGCTCCGCGGCCCTAATCTCAAAGCATGACTCTGATCCGGGTGGACCTCGTGCTGCCGTGCCTGAACGAAGCCGGCGCCCTGCCCTGGGTGCTGTCCCGGCTGCCGGCCGGATACCGCGCGATCGTGGTCGACAACGGATCCACCGACGGTTCGGCCGATATCGCAGCTGCCACCGGGGCCCTCGTGGTGCACGAAACCCGGCGGGGATTCGGCGCGGCGGCCCATGCCGGTCTTCTCGCGGCGACCGCGCCGATCGTCGCCTTCTGCGACGCGGACGCGTCGATGGACCCACGGGAACTCCCCAGGGTGGTTGACCCGGTGCTCGCGGGAGAGGCCGACCTCGTGCTCGGCCGCCGGCGGGCCAGTGTCCCGAAAGCGTGGCCGTGGCACAGCAGGTTGGCCAATACCAGTCTGTCCTGGCGTCTGCGCCGAATAACCGGTGTGAACATCCATGATCTCGG
Source organism: Cryobacterium sp. PH31-AA6 (assembly GCF_030063195.1). Classification (GTDB taxonomy): domain Bacteria; phylum Actinomycetota; class Actinomycetes; order Actinomycetales; family Microbacteriaceae; genus Cryobacterium. The sequence continues at coordinate 13,971 of NZ_JASISS010000036.1, forward strand.
CCCCATGCGCGCGGCACGACGCGAAGACCTGCTTTCCCTCGACCTCCGGGACCGCCGCAGCGGCTACCCCCTGGAGATGTTCCTGCGCGCCGCCGACGCCGGGTGGCGCATCCGGGAGGTCGACACCACGTACACGCCGCGGGTCGGCCGGAGCAAGGTGACCGGGACCGTGCGTGGAACGCTCACCGCCGTCGCGGACATGTCCGCCCTGTTGCGGGGAGACGCACGGTGACGGTCATCGTCGTCATCGCCAAGGAGTGTCTGCCCGGCAAGGTGAAGACGCGGCTGCACCCGCCGCTCAGCCTCGACCAGGCGGCCGAACTCGCCGCGGCGAGCCTCGACGATACCCTGCGCGTCGTGGCCGCGATGCCGGCAACCCGCCGCATCCTCGCCTTCGATGGCGTCGTGCCCCCGATCGGTGCCGCGGGTTTCGAGATCCTTCCCCAGGTCGACGGTGGCCTCGACGAACGCCTCGCCGCGATCTTTGATTCGTGCGACGAGCCGACGCTGTTGATCGGGATGGACACGCCACAGGTCACCCCAGCCCTCCTCGAACCGGTGTTCACCGACTGGGCCGAGGACATCGACGCCTGGTTCGGCTTCGCCGACGACGGCGGATTCTGGGCTCTCGCGCTCGCCGAGCCGAACGGCGACCTGATCCGCGGCATCCCGATGTCCCACCATGACACCGGCGCCCGTCAGCTCGACCGGCTCCGGGGGGCGGGGTTGCGGGTGGCGTTGCTGCCCACCCTCACCGACGTAGACACGATCGACGATGCCTATTCCGTCGCGGGTATCGCGCCGTCCGGCGGTTTCGCCGTCGCGCTGGCGGCCATGCTCGTGCCGAGCGAGAGCGAACCGACCCGATGACCTTCCTCGCCCAGCCCGATGTCCGGGACGCCCGCTTCGAGCCGTCGACCTTCGGGGCCGGCGGGGCGGAGCCATACGCCGCCGCGTTGAGGAACGCCGAGAACGTGCTCTACCTGCGACGCGCCCGCTCCGAGCCGCACGCCGAGCCGTTCCCGATCGACGCGGGGCGGTGGAGCGCGGATGCCGACGCCACCGACCTGCGACTGCTCGCCGGACTCACCGGTCCGGTGCTCGACATCGGCTGCGGTCCGGGCCGGATGGTGCGCGCGGCAATGGGCCTCGGGCTCTCCGCCCTCGGGATCGACGTGTCGGCAACCGCCGTGCGGATGGCCGTCGACTCCGGGCTGAGCGTGCTCCGCCGCAGCGTCTTCGACCCGATGCCGCTCGAGGGGGCCTGGGCCGCCGCCCTCCTCGTCGACGGCAACATCGGAATCGGCGGAGACCCGACCGCGCTGCTGGTGCGGTGCGCCGCGCTGCTCGCCCCGGACGGCACCCTCCTGGTCGAGCTGAGCCAGGACCCGGACACCGACGACCGTTACGAGGGAACCATCGAGGATTCCTCCGGCGGGCGCAGCGCGGTCTTCCCCTGGGCCGAACTCGGCCTCACCGGCCTGCGCGGGCGCGCAACCGAGGCCGGGCTGGTCGTGGCTCAGGACTGGCGGCTGGACGGCCGCTGGTTCGCCCGTCTGCTGCGCGCGTAGAGCACGGCGGAGATCACCGTGGCGACCACCACGATCACGGCCCAGAACACGGCCAGGTTGAGGCCGTAGTCCAGGGGAAGCACGGTCGGGTTCTTGGGTCCGAGGCCCTGGGCAATCATCGCGGGAACAACGATCAGCGTCACGATGGCACCCAGCACCATGGTGCCCTGGACGACGACGGCGATCGTGCCGGGCAGCCTCCGGGCCGCGCGACGCAGCAGGACCCCGGCGAAGAACACCGCGGCGACAATGACGGCGTCGTGCACGATGATCGCCGCACCAATCCAGAGCGCCACCCCGGGGAGCCGTTCGAGGCGCACGGTGTCGACCATGACCCAGACGCCCCAGGCGAGGCCGGCCACACCGAGCAGGATCAGGACGATCCGGGCCGCGCGGATCCCCGCGCCGTTGACCTGACTCATGCGCTGATCGCCTCGATTCGGCTCAGCCATTTGGTTTGCAGGACCCCCGGTCGGCCGGGCGCGATCATCCGCGCCGGGTAGCCGTGCTCCAGGTCCAGGGTCTCGCCGTTGAGCTCGAGGGCGACGAGGGTGAGCGGGTCACGCACGTACTCCGGGCCCATCTGGGTTTGCCGGAAACTGCCGCGCTGCTCCAGGCTGACCAGCCGGAAGGAGGTGTCCTCGCCCGCGCCGACCAGGTCGGCGAGGTCGCGCAGCCGCACCCCGCGCCAGGTGGCCATCTGACTCCACCCCTCGACGCAGGCGATCGGGAGAGTGACCTCGGTCTGGGGCATCCGTTCGAGCTCGGCGCGGGTGAAGCTGCGCTCGACGCCGGAGTTGGCAAGCGTCAGCATCCAGCCGGCGATGACCGCATCGGTCACGTTGGCCTGCTTCGACGTGCGGTTGACGGGAAGGCCCTGCGGGCCGATGCCCTTCTTGCGCGGCCCGAAGACGTTCACCGCGTCGAGGGGCGCGAAGGTCTGACCGGCGGTGAGCCCGACCACCGCGGCGACCGCAACGCCCACCGTGGTCAGGAACCCGCGGCGGCTCACCTTCTCCGGCGTCGGCGGGGTCGCATCCAGATAGGCGATGAGTCGCCCGGTCAGCCCGGTCGGTCGGCTGCTGCCCCAGAGCCGTGCGGTCTCCGTGCCCGGCGCGCGTTCGGCCGGAACCGCGTCGGTGAGGTGCTCGGTGCCGGGCCCGTAGTCGGCTCGCTTACGCCAGAACCGCGCGATGATCGGCAATTTGATGCCGATATGCAGCGCGAGGGAGCCGATCAGCACCCAGGCGAGGGCGAAGTGCACCTGCCGGAACGGGAATGGCCACGGGTACCACTGGTAGGTGTTCAGCAGGCCGATGGTGATCTGCACGAGGGACGCGCCGACGAACAGGGCGATCGAGGCGCGCTCGAGGAAATGCAGGAACGAGCGCACCGGAGGGAAGGTGAAGAGGTCGGGAAACACGATGTAGAGCTTGGCCAGCAGCAGCGGGAAGCAGGCGATCCCGGCAATGATGTGGGTGCCCTCGGTGAATTGGTAGAGGAACTCGGGCCGGGTGGGCAGGCGCATCCCCGGCAGGGGCTGCTGGAGGAAGTGGCTGTACAGCCCGGTTCCGAAACAGACCAGGAACAGTGCGCCGAGCAGTCGGCCGATCACGGTCGCCATCCGGGGATTGCGTGACGGCGACGCCAGAGATCGCTGGGCTTCGTACATCAAACGGCGCATGCTCCATTGCACCAGTTTTCGGGTGTCGCAGGGCCCGGGAATCCTTACGGTTCGGTGACGCGCGCCCGCCCCGGTGCGGTGCCCCGACCGAGATTCCGGGAGGATGGCAGGGTGCGAATCACTGTGGTCTCCCTGCTCCTTGCCGCCAGCGCGGTCCTCACCGGGCTCGGGGTGCGGAATTTCGATCTGTTCTCGCCGGGACGGGACACGGGAGCGCTGCTCGTGACCCTCTTCGCCCTGTGGGCGTTGTTCGCCGCCGCGGTGATCGTCCTCCGCGGCGTCCGCGGGAGGGCCGTCGTCGTGCTCATTCTGGCCGGGTCGGTCGGGATCGGCGCCGCCGCCATGATCGGGCCACCGAACACGAGCACCGACTCGGCCCGGTACGCCTGGGACGGCATCGTGTCCAACTCCGGCATCTCGCCCTACGCGTTCGTGCCCGCCGACCCGACCCTCGACTCGCTCCGGACGGACTGGTTGTTCCCGGCCCCGAAGCAGGCGGCCGACGGGACCGAACGCTGCGTCGGTGAACGCATCCAGACCGTCCACCGCGGCGAGCCGGACGACCTGCTCTGCTCGGCGCTGAATCGGACGACGGTCCCCACCATCTATCCGCCGGCCGCTGAGCTGTACTTCGCCGGCGTTCGTGCGGTGACGGGCCCGGGCCCGGCCTACTGGCCGCTCCAGCTGACCGGGCTGCTGCTCAGCGTCGGCAGCACCGTGATGCTCCTGTTCGGGATGCGCCGGCGCGGCATCGATCTGCGCCTCGCGGCCCTGTGGGCGTGGTGCCCCCTCGTCGCCTCAGAGGCAGTCACCAACTCCCACGTCGACATCCTCGGGGTGGTCTTCACCCTCGCCGCGGCGTTCCTGGTCACCCGCGAACGCTACTGGCGGGGTGGCATCGCCCTCGGTGCGGCGATCGCCACCAAACTGATCCCGGTGATCGCGGCCCCGGCGCTGCTGCGCAGGCAAGGTTGGAAGGTGACCGTCGCCGCCATCGCCACGTTCCTCCTGCTCTACGTTCCCTACGTCCTGACGACGGGTATCGGTGTCCTGGGCTACCTTCCGGGGTACCTCACCGAGGAGGGCTACCAGGACGGGACCAGGTTCGCCCTTGTTTCGCTGGTCGCGCCCGGTGAGTCGGCGATCGTCGTCGCGGGCATCCTTCTCGCCGCCGTCGCGGCCCTCACCGTGTGGAAGACCGACCCGGCCAGGCCATGGCTGGGCCAGCTGGTGATGATCGGCAGCACTCTGGTCATCCTCAGCCCCCGGTATCCCTGGTATGCCCTGCTGCTCGTGCCGTTCGTCGCCCTGAGCGGGCGGTGGGAGTGGCTCGCCGTGCCGCTCGCGCTCAGCATCCGGATGCTCGTGCCCTCCCTGCAGCTCACCCGGGCGACTCTCTTCGCGGCCGTCATTCTGATCGTGGTGATGTCGCTGCGCCGGGCCGGCCCCGGCGCCGGGCGGCGCCTCCTCGCCCGACTGCCGTTCCGGAACAGACCGGCCAGAGGGACGGCCGACACCGTCGCGCCTCAGGGCGGGCGCACCGGCTAGGCGTACAGGGGCAGCACGAAAAGGGCGCCTTTTTGGGGGTGCGACCGAGGTCGCGTGGTGTTACTTGGTGGCGACGGTGATCTTCGCGATGCCGACGAGGAGCTGGTCGGCGACGGCGTCGGTCTTGAACGTGCTGTTCAGCAGGCCGGCGGCCTCGGAGGAGATGTGCACGGTGGTGCCCTCGAGGATGGCGTTGTCGCCGTCCATCTGCAGCGGCTTGAGCGTGCCGCCGTAGAGGTTGAAGAGCAGCACCTGGGTGGCCGCGGAGGTGCCGTTGACGCTGACGTCACCGAACAGCTTCGACGTTCCGGGGTCGATGGTGAAGTTGGTCAGTTCGACGGTCGTCTCGCCGGCGGTCAACGAGAAGCCGGAACCCTCGTGCTCGATCGAACCCTGAACGAACGGGCGGTAGCTCTCGGCCGGGTCGTAGTAGTCGACGTTGCCGCCGGTGATCGGGAAGTGCAGGCTGCCGTCGACGAGGGTTGCGGTTCCGACGGTGCCGGGGGTCAGGCCCAGGCTGGTCAGTGCCGCCGCGAAGTCGGCGTCGAGGAGAACGGCGGTGTCGACGCCCTTGAGCGCGGGGATCGATGCGACGGGCTGAGGGGTGGCCTCGGCGGAGGAGGAGGTGGACGGCGAGGCGGCCGATCCGCTTGCCTCGGCGCCGCTGGAGCAGGCGGCGAGTCCGGCGATGAGCAGTCCGGCGGTGGCGAGGCTGAGGGTGGCCTTGGAGAATGAACGCATGGTGTGATCCTTCTGTCTGTGTGGATTGTCTGTGGGGTCTTGCGGTGAACGTGGAGCAGTATTTGGTGCTGACAGGGGTTCGGTTCCAACGCCGAATCGGTTTGGAAAAAATCCAAATAAATCTGGATTGATCGCTCCGCCCGCGTGATTACGGGGTTCGTGCGACGGGCCTGTGGGTCTGTGGAGCCGCGGCGATGGGCCGACAGGGCACGAAAAAGCGGCCGAGGAATCCTCGGCCGCTCGTAGAGCCCGGGGCGAAGCCCGGGGGACCAGCTCAGAAGTGACGGAACCGATCCGGCGCCAGGTCCCACGGGTCCTTGCCGAGGAGTTCGGCGATGGCCCGGAAGACGCAGCTCTCGATGACCATTCGTCGGTGCAGGTCGTCGTTTCGATGCAGCCGGGTCAGTCGCTGGATCGGAAGGCGGTAGAACACGATCCGGCGTTCAGCAGGGTGCACGGTCCAACGCTCGACCCCGACGTCCGGGATCACCGAGTACGGTCCGGCCGCGACTTCAAAGGTGACGTCGCTGAGCTCGTCGGGCCAGACCGACCGCAAATAGTCGATGGTCGTGGCCACGCTCATATCAAACTGGTTGATCCGGGTCTGGAGCGGGGCCAGGAACGGACCGGTGACCGAGCTGCGGATGCCGCGGCCGTGCCGGTCACGGCCCCGCCCACGCTGGGTCGGCGCGGGGGTCGGTGCGGCGGCGCGGCGGATTCGGGTCATGGTGACATCCTAGTTCCGGCGTCGTGAGGGTAGCCTGAGGGCAATGTCACTCAGGCCCTGTTCCCGCGTCACCTGCCCGGATGAGTCCGTGGCGACCCTCACCTTCGACTACGGCGACTCGATGGCCGTGCTCGGGCCGCTCTCCCTGGAACGGGAGCCGCACAGCTTCGACCTGTGCGGTCGCCATGCGCGCCTCACCTCCGCGCCGCAGGGCTGGCAGCTCGTGCGCCTGCGCACCAGCGGGACCCAGCCGGCCGAGTAGCTCCCGCCGGATGCCGCCGGCCGGCCGACGCCATCCGCAGATAGTCTGCCCGGTCACGGGCGGGGGTGGCAGGATAGTCGCATGACTGTCGCCGCGTCCCCCTTGTCCACTGTGCCCGCCTTCCGGATCGCCGACCTGGCGCTCGCCGAGGCTGGTCGCCACCAGCTCCGCCTCGCCGAGAACGAGATGCCCGGGCTCATGGCCCTCCGAGCCGAATTCGGTGATTCGAAGCCCCTGGCCGGTGCCCGGATCGCGGGATCCCTGCACATGACGGTTCAGACCGCCGTACTCATCGAGACGCTCGTTGCCCTCGGCGCCCAGGTTCGCTGGGCCAGCTGCAACATCTTCTCCACCCAGGATGACGCCGCCGCCGCAATCGCGGTCGGACCGACCGGCACCCCGGATGCGCCCGCCGGGGTCCCCGTCTTCGCCTGGAAGGGCGAGACCCTCGAGGACTACTGGTGGTGCACAGAGCAGATCTTCGACTGGAGCAGCGAGGCGGCCGCGGCGGGGGAGACCTGGACCGGACCGAACATGATCCTCGATGACGGCGGCGACGCCACCATGCTCGTGCACAAGGGCCGGGAATTCGAACAGGCCGGAGCGGTTCCGGCGACAACCGAGTCCGACAGCCACGAGTACACGGTCGTCCTCGATGTCCTCCGCCGGTCGCTGGTCCGTTCCACCGACCGTTGGACCGCGATCGCCGCGGACCTCGCCGGCGTGACCGAGGAGACCACAACCGGTGTGCACCGCCTGTATGAGCTGGCCGGTGCCCGCGCGCTCCTTTTCCCGGCGATCAACGTCAACGACTCGGTCACCAAGTCGAAGTTCGACAACAAGTACGGCATCCGTCATTCCCTGCCTGACGGCCTCAACCGCGCCACCGACGTACTGATCGGCGGCAAGGTTGTCTTCGTCGCCGGCTATGGAGACGTCGGCAAGGGCGCCGCAGAGGCCCTCCGCGGCCAGGGAGCCCGGGTGATCGTGAGCGAGATCGACCCGATCAACGCCCTGCAGGCGGCCATGGACGGGTTCCAGGTCGCCCGGATCGAATCCGTTGTCGAACAGGTCGATATCTTCGTCAGCGGCACCGGTAACTTCAACGTCATCGGGGTCGACCACATGCTCCGGATGAAGCATCTCGCGATCATCGCCAACGTCGGCCACTTCGACAATGAGATTGACATGGCGGCGTTGGAGACCCTGGCCGGCGCGGTGCGGGTCGAGATCAAGCCGCAGGTGGACGAGTGGCGGCTGCCGAGCGGACGCAGTGTCCTCGTGCTCTCGGAGGGACGCCTGATGAACCTCGGCAATGCCACGGGACACCCCTCCTTCGTGATGAGCAACTCCTTCACCAACCAGGTGCTGGCCCAGATCGAGCTGTACTGCTACCCGGAGAAGTACCCGGTTGGGGTCTACGTGCTGCCGAAGCACCTCGACGAGAAGGTCGCCAGGCTGCACCTCGACGCCCTCGGTGTCGAGCTGACCGTGCTCACCCCGGCCCAGTCCGCCTACATCGGCGTGCCGATCGACGGCCCCTACAAAGTCGACCACTACCGCTACTAACCCCACCCACC
>NZ_JASISS010000037.1 GCF_030063195.1 Cryobacterium sp. PH31-AA6
AAATGTTTTCCAAAGGAATCTCTTCCGCGGTACCCCCTAGAAAGGAGCCCTACGGCCGAGGTTTTTGGCATTTGACATTGTGCACGCTGTTGAGTTCTCAAGGATCGGACGCACCCAACTTCAGGCCCAAATGGGCTGTCGCTTCGGGGCTCTTCCTGTTGTTTCGTGTTGTTGTATTCGGTCCCTGTGAAGGGGCTCAATGCAACATCATCAAGACAGAATCTGACTGGCAGATTTTGACTTGGGATTGGTCCCGCTTGAGGCCGGTAAGCACTTCCGCTTTCCGAACCTGTGGGGTGACTTGAATGACATTACGGTGAATCCCGGGGGGCCGCAACTCACGACTACATCCCGGGCGTGTCGGGTCTGGGGCGCGCTCAGTACCGGCCCGTTCACCCGCAAATGGACGGGGCCTGACAGGTCAGACACGGGTGGAAACGGTGACCGTGAACTTGGTGTTCCGGCCCACCTGGTGGGTGGGTCCGACTATGCGGGTGAGTGCGGAACGGTAGCCGAGGTGGGTGTTCCAGACCGTCCAGAGTTCTCCTCCCGGTGCGAGCACCCTGGCGGCATCATCGAAGAGCTTGAGGGCGATGCCGGCGTGGACCGACGCTCCGACGTGGAAGGGCGGGTTCAACACGATCAGCTCGGCCGAGGCATCCGGTTGGCTCGCGAGCACGTCGTCCCGGATCACGCTCACGCGGTCGAAGACCCCGTTCGCGATCATGGTGGCGCGCGCCGACGCGACGGCGGCGGCCGACTGATCCGAGGCGATGACGGTGAGGTCTGTCCGGTGCAGTGCCAGGCCGGCCGCGAGCACCCCGGTGCCGCACCCGAGGTCGATCGCCGTTCGGGCTCCCGGCTGCATGCGGTCGAGGAACTCGAGCAGGTACCGGGTACCGATGTCAACGGTTGTTCCGGCGAAGGCGGCCCCGTGCGCACAAACGGTGATGTCGAGGTCGTCGTGACGCTGGGAACGCGGCCAGTCCGGGTCGCTCCCGGGCTCGGTCGGGCGGATCGGCCCGCTCGCGATCAACACCCGGGACTTCTGGCGGGCCGGAGATACGTCCACCCGGGCGAAGTGGCGGGCGAGCACGCCGTTCATCGCCGGCGCCATGTGCTTGATCCGGCCTCCGGCGAAAACGGTGACGTCCGGGGCGGCATGCCGGGCAATGACGGCCGCGATCTCATCGAGGGCCGACAGGCTGCGCGGGAGCTGCAACAGCACGACCCTGGCCCCCGCCACGAGTTCCTCCGTGAGCCCAAGCGACCGAAACGCTGCGCTCAGGCCGGCGTCGGTCGCATTGTGGGCGAGGGCGAGTTCCCCGGAGAGCACGTCCTGGTGCACCCGGACCCCGCGAGCTCCGCCGTGCGCCGCGCCGAGGGTGAGGGCGCCGTAACGGTCTTCGATCACCACGACCTCGCCGGGGGCCGCCAGGGCGAGGGCCTCGGCCGCCTCGTCAAGGATCAGCCGATCGCTCGCGTCCACGGCGAAGAGGTTGTCCGCCTCGACATCCGGGTAGCGTCGCAGCCGGTCGAAGGCAAAGAGAGGAGGCGGGCCGGCCGCCCCGGTCAGGTGCGACATCCGGTGCTACTCCTTGTGGTCGAGCGGGCGCCAGATCACGATCTGGTTTGAACGCCTGGTGCGGGTGCCGGCGCGCATCGAGATGACCTCACCGGCCGAGCCGGCCGCGAAGACTCGGCGGCCCGGACGGTTGAGCAGTTCGTCGGCGAGAGCCGTCTCGAGTTCACGCAGTCGGGATTCGAGCCCACGAACGTGGTCTTCCAATTCGAGGATGCGCCGGATCCCCTCCAGGCTCACCCCCTCCGCACCCAGGTCCGCGATCTCGCGCAGCTTCGCCACGTCCCGCATCGAGTACCGGCGCGACCGACCGGGGGTACGGTCGGGACTCACCAGCCCCAGGCGGTCGTATTGGCGCAGCGTCTGCGGGTGCATGCCGGCAAGTTCTGCCGCCAGCGAGATCACGAAGACCCGGGTGTTCTCATCCACCGCTAATCTCTCGCTTTCGACAGGAGATCGTCACGCGGGTTCTCCTTGGGCAGGGCGGCCGCGAACGCCTCGAGTTTTGCCTCGGCGTCCTTGGACAGGTGCGACGGCACAGCCACCTGCACCTCGGCCAGTAGATCGCCGGTGCCCTTCGGGGTCACCACTCCTCGCCCCTTGACGCGCAGGATGCGCCCGCTCGGGGTGCCGGGGGCGATCCGCAGCTTGACCGGCGGACCGCCGAGGGTCGGCACCTCGATCGTCGCTCCCAGCGTGGCCTCGACGAAGGTGACCGGAACGGACACCCTGAGGTTGAGGCCATCGCGCTCGAAGACCGGGTGCTTGCGCACCGAGACCGTGAGCACGATGTCACCGGATTCGCCGCCGTCGGGGCTGTGCTGCCCCTGGCCGCGGAGTTTGATCTTCTGGCCATCGGCGACCCCGGCCGGGATCTTGACCTTGATCGCGCGGCCGTCCTGGGTCTGCAGCGTGATCTGGTCGCCGTGGGTGGCCGTGATGAAGTCGACGGTGGTCGAGGCGATGACGTCCCGTCCGCGAGTGGGTCCGCCGTAGCCGCGGTAGCCGCCGCTCGAGCTGCCAAACCCACCGCCACCGCCGCCGCCCCGGTTGAACAAGCCGCCGAGGAGATCGTCGTAGCCGCCCTGCTCGTAGGAGTAACCCTGTTGCCGGGCTCCTCCACCGAACATGCCGCCGAACACGTCGTCAAACCCGCCGGCCTGCCCGCCGCCGCCGCCGGCCCGGGGGGCGGTGAAGCGTGCTCCACCGCCCATGGCGCGTACGGCATCGTATTCCTTGCGTTGGGCAGGGTCGCCGATCACCGAGTGGGCCTCGCTGATTTCCTTGAACTTGGCCTCGGCCGCCGGGTTGCCCGGGTTGGAGTCCGGGTGGTACTTGCGCGCCAGCTTCCGGTACGCCTTCTTCAGTTCGGCCGGGGTGACATCTTTCGCCACACCCAGAACCTTGTAGAAGTCCTTGTCAAACCAGTCTTGGCTAGCCATCGCTCGGTACCTGAACTACGACCTTGGCCACACGCAGGAGCGTCGAGCCGAGGAAGTAGCCGGTCTCGACCACATCGCCGACGGTGTCCACCTCGATGTCCGAATTGGGCATCTGGTGGATCGCCTCGTGCACGTTCGGGTCGAACGGCTCCCCCACCGAGCCGAACGGCTTCACGCCGAGGCGCTCCACGCTGGCCCGCAGTTTGGCGGCAATCGTGCTGAACGCCGTGTCGGCGACGAGGTCGCCGTGTTTCTCGGCGCGATCGAGGTCGTCGAGCACCGGAATCAGGCCCTTGACGACATCCACGGTGACGCGCTCCCGCTCGACCTCGCGGTTCGCCTCGGTGCGCTTACGGTAGTTCGCGTACTCCGCGGTGACCCGTTTCAGGTCCGCGAGGTGCTCATCGGCCGGTGCGGAGGTTTCCCGTTCGGCGGCGTCGAGGATGTCCTGGACGGTGAGTTCGTCCTCGTCGATCCCGTCGGCCGGAGAACCGGTCTCCGCAGCGGCGTCCGCCCCGGGGGCACCCTCAGCGGGTGCCCCTTCCTCGAACGGCTCACCCTCTGGACGCTTGTCGTCTGCCATTGCTACTTGGTTTCCGAGCTGGTGGAGGCGTCATCCTCGTCGTCGACAACCTCGGCGTCAACGACGTCTTCATCGGGGTTGCCGGACTCGGCCGTCGGCTCTCCGCCGTCGGCGGGAGGCGTTGCGGCCTCCTCCTGGCTGGTCTTGTAGATGGCCTCGCCGAGCTTGCCCTGGCTCTCGTTGAGCTTGTCGAACGCGGTCTTCACTGCTGCGTCGTCGTCTCCGGCGAGTGCGGACTTGAGCTCGTCGACGTCGGCCTGAACCTCGGTCTTGACGTCCTCGGGAAGCTTCTCGTCGTTCTCCTTGATCAGCTTCTCAATCGAGTAGGCGAGCTGTTCGGCGGTGTTGCGGGTCTCGGCGGCCTCGCGGCGGCGCTTGTCCTCCGCGGCGTGCTCCTCGCCCTCGCGCACCATGCGCTCGATGTCTTCCTTCGCCAGCGACGAACCGCCGGTGATGGTCATCGACTGCTCCTTGCCGGTGCCCTTGTCCTTGGCGGACACGTGCACGATGCCGTTGGCGTCGAGGTCGAAGGTGACCTCGACCTGCGGGATGCCGCGCGGCGCCGGCGCGATGCCGGTCAGCTCGAACGTGCCCAGGTTCTTGTTGTCGCGGGTGAACTCGCGCTCGCCCTGGAAGACCTGGATCGCCACGGAGGGCTGGTTGTCGTCTGCCGTGGTGAACGTTTCGCTGCGCTTGGTCGGGATGGCCGTGTTGCGCTCGATGAGGCGCGTCATGATGCCGCCCTTGGTCTCGATGCCGAGGCTCAGCGGGGTGACGTCGATGAGCAGAACGTCCTTGCGCTCGCCCTTCAGCACGCCGGCCTGGAGTGCGGCGCCGACGGCGACGACCTCGTCCGGGTTGACACCCTTGTTCGGGTCCTTGCCGCCGGTCTCGGCCTTGACGAGCTCGTAGACGGCGGGCATACGGGTCGATCCACCGACGAGCACAACGTGAGCGATGTCGCCCACCTTGATGCCGGCCTCACGGATGACGTCCTGGAAGGGCTTCTTGGTGCGGTCGAGCAGGTCCTCGGTCATCTTCTCGAACTGGGCGCGGGTGAGCGTCTCGTCGAGGTTGGCCGGTCCGTTTTCGGTCAGCGAGAGGTAGGGCAGCTGGATGCTGGCCGACATGCTCGAGGACAGTTCCTTCTTGGCCTGCTCTGCGGCTTCCTTGAGGCGCTGCTTGGCGATCTTGTCCTTGGAGACGTCGACGCCGGTGGTTTCCTTGAACTTCTTGACCAGGTGGTCGACGATGCGCTGGTCCCAGTCATCGCCGCCGAGGCGGTTGTCGCCCGAGGTGGACCGAACCTGGATCGTGGAGAAGTCGTCGTCCTTGCCCACTTCGAGCAGGGAGACGTCGAAGGTTCCGCCACCGAGGTCGAAGACCAGGATGAGCTCGTCTTCCTTGCCCTTGTCGAGGCCGTAGGCGAGTGCGGCGGCGGTCGGCTCGTTGATGATGCGGAGCACGTTGAGGCCCGAGATCTCTCCGGCCTCCTTGGTGGCCTGGCGCTCGGCGTCGTTGAAGTACGCCGGAACGGTGATGACGGCATCCGTCACCTTGTCGCCCAGGTACGCCTCGGCGTCGCGCTTGAGCTTGGCCAGGATGCGGGCCGAGATCTCCTGCGGGGTGTACTTCTTGTCGTCGATGCCGACGTTCCAGTCGGTGCCCATGTGGCGTTTGACCGAAGCGATGGTGCGGTCGACGTTGGTGACGGCCTGGCGCTTGGCGGTTTCGCCAACGAGCACCTCGCCGTCCTTGGTGAAGGCGACCACCGATGGGGTGGTCCGGAAGCCTTCGGCGTTTGCGATGACGGTGGGTTCTCCACCCTCGAGGACGGCCACCACAGAGTTGGTGGTTCCGAGGTCGATGCCTACTGCACGGGCCATGTGTGCGTTCTCCTTCAAAGTGTGTGCTCAGCGGGACAATCGGTATGATCATCCAGAGTTGAGCGGTAGTGACTCAAGTGTGGCACCACGGGAAATCCGAGTCAAGCCAGCCAGCTGAAAGTTGAGTGTGAGTGACTCAACTTTGAGGTTTATCCCGATTGGTGGCCGCCGCGCACTACTCTGGGCGCATGACCGGGATTGCGCAGGGCGGCACGGATGCCGAGGTGTTGCCACACGAGACGAGTCGCCGCCGCGTGGTGGCGTGGAGTTTCTGGGACTGGGGCTCCGCGGCCTTCAATGCCGTCGTCACCACCTTCGTCTTCACCGTGTACATCACGGGGTCCGCATTCGGCGACAAGGACGTGATCTCGGCGCAGCTCGGCTGGGCCCTGGCGATCGCCGGATTCCTGGTCGCCGTGCTCGCACCGATCACCGGGCAGCGCTCCGACACCTCCGGGCGGCGAAAGCTCTGGCTCGGCGTGAATACGTTCATCGTCGTCGCGATCACCGCGGCGATGTTCTTCGTGCAGGCGTCGCCCGACTTCCTGCTGATGGGGCTGTTCCTGGTGGCCGCGGGCAACGTGTTCTTCGAGTTCGCCAGCGTGAATTACAACGCCATGCTCGCCCAGGTCTCCACCCCACGCACGATCGGCAAGGTCAGCGGGTTCGGTTGGGGAATGGGCTACATCGGCGGGATCGTGCTCCTGCTGATCGTCTACTTCGGCTTCATCCAGCCCGAGGTCGGCCTGTTCGGCGTGACCGGCGAGAACGGCCTCTCGGTGCGGGTCGCGATGCTCATCGCGGCGGCCTGGTTCGGGCTGTTCGCCCTGCCGGTGCTGTTCGCCGTGCCCGAATATCACTCCCCCGCCACGGTGCGACGGGAACGCGTCGGCTTCCTCCGCTCCTATCTGGTGCTCGGCCAGGACATCGCCCGGCTCTGGAAGACCAGCCGCCACACGGTGTACTTCCTGATCGCGAGCGCGGTGTTCCGGGACGGCCTGGCCGGGGTCTTCACCTTCGGCGGGGTACTCGCGGCATCCGTCTTCGGGTTCTCACCCGGCGAGGTGATCATCTTCGCGATCGCCGCCAACGTCGTCGCGGGCATCGCCACCATCAGCGTCGGCGCACTCGACGACCGGCTCGGCGCGAAACCGGTCATCGTGACCGCCCTGGTCGGGCTGATCGTCTGTGGCGGGCTCGTTTTCTTCCTGCACGACGGCGGCCAGATCGTGTTCTGGACCGCCGGTCTCGCCCTGACCCTCTTCGTCGGCCCGGCCCAGTCGGCCAGCCGCACGTTCCTGGCCCGGCTGATCCCGCCGGGGCGCGAGGGCGAGGTCTTCGGCCTCTACGCCACGACCGGCCGCGCGGTGAGCTTCCTCGCCCCGACCATGTTCGCCCTGATGGTGACGATCTTCGGCGAGACCTACTGGGGCATTCTCGGCATCGTGCTCGTGTTGCTCGTCGGCCTGATCGTGCTGATTCCGGTGAAGGCGAAGCAGGACCAGATCGGCTGACCGCAGCCTGTTTGTTTACTGGGCGTACGCTGAACTCTCGTCTGGACGGATGATTGTTGTCAGTCTGGGGGGATGACTACACTGCAGATCCAGAAGGCCGAACTCCTCAACGCGTTGCACGTGACGGGGACGCCGCTGATTGTCACGAACGTCTGGGACGCCATCACCGCGAAGATCGTGGCGGAGACCGCCGGCGTGACGGCCCTCGCGACGGCGTCGCATTCGGTGTCGAACGTGCGCGGGTTGCCCGACGGTGAGGGACTCAGCGTGAATGAGGCCATCATTGCGGCACGCCTGATCGTCGATGCGGTGGATCTGCCGGTTTCGGTTGACTTCGAGAAGGGCTACGCCCCGGATGCCGCCGGCGTGGCCCGCAACGTGCGCCGACTGATCGAGGAGTCCGGCGCCGTCGGCATCAACCTCGAGGACTCCATCGGCGCGTCGAAGGCACCTCAGTACGACATCCCCACCGCGGCCGCCCGGGTCTCCGCCGCCCGCACCGCCGCGGAGGCGACCGGGGTCCCGCTCGTGATCAATGCCCGCGTCGACACCCTCGCCGGCGGCGGCGAGTGGAATGAGGCCGTCGAACGCGCCAATGCCTACCTCGACGCCGGCGCGGATGTCATCTTCTTCCTCGGCCTGAACGACGAGAACAAGGTCAAGCGCGCCCTCGACGAGGTCAACGGCCGGGTTTCGGTGATCGGGCATCCGGGGGCAGTGCCCCTGGCCCGCCTCGCGGAACTCGGCGTGTCCCGGGTCAGCTTCGGCCCCGGCTCGCTCGGCCTCACGCTCGCGGCCCTGCAGCGTTCCGCCGCGCAGCTCACCGCCCTCGGCGACTACCCAGAGGACCTCGGCTTCCCCTTCTCCCTTTAGCCTGAGGGCGCGCTAACTCAACGGATGCGGGTGGCCTCGTTGTGCTCGACGAGCAGCCAGGTCGCGCCCTCGTCGTCGGACACCCAGCCTTCCCAGGTGTAGCTGTCCTCGGTGACCAGGACGAAGTTCCAGCGGATCGGCCGCCCATCGGTGCCGGTTCCGTCCTGGCGCAGCCCATTGCGGTGCGGTGTGGCGACGAGGTGGCAGTATTCCCCGGTCTTCGGCGCGAAGTAGCTGACCCGCCAGAGGCCGGCGTGCGGATCGTAGACGCGGATGGCCGTCGCAACCGTCTCGTACCCGGACGGATCGGTGTCGCTGACGACGACCTCGATGTCCTGCACCGCGCGACCGTCGAGTACGAAGTCGACGATCCAGGTGAAGTCGCGTTCACGCCACTCGCCGCTCGTCTCGTCGAGCCGTGTCCCCTTGGCCGCCCAGGTGCCGACGAGCTGGCCGAAGCGGCGCATCCGTCCCGGGTACTCGGGTGTCGGGCCGGGCGCGATCAGAGCGTCGGAGAAACGGGGCACGGTGGTGGTCATGATCTGATTTTACCGGGCACGTGTTGCATCCGTATGAACGGACTACCCGGCAGTGGTCGCCCTGGAGGTCGAGGCCTCGGTGGTCGAGCTCGTCGAGACCCTGACATCCGTGCGGTGAAAGTTCAGGAACGACCGTGATGCCGTCGGCCCGCGCTGGCCCTGGTAGCGCGAGCTGTACTCGCTCGAACCGTACGGCCGCTCCGCCGGTGAGCTCAGCCGGAAGAAGCAGAGCTGGCCGATCTTCATGCCGGGCCACAGCTTGATCGGCAGGGTGGCGACGTTGCTCAGTTCGAGCGTGACGTGACCGGTGAAGCCGGGGTCGATGAATCCGGCCGTGGAGTGCGTCAGCAGGCCGAGCCGGCCCAGCGAACTCTTGCCCTCGAGGCGGGCTGCGATGTCGTCGGGGAGGCTCACCTGCTCGTAGGTGGCGCCGAGCACGAACTCGCCCGGGTGCAGGATGAACGGCTCGTCCCGGGGAGTCTCGATCAGCCGGGTGAGGTCGGGCTGGTCCTCGGCCGGGTCGATGTACGGATACTTGTGGTTGTCGAAGAGACGGAAGAAGCCGTCGAGGCGCACATCGATGCTCGACGGTTGAATCATGTCGGGCGCGTACGGCTCCAACCGGATTCGTTCCGCGTCGATTTCAGCCTTGATATCGCGATCCGAGAGCAGCACGGGTCCAGCCTAACGGCGTGGAGTTGATATGCTGGCACGGTTCGGTGCGGGCGTACCCCGTCACCAGGCGCGCGGATGTAGTTCAATGGTAGAACTTCAGCTTCCCAAGCTGATAGCGCGGGTTCGATTCCCGTCATCCGCTCACTCGTCATCCGTCACCGGTTGAGACGTCTTCAGGAACTCCACAAGACGCCGATCGCCTGCGCTCGCGTCGTTATCCTGGGCGAGGATAACCACGCAAGTGAAGTGCAAAGTGTCACCGGCGTATCGTGAACTCCGCTGCGCAGACCCGCTCCCTTTGCGCGTCCGTCCCCATGCCCCCCGATGACACGGGCCTGCCGCCGTCTTCTGGCGACGAAATACCGCCTGGAGTCGCAAGACCACACTGTGCGGCCGGTCGACACGTTTCATCAAACCTTCACATTTCCAGGGGCCGACGCTTCATACCCCGTCAACATGCTGGTGTGTAGACACCGACCGGGTGTCTGAACGTGAAGGGGTTGATGAAAATGAATATCAATCGAAAGAAAATGACCCTCGGCCTCATAGGGCTCGGACTTGTCGGAACACTCACCGTTGGGGGCGTTGTCGCCGCGCAAGCAGCGACAGAGCGCGGCACGACACCACCGCCGGGCTCGGGGAACTCGCAGGGCGTAGGCTCACCCGAGTTCGGGCACATGGCCGGCATGGGATTCGGTCAGAACTCGCCGATGACCGCGGCCGCGAAGTTCCTCGGCCTGAGCCGGGCCGACTTGCAGGACCATTTGCAGTCAGGCAAGTCGCTCGCGGGCGTCGCCGGAAGCCAGGGCAAATCGAATTCCGGTCTCGAAGACGCGATGGTCGCGGCGCTCGAGAGCAATCTCGACTCCGACAGCGCCCTGACCTCTGGTCAGAAGGCGGCGGTCGTAGCGCACATGAAGAGCCGCATCGAAGCGATGATGACCGCGACCCACGCCCGTGGTGATGAAATGGGGATGGGCGTGGGATTTGGCGCGGGTGCCGGCATGCACGCCGGCGCCGGGACGGACTCAGACTCGACCCCAGGAATGGGCTCGGGGATGGCCGCCGCCACGCGGTATAAGGAGTAGATCATGCGCAAGAAAACAGCAATTCTCACTGCGATCGCCGGCGGGACCCTGACTATCGTTGGCCTGACCGGGCTGTTCCTCGGCGCGGGCAATGCATTCAACGCCGGGCAATCCCCGTCCTGGTTCGCTTCCGGATCCTCCTGCGTGACCCCGCAGCTGCCAGGGACCGTCGTGAACGTGGCCCTCACGGACATGGGCGGCCCCATGATGGGCAACGACACCGGCATGATGGGCGGTAGCGGCGACTCGGGAATGTCGAGTGGAGTGATGGGTTTGAGACTCGATCAAGCACAGGTCGCTCACGGTTCCGTGACCTTCCTGGCGACCAACGATGGCAACATCGACCACGAGCTGGTCGTCCTCCCCCTGTCAGATTCGCAGAGCGTCGGCACTCGGTCGGTTTCAGGTGAAGGCCAGGCTGATGAGGACGGCAATCTCGGCGAGGCATCCTCCAACTGTTCCGCCGGCGCCGGCGAGGGAATCGCTCCCGGGTCCTCCGGCTGGGTCACGCTGAAGCTGGCGCCGGGACGCTACGAAGTTGTCTGCAACCTCCCCGGCCACTACCGGGCCGGAATGTACAGCGAGCTGACCGTGTCCTGAAACCGCGGCCCGGCACCCGGGCACGTTCACAATCAACAACGGACAAGATCCAAGGAGCAGAAGACATGATGTGGGGAAACGGAAACAACATGGCGTGGGGGTGGCCGGTCGGGCTGCTCATTCTCGCCGCAGTCGTCGTGCTGGTCGTCTGGGCAATACGGGCTTTTGCGGGCGGACCGGATCGCGGTGGTCGCGGCGGAGACGGCCCGGTCGACTCGGGACGAGGCGAGCGGAGTCAGGCGCGTCAGATCCTGGACGATCGCTTCGCGAAGGGTGAATTGAACGAGGTGGAATACCGGGAACGGTTGAAGGTACTCAACGACAAGGCCAGGTGACGTCCATCCTCGATGAGTTGCGTCGGCGCTGCGCGGCGTCGGTGCGGCGATAATCAGAACAAAGGGGTGAGCCATGCAGAAGGTCCTGGTTGTCGACGATGAACCGCAGATCCGGACAGTCCTGTGCGGCTATCTGGAGGCGGAAGGCTATGACGTCGCAGAGGCCGCAGACGGCGCTGAGGCGCTGGCGGCACTCCGTACTGACCCTCCCTCCCTCGTTCTCCTTGACGTGATGCTGCCGGGGATCGATGGCCTGGAGGTTCTCCGGCAGTTGCGCAGCTTCAGCGACGCGTACGTGATCCTCGTCACTGCGAGGGCGGAGGAGCTCGACAAGCTCGTCGGGCTCGGGGTGGGGGCGGACGATTATGTGACCAAACCGTTCAGCCCACGAGAAGTCACGGCCCGGGTGAAGGCAATGCTGCGCCGTGACAACCGAGGAGACCGGACCGAGGCAGACCCCCTGCTTCGCTTCGACGGCCTATCCGTGCACCCGGTCAACCGTGAAGTCGAGGTACACGGGACGCCAGTTGTGCTCTCGAGCCTGGAGTTCGACCTTCTCGCCGCACTCGCCGCCGCCCCCGGGCGAGTATTCTCTCGGGCCCAATTGCTCGAGAAGGTCTGGGGCTACGACTTCTACGGCGACGAGCGCGTCGTCGATGTCCACATCCGCAGTGTGCGGGCGCGACTCGGCGACGACGCCGGCGACCCCCACCTGATCGCCACTGTGCGCGGAGTGGGCTACAAGTTCGTGGGCCGGCCCCAATGACAATGCGCCTCTCCCTGCGCCTGTTCATCTCCTACGCCACCGTCGCCCTGGTCGGCGGCGGCGTGGCCTTTCTGACCATCTCGCTGCTCGCCCCACGCCTGTTCGATGAACAGTTGGGCATGATCATGAACAGCACCGGCACCAACATGTCCATGGGCGGCATGGATGCGACGAGCGTGCGATCCGCCTTCCTCTCCGCGCTCACCACCTCGCTGATCGTCGGCGTGCTGGCCAGTGTCGTCACCGCCGGAGTTGTGGCGGCGGCCGTCACCGGTCGCCTGCTCCGCCCCCTCAACGCCGTGCGGGCGGCAACGAAACTGATTGCTGCGGGCAAGTATGGAGGCCGGGTCCCCGTCCCCTCCGAGCCGGAACTTGCGGCACTGGCCACCGACGTCAACACGCTCGCCCAGGCCTTGGCCGACACGGAGTCCCGGCGCACCCGACTGCTCGGGGAAGTCGCCCACGAGATGAGAACACCGCTGACCGTCCTGGACGGCTACGCCGAGGGGCTGATCGATGGCGTGTTCCCAGCCACCCCCGACACGTTCGGCTCCCTCAGCGAGGAACTGCGCCGCCTGCACCGGCTCTCCGACGACCTGTCCAGCCTCTCACGCGCGCAGGAGCAACGCCTTGACCTGCATCCGGTCGAGGCTGACCTAGCTGACCTTGCCCGCAGCGCCGCTGCACGCCTCGCGTCTCAGTTCGACGATTCGGGCGTCACCCTCAACATCGACGCCGACTCTACGCTCCCCGTGCAGGTGGACCCGGACCGGATCACCCAGGTCCTGACCAACCTGCTGGGGAACGCCCTCCATGCCACCCCGGCGGGCGGTACGGTCACGATCACCGCGGGTAGTGTGGGCGACCGGGGCGAGGTCGTCGTGAGTGACACCGGCGTGGGCCTGGCCGCGGACGACCTGGAGCGTGTCTTCGAGCGGTTCTACCGTGCGCCGGGCCAGGCCCGCCGGTCGGCCGGATCGGGGATCGGTCTGACTATCGCGCGAGAAATTGCGCGATCACACGGCGGGGACGTGACGGCGGCGTCACCCGGGAAAGGGCAAGGATCCAGCTTCTCGATCCTGGTGCCCCTGCGGCCCGCTGTCTAACCAGGCCGAATCGTTCGCGAGGCTTGCGCGAGATCGCGTTCAGGCATCCACCGGTGCAATCAGCGCCGGATCCTCTTTGTAGGCGTCGGGAACTCTCGCGTTGTTGACGCGGCGCGAGACCGGATGGCTCGTGATGGCCTTCGCCACCGTCAACGACGACTCCTCAAGCAGCCCGAGCGTCGCCTCGGGGTCGTCGAGCTTGCCCGGTCGGAGCCACTCATCCCAGGCCTCCCTGGTGAGGAACGCGGGCATCCGGTCGTGGATCTCGCCGGAGGCGTCGCGCGCCTCCCGGGTGATCACGGCCATGCTGTGCGACCAGGTTCCATCCGGCTCCTGCCGCCCGGCATAGACTCCGGCCGCCGCGAGCAGCCCGTCACCGTGGATGAAGTGAGGCTGTTTTCCGTCTGGTCGTTCCTCCCATTCGTAGTATCCGGTCATCGGCACGATGCACCGTCGGGAGGCGAAGGAGGCTCGGAATAGGCCGTTGGTGGCCACGGTCTCGAGGCGCGCGTTGATCGGTGCTCGCCGGGCGGCGGGCCGCGGCCCGGCTCTCCCGTCGCCCTTCGCATCGGCCGCCCAGGCTGGAGCCAGCCCCCAGGTTGCCCCGTCGACCACCCGGGTGACGGCGCCGTCATGCGCCCACTCGCGCACGACGGGAACGAGGTCGGTCGGCGCGATGTTGTACGACGGCCGCCAGTCCCGCAAGTCGCCGCCGGACGCGAGGAACTCGCGGATCAGATCGTCGGTGTCCTTGTCCATAGCAAAGCGTCCGCACATGCGGACAGGTTAGTCCGCCACCGACGATCGGACGAGGTCTAGCGTGATGTGACTGTTGGGGATAATGTTCCCTTCGTTCAATGGACCGAGTTCAAAGGAGAACCCCGGATGAATGAGAACAGCGAACCACGTCATCCCCGGGCTGGGGCAACCGGAAGGCGGGCCCTGGTCGTCATGGCCTGCGCTCTCGCCGTTGCCGCAGTCCCCGCCACCGCGGCGGTGGCCGGAAGCCTCGGTGCGAGTGCGCCCGTTCGGGTGAGTTCGGTCGGCAGCCCCTTTTCCGGGGCCGATGCCGACGGTCCTCCCTGCAACGGTGTCCCGGGTTCCGCTCAGGTGGGAACCAACTTCCCCGGCACGGAACTTGAACCCTTCGTCGCCGTCAACCCGGCGAATGAAAACAATCTCGTCGGCGGCTGGCAGCAGGACCGGTGGTCTGACGGCGGTTCCAACGCCACGTACTTCGGGTACTCCACGGACGGCGGCGACACCTGGCAGCCGTCCGCGACGCAGCCGGCGTTTTCACGGTGCACCGGAGGCACCGCGGCCAACGGCGGCGACTACGAGCGCTCGACCGACCCCTGGGTCAGCGTTTCACCGGACGGTTCCGCCTATGCCTTCGCCCTCAGCTTCAACCAGACTCTGAGCGGCGAGAACTCCCTTCTGGTCAGCAAGTCGACCGATGGCGGCGCGACCTGGGGCCCCAACGCCGTGCTCAAGCGGGACACGAATCCCAACGTCTTCAACGACAAAAACTCGATCACCGCCGACCCGACCTCCTCTCGTTATGTGTACGCGGTCTGGGACCGGCTCGAGTTCCCCAATGAACGGGCGTCTCGGGTGGCGGGCGAGCACGCCGTCGGCTACCACGGGCCGACCTGGTTCGCTCGCACCACGGATGGCGGCGCAAGCTGGGAAGCCGCGCGCAAGATTTTCGATCCGGGCACGATCAACCAGACCATCGGCAGTGAGATCGTGGTCACCGGAACGGGGACCCTGGTGAACGGGTTCGACCTGATCTATAACTTCAAGAACGCAAAGTCCGTGCGCGGCACAAACGTCGCCATCCAACGTTCCAGCGACAAGGGCGCGACCTGGTCGACCGCAACGATCGTCGACAAGTTGAGAAGCGTCGGGGTGACAGACCCGACCTTCGGCGGTCCGGTCCGCACCGGCGACATCATCCCGTCCTGGGCGAGCGACCAGCGTGCGGGACACCAGGAGGTCTACGCGGCCTGGCAGGATGCCCGCAGCACCGGAAACGCACGAGACCAGATCGCCTTCGCGAAGTCCACCGACGGGGGCGCAACCTGGACCACGATGTCCTACGCCATCAACCCGGTCCACTCCACGAGCGCCTTCACCCCACGGGTACATGTGCTGCCCGACGGCAGCATCGGTGTGCTGTACTACGACTTCCGCA
The DNA here is from genome assembly GCF_030063195.1 of Cryobacterium sp. PH31-AA6. GTDB lineage: Bacteria > Actinomycetota > Actinomycetes > Actinomycetales > Microbacteriaceae > Cryobacterium. The sequence goes on from NZ_JASISS010000037.1 coordinate 15,187, forward strand.
ACGACGACGCCGGAATTCCCCTGGTCACCAGCACCTGGCTGCTGCACTCGCACGACGACGGCGCAACCTGGCAGGAGACGAAGGTGGGTGCCGACTTCGACATGTCGAGCGGCGCCAATGCCCGCGGTTACTTCGTGGGTGACTACGAAGGCCTGACCCACTCGAATGGCGACTTCCTGGCATTCTTCGCCAAGGCGAATGGCGCCGCGGCCAACCCGCCCGGGAGCGTCTCGCCCAGCCCGGCGAGCGATATCTTCGCCTCACGCGTGGGGTAGGTCGCGGCGCGATCGGGCCGCGCGACCCCCGAGCCCGGCCGGGCGGAGTTTTTCGCGACCGGTTGCATCCGTGGACACTGCAACCCGCGTGTCGCGAAAAACTCCGGTCTCGGCGCCGCTGTCGTCCGATTAGACCCCGATGTCGCGGCGGCGGAGCACCATGGCCGTGGCCGCGCCGACGAGCAGGGAGCCACCGAAGAAGGCCACCATCGTGAGCCAGTCGGCGCCGTTCGCCAACGGGTTGTTCCCGTAAGCCCAGTAGTACGGCGAGAGTGCGTGCAGCCACTCCACGTCGGCGCTCTGATTGCCGATCGCATTGAGCACGTAGCCGACCACGGCCACGAACGCCCCTCCCCCGATTCCCCACACTTTGCGGCCGGACACTGCGCCGAAGAACATCGCCGCGCTCCCGCTGAGCAGGGCCAACCCGGCGAAGATGACGGAGGTCTGGAAGAGGTAGAGCACGTTCAGGTCGAGTTCGGCGGGGCCGTTCACCGCGAGCACGAGGAGGAAGACCACCGCGGAAACCAGGATGATCTTCAGGGACATCGCCGCGAACCGTTGCACGGCGACCTCCGTGCGGGTGACGCCGTGCGCGAGGGTGAGCTCCAATTGGCCGGACTCCTCGTCGCCGCCCAGGGCGGCCGCGCCCCAGCCGATCGCGGCAATGCTGATCAGGGCGAACCCGATCAGGCCGAAGATGGTGGCCACCGACATGGTCGGGAACAGCGGCAGATAGAGGAAGACCGCCGCCGCGAAACCGACGGCCCAGCCGATGATGGCGCGCCAGCCATCGGTGAAGGCCTTGCCGAAGATCGGCAGCGGCGCCCGGCGGATGAATTCCTGGCCGGCCGCGGCGGCGGCATCCGGACCCTCGGTGTGACGGTGGGGCGTTGCGGTGGTCATGAACGGTCCCGCGGCTCGGCCTGAACCCTTGTGACGGATGCGGCCGGTGCCGTGTACAGAGCGAGCACCGCTTCTTCGAGGTCGGGTTCTTCGAGCACGAGGTCGGTCAGCGCGAGGGAGGAGACGGCCTGGATGAAGGGCCGGATCGCCCCCTCGAGGGTGGCGACGGCCTCGGTGGCGCCCGAGCCGCGCGCGGTGCAGACGAGGCCGGCCACCCCGTCGAGGCGTTCGAGGCGTTCGGTCAGTGCGGCCGGCGGGATGCCGGTGGCCCTCATCCGCAGGTGACGCACCGCGGTCGTGCGCAGCTGCTCGACGCTGGCGATCGTCACGATTCGGCCGTCGCGGAGGATGGCCACCTCGTCGGCCGCCTGCTGGATCTCGCTGATCACATGCGAGGAGAGGAATACGGTCTGGCCGGCCTCGCGAACCTCCTTGATCAGGCCGAGGAACTCCTGCTGCATCAGCGGGTCGAGACCGCTGGTGGGTTCGTCGAGCACGAGCAGCTCAGGCTTGTGCATGAATGCCTGCACGAGGCCCAGTTTCTGCCGGTTGCCTCGGGACAGCTTGCGTACATGGCTGTCGAGGTCGAGCCGGAAGCGCTCCGCGAGTTCGTCGATGTAGCCGCGCGGCACGGGCCCGGAGATATCGGCGTAGTGCTGCAGGAGGCGGCGGCCGGTGATCCGGCCCTCGAGGATGAGGTCGCCGGGGAGGAAACCGATCCTTCGTCGGATCATTGGTCCGGCGTGGCGCGAATCCGCTCCCAGCACGGTGGCGTGCCCCGAGGTCGGGCGGATGATGTCCAGCAGCGCGCGCATGGTGGTGGTCTTCCCGGCGCCGTTGGGCCCGATGACCCCGAAGACGCTGCCGCGCGGGACCGTGAAACTGACCTCCCGCAGTGCGTGGGTGCGGCCGAAGGTCTTGCTCAGACCCACGGCTTCGATCGCATGGTCGTGGCCGCCGCCCTGAACGCTCTGCCTGCCTTGCCGATGAGCGGTGTCGAGGTGAGTCACATTGCCCGTCCTTCCGACCCGTCCCGCGGTCCAGAGCCTCGACCGCGACCGTGCCGCCCGGCGACACGACGAATCACACCCAGACTATTCCCCCGGCCCGCCGGCGTTCGGGCCTCAGCGGTGAGTTCGGCGCCCCAGCAAGAAATAGGAGATCGGACCGATGAAATTCACCGCGATGAGCACGGCCCAGACTCCCTTCTTGCCGTTGACGAGCTTGGCCGGACGCTCCGCCAGGTCGGACCAGGCCGCGGCCGCGAGGGCGAACTGCACCACCGCCCCCAGGACCGTTGCCACCCGCTGCCCGCCGCTGAGGTCACTCCACTGTTTTTTCGCCATCTCATGCTCCATTCCTATTGCACGCGCCAGCTTGAACCAGCGCCTAGTGACCCTTGCGCATTTCCCGGTCGATGTCGGCGTTCGTGATGGGCCGGTGGGAGAACAGGCTCCAGATCTCGAGGATCAGTGCGACACCCCAGCCGGCGAGGGCCCAGCCCGGCCAGAAATAGCCCTGGCCGATGACCGCCCAGATGCCGATCAGGAACGAGTTGATCACCAGGTACGCCACGACGGAATCGCCGAGCTTGCGGCGGCGTTCGAGTCTGCTGCGGGCCCAGTCCCGGTCCGTTGCGGATTGCGCCAGGCCGTCGGGGACGGGGACGGAACCCGGTTGGCCGTCGGGGGCAGGGACGAAGCCCGGTTCGGGCGGGTCGGTGGGTCCTGACATATCCGCAACCTCCTGGTTGGCTGGAGCACGATGGTTCGGTTCACACGGTAGCCCGCCGGACCGCTCGCCGCCACGGGCATTTTCCTCGCGGAGCCGGGGGATTCTGCGAAACTGGAGTTCGGCGTTTGCGCTGCCAACATTCTGGAGGCCCCTTGATACCCGCACCTATCGACCCGGCCGCACTGCCGGCATCCGTTCGCCTGGAAACCGGCGATGGCGGGCTGCCCGTCGTGCGCGTTGCCGGCCCGGCCGGATCGGCCGAGCTGTACCTGCACGGTGCTCACCTCACCTCGTGGACACCGACCGGTGGGCGGCCGGTGATCTGGCTGAGCGCGGCCAGCCTGTTCACCGAGGCGAAGGCGATCCGCGGCGGCGTGCCGATCTGCTTCCCGTGGTTCGGGGCGAACCCGACCGACCCCGCCGCTCCGGCGCACGGCTTCGCCAGGCTGGCCGAGTGGGAACTCGTCGATGCCCGCGAGGAGCATGACGGGGTAGCCGTCACCCTGCGCCTGGCGGACAGCCCGGCCACCCGCGCCTCGGCCTGGCCGCACCGCTTCGAGGCCCTGTACACGGTGACCGTCGGCGCCGGGCTGTCCCTCGCGCTCACGATCACGAACCGGGACACGGATGCCGTCAGCTACGAGGAGGCGCTGCACACCTACCTGGCCGTGGACGACATCCGCGACACCGAAGTGACCGGCCTGGAGAGTGCGCCCTTCATCAACCAACTCGCCGCAATGTCGATCGAGACCGAGACCGGGCCGGTACGGTTCGCCGCCGAAACGGACCGGATCTACCTGGACCACAACGCCGCAACCGCGGTGGTCGACGGCTCGGGGCGCACCGTGTCAATCAGCACCGACGAGTCGAACAGCAGGATCGTCTGGAACCCGTGGATCGCCAAGGCCGCCTCGATGGGTGACTTCGGCGACGACGAGTGGACCCGGATGGTGTGCGTCGAGTCGGCAAACGTGCGGGAGAACCGGGTGCGGCTCAATCCCGGGCAGAGTCACACCCTCACGGTGGTCTTCGACGTCACCGCCCAGGGCTGAGGCGGGTGAGTTGCGGAGAAACCACCCTCACGGGCACGACGAAGGTGCGTTCTCCGGGACTCAGCGCGGCATTCGGACTCTCGGCCCGGATTAGGCGGTGACGGGGGCTTCGGCGAGCAGCCAGGCGACGACGTCCGCCGCGCCCCAGCCGTCCGGGTGGGCGGCGCGGAGCACCGCGGCACCCTCGATGTCGTTGCCCAGGGTGAGTAGCGACGACTCGACGTAGCCGGTCTTGCGGGTCTGGCCCAGGCCGACGGTCGCGGTCAGCGCGTTGCACAGGCAGGCACGGCCGACCGTGTCCTCGACGGCGCCGCCCTTACGCACGTACATGTGCACGGGCTCACTCGGGCATCGGAAGCCGACGACCCCGTCCTTACGCTCGTACGGTTCGCGCAGGTAACTCAGGTCGCAGAGCCGCACCCGTTCGTCGTAGACGGCAGCGACCGAGAGGGTTCCCGGCAACTGGGCGACCTTGAACGGGAAGCCGGTCGGCGAGGCCGCGGCATCCGTTCGGATCGACAGTTCGCCGTCGTCGAGGCGATCGAGCACGGCATCACGCAGGGTGTCGGCGAGGCCGGACTCCCGGCTGAGCGCGAACAGGGTGCCGACCTGCACGCCGGCCGCGCCGGCCGCAAGGGCCTCGGCCACCCGTTCGGGCCGGCCGTAGCCGCCGGCGAGCCAGAACGGCAGGCCGAGCGCGGCGATCTTCTCGAGGTTGGCATCGTCGCGGGGGCCGTAGACGGGCTGCCGGTCGTCGTCCAGAGTCAGCCGGCCGCGCGGCGGCGCGTTGTGCCCGCCGGCCGTCGGGCCCTCGATGATGAAGCCGTCGGGGCGGATCTCTTCGTCCCTGGCGAGGTAGAAGGCGAGCACATGTGCGGCGACGATCGCGAGGAACTGCGGTCGGTGCAGGGCCGGTATCGCCTCGCCGAGAAGGCCAACGGGGTCGACGCCGACGGTGTGCACGGATTCCGAGCCGGACACGTCGATGGTGACCGAGCCCGTCCGGCCCGCCGCGAACTCGTTGAGCAGGTGCGGAATTTCCCTCGGGATTCCCGCCCCCATCAGCACATAGTCGACGCCGGCCAGCATCGCGCCCAGCGCGGCGGCCGGAGTGGCCAGCTGCACCTTCTCCATGTAGTTGATCCCGACCATTCCAGTGTGACCTTCCTTCGCCAGCCAGACCTCGACGAAGTTGCCCAGCACGCTCAGCTCCTGTTGTTCCCGGGTGGGGTGCAGCGAGAGCTTGGGCACGGGCAGGTAGGAGCCACCCTCCGGGCGGCCTTCGGCCAGGTAGAACCGGGCCAGTACCCGTTCGACGATCGACGGCACCGGGAACGCGGCGAGGGCACGGCGGATGTCCCCGGCCGGGTCGCCGTCCTGCAGCCTGCGGGTGAGCACCGTGTCGAGGGCGATCCCGGACACGACGCCGAGCTGGCCGGTCTGGGAGACCGTGCGGGCGAGCATCCACGAGGACACCGCCATTCCCATTCCGCCCTGGATGACGACCGGCAGTGACTTTTCGAGCACGAGGACCTCCGTGGGTGTTGCCTGGGGGCCCGCGAGTTTATGAATTTCCGAGCGCATTTAAGCGTAACTCAGGCTATATTCCGGTCCGGGGTTGCCTTTCTTCCTCCGCCCGGGCACCCGCCGGAAATTTTCGCAACTTGGACGTGACGAATCCGTCCCGGCTAACGTCTTAGTAGATGACCGAGCCCGGTCGCCGCCCATTCCGGGTGGGCACGCCCCTGTCCCGGCCGCCAGGCCCCGCGAGAGACTGGAGTTCACCATCGTTGACACCACCGCATTCGAAGCCGCGGCAACCACCGGCGGCGGCAAGACCGTCATCGCCGACGGCGTCATCGCGAAGATCGTCGGAATCGCCGCTCGGGAGGTGCCCGGGGTCTTCGCCCTCGGCGGAAATGGCGTGCGGGCGCTCGGCGCGATCCGCGATGCCCTCACCGGCACCGACCTGACCCAGGGCGTGAGCATCGACGTCGACGAGGGCCGGGTCACGGTCGAGGTGGCCCTGATCGTGGAGTATCCCCACGAGCTGCAGACCGTCGCCGCCGAGGTGCGGGACGCGATCACCGACGCGATCCTCACGATCGTGGGCATGCAGGTGACCGCCGTCGACGTGACGGTCAAGGATGTGCACCACGCATCGGCCAACGCCGACGACGATCCCGAGACCGTCGTCCCCGACTAAACCTGAATCCACCGGTCGACCGCTGGTGGAATCGTGATTTCGGTTTGATTGGGTTTCTGGGTTTCGGGCGCGGTTGAGGGCTGGGCCTCGATGCCGTGAGTGTTCCACTGGGGTTCCTGGTTGCGC
>NZ_JASISS010000038.1 GCF_030063195.1 Cryobacterium sp. PH31-AA6
TGCTGCCAAGGCTGTAATCGATGCACCCTTGACGGCAATGGCGAGCCCAATGCGGCGGTAGGAGGGGTGGACAGAGGTGAACTCAGTTTCACCGCGGCCCGCATCCTGATTAATGACGGTGACGGCAGCGAGCAGCCCGTCGTGGTTTGCGCCGAATAACCGGTAACCGGATGTCCACAGGCCGAGCATGTCGGCCTCGCTGCGTCGCGGCACGGCCGTCGCCGGTGTGAAGGGATAGTCGTCATAGTTGAGTGCTTCGAGCGCGGCGACCTGAGGTGCCCAGCTGGCGTCGAGCTCCTGGATGGTGAAACCCTGTGCGGTTGCCGCGGCGACGGCCGCGGCCTGTCTCCAAAGATCGGGCGGATCACTGAGACGCAGTCGCGCTCCCCACGACTCGCCGACAACGACATAGCCGGCCTGGGTCAGTTCCTGCGCTCGTGGATCATTTGATTGGACGACGCGTGTATCCCCGGTCATCACCACAGCTTGCCAGAAGAGCACCTCGTCACCCGGCCGTGGCCAACTGAGCGCCACCGATTCGCGCTCGCACTGCCCATCCGAAAGCGGAACCCTCAACGGGATAGTGACTCCGGAGGATCCAGCTTCAGAGGCCGTGTTAGTGGAGGGATCGAAGGTACCGGCGGCGTGCGACGATCTGGACGATTCGAAGGAACGGGTAGAGAGCCCGCCAAGGTTGCTTAGATGCCGGTGCCGTGAGTGATCGGATGGTGAGGAACACGTCGTCGCCGTCTCGGTGCACGATGAATGCTTCCTCCCCGCTGACAGGATGCCCCGGAAGCGTTCGATAGGAGAATCCGACCCGCGATGCGGTCTCGATGACGGTCGCCACCTGGACGGGCTCTCGGATCATGATGCCGAAGACCCGAGCCGTGATCATCAACCTCGTGTCTGGCGATACGCGTTGCGGGACATCGACGGTGAAGCCGCTGCGGGTCTTCACCTTCCATCGGAGAACATCGCGAGAGGCGCGCTCCCAGGTCTCGCCTCCTCGCCCTATGAGTGCTGTTGTTTCGGAGCGATGGAGTGCGCTCGCCTCGTCGACCGGCCATATGGATGACTGCGGTTCAGTGCCGGGTGCGGCATTCAGTGCGGTGAGGAGGCGGTGATTACGCTGGCGAATGAGCCTGCGAAGGTAGGGAACGAGTACGACGCGTTCAGCCAACTTCCCGAAGACCGGAGAGCCGATCGTCAGCGAGTCAACCATGACGCTGGTCTTGCCTTCCCGAGTGAAGGAGTGCTCGTGGTGGAACGAACGGAACGGTCCTCGGACTTGTTCGTCAACGAAACGCACCGGTCGCTCAAGGCTGGTGATCTGTGATGTCATCGTAAACCAGACCCCGAAGTGCCTTGCGCGCCAAGTCACGGACTCACCGAGAGTGATCGACCCGTCGGTGATGCCTCCGATCGCACTCTCGCGCGATTGATCCATCGAGGCCACGTGCTGGTCGATGTTCAGAGAGATATCGAAAAGGTCCTCTATCGGCGCAGTCGTGCGTGTGACGAGGGAGAACGAGCTGGCCATCCACCAATTCTGTCAGGTGTGCTGACATCGGGCGCAGGATGAATCAGCGCACCGCAGAAACATGATTGAGAGACCCGTAGCGGGACGATCATCGGGCGGTATTTCAGTTCCTCACCACAGCGTGATCGAGGGTGCTTTCGGCTTTACAGGGTGCCCGTAGCGGAACCCTCAACGGGCACAATCTGTCAGGGAATGATGCGCTGGTCTCGGAGATCGGTGAAGATTTTCATGAACATGCTCTCCGTTTCGACGTATTCGTGGAATCCCGCGCGCCGAGCCTTTGACCCGTCGGCGAGAACGTCGTAATCCCACGCGAAGACGAAGTCGCCGAACGGCCAGGATGAGACATCGGCGTAGGGCGTCGTCTGGAGTCCGTGCCGGGTGACCATTCGATCCCAGAGGTCCTTCTTGTCGGCCATGATGTCAGTCAAGGACATGGGTAGAGGCGGTGCCACCTCGATGCCGAAGAACGCTGCGATCTTCGGCCACATGCTGCTCCAACGGAAGATGTCGCCGTTCGTGATGTTGAACGCCTGGTTGACCGTGTCGGGGTTGGTGGCCGCCCACACGGTCGCCTTCGCGAGCACTCCGGCGTCGGTCATTTCGATCAGACTGTTATACGCGCCAGGCTTTCCGGGGAAGCGCAGCGGGATGCCGAGTTCTTTACTGATCGAGGCGTAGATGGCGATCACCATTGCCAGGTTCATCGGGTTGCCCAACCCGATCCCGCACACAACGGAGGGGCGCAAGGCGGACCAGGTCCACGCCTTGCCGTTCTGACGGGATTCGAGGAACTGTTGCTGATCCACGTTGAATTCGGGCGGCATGTGGGGCGGATCGGTTTCCTTCGCCGGCGAGGAGAACGGGCCCAGGTGCGCACCGTACACCTTGTACCCCTGCATCAGGCTGACGTGTTCGAGTCCGGTCGCGACCGGTTCGATCGCATCAATCGTGTTGACGAGCATGGCGAGGTTGGGCGGCACAAGTTCCGCCCAGCTCGGACGATCCTGATACGCCGCATAGAACACGTGAGTCACGTCCGAAAGGGCGCTGAGTTTGTCGGTGGTGTCTTGCGTGTCGAGAAGGTCGACAGCGATATGTCTGACTCTGCCGGAGTCTTCACCGCCGCGTCGTGACAGTCCGATGATGTTCCAGCCGCCCTCTTCCTGGAGGTGATTGATGAGGTTTCCCCCGATCACGCCACGTGCTCCTGCCACCAATGCAGTTCGTGTACTCATGCCCGCCCCTATCGTCATATCGTGGTTTTGCGATTTAGAGAGTATCCTAACATCGGGAAATTGCAAATTTACGATATGCTGAGTTGCATGGACGTGTTATCCGAAGACGATGTCGTGCAGGCGTTCAAAGCGCTGAGCCACCCGACGCGGCTGGCTATCCTGCGATGGTTGAAAGAACCGCAGTCATTCCCGCCGCAAGACCAGCCGGCGGAAGAAGTCGGAGTGTGCCTGAAGCACATCCAGGCGCGGGCAAATGTGTCGCAGTCGACGGCGTCTCAGTTCATGGCGGTTCTCCAGCGCGCGGGACTCGTGACCAGTATCCGAATCGGTCCCTGGACGCACTACAGCCGAAATGAACCACGTATCGCGGCCCTCGGCCGCGTCATGACGAGCCAGCTCTAACCATCCAGAGAAGGCTGAGAAGGCGTTCTTCCGAGTCAGGCGTCGTCCGGGACACGGCGAGGTGGGGGTGAGCGACAATGACGAGAACGCGCATCCTCTCAATAGGCCAGATATTTGTTCGAGTTTTATCGTACTGATGGTAGGCTGCGTCCATGTCACGTGTGTCGGCCACATTCCCAGCGGATGTCTTCGGAGAGCCCGATTTTCTGCCTGAGCCTCTCCCCGAACCGGCGACCCAGTCGATCCGGCTGGAGGCCGTCTTTGGTGCTCTCTCCGAACCGCTTCGGTTGACGATCATCCAGCGTCTGCTGCTGGAGTCCGAGTCCTTTGATCACACGTGTGGCTGGTTTGGATTCGATCGGCCCAAGTCATCGCTCACCCACCACTTCAAGGCGCTGCGCGCGGCCGGGCTCATTCGCCAGCGCCAGTACGGGCTCGAGCGTCGCAGCCGAGTTCGCACCGATGACCTCAACGCCCGCTTTCCCGGTCTGCTCGAGCTCGTCGTCGCCTGGACTCCCTGACCCACGCGCACGCTAGTCGCGCTCGAGCCGGCGGTGAACGTAGACGAGAGCGGTCGTAGCGGCCGCGACCAGAATGATCGCGAAACCGGAGGCCCCGCGGGCGAGACCGATGGCGTCCACCAGAAAGCCGGTCGCCACCGGAATCAACCCGGCCGGGATGTACCCGCCAATGTTGAGCACGGAGTTCGCCTCGGCCCGCAGATGGCCTGGAATGTGCGCACCGATCAGGGTGAGCCCGCCGAGTTGACCGAGCCCCTGCCCGGCGCCGGCCAGCAACGCGGCAGCGACCAGAAACCCCGACAGTGAAGCGTTGACCGCCACGGCCAGGGAAAGCATCGAGGCAATTGTGACGACGCTGCCCAGCATGAAGATTGTGCGCACCCGCAGCCGACCGACCGTCAACTGAACACCGGTCGCGGCCAGGAACATCGCGCAGGCCATGCCGCCGGCGATAAGTGGGCTGGTGATGTTCAGCAGCGTTGACAGCAACGAGGGGCCGAGTGAGAGCACGAATGACGTTGCGGTGATTCCCGGGGCGAACACGGCGATGCCGAGGCCCACATGCATCCGGTATTCACGGGGAACCCGGGGGAGCCGCCAGGTGCGCCCCTCCCGGGCGGATTCGCTGGCGCGCACATGGTGCTGTTTGAGGGGCAGTGCGATGGCCACGATGAGGGCGGCCACCAAGATGACCAGCTCGGTCAGAAAGAGCGGCACGATTGGTGCTGCCAGAATCTGAGCGAACAGCCCGCCGAGCAGCGGGCCGAGGCCGGCGCCCAGCACCATGGCCACCGACGCGGTCAGCGATGCTTGACGCCGGCGAGTGGGTCCACCCACGTCGACCACGGCGGCGATTCCGGCCGAGACGATGACGCCGACGGAGATACCGGTCAGAAACCGCGCAAGGACCAGGACCGTGACGGAGTCGGCGACAGCGAACAGAGTGCACGCCGCAATCGCCAGCGTTAGGCCGGGGATGAGCACAGGTTTGCGTCCAAACCGGTCGGCCAGTTGACCGGCGACCAGCAGGGTCAAGAGCAGTCCGGCAATGTACGCGGCAAAGATCAGCGTCAGGGTGCCGTCCGAGAATCCGAGCTGCGCCTGCCACCGCACGTAGAGCGGGGTCGGTGAATTCGAGAGCGCAAAGACCGCGGTAACCAGTGATGCCGCCAGCAGCATCGGCAGCTGCGGCCGGTTGTCTGTGAGCCCGGGGGCGGAGGCAGGTGATTCTTCCTCGATGATGTTCATTGGGGCCTCAGATCCGTTGTACGAGTTTTATCGAACACAGCATGCTGCGAAAAAACTCGAACCGGTACGCTCGAATGCGTACCATTGCCCAAAATGGCGAGAAACACTGCGGCGCAAGTGCGTGAATCTCGGCGCCGGCGAGCTGACTGCGACCGCAACCTTGGCCTTCGTCGCCGCGGCTGTCGCCATGCCGCGTCTGGAGGACCGCCAGGATTCCGTGGCCCTGTGGGCGGCACTTGTCCCGGTGCTCACGGTTCTGGTGCCAGCCGGCGCCTACTGGTTGCTCGCGCGCAATTGGGCCGAACCGATATCGATGCCTCGCCACCGCGAGTACCCCGCGGACTCGGACGGACTGGCACTCGACATTGGCTTGGTCGACACGGCGGATACTTGACGTCATGGGATTCAATGAACGCCACCGGGAGATGTACCTGGGCGGCCGACCCGGAGCATCCGCCATGCGAGCCAATCGCACGATGGCCCGCCTCGCGGCGGCCGGCCTTACGGGATGGTGGTTGATTCGCCTTGACACCGTCAACCCCAAGTCCGGCACCAGGCTCGCCCTTCCCCTCGTGACGGCCAAAGTCGACGGTCGGCGCTACGTCGTCTCAATGCTCGGCCAGGGCGCCCGCTGGGTGCGCAACGTGCTCGCCGCAGACGGCCACGCCGTCATTCGTGCGGGCAGAAGGCGGGACGTCGTTCTGACCATGGTCGACGTGAATCTCCGGGCGCTCATCATCAAGAACTACCTTCGGCGCGCACCAGGGGGCCGGCCACATATCCCGGTCGACAAGGACGCCCCGCTCGCGGACTTCGAAGCTGTCGCGGCCGCATACCCGGTATTCGAAATTCGCCCAGCCGAACGGCGGCGCACATCGCGGTGGCGATGACACAGTGTGACCGTAAGCCGGACGTCTGCCGGCACGCGTCTTGCGCGAAACGGGGAAGCGGCTACTGATGGCGCCCAAGGTTCGCAAGGGAACCCGATACGGGACACGCGCGTTTGCGGACACGGTGGAGCTCACCCTGGCCTCGTGGCCGCCTCCGCAACATCACGCATGCGTTCGACGCTGGGGTGCCACGGGCGGCCTGGCGGGCCGGTGAAGACGAGGGTGCGCTCGAGGTGTTGGTCGAGTTCGACCATGACCAGGTTGTCGGTGAGCATGGTGAGGGCCAGGGCGGGCATGATCGCCACTCCCAGGCCGGCCTCGATCATGCCGAGCAGAGTCGTGGTCTCGTGAACCCTTTGTGCTGGGACGTAGGGAAAGCCTGCCATGGCGTGCATCGTCATGATCTGAGGCTCACAGCCACTGGCTGAGGCCAACATCGGGTCATCGGCGAGATCGCAGAGGCTGATGCGCGTCTCGCCGGCGAGCGGGTGGTCGGCGCGGAGAACGGCACGGAAGTCGTCACGAGCGAGGACGACGGCTCCGTGAGGGATCGGGTCGGGGTCGGTGAGCACGGCGGCATCCACCGCTCCCGTGTCGAGCCAGGTCTGGAGTTCATCGTCACTGCCCTCGAACAGGCGCACGTCGAGCCCGGGCAACTCCGCACGCCAGCGGCTGAGGAGTTCGGGGACGAGGCGATGAGACGCCGTCACACCAGCCGCGAGGCGAACGGTGCCCCTCGCAGCACCATGGCGGTGGAGGTCGACGGTTGCTTCGAGAGCCCGCACGCTCGCAAGGACGCTTCGGGCGTGCGCGAGAACCGCGTCACCCAGCGGTGTCGTCGCGATTGCCGGCCCCCGAACAACGAGCGGTGCCCCCGTCACTGACTCCAGTGCGGCCAGGGAGTGCGAGACGGCGGACTGGCTCATCCGCAAGGAATCAGCCGCAGCCCCGAAACCCCCTTCGTCCACCACCGAGACCAGGACGTCCAACTGCCGCAAGGTCACCAACATGGATCAATTTCGCACATGCCGGGATGCGTGAGATTCATTTGATTCATGCCCGGAGCCTAGCCGAGACTGACGGGGACGAACGGAGAAGCATGAGCATGAGCATGGGCATGAACACAGGATCTGCATCGCTGAATGGACGGGGTCTGGCCCTCGGAGCGCAATACCTGGGGGCGGCCGCGGTCTGGGGGGCGAGTTTCCTATTCATCAAGGTCGCCGTGGAGGGACTCTCCCCAGCGCAACTCGTGCTCGGGCGGCTACTCTTCGGAGCGCTCGTCCTCGCCGGCATCATGCTGGCCACCCGTCGGCGCTGGCCCCGCGGCCTGCGAGTCTGGAGCCACCTCACGGCGATCGGCGCAATCATGTGCGTGGCCCCATTCCTGCTGTTCTCGTGGGCAGCGCAATACCTGCCCTCTGGCCTCTCCAGCATCTACAACGCGACCACACCCATTGTCACGATGCTCGTCGCGCTGGCCATCCTCCCCGACGAACGACTCACCAGGATCAAGACCGCCGGCCTGTTTGTGGCCGCCGGCGGAGTCCTGCTCGTCGCGGCCCCCTGGACTGCCGTCGCCGACGCGTCCGGCGACATGTTCTTCTGGGCTCAGTTGGCCTGCCTGGGCGGAACCACGTGTTACGGCCTCGGCTTCTCCTATACCCGGCGGTTTCTGCGCGGATACCCGTATGACGCCGTCACCGTCTCCGCAGCGCAGATCGGGGCAGGAGCGGTCCTCATCCTGCTGCTCACGCCATTCATCGGAATGACCCCCATCTCGATCACACCCGGCATCGCCGTAAGCGTGATCGTCCTCGGTGGCATCGGAACGGGTATCGCCTACATCTGGTACACCAACGTCATCAACGCCTGGGGTGCCACGAACGCCTCCACCGTCACCTACCTCACCCCGATCGGCGGCGTGATCCTCGGCGTTCTGGTCCTCGGAGAAACGATTCTCTGGAATCAAATCCTCGGCGGAATCATCGTCGTCGTCGCGATCCTTGTCAGCCAGGGACGGCTCCGGCTACCTCGTGATTCCCGAGCAAAAAAGCCCAGCAGAAGACAAACAGAAGACGACTCGAGTCTGACCTCGCCACCAGCGCACCGGTGAATTCGCAGACCTCACTGATCCGGGCGTCCAAGTGCGACGTCGTGGCCGCTAGCCGAACGGCTTGCGTACGAAATAGGATTTCGACCTTCGCCTGTAGCACGCCCTCAAGAAGCGCTTTCTGACGGTTGGCCCTCTGCCGTCTGTTCAGAGTCGTGAGGCCCGCGCGACGGACGGCTTGCGATGAAGAGTGGGAGCAGTCCGTAGAGCCCTGATGCGATGGTCGCAAAGCCGGCAATCGCGTTGAAGCGAGAGGGACCCGAGAGGTCTGGACTCATTGCCGCCCACGACTGAGAAATCCATATCGTGCATGCGGCTCCAGCGACCGCGCCACACCAAAACAGAGGAACTCGCCGACTTTGTGCGTCGTTAGGGCCCTCCGGCACCAAAGTCACAGCAGCGAAGCTGACCCCGAGGAGGACGATGCCGAGTCCAACGGCGATAAGCCACATTGGAAGGACAGCAGCGTTGAGGCTGCTCAGATCGTTGCGAAGCGTAACGTTCGCCGGAAGCCTATTTGCCCACAATGCCCAGGTCGCCATCAAGACGAGGAATGGGACGTAGACTGTCCCCGCAGCCAAAACATCACGAACATGTATCGTCCGACTTTTCGTCACCATCTTGCGAGACTATCTGTGGACAGCACCCCTCACCGATGACGCTGCGTGATTTCGCGCATTGGTAAGAGCCACGAGGTCGGAATTCGATCACATCGCATGCCCGCAAGTCGGACGACTCCTGGAACGCGGTTTGCGCGAAACGGGGGAGTGGCGTGGTGCTCTCGTCTGGTCCCAATTGGGAACCCCCTGCGGGGACTTGCACTCCCTACTTACCGGCAGCGGGCCTGTGACCGTCCGTGGGTTGGCTCGCCGCAAGAATGGCGCTCTTGCGCCGTCCCCAGCGGATGAAAAGCCCCAGAGCCACGGCGACCCCAACCACAACGAGAACCTGGACTACCACCCAGAAGTTCCACCAAAAAAGAGCACTGAATTCCATGTCGACCACCCCTCGATTCGCGGACACCTGAGTGCCCTACTTAGCGCGAGCCTACGACCGCGTGGTCGTTCGGGGCAATACGCCGTCGATTGCTTGGCCAGTCCGAAGCAGCTCGCAAGACGAACCCCTTACGGCGGAGTTTGAACATGGCCGCGGAATTCCAGGTAAGCAGAAGTTTGCCTAAACGCGCCGTTCATGGCGGCGCGGCTTGAGCCGGTCCGGTGCGTCGGATGCTGGGACGAAGTCGCACGTGAATTCGCCTTCGTAGCCAAAGAGGAACCCGAAGATATCGTTTCGCACCTCGAGTCGAATTCGATAGACGTTCTCAGCGTCATCGAACGACTCGTGCAGATCGGCGCGGCCACTGAAGAGCATAGGAAATCGAAACGCGAGGGGACCCTCGTAGAAGCGCTGGGCATCAGAGCGCAAGCGAAGTGATCCGTCCCGTTCGACCGACAGGTCCAGGTCGACAGCCAGATGCTGATGAGTGCCCAAGTAATCGAGTATCTTGCCGTCACACAGGATCATGGTCGCATCGAACCGGCTTGGCCTGCGGCGGACCCGGTATTCGCGCACGAACGTGATGGTTTCCCGGCCGAAGGGGTCACGGTATGGATAGTTCTCGACGGTGAACGGCACATTCGTGCCCAGATCGGGGATGAGGATGTTACGGATCCTCCCGATGCGCAGGAACGGTATCGTCCACCAGGGTCCGCGCCTGATGTGCGCCATCGTCCCGCGACCGATGCACCCGTAGCCGGCATCGAGTCCGACCCCGAAACGACGCTGCAACATGGGGTGCAAACGGTCGAAGTCAGCACCCAGTGCGTGCTGAAATATCGACGTCACGGGGCCTCCAAGGTGTGCAGAGTCACGGGGGCCTGAGTCATTGCGTTTCCATTCCTCGGGGTTCGCCGGCATCGGGAGGCTTTGGGCCGGGTCGGTCGCCAGAACGCAAGCACGGATGCCAGGGGCCACCGCTCCGGTGGGGTGCCCGTTTCAGCCCAGATCCGTAGACGGTCAAAGCTCCACGCCGTTATCCAACCGATGAGGCGGCGCATGACTACCCTGTCGACCAATCGACCCCAACCGGGCTCATAGTTGAAGCCGGTGATGAAGGTCGTCCCGGTTGCCGTGGGAAGGTAACGCCAGTAGCCCCGACCTGCCCGGAGCGGCGACACCCTGTCGCTGGTCGTAAACCGAAGCGCCGAGGTGCGTGTTCCGTCTGGTCGTTGTCGCTCTCCCAGAGAGGTACCCGTTCCCGTGATCGTGTGGAGGAGCGTGCGCCGCTGGTAGACGAAACGGTTGCCCCCGGTCGGCAGTTCGGCGACGGGTGTGATGCTGCTGAATCGGAGATCCCAGCGCGGATGCTGAGCTGGGTCTTGTGTGAGTTGCCATACTCGGTCGGCGTTGGCTTTGATCTCGATCTCCACATAGATCGCCTTGTCGCCCATGAGGCCAGCTTGCTACACCGCCCCGGCTTTGAGCCGGCCCTGACACGCGTGTCCGATTACAACCTTGGGCGGGCGCAGTTACTCTGCGGGCGCGCTAAGTGTTGTCAGGAGCGCTGCGGGAGTCTCGGGGGAGTTGAGGGAGAGCGCGAACTGCCCGCCGTTGGTGAGGTTGACAACGACGCCAGGTCCCGTTCGAAGAATGATCGCCGACCGGCCGGGCATGAATCGGTAGCCCCAGCCGCCCCATTGCATGGGTTCCAGGGCGTCGGTGTGCACGGACTCGATCTCGTTGAGTGGGATTGTTTTCAGTGTGATGCCCAGCATCCAGGTGACGACTTTCAGCCCGCGCCAGTCCACGCTGATTCGAAGTCGTGCGAACGCCAGCATGGGGACAACCAGAGCGAATAAGACCACCGCACCAAGGATGTCTGCTCCAGCCACGTCGTCACGGGCCGAGAAAAAGAGCATGGTCACTGCGGCGGCGAGCATCGTTAGGCTCACGATCGCGAACACGGGGACCGAGACGGTTGTGATCCAGGCACCGGTCTCTGTCGGCGCAAGCACGACCTCCACTGGGGGCTGCTCTGGTTCAGCGTTCACCCACCGATGCGCGATCAGGAAGGGGATGAGGCCGTACCCCATCAACGCCATGAGAAGGAGGGGCCACGCACCGACGTGCGGTTCGGTGCTGGTTCCCGAGGTGATTATTGATCCGGCAACCATTAGCCAGGATCCGCACGCGAGGCCGGCCACGAACCCGCTCCACAGGAATGTTTTGCGGCGACCGGCGGCCGCGCGGTGACGGAGCGCGAAGGTCGCGATGAAGGCCGAAGCGAAGCACACCACGGCAAAGAGAACGATCGCGAACCCCGTCGGCCAGGTCGAACTGACCCCATCGCTGTTCCACTGCCGTGGCAGTTCGGTCGGAAGCATCTCGCGCCAGAGAAGCCAGGTCGTGACGACCACGGCGAGAGGCACCCAGAGCGTGACCGCAGCGATGACGTCACGCGCGCGTGCCCGGTCGGAACTGCGTGCATCCATAGCTAGATTCCTTCAATCAGTCGACGGATCTCCGGCTGGGACAGTCCCAGTTTCCGTGCTTCAGTGAGGAACTGTTCGGCGAGTTCGGTCAACCGCACGAAACCGGGTTCGATGTCCTGGCGGACCCAGGCTCCACGGCCTTGGCGCATCTCGATGATCCGTTCATCGCGTAGCTCGCCGTAGGCGCGGAGAACGGTGTGCATATTGACCCTCAACGCAGTGGCCAACTCGCGCGCGGGCGGAAGACGCTCGCCGGGCTTGAGCTCATCATTGAGGATCGCAGCGCGTACTTGAACAGCGATCTGCTCCGCAAGCGAAACCGTGGACGCATGATCCACCCGAAACAACATGTTCTACAGACTAATAGAACAATGCGGCACTCACTCCGGGTGCCAGTTGGGAACCCGCGTCGGGGCAGAGGCGTCTTCTTTGTCGATCGCCCTGCCCGACCTGCCAGAAGAAGCCGCCTGAGCGCCGGCAAAGCGCCGCACCGAGAGGGCACCAAGTGGCACCTCGACGCCGCCCGCATCCGACAAGCGGGGCGGACGAGTTGCGGCTCAGCGGTTGGCGACGAGGAGGTTGAGCCGCTCGCCGTCGTGCAGGATGGCCTGTTGGGGTTCGGGCAGCCGAACCGTGTTGAGGTAGCCGATGTCGTCGACCGTGATGCGCAACCGGGCGGCGACTTCCTCGATGAGATCGCCCGGAGCGACGACATACGCAACGGATGCGCCGTCGCGCGTCTCGACGATGCCGCGAGCACCACCGGTTTCGCCGGAATCGGTGGCGCGGAGGTCGGGACGCAGCGGCGCGAACGTCCACTTGATGTCGGCACGGGCAACGATGGTGGCCAGGCAATCCCCGTCGACGGCCAAGCCGTACGGTGTCGTGAGAATGACCTGATCAATGCCGGTGGGGTCGCCCCCGACGAAGCGCAGCTCTTGCCCCTCCTGGGCGCTGGTGCCGGCCCCGGCGGGGCCGAAGCTCATGCGCGGGCCGCTGTCGAAGCAGGTCCGCCCGGCGGGGAGCGGCCGAACTGCCGCCATCGCATCCACCTGGGTCTGCGTGGGCAGAACCAGATCGTGCAGCGACAGCTTGAGGAGCTGACCGTCGGAGTCGAAGCGCACCGTGCCCGTCACGCCGTCGTCGGAGGTGAATGTTCCGCTGCCGATGGTGCCGATCGGTGCCGTGGGCGCCGACCGGTCCGTTGCTGTGTCAACGTGCGACGAACCCGGCGTCGGAGCGGAGGGCCCGGCGCCGCCGACCCCTGCCGTGCAGCCGGCCAGGAGCACCAGCACCCCCGCCGCGCCGCACACCGTTGCGATTCTGCCCATAGAGCACCCCCTGTGGCGAATCTTAGCGGCGACGCGCCGCGGCCATCCCGTCCTCCACTTTCCCTGACCGCAATCCGGTCCCGCGAGGTGAGGGTGACGGTCAGCCCGTCGGGCCTTCACGGACGCACATCCGGCGCCAATTCGCTGAAGTTCCGAAGTCTCGGGGGAGTGGCATTTGGGAACCTCAAACGGGCGGATCTGCGCGCTCGTTGCTGTCGAGGAGAATCTGCTCGTGGTCGCGACCGCCGTAGAAAACGCCGATGATGGCCACGGTCTCCTCTAGGACAACAAAGGCGATCACGACCCGTTTCCGAAAGCCAATCGTCCGCAACCCTGGGCGGAGGTCTTCCCGCGCCACACCGCGATAGGGGAAATCGGACAGGGCTTCGCAGAAAGTGACAATCGATTCAGCGAAGCCCGCAGCGTTGGCGGGAGAGCCGGCGTCGGCGATGAAGTCGTAGAGGTCCTCGAGTTGTTGCAGTGCTTCGCGCCGGAATACGACCCGATAGTGGGTCACTGCTGGTCGGCGTGCTTCGCTGAAAGCCGCGCACGCACGTCATCGGCGCTGACCACGGCGGAGGGATCAGCCACGAGCGCGTCATAGGCGCTGACAACCTCCTCGCGAAGCCAGGATTCGAGCACCTGGTCTCGTGCGAACAAGGTGCGCAATCCGTCTCGGATGACTTCGCTCTCACTTGCGTACGCACCTGAACTCACTCGCTGGCGCAAGGCGTCGGCCATCTCGTTCGGAAGGGTGATGCTCAGTTGCCGTGTCGTGCGCATGGTCGCTCCCAGTGTCGGTGTCGGTGTCGGTAGGACTAAATCCTATCCGAATACGGTTGCGCTTTTGAAGTGAATTCGGGAGAAGGATGAACCGCACTCGCCCCTGGCAACGGCCAATCCCTTGGCCGATGGCCCGTTACAGGAACGGTCAGCGGGAACGTACTGTCGGCGTGTCTGTCGAGCCCTCGCGCAATTGTCCAACAAGCCGTTGGACAAATGTCCCACAAGCTGTGGGACATTCCGCAGGCTGAAGTTTTGTGACCGTCAGAAGCCGAACGTCTAACGCACTGTGACCGCTAACTCGCCCGAAGACGCATCCAGATTGAATCCAGCGGATTAGATGGCACCGATTCCGCTTCGAACCCCTGCGATGCATAAAAGGTGCCGGCCGGAGTATTTGCGGCGACGTATTCCGTGACGAGTGGTCGGTTTCGTTCTTCCGCAAGTCGGACGACGGCTTGAAGAAGTTGCTTGCCGACGCCTTGGCCTTGCCATTGCGGAAGGACGTAGAGCTTCCACATGACGAGGTCGTCGCCAAGCACACCCACTTCGCTCACTCCCACAATGTCGTTTCGGTGAGTCGCCACAAGACAGTCGTTGGCCGCGATCGATGGGAGGAGGGCTTCGCGACTCCACCACGTGTCTAGATTCTCGACGACGTATTCAGCGCCAGCGACGGGCTCGTATGTGGAGGGCCATGTTGCGAACCCTACGTACCTGAAAGCCGCCAAATCTAGTTCCGTCGCTGTGCGGATCTTCGTCTCCATCCGGTAAGTATCCAGTTGCCGGTAGCCAAACCGCAATTCGAGCAATGACCCGGCAACGGCTGATTTGTGCCGTGTGATGCCGGGCAACACAATTGGCGCATGACGAATGAATGGCGCCGGATCATCGCAGCACTCGCTAATCCTGACCGCCGAGCTGTCTGGGCTGCCACGGTCCTCGACTCTTCTGCAGACCTGTCGGACGTCAAACGTGCAAAGGCCGTCACCGCTCTGCGTGATGCCGGCCTCCTTGATCAAGAGGGGAACGCCGTCACCGCCGTGTTCAACGAACTGTTGGCGATTGAACCTGAGGTGCGTCGTGAAGGCATCGATCGCTTCATTCGGAATGGGCGAATCGAGCAGTACCCCGCGAAACCGTCACTTCGCCACGAACTGCTTGAGTGGGTCGCCGGGGCGCTCCCGGCAGGGCAAAGGATGACGGAACGCGAGCTTGGCGACCGCCTCGCGCTGGTTGCCGACGATGTCGTGACTCTTCGCCGGTACCTCGTCGATGCCGAAACTCTCATGCGCACGCCGGACGGCGCGGTGTACGAAGTCCGGCAGCGCTAACCACGGAAGCCGGACCCCTTACGGATCGCTGGAGCGATTCCAACGTCTGCAGGGGAGAGACCTGCGAGACTCACCGCATGGTTGTACTTGTCGTGTTGGCCCTCAGCGGGTGTTCGATGGTGTTGGCGCCGGCGAAATACCGTCGGCTACTGGCATGAACCGCCCAGCTTGGATGAGCATGATCCCTGTGACCGCAGCGGGAGTCGTCGCCGCCGACCTTTACGTCATCGTTGTGGTGATCGCATCGGGCGACGACGCGTCGTTTCTGGCCTTTGGCCTTGCTCTGGCCAGCGGAATCGGCCTCGTGGGCTCAGCCATCGGATTCGTCCCCGCTCGCCTGGTGCGCACAAGCCGGTTTGGGCGAGTTGCAGTTGCAGGCGTGTCCACATTCCTCGCAACCCTGGCCGTAGGGAACCCGCCGGGTCTGATCGGCGTTGCCGGACTCGCTGTCGTCGTGGCCGTTGCGACGGCTGGAGCGCTAGCTCTCATCGAATGGCGCCAATCCCGAACAACCGGGACCCAACCACACTGAAGCCCAGCCCACAGCGTTCGATAGTCGGACGTTTCCCGGCACGGGTCTTGCGCGAAACGGGGGAGCGGTTGCTGATCAAGACCAGGGACCGCAAGGGAACGATAAGCGGCCCTCAGCGGAGAGCATTTCCCATTGCGGCTTCGCCCGCTGTCGTCATCAATCCTTGAGCCTTGAGCATTTCAAACAGCCGCTTGTTGCGTTCCGATTTGGTTCCCCGGGTTCGGCGTGGCGTGAACTTCTGGAGAAACGTCTGTGTGTCGCCCCGGTGTCGCATTGACTCGCTCCAGCCAAAGCACAGACCTTCCTCCAGGAGGTCATGAAAGCTGATGCTGCGAAGTGGTGCACCAGATCGTGCGAGCTGAACCCAGATCCCGGATGAACGAGCGTGTTCCCGTTGGAGCCAGCCGCGAAGCGCTTCCCGGTTTTCGAAAGCGACCACGGGTAATCCATCGTGGACGATCTCCGCAGTCAATACTTGGTCCAAAAAATTGGCGTTCTGGTCAGATCGCTCGTCCATGACGCCGACGATAGCAGCGACCTCTGGTAGTGCCCCAGAGACCACGGAGGCCTCCTATCTCTCCACGGGAATTGATTTCGAACCCCGTATGGCGCCGACCGGTCCAGTAGGGGAAGGTCGGACGGCGCAACGTTTCGCGGTGACAACCGGAGACCGACCAAGGATTGCGCTCAGCGTTGGTCGGAGTCGCGTCGAAGGATATCGATACCCTCCGAGTCGACGTGAAACCGTACCTCGCCGGTAGCAACGTCAACCGACGCCCTTACCGGCACCCGGTGAACTGCGTTGATGCGTTTACCAGCCGAGATTTCGACCGGCCACACGCCAGAAGCGAAAACGCTCAACCCGCTGAGCTGTGAATTCTCCATGCGGTCATCCTTCCACGACGCCAACTCAGAAGACGTCAGCAGCGCCCGCAAGCCGGACGATCAGCGGACGGTACTTTCCGCCCTCGCGAGAGGGCGCTCAAGGCCACGTTTCGACCGGTTCGGCCGCCCGTAAGCCGAACCCTCTACGGGACATAACTGACTTGAAGTCAGGCAGTCGAGGAGGGTCGACTACCTGTACTCTCTGGGCGGGGCTCCCCGCCCGCCGTCCCGCCGGCTGGCTAGTTCGCCTTGTTCGAATTGTTGGTTCAGACGCGCGGCCCGCGTCGAAGGGTGGTCATTCAATCGATGGGCGTCATTCGAATCGCTCGCGAACCCAAGTTGGTTGTTTTTGGGGCTATCGGGATTCCGTCACCAGCAAGCACGCGTCAAGAAATACCGACCGTTCAGTGGACGCCGCCTGGTGTCCCACCGCGTTCTGGGGGTACTGCATGCGACAGCCACCTCGATATGCTCTCACCAATCGTTCGGGGGGAAGACGCAATGATGCATGCAAGTCGGGGAATGTGGTTAGGCCGAAGAAGGGCCCTCGTTGTTGGTACAGTGCTCGGCGCGATATTGGCGAGTTCTGCGCTGTCGCCGCCCGCTCAGGCGGCCGACGACTCGATAGTTGCTGCGGCCGAGTGCGCGGCGAACACACTTCCCCGGAACGACGATAACTCCACGTCGCTGATAGGGCTGCCGTTCTCAGTCGACTTCTACGGCGAAACCTACTCGAGTCTTTACGTGAACAACAATGGAAACGTTTCCTTCGGGTCCCCGATGAGCACCTATACGCCTTTTGGGTTGGCCGATGCGAGCATGCCGATCATCGCACCGTTCTTCGCCGACGTTGACACTGGCGGCAGCGGGTCGACGCCTGTCCAGTACGGGTACGGCGAAACCATCTACGAGGGTCACGCTGCATTTTGCGTCAATTGGGTGAATGTCGGTTACTTCAGTAACCATTTTGACAAGCTGAACTCCTTCCAGCTCTTGCTGGTGTCGCGCAGCGACAAGGGGGCTGGGGCCTTCGACATCGTTTTCAACTACGACAGAATCAGCTGGGAGACGGGCGACGCGAGCGGCGGATCTAATGGGTTTGGGGGCGTATCTGCAAGAGCCGGTTTCACCAGCGGGACAGGGCAGCCAGGCAGCGTCACCGAGTTCTCGGGATCAGGTAGACCGGGTGCATTCCTCGACACCGCTGAGAACGGACTTACTCACGGGAAGTTAGGCAGCACAGTTCCGGGACGATACGTTTTCGCGGTCCGTACCGGAGGAGCTCTTGTCAACAAATACGTGGCACTCGGCGATTCCTATCAGAGTGGTGAAGGTACAAAGGATTACATCACCGGCACCGACATCGAGGGTGTAAATCAATGTCATCGATCTGAGTCGGCCTACCCCGGACTCCTGGTCAGCTCGCAAGTAGTCCAGCTAACTCTTGACTTCAGGGCTTGCTCCGGCGCGAAGATCGCAGATATGTTGCAGGACAGCGATCCGACGGGACCGCCTTGGAATGACGGGTCGTCACAGATCAGCGGACTGGATCCGACAACCCGCCTTGTCACGGTCGGCATCGTCGGCAATGACCTCGGCTTCAGCGACTTCGTGGCAGAGTGCGTCAAGCTATCGACCTTTACCTTTGACTCGTGCGAGGACAAACTCGGCACTGATCTCGAGGACCAGCTCACGTCCCTCGAATCCGGAACGATTCACCAGGATCTAGTCGACCTGTATCGACTCATCCGGGCGAAAGCCCCTTACGCCCGGGTAGTCGTCGTTTCGTATCCGCACTTTTTCCCTGAGAAAGGTGCCCGTAAAAGCTGCGGCTGGATCTTCCGCTCCTCCGACCAGATGTGGATGAACGCAGGCGTTGATCGTGCGGACGCCGCCATAGGGACGGCGGCGCGGATGGCCGGATTCGAACACGTGAACACTGCAACATCGAACGCAGGGCACGAAATGTGCACCGACGAAGAGGCCATGAACGGCGTCAAGGGCGCCATTTGGGCCGCAGACAGCGAGTCGTATCATCCAAACAAGTTGGGTCACCAGCTCATCGCCGACCGCATTGACGACCAACTCGGAATCGTAGATCCGACGATCGCGATCCTCCCGCAACAGACCATATCCAAGAAATTCACGGTCCAGGGCAAGGATTTCACGGTAAACGTCGGATGGCCCGGAAGCGACGTCAAAACCACTCTTATCTCACCATCCGGAGTCGTCTATTCGAGGGACGCCCCACACGGCGCCGATCATGGCACGGGCCCGACGTCGGAGTATTACCAGGTCACCGACCCAGAGCCTGGCGAATGGACAGTCGAGCTGTACGGCCTTGATGTCGCAGAGAACGGCGAACCTGTGACGCTCGACGCTTACGACGAGCAACCGATCAACAAATTGCCGTCCGCCGCCATCACCGTCACCGGGAGCGGAGACACATTCACATTCGATGCCAGCAGATCGACCGACTCTGACGGAAGGGTCACCGCGTACACCTGGGACTTTGGCGATGGTGAAAGCATCGACGGACAGCGGGTCACCCACACATTCACCGAGCCGGGCAAGTATCGTGCCTCGCTCGTTGTAACTGACGACAAGGGCGGACAAGGGTTCGGAATCGCAAACACCGCCGTCGAGCCAAGCCATGCGGCCGTCACGTCCCACTCCACTACGACACTGACAAATCAACTCAACATCGCAAAGGGAGACGTCTCGATCGATGGAGACGTCAACTGCAATTCTGATGTCCACATCGCCGGAGCTCTCACCGCAACGGGGAAGGTGTACTTGACCAACAACTGCACGATCGACGGGAAGGTGATCGCCGGCGGAACTGTGTCGATGGACTCACTGGCAAAGGTTGGCGGAGCAGTTATTGCTGGTGGCGATGTGAAGATGCAGTCGACCGCGCGAGTCGCCGGGGACATCACCGCCACGGGAGCCTTCATCAGCATCGATGGAAAGACGGCTTCCTACCTGAAGTCGGCTGGAATCGTGGGCGGACTAATCGCTGAGAACGCCACCGCCGCCGCCGTCTCGATCCCATCTCGCGAGGTCGCAACCTACGACGCCAGCGAATGGCCTGGGTTCGCTCCGACTACATGGGCGAATTGGATGAACTCTACCGCGCGCGCAAACTCTGCCCCGTCCTGGTCACCGGCTCTTACATCAACCCCTGGATGCACCATGGCATCCTGGAACTCAAGCGTGAATGGCATCCGCACAACAGTGCCGGGCAACACTCTGATAGACGGGCGGAAGTCGGCAACGAACTGTGCGGCGATCAAGCTGCAAGGAATGACCGTGGACCTGAAGGGAGACCTCACGGTCTACGCGGATTCCTTCGAGACAGTTAATGGAGCGCGCTTCGTTTCTGCCGACGGAGCCGCGCACCTGGTCAGCATAGTAGTGCCGGGGGCTAGCGCCTGCTCGTCGGCCAACAGCATCAAATTCTCCGCAAACACCAACACCGACGACCTCGTCTCGCTTGTGCTGAAGACGCCGGGCCGTGTAACCATCAACGGAACCGCGACCCTGAATGCAGTTGTCGACAGCGGCTGCTTCGCAATGTCCGGCAAGGTGACGGTCAAGAATGGTTGAAAAACGCCCGCCCATTAAATCCAAGCTGATCGCGCTAAATCTAGTCTGGACAATCCCGCTAGCCGTCGCTCTCGGTTTCATTCTCGTCGCCTACGCCCGTCTCGACCGTTGTGGAATTGTCGAATGCCTGGGGGACCCCGGAGGATTCCTGTCGCCGTCAGCACCGATCGCGATCATCGCCGCGGCCGTCAGCTGGGTGCTCCTGTTCGCCGCCATAGTGGCGGTACCGTGGGTGCGCCCTTGGTGGCGACGAGCCCTTGTCGGGGCAGCTGCCGGCACCATTCTCGCGGCAGTTTGGCTGTACTTCATCCTTTTCACCCGGCTCCCGCCGTCGTAGCTGCGCGTGGCTACCGATCAACCGTTCCGCTGAACGCGTGTCTGAATGATTCGCCCGCAAGCCGGACGGTCAGCGACGCAGGTCGAGCGCGAAAGTCGCCATCCCAGGGTGGGGCACGTCGCGTGTCACAAGGGAACCCTCAGTGGGTCTTGAAGAGTTCGATCTCGGGTGTTGGATCGCTTCTGAGGCGCGCATGGGTTTCGACGTCGTAGCGCTGGTGTTCGTACTTGAGCTTCTGGCGTTCGATTCCCTCTGGTGCGA
>NZ_JASISS010000039.1 GCF_030063195.1 Cryobacterium sp. PH31-AA6
AGCCCAGACGGGCGACGGCGTCTGCCGCTTGTCTGAGCTGGTCTGCCGGGGTGGTCATAACATGATTTTAGCAAGAATGGAACACAGATGTGAGAGTTTGTCTTGTCTTGTGGACAAGTTTCTCGAATATTTATCCAGTGGTCTCGACAGGCTCGACCACCGGCGGGAGAGGGCGCCGGCCTCGCCCGCTGACGCCGCGCCCGTTTTGGCAGGGCGCGACCGCGGGCGGCACCGAGGTCATGCGTCGGACGTATTACAGCGCTCAGCGAAGCCTGACAGTGCACTGCGACACCGTTCCCCGCTCGCGCTCCGCCGCCTACCCCGCGATCTGGAAGACTTCCCCGGTCCCGCCCACCACCGTGCGGCCCCCGAGCGGCTGCGTCGGCCGGGCGTTATCACTGTGCACGTCCTCGAGCGTGCGGATCTGCTCCGCAGACATCGTAATCGTTGTACTCATCACCACCCACTGCACACCCTCCGTGCACGGCGGGGTGGTCAGGCTGCCCGAGTACTCGTAATTCTCCAGCGATGCAGGCAGGACGGCAGCAACATCAAGTGCCACCTGGTCTTTGTCGGCCACGTGGGTCGCCGCTTCGATGAACGGCACCAACGCCTCGGATGCCTCCCCTTCGGATACGAGGATGCCCAGCACAAGCAGGTTGCCGGCAACATCCGTGTGCACAAGATGCAGTTCAGCCGCGGCAGGCCGGCCCGCGACGGTGTGCTCAGACGGCACGTGAGCATGCATCTGCTGCAGGCTGTACTCATCGCCGGCGAACGTGAGAGTCTCCCCCTCGCCATCGGTCTCGACCTCGACGGCATGCCCGGTATCGAAAACGTCACCGTCCACATCCTGAACGGCCAGATCGATACTGGTCGACGTCACGGGAACGGTCAGCGGCAGGTCGATTGGGGACTGCTTGGTTCCCGCTGCACACGCCGCGAAGCTGGAGTCCACCGCCCCCCACGACGCCGGGCCGTTTTCCCCGTCATACGACCAGTGCGCCGACTCCGCCACCGCCGCATCGGTTGGCTCCGGAGCAAGCTGCGCGCAACCGGCAAGGGTAACAGCGGCCACCGTGAAAGCTGAAGCGGTGAGCCAGGATCGTGCGGACATTAGATACTCCAAAAACTGCATAGAAAAAACGCCACACCGAACATGTGGCGTGACGACGCTCCGCAGAGAACCGCTTTCCCGAATCATCCTCTCCCAGGGGTGGTTGAGGAATTCGTCGAATTCGGGGTCATGTCTTTGGCTCCCCCACCACCACATCGACACCTCCGGGTGGAAGACCCGAGTTGTGCGCGGCAAGCCCCGTGTCAAGGCCCGCGCCTGGTACGAACCGCGGCAGCGCCGGCACCGGCCAACCGAAATCGCGCCCGAACCGCACCGGCCGCGCGCTCGCGACCCTGGTCTCGACAGGCTCGACCACCGCAGGCTCGACCACCGCAGGCTCGACCACCGACCCTGGTCTCGGCAGGCTCGACCACCGCAGGCTCGACCACCGACCCTGGTCTCGACAGGCTCGACCACCGCAGGCTCGACCACCGCCTCGCTCGGCGGCGATCGCGGCCGGAGGCTACTGCTGGGCGGTGATGAAAGCCGCGAGCTCCCGCGGGTCGTCGATGGGTCCCCGGTACTGGGCACCGTTGACGAGAACCGTCGGGGTGCCCTGGATCGAGTCGATCTCCGCGCCGGGAATCGGTCCGTTCAGGGCCGTCTTCGTATTGTCCTGCGACCAGCCCTGGTAACGGCCGCTCGCCACACAGTCAGCGAACTCGGGGTCCGCGCCCTGAAGGGCGACGAGCTCGTCGTCGGAGAGTCCCGGTGTGTTCTCCGCGGGCTGGTGCGCGTAGAGAAGTGCCAGGTAGTCGAGGGTGGATTCAGGACGGAGGACGGCCTGGCAGGTGAGCGCGGCGGCGGCCCGCGAGGAGTACGCGGTGCCCTGCGACGCCTGGTCGAGGAAGGTGAGCGCGTGCAGCCGGAGGGTGATGTCACCGTTGTCGACGGCCGCGCCGAGCTGGACACCGTTGGCGTCCTCGAACTGCTTGCAGTACGGGCACATCGGGTCGAAGTAGACGTCGACGGTGGTCGGTCCGGCGCCGACGAACAAGTAGCCGGCATCGAAATCGGCGGCGCCCTGACGCCCCTCGCCCAAGGGCGCCTCGGTGGCCGTGCCGGGGGTCGGCGGGAACTGTATCCCGTCGGAACCGGCGGCGATCGCCGTGATGATGGCGCCGAAGGTCGCCGCGAAGGCAATGGCGAGTACGACGAACAGAGCGGTGGCAGCGATGCCGACGTAACCGATGATCAGGCCGGCCAGAGCCAGACCGCGACCGGCTTCTCCGCGCTGTTTGATCTGGCCGAGCGCGATGTGGCCGGTGATCACCGCAACGAGGGACACGAAGAACGACGACACGAGCGAGACGATCGCCAGGGTGTTGGTCCTCGGCGCCTGGAGGTACGGTTGGCCACCATACGGCTGGAGGTACGGCTGGCCGGCCCCGGGCTGATCGGCGTTACCCTGCGACTGGTCGGTCGGGTCGGTGGTCATCGTGGTCCCCCTTGGAGCACTACGCGGATGGAGCGGTCTGGGCGATCCGGCCGAGCAGCCCGTTGACGAAGCCGGCGGAGTCATCCGTCGACAGGATCTTGGCGGACTCGACCGCTTCATCGATGGCGACCGCGTGCGGCACGGCATCGTTGAAGAGAATCTCCCAGATGCCGATGCGCAGGATCGCCCGGTCGACGACGGGCATCCTGGCCAGGGACCAGCCCTGCGAATACGTCTCGATCAGTTCGTCGATCTCCTCGCGGTGCTCGACGACCCCGTCCACGATGTCGCGCGCGTACAACCAGGAGGCCATCCGAGCGGGTTCGTTCGCGGCTCGTTCGGCCTCGAGGGCGAGGGACTCCGGGATGGTCGTCTGCCGCACGTCGGCGGCGTAGAGAATGTCGAGAGCGCGCTTGCGCGCTTTGGTCCGTGCGCTCACTAGTTGACGCGGCCCAGATAGTCACCGGTGCGGGTGTCGACCTTGACCCGGGTGCCCTGCTCGACGAACAACGGCACCTGGATCTGGAAACCGGTCTCCACGGTGGCGGGCTTGGTGCCGCCGGTGGACCGGTCGCCCTGGAGGCCAGGCTCGGTGTAGGTGATCTCGAGCACGACGGATGCCGGCAGCTCGACATAGAGCGGGTTGCCGTTGTGCAGCGCGATGGTGACGTTCTGATTCTCCAGCATGAAGTTCACGGCGTCGCCCACGACGACGGCGGGAACGTGCAACTGGTCAAAGTCGGAAATGTCCATGAAGACGTAGGACTCGCCATCCGCGTACAGGTACTGGAAGTCCTGGCGGTCGACGTTCTCGGTCTCGATCTTGGCACCGGCGTTGAAGGTGCGGTCCACGGTCTTGCCGGTGACGACGTTCTTCAGTTTGGTGCGCACGAACGCACCGCCCTTGCCCGGCTTGACGTGCTGGAAATCGGTGACTGCCCAGAGCTGGCCATCGATGTTGAGGACGACGCCATTGCGGATATCGGCGGTTGATGCCATGGAAAGAAGTTCCGTTCACTTGGTTCAATTAGGAAGGTGCGCGGCCGAAACGGCCTCAGAGGAGTCTAGTTGGCCCCGGGCGATGCGCCAAAGGGAGCGCCCCGCCACGAGAGTGGCGCTCTCGGTCTCAGGCCGAGCGGGTGATGAAGTCGAGGGCGAGGCGGTACGAGTCGAAGCCGAATCCGGCGATGACCCCGGTCGCGACGGCGCTGACCACGCTGGTGTGCCGGAAGGTTTCCCGTGCATGCGGGTTGGAGAGGTGCACCTCGACCAGCGTGACGCCGGCCTTGGTGACGAGCGCGGCGGCATCCCTCAGCGCGTAGCTGTAGTGGGTGAACGCCGCGGGATTCAGGATGACGGGGATCCGTTTGTCGACCGCCTCGTAGAGCCAGTGGATCAGTTCGGCCTCGTCGTCGGTCTGGCGCACGTCGACGGTGACCCCCTCGGGCGCCTCCGCCGTGAGCATGGTGCGCAGCTGGTCGAGGTTTGCGGAACCGTAGACGTCGGGTTCCCGACTGCCGAGGCGCCCCAGGTTCGGACCGTTCAGGACGAGGACTGTGCTCATCCACCCAGCCTAGGGGTCGGCCCGAGAGCCGGGCCTCTCCCCGGGTCGTTTCGGCTAACTCTGCGGTACTCCGCGTCGGCGGAATGCCGCAAAGCCCATCACGATGAGGGCCAGGGCAACCGCGGCCGTGATCGTGAGAGCGCCAAACTGGATCGCGCCTTCTGGGGGGTTGCCCGCGTGAGTAGTCGGCGAGAGGTCAAGCACCCACTGGGGGAACTTCAGGCCGGGACCGAGGAATGCGATGAAGGTCACTGCGGCGTAGCCTGCCCAGGCGATCGGGAACATCCGGGGACGCAGACCGTAGACCGCCAACGCCAGCCCGGCGAGTACGAGCTCGGCCGGAAGGTAGGCCAGTCCGGCACTCAGGGTGGGGCCGAATTCCGCCATGTCGCCGACCGATATGGCGGTCGCGAGGCCCAGGACCAGGGAGCAGCCGAGCACGATAACGATGAGGCCGGCCAGCACGACCAGGGAATGCGAGGCTAGCCAGCGAGTCCGGGACAGGGTGCCGGAAAGTCGGGTCTCCAGCCGACCGTCGGCTTCTTCGGCTCGCAGCGTGCCGATGGCCTGCACGACGTACCCGGTCGCGATGACGGCCAGATAGAGCTGGACGGCCGCGACGAACCCGTCCAGGGGACGACCGTGGGTGATGCCCATCGCCTCGGCAAAAGCGGAGTTGCCGACCATCGCGTCAAGGGCCTGCTGAGTGAGGGCGCCCATCGCCCCGGTGAGCAGTGCACCTCCGGCGAACCAACCGAGGGTGGCGGGGCGGTGGATCCAGATTGCGAGCCCGATCGGGCTGCGCAGCCAGGCAGAAGCGTGCTCGGGGCCGGCACCACCCCGAACCAGCGCGCTCCCCAGATCGCGCCGAGCGGCCAGACGCAGTGCCGCGCCACTGAGGGTGACACCGACGGCGAGCGGGATTGCCAGGGTCCACCAACGTTGGTCTCCGAACGGCGCGGCCTTCTCGGCCCAACCGAGCGGCGACAGCCAGGTCAGCCAGGTTTCTGTGACATCACCCACGCCTCGCAAGACGACTGATGCCGCGAGGAGGATCAGGCTCCAGGCGTAGACGTCTCGGGCGTGCCGGGTGAGCTGCGCCAGGAGGGCCGCCAGACCAGCGAAGACGAAGGCCAGCCCGGCCAGGGAAAGCGCGTAGAGCATCGACCGTGCGAGCGGGACGCCGGAAACTGCCAACCCGATGGCGAACATCATTCCGGTGGCGGCGATCGTGGCCGTGGCCACGATGAGCGCGGCCAATGCGGGTTCGTGGCGAGCGATCCGGCCACCGAGGAGCAGCTCAAGCCGACCGGACTCCTCCTCGCGGCGCGTCGACCGCGCGACCAGCGCGATTCCCAGAAGCGGCAGCAGGAAGGCCGCCATGAACCCGAACTCGTCCTGGATCACTCCGCCCAGGGAATCTATGCCCTCCACCTTGCCGTTTATTGCGACCAGGGCGTTGCCTGAGGTGACGGCCTCGGCGTAGGTGTGGATCTTGGCGGGGGTGTCGTAGAGCGCGGCGACCGCGGCTGCGGTGCCGAGCATTGTCGCACCCAGCGCGAACACCCAGATCAGGGCACTGCGCCGCTGAATTCGCCCGACGATGCCCAGCATGATGCCCAGCCCGTTCGTGCGTTCGGAGGTGCCATTCCGCCGGTCGGTCATCGGGCGGTCTCCGTGTGACTCTCGTCCCGGGCCGCTTCATCCGGGTCCGGAGTCGGTCCGTAATTCCGCAGGAACAGTGAGTCGAGACTGGGGGGTGTCACCGTGAGAGTGCGGATTTCTGCTGCGTGGAGCCGCCCGATGACGGAGTCGAGGTGGTCGGGATCGATAGTGAACCGGGAGTCCACTTGTCCGTGGGGCCCGTCCTGTTTATAGTCGGCGACACCGTCCGCGTCGGCCAGTCCGTCGGGCTTCTGCGCGGTGACGGCATGAACGACGCTTCGGGTACGGCTGCGCAAGTCGGCCAGGGTGCCACTGGTGACGGTGCGGCCGCGACGGATGATGCTCACCCGGTCGGCCAGCGCCTCCACCTCTCCCATCATGTGACTGGACAGAAGCACTGTGACGCCATCGTCGCGCCTCTCCCGAACGCACTGCTGGAAGGCCTGTTCCATGAGCGGGTCAAGGCCCGAGGTCGGCTCGTCGAGTACCAACAAGTCCGCGTCCGCAGCCAGGGCGGCGATCAGGGCGACCTTCTGCCTGTTGCCCTTGGAGTAGTCACGAACGCGCTTGGTGGGGTCGAGTTCGAAACGTTCGACGAGGTCGGCCCGTCGGCGCTCGTCGACACCGCCCTGGGTGGCGCCCAGAATATCGAGGCACTGACCGCCGGTCAGCGCGGGCCAGAGGGCGACGTCACCGGCTACGTAGGCGAGTCGGCGGTGCAGGCGGGGCGCGTCGCGCCAGGGGTCGCCGCCGAAGAGTTCGGCGCGTCCCGACGTGGCCTTCATGAGCCCGAGAATGACTCGAATTGTCGTGGACTTGCCGGAGCCGTTCGGGCCGAGGAAGCCGTGCACCTCCCCCGGGCGCACGGTGAGGTCGAGCCCATCGAGTGCTCGGACCTTGCCAAAAACCTTGGTGAGTCCTTCGGTGCGGATCACAGGCTGGGTGTCGATCATGACAGTCATTCCTTCGGCGGGGCCTTGAAGGCGCCCTCGGTGTAGACGGCGGTGACGTCCCTCGTCCACCGGTCGAGGCCGGCGGGTGTCAGTGGGTCTTCGCCGATGGCTGTGGCGATCTGGTTCCTCAGCAGGATCACGGCGAGGTCGTTGGCGACCAGGAATGCCGCGCGGACTGCCGGGTCCTCGGTGGGCGAGGCGACCCCTTTTTCCAGCATGGCCTCCAGGATGCGGCGGGTGGTTGAGTACAAACGGCCGAACAACACCGCCCCGGTCGGGTCATTGGTGAGCAGCAGTCGACGCAGGTACGCAGGCAGCGGCGATCCTGCGGGGAACACCCGGACAAAGGCCTCGGCCAGCGACGAGTTGGCTTCGCCGCTGGCCAGCATCTCGGCAAGCTCGTCATCGTCGAACTCGACGAAGATCGCGTCGAAGGACTCGACCGCGTGATCGTTCACCGCGACACGGAGGCCCTCTTTGCTCCCGAAATGGTGGAGCACAAGGCCCGGAGACACCCGTGCAGCAGTTGCGATCTCGCGCACCGTCACCGAATCGTGCCCACGCTCGGCGAACAGGCGAAGAGCCGAGTTGCGAATGTTCGCCCGGGCGGTGAGGTCCTGCTCTTCTCTGATTGAACCCATGTTCAGCATGCTAAACGCTTGATTAACACGATGCAAGCGGCGTTGTCGCCCAGGAAACGAATCAGGCCCCCAAGGATTCTGAAGGCACTGGCTTGTCCTCCCGCGTCATGCCGCCCAACATCCCGTCCTCGACGGATCGGACCGCGATGCTCGCCCTCGAGGTTCCGTCGACCGGTTGCCGTGATGCGCACGGGAAGAATCTTCCCAACAGGAGCCATCACGCGCGCAATTATCGATAAGTATTGACTTATATAAGCGCTGGTGCAACGCTGTGGCCATGCACGCGCTCGATGTCCTCGGTGATCCCGTCCGCCGGCGTCTCCTCGAATTGCTCGTCGATGGCGAGGAATCGGCCGGTGACCTCGGCCTCGTCATCCAGGCGGAATTCGGCATCTCACAGCCCGCGGTGTCCCAACACCTGCGCGTGCTCCGCGACTCCGGGTTCGCTACCGTACGCCCGGACGGCGCGCGACGGCTCTACTCGGTCGATCCGGCTCCCCTGGCCGAGGCCGATGCCTGGTTCGACGTATTCCGCGGGTTCTGGGAGCCAAAACTCGCCGCCCTCGGCACTGAACTCGCACGCGGGCGATTGGCGCAGAAAAAGGCCGCCACGGCGGCAACCAGCCAGGACAGCACGACCCACGAGATCAACGAAGAGGGAGACCACTGATGGATGTGCACGCTCAACTCAGGGCTGTAACGCGCGGAATCGAGACCAGGGAGGTGGACGGTGTGCTCTCATTCGTGCAAACCCTCACCCAGACCTATCCGTCCCCGATCGACGACGTGTGGGACGCCGTGACAACTGCTGAGCGGATCCCCCGGTGGTTCCTGCCGGTGAGCGGCGACCTGCGAATCGGCGGCCATTACCAATTCGAGGGCAACGCCGGCGGCGACATCCGACGCTGCGATCCGCCGAGCGGGGGCTCCGCCGGCTACACAGTCACGTGGGGCAACGGGATGGGCGAACCGTCGATCGTGCACGTGCGGCTCACCGCACTGGATACGGCATCCACCCGCTTCGAGCTCGAGAACGTCGCCGCGGTCGACTCGGTCCCCGACGGGTTTTGGGTGCAGTTCGGGCCGTCGGCCACAGGCATGGGCTGGGACTCGGGACTCCTGGGGCTCGCCTTGTACTTCGGCGGTGGTTCAGCGGGCATCTCGCCGGAGGAGGGCCAGGCCTGGCTCGCGACCGATGAGGGCAAGTCCTTTCTGCGGGGATCTGCCGACGCGTGGGCCAAGGAGCACATCTCGGATGGCGCGAATCCCGACATCGCGAACGCTGCCGCAACAACGACGTACCGTATGTACTCCGGGGAGCTCCCGCCGCCTCCGATGGACTAGCGTCTCCGCAAGGGAATTCTCGTTGCCCTGGCGGAGCGGTTCGACTGACGCGGTCGCTGCGCTGTCTGCGGGTGGCTCACGCACGGGTCGCGGACGCCTGGCTGAGCCTGTTCATACCCTTGCTTCGACCGCGACGGCGGGTCACACTGTTCGTCAGATGAGGCGGAGGGTTGACACCATGGCGCACGGAGATATCACTCACATCGACATTCCCGTGAGCAACCTCGCACGGGGGTCGGAGTTCTACTCGGGCCTGTTCGGATGGCAAATCGCCGAGAGCCGCGGATTCGACGGCTACCCGATGTGGCAGGCGCCGAACAAGATCAGCGGTGGCGGACTGGCACCACGCAGCGAAGACTTCTCCCAGCCTCGGTCCTATGTCGAAGTCGATTCAATCGACGACACCCTGGTCGCCGCGGTCGCCGCTGGCGGTTCGGTCGCCGTGGGCAAGGATGCGATCTCCGCCACCAGCTGGTGGGCAGTCATCCGAGACCCCGACGGAAACGTGATCGGACTCTACGAGGGAACCACCGACACGCAGCCCTAGTGCCAGGACCGAGGACCCTCAGCGCGGATCCGCGATTATTTCGACAAACATTCCAGGAGATGACATGTCCCTCGTTCGTGTGCACAACTTCTCGGTCTCCCTCGACGGCTTCGGCACCGGCGAGGGACAGCAACTCGACGCTCCCTTCGGTCACGCAGGCTCTCGGCTCATGGAATGGGCGATCGAGACGCGCACCTTTCGCGAGATGGGAATCCACGGAGAGTCCGAGGGGTCCTTCGGCGTCGACGACGCCTTCGCCAGCGCGTGGGGGCCAGGGATCGGCGTGGAGATCATGGGCCGCAACAAGTTCGGACCTCAGCGCGGCCCCTGGGCAGACGAGGAATGGACGGGATGGTGGGGCGACAACCCTGTTTTCCACACCCCGGTCATCGTCCTGACCCACCATCCTCGACCGATGCTCGAGATGGAAGGCGGAACAACCTTTCATTTCGTTGACGCCGACCCCGTCACGGCGCTCCAGCAGGCTCGCGCCCTGGCCGGCGACCTGGACGTGCGGATCGGTGGCGGCGTCAGCACGGTTCGACAGTTTCTCAAGACCGATCTGATCGACCATCTGCACATCGTCGTCGTGCCGATCGTCCTCGGCCGCGGCGAACGACTCTGGGACGGCCTCGAAGGGCTCGAACAGCGCTTCGAAATCCAGGCGACCCCTTCTCCACTCGGAGTTCTCCATCTGGTCTTCACTCGTCGCACGGCCCGTTGATCCGAACCCGGACCGATGGCCGGAGTTCGGGCGCCCGTTCTAATCCCCGCCGGAGCCTTCGGTGCCGCTCAGCGAGAGCTAGGTCGAGGACCCTGCCACAGTGGCCGCGGGCACCTCGACGAGGCGTCCCGTCGCCACGTCATAGATGTAGCCGTAAACCGGGATCCCGCGGGGAACCAGGGGATGCGCCTTAATCCGTTCGACATCTTCGAGCACGCTCTCCGACTGGTCGGCGATGGTGAGCCAGTCGATGTACTTCGCCTCGGCGGAGCCCGGACCCGTACCGACATCGTAGAAGCCGGCTTCGCCCAAAGCGGCCGTCTCCAGGCTGTTGGCCAGGAGCCCCCGCATGACGTCGTCGGTGAAGAACTCCATCCCGCAGTTTGTGTGGTGAATGACGAACCATTCCCTGGTGCCCAGGAGTTTGTACGAGATGACAAGCGAACGGATGGCATCGTCTGAGGCTCGTCCTCCCGCGTTACGGATGACGTGAGCGTCGCCCTCGCTCAGACCGGCATACTTGGCCGGGTCCAGGCGCGCATCCATGCAGGTGAGGATCGCAAAGCCCCGAGCTGGCGGCAGGGCGAGTTCGGACTTGTCGCCGAAATTCTCCGCATATGCGGCGTTGGCGGAGAGGACTTCTTCGAGCGCGGGCATGGAGGACTCCTTCAGGGTTCCGGACGGGCGATTGTCTCGCTTCTGCTTCGAAGGGTAGCCAGAGATCCCTCAACATGGTCCTGTGTGTCGCAATATTCCGACGACTATCCCCTGGCCACGGTCTGCCGTTCCTGTCGTCGTGAAACACGACCATCACGCGCATCCGCCCCGAGGGACTTGGCCCCTCCTGACTAGGCCAGGGCCGGCTGCAACAGACCTTCGAGGCGCTGGTAGCTCGTCTCCATTCCGTCGGTCATGCCGGTCGCGAGGACCGCGTCACGCTGCTCCGCGTTCGCGTAGGTGATCACGAGCGAGAGCAGGGTTCCACCCTCGACAACGGTGAGCGTCAGCTCGTTGAGGGTGGCCGGGAAGTCCATCCCGATCATCGCCTCGGTCGTGACAGCGCGGTACGGCGCCTCCGACTCGAGCAGTTCGCCGGTGAAACCGAAACGTTCGTCGCCGCCATCCCGCTGCCACTCGTAGCGGTACTTGTCGCCGACCGCGGTCGCGACCTCACAAACGGGCATCGACCATCCGTCGGGTCCGAGCAGCCACTTCTTCATGAGTGCGGCATCGGTGTGCGCACGCCAGATCTGGTCGACGGTGCCGCGGATGACCCGTGCCACCCGCACCTGAGTATCGCTGAGGACCTGCGCCTCCGCCTTGCGTTCGCTGGCGAATGAGGCGAGATCGGCCAGAACCGTGTCGATCTGGGCCATGGCCTGGCGAGTGCCCTCCAGCATGCCCAGATCAAGGAGCTGCTGCATCTGTTCGAGGGAGTCGAAGTACGAGGTCGTCCTCAGTCGGCTGCCCTCGCTGGTCTCCTCGAAAGCGAAGTCCACCCGCGTGGTCGGGAGGTCGGGGTTCGGCACGCCCGCGGCATCCGAGAAGCTGTCGAGCACCTCGAACGCGCGGGGCGCGGCGGCCGAGATCCATTCCCAGCACCCGTAGTGCGCGTCTCCCTCGGGGCCGGTCATCACATACACGCTGCGTCCGCCCGCCACGGCGTCGTGGCGGAGAAACTTTGCCGGATATGTCGGCGGTCCCCAGAACCGCTCGAGCTGGCGCGGATCGGTGTAGGCGTCCCACAGCCGACGCAGGGGCGCCGTGAATTCGGCGACGATCGTGATGGTGAGCTGGTCGAGGTCCTTCTCGACGGATGTGACGGGCATGATATTCCTTTCGGTCAGGTGTCAGATGGAGCGGGATCGCCTTCGGCCAGAAGGCCGTCGAGCCGGTCGATGCGCGCGCGCCAGAGCTCGTCGAAGTGGTCGAGGAGGCGCTGCGCCTGGCGGATGCGATCACGGTTTCCCCGCACCATCCGCTCACGGCCGCGTGGTTCTTTGGTTACGAGCCTCGCGTCCTCCAGAACGGCAACGTGCTTCTGGACTGCCGCGAAGGACATGTCGTAGTTATCCGCCAGCTGCGACACCGAGACGTCGTTGACCAGCGTGCGGCGCAGGATGTCGCGCCGCGTCGAGTCCGCGAGGGCGCGGAAGATGCGGTTCACATCCTGATCGGAAAGCTCTGATACAACCATTTGATTGTACGATAATCGACGAGAACGAATCCCGCAACACCCGGGAAGAAAACGTCCCCGATGTTCGGCCTGCCGGCACTGCAGTGCGTATATTGTTTATCGATAGATGAATACCGATAATCGATAGGACTCACATGCATCGGACCGCGATCGACACACTCAAAGGGCTCATTGTCGTACTGATCGCACTTTTGGTGGTGTGCCAGGTTTTTGTGGTTCCCGAGGTCGCCCAGCAGATGCTCGTAAGGTCCCCCGGTCTGGGATACCTCAAGGTGCCGGGGATTCTCATTACCGTGGGGTTTCTGCTCTGCGTGCAGATCTCGCTCGTCTGCGTGTGGCGACTGCTGTCACTGGTGCGGGCATCCAGCATCTTCAGCAACGACGCGTTCAACTTTGTCGACATCATCCTCGGCACAGTCGCGCTGGCGACGCTCCTCATCGTCGGGTCGTTCCTGACCCTTGCGATCGCCGGCGTTGCCTCGCCGTCGGTCGTCATCCTGTGCTCGCTCGGAATCGTCGTCGGCTCGGGACTCACCCTCCTCATCGTCGTGTTGCGCGGTCTCCTGCGCAAGGCCTCCCAACTCGAACACGACCTATCGGAAGTGGTCTGATGCCCATCGTGATCAACCTCGACGTCGAGCTCGCGAAGAGGAAGATGTCGGTCTCCGACTTCGCTGCCGCGATCGATATCACTCCTGCGAACGTCTCCGTGCTCAAGAACGGCCGGGCGAAGGCGGTGCGGTTCTCGACCCTGGACGCGATCTGCCGCGTGCTCGAGTGTCAGCCCGGGGACATCTTCATGTGGGTGCCGGACGATGCGAACGGTTCGGACGCCGCGACGACAGTGACGGCATCATGACCGCGCAGCGCGGCGTGCAGGCCTGGAGCGATGTCGCGATTCGGCACCTTCTCGACAGCGCGTCGTGCCCCGTCTGCAGAGCCGCCGCGCCGTTCGATCGTCGCTGCCGCCGGTGCGGTGCCGAACTCAGCGGTGATCTGACGAACGAGCTCTGGGCAGCTTCGGAAGCGGCGGCCGAGGCTCTCATGACGCGGCAGCAGGTACTCGACCGCATTCCTCGTCGCTCCCCTACGAGCAAGACCAGTGCCGTAGCGCCGGCATCGACACCGGAGCCACAGCGGATTGACGAGCAACGCGGCGCCAATTCTGATGCCGCGATCACCGCTGTGCCGCAGTCGAACTGGGCGGTGCAGTCAGTATTGGCGGTCGCGGGTGCTGGACTCTTCGCGGTTTCCGCAGTTGTCTTCACCTTCTTCAACCCGGACCTTACAGATCGCGCCCTGCGCAGCGTGATCGTCGGCCTGATCACGCTCCTCTTCCTGGGTGGTGCCTGGATTCTTGCCCGCCGCACGCTGCAATTCTCGGCCGAGGCGGTGGGCGGCCTCGGGATGGTCTTCGTCGCCCTCGACGTCTATGCGTTCTCCGAACTCGCACCGACCGGTTTCAGCCCCTGGGCCCTCGCCGCCTCCGGAACGCTCGTCAGCGGCACCCTCATGGTCATCGTGTCGACGCTCGCCCGCATCCGCAGCTGGCTCTGGATCTCGCTCGTCGGGTTGACCATTGTTCCCGCAATGCTGGGATACTCGGGCGGCACCACACTGTCGGCGGCCCTGGGCCACCTTGGATCGGCCTTTGTCGCGCTCGCACTCCTCGGGGCCATACCCGGCTTGGCACGGCGCTACGACGGAAGTCTCCAGTCGGAGCGGGTGACGATTGCGATACTTCAGGTCGTGGCAACCGTGCTCCCGCTGGCGCAGATATGGTTCACCGGCCTTGGCAACACGACTGAGTACTGGTTGACGATCACCGCCGTGTTGACCGCCGTGACGGTGCTCGCCGCCTTCACGACGCGGCAGGTCGCCAGAACCTTCTGGAGCGTCATGGCCGGTGCGGCGGGAGTGGCGGCCTTCGTCAGCTTGCCTTTCGCATTCGCATTGGGGGCTGACGATGCGGGCGTGTGGTACTTGACCCTGTCGCCAGCAGCAGGCGCCGCGGCACTGCTGGCGCTGAACGCACTCGCTCCGAGAGTGCGCGCACTGCAGCGGCGAGCTTTCCTGGGCGGCGTGTTCGCCCTTGTCGGCGCGAGCGTGCTCGCCCCGGTTTTCCTCGCCGTGCTGATCGGGGCGGAAACTGTGCTTACTTCTCTCAGCGGCTCGGACCGCGGCGCGATCGGCATCCTGCCTCCGGGCGGTGTCCTCGCGGTCGCGCTGGGTCTTGGCGCTATGGCGGCCGGCCTGGGGGTGTTCTCGATTCACACGAGCCGCAGGGACACCGGGCAGACGCACGGTGCTGAGCCCGGACCTGGAGCTGGAGCTGGAGCTGGAGTTCCGATGCTGGCCCGGGCGACCGGCTCGCTTGCGGTCTGGCTGTCCGCCATCGCCGGGCTGGTGCTCGCCTGTCTGCCCGCCTTGCCCCTCGGGGCGCGGATCGCGATCGCCCTGGGCCTGGCCGTGGCGGTGAGTGGCGCACTCGTCGCGGTTCCGCGCATCCGGGATGCCTCGCTCACGATGCGGCTGCCTCTCGCGGTGGGCAGTCACGTCGCGGTGCTCCTGGCCATTGTCTGCTCCCTGGTCGACGAGGGCGTCACCGTCTGGGCGGGAATCGCGATCGTGGCCACGATCACTGTTGTCGCGCGCGCGGTGCCGGCCCGGGCACGGTTTCTGCACGTCGGTGCGGGTTTCGCCTACGCGCTGTTCGTCTTCGCAACGGCGCTCGGCCTGCTCGGCGTCGGCACCCTTGCGATGCTCTGCCTCACGAGCGCTGTCGCCTCGATCGGTGCGATCGCCGCAACCTTCCTCCGTCGGGTTGCGCCTCCGGCCTGGTACGCGATCCTGGTTGTCACAGCGGTTCCGTTCATGCTCGGGGTCGTTCAGGTCATCTTCGAACGTAGCGGCTGGACAGCACTTTCGACCGCTCTCATCTTCCTGCTCTCACTCACCCTGCTCAATACGAGGCGTCCCGGCCTGGGTATCGTGCTGCGCGCGATCGCTGCCGGTCTCCTCGTTCCGTCACTCGCCGTCGTGGTGATCTGCCTGGGTGCACAGGTGCTCCTGAGCAGCGCGTCTCCGGTGACGCTGCCGGTGATCGCCGCCATCGTGGCAATCGTGCTCCCCAGCACGGGTCTGATCGGCGGGATCCTGCGGAAGCGCGGCATGGCGGCTCGGGAGGCCACGGCCGCTCGGATCGCGATCGAAGGCTCCACGCTGCTCACCGGCGCGATCGCCGTTGGGCTTGCACTCGTGCGCGTCGCCGCGGGCCTGCCGACCACCTTCATTGTGCTGGTCGTCTTCGGGCTCGGCGCGGTGTCGACGTCCGTTTGGGCGAAGCGTCGATACGGCTGGTGGCTCGCTGCTGCCGCGTTCACCGGTGCACTCTGGTGCTTGTGGGCCTTGGCCGGAATCAGCGGGCTCGAGCCCTACCTGCTCCCGCCGAGCCTGGCCGCCGTTGCTCTCGGGCTGATCCTCACCGCACGCGGCTTTCCTGCCGCGCCGCTCTATGCGACGGGCCTCGTCGTGGCGGTCGCTCCTATCGTCGCGATGCTGGCG
Source organism: Cryobacterium sp. PH31-AA6 (assembly GCF_030063195.1). Taxonomy (GTDB): domain Bacteria; phylum Actinomycetota; class Actinomycetes; order Actinomycetales; family Microbacteriaceae; genus Cryobacterium. The sequence continues at coordinate 15,755 of NZ_JASISS010000039.1, forward strand.
TTGTCCGGCACGGGGGCTTCGGCCCTTGCTCCGTGGCGTGGCTATGGACTGGTCGCCGCCTCCTGGCTTCTGCTCGGCCTCAGCGTGATGCTCGGCCGACGCTCTCCCGCGCGTGCTAAGTCGTTGCGCATCCTGAATTTGCCCACCCTGTACGTCGCCATTGTGGCCGGAGCGGCCGGTGCGATCCAGGGTCTGAGATTCGGGCTCGGGGCCGACCCGATAGTGACCGGAGGGGTGCCACTCATCCTGCTCTGCCTCGGAATCGGCATCGCAGGAGCACTGCCTGCAGCAGCTGCAGCGCGTGCGATCCGCGGGGCCGCCCGGGCGGGGTCGCGGTTGGCTCTCACCCGCTGGTTGTTTGCCCCCGCCGCGCTGTACGTCGCGGTCGCCGCCTGGAGCGCCATCGAACGCGATTGGTTCACGATCTGGATAATGTGGGCGCTCATGCTCGTGTACCTCGTGGCCGTCGTCGTCATCGCCTGGCGGCTGCGAACCGGTCCGACCGGCCTGCCTGCCGTGTGGTTCGTCTTCGCGATCGCGTTCATCACCGGGGTCGTGGCGTGGAGTCCACGTGATCTGCGAGTCGAATGGTTCTCCGTGACGCTGGGGCTCTTCCTGCTCATCGCCGGCGCCGTTCTTCTGCACGGTGCGCGCCCGTATCCGGACGGTGCAGACGCCCCCACCCGCACCGTCACTTGCTGGCCGGCAGGCTGGACCGGCTCGTGGCCACTACTCGCCCCCGGCATCGTGACGATGCTGTTGGCCTCAGTCACCGCCACCTTCACCGACCCGCAGACTTGGCGGGCGATTCTCGTGATCTTGATTGCGCTCGTCGCCATTCTCATGGGCTCGAGTCGCAAGCTTGCGGCCCCGTTTCTGCTCGGCATCGTCGTTCTTCCGATCGAGAATGTTCTCGTCTTCCTGGTGCAGATCGGGCGGGGCATCGAGTCGATGCCATGGTGGATCACCCTGGCCGTGGTCGGCGCCGTTCTCCTGATCATCGCCGTCACCTATGAGCGACGAGCGGGTGAAGAGGACAGCATTACTGACCGGCTTCGAGACCTGCGCTAGGGCGATCCCGCTGCTCGATGAGCGTGAGCTGCGTACCGTCGGGGTCGACGAGATACCCGGCTCGGAGCCCCCCAATCCTGCATTCGAACAGGGTGCAGTCGTGGCATCCCAGTAGTGCGGTCAGGCACACCGGATTGGCGGATGGCGTCGTAGAGCTCGTCGACGTCGGCCACACGCAAGCAGCACATGACCTTGCTCGACAGCGGGTCCAATTCGCCGGTCGGGAAGAACTCCAGCTGCAAGCCACCCCGGGTCAGGATCATCCACCCCGTGTCGCGAAACGCTCGCTCGAAACCGAAGCCGCCGTAGAACGCTTCCGTTCCGTCGAAGTTTCGCGACGGGAGGTTCGGCACGGCGCGGTCGTGAATAGAAGACGAGACCATGCGCCCATGATGGCAGGGGGTGGCCACATACGCGGGGCATTCCTACCCGCTCACGACTTCGATCAGGCGACCGAGAATCTCTCATAGTTCGCATTCGAGTACTCCCCTTCTTCGTCGGGGATTGCCGGCCGGGGTCACGTCGTCGGCCAACTGCGTCACGGACAACCGCGCCGTGCGCGCTTACTCGCCCCCTGTGACATGCTGCTCGCATGGACCTCGCATCGAAGCTACGCAGTGGCTGGCTGTTCACTATCAAGCACAGCGTGAACCGGCTGACCGGCCGCATGGCCCGCCGGGGCAGCGAGCACTTTTCGCTGGTGCGAACTGTGGGCCGCAAGAGCGGCAAGACCTTCGAGACACCGATCATCGTGCAGCCGATCGAGGGCGGATTCGTCTGCGAGCTCACCTACGGTCCCGAGGTCAACTGGTACCGGAATCTGGTCGCGGCCAACGGCGGCGAGATCGTGCGCGACGGAGTGACCACAAAGATTGTCGGGCTTGAACCCATGACGACCGCCGAGGGCATCGCCGCGTTCACCCCGTTCCAGCGCCGTGTCCTCAGGCTGCTCAAGCGCACTCAGTTCGTGAAGCTGATCGCGGCCTAAAGGCCTCGACTCCGCGGCGACCGAGACCAGACCGCCTCGGCGCATCCGTGCGCCGTCGAGCCGGATCGGCATTCCACCATCACTGTCAACGGGAACGTCACGGTCATCGACGCCGTCGCCGTTCTCCTGAATGGAATCACGATCCAAGGCAACGTGCCCCTGTCCGGCGGGGGCTCAGAGATTCCGTGGTCGATCAAGAACAACACGATCGGCGGCAACCTGACGGTCAGCGGGCAGGAGACCGAATGGCTGGGCGTGCTCTTCAACCAGATCGGCAAGAACACGACCCTGACCAACATTGCGTTGAGCGACCCTCACCCGGGCGCCCCCGGCGTCTACAACGTTCGCAACACGATCGGGCGGAACCTCAACTGCACGGGACTCACCCCGGGAGTCTCCGGAGGTTTCGTCCCCGGCAGCGTCAACGTCGGCGGCCGCAACGCGACCGGACAGTGCGCATCCCTGATCTGACCCCGGTCGCACCCGGTCCGTCTGCCTCCGCTGGGATTACCGGGTGGCAGACGGGCGGATAGACCTGGCTATCAGACCTTCTTCACCAGGCTGGATTTGAGCTGCATCGAGCCGACGCCCTCCACCTTGCAGTCGATGTCGTGGTCGCCGACCCCGTCGACCAGCCGGATGCCGCGCACCTTGGTGCCGACCTTGATCACGCTCGAGCTGCCCTTGACCTTGAGGTCCTTGATCACCGTGACGGTGTCACCGTCGGCCAGGACGGTGCCGAACGCATCCGTGATCACGGCCGGACCGGAGGGTTCGGCATCCTCCGCGCTGACGGGGGCCCACTCGTGGGCGCAGAGCGGGCAGACGAGCAACGACCCCATCTCGTAGGTGAGTTCGCTGGAGCATTCGGGGCACGGGGGCAGGGTCTCGTTCACCTCCCCACAGTAGCCGAGCGGCACCGCCCGGATCAGGGTGTCAGTTCGCAGACCCCCTCGTCGTGCGCCACGAACATGCCGGTGATGGTCAGGGCCGTGCCGAATGACGCGGCGAATTCGTGAGCCCAGGCCTGGTCCGGTGCCGTCAGGGCCGCCGACCCCGGCCGTTCGAGGGTGAGGATGACGCTGCCGCCGGGAGCAAGCTCCTCGAGGAGTTCGGTCAGTCTCGCCGCGAGCACAGCCGCCCCGCCGGGCACGGGCCGCAGGGGAATTCCGTCCACGGGGATGAGAACCGGCAGCTGCCGGCCCACCCTGTCGAGGAGCATGAACCAGAGCTGGGGCCGGATCGCCGGTCCGACGAGGTCGCGCACGCGCTCCCGCGCCTCCTCGACGGTGGTCACCGGTGGGGAGTCTTCGATGCGTAATGAACTAGTCATGCCGGTCAGGATGCCCCCGACACCCAGCCGGGTTCCGTTTGTGCACAGGGGTGACGATGCCGCCGCCCTGTGGAGGAGAGGCTGCGGTCGGTTCAGTCGAACGCGTCCATCAGGCGCGACCGGATCAGGAACCGCACGCCGCGGGGTGCCTCGACGGAGAAGCCGCTCCCCCGGCCCGGCACGACATCGACGGTGAGGTGGGTGTGGCTCCAGTAGGCGAACTGCTCGGCGGAGATCCAGAAGTCGATCGATTGCGCGGCGGCGCCGTCCGCGGCGATATCGAGGCGACCGAGAAGCACGTCCCGGTCGGAGGTGATGAATTCACCGTCGGGGAAGCACATCGGTGAGCTGCCGTCGCAGCAGCCTCCCGACTGGTGGAACATGAGTGGCCCGAATTCGCCCCAGAGTTCACGCAGGGTGGCGACGGCCACCGGGCTGAGTTCGACCCGCGGGAGAGTCTCCCCCGGCACCGTGACGGTGCCGATGACTGCGCCGGGGGACGCCGCTGGTGTGGTCATGATCGGATG
>NZ_JASISS010000003.1:0-210579 GCF_030063195.1 Cryobacterium sp. PH31-AA6
GCGCAGGGCGGCGTCGTGGACGCGCTTCGCCTCGATTCCGACGACGGAACGACGCCGCCCGTAGGCGAAGTACACGGCGAGCCCGATCGCAAGCCAGACCGCGAACCGCACCCAGGTCAGCGTCGTGAGGTTGAGCATCAGCCAGAAGCAGAGCACCGCCGAGAGAATGGGCAGGTAGGGCGAGAACGGTACCGAAAAGGCCCGCTTGAGGTCGGGCCGCTTCTTGCGCAGCACGATCACGGCGATGCTGACCAGCACGAACGCGGAAAGCGTGCCGATGTTGATCATCTCCTCGAGTACGCCGACGTCGGTGAACCCGGCGATCAGGGCGACCGCGGTGCCGGCGATGATCTGCACCCGGGCCGGCGTGCCCCGCTTGGCCGAGGTGACGCTCAGGCTACGTGGCAGAAGACCATCGCGGCTCATCGCGAAGAGAACCCGGGACAGGCCGAGCAGCAGCACCATGATGACGGTGGTCAGGCCGACCAGGATGCCGACGGAGATGACCTGCGCGGCCCAGCCGGCGCCGACGGCGATGAAGGCCGTGGCGAGCGAGGCGTTCGGGTCGTCGGCGAGCACGGTGTACGGCACCATTCCGGTGAGGACCAGGCTGACACCGAGGTAGAGCACGGTCACGATGGCCAGGCCGGCGAAGATGCCGCGCGGCAGGGTCTTCTGCGGGTTCTTGACCTCTTCGGCGCTCGTGGCGACCACGTCGAAGCCGATGAAGGCGAAGAAGACGAGCGAGGCGCCGGCGAGCAGGCCGAAGATCCCGTACTGGGCCGGGTGCGCGCCGGTCATGAAGGAGAACAGGGACTGCATCCAGACGTCCCCGTCACCACCGGTGCTGGGGACGGCGTCCGGGATGAAGGGGGTGTAGTTCTCCGGCTTGATGTAGAAGGCGCCGACGACGATGACGAAGAGCACGATCGCGACCTTGAGGATCGTGAATACGCTGGCGACCCGCGCGGACAGCTTGGTGCCCACCACGAGCAGCGTCGTGAAGATGGCCACGATCACGAAGGCACCCCAGCTCACCTGGAGCCCGAAGACCGGGATCGTGGCGGGGACATCCCAGTTCGCCAGTTCGAAGACCTTGCTGAGGTAGATGCCCCAGTACTTCGCGATCACGGCGCCGGCGGTGAGCATCTCGAGGATGAGGTCCCAGCCGATGATCCAGGCCAGCAGCTCGCCGAGGGTGGCGTAGGTGAACGTGTAGGCGGAACCGGCGACCGGAACGGCGGAGGCGAACTCGGCGTAACACATGATCGCGAGCGCGCAGGTGATGGCGGCGAGCAGGAAACCGAGGGTGACGGATGGTCCGGCGTAGCTGCCGGCCGCCTTCGCGCCGACGGAGAAGATTCCGGCACCGACCGCGACGGCCACTCCCATGATCATGAGGTCCCAGGTGCCGAGCGTTCGCTTGAGGCTGTGGCCCGTCTCGTGGGAGTCGGCCATGGAGGCCTCAATGCTTTTGGTGCGCCAGAGGCTCATAGCGAGGTGGTGTCCGTTCCGTTGGGTACCGGTCCATGTTATTGCCCCGCGACCCCCGTCCGAGTGCCGCACCCGCCCAGCGGTCATTGCGGCACTGGGGTTCCGTGGCGGGGATGCCCCGCGCCATCCGCGGTCGACCCGACGCCGGGCACGCAAAACGGGCCGCCACCCGAAGGTGACGGCCCGTCGTCGAAGCTCTTTCGAGCTCAGAAGTCTTCTGTCGAACGTGCCTTAGCGGCGCAGTCCGAGGCTCTCGATCAGCTTGCGGTAGCGGCTGATGTCGATGTCGGACAGGTAACCGAGCAGACGGCGACGCTGACCAACCATGAGAAGCAGGCCACGACGCGAGTGGTGGTCGTGCTTGTGCTCCTTGAGGTGCTCCGTGAGGTCCAGGATGCGCTGCGTGAGCATGGCAATCTGAACTTCGGGGGAACCCGTGTCGCCTGGGTGGGTAGCGTACTTTTCGATGATCGCCTTCTTAGCATTAGCTTCGAGTGCCATAGATGGGATCCCCTTTCTCTCACTGCGCGGTGCCCGGGGCCGAATGCCTGGGCTCTCTTGATCCGCGGCCGTCAAACGGCAACCCACCGAGTTTAGCAGAGTCGCGGCGGCCCGAAGGGCGCGGGGCGAAGGGCGCGGGGCGAACCCGGCGGTCAGAGCACCGTGAAGCCGGCCGGCAGGGGGCCGCGGCCGGTGGCGGAGAGCAGCAGGGTCGCGGCGAGCCCCTTCTCGACCGCGAGGTCACCGAGCAGGCGCAGGCCGGAGGCTGCCGCGGCATCCGGAACCGAGGCCGGCACGCCGAGGGCCGCGGCCAGGTCGCAGGTGTGCACGGTGAGTTCGAACGTGCGGGTGGACAGGTAGTCGGCCAGGCGCATGCCGCCGACGGGCGTGGCCACGAGGTCACCCGGTTTCGCCGCGCGGATCCGAGCCGCGACCCGGGTGGCAATGACCGCGACGGCGCCGGCGGGGTCGGTGCCGAGGTCCCGCCCGGCCGCACGCCCCCGCTCGGCCACTTTCGATGGCTCCCCCAGCGACGCCATCGCGAGGCGGTAGTACTGGGCGGGCGAGGTCACCGTCACCGGCGGCGGCACCGCGGCGCCCGCGGCCAGGTAAGCCTCCACGGTCAGCAGGGCCCGGCTGGTGTGCCCGATCAGGTCACGCACGGACCATTCGCCGAGCGCCGGCCGGTCCCCCTCGGCGTCGACGGCCCGGGCGACGGCGGCAAACCAGCGCGCCGCGGCGATGAAGGCGGCACGGTCCTCGCTCCAGGCCGTCATGCGCCGGCCGGTTTCCGGCGGAACGGCAGCGGCGCCCGGCGGATGAGCGATTCGTCGGGCCCATCCCACACCTTCACGATCGACCAGGTGACCGCGACGAGCGGAACGGCGAGCACGGCCCCCGCGATCCCCCCGAGGATGGTGCCCGCGGTGAGGGCGACGAGGATGACCAGGGGGTGCAGCCTGAGCGATTGCGCCATCACGAGCGGGTTGAGCAGGTCACCTTCGAGCTGGTTGACCAGGATGACGATCGCCACCACGATCAGCGCGACGACGGGTCCGTTGGCTACGAGTGCGACGAGAGCGGCGAGGATGCCGGCCACGGTCGCCCCGATCAGCGGCACGAAAGCGGTGAGGAAGACGATCACGGCCAGTGGCAGCGCCAGCGGCACCTGCAGGATCGCCAGCCCGGCGCCAATGAAGACCGCGTCGAACAGGGCAATGATCGCCGTGCCGCGCACGTAGTCCCCGAGTACCCGCGGCGCGATGGCGCCGATCCGGTCTGCCCGCTCGCGGCGGGCGCCGCCGAAGGGGCGAAGCGCGAAGGCCCAGATGGCCGGTCCGTCCTTGAGGAAGAAGAACAGGATCACCACGACCAGCAGGATGCCGGTGATCACCTCCGCCGCCACGGAGACCCCCGCGATCGCTCCGGTTCCGAACTGGCTGCTGGTCACGAAGCCCACCAGGGCCGCCCTGGCCGCCTCGAACTGCGCGGAGTCGAAGGACAGTGGGCCGTCGACGAGGTATCCCTGCAGTTCGTCGAGCCCATCGGAGGCCGACGTTGCCAGGGCATCCCATTGGTTGCGCACCGCGAACACGATCAGGGTGACGATGCCGCCGAGCAGCAGGATCCCCGCGAGCAGGGTGATCCAGGTGGCGAGCACCGCGGGCAACCCGCGCCTCAGCAGCCAACCGACGACCGGACGCAGAGCCGCCGCCAGGATCAGCGCCACGAGCAGGGGGATGACCACGAGCTTCACCTGCACGAGCGCGAACACCACGGCAGAGCCGAGCACCACGACCACGATGACCTGCGCGCAACGGATGGCCACCCGGCCGAGGCGGTCGGTGAGCAGGGAACGGAGCGGGTCCCGCCCATTGGTAAGGTCTGCGCGCATGTCTCCACCATAATCACGCGGGCAAATGTTGCACCCTCCCGCACGGACTCTCGCTGAAGTGCGGAGAGTGCGCCTTCGTCGTGTGGTCGAAGGCGCACTCTCCGCAAGTCAACGGGCTATGGCGCGGGGGCGGGGGTCGGGACCGGGAAGCGGTCGAGGAGTTCGCCGATCCGGGTCTTGCAGCCGCCGCAACCGGTTCCGGCCCTGGTGGCTGCACCGATGCAGGTGACCGTCGCGTTGCCGGCGGCCGCGGCATCCGTGATCGCGCCGACGCTGACCCCGTTGCACCAGCACACCGTCGTCTCGCGGGCGAAGGCGTCTCCGCCCGCACCGGGCACGTCGTCCGGCCCGTCGAAGCGCAACAGCACCGAGCGGTCTGCGGGCAATTCACTGCCGCGCTCGAAGAGGAGCGTGAGTTCGGCGCCCGTGCGCGGCATCCCGACGCAGACGAAGCCGGTGAGGATGCCGCTCCGGGTCACCATTTTGACGTAGCGACCGTGCTCAGGGTCCGCCCACTGCGACACGCTGACCGGGGCGGTCGCGCAGCCGTCGGCGTGACTGCCCGGTTCGCTGTCCCACGGGTCAGCCGCGGTGTCACCGGCCGCGACGACGTCGACCCCCTCGGCCTTGAGCATCACCACGGCCGTCGCCGGTGCGAGGAGGTCGCCGGCCCGCCCGGCAGCGAACTCGTTCGGCGCGGGCGCCCCGCCGGAGCCCGCAGCGGTGAGGCGGGCCGTGAAGTCGGCGGCGAGCCGGTCCGCCTGGCGCCAGCCCGGCCCGATCAGGCCGGTCGGGCCCCCGGTCGGGCGCGCGGCCCCGGCACCCGGTGCCGGTGGCGCCGCGACGTGGGCGCAGTCGCCGATCGCGTGGATGCGGGGATCCGCCCAGCTCCGCAGCGACCCGTCGACGAGGATGCCCGTGGAGACGGGAAGGCCGGCGAGGTGGGCGAGTTCGGTGCGGGCTCCGGTGCCGCAGGAGAGCACGAGCAGGTCACCGCCGATCTGCTTGCCGTCGGCGCAGATGAGGGCGTCGAAGCGCTGGACGGCGTCGTCATCGAGGCGGAACAACACGCTCTCGGCGCGGGAGTGATTGACCATGGTGACCCCGGCGGCCCGTGCGGCGCGGGCGAGCACGGTGCCGCCGCCTCGATCGAGGTTGCGGTTCATCGGGATCTCACCGTGGTGGACCACACAGACTTCGGCGCCGCCCCTGGCCGCGGCGAGCGCGAGCTCCATGCCGAGCACTCCGGCGCCGAGCACGACGATCCGGCCGCCGGCGCGCACCGCTCCGCGCACGGTGCGCGCGTCGTCCAGATCGCGGAGCGCGACGACGCCGCGGGGCAGCGTGGCCTCATTCGAGTCGAGGGTTGCGGCATCCTGCGGCGGCATCATCAGATTGCGGCGCACCCGGGCGACGCCGGCCAGGGTCGGCACATTGGCCCTGGCTCCGGTGGCGAGGACGAGCCTGTCCCAGGCCAGTTCGGCACCGGTGCCGAGGGTGACCGTGCTTCTCGTCCGGCTGATCGCGGTCACGCTCGTGCCGGTGAGGATGCTGACCCCCGTCGCTCGCGCGGCCGCGGTGTCGGTCACCTCCAGAGCCTCACGCCCGGCATGCCCGACGGCATAGTCGGCGATGAGCACCCGGTTGTAGGCGTCGGCGGTCTCTGCGCCCACCACGGTGAGCGTGGCGAGGCCGGCGCGCACGACGGGCAGCAGCTCCTCGACGAACCGGGCACCGACGGGCCCGTAGCCGACCAGCACGATGCGCTCGGGGATCGGCCCCGGCCGCGACTCAGACCCGGGCTCAGGCATCTGCTCCTCGTTCCTCGCCCGCGAGTGCGCGCACTCGCACGGTCGTGCGTTTGAATTCCGGCATCCCGGAGACCGGGTCGGTGACGTCGTCGGTGAGCCGGTTGGCGCTCTGCTCGCCGGGGAAGTGGAACGGCAGGAATACCGTGTCGTGCCGAATGGAGAGGGTGACCTCGGCCCGGCAGCGCACCACCCCGCGAGAGTTGGTCACGTCCACCCAGCCGCCGTCTGCGACGCCGAGCTGCGCGGCGGTGGCCGGGTGCAGCTGCAGGCGGGCCTCGGGCCGGGCCAGGGCCAGCTCCGGAACCCGGCGGGTTTGCGCGCCCGACTGGTAGTGCTCGAGCAGGCGCCCGGTGATCAGGGTGAGGATTCCGCGCTGCTGGGCGGGGGCATCCGCGACGCGCGCGCGCACCGGGAACATCCGGGCTCGGCCGTCGGCATGCTGGAAGCGGTCCCGGAAGAGCCGCGGCGTGCCGGTCGACCCGGCCGGGTATGGCCAGTAGGCCGCCTGCCCCTCGTCGAGCAGGCCATAGCTGAGTCCGGAGTAGTCGGCAGGTCCGCCGGCGGAGGCGCGGGCGAGTTCGTCGAATACCTCGGCGGGGTCGGTGCTGTAGCGGGACGGGGCGTCGAGTCGGCGGGCGAGTTCCTGGAAAATCCAGAGTTCGCTGCGCACCCCGGCCGGGGCGGCGACCGCGGTGCGGCGACGGATGACGCGCCCCTCGAGCGAGGTCATCGTGCCGTCTTCCTCCGCCCACTGGGTGACCGGCAGCACGACATCGGCGAGCGCGGCCGTCTCGGAGAAGAAGAAGTCGCAGACCACGAGAAAATCGAGGGCGGCGAGTCCGGCGCGCACCCGGTCGGCATTCGGGGCCGAGACGACGACGTTGGCCCCGTGCACGAGCAGGGTGCGGATGCCGCCCGACTCGCCCATCGAGGCGAGCAGTTCGACGGCGGGGAGGCCTGCCCCGGGAATACTGTCGGGGTGCACTTCCCAGACCCCGGCGACGTGCGCCCGCGCGGCCGGGTCGGTGATCTTGCGATAGCCGGGCAGCTGGTCGCATTTCTGGCCGTGTTCACGGCCGCCCTGCCCGTTGCCCTGGCCGGTCAGCGTGCCGTAGCCGGAATGGTCGGTGCCGACGAGGCCGAGGATGAGGCTGAGGTTGATCGCGGCGGTCGCGGTGTCGGTGCCGTCGGCGTGCTGTTCGACGCCGCGTCCGGTCAGGATGTAGGTGCCCCGGCCGGACGCCAGTCGACGGGCCAGGTCACGCAGCTGCTGGGTGGGCACGCCGGTCTGCGCCTGCACCCGCTCCGGCCACCACTGGCCGACGCTGCGCCGCAGCTCGTCGAAGCCGATCGTGCGGGAGTCGATGTAGTCCTGGTCGACGAGCTTCTCGGCGATGACGATGTTGATCAGCCCGAGCAGCAGCACGAGGTCGCTGCCCGGCGTCGGCTGCACGTGGCTTCCGGCTCCGTTCTCGGTGAGCCTGGCCGTGGCGGTGCGGCGCGGGTCGACGACGATCAGACCGCCGGCGGCGCGGGCGCCGTCGAGGTGCCCGATGAAGGGCGGCATGGTCTGGGCCGGATTGGAGCCGAGGATGAGGATGGTCGCGGCGGCGTCGAGGTCCTCGACCGGGAACGGCAGGCCCCGGTCGAGGCCGAATGCCCGGTTGCCGGCCGCCGCGGCGGAGGACATGCAGAACCGCCCGTTGTAGTCGATCCGGCTCGTGCCGAGGGCGAGCCTGGCGAACTTGCCGAGCTGGTAGGCCTTCTCGTTGGTGAGCCCGCCGCCGCCGAAGACGCCGACCGAGTCGGCGCCGTGCTCGGCCCGGCCGCCGGCCAGCCGCTCCGCGATCAGGTTGAGCGCCATGTCCCAGGCTGCGGGGGCGAAGCTGCCGTCCGGCTGGCGCAGCATCGGCTCGAGGATGCGATCGGGCGAGTTGATGAGCTCGGCGGCTGTCCAGCCCTTCTTGCACAGGCCGCCCCGGTTGGTCGGGAACGCGCGCCCGGCTAGGGCCACCCGCGCGCCGCGTCCCGGGGTCGCGGCCTCAGTCTGGGTCAGGGCCATCGCGCACTGGAGCGCGCAGTACGGGCAATGGGTGGCGGTGGTCTCGGTCACGGGGTTCCTCCAACGGTAGTGGGGCGGCGGTCGAGCCTGTCGAGACCCGGTGGTCGAGCCCGGTGGTCGAGCCTGTCGAGACCCGGTGGTCGAGCCTGTCGAGACCCGGTGGTCGAGCCTGTCGAGACCCGGTGGTCGAGCCTGTCGAGACCCGGTGCGGATTTCGACAGGCTCAATCACCGCGGCGGGGGCTCACTCACCGCGGCGGCGGCTCACTCACCGCGGCTCAAATGCGGTGCCCGCCGACCGATGAGCCACGGCGCAGGTAGACGAAGGCCGTGATCGCCATCATCACGACGTAGACGCCGACGAAACCGTAGATCGCACTGGTGTAATCACCGGTCGCGGTCTTGGACAGGCCGAGCACCTGCGGGATGATGAAGCCGCCATAGGCGCCGACCGCGGAGATGACGCCGAGGGCCGCCGCGGTCTTGCGCTGGGTGCCGACGTCGCCGGAATCGCGGTGGGCATCCGTGACACCGCTGCGAGCCGCGAACACGCTGGGGATCATCCGGTAGGTGGAGCCGTTCCCGACGCCGCTGGCGACGAAGATGACCAGGAACGAGGCCAGGAAGGCCCAGAAGTTGCCGAGCGTGAGCGTCCAGATCACGAGGAGCGCGCCGACGGCCATGGTTCCGAACGCGGCGACCGTGATCAGGGCACCGCCGAACCGGTCGGCGAGGCGGCCGCCGGCCGGACGGGCGAGGGACCCGACGAGGGCGCCGAGGAACGCGAGCGAGAGCGAGGCGGAGCCGACGGCGAAGCTGGAGAAGGTGGGGAACTGGTCGGCGATGAGCTTGGGGAACACGCTCGCGAACCCGATGAAGGAGCCGAAGGTGCCGATGTAGAGCACGGCGAGGATCCACAGGTGCGGTTCCCGCACGGCCGCGGCGGACGCGGCGAAGTCGGCCTTCGCGTTGGAGAGGTTGTCCATGTACTTCCACGCTCCCCAGATGGCGACGAGGATGAACGGCACCCAGATGAACCCGGCGAACGGCAGGTTGAGGCTGCCGACGGCGCCGAGCGTGATCACGATCGGTACGGCGAACTGGGCGACCGAAGCGCCGAGGTTGCCGCCGGCGGCGTTCAGGCCGAGCGCCCAGCCCTTCTGGCTCTGCGGGTAGAAGTAGGTGATGTTCGACATCGAGCTGGCGAAGTTGCCGCCGCCGAACCCGGCGAGCGCCGCGATGAGGAGCATGGCCGGGAACGGGGTCTCCGGGTTGCCGACCGCGACGCCGAGCGCGATCGCGGGGATCAGGAGCAGGGCGGCCGAGATCATGGTCCAGTTGCGGCCGCCGAAGCGGGGCACGAGGAACGTGTAAGGCAGACGGAGGGTGGCACCGACGAGGCTCGGCATCGAGATCAGCCAGAAGATCTGGCCGGTGTCGAAGGTGAACCCGGCGGCCGGGAGCTGCACGACCACGATGCTCCAGAGCTGCCAGACGACGAAGCCGAGGAACTCGGCGAAGATCGACCATTTGAGGTTGCGGGCGGCGATGGCCCGTCCCCCGCCCTCCCACTGCACGTGGTTCTCCGGGTTCCAGTTGTCGATCCAACGGCCGGGCCGGTGCCCGAGCGCGTCGTGGGCGGGGTGCAGGCCGATCGCCGTTTGGATGGTGCTTTCGGGGGGTGTGCTGCTGGGGCTCATCAGTTGCTCCTGGGAGGGTGAGGAAGGGGACGAAGGGGAAGGGACACTCAGGGGAAAGCCATGGGGACGAGCGGTGCCGGTCAGCCCGCCGGGTCGGCAGCCAGCCGCACCTGCACCAGGCCGGCGTCGACCCGCACGGGGAAGGTGCGCAGCGCGTACTCGGCCGAGGTGAAGCACCGGCCGGTCTCGAGGTCGTAGACCTGCTTGTGCAGGGGCGAGGCGATCGTGTGCCGGTCCCCCCTCGATCCGACGATGCCGCGGCTCATCACGAACGAGCCGGTGGCCGGGTCCTGATTGCTGACCGCGTACAGGTGGCCGTGCGGCAGCAACACGAGAGCGAGTTGTTGCCCGTCGACCAGGGCGGCCTCGCCCCAGAGGGGTTCGAGCTGCTCGAGGGCGCAGACGCTGGTCCAGGCCTGGTGGTTCGTTTCCCCGGCGACGGATGCGTCGGGACGGTTGATCCGGGTGGCTATCGACACGGGGTACCAGACCTTTCTTGGCTTGTCGGTAGCCCCACGCTAAAGATCACGTGTTTCGCCGCCCCGCACCCACCGTGTCGATTGCGTGAAATGGACCTCACCGCTCCCGGATGCCGCCGTGAGGTCGCGGTCACACATTGTTACGTCGGCGCAATGGCGGGGAAACGCGCCGCTTTTAGGCTGGCGGCATCCCAACCCGGAAGGCTCAGCCATGGAAAACGTCAGCAGCACTCCCGCTGAGTCCGGCGCGGTCCGCCGGGTGCTCGTGATCGGCGGCGGCCCGGCCGCGCACCGGTTCGCCGAGGCGATGGCGGCCCGCGCCTCGTCCGGTCAGACCGGCTCGGCAGGCGCCCCCGGCAGCACCGTGACGGTAATCGGTTCGGAACCGCACCTTCCCTACGACCGGGTCGCGCTCTCCCGTCGGCTGGTCGACTCCGAGGACCTCACCCTGGGCGACCGCAGGCTGTGGGACTCCCCGGGCATCCGGTTCCGTGGCGAGCGCACGGTGACCGGGCTCGACCCCGTCGCGCGCACCGTGACCCTGGACGGCGGCGAAACCCTCGGCTACGACGAGCTCGTCTTCGCGACCGGCTCCGCGGCCAGCGTGCCGTCGATTCCCGGCGCCTCGGCCGGCCACGTCTACCGCACGATCGAGGACGTCGACTTCCTCACCGCAGAACTGGTGCGGCTTCGCGAACGGCTCGGCCGGCCCGCGAACGTCGTCGTCGTCGGCGGCGGGCTGCTCGGCCTCGAGGCGGCGGGTGGCCTGGCGCGGCTCGGCGGCCTGGCCACAATCGTGCACTCCGGCCGCTGGCTGATGAGCGCTCAGCTCGACGAGGGCGCCGGCCAGGCCCTCGGCCGGCTCATCCAGGCGCAGGGCATCAGCCTCGCCCTCGGCAACCGGCCGACCGAGATCCTCACCTCCCCGACCGGCCGCGTGCTCGGGGTCAGCCTCACCGACGGCACCGCACTGAACGCCGACCTCGTGGTCTTCTCCATCGGAATCACGCCCCGCGACGAGCTCGCCCGCCTGGCCGGGCTCGAACTGGGCCCGCGCGGCGGGATCGCGATCGGCGAGGATTGCGCGTCATCCGTCGCCGGGATCTGGGCCATCGGCGAGGTCGCCAGCATCGGCGGGGTCTGCGTCGGGCTGGTTGCGCCGGCCAACGCGATGGCCGAGGTGGTCGCCGACCGGTTGCACGGCGGGGCGGCGGTGTTCCCCGGCATCGACGATGCCACCAGGCTCAAGCTCTCCGGCGTCGAGGTCGCCAGCTTCGGCGACGCCCTCGCCGCAACACCGCATGCCCTCGAGGTCGTCTACGCCGACCCGGCCAGGGGGCTGTACCAGAAGATCGTCGTCACAAACGATGCCAAGACCCTGCTCGGTGGCATCTTCGTCGGAGACGCCGCACCGTACACCTCGCTGCGCCCCCTGCTCGGCCGGGAGCTTCCCGCCGAACCGGGCGCCTACCTCTCCGCCGCCGGCGCCGAACCGCCCGCGAACTCCGACCTGCCCGACGACGTGCAGCTGTGCTCGTGCAACAACGTCTCGGTCGGCGCCGTGCGCGCGGCCATCCGCGGCGATGAAGCGGCCGGCCACATCGAGGCCTGCACCGAGCTCGGACCGCTCAAGGCCTGCACCCGAGCGGGCACCCAGTGCGGGTCCTGCGTGCCCCTGGTCAAGAAGATCCTTGAGACCGAGCTGACCCGGGCCGGAATCGAGGTCTCCCGCGCCCTCTGCGAGCACATTCCGCAGAGCCGCAGCGAACTGTTCGAATCGGTGCGCATCCTGCAGCTGACCTCATTCGAGCAGATCATGGACCGGTTCGGCACCGGCCTCGGCTGCGACATCTGCAAGCCCGTGATCGCGTCGATCCTCGCCACCCAGACCTCCGGCTACATTCTCGACTCCGGCCGGGGGGCTCTGCAGGACACGAACGACCGGGCGCTGGCGAACATGCAGAAGGACGGCACCTACTCGGTGGTGCCCCGCATCCCCGGCGGAGAGATCACCCCCGCGAAGCTCAAGGTGATCGCCGAGGTCGCCGCGGACTTCAACCTCTACACGAAGATCACGGGCGGCCAGCGGATCGACCTGTTCGGGGCCAGGCTGGAGCAGCTGCCCGAGATCTGGAAGATCCTCGTCGACGCCGGGTTCGAGTCCGGGCAGGCCTACGGCAAGTCCCTCCGCACGGTGAAATCCTGCGTCGGCTCGACCTGGTGCCGGTTCGGCGTGCAGGACTCCGTGGCCATGGCGATCAACCTGGAGTTGCGCTACCGGGGGCTGCGCGCGCCGCACAAGTTCAAGCTCGGGGTGTCGGGCTGCGCCAGGGAATGCGCCGAGGCCCGCGGCAAGGATGTCGGCATCATCGCCACCGAGCTCGGCTGGAACCTCTACGTCGGCGGCAACGGCGGCTTCCAGCCGGCGCACGCCCAGCTGCTCGCCCAGGACCTCGACGACGACACCCTGGTGCGCTACATCGACCGCTATCTGATGTACTACATCCGCACCGGGGACCGCCTGCAGCGCACGGCCCGGTGGCAGGAAGACCTCGACGGCGGGCTCGACCACGTGCGCGATGTTGTAGTGCACGACTCGCTCGGCATCGCCGGCGAGCTGGAAGCGGCGATGCTCGAACACGTGGGCAACTACGAGGACGAGTGGGCAGCCACCCTCAAGGACCCGGAGCGGCTGCGCCGGTTCCGGTCATTCGTGAATGCCCCCGGCACCGGCGATCCCGCGATAGTGCAGGTGCAGGAGCGTGGCCAGCCGCGGCCGGCCCGCCCGGCTGAGCGCGCCGCGGCCGAACGAGCCCCGTCCGGGCCGGTACCGCTGGCCGGGCCGACCATCCCCGTGCGCCCGTCGGACGAAACGACCGACCTGCCCCGCGACCTCAGGATCGGAGCGTGAACATGGACATCAACCTCGATCTCGCCGGGCGCCGGGTGCTCGTCTTCGGCGAGGCCCGGCCGGCCAGGCGCGTCCTGGCCCGGTACCTCGCGGCCGGCGCCACCGTTTACCTCGCCAGGACCCCGGTCGACGGGCACACCCCCGACCGGCCGCACCCCCAGGTGCGTCCGGTCGAATACCCGCACTTCCCGCACGGCTGGCGTGACCTCGTCTCCGCCGTCGACCTGGTCGTTCTGGTCGAGGTCTCCCCCGCCACCGACGGCATCGTCTCCGACGCCTGCGCCAAAGCGAGGGGCTGGCTCGCGCGCGAACGGGCGGCCGCGGTGGCTCCCGTCGGCAAGGTCAGCCTGGTCGGCGGCGGGCCGGGCGACGTCGGCCTGCTCACCCTCGCCGCGAAGCGGGCGCTCCGGGACGCCGACGTGGTCTACTTCGACCGCCTCGGCCCGACCGATCTGCTCACGGACTGGTGCCCCGGCGCCGAACTCGTCGACGTCGGCAAGACACCCGGCCACCACGCCGTCGCCCAATCCGAGATCGAGCGGATGCTCGTCGCGAGCGCACGGGCCGGCCAGACCGTGGTCCGACTCAAGGGCGGTGATCCGTTCGTCTTCGGCCGCGGCGGCGAGGAGGTCATCGCCTGCCGCGTGGCCGGCATCCCGGTCACCGTCATCCCCGGGGTCACCAGCGCCATCTCTGTGCCCGCCGCCGCCGGCATCCCGGTCACCCACCGCGACGTGAGCCGCATCTTCACCGTGCTCTCCGGGCACGCCCCGCTCAGCGACGCCGAACTCGCGCACCTGGTCGGCCTCAACGGCACCCTCGTCGTGCTGATGGGCATCGGCACCCTGCAACATCTGGCTGCCGGCCTGGCCAGGCACGGGATGACGGCGGGAATGCCGGTTGCGATCATCGAACAGGGCTACTCCACCCGGCAACGCACGACCATCACCAGCCTGGCCGAGGTCGCCGCGGTGGCCGGCGCGCTCGGGGCCCGCTCGCCGGCTGTGCTGGTGATCGGCGAGGTCGTACGATTGGCGCAACAGGACGACACCGCCGCCGTGGAACTGATGCGGGGCGCCGCGGAACTCGCAGATCTTGGGTAGCCCGCCTGGCAGGTCCACCCAACCAAACGATGCCGGAGACACCATCAGCGACACGGGCCACGACACGACCCAGCCTGGGGTGCGCCCCGACCAGCTCGACGGCTTCCGGATCGCCGTCACCAGCGACCGGCGCTCCGAAGACCTCATCGCCGCCTTCGAGCGACGCGGGGCCGAGGTCATCCATGCCCCCGCAATCCGCATTGCCGCGACCAATGACGAGGCCAAGCTCACCGAGGACACCCGGCTGATCATCGACGCCCGGCCGGACGTGCTGCTCGCGACCACGTCCTACGGCATCCGCCGCTGGTTCGAGGCCGCGGATGCCGCCGGCCTCGGCCATGACCTCACCACCACCCTCGAGCACTCTCGAATTCTCGTGCGCGGCCCGAAGGCGCGCGGCGCGGTGCGGGCCGCGGGACTGGACGACTCCGGAATGAGTGACGAGGAGACCACCCGTTCCCTCGTGGACTATGTGCTCCGGGAGGACCCGGCCGGCACGACGGTTGCCGTGCAGCTGCACGGTTTCACCGACGAGCCCCAGCTCGACCGGCTGCGGGCGGCCGGCGCCACCGTGCTCACGGTCGCGCCGTACCGCTGGCTGCTCCCGGAGGACTCCGGTCGCGTGCTCAAACTGGTCGACCTGATCTGCACGGGCGCGGTCGACGCGGTCACGTTCACCAGTGCCCCCGCCGTCGAGGCCCTGTTCGGTGCCGCCGATGGGATCGGCCGTCTGGACGATCTGCTCGACGCCCTCAGCGAGACCGTCGTCGCCGCGGCCGTCGGCCCGGTGACGGCCGCCCCCCTCCGGGCCGCCGGAATCGAACCTCTGGTCCCCGATCGGTTCCGGATGGGCGCCCTGATCCGCCAGGTCTGCGACCACCTCGAGCAGCAGCGGGTGTTCAGGCTGGATACCCGGCACGGTCCCGTCGAGCTCCGCGGCCGGCTGTTCCGGCTGGGCGACGCCGAGGCGGTTCTCGCCCCCGGGTCCCTCACCCTGCTGCGGGCCCTGCTCGACCGGCGCGGCTCAGTCATCTCCCGATCCGAGCTCAGCGCGACCCTGCCCGACATCACCGACGACCACGCCGTCGACGTGGCGATCAGCCGGCTACGCCAGTCACTACCGGTGCCGGGCCTCGTCGCCACGGTGATCAAGCGTGGCTACCGCATCGACGTCTGAGGTCTGGCGCGCCGCGGGCTCCGCGGTCGTCTGCCCGGCGGTCGTCTGCCCGGCGGTCGTCTGCTCGGCGGTCGTCTGCTCGGTGAGGGCCTCGATCGTCTCCGACACGGCGCCGAGGGCGGCCTCGGCCTCCTCGGCGGCCGCGGCCGCTTCGGTCTGCTCAGACTGTGCCTCCTGCACGGTGTCGTCCGACTCCGCGCGGGCATGCTCCACCGGATGCTTGCGCCGCCACAGCTTCCACCGGCGCTGCTCGCCCTCGGAGAGCGCCGCGGTGATCCGCTCGTCCATCTGGTCACCGAAGTGATCGTCGAAGTTCTCTTCCAGGTGGGCGGTGACGTGCTTACCGATCCGCCGGGCGAGCTCCTCGCGCCGCTGGCGACGCTCGGCCAGAACGAGCACCTGGTGCTCCTCCTGCAGGGCCTTGTACGTCGCGACACACATGCCGATCATCACCACGCTGACCGGGATGGCGGTCAGGATGGCTCCGGTCTGCAGGGCGGCGAGGCCGCCCGCCAGCAGCAGTGCGATGGAGACGAGGCCGCCGAGACCGGCCCAGAGGATGCGGCTCCACTTCGGCGGATTGGTATCGCCGCCGGAAGCGAGCATATCGATGACGAGTGACCCGGAGTCGGCCGAGGTCACGAAGAAGATGGCGACCACGATCACGGCAATGACCGAGAGCACACCGCCGAACGGCAGCCCGGACAGGAAATCGAAGAGCACGTTCTCGGGGATGATGCCGACCGCGGGGTCGAACAGACCGCCGCCGCTGCCGTCCCAGGCCTGCTTGATGGCGCTGCCACCCATCACCGCGAACCACGCAAAGGTCACCAGCGTCGGCACCAACAGTACGCCGGCCACGAACTCGCGCACCGTGCGGCCACGGGAGATTCGGGCAATGAAGACGCCGACGAACGGCGCCCACGAGATCCACCAACCCCAGTAGAAAATGGTCCAGCCTCCCTGCCAGTCGAGGCCGGCCTGCCCGGTGAAGGAGCCCGCATCGAACGTGAGACCGACGACATCCTGGAGGTACCCGCCGATGGACTCGACGAAAACGCGGAGCAGGTAGAGCGTGGGGCCAAGAATCAGAACGGCGAAGAGCAGGAGACCGGCCATGCCCAGGTTGATGTTCGAGAGCCATTTGATGCCCTTGCCCACGCCGCTGACCACGGACGCCGTGGCAATCAGGGTGATGACAACGATGAGCACGACGAGGAGAGTGTTGTCGACCTTGTCCACGACGCCCAGGTGGTGCAGGCCGGCCGCGATCTGCTTCACGCCGAGGCCGAGGGAGGTGGCCACGCCGAAGAGCGTTCCGACGATTGCGGTCACGTCGATGACGTCGCCGAGGCGACCGCGCACCCGGTCGCCCAGGATCGGTTCCAGAGCCCAGCGGATCGAGACCGGCCGGCCCTTGCGGTGGATGGCATAGGCGAGCGACAGTCCGACGACGGCGTAGATCGCCCAGGCGTGGAAACCCCAGTGCAGGAAGGTCTGCGACATCGCCGCCGCGGCGAGGTCCTGGCTGCTGCCGGTGACGCCGGGCTTGGGGTCGGTGAAGTGGGTGAGCGGCTCTGCCGTTCCCCAGAACACGAGACCGATGCCCATCCCCGCGGCGAAGAGCATCGAGAACCACGACATCAGGCCGAACTCGGGAACGTCGTCGTCCTGGCCGAGCTTGATGTCGCCGAATCGGCTCATCCCCATCCAGGCGGCGAAGACGACGAAGGCACCCACAATCAGGAGGTAGTAGGGCCCCAGTCCCGCGACGACCCAGCCCTGGAGCAGAGCGAGGGTGTCGCCCGTCCTGGTCGGGAAAGCGATGGCGACCACGACGATGGCGAGAATGATGACGATCGCCGGATAGAAGACACGGGGGGCAGGTACGATCCTGGCCCGGGTGCTGTGCCGGGAGTGTTCTGGGGGTCGGGCGTCGGGGCTGTGCTGAGCAGTCTGTGGTGCGGTCACGGCGGTGCTTTCTGGATCGGGAGCAGGGAACGCCGTCATCGTGGCCGTGCAGGCGTCAATGAATCTCGGCAGTACCGCATCCGCGAGGCCTGCAGCGAGACGAGCACCCAGGTCCGTAACAGGGAAGGGATGCCCGACGCGAATCTTCCATCCTACCGCCAGTCCGGTCGGCGACGACCGCGGTGGTCCGCTTCAGCCGCGCAGTCGCCGCATCGAAGCGGGCAGCTGGTCGAGAACGGCCTCCGACCCGGCGTAGATGCCGTCGCCGCGGGGCCAATGACTGATCACATCGGTGAAGCCGAGTGCGTCGGCCCGACCGACGGCATCCTCGAATGCCGCCACGCTCGCCAGCGAATACGACCCGCCGCTGTCCAGGTTGAGGTAGCGGTCGATCGTGGCGGGGTCGCGCCCCTCGGCGTGCGCGGTCTCGTCGAGCCGGGACGCGAGCCGCGCGACCGAGGCCCACCAGTCCTCGCCGCTGACGCCGTCGGCGCCGGTCGTGACCCAGCCGGCGCCGTGCCGCACGGCCAGGCGCAGCCCCTTCGGCCCGTTGGCCGCGATCACGAACGGAAGCCTGGGTGACTGCCGGGGCGCCCCGACCATTCGCGCGTTCACCGCGGTCGCCCACTCGCCGGTGAAACTGATGCCGGCGCCGCCCGGTTCCTCGTGGCGGAGGAGCACGTCGAGGTCGCCGACGAACTCCGAGAACCGCTCGTGCCGCTGCCGCGGCGTGAACTCCGGCTGACCGAGCACGAACGCGTCGAAGCCGGTTCCGCCCGAACCGACGCCGAGGAGCAGCCTGCCGCCTGCGATGTCATCCAGGGTCGCGAGTTCCTTGGCGAACGGCACCGGATGCCGGAAGTTCGGTGACGAGACGAAGGTGCCGAGCCGGATCCGCTCGGTCACCACGGCCGCGGCGGTGAGCGTGGGGATCGTGGCGTGCCACGGCTGGTCGGCCAGGCTCCGCCAGGACAGGTGGTCGTAGGTCCAGGCGTGGTCGAACCCGAGCGCTTCGGCGCCGACCCATTTCTTCCGGGCGAGCGCCCACGGATCCTGCGGCAAAATGACGATTCCGAAACGCATGCTGCGAGTCTACGGACCGTGCCGGCCGTCGCCTTATCAGCCCATGCCGCCGGTGCTATTAATGGGGCGCACGCTCACCGCGGGCGAGCACAGCGAAGGAGCACCAGATGAACGCCGCACTCTCCCCCGACCGGTTCTCCGGGAAGACCGCCATTGTCACCGGGGCAGGATCGGGCATCGGTCGGGCCACGGCCATCCGTCTGGCGCGGGAGGGCGCGACGGTTGTCGCGGCCGACATCTCCGCAGATCGCCTGGCCGCGCTCATGGCGGAGTTTCCCGAGCTCGGCTTCGTCACCGTTGACGGCGACGTGAGCCTCGAGGAAACCGTGCAGAGGATCGTCGCCGCCGCCGGAGACCGGATCGACGTTCTCGCCAACGTCGCGGGCATCATGGACGGCTTCCTCCCTGTCGGGGAGATCGACGACGAGACCTGGGAGCGGGTGTTCCGGGTCAACGTCACCGCCGTCATGAGGCTGACCCGCGCCGTGCTGCCGAGCATGCTCGAGGCCGGCTCAGGGTCGATCGTGAACGTCAGCTCGGAGGCCGGCATCAGAGGCGGCTGCGCCGGGGTCGCCTACACGGCGTCGAAGCACGCCGTGATCGGGCTCACCCGCAACACCTCCGTGATGTATGCCGCGAAAGGCATCCGTTCGAATGCGGTGGTGCCCGGCGGGGTAGCCACCAATATCGAGGCGCCGTTCAAGTCCGCCCTGGCCGGGGAGGCGCTCGGTCCAATCCTGCAGACGATCGTGCCGCCGATCGCCACGTCGGAGCAGCTCGCCGCGTCGATCACCTGGCTGGCCAGCGAGGACTCGGCCAATGTCACGGGCGCCCTGCTCGCCTCCGACGGCGGCTGGTCCGCAATCTGACCCCGGCGCCTGCGTTGCTGTGGCTGCGCATCCTCAGGACAGTCGGGGTGGCCGCACACGGCACGCGGCCGCGCGGGGTCACCGCCTGCACCCCGTCCAGGCGCCCCCCTCTCCGAGGGCATGAGGGGTGCGCAGGTCAGCGGCAGGTGCCACACTCGAGCCATGACTGGAAGCGAGCACTCACCGATCCGCTGCGGCATCGTCCCGCCGTATCTCCTGGTCCGGCTTGCCCGGCTCGATGACCCGCGGTTCGCCGCGGCGGCCGAGGCGGCCCGCCAGTCACTGCTCAGGGATGCCCCGCTGCGCACTGTGCGCGAGGCGCCGCATCCGCTTCCCGGTCCCGGGCTGCGCGCCGGTGCGGCACCCAAGCGGGTGCCGGGCACCATCGACCGCAGCATCTCGGATGCCGCCGGGCTGGAACGCCTGCCCGGTCGCCTCGCACGCGCGGAGGGCCACCCGCCCGTGCCGGATGTCGCGGTGCAGGAAGCCTGGGACGGCCTCGGCCGCACGCACGACCTGTTCTGGAGCCGGTTCGACCGGGACTCGGTCGACGACCACGGACTGCCGCTCGACGCCACCGTGCACTACGGGCGCAACTACGACAATGCGTTCTGGGACGGCGAGCGGATGGTCTTCGGCGACGGCGACGGGCTGGTTTTCAACCGGTTCACGGCGTCGCTGACCGTGATCGGGCACGAGCTCACCCACGGAGTGACCCAGTTCACCGCGAATCTCGCCTATCAGGGTCAGTCCGGCGCGATCAACGAGTCCCTGTCCGATGTCTTCGGTTCCCTCGTCGAGCAGCACGCGCGGGATCAGTCGACGGCCGAGGCTGGTTGGCTGATCGGTGAGGGACTCTTCACCGATCAGGTCCAGGGGGTCGCCCTCCGCTCGATGAAGGCCCCGGGCACCGCGTACAACGATGACGTCCTCGGCCGGGACCCGCAACCGGACAGCATGGCCGGCTACGTCGAGACCGAAGACGACAACGGCGGCGTGCACCTGAACTCCGGCATCCTCAACCGGGCGTTCTACCTGGTCGCCACGGCCCTGGGCGGCAACGCCTGGGACGCTCCGGGGCAGATCTGGTACGACACCCTGACCAACGGCACCCTGGGCGGCACCGCCACCTTTGCCGTGTTCGCCAGGGCCACCGTGCGGGCGGCCGTGAAGCGCTACGGGATCGGATCGGCGGAGCACCTGGCGGTCGTCTCCGGCTGGACCACCGTCGGTCTCGGGTCCGGTCTGGCAGCGGGCGTTCCCGGACCGAAACGATCGGAACGCCAGCGGCCGGAGTAGCATCGGGCGCATGAAGGTCGTCGTTTCACGAAGCGGTGGCATGGCCGGCATCCGAACCACCTGGGAGGTCGACGTCGACGCGCAGCCCGACGCCGACGACTGGGCCAGCCTGATCACGGCCCTGCCCTGGGCGGAGGTGGCGGTGCGCGCCCCGGAACCGGACCGATTCGTCTACCGCATCCGGTGCCCGCCGAACGAGGTGGTGCTCGCCGAACCACAGCTCTGCGGCCCGTGGAAGGAACTCGTCGACCGGGTGAAGGCGTCGCAATCCGGGGTGTCCGCGGCGGGGGGCAGGCGGGCCCGGTCGTCGCGGACGCCTGACTCGCCACTGGGTGATTTTGGAGTGAACTCCCAGCCTCCGGGATGAGCGCGGTCCCGGCCCCCGCCCGGATTGCTTTGTCGCCTGCTCGCATCCGACCCGATGGCGTGGGAATATGGGGCATGGACACCAACGACCTGTATCCGGTCCGGCACCTCAGCGAAGACGAGTGCTGGGAGTTGCTGATCTCGTCGAGTTTCGGGCGCCTCGCCATGAGCATCTCGGGGGAGCCGGACATCTACCCCGTGAATTTCATCGCCTCGGACCGGCGGCTCCTCTTCCGAACGGCGGAAGGGACGAAGCTCCTCGAACTGACGGTGAACGACAAGGTCGCCTTCGAGACCGATGGGATCGGCCGCGACGAGGCGTGGAGCGTCGTGGTACGAGGTCAAGCCCGCGTGCTGGACACGCAGGCGGAGATCGAGGCCGCTGACCAGCTCCCCCTGCGGCCGCTGATCCCCACGCTCAAGTACATCTACGTCGAGATCACCCCCCAGGTGGTCACCGGCAGGCGGTTCGAACTCGGGCCGGAACCCGAGCGCTACTAGGCAGAACGCCATGTCAACCACGCCTTCAGACAACACGGGTGAGCACACGCCGACCAGCACGCCGGGCATCGTCCTGATCACCGGGACCTCGTCAGGGATCGGGCTGCACGCCGCCATCGCGGCCGCCCGGGCCGGTCACACGGTCGTGGCCACCATGCGCAATCTCGAGGGCGCGCGCGCCCTGCGCGACGCGGCGGATGCTGCCGCGGTGACCCTGGACATCCGCCGCCTCGACGTGACCGAGGCTGAATCGGTGACCGAGGTGGTGGCCGAGATCGTCGACCGGTACGGCCGCCTCGACGCCGTGGTCAACAACGCCGGGTCCGGGCACGTGGGAACCATCGAGAACGAGACCATCGACCAGGTCAGGGCCGTGATGGAAGTGAACTTCTTCGGAGTGGTGTCCGTGACCCGGGCCGCGCTCCCCCACCTGCGCACCAGCGGAGGCCGGCTGATCACCGTCTCCAGTGTCGGGGGCGTGGTCGGCCAGCCGTTCAATGAGGCGTACTGCGCCGCGAAGTTCGCCGTCGAGGGATTCATGGAGAGCCTCGCTCCCGTGGCCCGCGCCGCCGGGGTCTCCGTGACCGTGGTCGAGCCCGGCGCGGTGGCGAGTTCGTTCGTCGCGAACGTCGGTTTCGATTTGACCGCGCCGCCCGCCTTCGGCGACCCGTATGCGGCCGGTCTGACCGCCTATCTGGCCCGGGCGGGTTCCTCCTTCGCCGCGGCCCAGTCGGCGGAAAGTGCCGGCGGCGTCGTCGCCGCGCTCCTCGAGGGCGATACGCCCGCGTTCCGCGTGCAGACCTCGGATGCCGCCCGCCAGTTCGTGGGTGTCAAGCTCGCCGATCTCGACGGAGCCGCCGTCCAGGGCCTGACCGGCAGCTGGATCGCCTAGCGTCCAGGCCCGAGCCCGAGCCCGTTTCCGCGGACCGCGCCCGCCACCGCGGGCGCGCTCCGCGGAAAGCGGCGCGGCGTGGGCGCTGCGGCATCCGGCCGGAGTGCTCGGCCGGAGTGCTCAGGCGAGGTCGTCGGCCGCGAGCCGGATCAGCCGGAGCAGGGCCAGGGCGTAGGCATCCGCGGTGTCGGCTGCGTCGTGGTTCTCCTCGGTCCCGGCCACCACGACGCCGACTCGGTAGCCGTCGAGACCGATCCGGGTGAGCGAGCGAAAGGCGCTGCCGAGCAATTCGCGCAGCTGGTCCTCGCGGGGCAGCCAGAGCGCATCCTCGAGGGCCAGCGAATCGAGGGCCCACTCCGTGGTGCCGTTGAAGCCGAGGATCGTGCCGGTGTCGAACTCGTGCGGCTCGATGGTCATCTCGCTGACCGTGAACACGTCGTTCTCGAAGCCCGACCGCTCGATTCGGAAGGCATCGCCCGAGGTCGGCCGCCAGCGCAACCCGGCGCCGGCCAGGGCCCGTGCGCGGTCCAGTGAGATCATTGCCCGTTACCTCCGCCCACTGACGTCGTCAGAGAGACAGTCTTCTGAGAGGACCGGAGTGACCCGATCGGTGAATCTCACTGTGCACGTCCAGCCGGGCAGCCGCAAGGGTCCGTCACAAGTCGTCAGGATTTCGGCAGGATCGGTGCCGGTGGTCGAGCGTGTCGAGGCCTCGCAGGTCTCGACCGGCTCGACCACCGCAGGCCCGACCACCGCAGGCTCGGCCACCGGGGGATGGATACCTAGCTGACGCCGAGCAGGTCGATCACGAAGATCAGCGTCTGACCGGAGAGACGGTGGCCTCCGCCGGCGGGGCCATAGGCCAGGTGCGGCGGCACGACAAGCTTGCGACGCCCGCCGACCTTCATTCCCGGGATGCCCTGCTGCCAGCCGGCGATCAGGGAGCCGAGCGGGAAGTTGATCGACTGGCCGCGGTTCCACGACGAGTCGAATTCGTCCCCGGTGTCGTACTCGACGCCCAGGTAGTGCACGTCGACGGTGGCGCCGGGGGTAGCCTCGGCTCCCTCGCCAACCACGATGTCGTTAACGGTGAGGGCCTCGGGCGCGGGGCCCTCCGGCGCGTCGAGTTCGGGCTTGGAGTTCAGATCAGTCATGGTCCTATCCAACCGGATTCGGCCGCCGTTCGCACACCGGAAAATTACCCCTTGCGCGAACGGGTCAGTGAGGCGCACTATGGGATCAGTAACTCGCCGGTCCGGGAGAGTCGTCGGCATCGCCACACCACCGGGCGGCGAGTTCTTTGTCTGCCACGGCGTTTGCCGCTGCTGCTGCCGGTCAGCGCACCGCACGGGCCTCGCCGACGATCGCGGCCCGGTCGTGGCGCACCAGAGCCAGCAGTTGCGCCTCATCGGCCCGGTCGACGTTTGCGGCGCGGCCGGTGAGCATCCGCTGGCGGGCGAAGGCCAGTCGGGTCGAGTCGGCGATGAAGTCGCGCATCCCGATTCGTCGGTCCTTCGGCTGCGCGGCCGCCCAGCTGAGCGCCTGCCTGCGCCCCGCCGGCGTCGCCAGCATGGCCACCTCGGCGGCGGAGAACCAGCCGACCTCCGCATACTCGGTCAGGCGGCGCCGCGTGATGCGCTCCTCCTGCCTGCGCAACAGCACCACCACCACGATGGCCGTGATGAAAAGCGGGACCTGTACGAGCAGGTAATAGGAGATCAGGGTCGCGTCGCCGACGAGCAGGATGAACGCCCCGTTCCAGAGAGCGTGCAGTGCGATCGCCACAAGCAACCCGAAGAGCACGGTGACGATGCCGCCGCCGGCCCGGCGCCGTCCCGCCAGCCCGACCGCAATGCCGGTGCTGGCCGTGAACATGACGTGCGCGAACGGGGAGAGCACGCCCCGCACGAGGAACGTGAAGCCGAGAGTCTGCACTCCCCCCTCGATCATCGCGACCCCGAAGTACTGGATGTTCTCCGAGAAGGCGAATCCCGCGGCGATGGTGGCGGCGTAGACCACACCGTCGACCGGGCCGTCGAACCGGCGGCGCAGCACCCAGAACAACAGCAGAATGCCGGCGCCCTTCGCCGATTCCTCGACGATCGGCGCCTGGATCACGCCGGTGAGGAAATCGGCGCCGTCGCCGGTAGTCGCCGCCCCGGACGCGGCCAGGGCCAGTTGCACCCCCAGGTCGAAGACGAGCGCCGAGACGACGGACACCCCGGCACCCCAGAGCAACGCGAACAGGAGGGCCGGCCGCGGCTCCGGCTCCCACCGGTCGATCCAGCGCACCGCGAGCAGGATCACGCTGAGCGGGACGAGCGCGAGCCCGAGGCAGATCAGCAACGCGGCAGGGCCGAGGAAAGTGGAGAGATAGACCAGCACCAGCAGCACTGCGGCCCCGCCGAAGACGATCCCGAGGATCGCGAGCGCGACGGTGGCGCCGCTCGGGCGGCGCACCGGGGTGGTCCACACCTGCCGCACCGGATGCGGGGCCGGGTTCACCTGGGGGCCGGCCCGACTCTGTCCGGGCGCCGGGGTCTCGAAGGTCATGACCAACACCCTACGACGGCGCCGGCGTCCCGCGTCGCTCAGGAGGCGAACATGGTCC
Organism: Cryobacterium sp. PH31-AA6; assembly: GCF_030063195.1. Taxonomy (GTDB): domain Bacteria; phylum Actinomycetota; class Actinomycetes; order Actinomycetales; family Microbacteriaceae; genus Cryobacterium. The sequence goes on from NZ_JASISS010000003.1 coordinate 24,724, forward strand.
CCGGGTTCAGGATGCCCACTGGATCGAACACGGCCTTGATCCGCCGTTGCAGGTCGAAGCTCGTGTCGCCGAGCTCTTCGGCCAGCCAGCGCCGTTTGAGCACGCCGACACCGTGCTCGCCCGTCAGGGTGCCGCCGAGTTCGAGCGCCGCCCGGAAGAGCTCGCCGGCGGCGACCCAGATCAGGTCGGGGACCGTCTGCTCCTCGTCGGCCAGCAACGGGTCGACCGGGATGACGAAATTCGGATGCAGATTGCCGTCGCCGGCGTGCGCGACGGTCGGGATGGGCACCCCCGTGCGTGCGCTGATCTCGGCGATCCGCTCGAACATCTCCTTCATCCGGGATCGGGGTACGCAGACGTCTTCGATCAGCACCTGGCCGTGGGCGGCCAGGGCCGGGTGCGCGGCCCGCCGCACGTCGAGCAGGCGCTCGGCGGAAGCGGCATCCGTGGACAGTCGTGCCTCACCGCCCGCCGCACGGAGCACGGCCACGGCCTGCTCGGCCTCCGTGCGGGCGGCCGGCCCGTCGGTCTGCAGCAGCAGGAATGCGCCCCGTCCGAGCGGCAGGTCGGCCGACACCGCCGGCCCGAGATGCGCGGCGATCATGGCCAGCGCGACCGGGTCGATCAGTTCCATCACGGCCGGCCGGATGCGTGCCGCCGTGATGAGCGCGGATGCCGCGGCCGCCCCGGCGACGTCGGGGAACACCGCGCCGACGGTGACCGTGTCCCCCGCCGGGATCGCCCTGGTACGCACGACCGCCTCCACGATCACACCGAGGGTGCCCTCCGACCCGGTGAGCAACGCGGTCAGGTCGTAGCCGGTGACGCCCTTCACCGTGCGGCGCCCGGTACGGAGCAGACTGCCGTCGGCGAGAACGACAGTGAGCCCGAGCACCGCCTCCCTGGTGACCCCGTACTTCACGCAGAGCAGTCCCCCGGCGTTGGTCGCGATGTTGCCCCCGACCGAGGAAATCGCCCTGCTCGCCGGATCGGGGGCGAACCACAGTCCGTGTTCGAGGAGTGCGTCGCCCAGCTGCTGGTTGATCACCCCCGGCTCGACCACCGCCAGTTCGTCCTCCGGCCGGATCTCCAGAATGCGATTCATCCCGGCGACGCTGAGCACGATCGACCCGTCCGTACCGCAGGCACCTCCGGCCAGCCCGGTCCCGGCCCCGCGGGTCACCACGGGAACGCCCCACTCCGAGGCGATGCGCAGCGTCGCCTGCACGTGTTCGACGGTGGCGGCCCGCACCACGGCCAGCGGCAACCCGGCGGCCACCCAACCGGATTTGTCGGCCCGGGATGCCCCGAGTTCGGCCGGGTCCACGCTGACGATCGTGCCCAGTTCGGCCTGCAGTCGCTCCAATGCGCTCATCCCGCCAGAGTACCGGCTCGACCGGGCGGCGGCGCCCACCCCGAACGGCGGCCATGTCCGATTTCCGCTATCGGGTCGAGCCGGAACCTGTCAGGCTGGAATCGTGACCACGACCGACACCAGCCAGCCCGCACCCCGCGGGCCCGAACGCAGCCCCGCCCGCCGAGGCCCCGCCACCGACCCGGCCTTCGCCGAACGCTACCGCGCCATGTCGTCACGGGATTCCCGGTTCGACGGGCAGTTCATCACGGGCGTGCACTCCACCGGCATCTACTGCCGTCCCAGCTGTCCGGCCGTCACCCCCAAGGCCTCGAACGTGTCGTTCTACCTCACCGCCGCCGCCGCGCACGAGGCCGGCCTGCGCGCCTGCAAACGCTGCCTGCCGGATGCCGTCCCCGGGTCACCGGAGTGGAACATCCGCGATGACCTGGCCGCCAGGGCGATGCGGTTGATCGTCGACGGCGCGGTCGAGCGGGAGGGCGTGGCCGGGCTCGCCGCACGGCTGGGCTACAGCGAACGTCACCTCACCCGGGTGCTCGTCGACGAGCTCGGCGCCGGCCCGCTGGCGCTGGCCCGCGCGCACCGCGCGCAGACCGCCCGGCTCCTGCTCGGTACGGGACTGCCGATCAGCGAGGTCGCCTTCGCCGCCGGTTTCGGCAGCATCCGCCAGTTCAACGACACCATCGCGGCCGTCTACGAGCGCACACCGACGGAACTGCGGGGCACGATGCGCCGTGCGGCCCCGTCCGGTGGGACCGCAACCAGGACCACGCACGAGACCGCGCACGGGACACCTGACGAGCCCGGGCATGGTGTCGCCGTCACCCTGCAGCTACCCGCCCGGGCGCCGTTCGACGGTCTCGGCGTGCTCCGCTTCCTCGGCGTTCGCGCCATCCCGGGCGTCGAGGTGGCCACGGCCGGGTCCTACTCGCGCACGCTGCGGCTGCCGAACGGTCTGGCTTCGGTCGAGCTGACCCTGGCCGGCACCCCGGGCTCCCCGCTCGTCGGCTGCGTCGCCCGACTGACCAGTCTCGCCGACCTCGCCCCCCTGGTCAGCCGGGTGCGGCGGCTGCTCGACCTCGACGCGGACGCCCAGGCCATCGACCACGCCCTCGCGGCCGATCCGCTGCTCGTCGCCTCCGTCGCCGCGACGCCCGGCATCCGGCTGCCGGGAAGCATGGACCCGGAGGAGACCCTGTTCCGTGCCCTCCTCGGCCAACAGGTCTCGGTGGACGCCGCGCGCACGGCGCTGTCCCGGCTCGCCGACGCCCTGGGCGAGTCGTTCCCGGATGCCGGCGCCACGCCGGGGCTGTCCCGCCTCTTCCCATCCGCCGCCCGGATCGCGGCGGACGGTCGCTCCGTGCTGCGCGGCCCGGCCGCCCGGATCGACACGGTGATCCGGGTCGCCGAGGCCCTCGCCTCGGGCGACCTCCTGCTCGGCTACGGGCAGACCCGGCCGGCGTTGGAGGCGAGCCTGATCGCCATGGCCGGGATCGGCCCGTGGACGGCCGGCTACGTGGCCATGCGGGTGCTGGGGAGCCCGGACATCCTGCTCACCAGCGACCTTGCGCTGCGTCAGGGCGCCGGCCGATTGTCCCTTCCGGCGGATGCCAAACGACTCGCCGCGCACGGCGCCGACTGGGCCCCGTGGCGAAGTTACGCCGGCATGCACCTGTGGCGAGCGGCAGGGGCACCCGCCGTTTCGCTGCCGGAACCGGTCTGATCGGCCCGGATGAGCGGCCCCACAGCCAAACCCCTCCGGCTGCCGATAGCCTGAACAGGTGAAATTCGCGCACCTCAGAGTTGAAGGCCAGTCCACTCCCCGTCTCGCCGCGGTATTCGACGAATCGGCGGTATTCCTCGACGAGATCATGGACGACGCCCCGCGCGACCTTCAAGACCTGATCGAGAAGGGCGATGACGAGTACGACCGGGTGCGCGCGCTGGCGATGAACACCGTGTCGCACGGCGCCACCCTCACCCCGCTTGATGAGCTGCGCTACTCCTCCGCGGTGCTCCGGCCGCCGCAGATCATCGCGATCGGCGCCAACTACGCCGCCCACTCCTCGGAGCTCAAGCTCCGCGCCGAGTCCGCGGCAACCGTGTTCTCGCTCTGGCCCAATTCACTGACCGGCCACGAGTCGACCGTCACCTGGGCGACCGATCACACGACGCAGGTCGACTACGAGGCGGAGGTCGGGGTCGTCATCGGCCGCGCGGCCCGCAACGTCGCGGTGCAGGACGCCCTCGACCATGTCTTCGGCTACACGGTCGTCAACGACATCACCGCCCGTGACCTGCAGTTCTCCGAGGCGCAGTGGTCGCGCTGCAAGTCCTTCGACGGCTTCACCCCCACCGGGCCGGTGGTCATCACGGCGGACGAGATCGGCGATCCACAGGACCTGTGGCTGACCACCCACGTGGATGGGCGGATCCTGCAGGATGCCTCAAGCGGTGACATGGTGCGCACGGTGGCGGAGATCATCTCCTACCTCTCCCGGACGTCGACCCTGATGCCGGGGACCCTCATCTCCACCGGCAGCCCCGGCGGCGCCGGTTACAGCCGCAAGCCGCCCGTATTCCTGCGCGACGGGTCGACCGTCACGGTGGCGATCGACAAGATCGGTCTGTTGACCACGCACTGCCGCGTGCTCTGACTACGAGCCGGATCTGCCCGGCAAGCGTAGTCTCGCTTCCAGGACCCGACGCGGTCGGAGAGGGGACCCGATGTCCACGATCTCGGTCGTCATCCCCTGCTACAACGACGCGTCGTTCCTCGCCGTCTGCCTCGAGGCTCTGGCGGCACAGACCCGCCCCGCCGACGAGGTCATCGTCGTCGACAACCTGAGCACGGATGCCTCGGCCGCGGTTGCGCGCGCCGGTGGCGCCCGGGTCGTCACGGCCCCGTTCCCCGGGATCTGGCCGGCAGCGGCGACCGGCTTCGACGCGGCGGGCGGGGACGTGATCGCCCGGCTCGACGCCGACTCGATTCCCCCGGCCGACTGGCTCGCCCGGATCGACGGGGCCTTCGCGGCATCGCCCGAGGTGGACGTCATCACCGGCCCGGGCGACTTCTACGATTGCTCGCCGACCGTGGCACGACTCGGCCGGGTCCTCTACATCGGCGGCTACTTCTGGGCGATCGGGCTGTGGCTGGGCGGTTCGCCGGTCTTCGGGTCCAACTTCGCCATCCGACGGGACACCTGGCGAGAGGTGCGTGAGCGCGTGCACCGCGACCGGGGGGACATCCACGACGATCTCGACCTCAGCCTCCACCTGGGTCCGTCGATCACGGTCGCCTACCAGCACACCCTGCGGGTCGGCATCTCGGCCAGGCCGTTCCAGAGCTGGGCCGGCTTCATCCGACGTCTGAACTGGGCGTATCGCACCCTCGCGCTGCATTGGCCCGCGGCCGCGCCGTGGCGGCTCCGGATCGAACGCCGCGCCTGGCGGGCCGGGGCCGGGCGGCGGGCAGAGCAGAGCCCGACCGGTCAGAGCCTGCCCTGACTCACAACCTCCCTGGCTCAGAGCCTGCCCTGAAACAGGGCGACCATGTCCCGCGCCAGCTGGTGCGGGGTGGTCTCGCAGGGGCTGTGCCCGGTCGCGTAGACCCGGCAGGCCGCGCCGATCCGGTTCGCGAACGCCCGATGCAGTCCGGTCGGCCAGAGGTCGTGCTCGCCGACCGCGACCAGCATCGGGATCGGCGACTCGAACAAGAGCCGCCGCACGTCCGGGGACCGCTTCATCAGGCCGACGATGTCGTCCACGCTGCGCCGGCTCGTGGCGTCGAACCGGGCCCGAACGAGCGCGAGCCGACCGGGCGGCGCATGATTGCGGTTGGTGAGCAGGCCCCAGATCAGCAGGGAGGCGATCCCGCGCGCCGGGATCAGCCAGCTCAGCGCACCGATCCAGCGCACCCGCCTGAACACCTGGCCTGCCTGCGGCGGCGCGCCGAGCAGGGTCAGCGAGGCGAACAGGTCCGGGCGTTCGGTGAGCGCGATCTCGGCGACGATTCCGGCGAACGAGTACCCGAGCACGTGCGACGGCGACGCCCCGTTCGCCAGGAGCGCGATCAGGTCGGTGACGAAGAGGCCGTAGCCGAACGGCTCGCCGCCCGGCGGCCCGGCCGCTGCGGATCCGGACTGCCCGGCCAGGTCGTAGCTCTCGACGAGGTAGCCGGCCTCGGCCAGCAGCGGCGCGAGCAACACGAAGTCTTCCTTCGACCCGGTGGCACCGGGAACGAGCACGACCCGCGGATGCCCCGGCTCGCCGATCACCGTCGCCGCGAGTGCGCCGCTCGGTGCGGGAAAGCGGAAGGTGCGGCTTCCCGGCGGCGGCACCGTCCAGTCTCGGTCGGCGAGTGCGCGATCCCGCGCGGCGGCCTCATCGAACGGGCGGGCATCCGGCTCGCCCACGCTTCGCCGCGACCGTGTGGACATGGCGTCAGAGTAGCGCTCCCTGGGGCGGCCCGCGAGAGCGCAAGGGGGGCCCGCCGCCACGCCCCCGCGGACCGCCCGACGCCGAGGTGCCCGCCCCCTGGTGGGGGCGGGCACTTCACAGCACTGGGGCGGCTCAGGGCGTCGGTTCGTCCTTACCGTCCAGGGCGAGCAGCTCTTCCTCGACGGCCCCGCCGTAGCCTTCCTTCTGCGGGTCGCCGTGCAAGCCGCCGGACACCGCGTACTCCTCCTCCGGGGAGAGCACGAGCCGGGTGCGGCCGTAGAGCGCGAAGATGAGCAGCATGACCACGTAGACCACGGCGATCGCCGCGATCGCCGGCCGAGCCGGTTCGTTGATGAAGAAGCCGAAGAAGATCGCGAGCGAGAGGATGCCGGCGATCACTGCCCCCGGCACGCCCCACGGGCTGCGGTAGGGGCGGTTCGCGTTCGGGTACTTTCGGCGCAGGATCACGAACGAGACCATCTGCAGCACGTACGCGATCACGGCGCCCCAGACGGCGATGTTGAGCACGATCGCCCCCGCGACCCCGGAAGCGCCGCCGAGCGAGTCGACCAGCACGAGGGCGACGAACCCGAACACGGCTCCGACGAGGAGCGCGACCCCGGGGGTCTGCCGTTTGCCGGTCAGGGAGAGGAACTTCGGGTAGTAGCCGGCCCGCGACAGCGAGTACATGTTGCGCCCGTAGGCGAACATGATGCCCTGCAGCGACGCGAGGAGACCGACGAGCGCGAACAGGGCCAGCACGGCGGCCGCCCCGTCGCCGACGATCGCCCGGAAGCCGTCGAGAAGGGGCTCGCCGGAGGTCGCAATGGCGCCGGCGCCGACGATCCCCGTGTTGAGGAACAGCACGAGCAGACCGGTGATGATGAGGGTGGTGCGGGCGATGAGTCCGGCCTTCGGGATGTCGCGGACCGGGTTGTGCGATTCCTCGGCGGCCAACGGAAGCTCCTCGATGCCCAGGAAGAACCACATCGCGTAGGGAAGGGCGAAGAGGATGGGGATCACGCCGTGCGGCAGGAACGTGGTCTGTCCGGCATCCGGAGCGATGTCGAAGAGCTTGTCGACGCTGAACAACCCGGAGAAGACCGCCATCGCGGAGAAGACGAGCAGGATGGCGATCGAGATGATCGAGACGACGATCGCGAACCGGAACGAGATCGCGGCGCCGGCCGAGTTGAGCGCGATGAACACGGCGTAGAGGATGACCCACCACATCCAGGCGGGCATCGAGAACCCGAGCAGTTCGCTGGTGATGCCGTCGGCGTAGGAGGCGGAGAAGTAGACGATCACCGCGGTGGTCGCCACGTACTCGATCGTCTCGGCCAGGCCGGTGACGAAGCCGCCCCACGGTCCCATCGCCGCCCGGGCGAAGGAGTACGCCCCACCGGTGTGCGGCATCGCCGACGCCATCTCGCCGATGCTGAAGATCATGCCGTAATACATCACGATCAGCAGGGCGAACGCGATCAGCATGCCGCCGAAGCCGGCGAAGTCGATGCCGAAGTTCCAGCCGGAGAAGTCCCCGGAGATGACCGCCGCGACGGCGAGTCCCCAGAGCCCCCAGATGCCCGCGCTGCGTCTGAGCCCACGTTTCTCGAAGTACCCCGCCTCCGCCGTCGTGTACTGCACGCCTGAGACGTTCAAGGTGTCTTTGGACATCCTGGTTTTCCTTTACGCTCTGGTTGCGCGCGCCCACGAGGACCGAACAACGCCGTCAGTTTTCTTGGCTTGACTATAGGACCCCAATGGTTGTGTGTACATACCTTTGGAAAAGAGATTGTCCTCGGATGCGAGAAAAATTGCTCCTACTCGATGGGAAGTTCTGTGTTCTAATGGTCGAGAACTTCACCATTTGACCGGCTCATCGAGGAGAACCACATGGCACCCCGCACCGGAAACCTGTCGTTGGAAGACTTGGCCGCGCTCATCGGGGTGGGTGAGATCGATACGGTCATCGTCGCATTCACTGACATGCAGGGCCGCCTGGTCGGCAAACGGGTCTCCGCCCGGCTCTTCCTCGAGGATGTCGCCAAGCACGGCGCCGAGTGCTGCAACTACCTGCTTGCCGTCGACGTCGAAATGAACACGGTAGACGGCTATGCCATGTCGAGCTGGTCCCACGGCTACGGCGATATGGCGATGATCCCCGACCTCGACACCCTGCGTCGCGCGCCCTGGCTGCCGGGGACCGCCCTCGTCACCGCCGACCTGCACTGGCTCGACGATTCCCCGGTCGTCGCCTCACCACGCCAGATCCTCAAGGCCCAGCTCGCCAGGCTGGCCGAACGCGGCCTGGTGCCGTTCGTCGGCACCGAACTGGAGTTCATGGTTTTCGACGACGACTACCGGGCGGCGTGGAAGAAGGGCTACCACGACCTGACCCCCGCGACCGACTACAACATCGACTACGCCCTGCTCGCCTCCACCCGGATGGAACCGCTCCTGCGGGACATCCGCAACTCCATGGACGGTGCCGGAATGTACTGCGAGGGCGTCAAGGGAGAGTGCAACCTCGGCCAACAGGAGATTGCGTTCCGATACGCCACGGCCCTGGAGACCTGCGACAACCACTCGATTTATAAGAACGGCGCCAAGGAGATCGCCGGCGCCCACGGCAAGAGCCTGACCTTCATGGCGAAGTTCAACGAGCGGGAGGGCAACAGCTGCCACATCCACATCAGCCTGCGCAGCACCGACGGGGACGCCGTCTTCGCCGACTCCGCCGACTCCTCCGGGATGTCGAAGATGTTCCGTCATTTCATCGCCGGACAGCTGGCCGTGATGCGGGAGCTGACCCTGTTCTCCGCCCCCAACATCAACTCGTACAAACGCTACGTCGAGGGCAGTTTCGCGCCGACCGCGATCGCGTGGGGCTTCGACAACCGCACCTGCGCCCTGCGCGTGGTGGGCCGCGGACTCGGCATGCGGGTGGAGAACCGGGTGCCCGGCGGCGACGTCAACCAGTACCTCGCCGTCAGCGCCCTGATCGCGGCCGGCCTGTACGGCATCGAGAACGAGCTGGAACTCGAGGACGCTTTCGTCGGCAACGCCTACGGCAGCGACGCGGTGCGGGTGCCGGCGTCTCTCCGCGAGGCCACCGCCCTGTTCGCGCAATCCGTCGTGGCGAGGGAGGCGTTCGGCGACGACGTCGTCGATCATTACCTCAACAACGCCAGGATCGAGCTGTCGGCGTACGACGCCGCAGTGACGGACTGGGAGCGGGTGCGCGGCTTTGAGCGTCTCTGACCGGCATCCGTCCCATCCCATCATCGGTCTGACCACCTATCTCGAACAGTCCAGCACCGGCGTCTGGGATGTGCCGGCCGCCTTCCTGCCCCGGGTCTACTTCGACTCGGTGATCAGGGCCGGCGGCATCGCCGTGCTGCTGCCGCCCCAACCTGCCGACCCTGACACGGTCGCCCGGGTGCTCGACACCCTCGACGGCCTGATCGTCACGGGCGGTAAGGACGTCGACCCTGCCCGCTACGGGCAGGCGGCCCACCCGGCCACCGACGAGCCCCGGCCGGACCGGGACGCGTGGGAGGACGAACTGCTTCGCCAGGCGATCGACCGGGGGCTGCCGTTCCTCGGCATCTGCCGGGGTGCCCAGCTGCTGAACGTCGCGCTCGGGGGAACCCTGCACCAACATCTGCCTGACCTTGTCGGCCACGGCAGCTACCAGGCCGGAGGCGGCGTGTTCAATGTCGTCGACGTGCGGGTCGAGCCCGAGTCGCGCCTGCACGGCCTGTTCGATGCCCTCGCCGGCCCGCACAGCGTGCCCGTCTACCACCACCAGTCGATCGACACCCTCGGCACCGGGCTCGTCGTGACCGCTCGCACCGACGACGGGGTGATCCAGGCCGTCGAACTCCCGGCCGTTCCCTTCGGGGTCGCCGTGCAATGGCACCCGGAACAGGTGGCCGAGGATCTGCGCCTGTTCGCTGGTCTCGTGCGTGCGGCCGACCGGTACCGCGACGACCGAAATCGCCCCAGCCACGAACGAAGGGAACTCTCGTGAGCAGCTACACCGTGATCAACCCGGCCGACGAGACCGAGGTGGCCGTGGTGGCTCACCTCGACCTGGCCGCCACCGACGAGGCGGTCGCCCGCGCCGGTGACGCGCAGAGGCTGTGGGCACCCGTCGCCCCGGCCGACAAGGCCGCCATCCTGCGCCGGTTCGCGGAGGCGGTGGACGGGGATCGGGAGAACCTGGCCCGGATCGAGGTGGCCAACTCCGGGCATCCGATCGGCCAGGCCCTCTGGGAGGCCGGCCACGTGCGGGACGTGCTCTCCTATTACTCCGCCGCACCCGAGCGGATGTTCGGCCGGCAGATCCCGGTGGCCGGCGGTCTCGATGTGACGTTCAACGAGCCGCTCGGTGTGGTCGGAATCATCACGCCGTGGAATTTCCCGATGACGATCGCCGCCTGGGGGTTCGCCCCGGCCCTCGCGGCCGGCAATGCGGTGCTCCTCAAGCCGGCCGAGTGGACGCCGCTGTCCAGCATCCGGCTGGGCGAGCTGGCCGTGGAGTCCGGGCTGCCGGAGGGACTCTTCCAGGTGCTTCCCGGGCGAGGGTCGGTGATCGGCGAACGCTTCGTCACCCACCCGGCCGTGCGCAAGGTCGTCTTCACCGGGTCGACCGCGGTCGGGAAGCGGATCATGGCCGGCTGCGCCGACCAGGTCAAACGGGTCACCCTCGAACTCGGCGGCAAGAGCGCCAACATCGTCTTCGCCGACTCCGACCTGGAGAAGGCCGCGGCGACCGCGCCGTACGGGGTGTTCGAGAACGCCGGCCAGGACTGCTGCGCGCGCAGCCGCATCCTGGTCCAGAAGAGCGTGTACGACCGGTTCATGGAGCTGCTCGAGCCGGCGGTAGCCGGGGTGAAGGTCGGCGATCCCACCGATCCGGCCACCGAGATGGGTCCGCTCGTGTCGGCCGGCCACCTTGCCGCCGTGGCCGCGTTCGTGCCGGACGGCTCCCCGGTCGCCTTCCGCGGTTCGGTTCCGGACGGGCCGGGATTCTGGTTCCCTCCGACCGTGCTCACCCCGGCCTCGCCCAGCGACCGTACGGTCACGGAAGAGATCTTCGGCCCGGTCGTCACTGTGCTCCCATTCGAGGACGAGGCCGACGCCGTGCGCCTGGCCAACGACAGCGAATACGGTCTGTCCGGATCGATCTGGACCAGGGACGTCGGCCGGGCGATCCGGGTTGCCCGGGCGGTTGAATCCGGCAACCTCTCGGTCAACTCGCACTCCTCGGTGCGCTATTCGACCCCGTTCGGCGGGTTCAAGCAGTCCGGCCTCGGCCGCGAACTGGGACCGGACGCCCCGCTCAATTTCACCGAAACCAAGAACGTTTTCATCGCCGTCGACTGAGTCCCGCCCGCCGAGCGTCACGGCCGCAGTCGCAGTCCCCGTCACCATTCATTGAAGGAGCAAGCCATGAGCAGCATCACCCCCATCGACCTCACCCAGCGTCTCGCCGGCAAGGTCGCCGTCGTCACCGGCGGCGCCAGCGGCATCGGTCTGGCCACCGCTCGGCGATTCGCCGCGGAGGGTGCCACCGTGGTGATCGGCGATCTCGACGAGACGGCGGGGCTCGAGGCCGCCGACCTCGTCGACGGCCTGTTCGTGCGAGTTGACGTGACCAACGAGGACGAGGTCAACGCACTCTTCGACACCGCCTACCTCACCTACGGGTCCGTCGACGTGGCCTTCAACAATGCCGGGATCTCCCCGCCAGACGACGACTCGATCGAGACGACCGAGCTGCCGGCCTGGCAGAAGGTGCAGGACGTCAACCTCAAGTCGGTCTATCTCTGCTGCCGGGCCGCGCTGCGCCACATGGTGAAGCAGGGCAGCGGTTCGATCATCAACACGGCGTCGTTCGTGGCCGTGCTCGGGTCAGCGACCAGCCAGATCTCCTACACCGCGTCGAAGGGCGGGGTGCTCGCGATGAGCCGCGAACTCGGCGTGCAATTCGCCCGCCAGGGGATCCGGGTGAACGCACTCTGCCCTGGACCGGTGAACACCCCGCTGCTGCAGGAGCTGTTCGCGAAGGACCCGGAGCGGGCCGCCCGGCGCCTCGTGCACATCCCGGTCGGGCGGTTCGCGGAGCCGGAGGAGCTTGCGGCTGCCGTCGCGTTCCTCGCGAGCGACGACTCATCGTTCATCACCGGCTCCACCTTCCTGGTCGACGGCGGCATCAGCTCGGCCTATGTGACTCCGGTCTAGGCCGGAACGTGGTGGACTGGAACCCCGGCGACCGGGGAACCGGTACGGCAACCCAGTAAGACAGCAGGGACAAGACATGATCGACGATCAGCCAGGCCTGAACAGCGGGCTGCTGCTGCGCCCCGTGCACAGCGGCAACGCGTTCGAGGAGACCGTGCAACGGCTGCTGCAGACCGTGCGGCTGGGCCTGATCGCGCCGGGTGAGCGCCTGCCGGCCGAGCGGGAACTCTCCACCATGCTGGCGGTGAGCCGGGACACCCTCCGGGACGCGATCGCTTCCCTCGCCGAGGCCGGCTACCTCGTCTCCCGGCGGGGCCGCTATGGCGGCACCTTCGTCAACGATGCGCTGCCGCTGCAAACGCCGGGGGTGGACGCCGGCGGCGAGCTGGTCGTGCGACGCAACATCGGCACCGCGGAGATCGACGACGCACTGGCGCTGAGGGAGATCCTCGAGGTCGGTGCCGCCAGGCACGCGGCCGACCGCGCCCTGTCGCCCGGAGAACGCGAGGTGCTCTGGAGAAGTCTCAGCGACTCGATCGGAGCGACCGGGGAGGACTATCGCCGGCTGGACTCCCGGCTGCACCTGACCATCGGCGAGCTGTCAGGGTCGCCGTCGCTGGTGCCGTTGTTGGCCGAGGTACGGATGCGGGTGAACGAGTTGCTGGACCACATCCCGTCGCTCGGACCGAACATCGCCCACTCGGATATCCAGCACGAGCAAATCGTGACCGCCATCCTGACCGGCCGGGCGGACGCGGCAGCGCAGGCGATGACCGAGCACCTGGCCGGGACGGCCCTGCTCCTGCGCGGCTTCCTGGAGTGACCCGGTGGCCGGCCGCCGAACTGCCGGCCGGGGCCAGCACCTAGAAGATGAAGGCGAACGGCAGCAGCGCGAGTCCGAACCCGAGGGCGACGAGCACGACGATGACCGCGCCGGCGAGCATCACAGCGTTGAGAACGATGCCCCACAGTGCCATGGTGCGCGCCTGCGGTTCCCGGCCCAGAGCGAGGATTCCGGTGATCAGGCCTGCGAGCGGGGCGAGGAACGTCCAGCCGGCCAGGATCGAGACCAGGCCGAGCACGAGGCTCGACACGGCCAGCGGACTGTTGGGCGTTGTCGACTCCGCGCCGGACGAATCCGGCTGGGGGGTGGATACCGGCGCCTGGTCTGGGGCGATGGTTGACATGGGGTGAGACTCCTTCTGCTGGGGAGAGCCGCGCCTGCGACTCTCCCTTCACCCTACGGTCGCCCCGGAACGCCCGACATGGGGTTAGCCCCCGAACCGTCTCGGGGGTTCCCGGCGATCAGCCGAGCAGCGCCTGGATCGGGCCGCGCACGAAGTAGATCAGGAAGCCGGCGGCCACGACCCAGAGCAACGGGCTGATTTCCTTGCCCTTGCCGGAGAACGAGCGCACCAGCACCCAGCTCACGAAGCCCGCGCCGATGCCGTTGGCGATCGAGTAGGTCAGCGGCATCACGATGATCGTGAGGAACACCGGGAGCACGATCGAGAACTCGGCGAAGTCGATGAAGCGAATCTGCGACACCATCATCGCGCCGACGATCACGAGGGCGGCCGCGGCCACCTCGAGCGGAACGATCTGGGTGAGCGGCGTGAAGAACATCGCGGCCAGGAAGAGCAGACCGGTGACCACGTTCGCCAGGCCGGTGCGGGCTCCCTCGCCGATGCCGGCCCCCGATTCGATGAACACGGTGTTCGACGAGCCGGATGTCGCCCCGCCGACGACGGCGCCGACGCCCTCGACGATCAGCGCGGACTTGAGCCGGGGGAAGTTACCCTTCTCATCGGCGAGCCCTGCCTCGTTGGCGAGCCCGGTCATGGTGCCCATCGCGTCGAAGAAGTTCGTGAAGACGAGGGTGAAGACGAGCATCATCGCGGCGAGTACGCCGATCCGGTCGAAGGCGCCGAAGCTGACCTGGCCGATCAGGCTGAGGTCGGGCAGGGCGACGACGGTGGTCGGCACGACGGGCGCGTTGAGGTTCCAGCCGTCGGGGTTCTGGCCGAGGGACGGTCCCACCTTGAAGATCGCCTCGAGGATGACGGCGATGATCGTGGTGCCGACGATGCCGATCAGCAGCGCGGCCTTGACCTTGCGGGCGACCAGGATGCCGAGGATGATCAGGCCGATCACGAAGACGGTCGTCGGCAGGCTGACGATGGAGCCCTCGTCGCCGAGCTGCACGGGCGGGGACGCCGTTCCGCTGGCTCGCACGAAGCCGGAATCGACCAGGCCGATGAACGCGATGAACAGGCCGATGCCCACGGTGATCGCGATCTTGAGCTGGCGCGGGACCGCGTTGAAGATCAGTTCCCGCATCCCGGTGGAGGCGAGCAACACGATGATGAGCCCGTTGATCAGCACGAGGCCCATCGCCTCAGGCCAGGTGACCTGGCCGACGACGCTGACCGCGAGGAACGAGTTGATGCCGAGGCCGGCGGCGAAACCGAACGGCAGCCGGGCGACAACGCCGAACAGGATCGTCATGACCCCGGCGGTGAGGGCCGTGACGGCCGCGACCTGCGCGTTGGGCAGCCAGCCGCCGACGACGTCGACCGACGCCTGATCGGCGCTGAAGCCGCCGAGGATGAGCGGGTTCAGGATGACGATGTACGCCATCGTCACGAAGGTGACGAGTCCGCCGCGGACCTCCCGGCCCATGGTGGAACCGCGTCCCGTGATCTCGAAGTAGCGGTCCAACCTGGCCTTCACGCCCGGCTGGGGGGTGGGCTCGGTTGATGTGTGGGTCTCTGTTGCAGAAATGGTGTGCTCCTGGTGTCCGACTCAGCGTATTTTCAGTTCCCTAGTTTACGGCCTTCGGGAGCACGCGCCTGACGTGCCCGGAGCGGGATCAGACGTGGGGAACGAACTTGCCCCAGGCGACCCTGCGGTCGCCGAGCGGGTCCGACTCGACCCGGTCGACGGCGTCAATGATGAGCGTGCGGCGGTGGGCCTCCTCGTACGGCGGCCAGGCCGCATCCGGTTCCCCGGTCGTGGCGAAGGCGAGCCACCAGCACTGCATCCTCGCCCCGATGGCCGCGAATTCCCGGCGGCCGCCGAGCACGGTCATCGAACGGCCGAACCAGCCGTCGAGCCGGTCGAACAGCGGGAAGAGTTCGAGACCGTGGGTGGCGTCCAGGCCGAGCAGGCGCACCAGGCGGGGCGCGGCGTCGAAGCGGTAGAAGTGCACCGGAGCGTATCGGGAATGCCGTTCCCCGACCTTGACGCTGGGGTACCAGAAGGAGAAGTCACCGCCGAAGTCGAGCGCCGGCCGCAGCGCCGGGATGCCCGGATACTGGGCCTTGAGCCGGCGGCGGGCCTTCTTCTTGGTGTTGACGAAGATCGCGCTGATCCGCTTCGGTGTGGTCGCGAGGATGTCGATCCGGCCGCTGAACAGCGACCCCTCCCGCGCGTTCGTGCCGATGATCAGCGGAATCCGGTGGGCCCGACCGTCGCGGAACGCGTCGAGCGGCCGCTCGGGCAGGAACTCCCCGTCGATCACCGGCGAGAGCGGGATGGTTCCGGGGTATCGGTCGGGAGCGCGGAGGGTGAGGGTGGTGGTCGCGGCGGCGAGCACGTCGGGGGTGACACCGCGGAGCAGGTCCGCCGGGTCGACATCGGTCCGGCCGGTGGCGCGGCGGAGGATGTCGACGAAGTCGCGGGCCCACTCCTGCGCCTGCCCAGGCAGGTAGACGGCGTTCGGCGGGGCGCTCTGCGCGATTGCACGCTGGAACAGCCCGGCGGCACTCGGCACGGTCATCAGGGTCGTCACGGCGTTGCCGCCGGCCGACTCGCCGAACAGGGTGACCCTGGCCGGATCGCCGCCGAAGTGACGGATGTTGTCTCGCACCCACCGCAGGGCGGCGACCTGGTCGCGCAGGCCGAGATTGCTCTCGAACGAGTGCTCACCGCTGCCGTATCGACTGAAGTCGAGGTAGCCCAGCGCACCCAGGCGGTAGTTGAGGCTGACGTAGAGCACCCCACCGCGGCGCACGAGCCCCTCCCCCTGCCGGGGCACCTCCCGGGAGGAACCGACGCTGTACGCGCCGCCGTGGATGAACACCATCACCGGGCGGAGCGAGTCGGGGTCGACGGGGGCGTCCGGTGCGATCACGTTGAGATTGAGGCAGTCCTCGCCCTGCGGAATCTTCGGGTGCGCCCCGATGAATTGGCCCCGGTGGCTTTGCGGCGCAACCGGCCCCCACTGCCGCGCGTCGCGTACGCCTGGCCAGGCCTCGGCCGGGCGGGGCGCCCGAAAACGGAGGGGGCCGACCGGCGCGGCCGCGTAGGGGATCCCTCGCCACGCTCGCACACCACGCTCCCGGATTCCCCGCAGCGTGCCGGTCGGAATGGTCACGTCGAGGGTGTCTTCACGGGTCGCCTGCACGGGTCGGGTCACGGTCCGATCCTAATTCTTCACTACGATCGCAGAAGACGTAGACAGAAACGAGATAGACATGGCACTGCCCTGGACCCTGCACGGCGACGGTAAAACGGTCGGACCGCGGGACGTTGTCGCCCCGGGCGAACGCCTGAACTGGCCGCTGACCATCGGGATCGGAGCCCAGCACGTCGTCGCGATGTTCGGGGCCACCTTCCTCGTGCCGCTGCTGACCGGCTTCCCGCCGAGCACGACCCTCCTCTTCTCCGGCATCGGCACCCTGCTGTTCCTCGTCATCACGCGGAACAAGCTGCCCAGCTACCTCGGTTCCTCGTTCGCGTTCATCGCGCCGATCACCGCGGCCACGGCCACGGCCGGGATGGGCAGCGCCCTGTTCGGTATCGTCGTCGTCGGCTTCCTGCTCGCCGTGGTCGGCCTGGTCGTGCAGCTCACCGGCACCGGCTGGATCGACGTGCTGATGCCGCCGGTCGTGTCCGGCGCGATCGTGGCCCTGATCGGCTTCAACCTGGCCCCGGTCGCGAAGAGCAATTTCTCCGCAGCGCCGCTGACCGCGATCATCACGCTCGCGGCCGTCATCCTCTCGACCGTGATGTTCCGGGGCATCCTCGGCCGGCTTTCGATCTTCATCGGCGTCGTCATCGGGTACCTGTCCGCGGTCGCGTTCGGCGAGGTCGACTTCAGCAAGGTCGCCGCAGCGCCGTGGCTCGGCCTGCCCCAGTTCACCGGCCCCACCAACCCGTTTGAGAACCCGGCCGTCTTCGGCCTGCTTCCCGCGTTCCTCCCCGTCGTGCTGGTGCTGGTGGCCGAGAACGTGGGCCACATCAAGGGTGTCGCCCAGATGACGGATGCGAAGGTGAACCGGTACACCGGCCGCGCCCTGATGGCCGACGGCCTGGCCACCATGCTCGCCGGCTTCAGCGGCGGGTCAGGCACGACCACCTACGGCGAGAACATCGGCGTGATGGCCGCGACCCGGATCTACTCCACCGCCGCCTACTGGGTGGCCGGCATCGTCGCCATCATGCTCGGTCTCTCCCCGAAGATCGGCGCCGTGATCAACACGATCCCGGCCGGCGTTCTCGGCGGGGTGACCACCGCGCTCTACGGGCTGATCGGCATCATCGGCGTGAAGATCTGGCTCGACAACAAGGTCGACTTCAGCCGCCCGGTCAACCAGTTCACCGCCGCGACGGCGCTGATCATCGGCATCGCCGATTACACGTTCACCGTCGGCACGCTCAGCTTCAACGGCATCGCGCTCGGCACGATCGCCGCGATCGTGATCTTCCACCTGATGAGCTGGGTCGGTCGGCTGCGCCGCACGGACCGGTAGCGGCGCAGCTGCCCCCCGTGGTCGAGCCGGTCGAGACCCGGCCGCGCCACCACATCCCCCACCGATCGCCGAACTGAGAGTTGTGCCCACTTTTCCCCCCGGAAAGCGGGCATAACTCTCAGTTCGGCGAGGGTTGCGGCGCGGGAGTGAGGGCGCTGGGCGACCTAGCGGTGCAGCGCCGGAACGATCAGGTAGACGCCGTAGAGCACGGCGCCGACGCAGAGCACGAAGCAGGTGTACGCACCGACCAGGGCGAGGCGTTTCTGGCCGGCGGTCAGCGGGTTGGCCGAGGCGGTCTTGCGTGCCCGTTTGGCTTCCTTCGCCGCCCGCTTCGGGGTGAGCACGGTGATCGCGCCGGTGAAGGACTGCGGGTCGACGACGAGCGCGCGGCCGGCGCTCGTGAGGAGCCGAAGACCGAGGGAGTACAGGCTCACGACCACGACGGAGGCGAGGAGTGAGGCCACGGCGACCACGACGAATGCTGCCCAGTTGATCACAGCGCGACCTTCTTCCGGTCTCGGCGCGCGATCCGGCGCGGTGTCTTGCGAATTTTGACGACACGCCCGGCGTCATCGATGTCGTGCAGGTTGTCGTGCGAGATGCGGGTGCGCTTCGAGCGCTGGTACAGCATCGCGACCACGAGGGTTCCGAGGAGCAGGTCGATCACGATACCGATCGGCCCGAGCATGGCGAACCCGGCGGCGAACGCGCCCATGATGGCCGAGGCCGGCAGGGTGAGCACCCAGCCGAGCGCGATCTGGCCGGCCATGCCCCAGCGCACGGTGGCGCCGCGGCGGCCGAGGCCGGAGCCGATCACCGAACCGGAGGCAACCTGCGTGGTGGACAGGGCGAAGCCGAGGCTGCTGGAGGCGAGGATGGTCGCCGCGGTGCTGGTCTCCGCCGCGAAGCCCTGAGCCGGCTTCACGTCGGTCAGGCCGCGCCCCATGGTGTGGATGATTCGCCAGCCGCCGGTGTAGGTGCCGATCGCGATGGCGAGGGCGCAGGCGATGACCACCCAGAGCTGGGGACCGCTGCCGATGGATTGGGTGCCGCTGGCGATCAGGGTAAGCGTGATCACCCCCATCGTCTTTTGCGCGTCGTTGGTGCCGTGCGAGAGTGCCACGAGAGAGGAGGAGAAGATCTGGGCGTAGCGGAAGCCGCCGCGACCGTCCGCCCGGCCGGTGTCGCGCCGGGTGATGGAGTAGGCGAGTTTGGTGGCGATGAACGCGACCAGGCCGACGGTGAGCGGTGCGATCAGTGCGGGCAGGATCACCTTGGCCACAACGACGCTGTAGTCGACGGACTGGAAGCCGATTCCGATGATGGCCGCGCCGATCAGCCCGCCGAACAGGGCGTGGCTGGAGCTCGATGGCAGTCCGCGCAGCCAGGTGATCAGGTTCCAGACGATGGCCCCGATCAGGCCGGCGAAGATGATCTCCGGGGTGATCAGCACCCCGCCGTCGCCCTCGCGGATGATGCCGCCTGACACCGTCCTGGCCACCTCGGTGGACAGGAACGCGCCGACCAGGTTGAGCACCGCGGCCAGGCCGACGGCGACCTTGGGCCGCATGGCGCCCGTCGCGATCGGGGTTGCCATCGCGTTTGCGGTGTCGTGAAACCCGTTGGTGAAGTCGAAAATAAGGGCGAGTGCGATGACCAGCACAACGATCAGGGTGAAATCCACCGGCATCTCTCTTGACTGTCTTGGAGTTGGAGTGCCGAATCCGTTCGCTTCCCCCCGGAGGCCGTGCGATCAAGCTTTCTCACTGATCCTGACAGCCCGACGCAGGCAGGTCAATTCAGCTCCGCGAGACCACCGTTGCGAGATCTTCTCCGAAGGTGAAAGTGGCCCTCACCGGGAGTCCAGCGAGCACGCCCGGCAGCCAGTGCCTGGCGTCGTCCCACATCTCGTCCACGGGAAGCGAGGCCACCTCGAACCACTCCGGGTCGAGCTCGTCAGACCCGCGCGGAACACCCGTCCATGCCACGCACACGAACACGGTCGACTCCTGGCTCCAGGCCTCCCGGTGCGGGAACAGATAGGTCAGCACGCCGCGCTGCGAGAGGTCGGCCTCCACGACGGACAGACCGGACTCCTCCTCGATTTCGCGCACCGCCGCCTGCGCCGGAGTCTCTCCCGGTTCGAGCTTGCCGCCCAGGCCGACGATGTTCCCGAGCCCCAGGCCCTTCTTCTTGCGACCGAGCAGCACCTGGAGCGCCCCGTCCGGGCTCCGTCGAATGAGGTAGCAGACACACACCTGGGGAAGGGCCATTGCCCCATGGTATCGGCGGGAGCCGACGGTCCCGGTCGGGGCTGCGCGGGGTCCGCCACGGTCTTGTTAGGATGCACGGATGAACTTCGTGCCTGCATCCGGAACCATCACCATGTTCACGACGACCTGGTGCGGCTACTGCTCGCGCCTGAAGTCCCAGCTCGATCGGGTCGGGATCGGCTACACGGAGGTGAACGTCGAAGAGGTCGACGGCACCTCGGAGCTCGTGATGAGCCTCAACGGCGGCAACCGTACCGTGCCGACCGTGTTGTTCCCGGACGGGTCAGCGGCGACGAACCCGTCGCTCGCCCAGGTGCAGGCCAAACTCGCCTGACCGGTTCCGCGACACCCCCACCCGACAGCCGTTGCCGTCGGCGGGTCGATTGGGCGAGGCCGCGCAAGAATGGGAGGCATGTCGTCCGTCCGCGGCGACCGAAGTGGAGCCCCGCATGACTGAATCCGAGCTCGTCAACCTGTGGATCAAGACCCGCTGGCACGTTATCGTGTCCCAGGTCGCCCCCACCCTCCTGCTCACGGCACTGGTGGGCTTCCTGGCCCTGGGCCTGGCCACGGCAGACCTGAGCGTGCGAGTCGCTGCCGCCGGCGTGCTGCTGGCCTCCGGCATCCTCGGTGCGCTGGTTCAGATCAACGCCGCCAATGAAGCCCTGGCGGTCATCGCCGATCTCCGGGACGCTGGTGGCACGTCAGCCGTCACCCGGCGCATCCTGTCAGCGGCACCCTGGGTGAACGTGGTGCGGTTCGTGACGCCGGCCGTGTTCGTCGTCGTCTACGTTGCCCTGCTGGTCGCCCTGTTCTCCGGCTGAGGGGCCGCAATCCGGCCTTCCCGACGTTCGGGAAGACCGGGCAACGGCCCCTCAGCGACTACCTGACCGGTTTAGCCGAAGAGAACGGCCGCCTCGTCGTACCGCGCCTGCGGCACGGTCTTCAGACCGATCGTCGCGTCGGCGATGCTGACAATCTCGATGTCGGTGCCGCGGAGCGAGACCATCGATCCCCACTGGCCGGCGTAGACGGCGTCGACGGCCGCCATTCCGAGGCGGGTGGCGAGTACGCGGTCGTAGGCCGACGGGGCCCCGCCGCGCTGGGTGTGGCCGAGCACGGTCGCGCGGGTTTCGATGCCCGTGCGTTCCTCGATCATCGGAGCGATCATTTCGCTGATTCCGCCGAGGCGGGGGCGGTTGAACGCGTCGAGGCCCTTGGTGGAGAGAGCCTCGTCCATTTCGGCAAGCTTGAAACCCTCGGATACGACGAGCACGGGGGCCCGGCCGCGGTCGCGGACGTGCAGCACCCACTCGCAGATCTGTTCAATGGTCTGCGGCTGCTCCGGAATAAGGATGGCGTGGGCTCCGCCGGCCATGCCCGCGTGCAGGGCGATCCAGCCGACGTGACGGCCCATGACCTCGACGATCATGCAACGCCCGTGGGAATCGGCGGTGGTGCGAAGGCGGTCGATGGCCTCGGTGGCGATTTCGACGGCCGTGTTGAAACCGAACGAATAGTCGGTGGCCTCGAGGTCGTTGTCGATCGTCTTGGGCACGCCGACAATCTTGATTCCGGCATCCGTCAGGCGCCGCGCGGCGGTGAGGGTGCCCTCGCCGCCGATCGCGATGATGGCGTCGATACCCTCAGCGTCCATGGTCTTCTGGATGTTAACGGGGCCGCCTCGCTCGCCCTCGAACGGGTTGGTACGTGAGCTCCCGAGGATCGTGCCGCCCTGGCGGGAAAGTCCGCGCACGCTGTGCCGGTCCAGGGTCATGAAGTCGCCTTCTACCAGACCTTTCCAGCCGTTTCGAATACCGACGAACTCGGCATCGAGAACTCGAACGCCTTTAAGGACGGAGCCGCGAATAACAGCGTTCAGTCCTGGGCAGTCTCCACCGCTCGTGAGGATACCAATTTTCATTTGTGACAGCT
This sequence comes from Cryobacterium sp. PH31-AA6, assembly GCF_030063195.1. Lineage (GTDB taxonomy): Bacteria > Actinomycetota > Actinomycetes > Actinomycetales > Microbacteriaceae > Cryobacterium. The sequence goes on from NZ_JASISS010000003.1 coordinate 46,755, forward strand.
CCTTCATGCACTATTAACCATGTCGGCGCCTTCAGCGCCTCCTAATGATGGTCCCGGAATGGGCCCGTATTCAAATCAACGCCGGTGAGGGGCGCTCCTACAGCTCCCCGTCCAGTGCCTGGGTGAGCAGATAGATCAATGCGCTGGCCTGGACGGAGTCGGCGGACGAGATCTCGTCCTCCACCCCGTCGAGTGCGCGGGCCGCGAGGCCCTGCTTGCTGCCGATCAATTCGGCGATGCGCGCGTCAATGGTGTGTGCCGCGATGATCCGCCAGGCGGTCACGGGCTCGTCCTGGCCGATCCGGTGCACCCGGTCGATCGCCTGGGTTTGTTCGGCGGCGGTCCAGCTGAGTTCGGCGAGCACGACGTTGGAGGCCGCCTGCAGGTTCACGCCGACGCCGGCCGCGGACAGGGAACAGACCACGACGGCCACGCCGGGGTCGTTGTTGAACGCGTCGATCGCGGCCTGGCGGGCCAGGGCGGTCTGGTCGCCGCGCAGCGAAACCGAACGCATCCCGCGCTTGGCGAAGATCTCTTCCGCGGCATCCATCACGTCGATGTGCTTGGCGAAGAAGACGACCTTGCCGACCGAGTGGGCCAGCTGCACGGTGTAGTCCGCGGCGAGCCCGGCCTTGGCCTGGCCGATCTTGCGCACCATGGTGAAGACGTTCTCCCCCGTGGTCTGCCCCTTCGATTCCTCGAGTTCGGCGTGCGCGACCGCGCGAATGAACGCCGCGCGCTGCTCATCGGAGAGCACGGGCTTCTTCTCGTCGGGGTGCCTGGCCGCAACGAGGCCGTTGAAGCGGGTGACCAGGCGGGCGGCGAGTTCGCGTTCCGCCTGACGGATGGAGCGGCCCAGGTCGTCGTCGAGTTCGACCGGGAGGTCGGCGATGCGTTTGGCGGGCAGGTCGGCGGCGACGTCGATCTTGCGGCGGCGCACGATGCCCATGTCGATCACGGCGGCGCGAGCCTCGGCGTAGAATCCGGGATCGGCGGGGGTCAGCCCGGTCGCCTCGAGACGCTCCATCAGCTTCGGTGTCGGCTTGTCGCCGTCGATCCAGCCGAGGAACTGCCAGATCGCGCGGAAATCGTCGACGTCGTTGATCAGGGGCGTACCGGTGAGGGCCATCAGCAGCGGGTTGCCGCCCGGGGTGCGGCGGCGGATCTGCTCGGCCAGTGCCAGCACGTGCTTGGACCGCTGCGACTGCAGGTTCTTGATGAAGTGGGCTTCGTCGACGACCATGCCCTTGAAACCGAGCGTGCCGAGCCAGGTGCGGTGCCGGTCGAGCACGTCGTAGTTGACGATCACGACATCGGCGAACGCGTCGAGGGTCTGGCCGTCGCCGTGGATGACGGTGGCGCGGCGGTGCGGCGTCCACATCTCCACTTCGCGTACCCAGTTCATCTTGACAACGTTGGGCACGATCGCCAGCAGCGGGTAGGCGCCGGCGACGGATGCCGCAAGCAGGCTCTGCGCGGTCTTGCCGAGTCCCGGCTCATCGGCGAGCAGGTAGCTGCGGTGGCCGAGGCGGGCGTTCTCCACGAACCGGGCCTGGTGGCGCATCAGTTCCATGCCGGGAGGCGAGAGCCGGTCGACCCGTGGTGCCTCCGGCAGGTCCATGCTGGCGGCCTGGCCACCGGATCCGTACTCGAAGGACTTGAACAGCGGGCCGATGAGGTCCCAGTTCGCGAGCCGGCGGGCTGAGGCGACGGGACGGGCCTGGGCCGCACTGAAGTCGGGGGCGAGGAACGGGTTCGCCAGTTGTCTGGCCTTCACCGACTGCGGCACGACCTGGTTCTCCGCGACCTCCGGTTTGGCCTCCGGCTCGCGGGTGATGATGAGTTCGTCGGGGCTGAGCTCCGCCCCGGATTCGAGCAGCCAGTCCCGGCGGAACCGCTGGGCGACGGTGGAGACGCCCGCGTCGGGTTCGAGCAGGGTGATCAGGCTGGTGTCCCGGGCGGCCGTCTTCGCGAGGATCTGGGCGATGCCGTCGAGGCGCTTGAGCAGCTCGGCCCGGTTCGCGTCGGTGAGTTCCTTGTCGGCCTTGACCCTGGCGCGCTCCTCGCGCATGAGCAGGGCGATGACCTGGTACTTGGTGCGGTTGGTCGGGCCGAGCTTGCCGCCGGTCTGCGCCTTCGCCTCCACCTCGCGCACCTTGCGGGCGAGGATGGGGATGATCGGCGCGTCGTCGTCGCGGGATCGTGGCCGCTGCCTGGCGCGACCTCCGGCCGCGGCACGGTTGTTCGAACCTGCGGCCTGGTGGCGGGTGTATGCCATTCTTCTCCAACTTCACAGCAGCACGGCAGACGGAGCCGTGCTCGTCGTGTTGCGGCATCCACGGATGCCGTTGCGATCGATACGCCGAACCCTGAATCGAACACCGCGTCAACCATATTTGTGCTGCTCACATTTTGCGTGGAGCGGCACGGCCGAGACGGTAACCGGGCTTTCAAGGCGCTGATTCAGTCTACGCCAGCACCACCGGCCCGCTGCACCGGCACCTTGGTGAGTACGCCGACGAGAATGAAGACCAGTGCGGCGGCGAATTGGGCGGACACCCAGCCCTGCCCGTGCAGGTCGATCACGAAGACGGGGTTCCAGAGCACCGCGATCGGACCGAGCAGGAGCAGCCACCACCAGGACCGCGCCTGCCAGGCGAAGACGCAGACGATCAGGGCGAGGATGCTCACCGCGTAGCGGATGACGATGTAACCGGGCGATTCGAGCAGCGCGAGGCCGCCGAGCAGCGCCATGGCGCCGAGCAGGCCCGGCGCGAGCGCTGACCTGCTGAAGGTGGGTGCGACCGGAGTGCCCATCAGACTCCCCCTCCGCCGCCGCCGCCGCCGCCCCCGCCGACGGAGCCGCCGCCCCCGCCACCGGAACTGGTGGAACTCGACGCCGTTCCCGACCAGGCGGCCGAGGTGCTGCTGGCGAACGAGCTGATCCCGGCCGCGAAGAAGCCGGCGTTGAAGGCGGTACTCCCGTAGTACCAGTCCGGCTGGGTGCCGCTGCGCGCGTAATAGTCGCCCAGCACGCTGGACCACTCCTTCTCCTGGCCGAACAACACGGCGAACGGCAGCAGGCGCTCGTAGATTTTCAGCACCTGGAGCGGACGATTGGGGTCGGCCGTTCCGGCGGACGAGCCGGAGCCGTCCAGCCCGGCTTCCGCGAGCACCGCCGCAGGGTCAGGCCGATACGGCGACCGGAGGGCGCCGGCCGGGCTCTGCAGCATTCGAAGACGGTCGGTTTCGGCCACTCCGATGTACAGTTTCACGCCCTTGAGGTAGTCGCGGAGCTCGGAACCGGACGCGGTCAGCGGTCGCACGCTCCCGGCCAGGACCATCGTGCCGACCGCGCACAGAATGCCCAGCACGAGGATCAGCACCGGCCAGACTCCGCCGATCTCGCTGGCGAGTCCGATGATGCTCGCGACGACCGCGACCACGACGCTGGCGCCGGCGGCGAACAGCAGCCAACGGCGGGTCGAGCCGCCCTTCTTCTCTCGCAAACCGTCGTCGAGCATCCGCTTCGGATTGCCTCGTTGTTCGGCAACCAGCGCGGTTGTCAGCCGGGTGTCCTTCGCCTTCAGATCCCGCACCGTGCCGGGGGCGAGCCCGGGGAAGAGCTTGGCGAGCACGGAGCGTTCGGTGCGGTCGAGTCCCCCGGAGTGCCGCAGCTCGAGCAGGTAGTGGTTCTTACCTTCGCCCTCGAGCACTCGCACATTGCCCCGAACGGCGAAGGAGAGGAACAGCGCCGTCATGGCCTTGGCGGATGCCGCGGCCACGTCGCCGGCCTGGAGCAGGTTGACGCCCTTCGGCGGCAGGTACTCGGCGATGATGGCGGGGCGCCCCGGCGCGTTGCGCCAGCGGGTGACCCGCTGGACGGCCGCCATGATCGACACGGCCAGGCCGATCAGCGCCGCGCCGAGGCCGATGCTCGGGAAGGGGTTCGCCGTGAATGAGGAGTCCCGGGGGACGAAGGTGCCTGGCTCGAATCCGACCACCATGGTCAGCCCCTGGTGCGGTTCGAGGGAGCCGGCCTCGGCGGTGACCTCGCTGCCGTCCACCGACGTCGTCAGGCCCGCGCAGGCCGACGATGAGTCGATGCCGCCCTGGTAGCAGTCGTTCTGACCGGTCAGGCTGGGAAGAAGTTCGGGCGCCACGGTCAGAGACGCGGTGACGTCGCCGAACGGCTGGTTCCAGCCCGTGCCGTTGACCTCCCAGTAGAACTCCTCACCGATGGCATTGTCCGGGATGAGGGTGACGTCGATCTGGCGGTAGGTGATCACATAGGTCTGCGCCCCGTGCACGAAATCGTCGGCCGCGATGGTGACGGTGAGGAACTCCGGCCCGTCGTCACTGGTCCATTCGCTCTCGGAATCCCGTTTCGTGCCGTTCTCGTCGGTGACGCTGACCAGGGTGAGCCCGGTCGGGTGGCCGTCGTAGTGGGTCGGGATGGCGCGACGGATGCCGTGGTTCTGGTCGAAATCCGGGAATCGGGCGACGATCGTCTCGGTGGTGGTGAGGCTGGAGTGGCCATCGTCGGTGAGGCCGAGCCGGAACTCGGAGCGCCAGGAGTCGAAGGTGAAGTCGTCGGTGCCCGCGCGCAGGCTGCCGGGGGCAGACGCCTGCACCGACCCGACGGCCGTGGAGGGAGACGCCGACGCCGAGGCGGGCACTCCGAGCAGAGCGAACGCGCCGAGCGAAACCGCGAGTGCCAGCGAACCGGACAGGAGAAGGCGAACCAGTCGACGCATGATCCAACTCTACTCAGGGCTTGAGAACCCACCGCCTCGTACCCCTCTGGGGTATTCACGTTTGCGGTCCCCTCGGGGCGCGCCTGACCGCCCCGCACCGCCTCCGCACACCCCACCATCCCACCCCGCTGAGTCGCGGAAAAGACACCCTCAAGCCACCCACCAAGGTGCGTTTTCCGCAACCCAACGGTCTGAAGCCACGGGGAAACGCAGCAGGACGGCGCTCGACCTAGCGTTGCCCGGCGGGGACCTCCGGGCCGACCGGGCCAGCCGGGTTGACGGGCTTCGCATCGGCAGTCGACGAGGCACCGGTCGACGTCCGCTCATCTTCCGCGGTTGCCGCTGCTGCTTCGGTGATCCGGTTGGCCATGCCGTTGAAGATGACGCCGTGGAACGGCAGGATCGAGAACCAGTAGAGCCGCCCGCCCAGGCCGCGGGGGAAGAACACGGCGCGCTGGCGGTAGACCGAGCCGCCGTCCGGCGCCGGTGCGGCGGTCATTTCGAGCCACGCCCGCCCGGGGACGCGCATCTCGGCCCGGAGGCGCAGGAACCGACCGCTATCGATCCGTTCGACCCGCCAGAAGTCGAGCACGTCACCGGTGTGCAAATGCTGCGGATCGCGACGCCCGCGGCGCAGGCCGACCCCGCCGACGATCTTGTCCATCCAGCCGCGCACCGCCCAGGCCAGGGGGAACGAATACCAGCCGTTGTCGCCGCCGATGCCCTCGATCACGCGCCACAGGTCGGCCGGTTTCGCGGCGGTGTGCTTCTCCTTCAGATCGGTGTAGACGAGGTGCCCGGCCCAGTCCGGGTCGCTGGGCAGCGGGTTGCTCGACGCCCCCTCGATGGACGCGTTGCGCCAGCTCGTCTCGACGTCACCGTCGCGCATCCGTCCCAGGGCAAGCCGCACGGCCCGCCGATAACCGGTGAGACCGCCGGGCGGCCTCGGGATGTACGTGTCGATGTCCCGTTCGTGCACGACGCAGTCGTTCTGCAGGGAGGCGATGATCGGCACGGCGAGGCTGCGCGGGATCGGGGTGACCAGATTGACCCACTGGGAGGCAAGCCACGGCGTGAACACCGGCAGCGACGCGATGGGGCGCTGGTGCAGACCGGCCTCGAGCGCGTAGCCGTTCATCATCTGGCCGTAACGAAGCACGTCGGGCCCGCCAATATCGAACGTGCGGTTGACTTCGGCGGGGAGGCCGGCCGCTTCCACGAGGTAGTAGAGCACGTCGCGCACCGCGATCGGCTGGATGCGATTGCGCACCCACTTCGGCGCGGGCATGTAGGGGAGCACCTCGGTCAGGTGCCGGATCATCTCGAACGAGGTAGACCCGGATCCGATCACGACCCCGGCCTGGAGCGCCGCCGTCGGCACCCCGGAGGCGAGGAGGATCCTGCCCACCTCGGCCCGGGATCGCAGGTGCTGGGACAGTTCGGCGGCCTCTGGGTGCAGTCCGCCCAGGTAGACGATCCGGGAGACCCCGGCCTCCGCGGCGGCATCCGCGACGTTCTGCGCGGCCACCCGCTCGGTGCGCTCGAAGTCGCCGCGGGTGCCCATCGAGTGCACGAGGTAGTACACGACGTCGATCCCGACCAGCGCGGACCGCACAGCGGCCGCGTCCCCCAGGTCCCCCTGCACGACCGTGATCCGGTGCATCCAGGGCACATCCTTGAGCTTTTGCGGTGACCGCACGAGCGCCGTCACCTCGTCGCCCGAATCCAGCAACAGCGGAATGAGTCGGCCACCGATGTACCCGGTGGCCCCGGTCACGAGAACTTTTCTGCCCGTCATGCAACCAGCCTAGGCGGGAAAACTGGGTTGGAGCCGAGGATGTCGCGCCCGCCCGGCCGTCGCCCCTGTGGATGACTCGTGCGGGCGGACACCGTCTCCGGCATCATCGCCGCATGACACTTCGACTCAACCCTCGTTACCCGCTCGTCTGGCGCACACCAGACACCATCCAGGTCGGCATCGACCACCCCCTCGTCGTCATCCCCGACGTGAACCCCGGCCTCGAACACGTCATCGCCGCCCTCATCGGCGGGGTACCACGCTCGGGCGCGCTGATGCTCGGCCGGCGAGCAGGGGCATCCGGCGCCACCACCGAGGCGCTGTTGGAGGCCCTCCGACCCGCCCTCATCGTCACCGCGGAACCACCGCGCCGGTCGGCGCTCCCCGACCCCGTTGCCGCCGTGACGCCGCCCCCTCCCGTGCCCGTGGTCTGCGTCGACGGGGACGGCCAGACCGCGCTGAGGATCGGGACGCTGCTTCTCGACCTGGGGCTGCGGGTCGCGGCCGGTCCTGACCCGGACGAGCCGGCCCTGGCGGTCATCGTCGGTCACTACGCCCTCGAACCGTCCCGGCACGGCCGTTGGCTGCGCCGGGACGTGCCGCACCTGCCGGTCGTCTTCAGCGACGCGGAGGTGCGCATCGGTCCGCTGGTCGAACCGGGTTCCGGCCCGTGCCTGTACTGCCTCGAGCTGACCCGTCTCGACGCCGACCCGGCCTGGACGGCGATCGCCTGCCAGCTGCTCACCCGCGTCGCCGCCACGGAAACCCGCCGGATGAGCATTGACGTCGCCGCCAGGGTCGCCGGTCTCGTGCAGGACCGGGTCGACTCAGGCAGGTCGAGCCTGGCCGGCACGACCCTGGTGATCGACGCGGCCTCAGGTATGATCAGGCGCCGCGGGCACCGGCCGCACGAGCGGTGCGGATGCCGATCTCTGCCAGGAACCGGGACTGCTCCCGCGGTGACCGCTGCTGCGCTCCCACCGACGACCAGCTCAACCCGAGCCGACGCCGTGCCCGGGTGATGCCGACGTAGAGCAGCCTCCGCTCCTCGTCGATCTGGTCGAAGCTGCCGGCGTAGCTGATCGGCACCAGCCCCTCGGACAGCCCGATCAGGAACACGGCGTCCCATTCGAGCCCTTTCGCCGAGTGCAGGGTGGCGAGGGTCACGGCCGACACCGTCGGCTCGTGCTGGCCGGCCTGGCGTTCCATCAGCTCGTCGGTGAACTGGCGGAAGGTGGTCTCCGGGCCGGCCTGGTCGACGAGGCCCATGATCGCGTTGAGCGACTCCCAGCGGTCGCGTACCGCGCCGGGGGCATCGGGGGCCGTCTGGCTCCAGCCGAGGGAACGCAGCACGTCGCTGACCGATTTGAACAGGGGTTCGCCGACGATCGAGACGGATGCCGCGCGCAGCTGCATCACCGCCTGCTTGACCTCGGCCAGGTCGAAGAACCGCTTCGATCCGCGGATCTGGTAGTTCACGCCGATGTCGCCGAGCGCGGTCTCCAGCATCGCCGCCTGCACGTTCATCCGGTAGAGCACGGCGATGTTCTCGGGGCGGGTGCCGGCTTCGATCAGGTCGAGGATGCTCTGGGCCACTCCCCTGGCCTCGGCCATGTCGTTGGCGTATTCGCGCACGGTCGGCACGACGCCCTCCTCGCTGGCGTGGGCGCGGAGGGTGAGGGCACCTGCCCGGCCGCGCATCAACTGGTTCGCGGCGGCGACGATCGAGCCGCTCGACCGGTAGTTCTGTTCCAGCCGCACGACGGTCGCGTCCTCCCACCGCTTCGGGAAGTTGAGCAGGTAGTCGCTGCGGGCCCCGGCGAAGGAGTAGATGGTCTGGCTGGCGTCGCCGACGACGCAGAGGTCGCGGCGTTCGCCGAGCCAGAGCGTGAGCAGGTCGTGTTGCAACGGCGAGACGTCCTGGTATTCGTCCACGACGAAGAACCGGTACTGCTCCCGCACCTGCAGGGCGACCGACGGTTCCGCCTCGATCATGCCGGCCATGGCCAGCAGCACGTCCTCGAAGTCGATCTGCTTGCGCTCGTCCTTGAGTCGCTCGTAGCTCTCCTGCATCGACATGACCTGGTCGACGTCGAGGCGGCCGGGCAGGCTGCGCGCCGCGATGCCGGCGCCGTAGGCTTCGATGCTCAGTCCGCTGGTCTTGCGCCACTCGATCTCGGCCGCCAGGTCGCGCAGGGTGGCCGTGTCCAGTTTCAGTTTCAGGGTTTCGGCGGCGTGGCCGAGGAGGCGACCCTTGCCGTCGAGGATGCGCGGTGCCTGACCGCCCACGACGTGAGGCCAGAAGTAGTTCAGCTGGGACAGGGCGGCGGAGTGGAAGGTGCGCGCGGCGACCCCGCCGGCGCCGAGCTGGCGCAGTCGGCCGCGTAGCTCCGCGGCGGCGCGCGCCGTGAAGGTGAGCGCCATCACCCGGCCCGGCGCGTAGGCGCCGGTCAGCACGCCGTAGGCGATCCGGTGGGTGATCGCTCGGGTCTTCCCGGTTCCCGCTCCCGCGAGCATGCAGACCGGACCGACGAGGGACTCGGCCGCGACCCGCTGCTGTTCGTCGAGGCCGGCCAGCAGTTCCTCGCCGGTCACCGCCATCCGTGCACCAGGTCCGGTCCGAAGTCGATCGGTTCGCCGAGCCACTCCTCGATGATCGCGCGGGCGATCGATGAGCGGCCGGGCAGGATGATGCTCTCGCCGGACGCGCGGAGCTCATCGCGGCTGAACCAGCGCAGGTCGAGGATTTCCTGGCCGTCGGGCCGCAACCCGGTCGGCGCCTGGTCGTCGGCGAGCCTGGCCGTGAAACCGAACATGATCGAGGCCGGGAACGGCCACGGCTGCGAACCGAGGTAGACCGGGTCGGTGACCCGAAGCCCGGATTCCTCGAACATCTCCCGGATCACGGCCGCCTCGAGTGATTCGCCCGGCTCGACGAAACCGGCGAGCAGGGAGTAGCGGTTGCCTTCCCAGAGCGCGTTGGAACCGAGCAGGATGCGGTCGTCGGCGTCGGTGATCAGCACGATCACGGCCGGGTCGGTGCGCGGAAAGACCTGGCTGCCGTCAACGGGGCAGAGCCGGCTCCACCCGGCCGACTCGACCGTGGTCGGGGCGCCGCAGCGCGGGCAGTGCGTGTGCGAGAGGTGCCAGTTGGCGAGGCCGAGCGCCTCGGTGAACAGACCGGCGTCCCGGTCGGACAGGGTGGTGGCCAGAGTGCGCAACGAGATCCAGGCCTCGGGGTCGGGTTCGAGGGCGTGCGCCGCCTCGTCGCCGAGGACCGCGGCCACCAACCGGGTGCCCACCGCTTCGTCCGCGTCCTCGGCCAGGGACCGGCCGAGATAGACCGAAACGTCGGCCTCGGGCACGGCGCGGGGTTCGAGCAGCAGGAGCCGGGGCGGGCCGGGATCCGGTGCCAGCAGCACCGAACCGCGCCAGAGCACGAGCACCCGCGTGCCGGCATCCGCCCCCAGCTCGTCGAAAAGGCCGGGGCGCGACCTGGTTTCATGATCGCGGTCGACCGCGTGACGGGACAGCGGCAACCGGGCCGTGAAAGAGAACGACATGCTGACCCTTCGGTCTCTGGCGTGACTGCCGAATAGGTGTGGAGGCGTGGCGGACAACCACGCCGGGGGGAAGTCGACCTAACCTAGTAGGCATGGCCAGATCCCATCTCACTCTAGCCGCGCTGGCCACCTCCGCTGTCCCGGGCCTCGACGTCGCCCGGGCCCGGCTGCACGGGTCCAGCGCGCGCACCCCCGGCGCTCACGGCGCCTTCGATTCCGCCCTCATCGTCGACCGCGACGGCCGCGAGTTGATCATCAGGGTGCCCGCCAGTCAGGCCGCCGAGACCGAACAGTCCGCCGACCTCGTGGCACTCCGCGCGCTCACGACCGGAACGCGCAGCCGGCTGCCCTTCGACGTGCCGGAATTCGTCGGCCAGGCGCCGCTCGGCGGCACCCGCGCGGTGGTCTACGAGTTGCTGCCCGGCGATTCCTTTGACGCGGATGCCCTCACCGGCCACGCGGGCGTGTCCGGCTCGATCGGCCGCGCCATCGCCGCGATCCACGGTCTGCCGACGGCGTTCGTCGGCACCGCCGGGCTCCCCCAGCAGAGTGCGGAGGAGTGCCGCACGTCAACGATCGACCTGATCGACCGTGCCGCCGCGACCGGCTACCTCCCCGCCGCGATCCTCCGCCGGTGGGAACTGGCCACCGACGACGACTCGCTCTGGCAGTTCGCGCCCTGCGTGGTGCACGGGTCGATGTCCGCCGACTCGTTCCTGATCAGCGAGGATTCCGTTTCCGGCGTTCTCGGCTGGTCGGCACTCAGCGTCGGTGACCCGGCCCGCGACCTGAACTGGCTGTTGGCGTCCCGCGGAGCGGCCGGGGAGACGGCCGTTGCGTCCTACTCCGCCGCCCGTCAGGGCAACGATCCCCGGATCACGCAGCGCGCCATGCTCTACGCCGAACTGGAACTCGCCCGCTGGCTGCTGCACGGCACCGACAGTCGCAACCAGGCGATCGTCGACGACGCCGTGGCGATGCTCGACGGCCTGGTCGACAGCGTGCACACGCACACCATGCATCCGTTGTCACCGAAGACGGGGCCCATCCTCGACGTCAACGACGTGGAGAACCTGCTCGCCGCCACTCCGCGCGGGATTCCCCGCCGCGACCTGGGGTCGGCCATGCACACGGATGCCTACAATCTGTCCGAGTTCGGCCCGAGCGAGTTCGACGACGACGCCAGCGGATCCGATTCGGGTACCGCTACCGATACCGGTTCCAGTGCCGATCCCGACGCCGCGGACGACACGACGGGACCGATCGGCATCCTGCCGGCGACCGACGACCAGGCCGCCACGAGGTCGTCCTCCGAGTAGAGCCGGTCAGGGGCGATGACCGTGTCGTCGGCGACGAAGTAAAACACGGCGTCGACCGACTCGGGATCGATGCCCTTCCAGCGCGCGTAGGCGAGGCGGTAGAGCGCGAGCTGGGTCTGCTTGAGCTCGAGGTCCGCGGCGTTCTTCGGCGCCCGGCCGGTCTTCCAGTCCACGACCTGGTAGCCGGTTTCGGTGCGGTAGACCGCGTCGAGCTTGCAGACGAAGACCTGCCCGGCGAGCACGTGGTGAATTTCGATCTCCACCTCTTCCGGCTTGAGGTTGCCCCAGGGTGAGCGTTCGAACGTGCGTTGCAGCCGTTCGAGCTGCGCCTGTTCGAGGGGCGCGTCCTGGTCGAGATCGAGATCGAACGCGTCGGGGTCGAGGTCGCCGAGGTCCAGTTCATTCAGGTCGGCGTCGATGACGTCGCCGGAGGTGGCGCCGCCGGCCCTGCGCTCCACCCAGGAGTGGAACAGCGTGCCCAGCCGGGTGGCGCGGTAGGGGCGTTCGGGCATCGGGCGGCGCAACCCCGCCGCCACCCCGGCCGGGTCGTCGACGTAGTCCTTGAACCGTGACGCGGGGATGCGGGTGGGCAACGGCATTCTGCCGGAGCCCGCCAGGCGCTGCGCGCGTTCCTCGAGCAGCAGGGTCACCGGGTGGGACCACCGGGTCTCCGGGTCGGCGCCGGTCGCGGCGGCCACCGCGGTGGCCACCTCGATCCGCGCGGCCGCGGCTTCGACGACGGCGCGCCTCGTGCCGAGCGGGTCGAACGGCCACCTCTCCGCCTGATCGAGGCCGGTGTCCGGCTTCTCCTCCTCCGCGCTCACCGGGGGCACCGGGCCGATCAGTCCGGCCTCCGCGAGTTCGAGCAGATACCGGCTCGGTTTGCGCATCGTGCTGCCGCTGCCCCAGAACGACCCGGTGAGCAGCAGCTCGCGCTGGGCGCGGGTCGTGGCGACGTAGATCAGCCGGCGCTCCTCGTCGTCATGGCGGGCGGCGAGCTGCTCCTTGTAGGCCGTGAATTCGAGGTCGAACGAGAGCTGGGTCTCGTGCTCCCGCCAACGAAGCTCGGGGAGCTCGGCCCGGTCGCCGCGGAACGGGTAGGGCAGCTCGCCGAAACGCAGCCAGCCCGCTCCCTCCCTGGTCTGGGCCGGGAGGCTCTTCTCGGTGAGGTTGGGGATGGCAACGTAGTCCCATTCGAGCCCCTTGGCGCCGTGCACCGTCAGGAGCTGCACGGTGCCCTTCTCCGACGGCTCGACCCGCGGGCCCATGTCGTCGGCACGTTCCGCCCTGGCCAGCCAGCGCAGGAAGCTGGCCAGGCTGCCGATCTCGTCGCTGGCGAGGAAGGCCGACACGGTGTCGTGGAAGGCGTACAGATTGGCCAGGCCGAGCCCGTTCGCCTCATTGGCGACGAGCTCGACGTCGAGCAGGGTCTCCTGCTCGATCAGGCGCACGAAGTCGAGCAGGGGCAGCCCGGCCCGCGAGCGGAGCCAGGAGAGCTGGCGACCGGCCGCGCGCAGTCGGGCGAGGCCCGGCTCGCTGAACTCGGCCAGCTGCCCGTGGCGATCGGGCGCCGCCGCGACAAAGTCGAGTGCGTCGACGAGGGACGCCCCCTCGTCGACGGCGACGGATGCCCGTAGCTTCGCCTTGAGTTCGTCGGTCACCGCCTGTTGGGCCCAATCGTGGGCCGCGAGCCAGCGCGCCACAGAGGCCAGCTGTTGCAGGTCGCGGGGCCCCACCCGGTAGCGGCCGCCGCTGAGTAGCCGGACGAGTTCGCTGCCCGCCGCCGGGTCGTTCACGACCCGGAGCACGCTGATCACATCGGTGACCTCCGGCGTCGACAGCAGCCCGCCGAGGCCGAGGACGTGCGCACGCACGCCGTTCTCGCGCAGCACCTCGGCGAAGAACTCCATCTCGCGCCTGGCGCGGAAGAGCATCGCCCCGGAGTGGTCCCCGCCCCTGGTGAGTCGTTCGGCGAACCAGCGGGCGACGGTGACGGCCTCCTCGGCGATGGTCTCGGCCATGACGGCCTCGACCCGACCGGTCTCCTTGCCGGGCGGAACCTTGAGGGTATCCACCTGGATCCCGTCCGGCCGGGACCGGAGCGCATCGCTGAGCGGGGACACGAGCGTGTTGGCGACGTCCAGCACCGTCACCGGGTTGCGCCAGGTGTAGGACAGCGACATCGACGGCGCCTCGGCGTTGGAGAGACCGGCGAAGCTCCGCGAGAATCCGAGGAGATTGGCCGAGCTGGCCCCGCGCCAGCCGTAGATGGACTGGTGCGGGTCGCCGACCGCCATCACCGGGTGCCGGGCGAACAGGGTGTGCAACAGCTCGGTTTGGAGCACGGAGGTGTCCTGGTATTCGTCAAGCAGCACGACCCGGTACTGGTCGCGATAACGGGCGACGACCTTCTCCACCTTCTGGCAGACCTGCAGGGCCAACGCCACCTGGTCGGAGAATTCGATCAGCCCGAGCCGTCTTTTTTCGCTCGCGTACCGCTGGGCAAGCTCGACCAGCACCGGCAGCGGTTCGACGGCGGCGAGAGACTCGCTGACGGAACCGTAGGGGATCTTCTTGCGCGGGTTGCCGAACGACAGGTCCCGCAGGTAGGCGAAGCCGTTGGCGAGCCCGGCGAAATCGTGGGCGGCGGGCTGCTGCCCGGGAACGACGGGCGGCGGGTTCTCGGCGAGCGCACGACTGAACCCGAGCACGGCATCCGTCACCGCGTCGACGCTCTTGCCGAAGGGGACCAGCCGCTGGTCACCGTGTTCGACCACGACCCTCCGGGCGAGCAGCCACGCGCTGGTCTCGCTGAGCAGCACCGATTCGGGCTCTCGCCCGAGCAGCAGGGCGTTGTCGGTGAACAGGCGGCTGGCGAACGAGTTGTAGGTGGAGACGGTGGGGCTGTTGAACAGGTCGGTCGAGTCGACGGGCGGCGCATCGGGTCCCTCCGCTTCATCGTGCGGCAACAGCCCCTTCGCGTCGAGCTGGTCGATTCGTTTGCCGATCCGCTCGGCCAGCTCGCCGGCCGCCTTGCGAGTGAAGGTGAGTCCGAGGATCTGGTCGGGCCTGGCGTGGCCGTTGGCGAGCAGCCAGAGCACCCGGTTCGCCATCGTCTCGGTCTTGCCGCTGCCTGCCCCGGCGACGACCAGGGTGGGCGCGAGCGGGGCCTCGATCACGGCCTGCTGCTCGGCCGTGGGCGGGAACATCTCCAGCGCTTCCGCGATCTGGAGGGCCGAGATCGGCAAGGCGGTACGGGGTGCACTCATGAGCTGACCTGCTTGATGACGTGGATTCGGCAGGACCCGTGCGAGCGCGGGTCGAGGCAGTGGGAACTGATCTCGGCGACGAAGGTGGCGGCCCCCATCCCGGCGGCGTCCTCGCCCACCCGGCGGCGGAACGCGTCGAGCTCCTCGGGGGTGAACGGTGGCTGGGTCGGGTTGCGGTAATTCTGTTTGACCGTGCCGGAGGAGACGATCACCAGGCGGGCGCCGGCCAGCGGGGTGCCGGGCGGGATGCCCTCGATGGCTCCCTCGGTGAAGGCCAGCTGGTAGGCGCCGAGCTGCGGATGCTCCGCCACGCCGGCGTCGCTGATCGGGTCGCCCCGGCCGGTCTTCAGGTCCACGATCACGGCCCGGCCGTCACGGAGGCGTTCCACCCGGTCGATCGTGCCGGAGAGTACGGCGCCGTCCACGTCGAGGGCGAAGGTGCCCTCGGCGCTGAGCAGGGCGCCGCCGGTCTGCTCGAAGTCGAGCAGGTACGACGCGAGCCGGTCGGTGAGCACGCGCGCCTCCACCTTCTGCAGCCGGGATTGCCATTCGGCGTCGAAGTGCAATTCGTTCCAGCGGGAGTCGACGGCTTCCCAGAGCGCGTCGGGGCTCCGGTCGGTGGATTCCTCCAGCACCTTGTGGATGATCGTGCCGAGGTTGGAGGCGGTGTTCGACGTTCCGCCGCCGACCTGCCCGATCACCCAGTGCAGCGGGCAGGTTTCGAACGCGGCCATGCGGGAGGGCGAGACCCGCACCGGCTGATCGCCGACCTCCTGGTCGTTGAGCGGGCGCACGGTGCTCGGATCGAGCAGGCCGTACCACTGGCCGGGCGCGGCGCCGGCCACGCCCTCCCTGGCGAGGCGGGCGAGCGTCGCCGCGGCCTCCGCGGCCCTGACCGCGATCTCCTCGCCCGGCCCGGCCGCGCCGCCACGGGTGAGGTCGCGGCGCAGCCGCCCGACCAGGCCACGCAGGGACAGCGGGTAGCGGCTGGCGTCACCGGAGTCGAGGTCGACGGTCGAGACGGCGTCGGGCAGCAGCCGCAGGAACACCGACGGTTCGTTCTCTTCGTTGTCGACGGCGGTGACCAACAGCTCGGCGCCGGCGCGGCTGGCGGCCTGCGCGAACATCCGCAGCTCGTCGTGCAGCACCGCGGTGCGTTCGCTGCCCGGCTGGGGCACCTGGCCTGCGGCGAGCGCGGCCAGGTCACCGGCCCCGAGCAGGGAACCACGGATGCGCAGGTCGGGCCAGACGTTCGCCTGCACCCCGGCCAGGACCACGAGGTCGAAGTCGCGCCCGATCAGGCCGCTCGGGGTGGAGACCACCACGGCGTCGCCGAGCGCGCGGGGGGCCAGGGTGTCCTCGGGGACGTCGGTGTCGACCAGGTGCTCGAGGAACAGCAGCGGCGGGGCGGTCGGAGTGCGCTCGACATAGCGTTGGGCGGCGGAGAAGAGAGCGACAACGGCGTCGAGGTTGTGGTTGGCCTCGTCGGCGACGATGCCGGTTCCCGAGGCCTGCTCGAACCATTCCCTGGCGAGCCCGCTGCGTTGCCAGAGCCCCCAGAGCAGTTCCTCGATCGTGGCGCCGGCGTCGTATTCGACGGCGGCGGCGTGGAGGCTGTGGCCGCAGCTCGCCGCGCGCCGGGCGGTTCGGTTGTCGATGCCGCCCAGAAGCTCGGGGTTGGCCAGCGCGTCGACGAGCAGTTCGTCGGCGCTGCGGTGGCCGGCACCGGTCGGTTCCTGCCCGGTCGGTTCCTGCCCGTTCGGCTCTTGTTGATTCAGCTCTTGTTGATGCAGGGCCGCGCGGAGGCGGCGCAGCGTGATCGGGTCGAGGCCGCCGAGCGGACCGCGGAGCAGGTCGACCGCTGTGGCGGTGTCGAGGGTCTTGCGACCCAGGGTGATCTCGAGGGCGAGGATGAAGGCGCGCACCGCGTATTCGTCGCGGAGCGCGGTCTGCGCGCTCGAGACCTGGGTCGGCACCTCGAGCGCGGAGAGCCCGCGGGACAGGGACGGCACCAGGGAACCGCTGCGGGCCACGACGGCCATCCGGCCCCAGGGGATGCCGCCGAGCACGTGCCGTTCGCGCAGCCGGCGGGCGATGACCGCGAGCTGGTCGGCGGGACTGGCCGCCAGGATCGCCTGCACGGCGTCGGGCTGGGGCGCATCGGGCTGGGGCGCGTCCGCGCCGGCCGTGTCGGCCGCGGCGGCCGCCCGCTGGGTCCCGGCGGCCGCGGTGCCGATCCGATGGGTGATCCCGCGCACCACGCCGCGGATCGCGTCGCCGTGCCGGTGCACCGTGTCGAGCACCAGGGTGGTCACGGGGATTCCGCCGAGGTAGCTCGACAGTCGGCCGAGGGCGTCGGGATGGGCGCCGTGGAAGGAACCGGTGCTGATGTCGGGATCACCGGCGGCGACGATGGCCACACCCCTGGCCGCGAACTGGCGGATCAACGTCAGGACGCCCTGGGTCAGCTCCTGGGCGTCGTCGAGCACGATCAGGCGCAGCCCTGCGAGCGACCCGATCGCGGATGCGCCCGCCGGGCCGGCGGCCGCGCCGGCCACCACCGCGGCGGCGAACCCGGCGAGCTCGGTCGAGTCGTACTGGCCGGGCCTGGTCTGGTCCTTGACGTCTTCGTAGCCGCGGATGAACTCCGCGGCGGCCACCCACTCCGGCCGGTCGGTGCTGCGCCCCAGACCGGCGAGGGTGTCCGCGGTCACGCCGTACTCGACGGCGCGCATCATCAGGTCGCGCAGTTCGGTGCGGAAACCGCGCAGAGCGCGCACATCGGCGGCCAGGGGGGCCGGCCAGTCCGGGCCGGTGCCGTCGAGACGGTGACCCTCGAGGAGCTCGGCGATGATCTGGTCCTGTTCCCCGCCGGTGAGCAGGGTCGGGGCCGGCCCGCCGGCGCGGGCCACGGCGTCCCGCACGATCTGGAACGCGACGGAGTTGGCGGTGCGGGCCAGGGGCCCATTGGTCGGCACGCCCAGCCGCAGGGCGAGGCGGTCACGCAGCGTCGTCGCCCCGGTGCGGGTCGGCACCAGCACGAGAACCTCGCTCGGTGAGTAGCCCCGCCCGAGCACCCGCTCGGCGACGAGTTCGACCAGCGCCGTGGTCTTGCCGGTGCCCGGCGCGCCGATCACGGCCGCCGAGGCCCCGTCGGCCAGGCCGAGCACGGCCAGCTGCGCCGCGTCCAGCCCGGCCGGGGCGGCCAGGGAACTCTGGTCGTACGGAGCGGGCCCGGCCGGGTTTGCGGGTCCAGCGGCCGCGAAATCGGTGTCGGTGCGCGGCGCGAATCCCAGGGTTGTCACGTTTTCAAAGCTACCGGGTTGCGCCGACAGTGAACGATGTCGGGCGGGCGGGCCGTTCTGTCGTAATCTGGGCGCTTAGGCAACGAAAGGCGCATCTGGTGGATATTCGCATTGGCATCTTCAACTCTCCCCGTGAGATTGGCTTCGAGACCTCGCAGCCCGCGAACGAGATCGAGGAGACGGTTGCTGCCGCCCTCGCCGGGCAGACCGGCTACCTCAAGCTTTCCGACTCCAAGGGCCGGGTCTACATCGTCCCGACGATCGGACTCGCCTATGTCGAGTTGGGCTCCGAGGAGTCCCGCCGCGTCGGTTTCGTCGCCTAACCAGCCATGGAGCTCCTCTTCGTCGCCCTCGGCGGTGCGTTTCTGGGGATCGCGGCACGGTATCTGCTGCCCGGTCGACACACGCACGGCTCCATGCTCGTGCCGGCAGTCGGCACCGCCGTCGCGTCGATCGTCTGGGTCGCACTCACCTGGCTCGGCTGGGCCTGGGACGGCGGCTGGATCTGGTGGGTGTCCCTCATCCTGGCCGCGGCCGGTTCCGTTGCCGCAGGCATCTGGCTCGGGCGTTCGCGCACGCGGGGTGACCGGCAGATGCTGCACACGCTGATGAAGACCGGACATCCGGGACACGCCTGAACCGGGCTGCCTCGGCCCGAACCGGGCTGACTTGGCCCGACTCGGCGTGTGCCGACGGGAGCCGGGCTGATGGTGGCGCTCAGGCGGTGAGGCCGAGGCCGTCCATCCGGCGGGTGTGCGCCGCGACCAGTTCGGTGAAGACCGGTTCGATCCGGGCCTCCCCCGGTGTCGTTGCCGTCGGCGGCGCGGTCGCGGTCGTTCCGTCGACCGGCGGGGCAGCGGCCGGGATGGCCGATCGCGCCACAAGCATGGTGTCGCCGACCAGTCGCCGCCCCCACAACGCCAGGTGCGAGCCGAGGCCGGGATTGCCGTCGATGGCCGCCTTGAGATGGGTGACCAGCACATCCGTGCCCGCGCCCTGGCCGAGCAGGTGCGCGATCCGCGGGCCGACGTCGCCGGGCAGCCCGTCGGAGAGACGAATGAAGAAGTCGTCGAGCAGGCCGCCGGCGAGGTAGCAGGTGAGCAAGAGCTCGTGCCAGTCCGCGCCCATGGTCTTGGCCCGGAAATCATCCAGGGCAGGTGCGAACGGCGCCATCACCTCGGCGGGTTCGCCGCCGCGGCGACGAACCTCGGCGACGAGACCCTGGTGCTTGGCGAGCGCTCGCCCTGCGACCACGCTCAGCCCCTCTTTGGCATCGAGATCAGGTGAGATTCGGATCGCCTGAGCGAGGTTCTCGAACATTCCCAGTTCGAAATATGCGGCCTGGCCGAGGTAGGGCAGCAGCTCGGGCGTCAGGTCGGAGATGTCCACTTTCGTGGTCGACTGACGCGTTCCCCTCGTCGACGGACGAGGGATCTCCACACGCTGCGCGCGCCGATCGAGCCACGGGATCACACGCTCAGCATAGGACAGTGCGCGTCCGAGCGGTGCGCCTCATCGGTTTCACAGGGGCCGCCCGGTAAGGTTGGACCACGCCATCGGCATGGATCGGTGGCGGGTGCCCGAGGCAGAAAACGGGCGCATTCGAAGCATCCAGCTAATGACAGGCAACCATTCGTGACTTTCTCCGAACTTAATATCGACCAGGACATGGTCAAGGCCCTCGCAGATAAAGGCATCCTCGAGCCCTTCCCCATCCAGGTACAGACCATCCCCCTCGCACTGAGCGGCCAGGACATCATCGGCCAGGCCAAGACGGGCACCGGCAAGACCTTCGGCTTCGGTCTCCCGCTGATCCAGCGCCTCGGGCTCAACCCTGAGCCGGGCGTGCAGGCGCTCGTCGTCGTGCCGACCCGCGAACTCTGCGTTCAGGTCAGCGAGGACCTCGAACTCGCCGCCAGCAACCGCGACACGAAGATCGTGTCCATCTACGGCGGCAAGGCCTACGAGGGTCAGATCGAGCAGCTCAAGGCCGGTGCCCAGATCGTCGTCGGCACCCCCGGCCGCCTGCTCGACCTGGCCAGCCAGCGCCTGCTCAGTCTCGCCAATGTGCGTGAGATGGTGCTCGACGAGGCAGACAAGATGCTCGACCTCGGCTTCCTCGCCGACATCGAGAAGCTGTTCTCACAGACTCCGTCGACCCGCCACACCATGCTGTTCTCGGCGACGATGCCTGGCCCGATCGTGGCTCTCGCCCGCCGCTTCATGAACCGCCCGATCCACATCCGGGCCAGCGACCCCGACGAGGGCCTCATGCAGGCCAACATCGAGCACCTCGTCTACCGCGCGCACAACATGGACAAGGACGAGGTCATCGGCCGCATCCTCATGGCCGAGGGCCGCGGCAAAACCGTGATCTTCACCCGCACGAAGCGCGCCGCCGCGAAACTCGTCGAGGAGCTCGGCGACCGCGGCTTCAACGCCACCGCCGTGCACGGCGACCTCAACCAGGAGCAGCGTGAGCGTGCGATGGCCGCCTTCAAGGCCGGCAAGAAGGACATCCTGATCGCAACGGATGTCGCCGCCCGCGGCATCGACGTCGAAGACGTCACCCACGTGATCAACCACACCATTCCCGAAGATGAGAAGGCGTACCTGCACCGCGTCGGCCGCACCGGGCGCGCGGGCAAGACCGGCATCGCCGTCACCTTCGTCGACTGGGACGACATGCACAAGTGGACGCTGATCAACAACGCCCTCGACTTCGGCACTCCGGTGCCGATGGAGACGTACTCGTCCTCGCCGCACCTCTTCACCGACCTGAACATCCCGACCGGGTCGAAGGGACGCCTGCGTGCGTCACCGTTGCGCGAGACCTCGTCCGGTTCGGGCCGCTCCGACTCCGGCCGCTCAGGCTCGGGTCGCTCCGACTCCGGCCGCTCGGGCTCGGGTCGCCCCGACTCCGGCCGCTCGGGCTCGGGTCGCCCCGACTCCGGCCGCTCGGGCTCGGGTCGCCCCGACTCCGGCCGCTCGGGCTCGGGTCGCCCGGCGTCGGTCAGCGCGAGTGCCGGTGCCGATGCCAGTGCCGGTGAGAGTGGCGGCGAGCGTTCCGGGCGCGGACGCACCCGCACCCGGGTCAGCCAGACCACGAACCCGGATGCTCCCGCCGTTGTCCCCGCGGCCGGCACGCATGACGGCGGCGGCGCCGAGCACCACGACGGCAACAGCGCCCCACGGCGTCGCAGCCGCACCCGCCGCAGCGCCCCGCAGTCCGGCACCGCCAGCTAGTCAACGGATTTCGACAGGCCCGGGTCTCGACGGGCCCGGGTCTCGACAGGCCCGGGTCTCGACAGGCTCGACCACCGACGCGATGGATCTGCCTGTCGGGCTCCGGATTTCGACCGGACCGACCGGCGCGGCCGATCAGCCGTAGATCGGCGCGGAGCCGGTGCCCTCGTTGATCAGGGCCTCGAGCACCTCGGGCGCCGTCGTGTTCTCGCCCAGGCGATTGGGCTTGCCCTCGCCGTGGTAGTCGCTCGACCCCGTGACGTGCAGCCCGTATTTCTCGGCGAGTTCGTAGAGCCTGGCCTTCGCCTCCGGTCTGTTCTCCCGGTGCTCGAGTTCGAGGCCGAACAGTCCGGCGTCGACCAGCCTGGCCAGCCGTGACTCCGGGATCACGTCATCGACGCCACGCGTCGCCGGATGCGCGATGACCGGCACTCCCCCGGCCGCCCGGACAATTTCGATCGCGCGCAGCGGGTCGGGGGCGTAGTGCGGCTGGTAGTAGCCGGCGTCCCAGTGCAGGATTCCCGCGAAGGCTTCACTCCGGGTGAGAGCGAAACCGCGCGCCACGAGCGCGTCCGCGATGTGCGGGCGGCCGACGGTCGCATCCGGGGTGGTCTGGGCGAGCACGTCTTCCCAGGTCAACCCGTAGTCTGCCCCGATCCGTTCCACCATCTGTTCGGCGCGCACGAGCCTCGCCTGTCGCACCCGGGAAGTTTCGGCGACGATACCGGCGTCGGACGGGTCGAACAGGTAGGCGAGCAGGTGCACGCTGAGGAAGGAGATCCGGGTACTGAATTCCATTCCCGGAATGAGGGTGATCCCCATCGTGCGCGCCGTCGCCGCGGCCTCGAACCAGCCCGCGGTGGAGTCGTGGTCGGTGAGCGCCATCGTGCCGAGACCGGCGGCGGCGGCGGCGCGCACCAACTGGGACGGGGTCTCCGTACCGTCGGACACGCTCGAGTGGGTGTGCAGGTCGATGGGACCTCTGAAACGCCGTTCGCCTGCCATCTCCCCATGCTAGTTGGGCCCGGCACGGGCTTCGCCCAGCGTGGGCACTTAGCATGATCAGGCTATGTTGCCCCGATTCCTCACCGCCCTCCTCCTCGGCGGCGCCGCCCTCGTCCTGCTCACCTTCGGCTGGCCTCAGCTGTTCGGCCTGCAGAACAGCTGGGTCGTCGCGCACGCCGTCTCCCTGCGTGGTCTCGGCGTTGCCGTCGCCGCCGCCGGGCTGGTCGTGCTCCTCCTGCTCACCCCGATCAGGCCACTGCGGCGCCTGGCCGGGTCCCTGGGCGTGCTGCTGCTCCTGTTCGCGCTCGGCAATGCCGCCGTGCTCGCGACGCGGGGAATCGGGGTGGCGGCTGCCGCGGCAACCGAGACGACCACGGCATCCGCCAGAGCGACCGACGACGTCACCGTGCTCAGCTGGAACACACTCGGCGACGAGCCCGGTGCCGCCGCGATCGCTCGCCTTGCCCTCGACCAGGGCGCGGACATCGTCACCCTCCCCGAGACGACGGAGGCCACCGGCGAGAAGGTCGCCGCCCTCATGCGTGAGGGTGGGCGGCCGATGTGGGTCCACACCATTGCGTTCGACCAGATCTCCAAGGCCAGGTCGACGACCCTGCTGATCAGCCCCGACCTCGGCGACTACAGCGTGAGCAACCCCGGGGGCTCCGGCCCGCCCGGCAACACCAACGTGCTGCCGACGGTTGTCGCGACCCCGATCGACGGGGTCGGACCCACCATCATCGCGGTGCACGCGGTCGCCCCGATCAACTGGGAGATGTCCAATTGGCGCTCGGACCTCGACTGGCTCGCCGACCAATGCTCCGGCGGGAATGTGATCATGGCCGGGGACTTCAACGCCACGGTCGATCACATGTCCGGGCGGGAATCAGCGGCCGAGGCCGTTCTGGGCCGGTGCCGGGACTCCGCCCTGGCCACCGGCTCCGGGGCCGTCGGCACCTGGCCGACGTTCCTGCCGCCGCTGCTCGGCAGCCCGATCGACCACGTGCTCGCCACGCCGAATTGGCAGACGGACAGCATGAACGTCATCCAGTCGTCGGACGCGGCCGGCAGCGACCACCGCCCGATCGTCGCGACCCTGTCACCGCGCTGACCCGGCCCCGCTGAACCGGCCACACGCCGTCCAGCGGGCACCCAGCGGGCATCCACCCGGTCAATGGGACAATGGCCTCATGGTCTCTTCCAGCGAATCCGCTATCTCCCCTGCCCCCCGATCGAACGAGAACCGTTCAACGACGCCAGGGTCGGCAGGTTTCAAGGCGTATATCTCCAGTTCCTGGGCCGAACACACGTCCGAGCTACCTCCCGCGCGTGAGCAGGCACCGTTCGCGGCGGCCCGGCGGGCCAGGATCTCCGCCACGCACCCGGGCATGCGGCTGATCGTCCCCGCCGGCCGACTCAAGCAGCGCTCCAACGACACCGATTACCCGTTCCGGGCGCACTCCGCCTTCGCGCATCTGACCGGCTGGGGCAGCGACTCCGAGCCCGGTGCCGTGCTCGTGTTCGAGCCGACCGAGTCCGGCCACGACGCCACCCTGTACTTCCGGGAACGGGCCGGTCGCGACTCCGACGAGTTCTACGCGAACCCCGACATCGGCGAGTTCTGGATCGGCCCGCGCCCGTCGATCGCCCAGGTCGCCGCCGACCTCGGCATCCAGGTGCGCGGCATCGCCGACCTGGCCGTCGTGCTCGAGGCCGTGGACAGCGAAACGCTCGTCGTGCGCGAGGCCGACCCGGTCTTCACCGAGGAGGTCGACGAGGCCAGGCTTCGCTTCGCGGCGGACAAGGTGCTCACCACGAATGCGTCCGACTCCCCGTTCAGCCTCGAGATCAACGGCGAGCACGAACCGGACGCCCACTTCGCCAGAGACCTCTCCGAGCTGCGCCTGGTCAAGGACTCCTACGAGATCGCCCAGATGCGCCTCGCCGTCGCAGCCACCGAACGCGGCTTCGGCGACGTCATCCGCGACCTGCCCAGGTCCAGCTCCCACCTGCGCGGCGAACGTCTGGTCGAGGGCGTGTTCAACACGCGGGCCCGTTCCGACGGCAACGCGGTCGGCTACGACACCATCGCGGCATCCGGCGCACACGCCTGCATTCTGCACTGGACCCGGAACGACGGGCCGGTCACGCCCGGCGACATGATCCTTCTCGATGCCGGGGTCGAGGTCGACAGCTATTACACCGCCGACATCACCCGCACCCTCCCGGTCGACGGCACCTTCACCCCGGTGCAGCGGCAGGTCTACGACGCCGTGCGCGAAGCCGCGGATGCCGCGTTCGCCGTGGCCGTCCCCGGCGCGGTGTTCCGCGACGTGCACGCCGCCGCGATGGCCGTGATCGCTCGCCGCACCGCGGAGTGGGGCATGCTGCCCGTCACCGCCGAGGAGGCGCTCCTGCCCGACAACGGCCACCACCGCCGCTACATGGTGCACGGCACCAGTCACCACCTCGGACTCGACGTGCACGACTGCGCGCAGGCCCGCCGCGACATGTACATGGATGGCGTGATCGAACCGGGCATGGTGTTCACGATCGAGCCCGGCCTGTACTTCCAGCCGGACGACCTCACCGTGCCGGCAGAGTTCCGCGGCATCGGCGTGCGGATCGAGGACGATATCCTGATCACCGCCGACGGCCCGGAGAACCTCTCCGCCGGCATCCCCCGCACCTCTGCAGACGTGGAAGCCTGGATTGCCCACCTCACCGCCTAACCGCTCCCGCGAGAGTGCAGTTTTGGCCCCTTCATGCGCAGCGAAGGGGCCAAAACTGCACTCTCGCGAAGAGGGCGGGGACGGGTTAGGAGGCTGGGGCTAGGGCTCGAGGGTGGGCGGGTCGGACGGATGCGGGGGCGCGGCGGGCGCGAGTGCCGCCTCTGCCTGCCCGGCGAGCAGGTTGCGCGCCCGGTTGACCAGCTCCGCGTCGACGATCACCTGGTAGGTGGTCGCAATCACCTGCATGGTCGAGGTGAAGTCGCGGCGGCGACGGTTGAGCGCATAGCTGACGACCCCGAACAACATCCCGAAACCGGCGCCGATGAGTACGGCAGCCAGCACGAACGGCAGTCCGGCGCCGGTCGGGGAGAAGATGAAGAAGAGCAGTCCGAAAAACACCCCGAGCCAGGCCCCGGATGCCGCGCCGGCCAGTGCGACCCGGCCCCAGGTGAGCTTGCCGGTCACCCGTTCGACGCTCTTGAGGTCGTTGCCGACGATGGAAAGCTTCTTGACCGGGAAATCGGCCTTGGCGAGCTTGTCGACGGCGGCCTGCGCCTCAAAGTAGGTTTCGTAGGTCGCCAGCACGTCACCCTTGGGCAGAACGGGGAAGAGTGCGGCGCCGCGGCCACCGAAAAGGCTCTGATTGCTCATGCCACCATTCTCCCACAGCACTGATATTCCCTGAAGGTGGCCTAGATTTGTACTGTGAGTGCCACCAGAGTCTTCGTTGCCCGTTTGGCCGGGTGTACCGTTTTCGACCCCGCGGGCGACCGCGTCGGCAAGGTACGCGACGTGCTGGTGGTCTACCGAAAAAACGATCCGCCCCTCGTGGTCGGCCTGATCGTCGAAATTCCGGGCAAACGACGCGTGTTCGTGTCGATGAGCCGGGTGACCAGCATCGGCTCCGGCCAGATCATCACCACCGGCCTGATCAACGTGCGCCGCTTCGAGCAGCGCGGCGGCGAGGTGCGCGTGATCGCCGAGATGCTCGGCCGCACGGTGGTCTTCAACGACGGCTCAGGCGAGGCGACCGTGGAGGATGTCTCGATCGAGGAGTCCGCACAGGGCGGCTGGGCGATCGCCCAGCTCTTCGTGCGCCGGCCCAAGACGAGCCTGTCCCTGTTTGCGAAGGGAGCCACGGCGTTCACCGCCTGGAACGAGGTGCGCGAGCACGCCACGGCCGGCCAGGCCCAGTCCGCCGAACAGCTGATCGCCACCTACTCCGACCTCAAGCCCGCCGACCTCGCCAACACCCTGCTCGACCTGCCTCCGGAGCGCATGTACGAGGTTGCCGGCGAGTTGCCGGACGGCCGGCTCGCGGACGTGCTCGAGGAGATGCCCGAACGCGAGCAGGTCGGCATCCTCACCCGGCTCGGCGACGCCCGCGCCGCCGACGTGCTCGACCACATGCAGCCGGACGACGCCGCCGACCTGATCGCGCAGCTGCCGGAGGAGCACGGCGAGCAGTTGCTCGACCTGATGGAGCCGGAGGAGGCCGACGATGTGCGCTTCCTGCTCACCTACGCCCCGGACACCGCCGGCGGCCTGATGACGACGGAGCCGATCATCGTCTCCGCCGACGCCACGGTCGCCGAGGGACTCGCGCTGATCCGCCGCCACGACCTCGCCCCCGCGCTCGGCGCGGCGATCTGCGTCACCTTGCCGCCCTACGAACCGCCGACCGGCCGTTTCCTGGGCATGGTGCACTTCCAACGGATGCTGCGCTACCCGCCCCACGAACGCCTGGGCACGCTGCTCGACCAGGGCCTCGATCCCGTGTCCGCGGACACCTCGGCGGCGGAGGTCACCCGCATCCTGGCCAGCTACGACCTCGTCTCCGTGCCCGTCGTCGACGACAACTATCGACTCGTCGGGGTGGTGACGATTGACGATGTCCTCGACTATCTGCTACCCGACGACTGGCGAAGTCACGACGAAAACGACGACGTGCGCCGCCGCGCCGCCGCGCGCACCGAACTACGAACGGGAAGCATCCCGCTGAACCACGGACGGAGGACCGGCAATGGCCCGAGCTAACCGATCGGATCTCCGTCTTGACTCGCCCAAGGGGCTGCGCACGGCCACCCTCGGCCGCAAGCGCAAGCTCAACCGCAACCGCCCGAGCAGCGACCGGTTCGGCCGTTTCACCGAGGCGATCGCCCGCGGCATGGGAACGCCCTGGTTCCTGCTCGGCCTGACCTTCTTCGCCGTCGGCTGGATCGCCTGGAACACGCTCGCACCCCAGGCCTGGCGCTTCGACTCGGTGTCGCTCGGCTTCATCGCGTTGACCCTGGTCCTGTCCATGCAGGCCTCCTATGCGGCGCCGATGATCCTGCTGGCGCAGAACCGGCAGGACGACCGCGACCGGGTGCAGTTCGAGCAGGACCGGCAGCGCGCTGAGCGCAACCTGGCCGACACCGAATACCTCGCCCGCGAGGTCGTTGCGCTGCGCCTGGGGATGAAGGACCTGGCCTCCCGTGACTTCCTCCGCGCCGAGCTGCGGGCACTGCTCGAAAACCTGGAGGAACGCGAAGACCAGGACAAACGCGAACGCAAGCGCGGCCGCAAGGGCGAGCGCGACCACGATCACGACCCGGCGCCCGAGCGCCGCCGCAGCGAGGAGCGTCCACGGAGTGAATGATGCGCAGCCCACCCGCGAGGCGGTTCTCGCCGCCCTCGCGCGCGTGATCGACCCCGAGATCCGCCGCCCGATCACCGAGCTCGACATGGTCGCCGGGGTGGACGTCGCCGCGGACGGGCACACCACGGTCGGCCTCCGGCTGACCATCGCCGGTTGCCCGGCGGCCCGCCAGATCGAACGCGACGTGCGTGAAACCGCCGAGTCCGTGGCGGGCGCCGGCCGGGTCAGCGTGGACGTCACCGTGATGACCCGCGAGCAGCGCCGCGCCATGACCGAGAAGCTCCGCGGCGGACAGGGCGCACGCACCAGCCAGTTCGGGCCGGACTCGCTCACCCGCGTCTACGCCATCACCAGCGGCAAGGGAGGTGTCGGCAAGTCCACGATCACCGCGAATCTCGCCGTCGCCCTCGCCGCGCGGGGGCTGCGGGTCGGCATCGTCGATGCGGATGTCTACGGCTTCTCCATCCCCGGACTGCTCGGCCTGATCGGGCCCCCGGCTCCGGGCAGCGACAAGGGCACGGCGGTGAAACCGACCCAGGTCGGTGACATGATCCTGCCGCCGATCGCCTACGACGTGAAGGTCATCTCGATCGGCATGTTCGTCGACGATTCCTCCGTGGCCGTCGCCTGGCGCGGCCCGATGCTGCACCGCACGATCAACCAGTTCCTCACCGAGGTCTACTTCGGCGACCTCGACGTCCTGCTGCTCGACCTTCCCCCGGGCACGGGCGACGTGGCCATCTCCGTCGGCCAGCTGCTCCCCCAGGCCGACGTCATCGTCGTGACCACCCCGCAGCCCGCCGCCGCGGACATCGCGGAACGCAGCGGCGTGGTGGCCCGACAGACCGGGCAGACGATCTACGGCGTGATCGAGAACATGGCCGGGATCGTGCAGCCGGACGGCACCGTTCTCGACATCTTCGGCTCGGGCGGCGGCGCCGAGGTCGCCCGCCGGCTCGGCGACGGCCAGGAGACCCCGGTGCCGCTGCTCGCACAGGTTCCGCTGAGCGTGCCGCTCCGCAGCGGCGGGGACACCGGGGTACCGGTCGTGCTGGGTGACCCCCTCGACCCGGCGGCGATCGCCATCCAGGCCGTCGCCGACCGGCTCGCGACCCGCGCCCGCGGGTTGGCCGGCCGCAGCCTGGGTATCTCGCCGAGGTAGCCCGTGCGAGCGCGCCGTCGACCAGAAGCATCCCGCCGGATGCCGGCGGCGCTGCTTGTCGCGTGCCTTCTTGCCTCCCTCTCCGGCTGCGCCACCGCCCAGGGCCCGCCAGCCGGCGTGACCGTGCGGATCTTCCAGAATCGGTTCGACTACGCCGACCGGGTGCTCGAGGTCAGCGTCAGCAACGCGGGCCCGACCTCGCTCGATCTGCGTTCCGCCCGGTTCGATTCCACCCGGTTTATCGCCGCCGCCGTCTGGACCACGCGTCTGCGGCTCGAGCCGGGAATGACCCGCGACCTGCGCGTGCACCTGGCACCCACCAGCTGCACCGATCTGACGGCGCCGACCGACACGGTCGCTCTGGACACGGTCACCCTCGACTGGGTCGGACCCAGTGGCAGCAGCGGCAGCGCCACCCTTCCCGCGGTGGATGACAGCGGCGCCCTCGACCGGATCCAGGACGAGGACTGCCTGGCCGAGGCGCTGACCGGCGTTGTGAGCGTTGCGGTGTCCCCTGAGCTCCGGGTCGACGGCACCGGCCCGGCGTCCCGCGCCTGGCTCGACCTGGCGCTCACGCCGACCGGCGCGCCGGGCACCGTCACGATCGACCAGGTGGGCGCCACGGTGCTCCTCGCCTCCGCCGACGGACTCGACTGGCCGGTCGGGCGCACCCTCGACGCAACCACTCCGACCGCGCGCCTCTCCCTCGCCCTGCGACCCACCCGCTGCGACCCGCACGCGATCGCCGAGGACAAGCGCGGCACCGTGTTCCCGCTCAGGGTGCACGTCGCTGTCGGGCCGGGGGCACCGCAACGCTCGGGAGACTGGGATCTGGCCGTCGATGACGCGTTGCGGGCCCGGCTCTACGCCTGGATTGCCGACCGCTGCGGCTAGGCCTTGTCTGCTTTCTCGGCCTTCTCGGCCTTTGCGGCCTTTGCGGCCTTCGAGGGCTTCGGTTTACCGTCGGCCACGGCGAGCGCCGCCACATAGTCGGGCACCGGGCGGTTCAGTTCCCGCGGCGGCCGCTCGTAGTCCGACCCGGTCGGCCGGTGCGGGATCGTCACGGCCGGCGGCTCGCGATGCTCGTAGGGCACGATCGACAGGAGGTGGCTGATCACATTCAGGCGGGCGGCGCGCTTGTCATCACTCTCGATCACCCACCACGGGGCCTCGGGAATGTCGGTGTGCACGAACATCTCGTCCTTCGCCTTGGAGTAGTCCACCCACTTCGTGATCGACAACAGGTCGGTTTCCGAGAGTTTCCACCGGCGCATCGGGTCGTTCTGCCGCGAACGGAACCGGGCCTCCTGCTCGTGGTCGGAGACCGAGAACCAGTACTTGACGAGGAGGATGCCGTCTTCGACCAGCATCCGTTCGAAGAGGGGAGCCTGGTGCAGGAACCGGCGATACTCGTCGGGCGTGCAGTACCCCATCACCCGTTCGACCCCGGCACGGTTGTACCAGGAGCGGTCCATCAGCACGATCTCCCCCGTGGAGGGCAGATGCTCCACGTAGCGTTGGAAGTACCACTGGCCGCGCTCGCGCTCGGTCGGCACCGGCAGGGCCACGATCCGGGCGCTGCGGGGGTTGAGGTACTCGGTGACTCGTTTGATGGCGGAGCCCTTACCCGCCGCGTCCCGACCCTCGAAGATGACGACGACGCGGGCCCCAGACTCCCTGACCCACTGTTGCATCGACACCAGGTCGGTCTGCAGCCGACGAAGCTCCGACTCGTAGAGCGCCTTGTTCATCCGTTTGACCTTCACGGGCTTGTTCGACATGAGCACCTTTCCTGGCCCCAGCGTAGTGCTCAGCACTCGCGGTGTGTCGGCCGACCGCGCTCGAGTGCGCCACCCCGGATCGCGCTCCCGCAACCCCTAGCCGGTGCGCCGGAGCCTGTCTATCCTGTTCCGAAGAGCAATCCGATCGGAAGCCAGATGCCACAGGATCGCCAGACCCTCATCTCCTCCGTGCAACGCGCGTTGAAGCTGGTCGACATCGTCGCCGCCGCCACCCGCCCGCTGCCGGTCAAGGCCATCGCAAACGCGGCGGGCCTGAGCCTCGGCACGGCCTACAACCTCACCCGCACGCTCGTGCACGAGGGCTACCTCGCCGCCGAACCCGACGGGCTGGTGCTCGGGCAGCATTTCCCGGGGCTGCGCGGCGCAGAGCACGCCGGCGTCTTCCTCGCCGTGGTGCGGCAGACCCTCCGTCAGGTCGCGGCGGAGCAGGAGGCGACGGCGTACCTCGCCCGGTTCAGCGCAGGCGAGGTACGACTGGTCGACATCGTCGACCACACGGGAGCGCCCCGCCCGGAGTTGTGGGCCGGGCTCGCCGACGGCGCCCGTTCCACGGCCCTCGGCCGGCAGATCCTGGCCCAGCTGAGCCGCGAGCAGCGGGCGGAATACCTCACCCGGCACCCTCCCGTGCGTGTGACCCCGAGGCCCCGCGCGGGCCAGAGCGCCCAACTCAACCATCTCCGGCGGGGCAGCGAATCCACCGTCGACCGTGAGGAATACCGGCTCGGACACTCCTGCGTCGCCGTGCCGGTGCGGGCACCGGGCGTGATCGCCGCCCTGGCCGTCACGGTGTCCCTCGACCGGCTCGACACGGGGCTGGATGCGATCAGCCGCCAACTGCGCACGGCCGCGAGCACCCTCGCGAACCAACTGGGCGGCGCGACCCGGCCCAAGTTCACCATCTGAAATCCGCCCGCTGCCTGCGCCGCGCGGTCCGGCTTACCCTGCGCTTGAGAAGCGATCCGATGCCGCACCACCGACTTCCGCGCGGTGGTCGCCGCGGGACGCTCGCCGCAGAACGCTGGAGGAGAAGCAATGACGCCCACCCATACACAGTCCCTGACCGGCCACTCGCAGGTCCTGACGGATGAGGTCCGCCGGGGACTGCTCAACACCATGGTCCTGATCAGAACGTACGAGGAGGCGATCCGCAGGGAGTACTACGCGGACAAACAACCGGCGTTCGATATCGGGGCGGGGTTGATTCCCGGCGAAATGCACCTCTCGGCCGGGCAGGAACCGGTCGCCGCGGGCGTGTGCGCCCACCTGAGCGCCGACGACGCCCTCACCGCGACCCACCGACCGCACCACGTCGCCATCGCGCACGGCGTTGCCCTGCGGCCGATGACGGCGGAGATCTTCGGTCGCGAGACCGGGCTCGGCCACGGCCGGGGCGGTCATATGCACCTGTTCGACCCGAGCACCCACTTCTCCTGCTCCGGGATCATCGCCGAGGGGCTTCCCCCGGCCCTGGGCCAGGCCTTCGCCTTCAAACGCCGCGGCAGCGACAGGGTGGCGGTGGCGGTGACCGGGGAGGGCGCCGCCAACCAGGGCGCGTTCCACGAATCGCTCAACCTGGCCGCGCTCTGGAAGCTGCCGGTGGTCTTCGTCGTCGAGGACAACGACTGGGGAATCTCGGTGCCTCGCAACCGTGCCACCTCGGTCCCCTCGAATGCGCTCCGCGCCGCGGGCTACGGGATGCCGGGCGTGCGGGTCGAGGACAACTCCGTGGAGGCCGTCTACGCGGCCGCGGCCGACGCCGTCGCCCGGGCCAGGGCCGGCGAGGGTCCCACCCTGATCGAGGTGCACACCCTACGGCTGTGGGGCCACTTCGAGGGCGACGCGGAGGGATACCGCCCGGAGCTGGCGACCGTGGCGGAGCACGACCCGATCCCCCGGTACCGGGACACCCTGCTCGCCGATGGCGTGCTCACCGACGCCGCGTACGAAGCCATGCGGGCCTCGGCCGTCGAGAAGGTCGAGGATGCCGTCGATTTCGCCCGCGGTTCGGCCACTCCCGACCCCCTCGATCATCTCGACTACGTCTTCTCCGAAGGAGCACCCTCATGACCGACACGATCTCCGCCCGACCGCTCGAGCTCCCGATCGAGCCCGACGCCGGCTCCCGCCGGCTGTCCACCGCCAAGGCCATGCAGGAGGCGATCGCGCAGCGGATGGACCGGGACGACTCGGTGTTCGTGATGGGCGAGGATGTCGGCCCGTACGGTGGGATCTTCTCGTCGACGAGCGGGCTGATCGAACGGTTCGGCCCGGACCGGATCCTCGACACCCCGATTTCGGAAACCGCGTTCATCGGGCTCGGCATCGGTGCCGCCGTGGAGGGCATGCGTCCGATCGTCGAGCTCATGTTCGCCGATTTCTTCGGCGTCTGCATGGACCAGATCTACAACCACATGGCCAAGATCCACTATGAGTCCGGCGGCAACGTGCGCGTCCCGATGGTGCTCATGACGGCAACCGGCGGCGGGTACTCCGATGGAGCCCAGCATTCCCAGTGCCTCTGGGGCACTTTCGCGCACCTTCCGGGCATGAAAGTTGTGGTGCCCTCGAATCCGTACGACGCGAAGGGGCTGATGACCGCTGCGATCGAGACCGATGACCCGGTGGTCTTCATGTTCCACAAGGGGATCATGGGCCTGGGCTGGATGCAGAAGAACCGGCGTGCGGTCGGGCCCGTTCCCGAGGAGGAATATCTCGTCCCGATCGGCAAGGCCAGGGTCGCCAGGGCGGGCACCGACGTCACCATCGTGACGCTGGCGCTCTCGGTGCATCACAGCCTGGACGTGGCGGAGAAGCTGGAGGCGGACGGAATCAGCGTCGAGGTGCTCGACCTGCGCAGCCTTGTCCCGCTCGACCGGGACGCGATCGTGCGGTCGGTCGCGAAAACCGGTCGGCTGATCGTGGTCGACGAGGACTACCAGTCCTTCGGACTCTCCGGCGAAGTCATCGCCGCGGTCGTCGAACGGGACCCGAGCCTGCTCAAGCACGTGGCCCGGGTCTGCGTTCCCGATGTGCCCATTCCCTACGCCCACCAGCTGGAATACGCGGTACTCCCCACGCCCGCCCGAATCGAAAAGGCCGTGCGGGACGCGATGGCAACATGACCGACATCCTCTTCCCCCGGATGTCCGACGATGACGACGCGACCGGGGTGCTGGTGACCTGGTTCGTCGAGTCGGGCGAGCAGGTGCAGCCGAGCACCCTGGTCGCCGAGGTCGCGATGGACAAGGTCGACGCCGAGGTTTACCCCGAAACCGGCGGGCTGATCACCCTGCTCGTCGACGAGGGCGCCCAGGTGGCACAGGGCACACCGATCGCGAACATTGCCTGACCGGCCAGGGCGCGGTCAGGTGGCTTCGGAGTCGAACGGGGCGGGTTGGGGCGCGGAGAGGGCCTTCTCGCGGGCCCGCTTGCGCTGCAGGTATGCGCCGTCGGGGTTCGGTACGGCCCGGGACACCGTCGCCGATTGCGCCTTCACCTCGCCGTCGTCGTCGATCAGGGCCTCACGGATGATGCGGCGCGGGTCGTACTGGCGGGGGTCGAGCTTCTTCCAGTCGACGTCGTCAAACTCCGGCCCCATCTCGTCGCGCATCCGTTCCTTGGCACCGTTCGCCATGTTCCGGAGCTGCTTGACCAGGCGCGCGAGTTGGGAGGCGTAGTGCGGAAGTTTCTCCGGTCCGAGCAGGAAGACGGCGACGATCCCGATGAGGAGGATCTTCTCGAACGTCAGACCAAACATTCCCTCAGAATAACCCCCGGCGAGGCCTCCCCCGACCAGCGCGGCCGCGCCTCTAGGCTGGAGTCAATCACCTACTGGAGTTGCGCTTGTCTGACAAAGATCTGAACTGGAAGTTCTCCGACGATTCCGTCGTCGAGTCCGACGCTGTGGCCAGGGCCAGGCAGCAGTCCCTCGAACTGGGAATCGATGCGATCTCCCCTGCCGTCGGAGCGCAATCGGCCGTGATCGCCGCGGCGACCGGCGCCCGCAGCATCCTCGAGGTCGGCACGGGGGCCGGCGTCTCCGGGATCTGGCTGCTCACCGGCGCGCCCGGCGCAACACTCACCTCGATCGACACCGAGGTCGACCACCAGCAGCACGCGCGGGCGAGCTTCGCCGAGGCCGGCATCCGTTCGAACCGGGTGCGCCTGATCACCGGCAAGGCGGCCGAGGTGCTTCCGCGGATGAACGAGAATTCCTACGACATCGTCTTCGTCGACGCCGACCCGCAATCGGTGATCGAGTACGTCGAGCACGGCCTGCGCCTGGCGCGACCGGGCGGAACGGTGCTCGTCGCCCACGCCCTCTGGCGCGGACGCGTCGCCAACCCGGCGCAGCGCGACGATGTGGCCACCGGCTTCCGCACCCTCCTCGCCGAGATCGCCGGGTCAACCGCGGTGATCAGCGCCCTGTCGCCCGTCGGCGACGGTCTGCTCCAGATCACCAAGATCCGGGCCTGACCCCCTCGGCCCGCCCGCCGGCCGGCCGAGGGGGTCAGGGCAAAAAAAATCGGCTGCGCAGCAGAACTGCGCAGCCGATCGCAACAGGCTATACGGTCGACTGGACCACACCGGCCAGCGCATCGTGAAGCTCTTTGGCCTCAGCGTCGTTCACGGAGACGACAAGTCGGCCTCCACCTTCGAGCGGAACACGCACGATGATGAGGCGCCCCTCCTTTACAGCCTCCATTGGCCCGTCTCCGGTCCTTGGCTTCATGGCCGCCATGAACTCCCCTTCCATTCATTCGTCTGAACTTCCATTATCGACCATCGAGGCGTCAGACAGTAATTAGGGGGGTGTCCAGTCCGCTCCGTCGACCCCCCAGCAGAGCAGGAGCCAGCCAATCTGGCCGGCGATGAAGAGCAGAACGACCAGCACCCGGTAGACCGGGCTCCTCGGCAGGGCAACGGCACCGAGCAGCGGGAACAGCGGTATCAGCAGCCGGAAGGTGCTCGATTGAGGGAAGAACACCGCGAGCAGGTAGAGCGCGTAGGCGGCCAGCCAGAACCGCAGGTCGACGCCCAGCCGGCGCACCGGAGAGATGAACAACAGGGCCGCGAAGCCGAGGATCAGGGCGGCAACGACGACGATGCCCAGCGGCATCCCCAGCCACCACACCCCGGACTGGAACCAGGCCGTGAACGGCACCAGCTCCTGGTCGCCGATGTACGCCGACCGCCACGCCAGCTCTGTGTCGGTGTACGCCGTCATCGACCCGGTCACCGCCCAGGCGATGACGGGCCAGGCCAGCCCGCAGACCGCGCTGAATCCGGCCACGAATAGCACCGTCACCCGCTCCACGACCGGGAAGGGGTCCCTGCCCCTGCTGAGCCAACGCTGCACCAGGTGCAGCCCGATGGCCAGGGCGAAGGCGAGCCCGCTCGGCCGGGTGAACGCCATCACCAGGATCACCGGGAAGAGCAGCACGTACCGCCGCTCCAACAGCAGGAGCAGGGCGAGGGTGAGGAAGAACAGGTGCATCGACTCGGCGTAGCCGAACTGCAGGATCGGCGACAGCGGGGCAACGCAGAACAGCACGGCGGCGAACAGGGCCGTCGACTCGCCGAGCACCCGGAGCATCAGCCGGTAGAAGAGCAGGGCGCTGCCCAGGCTGAAGGCGACGGAGACGAGCACGGCCATCGGCGCCCACGGCTGGTCGAGCACGATCATCAGCAGGCGCACCATCACCGGGTAACCGGGCATGAACGCCCAGGCGTTCTCGGCGATGTGCCCGTCGACCGTGACCGGGAGCACGGCCGGGTAGCCGGCCACCGCGACGATGTTGTACCAGCGTCCGTCCCAGATGTTCGCGAAGTCGGCGTAGCCCGGGCTCGCCGCGGTCCACGGGTTCGCGCCCTGCACCCGGGCAAGCAGCAGCACAAGCGTGGTCGTGACCACCCGGGATGCCGCCCAGATCGCCGCGACCCTGGCCCACCACGGCGCCGCGCGGTACCAGTCCGCCGGCCGGAACCAGACCGCCGGCCGGAACCAGACCGCCGGCCGCGACCAGACCGCCGGAGCGTCCGGGGTCAGCCTGCGGTTGCGGTCAGCCACGAACGGAGGCCGTCCTCACATTCCGTGATCTGGTGCAGGGCCACCCGCTCGTCGTCCGCGTGGGCCTTGAGCGGGTCACCGGGTCCATAGTTCACGGCGGGGATCCCGAGGGCGGAGAAACGGGCGACATCCGTCCAGCCGTACTTGGGGCGGGCCTCGCCGCCGACGGCGACGAGGAATTCCTGGGCCAGAACCGCGTCGAGGCCCGGGCGGGCGCCCTCGGCCATGTCGACCACGGTGATCTCGTACTCGCCGAACAGCTCGGTGAGGTGCGCAACCGCCTCGGCACCGGACCGGCTGGGCGCGAAGCGGTAGTTGACGTGCACCATGCACGCGTCGGGGATGATATTTCCGGCGATACCGCCGGAAATGCCCACGGCGTTCAGGCCCTCACGGTAGACGAGACCCTCAACCTCGACCTCGCGCGCCTGGTAGCCGGCCAGCACGTCGAGGATCGGGGCGACCTTGTGGATGGCGTTGTCGCCCACCCAGCTGCGCGCCGAGTGGGACCGCAGGCCGAAGGTGCGGATCTCGATCCGCACATTGCCGTTGCAGCCTCCCTCGACCTGGCTGTTGGTCGGTTCGCCGAGGATGGCGAAGTCGCCGACGAACAGGTCGGGGCGGTTGCGGGCGAGCCGGCCGAGGCCGTTCAGTTCGTCGGAGACCTCCTCGTGGTCGTACCACATCCAGGTCACGTCGACGGTGGGGTCGGTCAGCTCCGCGGCCAGCTTGAGCTGCACCGCCACGCCGGCCTTCATGTCCACCGTGCCGCGGCCCCAGAGGTAGTCGACGCCGTCGCGCGTCTCGAACCGGGTCGGCAAGTTCCCGTTGAGCGGGACCGTGTCGATGTGCCCGGCGATGACCACGCGCTGCGCCCGGCCGTGGTTCGTGCGAGCCACGACGGTGTCACCGTCTCGGATGATTTCGAGGTGTTCGAGCCCGGAGAGGGCCTGCTCGATCGCGTCGGCCAGGGCCGTCTCATTGCCGGATACCGACTCGATATCGCAGATCGCCCTGGTGAGGTCGATCGAGGAGGCGGACAGGTCCAGGGTGATCAGGTTGAGGGGCATTCTACTAATCTAGAGCCATGATCACCGCCGTGTCCCCGCAGTCCATCGTCCCCGTCAACGCCTGGGGGTATGGCCTGGCCACGGTCGCCGGTGACGGGACGGTGCTGGACACCTGGTTCCCGACGCCCCGACTCGGCACACTGCCGGCCGGCCGTGACCGTTGGATCGTGCCATCCGAGTTGGAGGAATTCGCCGGAGAGGACCCCCGCCGGGCCGTGCGGGTCGAGGCCGTCACCGTCGAGATCCACCTGGCCACCGCCCCGGCGAGCACCTCGGATGCCTACCTGCGCCTGCACCTTCTGTCCCACCTTCTCGTGCTCCCGAACAGCATCAACCTCGACGGAATCTTCGGCCACCTCCCCACCGTGGCCTGGACCAACGCGGGTCCGATGCTGCCGGCCGACTTCGCCCGGCTCCGTCCCGCGCTGCAGCGCGCCGGCATCCAGGCCTCCGGGATCGACAAGTTCCCGCCCCTCCTGGACTACGTCACCCCGGACCGGGTGCGCGTCGCGGATGCCTCGCGGGTGCGCCTGGGCGCCTACCTCTCCCCCGGCACGACGGTCATGCACGAGGGGTTCGTCAATTTCAACGCCGGCACCCTCGGGACCTCGATGGTCGAGGGCCGTGTTTCCCAGGGTGTCGTCGTCGGCGACGGCGCCGACATCGGTGGCGGGGCCTCGATCATGGGCACCCTGTCCGGTGGCGGCACCGAACGGGTGGCCATCGGCGCGCGCGCGCTGCTCGGCGCGAATTCCGGCGTCGGCATCTCCATCGGTGACGACAGCGTCGTGGAGGCCGGGCTGTATGTGACCGCGGGCACCAAGGTGACCCTGCCCGACCAGCCGCGCACGGCCGAGGGCAAGGCGCCCACGATGAAGGCCGTCGAGCTGTCCGGGGTTCCTGGCCTGCTCTTCCGGCGTAACTCGGTGTCGGGGGCGGTCGAGGTGCTCCAGCGCAGCGGCACGGGCATCCTGCTGAACGAACAGCTGCACGCCTAGCCGCTCCCCGCCCGGGGGTACGCTGCCAGTCAC
Source organism: Cryobacterium sp. PH31-AA6 (assembly GCF_030063195.1). Taxonomy (GTDB): domain Bacteria; phylum Actinomycetota; class Actinomycetes; order Actinomycetales; family Microbacteriaceae; genus Cryobacterium. Next base: position 85,525 of record NZ_JASISS010000003.1, read on the forward strand.
GAAGGAGTGATGTGGGAACCGACGCACCGCGCAGCAGGCGCCACCGCAGGATCAGGTCCGCCCTCGCCGTGCTCGCGGTCGTGCTCAGCCTTGCCCTGGTGGTCACCGGGCTGGGCGTGTGGACGGTCACCCGCTCGTTCCCGACCCTGTCCGGGCAGGCGACGCTGCCGGGGCTCGGCGCGGACGTGACCGTGTACCGCGACCAGGCCGGCATCCCGCAGATCGTGGCCGGCAGCGCAGGCGACCTGTTCAGGGCCGAGGGGTATGTGCACGCCCAGGATCGGTTCTGGGAGATGGACTTCCGCCGGCACGTGACGAGCGGACGGCTCGCGGAACTGTTCGGCAGGAGCCAGGTCGGCACCGACACGTTCATCCGCACCCTCGGCTGGCGGGCCGTGGCCGAGGCGGAGGTCGCGCTGCTCGACCCGGTCACGCTGGGCTACTACCAGGCCTACGCGGACGGCGTGAACGCCTATCTGGCCGGCCACGCCGGCGCGGACCTGTCCGTCGAGTACGCGGTGCTCGCCGTGCAGAACCCGGGCTACACGGTCGAGCCGTGGACTCCGGCCGACTCGGTTGCCTGGCTGAAGGCGATGGCCTGGGACCTGCGCTCCAATCTCGACGACGAGATCGACCGGGCCCAGCTCGCCGGCAACCTCACCCCCGCCGAGGTGGCCCAGTTGCATCCGAGCTACCCGTACGCCGCGCACCCGACCATCGTCGGCGGGATGCCGGCCGGTGCTCCCGTGGCGGCCGCGGCGGCGACCACCACGGCCCCGGCAGCGCCGGCCCTTGAGGCCGGTGCTGAGGCCGCGCTGGTGTCGTCCCTGGCCGGCCTTCACCGCACGCTCGCCGCGGTGCCCGAGCTGCTCGGCCCGGCCGGAGGGGAGATCGGGTCCAACTCCTGGGTTGTCTCCGGGGCGCACACCGCGACCGGCAAGCCGATCCTGGCCAACGACCCTCATCTGGGCCCCGTGATGCCGTCGGTCTGGTATCAGGTCGGGCTCCGGTGCGCCGCGGTCACCGCAGAGTGCCCGTTCGATCTCGCCGGCTACAGCTTCTCCGGGTTGCCGGGGATCATCATCGGCCACAACGCGAAGATCGCCTGGGGTTTCACCAACCTCGGCCCGGATGTCGCCGACCTCTACCTCGAGAAGGTCACCGGCGACAGCTACGAGTACGACGGCGTGGCCACACCGATCCAGGTGCGCAACGAAAAGATCAGCGTCGCCGGCGGCGACCCGGTCAGGATCACGATTCGGTCGACCGGGCACGGGCCGATCGTGAGCGGGCTCACGGGCAGCGCCTTCCCCGCCATCGCGGCCGACTACCCGGATGCCGTCGATCTACCGGCCGCCGGCGCGGACACCACGGGCGCTGAGCCCAGTGACGCGGGGACCACCTACGAGTTGTCGCTGCAGTGGACCGCCCTGTCGCCCGGACACACCGCGACCGCCATCTTCGCGCTCGGCGCTGCCACCGACTGGGCGACGTTCCGGCAGGCGGCCTCACTCTTCGATGTTCCCTCGCAGAACCTCGTCTACGCGGACGTCGAGGGCAATATCGGCTATCAGGCGCCCGGACTGATCCCGATCCGCCGAGCCGGTGACGGCACGGTCCCCGTGCCGGGGTGGACGAGCGAATACGGCTGGGACGGCTACATCCCCTTCGACGCGCTGCCGCAGTCCCTCAACCCGGCCAGCGGCTTCATCGTGACCGCGAACAACGCCCCCGTCGGCCCGGACTACCCCTACCTGATCACGGCGGACTGGGACCTGGGCTACCGGGCCACCGAGATCACCGCACGAGTGCAGGCGCTGATCGACGCCGGCACGCCGATGACCCCGGCCATGATGAGCGAGATCCAGGCCGACACCTACAGCCCGCTCGCCGCCCGGCTGGTGCCCGTGCTGCAGACGCTCAAGCCCACCACCCGAACCAGGGCGGCCCTGGCCCTGTTCGACGGCTGGGACTACCGGTTGGAGAGCGACAGCGCCGCAGCCGCGTATTTCAGCATCGTCTGGCGCAACCTGCTGGTCGACCTGTTCAACACCCGGCTCCCGGAGTCCACCCGGCTCGCCGGCGGCGACCGCGCCTACTCGGTGGTGATCGGCCTGCTCGACACCCCGGACTCGCCCTGGTGGAAGAACGCGAGGGTCGGTTCCGCGAGCCGGGACGGCATGCTCGAGCGTGCACTCTTGCAGGCCGCGCTCGAGGGCGAGCGGCTGATGGGTTCCGACCCGTCGCTCTGGCGCTGGGGAAAGATCCACACCCTCGAGATCACGAACGCGAGCTTCGGCAAGTCGGGCATCGCCCCGCTTGAGTGGTTGTTCAACCGTGGGCCGTACGAATTGGCGGGCGGATCATCCGTGATCGACGCGGTCGGCTGGGATGCCACGATCGGCTACACGGTCAACTGGGTGCCCTCGATGCGCCAGGTGGTCAGCCTGGCCGACTGGGACGATTCGACCTGGCTGAACCTGACCGGGAATTCGGGGCACGCGTTCCACCCGAATTACGACGACCAGACCGCGCTCTGGCAGCACCAGGAGACCAGGCCCTGGCCGTTCTCGCTCGCCGCCGTGCGGGCGTCCGCAACGGACACCCTGCGACTCACTGCGGGACCGTAGGCATCGCCCCGGCCCCGCCCTGATTGCCCCTGCTTGCTAGCGGTGCGGGAAGTCGCGCTCGGGCGAGCCGATGTAGAGCTGCTGCGGACGGCCGATCTTGGTCGTCGGGTCCTCGTTCATCTCACGCCAGTGCGCCACCCAGCCGGGCAGGCGTCCGATCGCGAAGAGCACGGTGAACATGCTCGTGGGGAATCCCATCGCCTTGTAGATGACGCCGGTGTAGAAGTCCACGTTCGGGTACAACTTGCGTTCCCGGAAGTAGTCGTCGTTCAGCGCGATGTGCTCGAGTTCCTTGGCGATGTCGAGCAGGTCGTCCTTGACGCCCAGGGCGGCGAGAACCTCGTCGGCGCTCTCCTTGACCAGGGTGGCCCGCGGGTCGTAGTTCTTGTAGACCCGGTGGCCGAAGCCCATCAGGCGCACGCCCTGTTCCTTGTTCTTGACCCGTTCGACGAACTTCTCCACGCCTTCGCCGGATGCCTTGATCTCGCCGAGCATCTTCAGCACGGCCTCGTTCGCGCCGCCGTGCAGGGGGCCGGAGAGGGCGTTGATCCCGGCCGACACCGACGCGAACAGGTTCGCTTCGGTCGAGCCGACGAGACGGACGGTCGAGGTCGACGCGTTCTGCTCGTGGTCCTCGTGCAGCATCAGGAGACGCTCGAGCGCCTTGCTCACGACGGGGTTGACCTGATACGGCTCGGCCAGCGTGCCGAAGATCAGCCGAAGGAAGTTGTCGACGTAGCCGAGCGAGTTGTCCGGGTAGAGGAACGCCTGACCGATGCTCTTCTTGTAGGCGTAGGCCGCCATCACCGGGAGCTTGGCTAGCAGGTGCACCGTGGCCAGTTCGACCTGGATCGGGTCCTTCGGGTCGAGCGAGTCCTGGTAGTACGCCGCCAGCGCCGACACGCCGGAGGAGAGCACCGCCATGGGGTGCGCGTTGTACGGCAGCACGTCGAAGAGCCCGCGCAGGTCCTCGTGCAGCAGGCTGTGCCGGCGGATGCGCTGGTCGAAGGCGTCGAGTTCGCTCGCACTGGGCAGCGCCCCGTAGATGAGCAGCCAGGCCGTCTCGAGGAAGTTGGAGTTCTGCGCGATCTGCTCGATCGGGTATCCGCGGTAGCGCAGGATGCCCTTCTCGCCGTCGATGAAGGTGACCGCCGACCGCGTCGCTGCGGTGTTGACGAACCCGGAGTCGAGCGTGATCAGGCCGGTCTGGCGGGTGAGGCTTGAGATGTCCAGGCCGGATGCGCCGGCCGTGCCGCGCACGATCGGGAATTCGGCTGACCCTCCGGGGAAGCTCAGTCTGGCCTGTTGCGGGTCGATGGACGGTGTTCGCTGTGCGTGTTCGCTCACGGCGGCTCCCTGGGTATCACTGAGTGTCACTGAGTATCACTGCCTCTCGGCGCGCGGTCTTCTACACAGCACACCGGTGTGGCTAGAGACGTCAACGCTGATACAGCCTAATCGGCTCAACCGCCTACTGTTGCATCCGATAGGAATGCCCTGATTTCATTGGTGATTATCCACAAGCCCTGGCCGGCGGCGCTGCGGGGCTCGAGGCCCGGTTTCGGTTCGGTCAGGCGCCCTTCAGCCGTTCCGCGGCGGCCGCGATCCGCTCATCGGTGGCGGTGAGACTGAAACGCACCTGCTGCGCGGAACCGGCACCGTAGAACGGGCCCGGACCGGCCAGGATGCCCAGGTCGGCAAGCCGCCCGATCGATTCCCAGGCGTCGCGCCCCTCCGAAGCCCACAGATACAGCCCGGCCTCGCTGCGTTGGATCCGAAAACCCGCCGCCTCGACCGCCGGCAACAACATCTCGCGACGTGCCCGGTAGCGTTCCTTCTGCTCGGCAACGTGGGCGTCGTCGCCCAGGGCCGCGACCATGGCGGCCTGGAGCGGAGCCGGGAGCATCAGTCCGGCGTGCTTGCGCACGGTCAGCAGCCTGCCGAGCACGGTGGCGCACCCGGCCGCGAACGCGCCACGGTAGCCGGCCATGTTCGACTGCTTGCTCAGGGAATAGATCGCGAGCACGTCGCGGCGGTCGGTCCCGATCACCCGCGGGTCGAGGATGCTGGGAATCGGGTCGGTCAGCCAGTCTCCGGCCCAACCGAGCTCGGCGTAGCACTCGTCCGAGACGATCACAGCGCCGAGCGATCTGGCCCGGTCGACCGCCTGGCGCAGCTCGGCGACCGTCAGCACGTTCCCGTCCGGGTTGCCGGGGCTGTTCAGCCAGACCAACTTCGTGGTGGCCGGCCAGTCGGCCGGATTGTCGGCGGCCACGGCATCCGCACCGGCCATCGCCGCGCCGATCGCGTAGGTGGGGTAGGCGGCGACGGGGTGCACGACCGTGTCGCCCTCGCCGAGGCCGAGCATGAACGGCAGCAGGGCCACCAGTTCCTTGGACCCGATGGTCGGCAGCACATTGGCCTCGGTGAGGCCGAGCACGCCGCGGCGCCGGGCATACCACTCGATGATGGCCCACTGCAGCTGCGGGGTGCCGGCGGTCTGCGGGTAGGCGTGCGCGTCGGTGGCATCGGCGAGCGCCTGCCGGATGACCGCGGGCGTCGGGTCGACCGGCGAACCGATCGACAGATCGACGATACCGTCCGGATGGGCGCGTGCCCGCTCGGCGAAGGGCACCATCTGGTCCCAGGGGTAGTCGGGCAGCGGCTTCAACAATGGACGGTTACACCTGGGGCGGCAGGACGGCGATGATCGGGTGGTCCTTGTGGATCACGCCGACCTTGGCCGCGCCGCCGGGGGATCCGACGTCGTCGAAGAATTCGACGTTGGCCTTGTAGTACTCGGCCCATTGTTCGGGCACGTCGTCTTCGTAGTAGATCGCTTCGACCGGGCAGACGGGTTCGCAGGCTCCGCAGTCGACGCATTCGTCGGGGTGGATGTAGAGCGAGCGGTCGCCCTCATAGATGCAGTCGACGGGGCATTCGTCCACGCAAGCGCGGTCCTTCACGTCGACGCACGGTAGGGCAATGACGTAGGTCACGGGTGACGAGCTCCCTTCACGAGCGGAAGTCCAATCCTATGCCGAACCGTGCCGGGCCGGAATTCGCGGCCAGGCGAGCACGACCGTGGCCACCAGGGTCGGCCCGATCGTCCACAGCGTGCCGGGCAGGCCCTCCGGCACGAGCACGGAGCCGCCCGCGCTGCGCAGCGACAGCAGAAAGATCGTGCCGAGCAGGCCGATCGCGGCAAGCAGCACGATCAGCCGGTCGCCGACGACGAGGCGCAGTCCGGCCAGCAGCGCGGTCACCCCGGCGAGCGAGAGGACCAGCCCGATCGGGATGACGACGGGGCCGATCGCGATCGTCGCCTGGTGCGCGATCGTGCCGAGGACGCCGAAGACCACGCCGACAACGAAGGCGAGCAGTCCGGCCAGCGCCCGGGCACCCGGGCCGGGCGCTGGCTCCGCCGCGGCCGGGTGCGGGGGAAGGCGAACGTAGGTCTCGGTCCCGCCGATGACCGTGCCGGCGGCGGTCATACCGCCGGTACCGGTCAAGGTGGCGGCCGACGGCACCGTCGGGCACACGGTGTGGTCCGTCACTCGCCAACGCCCCGGGTAGGCGGAGACGGCCCGCAGCTTCACGTCCACGTGGTCGCTCATGTCGATGGCGATCACCCGCTGGCCGATCGCACCGGAGACCCGCATGCTCCGGAAGATGGGGATACCCGCCGTGTGGGCGGCCTCGGTCGCGGCGGCCCGTAGCCGGACGTCGTCGGCGCCGAGCACGAGGGCGGTTGCGCCCACCTCGTCCAGCACGTCGGCCAGATGGGCGGTCAGAGCGCGGAGATCGTCGGCGGCGGCTTCGCCGGTGTTGCCGGCCGGTGTCGGCGCCGCCAGCATCCGCCAGTCGCTCACGCCCAGGCCGGCCATGGCGGCGCGCACGTCGGCGCTGGCAGCAGGGTCCTCGCCGGTGTCCCCCGCGGCCCGCACCCCGAACAGGACCACGACATCGGCGCCATCGGCGCGGAGTCGGGCGATCGTGCCGCCGGTGAGCAGCGCCTCGTCACCGGGACGGTCGTGCACGAACACGACGCTTTCTCCGCTGCCGGACATGACCATGGCTGGGCTCCCCTGGTAGGCGGCGGACAGACGCCCGCTGAAGAACCCTAGCTGGACAGGACGGCCACGTCGAAGTTAGAGTACCCTTACTTAGGTAAGCCTTACCATTGTCAGCGCTCCCCGATCCCCAGGAAGTCCCGTGCTCGCAAACTATCTGATCGGCCTGCGCGAAGGCCTCGAAGCGGCCCTGATCGTGACCATCCTCGTGGCCTACGTCGTCAAAATCGACCGGCGTGACGTGCTTCGCCGGATCTGGCTCGGCGTGGGCCTCGCGGTAGTGCTCGCCCTCGTGATCGGCGCGGCCCTCACCTTCGGCACCTACGGCCTCTCCTTCGCCGCCCGGGAGACCATCGGCGGCGTGCTCTCGATCGCCGCGACCGGGCTGGTGACCTGGATGGTGTTCTGGATGCTGCGCACGGCCAGGGACCTGTCCGGCCACCTCCGCGGCAGCATCGACCGTTCCCTGCTCGGGGCCGGGGTCGGCCTCGTCGTGGTCGCCTTCGTCGCCGTCGGCCGGGAGGGCATCGAGACCGCCCTGTTCATCTGGGCGGCCGTGCAGGCCACCGGGGAGACCACCATGCCCCTCATCGGCGCCGCCCTCGGCATCCTGAGCGCCGTCGGCCTGGGCTGGCTGGTCTACTCCGGCATGCTGCGGATCAACCTGGCGAAATTCTTCACCTGGACCGGCGGCATCCTGATCGTCGTCGCGGCCGGGGTGCTCTCCTACGGCGTGCACGACCTGCAGGAGGCCGGGGTGCTTCCGGGGCTGAACAGCCTGGCCTTCAACGTGAGCGCGGCGATTCCGCCGGACAGCTGGTTCGGCACCCTGCTCAAGGGAACCCTCAACTTCTCCCCGGTGACGACCTGGCTCGAATTGGTCGTCTGGACCGGGTACACGGCGATCTGCCTCAGCCTGTTCATCCGGGCGAGCCGGAACGGCGGCCGGGTGCGGTCCGCGCCTCGCCCGGTCGAGCCGGCGACCGAGCCCGTGGCCGAGCCCGTGCGCTGACCGGTTGACCCGGCATCCTGACCTCTTCCTCTACCGTTCCCACTCCCCAGCAAGGATTGCCTCATGCGCGCTCGCTTCCCCCTGCTCGGCCTCGCTTCGGCGGCCGGCCTCCTCGCCCTCACCGGCTGCGTCCCGAACGCCGGCACGTCCGGCGCCTCCCACGCCTCCCTCACCGTGGACAGCAGCGCGACCGCGTGCGCCGTCTCCGCCGCCGAAGCCCCGGCGGGCAGCGTGCGATTCACGGTCACCAACTCCGGTGACCAGGTCACCGAGTTCTACCTGCTCGCCGAGGACGGGCTGCGCATCGTCGGCGAAGCCGAGAACATCGGTCCCGGCCTGAGCCGCAACCTCGTCGTGCAGTTGGCCGCCGGCCACTACTTCACCGCGTGCAAGCCGGGCATGACCGGCGACGGCATCGGCAAGGCGGACTTCACCGTGACGGAATCGGATGCCGCCCCGAACCTCTAACCGCCCACCCGGCCCACCGGCACCAGATCGACGCCCCCTCGCCCCTTTCGCGAGAGTGCACTTTTCGCCCCTTCACGAATGCTGAGGGGGCGAAAAGTGCACTCTCGCGGTTGATGGCGGGGTGGGAGGGGGTTAGGTGCGGGGGGTTACCGTGTAGAGGAGGCCGGAGGGGTTGCCGGCGACGACCACGGCGAAGTTCGCGTCCCTCATGGCGACCACGCCGGCGGTGCCGACGGATGCCGACGGCGACTCATCGAGAACGAAACCGGCAGTCGTCAGGCTCGTCTTCACCTCGGCCAGCGGGTCCGCGGCCTCCGACTTGACCGTGACCACCCAGGTTCGTTTGCCGTCGACGGTGTTCGCCGAACCGAAGAACAGCGTGCCCTCGACCACGGGCACCTCGGCCGGCCACCCGGTCGGCAGCTTGCCCGAGAGGCTCACGTCGCCGCCGGTCGCGCCCTGCACGGCCCCGTTGACGGCACCACCGACCGCGTCGGCCGAGCAACCAGCCAGCAGCGGGCCGGCGAGCAGCGCGACGGCCACCGCCGCGACGATTCGGAGACGGGCGGAGATCGAATGGGGTGCGGTACTCATCCTGCGATGCTACGTCAGTTGGTCCGGCCGGCAGCACCTGACACCGGGTGGCCGGGCGCAGAGACGCCCGACGCAGGGCGGACAGGTCGAGTGGATCCCCACCGCAGAAACGCCGACGGCGCCGTTCCGGACGAATCCAGGACGACGCCGTCGGCGACTCTGAGCGTGAGCTAGTTCGCGTCCTGCTTCTTCAGGCGCGAGGTCTGACGCTGGCGGGCGGATGCCGCGAGCTCGACCTTGCGGATGCGCACCATGGCCGGGGTGACCTCGACGCACTCGTCTTCGCGGGCGAACTCGAGGCATTCCTCAAGGGTCATCTGCTTGGACGGGGTCATCGACTCGAAGGTGTCGGAGGTGGACTGACGCATGTTGGTCAGTTTCTTTTCCTTGGTGATGTTGACGTCCATGTCGTCGGCGCGCGAGTTCTCGCCGATGACCATGCCCTCATAGACCTCTTCGGTCGGGTTGACGAAGAACGACATCCGCTCCTGCAGGGCGATGATGGCGAACGGGGTGACCACGCCGGCGCGGTCGGCGACGATCGAGCCGTTGTTACGGGTGACGATGTTGCCGGCCCAGGCCTCGTAGCCGTGGAAGATCGCGTTGGCGATACCGGTACCACGGGTGTCGGTGAGGAACTGGGTGCGGAAGCCGATCAGGCCGCGCGACGGAACGATGAATTCCATCCGGACCCAGCCGGTGCCGTGGTTCGCCATGTTTTCCATCCGACCCTTGCGGGCGGCGAGAAGCTGGGTGATCGCGCCGAGGTACTCTTCGGGCGAGTCGATGGTGAGGTGTTCGTAGGGCTCGTGGATCTTGCCGTCAACGCGACGCACGACAACCTGCGGCTTGCCGACCGTGAGTTCGAAGCCCTCGCGACGCATCTGCTCGACCAGGATGGCGAGGGCGAGTTCGCCTCGGCCCTGGACCTCCCAGGCGTCGGGGCGTCCGATGTCGACGACCTTGAGCGAGACGTTACCGACGAGTTCGCGGTCAAGACGGTCCTTGACCATGCGCGCGGTGAGCTTGTGGCCCTTGACCTTGCCCATGATCGGCGAGGTGTTGGTGCCGATCGTCATCGAGATGGCGGGCTCGTCGACGGTGATGGTCGGCAGGGCGCGGGGGTCATCGGGGTCGGCGAGGGTCTCACCGATGGTGATGTCCTCGAAACCGGCGACGGCGACGATGTCGCCGGGTCCGGCGCTCTCGGTCGGGTACCGGTCGAGTGCCTTGGTGATCAGCAGCTCGGTCACGCGCACGTTGTGCACGGAACCGTCGTACTTGATCCAGGCCACGGTCTGGCCCTTGCGGATGGTGCCGTGGAAGATGCGGAGCAGGGCGAGACGGCCGAGGAACGGCGAGGCGTCCAGGTTGGTCACGTGCGCCTGCAGCGGGTGCTCGTCATCGTAGACCGGGGCCGGGATGTGCTCGAGGATCGCTTCGAAGAGCGGCTCGAGGTCGTCATTGTCAGGCAGCTGGCCGTTCTCGGGCTGGTTGCGGCTCGCCGCACCGTTACGGCCGGAGGCGTAGACGACGGGGACGTCGAGGATCGCGTCGAGGTCGAGGTCGGGGAAGTCGTCTGCCATGTCGCTGGCCAGACCGATGAGGAGATCCTGGCTCTCCTCGACGACCTCGACGATACGAGCGTCGGGGCGGTCGGTCTTGTTGACCAGCAGGATGACGGGCAGGTGCGCCTCAAGTGCCTTACGGAGCACGAAGCGGGTCTGCGGGAGCGGGCCCTCACTGGCGTCGACGAGCAGCACGACACCGTCGACCATGGACAGGCCGCGCTCGACCTCGCCACCGAAGTCGGCGTGGCCGGGGGTGTCGATCACGTTGATCGTGATGGGACCGTCGTTGGCGTGGATGCCCTTGTACGAAACCGCCGTGTTCTTGGCGAGGATCGTGATGCCCTTTTCGCGCTCAAGCTCGTTGGAGTCCATCGCGCGCTCTTCCACATGCGAGTGGTCCGCGAACGAGTTGGTCTGCTGGAGCATCGCGTCTACCAGCGTGGTCTTGCCGTGGTCGACGTGGGCGACGATTGCGACATTTCGGAGGTTATTGCGCGTGGCAATCGCCATGAAGTAAATCCTTACGAAGAATGATGCCGCAGAGTACCGCATGCGACGAAGAATGGATGTGTGTGGGCAAAGTCCGACCCAACGGATAATCCTACCGCACTCTCCCTGCCCGGACCCTGAGAGCGTCGGGTTCGGTCGCAAAAAACGCGAACGGGGCGGGAACCGAAGTTCCCGCCCCGCGTCGGTGTGGGTGCTGGTGCCTGGTAGGTCCAGCCGATGACGGTGCCCTTAGGCCCCGAGCGTGAGGTTTGCGCCGGGGATCGCGTTGAGCAGTTCCCTGGTGTAGTCCTGCTCCGGGTTGTCGAAGACCTTGTCGACGGTCGACGACTCGACGATCTTGCCGCGCTGCATGACGCAGACGTGGTCTGCGATCACGCGCACGACCGCGAGGTCGTGGGTGATGAACAGGTAGGTCAGCCCGAGTTCGGCCTGCAGGTCGGCGAGGAGCTTGAGGATCTGCGCCTGCACCAACACGTCGAGCGCCGACACCGCCTCATCGAGGATCACGATCTCCGGCTTGAGCGCGAGCGCCCTGGCGATCGCGACACGCTGGCGCTGGCCGCCGGAGAGTTCGTTCGGGTACCGGGTGGCGAGCACCGACGGCAGGGCAACCTGGTCGAGCAGTTCGTCGACCCTGGCCCGGCGCGAGGTCCGGTCACCGACGTTGTGCACCTGCAGCGGCTCGGCGATCGTGTTGCCGATGTTGCGCAGCGGGTCCAGGGATCCGTACGGGTCCTGGAACACCGGCTGCATGGTACGACGCAGGTCGAGGAGGCCGCGGCCGCGCAGCGTGGCCGTGTCCGTCCCGTCGATCGTTACCGTGCCGCTGGAGGCATCCTCAAGCCGGAGCAGGAGCTTCGCGACCGTGGACTTGCCCGATCCGGATTCGCCGACAAGCGCCATGGTGGTGCCACGTTCGACGGTGAAGGAGACGTCGTCGACGGCCTTGAAGTCCCGCGCGTCCCGCTTCGCGCCGCGGATCTTGTAGATCTTGGTCAGGGCATCGACCTTGATCGCCGGTCCACCGGTTGTCGAGGCGGCGGCCCGTCGGCCCGCACGAACCTCGGCGGCCTCGAGAAGGTCGAGACCATCCCCGGCGCGCGGGGCCGTGTGAGCCCGCTCGGTCAGGTTCTGGTGCGAGGACTGGATCCGGCGGGAAGCCAGGCTCGGTGCCGCAGCGACGAGGCGCCGCGTGTACGGGTGCATCGGATTCTCGAGGATCTCGCGAGACGGCCCGGACTCGACGACCTTGCCCTTGTACATCACGACGAGCTGTTCGGCGCGTTCCGCGGCGAGGCCCAGGTCGTGGGTGATGAAGAGCACGGCGGTGCCGATTTCCCGAGTGAGCATGGCCAGGTGGTCCAGAATGACCCGCTGCACGGTGACGTCCAGCGCGGAGGTCGGCTCGTCCGCGATGAGCAGTTTGGGCCGGGAGGAGAGGCCCATACCGATCAGGACCCGCTGGCGCATGCCGCCGGAGAACTGGTGCGGGAACTGGCGGAGCCGCTTGTCGGCATCCGCGAGCCCGGCTTCCTTGAGCACCCGGATGGCGTGCTGCTTGACCTCTTTACCGGTCGCGATCCCGTTTGCCCTGATGGCCTCTTCGACCTGGAAGCCGATACTCCACACCGGGTTGAGGTTGGCCATCGGGTCCTGGGGCACGAACCCGATCAGGCGTCCGCGCACCTCCTCGAGCCCCTTCTCGTCAAGCTGGGTCAGGTCGCGGCCCTCAAAGAGCACCTCTCCGCCCGTGATCCGGCCTGAGCCGGGGAGCAGATTGATGATCGCGTGGGCGGTCGTCGACTTGCCTGACCCGCTCTCGCCGACGATGGCGAGGGTCTGGCCGGGCATCAGCGTGATGTCAATGCCGTTGACGGCGGGAACGAGACCGTTCTGGGTCTGGAAACCGACCTGGAGGTTCTTGATCTCGAGGAGCGGCTTCACCGCTTCGGTCGTGGAAAGTGGCTCGCTCATCGAAGCGCCCTCGCCTTCGGGTCGAGTGCGTCGCGCACGACCTCGCCGAGCGAGATGAACGCGAACACGGTAACGGAGAGAGCGATGGACGGCAGGATCAGGGTCTGCGGGGCGACGCGGAGGTCGTTCTGAGCCTGGTTGATGTCGTTACCCCAGCTCATGATGTCGCTGCCCAGACCAACACCCAGGAACGACAGGCTGGCCTCGGCGACGATCGCTCCGGCGAGGGAGATGGTCGTGATCACGATCACGGGGGCGATCGAGTTCGGCAGCACGTGCTTGAGCAGGATCTTGAACCGGGACAGGCCGAGCGCCGTTGACGCCATCACGAAGTCGGCGTTCTTGACCCTGAGGATCTCGGATCTCAGCACTCGGGCCGTTGATGGCCAGGCGAAGATACCGATCGCGAGCGAGATGCTCCACACGCTCCGGTACTGGGACAGCACCGACATGATGACGACCGCGGCGAGGATGTACGGGATGGAGAAGAAGATGTCTCCGAGGCGGGACAGCACGGCGTCAATCCAGCCGCCGTAGAAACCGGAGAAGGCACCGAAGAGGATGCCCAGCGTCGTCGTCAGCACGATCACGATGAAACCGACCGACAGCGAGGTCGACGTTCCGTGGATGATCCGCGCGTAGATGTCACAGCCCTGCTTGGTGAAGCCGAGCGGGTGACCGTCGGTGGGCCCGCCGTTGCTGTTGCCGAGGATGCAGTTGTTGTTCGGCGGCGTCTGGGTGAACAGGCCGGGGAACAGCGCCACGAGCGCGACGAGGAGGATCAGCGCCGCGGAGATCCAGAACATCGGCCGACGGCGCACATCGCGCCAGGCGTCGATCCAGAGGTTGCTGCGCTTCTCGGCGACCTTGACGGCGTCGACGCCGACGAGCGGCGTCTCATCCAGGGGGGCGACGTAGTGGGTGCTGGAGCGTCCGTCGACGGGTGTGCCGTCGGTCGGCTCGCCAGTGAGATTACTTGACATAGCGAATCCTTGGGTCGAGCAGACCGTAGAACAGGTCCACCAGGATGTTGACGACGAGGTAGATCAGAACCATCACGGTGACGAAGGAGACCACTGTGGGACCCTCGCCGCGGATGATGGCCTGGTACAGGGTGTTGCCGACGCCGGGAACGTTGAAGATACCTTCCGTGATCGTGGCACCGACGAGGAGCACGCCGAAGTCGGTCGCGAGGTAGGTGACCACCGGGATGAGCGAGTTGCGCAGGATGTGCACGGGAATGACCCGGCGACTGCTGAGCCCCTTGCTGTACGCGGTGCGCACGAAGTCGAGCCCGGACGTTTCGATCACCGACGCGCGGGTGAGCCGCACGATCTGGGCGAAGCTGACACTCGCGAGCACCAGGGCCGGCAGGACGAGGTCCTGCAGGGGGGCGCCGCTGCCCACCGTGGTACGCGCCCAGCCGAGCCAGACGCCGAAGACATACTGGCCGACGAACGCGATCACGAAGATCGGCAGGGAGATCAGGATCAGGCTGACGGCCAGCGAGCTCGCATCGAACAGCTTGCCCTTGCGGAGGCCCGAGATGAGGCCGACGAGGATGCCGAAAAACGTTTCGAACAGCAGCGCCAGGATGGCAAGCCGCGCCGTGACGGGGAAGGTACGGGCCAGGATCGAGGTGACGGGTTCACCGGAGAACGACAGCCCGAAGTCTCCGCGGAAGATTCCGCCGAGGTAGATCAGGTACTGAACAAAGAACGGCTGGTCCAGGTGGTACTGGGCCCGCAACTGGGCCACGACGGCCGGGTTCGGCGTCTTGTCTCCGAAGAGGGCCACGATCGGGTCACCCGGCATGGCGAAGACCATGAAGTAGATCAGGAAGGTCGTGCCCAGGAACACGGGGATCGCCTGGAGGATTCGTCTGAAGATATATCCGGTCACGAGGCGCCTATGCCTTGCGGATCAATGTAATTGGTCATACGGGATGAGGAACCTATCTGTGATCGAGCAACCGGAGTTTATACAGATTACCTGCGTGGCGACGCGCTCCGGACAGTGCCAGGGCGCGTCGTACTTTCGTGTCGGTCATGGCGCGGGGGCGGTGACCTGGGTCATCACCCCCGCGCACGTCTAGTTCACCCTAGTCCTTGGTGATCTCGTTGAAGAGCGGAACCGAGTCCCAGCCGAAGACGACGCCGTGCACATCCGTCCCGACACCGCCCGTGACGTTGGCGTACCAGAGCGGGATGGAGGGCAGATCCTCAAGCAGGATCTCCTGTGCCTTCTGGAAGTCGCTGTTCGCCGCGGTCAGGTCGTTCTCGGCCGATCCCCGCGCCAGCAGCGCGTCGAATTCAGGGTTCGAGTACTCCCCGTCGTTGGACCCGGCGTTGGTCGCGAACGACGGCTCCAGGAAGTTGTATACGCTGGGGTAGTCGGCCTGCCAGCCCGCGCGGAACGCGGTCTGAATGCTTCGGTCGGCGATCGCGGTGCGGGACTGCGCGAACGTTGGCGTCGGTGCGCCGGACGCCTTGATGCCCAGGGTGTTCTTGATGCTGTTCGAGGCGGCGTCGACCCAGCCCTGGTGGCCGCCATCGGCGTTGTAGGCGATCTGGAACGTTCCCGTCCAGGGTGAGATGTCATCCGCCTCCGCCCAGAGCTTCTTCGCGGCCTTCGCGTCGAACTCGAGCACGTCGGAGCCCCGGAGGGTGTCGGTCCAGCCATCGATCACCGGCGACGTGAAATCGGATGCCGGGGTGCGGGTGCCGGAGAAGATGATCTCGGTGATCTCGTCACGGTTGATCGCCATCGAGAGGGCCGCACGACGCAGCTTGCCCTCCTCGCCGTCGAAGTGCGCCAGGCGCTCAGGGATCGTCACCGACTGGAAGATCGCGGCGGGCTGGTTGATCACCCGGTCACCCAGGTCGCTCTCGTAGGTGCCGTAGGCGCTGTCGGGGATCGAGTCGAGCACGTCGAGGTTGTTCGCGAGCAGGTCGGAGTACGCGGCGCCCTGGTTGGCGTAGAACGTGATCGACAGGCCGCCGTTCTTCGGCGCCCGTCCGCCGGCGTAGTCGGGATTGACGACGAGGTCGATCTTTTCATTGTGCTTCCAGGCCGTGGCGCCGTCGAGCATGTACGGGCCGTTGCCGATGGGGCTCTCACCGAACGCGGCCATGTCCGTGAACGCGGACGCCGGGAGCGGGTAGAACGCCGTGGCGCCGAGGCGCTGAGGGAAATCGGCGGTGGGAGCCGTCAGGGCGACCGTGAAGGTGGTGTCGTCGACGACGGTGAGGCCGGTCAGGGGGCTGTCCGTCTCGACGCTGTAGCCGGCGATATCCGAGAAGAAGGAGCTGCCCAGCTGGCTGTTGCTGAGCAGGGCCCCGTACTGCCAGGCGTCGACGAAGCTCGACGAGGTGAGGGCTTGGCCGTCGCTGAAGGTCAGGCCGGGCTTGATTTTAATGGTGAACGTGGTGTTGTCGTCAGTCGTGATCGTGTCGGCGACGTCGTTCACGCTCGCACCGTCTGCGTCGTAATAGACCAGGCCGGCAAAGATCGAGTTGACGATCTTCGCGCCGCCGGTCTCGATCGTGCTCGTCGGGATCAGGGGATTGTGTGGCTCCGACCCGTTCGTCGTGATGATCGCGGCCGGGTTCGGCGTCGACGCCGGTGCGGCGCCCCCACCCGCGCAGCCGGAGAGTGTGAGCGCTCCCAGCGCGGCCAGGGTAATGGCGGTGAAGCCTAATTTGGTGATGGTCATGTTTCCTCCTGAGCCGGGCGACGCACGCTGCGCGCCGGGCATACAGAAAGGGCGATGACAGTGCGTCATCGCCCTTTCCCCGTGCTCAGTTAAGACTAGCCCTTGGTGATCTCGTTGTAGATCGGGACCGAGTTCCAGCCGAAGTTCACGTTCTGAACGCTCGTGCCGTAGCCACCGGTGACGTTGGAGTACCAGAGCGGGATCGCCGGGAGGTCCTGAAGCAGGATCTCCTGTGCGGCCTGGAAGTCCTTGTTCGCGGAGTCGAGGTCGGTCTCGGAAGAGCCCTTCTTCAGCAGTGCGTCGAACTTGGGGTTCGAGTAGTCACCGTCGTTGGAGCCCGCGTTGGTCGCGTAGATCGGGCCGAGGAAGTTGAACAGACCCGGGTAGTCGGCCTGCCATCCGGTGCGGAAGGCGGTCTCGATGGTGCGGTTCGTGATCAGCGTGCGAGCTTCCTTGAACGTCGGGTACGGCGCGCCAACCGCGTCGATGCCGAGCGTGTTCTTGATGCTGTTCATCGTTGCGTCAACCCAGCCCTGGTGGCCGCCATCCGCGTTGTACGCGATCTGGAAGGTACCGGTCCACGGGGAGATCGCGTCGGCCTCGGCCCACAGCTTCTTCGCCTTGGTGGCGTCGAACTTGAGGACGTCGGCGCCCTTGAGCTTGTCGGTCCAACCGTCGATCACCGGTGAGGTGAAGTCGGAGGCCGGGGTGCGGGTGCCGGAGAAGATGATCTTCGTGATTTCGTCACGGTTGATCGCCATCGAGAGGGCTGCACGACGCAGCTTGCCCTCTTCACCGTCGAAGTGCGCCAGTCGGGCCGGGATCGTGAAGGACTGGAAGATCGCGGCCGGCTGGTTCACAGCCCGGTCGCCGAGGTCCTTCTCGTAGGTGCCGTATGCGCTGTCCGGAAGGGCGTCGAGAACGTCGAGGTTGTTCGCGAGCAGGTCGGAGTACGCGGCGCCCTGGTTGGCGTAGAAGATGATCGTGAGGCCACCGTTGGCGGGCTTGCGTCCACCGTCGTAGGCCGGGTTGACCACGAGGCTGATCTTCTCGTTGTGCTTCCAGGCGGTGCCGCTGCCCAGCATGTACGGGCCGTTGCCGACCGGGTTCTCACCGAAGGCGGCCATGTCCGTGAACGCGGAAGCCGGGAGCGGGCTGAAGGCCGAGTAGCCGAGGCGCAGCGGGAAGTCGGACAGCGCGGAGGTCAGGGTGACCGTGAACGTGGTGTCGTCGACGACCTTGAGGCCGGTCAGGGGGCTGTCCTCGTCATAGCTGAAGCCTTCGATGTCCTCGAAGAAGTAGCTGGAGAGCTGGGCGTTGCTGAGCAGCGCGCCGTACTGCCAGGCGTCGACGAAGCTCGACGACGTGACGGGCTCGTCGTTGGTGAACTTGAGGCCCGACTTGATCTTGATCGTGTAAGTCGTGTTGTCGTCAGACTTGATCGAGTCGGCGACGTCGTTGACGGGTGCGCCCTTCGCGTCGTAGTAGACGAGGCCGGCGAAGATGGCGTCGATGATCTTGCCGCCACCGGTTTCGTTGGTGTTGGTCGGGATCAACGGGTTCTGCGGCTCGGAGCCGTTCGTCGTGATGATCGCGCTTGCGTCGCTCGACGCCGCAGGCGTGCCGGCACCGCCGCCGGCGCAGCCGGACAGAGTGAGGGCCCCCACAGCGGCCAGAACAATGGCAGTGATGCCCAGTCTGTTGATCTTCAATTTTCCTCCTGTACAAAGTGAGCGCGGGGCTGGTTTGTGGCCAGGCTGACGCGCCAGATGATCTCGACCTTAGGGACCGTTCGCGCGCACTGCACCACGAAACGCAATAACGTTACCGAGGCGAAACACAACGCGCACGATTGTTTCGGTTATCCGTCATTTCGTGCAGGATTCTGCGCCTCTGCGCGACGGCCTCGAGACGGTCGGGTCGGACCGCTGCGGGGAGGCCGCGCCCACCCCGCGCCGGACCGCCGCGATGCGATGATTGTTCCATGGACAGTTACTCCCCCGCACGGTCGGCGCTGCTTATCTTCGACGGTGACTGCGCGTTCTGCACCACCTCCGTGGCCCGGATGGGACGCATCCTTCCGGCCATGCCCGCGGCGGCGCCGTACCAATGGACGGATCTGGCCTCCTACGCGCTGACCACCGCGGATGCCGCGTCCCGGGTCTGGCTCGTCGACGGCGGCCGGCAATACGGCGGGGCCGCGGCGGTCGCCGCCCTGCTCCGACGCCAGCCGTCGCCCGGCTGGCGGATGCTGGGCTGGCTCGGCACGGTTCCACCGTGGTCCTGGGCGGCCTCGGTCGGCTACCGGCTGGTGGCCCGGTTCCGCCACCGGCTTCCCGGGGGCACGCCCGCCTGCGCGACGAGACCAGCCACATGAACCCTGGTCGCCTGAACCCCGTTCGACCGGGCCGTGCCGGCCGGTACTGGGAGATCGCGATCGTGCTCGGGCTCTCGCTCGGGGCATCCGCCGTCTATTCGATCGTGGCGATCATCGCCAGACTCACCGACACGACCCCGCTCGCACAGCAGACCGCCAGCATCAACGGCTCGCAGTCGACGCGGGAGTGGCTCGACTTCAGCTACCAGTTCCTCGGCCTGTTCTTCGCGTTGTTCGGCGTCGCCCTCGTGCTCTATCTGTTGTGGCAACCACGCCGCAGCGCCTTCCGCCGGCTCGGCTTCGACCTCACCGACGGGTGGCGGGACCTGCTCCGGGGCGGTGGCCTCGTGCTCGCCATCGGCATCCCGGGCCTGGCCCTCTACCTGGCCGGCCGGATGCTGGGGATCACGGTCGCCGTCGTGCCCCAGCCGATCGACACGTTCTGGTGGACGATCCCGGTCCTCCTGCTCTCGGCGGTGCGGGCCGGACTCACCGAGGAACTCATCGTCATCGGCTACCTCTTTACTCGGCTGCGCGAGCTCGGCTGGTCGACCTGGACGATCATCGGGTCGACGGCGTTGCTGCGCGGCAGCTACCACCTCTATCAGGGCATCGGCCCCTTCATCGGCAACGCGGTGATGGGGGTCGTCTTCGGCTGGTGCTACACCCGCTGGGGCCGCACGATGCCGCTGGTGATCGCACACACGCTCCTCGACGTCCTCTCCTTCGTCGGCTACCCCCTCGCCCTGGCCTGGTGGCCGGCCCTCCTCACCCCCGCCACCTGATTCCCCGAGCTCACTCCCGCGAGAGTGCAGTTTTCGCCCCCTCAGCAGCGCCGAAGGGGCGAAAAGTACACTCTCGCGGGCCCAGAGGGGGGTTAGTCGGCGAAGGCTTCCGGCGGGGGGCAGGCGCAGACGAGGTTGCGGTCGCCGTAGGCGTTGTCGATCCGACGCACGGGCGGCCAGTACTTGCCACGGATGAGGCTGCGCAGCGGGTAGACGGCCGTCTCACGGTCGTAGGGGTGGGTCCACTCCCCCTCGATCACGGACTGCGCGGTGTGCGGCGCATTGTGCAGCGGGTTGTCGTCCGCGGGCCAGCTCCCCGCGGCCACGGCATCCGCTTCGGCCTTGATCGAGATCATGGCCTCGACGAAGCGGTCGATCTCGACGAGGTCCTCACTCTCGGTCGGTTCGATCATCAGGGTGCCGGAAACCGGGAAGCTCATGGTCGGCGCGTGGAAGCCGTAGTCGACGAGGCGCTTGGCCACGTCGTCGACGCTGACCCCGGTCGCCGCGGTGAGCGGTCGAAGGTCGAGGATGCACTCGTGCGCGACCAGACCGTTGTCGCCGGCGTACAGCACCGGGTAGTGCGCCTCGAGCCGCTTCGCCACGTAGTTCGCGGCGAGCACTGCGGCGCCGGTGGCCTCGCGGAGGCCGTCCGCGCCCATCATCCGCACGTAGGCCCACGAGATCGGCAGGATGCTCGGGCTCCCGTACGGCGCGGCCGAAACGGGGCCGCCGCCGTGCACGACGGTGTCGCCGAGCGCGCTGTGCAGGTAGTGCTCGTCGCTCTGGGCCATCGGGTGTCCGGGCAGGAACGGGGCGAGGTGCGCCTTCGCGGCGACCGGGCCGACGCCGGGTCCGCCTCCGCCGTGCGGGATGCAGAACGTCTTGTGCAGGTTCAAGTGCGAGACGTCGCCGCCGAAGTCGCCGTAGCGGGCGAACCCGAGCAGGGCGTTGAGGTTGGCGCCGTCGACGTAGACCTGTCCACCGGCGTCGTGCACGGCCCGGCAGATGGTGCCGACCTCGTGCTCGTAGACGCCGTGGGTGGATGGGTAGGTGATCATCAGCGCGGAGAGGGTGCCGGCGTGCTCGGCGATCTTGGCCCGGAGGTCGACGAGGTCGACGTTGCCGAGGTCGTCGCAGGCGACGACGACGACCCGCATCCCGGCCAGAACGGCCGAGGCCGCGTTGGTCCCGTGCGCGCTGGACGGGATCAGGCAGACCGTGCGGTCCGCGTCACCGTTGGCGTGGTGGTAGCCGCGGATCGCGAGCAGACCGGCCAGTTCGCCCTGGCTGCCGGCGTTGGGCTGCAGCGACACGGTGTCGTAGCCGGTGACATCGGTCAGCCAGGTTTCGAGCTGGCGGACGAGTTCGAGGTAGCCCTCGACGTCCTCGCGGGGCGCGAACGGGTGCAGGCCACCGAATTCGGGCCAGCTGACCGCCTCCATCTCCGTGGCCGCGTTCAGCTTCATCGTGCAGGAGCCGAGCGGGATCATCCCCCGGTCGAGCGCGTAGTCAAAGTCGGCGAGGCGCTTGAGGTAACGCATCATGCTCGTTTCGGAGCGGTGCGTGTTGAAGACGGGGTGGCCCAGGTAGGCGCTGGTTCGCGCGAGCCCATCGGGGAGTCCCGGCGTGGCCGCGGTGAGATCGACGGCACCGAAGGCGTCCAGCCCGCCGAACGCACCGAGCACGACGGTGAGGTCCCGGGCGGTGGTGGTCTCGTCTACCGCAATGCCGACCAGGTCGGAGTCGACCTGGTAGAGGTTGACGCCGGCTCCGGCCGCGCGGGCCACGATCTCGGCGGCGCGCGATGGGACCGACACCCGCACGGTGTCGAAGAAGGTGTCGCCGGCGACGTCGAGGCCGGCGGAGCGGAGGGCCGCGACGAGTCGGCCGGCGGTCTCGTGTACCGCGGTCGCGATCTTCTTCAGCCCGTCCGGACCGTGGTACACGGCGTACATACCCGCCATCACCGCGAGCAGAACCTGGGCGGTGCAAATGTTCGAGGTGGCCTTGTCGCGACGGATGTGCTGCTCGCGCACCTGCAGCGACAACCGGTAGGCCGGATGGCCGGCCGCGTCGACGCTGACACCGACGAGGCGGCCGGGCAGCTGCCGTTCGAGACCCTTGCGCACGGCCATGTAGCCGGCGTGCGGTCCGCCGAAGCCCATCGGAACGCCGAACCGCTGGCTCGTGCCGACCGCGACGTCCGCGCCGAGCTCGCCGGGCGAGGTGATCAGGGTGAGGGCGAGCAGGTCGGCCGCGACGACGGCCAAGGCCCCCTGCGACTGCGCGGCGGCGATGACCCCGGCGGGGTTCCAGACCCGGCCGGATGCGGCGGGGTACTGCACGAAGATGCCGAAGTGGTCGCCCAGCTCTGCGGCCGTGGTGTCGGCCTGAAGGTCGACGATCGCGAGCTCGATGCCGAGGGCCGCGGCGCGGCTGGTGAGCAGCGCGTGGGTCTGCGGCATGGCATCCGCGTCGACGATGAACCGGTGCGAGGCGGACTTTGAGGCCCGGCGGGTGAGGAGCATCCCCTCGACCACAGCGGTGGCCTCGTCGAGCATCGACGCGTTCGCCGTGGCCAGCCCGGTGAGGTCGGCGACCATGGTCTGGAAGTTGATCAGGGCCTCGAGCCGGCCCTGTGAGATCTCCGGCTGGTAGGGCGTGTAGGCCGTGTACCAGCTCGGGTTCTCGAACACATTGCGCTTGATCACGGCGGGCGTGATCGTGTCGTAGTAGCCGAGGCCGATCATCGAGCGCTTCACCGTGTTCCGGTCGGCGAGCTCGCGGAGTTCCTCGATCGCCTCCCGTTCGGTCGCCGCGGGCGGCAGGGTGCTGTCGCCGACGGTGCGGAACCGGTCGACGTGGATGGTCTCAGGGACCGCCGCGTTGACGAGGTCCCCGACCGAGTCGTAGCCGAGGGTGGCGAGCATTCGGGACTGCGCGTCGGCATCCGTACCGATGTGGCGCTGGGTGAAGGGCTGTGACATGTGTTGGGTGACCTGGCTTCGCGTTGGGGCTACTCGCCGACGAGGGCGGAGTATTCGGAATAGCTGAGAAGGGCGGGCAGCTCGGTGAAGGTCACCTTGAGCAGCCAGCCGGCGCCGAACGGGTCACTGTTGACCAGTTCGGGGCTGTCGACGACGGCGTCGTTGGTTTCGGTGACCGTACCGTTGACCGGGGCGAAGAGCTCGCCGACCGACTTGGTCGACTCGATCTCGCCGACGACGGTGCCCGCCGCGACGGTGCTGCCGACCGCGGGCAACTCGACGAAGACGACGTCGCCGAGCTTGTCCGCGGCGTAGCCGGTGATGCCGACGAGGGCGGTGTCGCCGTCGACCAGCACCCACTCGTGCTCTGCGGTGTACTGCAGTTCAGACTTGTCTGCCATGGGGTTTCCTCTCGAAGGGTGAACTAGGGGGTGACTATTTCTGACGCTTATAGAAGGGCAGCGGGGTGACCGTGGCGGGGATGCGGGTTCCGCGCACATCGACGAACACCTCCGTGCCGAGGCCGGCGAGGCCGGGGGCGACGTAGGCCATGGCGATCGGATGCCCCAGTGTCGGTGACAGCGCACCACTCGTGATCACGCCCTCCGCGTCGGGGGCATCGATGCTGCGGAAGACCTGGTAGTCGGCGCGGCCGGCGCGCTTGCCCGCGGCGACGAGGCCGACCAGCACCGCCGCGTCGGCGGGAGGGCCTTCTTCGCTGGCCGCACGGCCGATGAAGTCGGTCTCTTTGGCCAGGTTGACGACGCGGCCGAGCCCGGCCTGGGCCGGGTAGCCGGTCACGGAGAGTTCGTGGCCGTAGAGGGGCATGCCCGCCTCGAGGCGGAGGGTGTCCCGGCTGGCCAGCCCGGCCGGCACGAGGCCGAACGGCTCCCCGGCGGCGCGGAGTGCGTCCCAGAGCGCGGCGGCGGCGGGCACGTCGATGTAGAGCTCGAAGCCGTCCTCACCCGTGTAGCCGGTGCGGGCGATGAGCACGTCGCTGTCCTGGAAGGTGCCGCCCAGGGCCCGGTAATACTTCAGGTCGGAAAGGTCGCCGTCGACGGTGAGCCCGGCGGTGGCCTCGAGGATGGCGCGGGAGACCGGCCCCTGCACGGCGATCAGGGCGACGTCGTCGCTCTGGTCCGTGACGGTGACGTCGAACCGGGCGGCCCGGGCCGACAGCGCCTCGTAGGCCGGGACCCGGTTGCCCGCGTTGGCGACGACGAGGTAGTCCTCGGCATTGGTGCGGTAGACGACGATGTCGTCGATGATGCCGCCGGCGGAGTTGAGGATGAGGCTGTACTTGGCCTGGAGGAGGTCGATCGTGGAGAGCTTGCCGGCGAGGGCGTAGTCGAGGAACGCCCCGGCATCCGCGCCGGACACGGTGATCTCGGCCATGTGCGAGAGGTCGAAGATGCCCGCTTGGGTGCGCACGGCGTGGTGCTCGGCGAGATCGCTCGAGTACCGCACCGGCATCTGCCAGCCGGCGAAGTCGGTGAAGCTGGCGCCGGCGTCGACGTGCGCCTGGTGCAGCGGGGAGAACCGTTCGACGGCCGACGGAGCGGCGGTCGACTCTGAATCCGAGGGGTGGGCGGCGGTGTCCGGGGTCATGAGTTCTCCAGGTTGTCGTCGGCCGGGGCCGAGCGAGAATCTCCGGGGCGCGATCGAGCCCCTGGGAACTCCCCCTCTGTCGTCAGGCCTGAGAGCTTCGCCGCACCGGTCGTGGCTGCGGCTTTCACCATGGGCGAGCCGCGCTGAAGCTGCGACTACTTTTCAGAGTGGCCAGTTCGATGCGGTACGAGTACCTGAGAGATTGTCGGGGAGGATTGCTCCTTCGGTGTTCGCCCGCCTGGCGGCGTCGAACTCTCCCGCATCGACCGTGATGGCCCGATATTCGGTTTTCGCCACCAGCCTACCGGTCGGGGCCGCGAAGTCGGCACCGGGTGCAGTCGGCACCGTGGAAGCGGCACCGCGCCGGCACCGTGGAACCGGCTACTCCTCCGACCAGGGGGAGCTGAACGACTCGACCGCGGCGGCGCCGCAGACCAGCACGGCACTGAGCAGCCCCTCCATCGTGTTCGAGCGCAGCAGGGTGATCTGATCGAGGGGGCCGACGGGGGTGATGCCCGCCAGCTGCCAGGCGGCGGCCGTCGGATCGTCGGAGAGTTCGACATCCGCGGACCAGGCCTGGTCGGTGAACTCGCTGGCCAGGGCGAGGGCACGGCGCACCACCTTTTCGGCCTCCTCCCTGAGCGGGAAAAGGTCGTCGTCCCAGTCCAGCTCCGGAATCTCACGGATGACCGCCTCGGGGTAAGGGTCTTCCTCGAGCCATTCGACCACTTCCACCCGGCGGTCGCCCTGGGCGAGCACGCCGACGAACCCGTCGGATGCCGCGAGCTGGGTGATCTGTGCGACGGTCCCGAAGCCGAAGCGGTGCTCTCCCCCACCGACCTCCTGCCCTCGTTCGATCAGCACGACCCCGAACTCGGCCGGCTCGTCGGCGAGAATCCGGGACAGCATGACCAGGTAGCGTTCCTCGAAAATCTGCAGTTGCAGGGGGAGGTACGGGAAGAGCACGGACCCGAGCGGGAACATCGGCAGCTTGGTCATGCCTCCAGCGAACCACTCCGACGCTCATCCGCCAAGGGGGATCAGCGCGCCCAGGCCGCCGGGTCGACGCCGACCTCGGCGAGCGCGGCGAACAGCAGCCCGTAACCGACGTAGCCGGTGACCGGAATGAGCAGTGCCCATTCCCGCAGGGAGCCGGCGTTACCGAGCACGGGAACGGCCAGGTAGCCGCCGGAGGTCCAGAGCTGGTTGAGCACCGGCACCGTGCGCCAGGCCCGGGGCGGTTTGGGCATCCAGGGCCAGAACAGCGGCAGCCCGCCCGTGGTGAGCAGGTCCCCGGCGAGATGCACGCCGTAACCGAGGGTGACGCAGACGACGAACCAGTCGGGGCGTTCCGGCGTGAAGACCGTGATGCCGGCGGCCGCAACCAGTCCGATCAGCCAGGCTGTCGGCCAGGACTTGCGGGACAGTCCGAGTGCGTAAGCGGCGAAGGCGATCGAGGCGGCACTCGCGGCCGCGATCCCCACGTCGACAGGCCGGGCGAACCCGGGCAATTGCCAGGTCAGCCGGTCGAGGCCGGTCGCCAACAACCAGATGCAGGCGATGGCGAACAGCCCGTGCAATCCGTGGCGGTGACCACCCGAGACGCGGGAGATGCCGCGGGTGACGAACCCGCCGAGCACGGGTACGGAGCGCGAGATGGTCGCCGAACCGTGGTCGGCATCGGCGAGGAGGGCTGCCCCCGCGCAAAGGAGCGCGCCGGTGATCGTGCCGGAGGGAGACACCGGGAAGATGCCGAGGCCGTGGCCGGCGGTCGCCGTGAGCGCGATCCACGCGGCCGCGCCGGTCATGGCATGGTGAGCACCCATCATCGGTGGAACGCCCCTTCGGCTGCAGCCGAGCGGAAGACCGGGCCTGACCACACTAGGTTGCCCGACCGGGCGGCGCGAACCCGGTCGGACCGCCTCAGGACTCCGTGACCTGCCCCGCGTCCACGCTCCAGTGCCGGTCGGTCTGCACGTGTTCAAGCATCCGCCGGTCGTGGGTGACCAGAAGAAGAGTGCCCTGGTAGGACTCGAGCGCCTGCTCGAGCTGCTCGATCGCCGCGAGGTCGAGATGGTTGGTCGGCTCGTCGAGCACGAGCAGATTGACCCCGGTCGCCTGGAGCAGGGCCAGGCCGGCCCTGGTGCGTTCGCCCGGGGAGAGCTCGTCGACGGGCCGGCCGACGTGGTCAGCCTTCAGCCCGAACTTGGCGAGCAGGGTGCGCACCTCGGCCATGGACAGGTCGGGCACCAGCTCCTCGAAGCTTGTGGAGAGCGGCCGATCACCGGCCAGGAGTGCACGAGCCTGGTCGATCTCGCCGATTCGCACGCTCGCCCCGAGCGCGGCCGTGCCCTCATCCGGCTCCTGCCTGCCGAGCAGCGCCCGGAGCAGGGTGGTCTTGCCCGCCCCGTTCGGGCCGGTGATACCGATCCGTTCGCCGGCGTTGACCTGCAGCGACACCGGACCGAGGGTGAAGTCACCCCGGCGGAAAGAAGCCGCACCGAGCGTGGCGACCACGGCGCTCGACCGGGGTGCGGCGCCGATGGTGAACTCCAGCTGCCACTCCTTGCGCGGCTCCTCGACCTCCTCGAGGCGGCTGATCCGGCTTTCCATCTGCCGCACCTTCTGCGCCTGCTTCTCGCTGGACTCGGCGGAGGCCTTGCGCCTGATCTTGTCGTTATCCGGCGCCTTCTTCATGGCGTTCCGAACGCCCTGGCTCGACCATTCCCGCTGGGTGCGGGCCCGGCCGACCAGATCGGCCTTCTTCGCGGCGAACTCGTCGAAGTCCTCGCGCTTGTGGCGCCTGGCCGTTTCACGTTCGGCGAGGTAGGAGTCGTAGCCGCCGCCGAACACCCGGTTCGCGTTCTGCGCCAGGTCGAGTTCGAGCACCCGGGTCACGCAGCGGGCGAGGAACTCCCGGTCGTGGCTGACCAGCACGACACCGCCGCGCAGCCCGCGCACGAAGGCCTCCAACCGCTCCAGCCCGTCGAGATCGAGGTCGTTGGTCGGTTCGTCGAGCAGCACGATGTCGAACCGGGAGAGCAGCAGGGCGGCGAGACCGACCCTGGCCGCCTGGCCCCCCGAGAGCGCCGTCATCGACGTGTTCTCGGCCAGGTCGGTGCCGAGCCGGAGCCCGAGTTCGGCGAGCACGATCGGCAGCCGGTCGTCGAGGTCGGCGGCGCCGCTCGCGAGCCACCGGTCCAGAGCCCTCGAGTACACATCGGCCGGGTCGACGCCGTCCGGGCGCGGAGCGGTTTCGGCGAGGGCCGACGCGGCGGCATCCATCTCGAGGGTCGCCTCCGCGCACCCGGTGCGGCGGGCGATGTAGCCCGAGATCGTCTCGCCGGCCACGCGCTCGTGTTCCTGCGGCAACCAACCGACGAAGGCATCCGTCGGGGCCAGGCTGACCGTGCCCGCCTGCGGCACCAGGATGCCGGCGAGCAGCCGGAGCAGGGTGGACTTGCCTGCCCCGTTCGCGCCGACCACTCCGATGACGTCTCCGGGGGCGACGGTGAGATCGAGCGATTCGAACAGGGTGCGGTGGGCGTAGCCGCCGGCCAGTCCCCTGGCGACGAGTGTTGCGGTCATGACCCCATGTTCTCACCGCTGCCCTTCGTTCTCTTGCCGCTCCGCCCGATAGCGCCCGCAGCTGGCCCCCGCGTCATGACCATCAAGTCGAGGGACACCTCCGACGTGAATCGCCTTTCGCCGGCGACGACGTACCCGTCACCTTCGGTCGAGACGGCACCGAAGCGGAAACACCGGCAGCATGGTCACCACGTGGACGACCGCACATGTGCCAGAATTTCCAAGGCCTGCTGACCGGCACAACGAACGGCAGCACCGGGCATCTTGGATGGCGAGAAGCCAGTGGTCGATTCAGGGGGAAACACATGATCGCGACAGTGTTGAGCATTTTCCGACGTCATGGATTGCTGGCAGGGGCAATCCTCCTCATCCTGAGCCCCGCTCTACTGGACTTCAGAGGTCTCAGTGACGCGACGAAAGATGTCGCCCACACCCGAGACGCGTTGATCGGCCTGGTTGGCATCCTGGTTACCGCCCGGCTCGTGGACGCGTGGAGCAAGCGGCGAACCCAAGAACAAGACAAGGATCGCTTCCGGGGAATATCCACCATTGCGTTCCGCAGCCTCTCGCAGACCGTCAATGACGTCGGCCGCATGCTGCTAGCGCCGCTGGTAGGCGCGGACCTGTATTCGGCCGGTATCCCCGGCTTCGAAAAGGGCGACCACGCGACGAATCTCGCCACCCTGGGCGCTCTCGGGATTCAGCCGCAACCGCACGCGATTAGCGGCTTCTGGGATCAGATTGACGATCACAAACTGGGAATCGATCTGACGGCCCTGTGCTCTCAGCCGGAGTTCGCAGAGTTGATGTTTCGTGTCACGTCCTCGACCAGACGTCGACTGCAGGCATGCATGGCCGATTGGGCGCCGGTGATGGTTACTGTTCCTGAAGCGAACGAGGAACTGGAACCGGGATGGGAACTCTCGGATCAGCTCGTCCTTCTCGCGGAAAGCTGGCGCTCGCTCGCGGCTGCGCTCACCGACAGGTCCTCCCTTCCGGCCACCGCCGAGATCGACCGGGTACGCGGTCATTACTTCACCACAATCCAGCAGTATCGGAGCTGGCTCGAGGTACTTCAACAGCACGCCAAACTACCGACGAAGGGATTCATCACCCAGCCCCAGAGTCATCCTTGATGATGTCGACCGTATTACCCCGTCACCTTGGTCTTTTCCGGCAATCCCCTGTTCTGCGGCAGCCAGCCGACGGGGCCAGGCTGACCGTGCCCGCCCGCGGCGCGAGGACGCTCTCTCACCATGTTCTCATTGACCGCGTACCCTGTTACTGCCCCCGTGACCGGCACGGCGGCAGTTCGAAGGGCTTTCTCGTGGATACCACCCTGCTCCGGCGTTTCGTCACGACCGCCGAAGCCACTAACTGGGGTGCCGCGGCGAAGACCCTCAACATGACCCGCGCCACCCTCCTCATCTCCATCCGCAAGCTCGAGGACGAGGTCGGCGGCGAACTGTTCGTCACCATCGACGACGTGCCCACCCTGACGAGCGCCGGACTCGAACTGCTCGAGGTCGCGAGACCTCTGGTACGCAAGCCCGTGGCATCCGACGCCCCGAAGGCTCAGGCGAAGGCCGGCGGCAAGGCAAAAGCCTCCAAAGGCCAGGGGCGCGCGCCGGCGGTCAAGGGTGCGCCGAAGCCCAAGGGGCGCCAGTCTCGCTGAGCGGATCCGTCGGTCTCTAGCGGGCGGATCTCCGCCCGGTCGCGGCCTCGCGTTCGAGGGGCGTGACACCCGCGAGGGGCGTGTTCAGGAAATCGATGACGGGGGTGATCGCGCGGAACCGCTCGATCACAAGGTCAATGAATCCGTCGTCCAGTGCCGCCGCACCCGGCAGGTTCGAGAACAGCGCCCAGCGCCGGTTGAGCAGCAGGTCGGCCGCCGGGTGGTCGACCGGAAACCCCTTCGGGGAGCGCACGAGCGGGTGGCCGTCCAGGGGCTCGGCCAGCCGCACGAGGGAGTCCTCGACGAGGAGGGCGCGCAGCCGCTCGTGGTGTTCGAGCAGGTATTCGCGGATGGCGAAGAGTTGAGGCGGTCCCGGGCTGTAGGCGCCGCCGGCGACCATGACCCCGTGCACGCCGACCTGGAGGAAAAGCCCGGCTCCCCCGGTCTTCTCGAGTCCCTGGCGCGGCCATGACGCGGCCAGATGGGTCTTGTACGGAGTCTTGTCGTGTGAGAAGCGCACGTCGCGGTAGATCCGCAGCATGGCCTTGTTCGGCGGCCGGATGTAGTCGGGGGCGAAGTCGGCCAGCCGGGTGTTCACCGCGTCGATGACCTCCAGCATCCGGGCCTTCAGCTCTCGCTCGTAGACCGGTTTGTGCTCTTCGAACCACTCCCGGTTGTTGCGATGTTCCAGTTCTTCGAGAAAGTCGAAGGCCTGCTCGCTCAAATGCGGCCCCATCAGACTAGGCCTTCTTCGCGGCGGCCTTGGCCGAACGTTTGGTCTCCCGCACCAGGGCCAGTGAGTCGGCGTCGACGATGTCGGCGACGGATCGGTGCGAGCCGTCCTCGCCGTATGGTGCGGAGGCCTCCCGCCAGCCGTCGGCCGGAACCCCCAGGCGTTTGCCGAGCAGCGCGAGGAAGATCCGCGCCTTCTGGTCGCCGAACCCGGGCAAGGTCCTCAGCCGGCGGAGGATCTCGGCGCCGGTCGGGGAACCTGAGGTCCAGAGGGAGGCTGCGTCGCCGTTCCAGTCGCGGGCGATGATCCCGGCGACCTCCTGCACGCGCGCCGCCATCGAGCCGGGAAAACGGTGCACGGCCGGGCTCATGCGGAAGACCTCGACGAATCCGGCGGGGTCGTAGCCGGCGATCGAAACCGGGTCGAGGGTGCCGATTCGGTCGCGGATCTTGGCCGGACCGGCGAAAGCGATCTCCATCGCGATCTGCTGGTCGAGGAGCATTCCAAGGAGGAGGGCGAAGGGATCCTCGGTGAGCAGGGTGTCCGCCGCGGGATCGCCGGTGAGGTGCAGTGTCATGCCGCCATTGTGCCACCGGCGGTGGAGTGCCCGGCCCACGGGTTCGACCTACCGAGGCGCGCCAACGTGAAGAGCCGGGTCGAATTCGTCCTCGTCGACAAGAGATTCGTCCACGAGGTGCGCCCGGATGGCTTGGCCTCGCCGGTAGCCGACCAGGCCCAACCCAAGAAGGACGGCCAGAGTGCCGAGGGTGAACGCCTCGAAGGTGGCCTGGCTGACGCCCCAGATTCCGTCGAAGTCGTACCCGAGGCCGAACAGCGGCTCGAGGGTGCCGGGGAAGATGGCCACCCACGAGCCGAGGAGGATCCAGGCGAAGCAGAGGGCGCCGAGGGCGCGGAATCCGCGCGTGCCGACCGGAACGCGGAACGGTCGAGGCGTGTTCGGGTAGAGCGTGCGCAGACGCACGACGGCCGGAATCACGAGCAGGTAGCTCAGCAGGAAGGTGGAGATCGAGATGGTGAGCACGACGCCGAAGATGGCGCCGCTCGTTCCGCTCAGCTGCATGGCCATGACCATGAACAGCGTGGCGACGATGCCGGACAGCATGTTCACGCGCACGGGCGTTCCAAGCCTCGGGTGGAACTCCCCGAAGAATCCGCCGAAGAAGGCGCCGTCGGCGGCGGCCATCGCCTGCATCCGGTCACTGATGATCATCCAGGCCGCACCCTGCGCCATCAGGATGAAGCAGAAGACAACCGCAGAAATTGTCAGCATCGCGCTCGCTCCGGTTCCGAAGACCGAGTAGACGGTGGCGATGGCTGTGAAGAGCCCGCCGATGCCGTTGATTTCGTCAGCAGGCACGACGAGCAGGATGGCGAAGATCGGCAGGATGTAGCAGGCCGCGGCAAGGCCGGCAGACCGTGCGACCGAGATGGGAACGTCTCGCCCTGGATTCTTCATCTCGCCCGCCGCGCTGTTGCCGGATTCGAAGCCGAGGAACGCGAACAGGAGGAGCGGTGTGAGGCCGAGGAAGCCCGCGACGGTTGGCGTGAAGCTGCCCGGGGTCAGAGCGGTGAAGCCGTGCGTGACGCCGTAGGCGATGGTGACACCGAGGAAGAAGACCAGGAAGGCGATCTTCGCAATCGCTCCCGCAGTCAGAATCCACTTGCCACGCTCAAGGCTGACAATGGCCGACGTGACCGTGAGCCAGATGAAGACCAGCTTGAACAGGTAGTCGGCCGGCGAACCGTTCTCCAGCGGCGTGACGTAGTTGGTCCAGGTCTCGGTTGCGACGAACGCCATCGCGCCGCCCACCCAGACCGGTTGGGTGACCCAGCTCAGCAGTGACGCCACGGCGGCGGCGGCGCGACCGAATGCCCGGCGAACCCACACGTAAATGCCGCCCTCGTCGGTAAAGGCGCCGCCCGTCTCGGCAAAGATCAGGCCGTAGGGAATGAGGAAGAAGACGCACAGGATCACCGTCCAGGTGAGGGTCTCGGCCCCGAAACCCGAGACCTGGCCGAGTGTCTCAATCGAGACGACCGCGGCGACCAGAAGGGCGACGATGTCGAATCGGCCCAGGGTTCGTTTCAGCCGGTGTGTCTGCTGTTCGGCCAATTCGGTCTGCATGCCGTCGCTCATCGGGCACTCCTTCTCGCGGAGTCTGCTCCGCTTCGTTCAACTATCACGCATAAACCGGGCACGACTTGACCGCACAATCACCAGATCGACCGGGTGTCATCGCGTTGCCGGCCGCGTGCTCATTCCCGCGGGGCTCCTCACGGCTGTCTCCGGCCTTTGGAAGGATGACCCGCGCCTACGCGCTATCGGAGTGGGAGCGGGCACTCCGGCGCTCCTGCTCATGCTCGCATAGATCGTTTTCGGCCACGCCGCCGAGCTACCGCGAGCCGTGGTGATGGGCACCGCCTGGCTGGTCGATCTCGGCATCACGGAGTGGGTCATCCGTCGGCGCTAGGGTGAGCTGATTGCCACTCTCACAAGGAGGCCGCTGTGAAGCTACGCCCGCTCGCCACCGCCGTCACCATTTCAGCCACGATGATGGGGCTCCTGTCTGGGTGCTCGGCAGCGCCGACGGCCCCAACGGCAGGTCCGACCGTGACCGCTACCGTGACGGCGACTCCAGCTGCGGCGCCCGTCGCTCAGGCCGCGGCTGATCCGGTCTCGGCTCTGGAAGCGTGGGCCCTGTGCGCGGGCGTGGCACGAGAGACCGCACGGACGGTGGCCCCGGATGCACTGGTCGTGCCCCTCGCCGACGCGGATGTTCCGGAACTGGTGACGTGGGAATCCGATCAGCAGTATTTCAATGTGCAGGTGAAGCTGGAGCCGTCAGGCGACTTCGATTTTCTGGCCGTTCTGTGCCACGTCGGTGGCACGCTGGGCCAACCCACGATGGAATCCACCCTGAAGACCCACTGAACCTGGTCGCCGCAGCGCGCGAAGATTGCTCGGGGGGTGAGCAACGCTGGCGTGCGTGGCTGGTTTAGGCGGGCCCGCCCCAGTGACGAAATGCGGTCGGCTCGTTATTCTTGGTGCATGTGCCGGAACATCCACACGCTGCATAATTTCGAGCCCGCCGCCACCGACGACGAGGTGCACGCTGCGGCCCTCCAGTTCGTGCGCAAGATCAGCGGCGCAACCAAGCCGTCCCGGGCCAACGCGGAGGCGTTCGATCGGGCCGTCGAGGAGATCGCACACATTTCTCGGCACCTGCTCGAGGATCTGGTCAGCACGGCTCCACCGAAAAACCGCGACGAAGAGGCAGCGAAGGCGAAGGCCCGCTCGGCGAAACGGTTCGCTGCGGCGTAGCCCACTGCGCCACTTACCGCGCTGGAGCGGCACGGCGCTACCGCAACGGCGGGCGCGGGCCGCCGAAACCGCGCGGTGAGACGCGGATGTCGCGGCTACCTCAGGTCGGATCTTGAGCTGTGCCACGGGCGACACCTCGCCCTCCACGCGCCGGTCAGTTCTCGTATCCGATGAGCCAGGGCACCCCGAAGCGGTCGACCAACTGGCCGTCGTGGGCACCCCACGGCCTCTCGCGGAGTGGGTCGACCACGACGCCCCCCTCTGCCAGCGCGGCGAACCACACTTCGAGGGTCGCAGGATCAGCTGTGCCCAATAGGGACAACATGATCCCCTGGAGATTGAGCGGCGGATCGTCCGCGCCCGCATCAGCGCCGAACAACACGACCCGGCCGTTCAGCACGCCGTGGGCGATTGCTCCGCGTGGACCATCGGTGCGGCCAAAATCGGCGAAGGTGTGCAGCACGAGCTCGCCGCCGAACACATCGCGGTAGAAGGTCAACGCTGGACGGGCAGAGGCATCGAAGCGAAGGTACGGTACGAGACCGGTCATCCACCCAGAGTAGACACGCACCTGGCGCGGATCAAGAAGCCGTTGCTCAGCCGACGCTTCGGGGCTGCGGGCCGGCGAAGGTCATGGCGAACAAGGGGCCCAGTCACACATGAAGCGGGCAGCCTGGTGGCGTAGCCGCGCCCTGAACGGCAGGGCGCTACCGCAACGGCGGGCGCTGACTGCCAAAACCGCAGCTGCGACAAGCGGATGCCGCAGCCGACCCGACGAGGGAGGCGCGGCATCCGGGGCTACACGTTCAAGAGGAACTCCCCGGGTGGCGGTTCATCGCGCGTTGCGGAACGCAAGCGCTACTCCCTGCCGTCCTCGAGCGGGATGAGCATGGTGCGGAAGGGACCCGCAGCGGCGTGGAGCTCCCAGATGCGAGAGGCGACGTCGTCGATGCCGTTGGGCAGCTGAAGCTGGGGAATGCCTCCCGGGATGACGAGCTGACGGACGCGGACTCCCTCGTCCTCGAGCGCGTCGTGAAGCATCTCGCCGTAGGCGCTCTCGGCCGGGAAGGCGACCGATGTTCCGGCGAAGCCGGCGCGGGCCTTCACCGAGGTCCCGCCGTTGATCAGGATGATGCTGCCGTCGCCCCTCTCACGCATTGCCGGCAGCACCGTGCGCACCGCACGGATGAGACCGAGCGCTGAGAACTGCAACGCTTCCAGCGCCAGCTCGGGAGTCAAGTCAAGCACCGGCTTCAGGTAGTCGCGCGACGGGAGCGGGCTGTACTGCAGCGTGGTGATCGGACCCAACTCGGCGGCGGCACGCGCGAGCGCGGCCTCGAGCGCCGCCGTCTCCAGCACGTCCGCGGCGTAACCGCGGGCGGTCACGCCATCCGCTTCGAGCTCCGCGGCCAAGGCGTCGAGCTTCGACTGGTCCCTCGAGATCAGGGCGATCGAGAAGCCCTCACGTCCGAACCTACGAGCGACCGCTGCTCCGAGTCCCGGTCCAGCTCCGATGATTGCGATGACTGGCATGGTGAGTTCCTTCGGTCGATGATGACGGCGGGTAGGGCCGTTCGAAAGTTTACCGGGGCGCGGTCTGGCGGGCGGCAGGGCATGATCAGCCGGGTGGGGCCAGTTCCAAATCGTCTGGGCGATGACGTCGTATCCGTTCACCGGCCCGGCAGAATCAGCATCGAACCACTCGACGAAGGTCTCGTAAGCGATGCGCCTGAGGTCCTCGAGCGAGGTCAGATCACCCGCGCGACGGACGATGTCCGCCACTTCTGCATTTTACTCGTCGGTGTTCTCGAGAGGTTGATCCCAACGGGGTCGTGCTCGAACCATATGGCCGAGACAGCCCTCACCGGCATCAGCGAACGCCACTTGCCCTGAAGCTAGACGTTGAAGCGGAACTCCACGACGTCGCCATCCTGCATGATGTATTCCTTGCCCTCGATCCGGGCCTTGCCCTTCGCGCGGGCCTCGGCGATCGAACCGGCGGCGACCAGATCGTCGAAGGAGAAGACTTCGGCCTTGATGAAGCCCTTCTGGAAGTCCGTGTGGATGACTCCGGCGGCCTGCGGGGCGGTCCAGCCCTTGTGGATGGTCCAGGCCCTCGTTTCCTTGGGGCCCGCCGTGAGGTAGGTCTGCAGGCCGAGGGTGTCGAAGCCGATCCGGGCGAGCTGGTCGAGTCCGCTCTCGGCCTGGCCGGTGGAGGCGAGCATCTCGGCAGCGTCCTCGGCGTCGAGTTCGCTGAGTTCCGATTCGAGCTTGGCGTCGAGGAACACGGCGTTGGCCGGGGCCACGAGCGCGGCCAGCGCGGCCAGCTTCCCGGCATCCTGCAGCACGTCTTCATCGACGTTGAACACGTAGATGAACGGCTTGGCGGTGAGCAGGCCGAGTTCGCGGATCGGTTCGATATCGAGGGTCGCGGAGGACAACGGCTTGCCGGCGTCGAGCACGGCCTGGGCCTTGAGTGCGGTCTCGAGCACGATCGCGGGCATCTTTCGACCCTTGACCTCTTTCTCGAAGCGCGCGATGGCCTTCTCGAGGGTCTGCAGGTCGGCGAGAATCAACTCGGTGTTGATGGTCTCCATGTCGCCGGCCGGGTTGACGTCACCGTCGACGTGCACGACATCGGGGTCTGCAAAACCGCGGATGACCTGTGCGATCGCGTCAGCCTCCCGAATGTTGGCGAGGAACTTGTTGCCCAGCCCCTCCCCCTCGCTCGCGCCGCGCACGATGCCGGCGATGTCGACGAACGACACGGGCGCCGGCAGCAGCCGCTCGCTGCCGAAGATCGAGGCGAGCGCGGCGAGCCGGGAATCCGGAAGGTTGACGATGCCCACGTTCGGTTCGATGGTGGCGAACGGGTAGTTCGCCGCCAGCACGTTGTTTTTGGTCAGCGCGTTGAAGAGGGTGGACTTGCCAACATTGGGCAGTCCGACGATTGCAATAGTAAGAGCCACGAGAGTCCATGGTACCGGCTGGGCCCCGCCGGTCGCGCTCCGGCGCCGAGGGAGGACCTGTCGGCGGCCCGTGAGAGCATGAAGGGGTGCCAGTCAACTTCACCGCCATCGACTTCGAGACCGCCAACTCTTCGAGCGCTTCGGCCTGTTCGGTCGGGCTGGCGAAGGTTCGAGACGGGATCGTGGTCGACCGGGTTGCCTGGTTCATCCAGCCCGCGCCGGGTCACGACGCCTTCCTCTCCTGGAACATCAAGATCCACGGCATCCGTCCGTCGGATGTCGTGGGCGCGGCAACCTGGGCCGAGCAGCTTCCCGACCTGGTCGCGTTCGCCGGCGGCGACCACCTCGTCGCCCACAATGCGGGGTTCGACCTCGGCGTCATCTCCGGGGCGTCGACGGTCGCCGGCCTCGCCGTGCCCGACTTCACCTACGTGTGCAGCCTGCAGGTTGCCCGGCGCACCTACCAACTCGACTCCTACCGACTCCCGGTGGCCGCGATGGCCGCGGGATTCGAGGGGTTCAACCACCACGACGCCCTCGCCGACGCCGAGGCGTGTGCCGCGATCATGATCCACGCGGCAAAACGGCACGACGCCGACACCCTCGAAGACCTGGCCCGCATCGCCGGCGTCAAGATCGGGGCGATCGGCCCGATCGCCACCCGCGAGCGGGCGTCGACGCACGGGCCGATGGCCCTGAACCAGCAGTAGCACGGCCCGCGCTCGACGGAGGAGAATCGACGGATGCGCTCCTCTGAGGATTTGCCCGGCAACCCGTGGCCGCACGACATGCAGGTCAGCGTCGAGGAATGTTGGCCGCCGCTGATCCACCTGCTCTTCGTTCGAAGCGCCTGGCAGCTGGAGATCGATTCCGTTCCCCGGCTCGATTCCGAGCCGGACCCCGGCTCCTCCCAACGCCCGGAGAACCTCGACGTCGATTCCGCGGTCCAACGCTGGCTGGCCGAGTGGCAGCGGGCCTGGAGCCACTTCGATCCGGCGAGCGTCACGGTCAGCACCCCCGACGCGGCGACCCAGCGCCTCCTCGATACCCTCACCGACGACGAGCTGTGGGAGGCGACCTCCACCTGGCCGTCGGATTTCTGGGATTCCGGCATCGACCGCGGCGCCTCTGAGAGATGGCGGGCATCGATGGCCGCCCCCACCGGCGACCTCCCCGAGAACCGTGTGATCGGCGCCTTGGCCGACGCCTGGCGAGCCGGCCTCACGACCGTCATCCAGATGCCCTACCTCGGATACTTCGCGCACCGGATCAACCAGGAGCACCTCGTCGTCTCGGCGACGACCCGGCGCGATGCCGACCTGTACAGCAGAGCGCTCGAGTCGTAGCGCCCGCCGTTCCCGTCGAGTTCGCGCCGGTCGAGTTCGCGCCGGTCGAGGGTCGCACCCGGCGATGTCGGTGGCCGCTGGCAGAGTGGAGACATGGATCCCTGGCTCACTCTCCTTCTCGGTGTCATTCTCGGCGCCCTGCTCGGCGCCCTCTGCACCGTCGTCCTGTTGCAGCGGCGGGGGCAGGCAGCGCACACCGGCGCTCCGGCCGAGGACCCCGCCGTTCTCGAGGCGCGACACCAGGTGGCGCTGGCCGAATTGCGTTCCGCCGAAGCCGCCGTGTCCGCCATCCTCCGGGAGGAACTCGCGTCGGTGCAGGCCACGACGGATGCCCTTCGCGAGAATCTTGCGGAGGCTCAGCGCCGGGCGCGCGAGGTCGACGACCGGCAGCGTGAAGAGGCCGCCGCGCGCACCGAACGCGAGCAGCGGGAAAGCACCGTCTTGCAGGCCCTCGCCCCCGTGCGTGAAAGCCTGCACGACATGCAGAAGAAGGTCTCCGAGCTGGAAACCCAGCGCAGCCTGCAGCACGGCGAACTCAGCCAGCAGCTGCGCAGCGCAACCGAATCCGAGGAACGCCTGCGCAGCACGGCCGAGTCCCTGGCCTCCGCCCTCCGCGCCAACAATACCCGCGGAGTCTGGGGCGAGACCCAGCTCCGCAGCGTGGTCGAAGCCGCCGGCCTGATTGAGCGGGTTGACTTCGACGTGCAGTCGAGCATCACCTCGGATGCCGGGGCCGGCCGCCCCGACATGGTCGTGCACCTTCCCGGCGGCAAGAACATCGCGGTCGACGCCAAGGTGCCCTTCACCGCGTTCCTGGAAGCGAGCCAGATTCCGGCGACGGCGACCGGCGCGGAGGGCGCCCGACGCACGACGCTCCTGGCCGCCCACGTGAAGGCCGTTCGCGACCACATCACCACCCTCGGCGGCAAGGCCTATTGGCAGGGCCTTGAGGCGTCCCCCGAAATCGTGATTGCGTTCATTCCCAGCGAGTCCCTCGTCTCGAGCGCCCTCGAAGCAGACCCGTCGATCATGGAGTTCGCCTTCTCCAAACGCGTCGCCCTCGCCTCGCCCGTCACGCTCTGGTCCGTGCTGAAGACGGTCGCGTTCACCTGGCAGCAGGACGTGCTCACCCACGACGCGAAGCTGCTCTTCGACCTGAGCCGGGAACTCTACGCCCGGTTGTCGACCACGGCTACGCACATCGAAAAGCTGGGCCGGTCGATCGAACGCACGGTGAAGGACTACAACGGGTTCGTCGGCTCGATGGAACGCCAGGTGCTGCCGACCGCTCGCAAACTCAACGCCCTGGACGAGTCGAAGGTATTGGCGCCGCTGGCCGCCATCGAGGAGAGCACCCGGGAGCTGGCGGCCTGGGAGTTCGTGGCCGAGCTGGAAGCCTCGGAACTCGACGCCCGGGATCTCGACCCCCGTGATCTCGACCCCTGTGATCTCGACGCCCGTGATCTCGACGCCCGTGATCTCGACCCCCGGGATCTTGACACCGGGGAACTGGAGCCTGCTGGCCTCGACGTGTCCCACGCCGATCACGACCGCTAACCCAACGCCAATCCAGACACGGCCCTCGCGACACAGCGGTTTCCACCGAGTCACCGCGTTCTGTTGACTCGGCTGAGCGAGGGTACTACCCTCTTCCTGAGAGCGCTCTCGCCTTGCCCTTGTCGAGGTTGTGTCGAGGCTGCGCTCCCGCTTTATTGTCCACCGAGAGCCCTCCTCCAATCCTCTGTGCAATAACGGTTCCCCTCTGCAGAAAGCAGGCCAGCAATGTCGCTGTTGAATGTCACTTCCATCGCTCGTCCGGAACGCCGCCGCCGCTTGTTCGCCCTGGTCACGACCACCGCGCTGGTCGCAGTGCTCTCCTTCACCAGCACATCGGCTGCCCTCGCAGCGTCGCCGACTCCGCCGGACTCCGGCCAGCCGGGCTCTGTCCAGCCAGGCTCTGTCCAGCCAGGCTCTGTTCAGCCGGACTTCGGGCCCAATGTGAGGATCTTCGACCCGAGCATGCCAACCAGCCAGATCCAGGCTGAAGTCGACGCGATCAGAGATCAGCAGATCAACGACGAAATGGGGACCAACCGGTACGCGCTTTTGTTCAAGCCGGGGATTTATGGCACCACTGAGCAGCCGCTGATGATCCAGGTGGGGTACTACACAGAAGTGGCCGGGTTGGGCAAGAACCCGACCGACGTCACCATCAACGGCCACGTGGACGTCTACAACCGGTGCCGGCCGGCGTCCGGATGCATCGCCCTGGACAACTTCTGGCGCTCGATGTCGAACCTCACCATTAACGTCACGGGCGGCGAAGGGTGCCGAGCCTCGGCTAACTTCTGGGCCGCATCGCAGGCCTCACCGATGCGCCGGGTCAACATCACCGGCGGCAACCTGTCGTTGATGGACTACTGCAGCGATGGTCCGCAGTTTGCCAGCGGCGGCTTCATTGCCGATTCAAAGACAGGCTTCGTTATCA
This sequence comes from Cryobacterium sp. PH31-AA6, assembly GCF_030063195.1. Lineage (GTDB taxonomy): Bacteria > Actinomycetota > Actinomycetes > Actinomycetales > Microbacteriaceae > Cryobacterium. The sequence goes on from NZ_JASISS010000003.1 coordinate 125,974, forward strand.
ATGGGTCCCAGCAGCAGTACATAGTGCGCAACAGCAGCGTCGGTGGCTGGTCGAACGGCGTCTGGAACCAGGTTTTCTCCGGCGTGGCCGGCGCACCCGCGGAATGCTTCCCCGCGGTCCAGGACGTCTGCGGCCCGTACACCACTCTCGACAAGACCCCGGCGAGTCAAGAGAAGCCTTATCTCTACCTCGACACCGACGCTCAGTACAAGGTGTTCGTCCCTGATCCCGGCACCAACTCGTCCGGGCCGACGTGGGAGAACGGTTCGACGCCGGGCCACAGCATCCCACTGTCTAAGTTCTACCTGGCCAGGCCGAGCGATTCGGTGCAGACCATCAACAAGCAACTGGGGAACGGTAAGAACCTGCTCTTTACACCGGGTGTGTACGCCATCGACAAGACGATCGAGGTCCACAAGGCCGACAGCGTCGTGCTGGGTATCGGCATCACCACGTTGACCGCGATGAAGGGCGCGGTCGTGATGTCAGTCGACGACGTCCCGGGCGTGGACATCGCCGGCATCACGATCGATGCGGGTACGAAGAACTCGCCGGTGCTGCTTCAGATCGGCAGCAACAAGAAGAACGCAAAGGACAAGAAGGCGACGAGCAGCCCGTCCAACCCGACCGGCCTGCAGGACGTGTTCTTCAGGATCGGCGGACCGAACGTCGGCAAGGCCGACGTCAGTCTTGAAGTCAACAGCGACAACGTCATCCTGGATGACATCTGGGCCTGGCGAGCAGACCACGGCAATGCGGGTACGGTCGGCTGGAACATCAATACTGCCAAGAACGGCGTCGTCGTCAATGGCGATAATGTGACCGCGACCGGGCTTTTCGTTGAGCACTACCAGCAGCACAACGTGATCTGGAACGGCAACGACGGTGAGATCGTCTTCTTCCAGAACGAGTTGGCCTATGACCCGCCGAGCCAGGCGGCCTGGATGCAGGCCCCGGGCGTCAACGGCTGGTCCGCGCTGAAGGTCGCCGACTCGGTCAAGACGTTCAAAGCTTCCGCGTTGGGCAGCTACAGCTTCTTCAACCAGGGCGTGGATATCTTCGCCGCGAACGCGTTCGAGGTGCCTGACACCCTGGCCCCCGGGAGCCTGCACAACATGACCACGATCTTCCTCGACCCCAACAAGGGCATGGGTGAGATCTCGAACGTGATCAACGGCATCGGGGGGCCATCGAACATCGGCAACGCTGACATTCCGGTCACCGTGACGGACTACCCTGCCGTGCCGGACACGACAGCCCCGACGGTCGCCATCACCGATAACGTCGCTGCGGCGACCGCGACCGGTGACGTCACCTTCACGTTCACCTTCAGCGAGGGGGTCGGCACGAGCTTCACCGCCGACGATGTCGTGATTGCCGGTGGCACCGCAGGTGCGTTCGTTCGGGTCGACGCGTCGCACGCCACGCTCGTTGTCGCTCCTCCGGCCAATTCAACCGGGACCATCTCCGTCAGCGTGGCCGCGGGTACGTTCAGCGATGCGGCCGGCAATACCAACACCACCTCCGCGGCGGCTCAGCAGGCCTACGACACGGTCGCGTCTCCGCCACCGCCGCCGTCGGGAAGTGTCATCACCTTCGATGAGACAACCCCACCGACGCTGACCAGCTTCGGAGGTGCGGACTCGACCATCGTGGCTGACCCGACCAATGCGGCCAACAAGGTCGCGCAGGTCGTCAAGGGTGTCGGTGCCGCACTTTGGGCGGGCACCACGGTTTCGACCCTGCCCAATACGGCGGTCCCAACGATCGCGTTCAGTGCCACCAATACGATGTTGAAGGCTCGGGTGTGGTCACCGGATGCGGGAATCCCGGTGCGGCTGAAGGTCGAGAACGCCGCCGATCCCACCCAGTCGGTCGAGACTGAGGCCACCACCCTGGTGGCCGGCGGCTGGGAGACACTGGCGTTCGACTTCGCGAAGCAAGCACCTGGAACCGCGGCGCTGAACCTCGCCTTCACCTACAACAAGGTCTCGATCTTCTTTAACTTCGGTACCGACGGCACCGGAAAGACCTACTATCTGGACGATTTGGATCTCGCGCCGACGGGCGACGGAACCCCGCCGCCACCCCCTGCCACCAACTGGCAGATCTCGTTCGATGATGCTGCCGTCCAGTACATGTTGACCGACTTCGGTCTGTACGGCGCGGCCGGGGCCGTCGTGCCCGATCCGGCCGGTGGCACCAATTCCGTTGCGAAGATGGTCAAGACCACCGGATCGGAGCAGTGGGGCGGCACGACGGTGTCCACCGGCGTCAATCAGTCAGTACCGACAATCCCGTTCACCCAAACGAGCACGAAGATGACCATGCGGGTCTACAGCCCCGCTGCCGGCATCCGGGTGCGGATGAAGGTCGAGAACGCCGGCAACCCGGGCATCAACTGCGAGACCGACGCCTTCACGACGACATCCGGAGCGTGGGAAACACTGACCTTCGATTTCGGCGATCCGTCCACCCACTACATTCCCAACGGCCCAACGAGCTATGACCTCACGAAGCCGACGGCGTCCCTGAACGTGGCCAACACGTACAACAAGGTGTCGGTGTTCTTCGACTTCGGTCTCGGTAACGGTGGGTACGCGCCGATGGTGGCGGACCGGACCTACTACCTCGACGATCTAGCCTTCGTTTCCTGACCGACACGGCTCGGGGCGGTCTGTCGGCCCCCTGGCCACCTCACCGCGAATCACTCACCGCAGGCACGCGTGGTCGCCTGCGGTGAGTGATTCGGTGATCGGGCAGATCATCCGCGTTGCTGGCTGGAACTTCTCCGCGGGTGATGGCCCTGAACAGCAGCGATCCGAGGACGGACTCGGCGGCGGATGCTCGAGTCAGTGCCACGCCGTTCACAACGTCCTTGGGAGTTACATCTAGGTGGCCATGGGCGTCGTCCCCTTGTTCCGCTCACTATTCTGTTATGGAACGCATCGTCTATTACCTCGTCCCCGACAGAAGAGCGGAAATGAAGGCCTCCCTCCTCAACCCGGAGCTCCGAAGCATCTTCCGCTTCATCCCGAACCCCCCGGTGACGACGAGCGTAGGGCGCGCCGTGATCAACGGGCTGCTCAGTCGGGTGAAGACACCCGCACAGTTCGACGGGGTGTCCTTCGAGGTCCTGAGGCTGGCCAACGGCCAACCGGCTCGCGTGTTCACACCCCCCGGTGGCGGGAACGGGGCGGCTCTGCTGAATATTCATGGCGGTGGCATGGTCATCGGAACGGCGTCCCAGGACGACTTTCACATGGCCGAAGTCGCTCGCAGTCTCGCAATCGTCGTGGTGTCGGTCGAATATCGACTTGCGCCCAGGGGCCCGTTCCCTGCAGCGCTCGACGACTGTTTCTTCGCCTGGAACTACCTGCTCGAATCCGCCGTCGGCCTCGGCGTGGACCCGGCACGGATCGCGATAGGAGGGCAGAGCGCCGGCGGCGGGCTGGCGGCGGCCCTGGTTCAGCGAATCCATGACGCGGGCGGCGTCCAGCCGGTCGCGCAATGGCTTTTCTGCCCGATGCTCGATGACCGCACGGCCGGACGCCGCGAACTCGACGTCCTGAAGCACCGGCTCTGGAACAACACGTCGAACCGAGCCGGCTGGATGGCCTACCTCGGTCAGGAACCAGGCGCCGTCGCTCTGCCGCCGTATGCTGCCGCAGCCCGTCACACCGACCTCACCGGCCTCCCGGCGACCTGGATCGGAGTGGGCGACATCGAGCTGTTCTACGACGAAAGCCGCGCCTACGCCGAAGCGCTCCGCGCAGCCGGCGTCGACAGCACACTCGACATCGTTCCCGGCGCGCCCCACGCCTTCGAATCCGTCGCCGCCAAAACGCACCTCGCAATCAACTACAAAGCCCGCGCACACGTTTGGCTCAAGAACCAGCTCGGCGCCTGAGCGCGCAAACCAGAACCGTGGCCACCGATGCCGGGTGATGCCACCGACGACGAGAGCCGCCGCTCGCGCGGCGACGCTCGTCGTTCAGGCTGGCAGCCGGTAGCCCGGCGGCCGCGGGGTACGCCTTAAAGCCACTTCGAAGCGAGGTGCTCCGCGATCACCCGGCGGGTGGTGCCGGACTTCGACCGCATCACAATACTCTCGGTGCGGATCATCGGCCCCATCCGGCGCACGCCGTCGACGAGTCCGCCATCCGTCACGCCGGTCGCGACGAAGAACGTGTTATCGCCACTGACCATGTCGTCGAGTTCGAGCAGCTTGTCGATGTCGAGGCCGGCTGCGATACCCAGAGCGCGCTCCGCATCATCCTTCGGGGCGAGGCGCCCCTGCATGTAGCCGCCGATGGCCTTGAGCGCACAGGCGGTCGTGATGCCCTCCGGGCTGCCGCCGATACCGACGCACATGTCGATGCGCGTTTCCCAGCGAGCAGCGTTGATGCCGCCGGCGACGTCACCGTCGCTCATCAGCCGGGTGCCGGCGCCGGCGCTGCGGATTTCGTCAATCAGGCCGGCGTGGCGGGGACGGTCGAGGACGGCGAGAACCATCTCGCCGACCGGCTTGCCGGTCTTCTGGGACAGAGCCCGGATGTTGTCGCCGATCGACTGGTCGAGGCTGACGACCCCGCGGCCGGCGCCTCCGGTGACGATCTTGTCCATGTAGAACACGGAGGACGCGTCGAGCATCGTTCCGCGCGACGAGACGGCGATCACGGAGAGAGCATTCTGGCGACCGGCAGCGGTGAGGCTCGTTCCGTCGATCGGGTCGACGGCGATGTCACAGGACGGGCCGCGGCCGTTTCCGACACGCTCGCCGTTGAAGAGCATGGGAGCTTCGTCTTTTTCGCCCTCCCCGATGACAATGAGACCATCGAAGTTGACGGTGCCGAGGAAGACGCGCATGGCGTCGACGGCCGCTTTGTCTGCAGCGTTCTTGTCACCGCGACCGATGAACGGAACCGCGCGGATCGCGGCCGCCTCGGTCGCGCGCACCAGTTCCATGGCCAGGTTGCGGTCTGGGTGGGTGAAATTGGGGGCGATTTCGGGGCTGTTCACAGATGGTCCTTCCCGGACGAAGAGTGCGGCAGTGGCGTGACCCGTCGTTGGGCCGGCGCCGGCGAACCGGCGCTGCCGACTTCAGCCTAGCGCCCGGGTTCTCGATCCGGCCTCCCGGTCTCGTACGCCCGACCACCCTCCCTCGGTAGTATTGAAGGACCGAAACGGTTCAACCGAGGAGATATAACAATGCCCATCGCAACCCCAGACCAGTATGCAGAGATGCTCAACAAGGCCAAGACGAATGGGTTCGCGTATCCCGCGTTCAACGTTTCGTCTTCACAGAGCATTAACTCCGTACTACAGGGTCTGACCGAGGCCGGCTCAGACGGCATCATCCAGGTCACCACCGGTGGCGCAGATTATTTCGCCGGCCACACGGTCAAGAACCGCGCATCCGGTGCGCTCGCGATGGCTCGCTTCGTGCAGTCCGTCGCCGACAATTACCCCGTTACCGTTGCCCTGCACACGGACCACTGCCCGAAGGGCGCACTCGAGGACTTCGTTCTTCCACTGATCACGGCCTCAGAAGAAGAGGTCAAGGCCGGTCGCAACCCGATCTTCCAGTCGCACATGTGGGACGGCTCGGCCATCGCGCTCGGCGAGAACCTGGAAATCGCCAAGGACATCATCAAGCGCACCAAGAACATCAACGCAATCCTCGAGGTTGAAATCGGTGCCGTCGGCGGCGAAGAAGACGGCGTCGAGGGCGACATCAACGAGAACCTGTACACGACCCTCGACGACGCTCTCGCCATGATCGACGCGCTCGGCATGGGCGAGAACGGCCGCTACATGGCCGCGCTGACCTTCGGCAACGTGCACGGCGTCTACAAGCCCGGCAACGTCAAGCTGCGCCCGGAACTGCTCAAGGAGATCCAGGACGGCGTCGCCGCCAAGTTCGGCACCGGCCCGAAGCCGCTCGACCTGGTCTTCCACGGTGGATCGGGCTCGACCGACGCCGAGATCGCCGAGGCCGTTGCCAACGGCGTCGTGAAGATGAACATCGACACCGACACCCAGTACGCGTTCACGCGCGCCGTCGCCGGTTACATGCTCAGCAACTACGACAGCGTGCTCAAGGTTGACGGCGAAGTCGGCAACAAGAAGGTCTACGACCCGCGCGCCTGGGGCAAGGTTGCCGAGACGGCCATGGCCGCCCGCGTCGCCGAGGCCACCCGCCAGCTCGGTTCCGCCGGACACTCGAACAGCTAGCACCAGGGATGACGATGGCCGAGAATTCACAGTCGACACCGGCGGAGACCCCGCCAGAGGATTCTCGGCCCCGCCCCCAGTACGGCGAACTGGCGCCGGAGGGCTGGAGCTGGACTCCAGCCCCCGACGCCGTCGCACCGACTCCGCCGGCACCCCCGGCCACGGCGGGATCGAACCTGTCCGCGGCCCGCGCTCCGGGCAGCGTGCCCACCTGGGACCGACCGCTCACCCTGTCCTTGCTGATCCTGGGGCTCCTCGCCACCTTCTTCTCCATCGGCGTCCTCGGAGCCCTGCCCGACGCCGTGCAGATGCTCTACACGCAGTCGAACCTCGGCGACTACACCCCCGCAGCCGGCGTGGCCGGGCTGATCACCGCGGGAAGCATTGCGGAGGCCGTGGTCTGGCTCGCGTCGGCGGCCACCGCGATCCTGCTGCTCGTACGCGGTAAGCGCGCGTTCTATCTGCCGCTGATCGGCGCCGTCGTCTCGTTCGTGGTGATCTTCGTCTTCATGTCCGTGATCCTGGCCACCGATCCGACACTGCTCACCTTCTACAGCCAGCCGTAGCCGCAGGCAGCGGTCGGGGCGGTGCGCCCCGGACCGGCCTGCCGCCGCCGACTTCTAGTCGATGCGGATGACCCGGCCGCCGAGCCCGCGGGCATCCTTGTTGCCGGCCAGGTCTTTGCGCAGTTCCTTCGGCAGCGAGAACAGAAGGTCCTCCTCGGCCGTCTTGACCTCCTGCACGCTGCCGTAACCGGCATCCTCGAGCGCCTCGAGCAGTTCGTGCACGAGTTCCTCCGGTACGGATGCCCCACTCGTCACCCCGACCGTGACCACACCGTCGAGCCACTCCTGCTTGACCTCGCTGGCGTAGTCGACCCGGTAGGCGGCGCGGGCACCGTACTCCAGGGCCACCTCGACCAGGCGCACCGAGTTGGACGAGTTCGCCGAACCGACGACTATCACGAGGTCGGAGTCCTCGGCGATCTTCTTGATCGCCACCTGGCGGTTCTGGGTGGCGTAGCAGATGTCGTCACTCGGCGGGTCCTGCAGGAGGGGAAAGCGCGCGCGCAGGCGGCGCACGGTCTCCATGGTCTCGTCCACGCTGAGCGTGGTCTGGGACAGCCAGACGACCTTTTCCGGGTTGCGCACCTGGATGGTGTCGGCCTCATCGGGGCTGCCGACGAGGGTGGTGTGCTCCGGCGCTTCGCCGGCGGTGCCCTCGACCTCTTCATGGCCTTCGTGGCCGATCAGGAGAATCTCGAAGTCGTCCCTGGCGAAGCGCACCGCTTCCCGATGCACCTTGGTGACCAGCGGGCAGGTTGCGTCGATGGCGAGCAGGCCACGGTCCGCAGCGGCGTTGACGACCGCCGGAGAAACGCCGTGGGCGCTGAAGACGATGTGGGCGCCGGACGGCACCTCGTCGACTTCCTCGACGAAGATGGCGCCCTTCTTCTCCAACTCGGAGACGACGTGCACGTTGTGCACGATCTGCTTGCGCACATAAACGGGCGCGCCGTACAGGTCGAGTGCCTTCTCCACGGCGATCACGGCGCGGTCCACGCCGGCACAGTAGCCGCGCGGGGCGGCCAGCAACACCCGCTTCTGCCCATTGACGGGGGTATCCTTGAGCCTGTTGCGTTTGCTCGGAATACGTGGCATGCCAAGGCCGATTACGGGCAGATCCGTACGATTAGTCACGCTGACAGTCTAAGCGTGCGGCGCCGGACTGCTGTGGGAGGAACGATTGATGCAGGATGCACCGCCCACCGTGGAGACCCCGTGGCCGGTCGCGCTGCTCGCGAATAAGATCCGCGGCTACATCGAACGGCTCGGCACCGCGTGGGTCGAGGGCGAGATCACCCAGTGGGGCGTCAGCGGCGGCAACGTCTACGGCAAGCTCAAAGACCTCGCCGAGGATGCCACCGTGGGTTTCACGGTCTGGTCCTCTGTCAAGGCCAGGCTCACCGACGACTTCAAGCAGGGTGACCGGGTGATCGCACTGGTCAAACCCAACTACTGGATCAAGGGCGGCACGCTCACCATGCAGGTGTTCGAGCTTCGCCACGTTGGCCTCGGCGACATGCTCGAACGGCTCGAACGGTTGCGCAAACAGCTGGCCGGCGAGGGACTCTTCGACGCCTCCCGCAAATCGCCCCTCCCATTCCTCCCCCACTGCATCGGCCTGGTCACCGGCAAGGATTCCGATGCGGAGAAGGACGTCATCCGCAACGCCCAGCTGCGCTGGCCGGCGGTGAAATTCCGGGTCAACCATGCCGCGATGCAGGGCGACCGGATGGTGAACGAGGTGACCGCGGCCATCCAGGCACTCGACGCCGACCCGGAGGTCGACGTGATCATCGTGGCCCGCGGCGGCGGGGACTTCCAGAACCTGCTCGGCTTCAGCGACGAGAAGGTGGTTCGCGCGGCCGCGGCCTGTGTCACCCCGCTGGTCAGCGCGATCGGCCACGAAGCCGACCGGCCGTTGCTCGACGAGGTCGCCGACCTTCGCGCGTCGACGCCGACGGATGCCGCCAAGCGCGTCGTACCCGACGTCTCCGACGAGCTCAACCGGGTGCAGCAGGCCCGAGCCCGGATCAGCACGCGACTGACCGGCATCATCGCCACCGAAATTGACCGGATCGGCCAGCTTCGCTCCCGGCCCGTGCTGAGCTCCCGTGGTTGGATCATCGACTCCCGCGCCGAAGACCTCACCCGCTACGTCGCGCGCGGCACCGAACTCGTCGACCGGGCGGTGGAACGGGCGGACGCCACGATCGTCGACCTGCGGTCCCAACTGCGCGCCCTCTCGCCCCAGGGAACGCTCGACCGGGGCTACGCCATCGTGCAGCTCCCCGACGGCCATGTGCTCCGCCGCCCCGAACTGGCCCCGCCCACCACGAAACTCCTGATCACCCTGGCCGACGGCACCGTGTCGGCCATCGCGGACGGCGAGCCGGGCGACACCGCCGACGAGACCGCCGACCTGATTGCGTCGAAATAGAATGGATTCCATGACCTCGCCAGCAGACGACCTTTCCGCTCTGAGCTACGAACAGGCCAGGGACGAACTCGTGCGCGTGGTGAACGCCCTCGAGCAGGGAGCCGCCACCCTCGAGGAGTCGCTCGCACTCTGGGAACGCGGCGAAGCACTCGCCCGCCGCTGCGAGGAGTGGTTGATCGGTGCCAAGGCGAGGCTGGACGCCGCGCGCGCCGGCCAGACCGACACCGCCGCAACCGCCGGATGAGCGCCGCCAAACGCCCGCCCCGCGTCGTCGCCGAACTCGGCCGCCCGGAGACACCGGAGGAGACCCGGATCAGGCTGGCCGAGAACTCCCGCGTCTATCGGGCTCGCAAGACCGTGAACAACCTGGTGCTGTCCCTGCTGGTGACCGTGGCCGCCGTGCTCGTGCTCGTGTTGCTCGTGCCGCGCAGCGAGGCCCCGCTGGATCGCCCGGTCGATTTCGCCTCGGTGGCCGCGCAGCTGCAGACCGGCATCGACGAACCGCTGCTGGTGCCGGAGCTCCCCGACGGCTGGCGGTCAAACGCCGCCCAATGGCGCGCCGGCGGTTCCGACAAGATCCCGTCCTGGTACATCGGCCTGCTCACCAAGGGCAACCAGTTCATCGGGCTGACCCAGGGCCTCGGCGCGAACCCGTCCTGGGTTTCCGCTCGGCTGAAGAATGCCCCGCCGGCCGATACGCGGCTCATCGACGGCGTCCGCTGGGACGTCTACCGCAACACGGCCCCGGAGAACGACCGCGGTAACTTCGATTACGCCCTGGTCACCGAGGCCGGAACGAGCGTCTACCTGCTCGTCGGCACCGCGTCCGAAACCGAGTTCGACGAGCTGGCCGGCGTGTTGGCCGCCCAGATCACCACCAACAGCACCGGCGCCACGGGAGGCCAGGAATGACAGGGAACGACGACTCGACCTCCACGCCGGCCAAGGTATGGCGTGAGCTCCAGCGGGGCAACGAACGCTTCGTGAGCGGTGAGCCCCGGCATCCGCGGCAGGACGTGGACCGGCGGGCCGAAATCGCCGTCGAACAGACTCCCGACGCGGCCCTCTTCGGCTGCAGCGATTCACGCCTGGCTGCGGAGATCATTTTCGACAAGGGCCTCGGGGACCTGTTCGTGGTGCGCAACGCCGGCCAGGTCATCTCCGATTCCGTGCTCGGCTCACTGGAGTACGCGGTGGCGGTGCTGCGCGTGCCGCTGATCCTCGTGCTCGGTCACGACGGCTGCGGAGCAGTGCGTGCCGCCATCGATTCGCAGGCGCCGGACGCCGGCGCGCTGCCCGTGCACATCGCGCAGATCATCGAGAAGATCGTGCCGGCCGTGCGCCGGGTGAGCGGGGTGCCGGACACGAAGCCGATCGACCCGCACACCATCGACGCCCTCGCCGTGGGCCGTGAGCACCTGCGCGACACCGTCACCGAGCTGCTCGAGCGTTCGGAGATGATCAGCGACGCGGTCGCAGAAGGTACATTGGCTATCGTCGGGGCGAACTACCGGCTGCTCGAGGGCCGGGCCGTGCCCGACATCGTCGTCGGCTCAGTCTGAACCCGCAGCCCCGCCGCGTGGTCGCCGCACCCTGACGCTTTCCCCGCTCCCCGTCTGACAATCGAAAGGTAATACACACCGTGGTGGACAAGACCGCTGAAGCCGGCTTCCGGATCGAACACGACACGATGGGCGAGGTCCGGGTTCCCGCCCACGCCCTGTACGGCGCACAGACTCAGCGTGCCGTCGAAAACTTCCCCATCTCCGGCTCCGTGCTGGAGCCGGCGCAGATCGCGGCCCTGGCCCGGATCAAGAAGTCCGCGGCCCTGGCCAACGCCCGCCTCGGAGTTCTCGACGCGGACATCGCGAACGCGATCGCCGCGGCCGCCGACGAGGTGGCCACCGGCCGGTACGACGCCGAGTTCCCGATCGACGTGTACCAGACCGGTAGCGGAACCTCCTCGAACATGAACATGAACGAGGTGCTCGCCACCCTCGCCAGCCGCACTCTCGGCCGCCCGGTGCACCCCAACGACCACGTGAACGCCTCCCAGTCCTCGAACGACGTGTTCCCCACCTCCGTGCACATCGCGGTGACCAGCGCATTGATCGACGACCTCATCCCGTCCCTCGACCACCTCGCCGTCGCCCTCGAGGCGAAGGCCGAGCTCTGGGCCGGCGCGGTGAAGGCCGGCCGCACGCACCTGATGGATGCCACCCCGGTCACCCTCGGCCAGGAGTTCGGCGGTTACGCGCGCCAGATGCGGCTCGGCATCGAGCGCGTGCGCACCGCACTCCCCCGGGTCGCCGAGGTTCCGCTCGGCGGCACCGCGGTCGGCACCGGCATCAACACACCGGCCGGCTTCCCGCAGCTCGTGATCGAGATGCTCGTCGAAGAGACCGAACTGCCCGTGACCGAGGCCCGCGACCACTTCGAGGCGCAGGCCAACCGCGACGGGCTCGTCGACGCATCCGGCGCCCTGCGCACCATCGCGGTCAGCCTCACCAAGGTCTGCAACGACCTCCGCTGGATGGGTTCCGGCCCGAACGCCGGGTTCGGCGAGCTGCACATCCCCGACCTGCAGCCTGGCTCGTCGATCATGCCCGGCAAGGTCAACCCGGTCATCCCCGAGGCCGTGCTCATGGTCTGCTCGCGGGTCATCGGCAACGACGCCACCATCGCCTGGTCCGGAGCGTCCGGCTCTTTCGAACTGAACGTGGCCATCCCCGTGATGGGCACCGCGCTGCTCGAGTCGATCCGGCTGCTCTCCAACGCGACCCGCGTGCTCGCCGACAAGACCATTGACGGCCTGACCGCGAACCTTGAGCGTGCCCGCGCGCTGGCCGAGTCCTCGCCCGCGATCGTCACCCCGCTCAACCGGGTGATCGGCTACGAGGCCGCCGCGAAGGTCGCCAAGCACTCGGTGGCGCAGGGCATGACGGTACGCGAATCGGTGATCGACCTCGGCTTTGTCGACCGCGGCGAGGTCACCCTCGAGCAGCTCGACGTTGCCCTCGACGTGCTCAGCATGACGCGTCCGCCGCAGGCTCGGTAGCCTCCTCGCCGTTCTCCGGCCCGAATCGCCCGTTCCGCCTGGCTGTCCAGGCTGGAACGGGCGATCACTCCGCGGTGGGCGTTAGCCCGGTTCGTTGCCCTCGAGCATCTCGGTGACCAGGGCGGCGATCGCGCTCCGCTCCGAGCGGGTGAGAGTCATGTGTGCGAAGAGCGGATGCCCCTTCAGCGTCTCGATCACGGAGGCCACCCCGTCGAAGCGGCCGACCCGGAGGTTGTCCCGCTGGGCGACGTCGTGGGTCAGCACGACCCGTGAGTTCTGTCCGATCCGGCTGAGCACCGTGAGGAGCACGTTCCGCTCCAGGGACTGTGCCTCGTCCACGATGACGAACGCGTCGTGCAGCGACCGGCCCCGGATGTGGGTGAGCGGCAGCACCTCGAGGATGCCGCGTTCGAGCACCTCCTCGAGCACGTTCTCTGACACGATCGCCCCGAGCGTGTCGAAGACCGCCTGGGCCCACGGGCTCATCTTCTCGTTCGCGTCGCCGGGAAGGTAACCGAGCTCCTGACCGCCGACGGCGTACAGCGGCCGGAAGACCATGATCTTGCGGTGTTGCTGGCGCTCGAGCACGGCCTCGAGGCCGGCGCAGAGGGCGAGCGCCGACTTCCCCGTACCGGCTCGCCCCCCGAGCGACAGGATGCCGATCTCCGGGTCGAGCAGCAGGTCGATGGCCAGGCGCTGCTCCGCCGAACGGCCCTTCAGCCCAAAGACGTCCCGGTCGCCGCGCACGAGCTTCATCTCGCCCTTGCCGGTGACCCGGCCGAGCGCGGAGCCGCGGTCGGAGTGGATGACCAGTCCCGTGTTGATGGGCATGTCCTGCACGAGACGGGTGTGCATGACCTCCTTCTCGTAGAGGTCGCTGATCTGGTTGGACCCGAGGGTGATCTCGTCCATTCCGGTCCAGCCGGAATCGACCGCAAGCTCGTGTCGGTACTCGTCGGCGAGGAGGCCGATCGAGGCCGCCTTGACCCGCAGCGGAAGGTCCTTCGAGACGACGGTCACGTTGAGGCCGTCATTGGCCAGGTTCATCGCCACGGCCAGGATGCGGGAGTCGTTGTCCCCGAGTTGCAGGCCGGACGGAAGCACCGACATGTTGGAGTGGTTCAGCTCGACCCGGAGACTACCGCCGTCACCGACCGGGATCGGAAAATCGAGCCGTTCGTGCTTGACCCGCAACTCGTCGAGGAGGCGCAGTGCCTGGCGAGCGAAGTACCCGATCTCCGGGTCGTTCCGCTTGGCCTCGAGCTCGGCGATCACGACAACGGGGAGCACGACCGAGTGCTCGGCGAAGCGAAAAATGGCCTTGGGATCGGACAGCAGGACTGAGGTGTCGAGTACGTAGGTGCATTCGGCTTGTTCGACACCCTGATTGCTCCGGGGCGAACCTTTTTGGTCGGTCTGATGAGCGGTCACAGTCACTCCCACCCCGGCCTCGAAAGGCGCGGATTGTGTTGGCGAGCGGCCACGAGGTTCTCGAGCCGTACTTATGTGGCCGACTCGATCAGGCGCCATACCTGATGGATGTGACGCTACTTTCCTAACGGTTCCATGGGAAGTACGACACGCCCATCGATATCAGACGGTAACCAATCCGTCACCCGGACGGCGACGCCGCGGTCCGTGGCGCGGTCAGTAGATTGCCGCGGAGGCATACGAGGTGAACGCCCCGCGGAGCATGTCGACCGTGTCGACCGAGAGCACCGCGTGGGCGCTGAGCCGCACCGTGCCGTCCCTGGTGGTGGCCGTCACACCGTGGTTGTGGAGCGCCGCGGTCAGCATCGTCAGCTGCGCCCGGGCGGGTTCGAGCACAACGATTCCCGCACGTTCGCGCTCGTCGCGTGAGGACACCACCGGGATGGCGAACTCGTCGGCCAGATCGATGATCTCCGACACGTTCACCGCGACCGCGGCCTCGATGCTGGCGATGCCGAACCCGGCGATATCCTCGAGGGCGGTGGCGAAGCGCGCCTGAGCGATCGGGTCACCGTTGCTCACCCGGTATGCGTTGGCACTCCGGCTCGGCGGCAACACCTCGTCCCACGGCTCGGCGGTATCCGTTCCGGCGAAGCCGGAGAACACCGGCACGAGTCGCTCAACGGCCCGGTCGCTGAGAGCGAGAAACCCGGTACTCCAGCCGGCCCTGGTCCACTTCTGACCGCCGGAGGCGACGACATCCGCCGCCTCGTAGGGCGCGTCGATGACCCCGAAACCCTGGATGGCATCGACGATGAGCAGACGGTCGCCGATGACCTGGCGGATGCCGTCCAGGTCGACCCGGTGGCCCGTGCGGGAGTCAACGAGGCAGACCGCGACCGCGACGATGGCGGGGGTGAGCTGCTCCCTGATCTCCCCCGGTGTGACCCTGCCGTGCTCGGTGGCCAGCCAGACCGGCTCGACCACACGCAGCGCCTCGGCGGCGCGCACGGCGGCGAACGGGACGGTCGGGAAATCATTCGGGGAGAGGAGCACGCCCCCGGTCAGGCCGAACATGGCCTGCATGATGCCGGTGGTGGTGTTCGGCTCGCAGACGACCTGGTCGGCCCGGAAGCCGGTCGCGTGCGCAACCGCGGCGCGCAACCGCGCATCCTGCTCGTGCAGGTGGTCGAGGCTGCCGTAGCGGGCCCTGGAGAGCACTTCGGCCTGACCGAGCGTTTCGGCGACGACGGCCGCGGACATCGGTCCGACCCGGGCGTAGTCGAGGTAGCCGGGCTCCTCGAGGAAGCCCTCCGCGAACCGGTCGATGGCGTCCATCAGGCTCCTAGCTGCCGAACCGGCGCTGGCGTTTGGCGAAGTCACGGAGGGCGCGGAGGAAGTCGACCTGGCGCAGGTCCGGCCCGAGGGCCTCGACGAAGTAGAACTCGCTGTGCGCGCTCTGCCAGAGCATGAAGTCGCTGATCCGTTGTTCGCCTGAGGTGCGGATGACCAGGTCGGGGTCGGGCTGGCCGCCCGTGTAGAGGTGCGCGCCGATCAGGTCGGGGGTGAGGGTCTCGGCGAGGTCGGCGAGTGTGCCGCCGCTCTCGAGGTGTGCGCCGACGATGCTGCGCATCGCGTCGGTGATCTCCGAGCGGCCGCCGTAGCCGACCGCGAGGTTGATGTGCAGCCCCTTCTTACGCGCGGTGCGCGCCTCCGCGGCGTCCAGCGCCGCAACGAGGTCCTCGGGCAACCCGGTCTTGTTACCGACCTGCTGAACCCGCCAGTCCCGGTAACGGGAGAGCTCCTCCGCGAGTTTGGCGATGATCTTCGACAGCTCGGAGAGCTCTTCGCTCTCCCGGTTGGTCAGGTTGTCCGAGGAGAGCAGATAGAGCGTGACCACCGAGATGCCGAGGTCGTCGCACCAGGTGAGGAACTCGAGCATCTTCGCGGCCCCGGCCCGGTGCCCGTGGGCCGCCGAATCGAAGCCGAGCTGCTTGGCCCAACGCCGGTTTCCGTCGATGATCATTGCCACATGGCCCGGCAGCACGGCCGGATTCAGCCCGCGACGAAGACGACGCTGGTACAACCCGTAGAGGATGCCCCGCGCCCAGGGAATTTGCCGCTTTCGCACAACGTTCACGGTAGCCCACATTGGCGCTCGCGTGCCGCAGCGGGCATGTGCTCTGTCGTATTCTGACAACATGGCCACCGAGGACGACATTCCCAACCTGCCGCTGATGGAGGAAGACACTCCCCACACGGATGATGTCAAGCCCACCTGGCGGGGCTGGATCCATGCGGGTACATTCCCGGTCACGATCATCGCCGGAATCGTTCTGCTCGTGCTCGCCCAGGGCGACGCGGCAAAGTGGAGCTCATTCGTCTTCGTGCTGAGTTCGATGCTCCTCTTCGGCAACTCGGCCCTGTACCACCGGTTCAACTGGAAACCGATGACCCGGATCGTGCTCAAGCGCATCGACCACGCGAACATCTTCCTGCTGATCGCCGGCTCGTACACGCCGATCGCGGTGCTCGCGCTGCCGCCGGCCAAGTCGATCCTGCTGCTCTCCCTGGTCTGGGGAGGCGCGATCCTCGGGATCGCCTTCCGCGTCTTCTGGATCCACGCGCCGCGCTGGCTGTACGTTCCGCTCTACCTGGCGCTCGGCTGGGGCGCGCTCATGTTCATCGTCGATTTCTTCCAGGCGAACGCGGCGATGATGACCCTGATCATGATCGGCGGCCTGTGCTACTCCGTTGGCGCCGTGGTCTACGGCATGAAGAAGCCCAACCCGGTTCCCGGGGTCTTCGGCTTCCACGAGATCTTCCACAGCCTGACCGTGGTGGCGTTCCTCTGCCACTGGATCGCCATCCTGATCATCGCGACCCACCCGCTCTACCCCTGACCGGGAGCGCTACGTGGTCGGCGTACCCTGACTGTCCGCATCACCATCGGTGGTCACGCCGGCGTCTGCCGCGGCTGCATTCGCAGCGATCTCGGCCGCGAGACGTTCCTTGATCTCTGCCCGGTAGGTGTTCCGGCGGACGCGGCGGTTCAGGTCCAGTGCCAACACCACGACCATGGCGGCGACGAAGAAGATCGCGACGAAGCCGGCCGGCCCCGGCGTCACCGTCTCGGGATTGAACTCGGGCGGCGGGGTATTGGCGAGAACGAAGCCGGCGACCGGCCCAGCGAGCAGGAGCGCGGTCACGAATCCTCCTGCACGCCGGCGAAGAGATCGGATTCTGGCATGTCGGTGTCAACTTTCGATTCAACGAGTTGGAAGTCCTCGTACGGCCAGGCCTGGCGAATGAGGTCGTTCGGCCAGAAGAAGAAGCTGCTGCCCGGCGACACCTGGCTCGCGTGCGAACGGAGGGCCGCGTCCCGCGCTTCGAGGAAGTCGCCGACCGGAACGTGGGTCGTGGCCAGCTTCGGGTAGTTCTTCATCCACTCGCGTGCCTCGCCGAGCGGCTCCAGCAGCGGGGATTCCGGCTCGGTGACGCTCAGTTCGAGGAACATGGCGTCGACCCGCTCGAGGTTGAAAATCCGGTCGTAGTACAGCTTGTCGACCTGCCAGGCAGGACCGGCATCCGGGTACCTGGCCGGGTCGGCCGCGGCCCGATAGGCCTCCATCGACACCCCGTGGCAGCGGATGTGGTCGGGGTGCGGGTAGCCGCCGTTCTCGTCGTAGGTGATGAGCACGTGCGGCCGGAAGTCGCGGATCACGCGCACGACCGGCTCTGCCGAGATCTCCAACGGGATCGCGGCGAACGAGTTCGCGGGGACCGAGCCGTCGTCATCCATGCCGGAGTCCTCGTAGCCCAACCAGCGGTGCTGCACGCCGAGGTGGTCCTGCGCGGCCCTCATCTCCAGCCGGCGGAGTCCGGATAGGTCCCGCTCGGCCATGGCGTGGCCGACCATCTCATCGTTGAGGATGCTGCCGCGCTCGCCCCCGGTGCAGCTGAGCACCATCACCTCGGCGCCGAGGCTCCGATAGTACGCGTAGGTGGCCGCACCCTTGCTCGACTCGTCGTCGGGATGGGCGTGCACCGCCAAGAGTCGCAGTGTCATCAAACTCCTCCGAATTGCCCGATAGCCTTGAGATAAGACTAATCGGTGAACAGTGAGTGTGGATCCCCCGTGGCCCTGAACAGCAACCTCGACTCCCGGTACGGTCGCGCGCCCGGACGGGGGCTCCGCGACCGTCGACTGCTCTGGATCGGCGCCGGAACCCTGCTCACCGTGCTGGTGGGCGGGGTCGTCTGGATCGGGCTGGGCGGGTCGAAACCCCTGCTGGAGACCAGGGACATCGGGCACAGCATCATCGATGAGAACAGCGTGAGCGTCACCTTCGAAGCATCGATCCCCGTCGGCCGTTCGGCGAGTTGCGCGGTGGAGGCCCTGAACGAGAGCTTCACGGTCGTAGGCTGGAAGGTGATCGACCTGCCGCCGAGCAACCTGTATTCGCGGGCTTTCACCGAGCTTGTCCGCACGAGCGAGCAGAGCAATACCGGATTGATTTACCGGTGCTGGCTGACCTAGACTGGTGACTTCGCCCTGACGTAATACGTCGGGGCGTCCGTTGTATAGCCGCAGGTAGACCCTGCGGGTCGCTCACGCACTACGCGAACGAGGAGGAGAACCCATGACTATCCCCACAACGGTCACCTGGCTGACTCAGGAGGCCTACGACCGTCTGGCCGCCGAGCTGGAGGATCTGAGCACCGTCGGACGGGTCGAGATCGCCAAGAAGATCGAGTCCGCACGCGAAGAGGGCGACCTCAAGGAGAATTCCGGCTACCACGCCGCCAAAGACGAGCAGGGCAAGCAGGAGGCGCGCATCCGCACCCTGGTCCTGTTGCTGCGCCACGCCGAGGTCGGCAGTGCGCCCGAGAGCCACGGCATCGTCGAGCCCGGCACGGTCGTCACCGCGACGATCGCGGGAGACGAAACCCGCTTCCTGATCGGCAGCCGCGAGATCGCCGGCGGAAGCGACCTGGACGTGTTCAGCGAGCAGAGCCCCCTCGGCTCCGCGATCATCGGCCTGAAGGAAGGCGCGAGCACGGCGTACGCCACGCCGAACGGCAAGGAAATCAAAGTGGAGATCCTTCTCGTCGAGACCTGGGCCGGCAACTAGCGGTCTCCGAAGAAAGCGGAGGCTTTCGCGCATCACCCGGGCGCGAAGCGCTCCCGCAACTCGACAGACTCGACCCGACGAACCCTCGCGGCGCGCCTCCGGGAAGCGGGCGCACCGTAGACCGCGCGCCCCGAGCGCAAACGCGGGCCGCGAGCGCACCCTGGGGGTCGAGCACCCCGGTGGTCGAGCACCCCGGTGGTCGAGCCCGTCGAGACCCCCTCCACACGGTGGCTCCGACTCCGCGACGAAACCGGCCGATTCCCCGGCTGCCCAAGGGGACCAAGCGGGCCTAAGGGGGCCCGAGCGGGCCTGAGCGGGCCTAAGAAAGAGGCTCACTCGGTGCAGCGCGAGTCCCTGGCTAGTCGCTCTGCGGGTCGTACCCGGCCGAGCGAAGCACGTCGACGACGTGCTGACGGTGCTCCGGTCCGCGGGTCTCGACGCTCACGTTGAGCTCGACCTCGCTAATCTGCAGCCCGACCCCGTGCCGGGTGTGCAACACCTCGATCACATTGGCGTGTGCCTCCGCGAGCAGCTCGGAGATGCGTGCGAGCTGACCCGGACGGTCGGGCAGCATGATCCGCAGGGTCAGGTACCGGCCGGATGCCGCGAGGCCGTGGCTGATCACCCGCTGCATCAGCAGCGGGTCAATGTTGCCGCCGCTGAGAATCGCGACCGTCGGCCCCGACGCGGTGATCTTCCCGGCCAGGATCGCCGCCACGGCGACCGCGCCGGCCGGCTCGACCACGAGCTTGGCGCGCTCGAGCAGCACGAGCAGCGCCCGTGCGGTGTCGTCCTCGGTGACGGTCACGATCTCGTCGACCATGTCGCGCACGATCTGGAAGTTGAGCAGCCCGGGCTTGGCCACCGCGATGCCGTCGGCGATCGTCGGGGAGATCACGATCTCGGTGGCCATCCCGGCGGCCAGCGAGGGCGGGTACGCCGCGGCGTTCTCGGCCTGCACGCCGATCACCCGGATCGTGCGCCCCTCACGCGCGGCACGCTGCTTGAGCGCGCTCGCGACCCCGGACACCAGACCGCCGCCGCCGATGGGCACGATCACGGTGTCGAGGTCGGGGACCTGGTCGAGGATCTCCAGACCGAGCGTGCCCTGACCGGTGACGACATCCGGGTGGTCGAACGGAGGGATCAGGATCGCTCCGGTCTCGATAGCGTAGGCCGCGGCCGCCAGCAGCGGCTCGGCGACGGTGTTGCCGCGCAGGATGACGTGCGCCCCGTAGTCGCGGGTGGCCTGGAGCTTGGGCAGGGCAACCCCCACCGGCATGAAGATGGTGGCCTTGATGCCCAGCTCACGGGCCGCGAAGGCGACGCCTTGGGCGTGGTTCCCTGCCGACGCGGCAACGACCCCGTGTGACTTCTCCTCGTCGGTCAGCTGGGAAAGCCGGTTGTAGGCCCCGCGGAGCTTGTACGACCCGGTGCGCTGCAGGTTCTCGCACTTGAGGTGAACGGTCGAGCCGAGCACCTCGCTGAGGTAGCGGGAGCTCTCCATCGGGGTGACCTTGGCCACGGTCGCGACGACGGCGCGCGCCGCCTCGAAGTCGACCAGGGTGGGGCCGACGAGTGAAACGTTAGTCATGGGCGGCGCTCTCGTTCGGGTGGAATCCAGGTCGGCTTTGCGGCACGGTCTGCCAGAGCGGTGAAGTGGTCGACGCGGCCGTGTCCGTGAACGCGGTACGCCAGGTGCCGCGGTGGATGAAGTTGATCATGACGTTGAGCACCGCCGCGATCGGCACGGCGAACAGCGCGCCGGGGATGCCGGCGAGCAGCGACCCTGCGGCGACGACCAGCACCACGCCAAGCGGGTGCACCTTGACGGCCGTGCCCATGATCAAGGGCTGCAGCACGTGGCCCTCGATCTGCTGCACGAGCAGCACGACACCGAGCATGGCCAGAGCGATCGGCCAGGAGTTGAAGAGCAGGGCGATCACGACGGCCACCGCGCCGGTCGCGACGGCGCCGACGATGGGGATGAAGGATCCGAGGAAGACAAGCACGCCGATCGGCACCGCGAGCGGCACCCCGAGCAACGCCGCCCCGACGCCGATGCCGACGGCGTCGATCGAGGCGACCAGAATCTGCACCTTGGCGAAGTTGCCCAGCGTCTCCCAACCGGCCGCTCCCGCACCGGCGACGGCGGCGCGGGCCCGACGGGGGAAGATCCGCACGACCCAGGCCCAGATCCCGGCCCCGTCGATCAGGATGAAGAGCAGGCTGAACAGCGTCAGGAGCAACCCGGTCAGGAGGTGCCCGAGGGAGGAACCCACCGAAAGCGCCCCGCTGACGAAGATCGCGCTGTCCGCCTGGATGGCCGTCCACGCCTGCTGCAGGTAGTCGTTGATCTGTGGTTCGGTCAGGTGCAGCGGCGAGGCGAGCAGGAAGTCCTTGAGCCCGGCGTACGAGGTCGCGAGCCTCGTGCTCAGTCCCGTCGTGCCGACCGCGATCTGGGTGGCAGCCAGGGTGACGAGACCGCCGAGGACCGCCAGGGTGCCCAGTAGGGAGAGCGCGACGGCGAGGCCCTTGGGCCATTTGTGCCGCACGAGGAAGCTGACCAACGGCACGAGCAGGGAGGAGAGCAGCACGGCGACGAGCAGGGGGATGACGATGAGCCGAAGTTGCACGACAACAAAGAGGAAGACCGCGATCGCCGCGCCGATCGCGATCAGCCGCCAGGACCACGCGCCGGCGAGGCGGATGCCGGCGGGAATGTTCTCGTCGATCCCGTTCGGGATCGGTGCGTCCGCGCGCCGTTTGCGCCCGGACAACAGCGCCCCCCAGCCTGGCTTTCCCGTGGATTCAGTCACCGAATCATTCTAGGCATTCCCGTATTCGCCGCCGTGCATGACCCGCTGGCCGGGAATCCCGACCGCGTCGACCGAGACCGGCGTGCCGCAGAAGCGTAACCGAATCCTCTCGCCGGGAACGGTGCGCACCTGCACTCCGTGTTGCACGGACACCACGACGCCGTCGCCGAGGCGCACCCGGGTGCGGCGGAGCGAGCCGTGGAAGCTCGTCGCGACCACGACACCGGTCGGCCCCACCCCGTCCGGTCCGTCTCCGGCCAGTTCGAGGTCCTCCGGGCGCACCGCGACCAGCACGGCCCCGTCGCCCTGTGACGGGTCGACGAGCGGCAGCTTTGCGCCGTACACCTCGGCGAACCCGTGGCGCACGAGACCGGCGAGCTGGTTGCTCAGGCCGACGAAGTCCGCGATGAACGGAGAGGCCGGGCGGCAGTAGAGGTCCTCCGGCGTGCCGACCTGCTCGATCCGGCCGTCACGCATCACGGCGACCCGGTCGGCGACGGCGAGCGCCTCGTCCTGGTCGTGCGTCACGAACAGGGTCGTGATGCCCAGGTCGGTCTGGATCCTCCGGATCTCTTCGCGCAGTCCGACCCGCACCTTGGCGTCGAGTGCGGAGAGCGGCTCGTCGAGCAGGAGCACCCGCGGCTCGGTGACCAGGGCGCGGGCCAGTGCGACGCGTTGCTGCTGGCCCCCGGAGAGCTGGTGCGCGAACCGGTCGTAGTGGGCGTCGAGCCCGACCAGGGCCAGTGCGTCCGCGGCGCGACGGCGGCGATCCCGGCCGACCACCCCGCGCATCCGCAACCCGAACTCGACGTTCTCGCCCGCGGTCAGGTGCGGGAACAGGGAGTAGGACTGGAAGACCATGCCCATGTCGCGCCGGCTCGTCGGCAGGGTCGACACGTCGACACCGTCGATGAGGATGGTGCCGGCATCCGCCGATTCGAGCCCCGCGAGCGCCCGCAGGGCCGTCGTCTTGCCGCTGCCACTCGGACCGAGCAGGGCGACGAGCTCGCCGGCGTGCAGGGTGAGGTCAAATCCGGCCAGCGCCCGATGTTCGCCGAATTGCCTTGAGACGCCCGAGAATTCGACGACGGTCCCGCGCCTGGCCGCGGGCGCCATTCCCGGGTTCGCGGTCGTGGGTGCCTTCGTGGTGCTGACGGTGGTACGGGTCATGGTTGGCCTCCGATGGGGCGTCGTCGTCGCGGGCGGGTGCGTTCGGCGCCGAGGCGACCGATCAGGAGCAGCAGCAGGAACGCGAAGATCAGGGCGAGCAGGGACAGGATCACGGCCGTGTACGGGTCGGACTTGCTGACCACGACGAGGGCGGTCTGCAGGTTCACCCGGCTGAGCAGCGACGCGATCGTGAACTCGCCGAGCACGACGGCGACCGCGATGAAAGCGGCGGCCAGGATGCCGCGGCGGAGGTTGGGCACGAGCACCCGGAACAGCACGCTCCCCCAGCCGGCACCGAGGGTGCGGGCCGCCTCGCTGAGGGTGCGCACGTCGACGCCGTCGAGGTTGGCCTGGATGGCCCGGTAGGCGTAGGGCAGCACGGTGATACCGTAGGCGAAGGCGAGGGTCCAGACCCCGCTGCCGGCGAGCCGGGAGAGCAGCGAGTAGACCGGGGCCAGGCCGACCACGAGCACGATCGCCGGAATGCTGATCGGCAGGATGCAGACGAACTCCAGCACCCGGCGGAGTCGGGGAAAACGGATGTGCACCAGCAGCAGGGTGGGCACGAGCAGCAGGAGCACGATCAGCACCGTGCCGACGGCCAGGGCGACCGAGTTGCCGAGGGCAACCAGAACCTGCCGGTACTGACCGGTCAGGCCGTCCTGGGCCAGCGCGACCCAGCGCGAGGCGTCATACCCGCCGCCGAGACCCTTACGCAGGGTGAACTCGACCATGGCGACGATGGGCAGCAGGAAGAGCAGGCCGATCGTCCCCAGGATCGCTGCCCGGGCGGCACGGGACGGTGCGTGCGCGACGCCGCCCGGCGCGACCGGGCCCGGACGGGTGCCGTGCAGCACCGGGCTCCGTGTCTCCTGGGCCGCGGTCATCGCTGCCACCTGGCGGCGCGGGCCTGGAGGGCCGAGTAGCCGCTCATCACGACCACCATCACCACGATCATTCCGAGCGCGAGCGCCCCGGCCAGGTTCTCCCGGCCGAGCACGGTTTCGCTGGTGAGTGCGGAGCGGATCTGCAACGGCACGATCTGGGACCCCTGGCTCGTCAGCGCAGCGGCCGTCGCGTAGGAGGAGAACGCGTTCGCGAACAGCAGCAACAGGCTGCCGAGGAAGGAGGGGGCGAGCACGGGACCCGCGATGCGCAGCCAGTAGCTGGCGCGGCTGCCACCGAGGGTCGCGTTGGCCTCGGCCCAGGTCGGCTTGAGCGCCTGGAGTGCGGGCATGAACGTGATGATCATCAGCGGAACCTGAAAGTAGAGATAGGGCAGCACGAGCCCGGGCAGCTCGTAGAGCCAGACGCCGTCGGCGAAAATGTCCACGCCGAAGCTGTCGCGCAGGATGACCGTGACCATGCCCTGGATGCCGATGGTGGCCACGAACGCGAAGGCGAGCATGACCCCGCCGAACTGGGCGAGCACGCCGCTGAGAGAATCGACCACGGTGCGTAAGGTCCCGTCCGGCCGCGCACCGAGCAGCCCGTAGCAGGCGGCCGCGCCGACGAGTGCTCCGATGACGGAGGTCAGGGCGGAGAGAGCGAACGAGTTGGCGAAGGCATCCAGCACCACCGGATTGCCGAGGGCCGCGACAGTGTCGAGCGTGAACGCGCCGCTCGTGTCGAAGAAGCCGGTGCCGATGGCGATCAGGGTCGGCACGACGAGAAAAAGGAGAACATAGACCGCAAACGGCAGCAGCCCGAAGGCCGCTGCCGTTCTGCGGAGCCTACTGGACAGCAGCGGCCCACTTTTTTGCGAGCAGGGCGGCTCCCGCGGCGCTCTGTTCCTTGGTCGGGACGACGGTTTCCGCCGGCGCCGCGGGAAGGGCACCGAGCAGTTTCGCGTCGATGGTGCCCGCGGCTGTCATGGCCTCGGCACGAACCGGGCGCGCCCCGCCGGCGAGCCACAGGTTCTGGCCCTCGTCGCTGTAAAGGAATTCCTGCCACAACCGGGCGGCGGCGGGGTGCGGGGCATCCTTGCTCACGGCCTGGTTGTAGTACCCGGCGTAGCCGGCGCCGCTGAAGACAACGACCTTCCAGTTGCGCTGGCCCTGGAGCTTCTTGCCGTAGCCCACGTTGAGGTAGTCCCAGTCGAGGACGACGGGGGTCTCGCCCGAGGCGATGGTTGCCGGCGTCGGGTCGATCTTGACGAAGTTGCCTGCCGCATTCAGTTTCGTGAAGAAGTCGATACCGGGCTGGAAGTCATCGACCGTGCCGTCGTTCTGCACCGTCGCCATTCCGACGGCGGCGAAGGCTGCCCCCGCCTGGGTCGGGTCGCCGTTGATGGTGACCTTGCCCTTGTACGCGGCACCGAGCAGATCGCTCAGCTTCTTCGGCGCCGGAACCGCGTCCGGGTCGTAGCCCACGGCCAGGTATCCGCCGTAATCGCCGGTGTACAGTCCGTTGGCCTCCTTGAGGGCGTCGGGGATGTCGGCCCAGGTGGCCACCTGGTACGGCGCGAACCGGTCGGTGCTGGAGAGGGCGACGGCCAGACCGAGGTCGAAGACGTCCGGTGCGGTGTCCTGGCCCTTGAGGGTGTCCGCGGCCTGGATTTCCTCGGCGCTCGAGCCGTCAGGCGAGGCCTCGTTGATCGTGATCTCGGGGTACTTCTGGGCGAAGGCGTCGAGTACGGCGCCGTAGTTGGCCCAGTCACGCGGCAGGGCGATGACGTTGAGTCCGCCCTCCGCCCTGGCCGCGGCCTCGAGTGCAGGCAGGTCGCCGAACGCGCTCAGGCTCGTCGCCGTGGCGGCGTCGGTCGTGGCGGCGCTGCCCGCGGCGGATCCGGAGCATCCGGTCAGGCCGATGGCGAGGGCGGCCGTGGCGGCCAGCGAGGCGACCAGGGTGCGTGTGGTGATCAAGTTGTCCTCCGTCGGACCAGCGACAGGCCGCACGCAGGTGTCGCGCTGTTGGGTGCCGGGTTACTGGTCATCGTGAGACTAGGAGCGGCAGTGGACCGGCGTGGGACTCCCGCCTGAACGGCGTGTGAATGCCTGGCGACGGATGCGAGCAGTATGGTCGATCCTGATGGTCCAGTCAGTCTCCCCCACCCTCGCCCGCCGCATTGCGCTGGCCGCTCAGGGCTTCGGCCGCAGATCGGCGGCGACGCCCGGCATCCGCCAGCTGGATGCCCTGGTCAACCGGATCGAGCTGCTGCAGATCGACTCGGTGAATGTCTTCGAGCGCAGCCACTACCTGCCGGCGTTCAGCCGTCTGGGCCGATACGACAAGGCCCAGCTGGACCGCCTGACCAGCGGCCGCGAGGCCCGCTTCACCGAGTACTGGGCGCATGAGGCGTCGTTGCTCCCGCTGGATAGCTGGCCGCTGTTCGGCTGGCGGATGCAGCACTACCGTGACCAGGCCGCCGGCGCACCGGACAGCTGGGCTGCGGGGAACCGGCCGATGCTGGACTGGCTGCTCGCCGAGCTCGCCGACAAGGGACCCTTGCCGGCCAGCGCCATCGAGCACGACGCGAACAGGCGCAGCGGCCCCTGGTGGGGCTGGTCCGACGTGAAGACCGGGCTGGAGGTGCTCTTCCGCTGGGGTGACGTGGTGAGCGCCGGTCGCCAACGGTTCGAGCGGGTCTACGGCCTGCCCGAACAGGTGTTGCCCGCGGAGTTGCTTGGTCGCCGCGTCGACTCGGCCACCGCTCACCGGGAGCTGATCAGCCGTGCGGCGCGTGCACACGGCATCGGCACGGCCAAGGACTTCGCCGACTACTTTCGGTTGAAGTCCGTGCCGGCGCTGGCCGGCATCCGCGAGCTGGAGGATGCCGGGGAACTGATCCCGGTGGAGGTGGCCGGCTGGGACGGCGCGAGCAAGGCCGCGTGGCTGCACCGTGACGCCAGGCTGCCCCGCTCGATGGACGCCGCCGCCGTGCTCTCCCCGTTCGATCCGGTCGTCTGGGAGCGGGCACGAGCCCTGCGGCTGTTCGACTTTCACTACCGGATCGAGATCTACACCCCCCAGCCCAAACGGGTGTTCGGCTACTACGTGCTGCCCGTGCTGCTCGGCGACACGATCGTCGGCCGGGTCGATCTGAAAAATGACCGGCAGTCCGGCGTGCTGCGGGTGCAGGCCGCCTGGTCCGAACCGGATGCCCCCTCCGACACGGCCGCTCGCCTCGCCGCGGTGCTCCAGGAGACCGCGGCCTGGCAGGGTCTCGACGAGATCGAGGTGGTCGAGCGCGGCAACCTCGCCGCGGGCCTGACCGCCGAGCTGCGCTAGCGGCGAGGCTCGGGGACGGGGTGGCGCGGGGTCTCGACGAGCTCGACCACCGGGGGTGATCAGGTCAGAATTTGCGGCCCATGGTGTGCAGGCGCTCGATCCGCTCCTCGATCGGCGGGTGCGTGCTGAACAGCTTCGCCATCATGCCCGGCTTCAGCGGGTTGCTGATCCACAGGTGCGCCATCGATGAGTTCTGTTTCTGCATCGGGCGACCGTAGGTTTCCAGCTTGGCCAGGGCGCTCGCGAGGGCGTCGGGGTGCCGGGTGGTCAGGGCGCTCGTCGCATCGGCGAGGTATTCCCGCTGCCGGGAGACCGCCAACTGAACCATGCTTGCCACCAGCGGCGCCACGACCATTGCGACCAGGCCGAACACCATCACGACCGGGTTGCCGTTGTTGTTCTTGTTGCGGCCGAAGAACGCCATCCGCAGGAACATGTCCGAGATGAAGCCGACGGCGACGACCAGTCCGAAGACCACCATCGACAGCCGAATGTCGTAGTTGCGCACGTGGCCGAGTTCGTGCGCCATGACTCCCTCGAGTTCGGAGTCATTCATGATCTCGAGCAGGCCGGTGGTCGCGGCGACGATCGCGTGCTCGGGGTCGCGCCCGGTGGCGAACGCGTTCGGCGCCGGGTCGCTGATCACATAGATCGCGGGCATCGGGGTACCGGTCGTGATCGACAGGTTCTCGACGATGTTCCACAGCCGCGGGTGCTCGGCCTTGCTGTTGATCCGGATGCCGCCGCTCATCGCGACCGCCTGGCGCCCCGCCATGAAGTACTGCAAGAGGGCGTAACCGCTCGCCACCACGATCGTGAGGATCAGGATGCCGTAGCCGCCATTGCCGTACACGGCGTTGGCGAGCCAGCCCAGGCCCGTGATGATGGCCAGGAACAAGATGATGATGAAGACCGTGTTGCGCTTATTGCGCGCAATCGCGCTATACATCGACGCCCGCCGTTAGAACTGCACGCGAGGCGGCTCCGCGATGGCGGCGGAGTCGGACACCTCGAAGAAGTCACGCTGGGTGAAGCCGAGGTTGCGGGCAATGAGGTTGTTCGGGAAGACCTGGATCTTCGTGTTCAGCTCGCGCACGCCACCGTTGTAGAACCGGCGCGAGGCCTGAACCTTGTCTTCGGTGTCGACAAGCTCGGCCTGCAGCTGAAGGTAGTTCTGGCTCGCCTGCAGCTGAGGATAGGCCTCGGCCACGGCGAAGATGCTCTTCAACGCGGTCTGCATGTGGTTCTCGGCGGCGGCAGCGTCGGCCGGCCCCTGAGCGCTCAGCGTCTCGGCACGGGCCTTGGTGACGTTCTCGAAGACTGACTTTTCGTGCGCCGCGTACCCCTTCACCGTTTCGATCAGGTTGGGGATGAGGTCGGCTCGCCGCTTCAGCTGCACGGTGATGTCGCTCCACGCCTCGTCCACGCGCACCTTGAGGGTGACGAGGGAGTTATAGGTGGCCCACAGGTAGATCCCGATGATGGCAATGAGGGCAACAACGATGAGGACCGGGATGAGCCATTCCATGGCAGCGTCTCCTTGCGATTGGGCGGGGCGGGCAGAGGCCCGGGGCATCGTGACTTGCAATGCACGCCCATCATAACTGCGCGCCCTGAGGCTCCCATGTACTTCCCACCACACTCCAAGAATCACCGCTTGAGGAGCGTGACATCCACTGCCGAGCGGCGAATAATGACACTCATGGTGCACAGATCCGCCCCGGCCGTCGTCGTGCGCGACCTGCATGCCCGCCGGGGAAAGCAGCCGGTGCTGCACGGCCTGAGCCTGACCGTGCCTCGCGGCCTGGTCGTCGGCCTGATCGGGCCGAGCGGCTGCGGGAAGACCACGCTGATGCGCTCGATCGTCGGGGTGCAGGTCGTGCAGTCGGGCGCGGTCACCGTGCTGGGCCGGGCCGCGGGCACGGCATCGCTGCGCGGCCGGGTCGGCTACGTCACCCAGGATGCGAGCGTGTACGACGACCTCACCGTGCGCCAGAACCTCCAGTACTTCGCCGCCGTGCTCGGGGCGTCCCGGGACGACATCGACCGGGTGATCGACGCGACAGACCTGGCCCCGAACGCCGGCCAACTGGCCGGGTCACTCTCCGGCGGGCAGCGCAGCCGAGTGTCCCTGGCCGGCGCCCTCCTCGGCTCGCCAGAGCTCCTTGTGCTCGACGAACCGACCGTCGGCCTCGACCCGGTGCTCAGGGTGGAGTTGTGGGCGTTGTTCCACCGCCTGGCCGACTCCGGGACGAGCCTGCTCGTCTCCAGCCATGTGATGGACGAGGCCAGCCGCTGCGACCGGCTGCTCCTGATGCGGCAGGGCGAGGTCCTCGCCGACGACACCCCGGACGGACTGCTCTCCGCAACCGGGACCCCTGACGTGGAGGCGGCGTTCCTCGCCCTGATTTCGGCCCATCCGTCATCCGATCCGGCCGGCCGGGAAGCCGGCGACTCGTGAACCCGCGCCGCACGCTCGCCACCGCCGGGCGCGTACTCACCCAGATCCGTCATGATCCGCGCACCATCGTGCTGTTACTCGTCGTGCCCAGCCTGCTGATCGGCCTGGTCGCCTGGATCTTCTCGGACACCCCGGTGTTCGACACCGTCGGCCCGGCGATGATCGCCCTGTTCCCGTTCATCGTCATGTTCCTGGTCACGAGCATCACCACTCTCCGGGAACGGCGCACGGGAACGCTCGAGCGGTTGCTGTCGATGCCGCTGGGCAAGGGCGACTTCATCCTCGGCTACACGCTGGCGTTCGGCCTGCTCGCGGTGCTGCAGTCGGCGGCGGCTGTCGGCTACGCGGTCTGGGTCTGTGGCCTGACGATCACCGGCTCGATCTGGTTGCTGCTTGCGGTAGCGGTCGCGGACGCGGTGCTGGGAACGGCCCTCGGCCTGTTGGCCAGCGCGTTCGCCCGCACCGAATTCCAGGTCGTGCAGTTCATGCCGGCCCTGGTCTTCCCGCAGATTCTGCTCGGCGGCATCTTCCTGCCCAGGGACCAACTGCCGGATGCCCTCCGCGCGTTCAGCGATTGGCTTCCGCTCTCCCACGCGATCGACGCGCTCCAGGCCGTCGCCAGCGACTCGCAGGATGCCGCGTACGTCGGCGGCAAGCTGCTGATCATCGGGGCGTGGATCGTCGGGGCGGTCGTGCTCGGCTCGATCACCCTGCGGCGCCGAACCCCCTGACATCCCCTCCCCCCAGCCTCCGTCCCTCCTGGCCGTCAGCCTCGCCGAACTGTGAGTTGTGCACCGTTTCGGGGCCGAAAACTGTACCGAAGTCACAGTTCGGCGAGGAACGACGGCGGATGGTTAGCGAGCGGCGAGCACCTGCTGGAGCCAGCGGTAGGAGGATTTGGGCGTGCGCTTGCGGTTTGCATCGAGGAAGTCGACGTGGACCAGTCCGTGGCGCTGGGTGTAGCCCGCCGTCCACTCGAAGCCGTCGATCAGGGACCGCACCACGAAGGCGCGCAGGTCGACCCCCTCGGCCACTCCCCCCGGCGCGACGGCGTCGAGCGCTGCGATGAGGTGCTCGGCGAGGTAATCGATCCTCGCCGGATCCTCGACGACACCGTATCGGTCCGTCGCGTCGGCAAACCCGGCGCCGACGCCCGTGATCCAGACCGGCGGCAGCCGGTCGCCGTAGCGGGCGTGCAGCTCCGCGAGGGCAACGCCCAGGTACTCTGGCGCGATCGCGGCCCCGGTCCCGGTCACCGGGAACTCCCGGAACGGTGTGACGTGGAACGGGAAGGACACGGTCGTTTCCGACTTCCCCGGCTCGCGCGGCGGGCCGGCGGGGCTCTTCGGCGCGGCCGGGCCCGCCTTGATCCGCGACGGCTGCACGTAGTTCAGTCCGTAGAAGTCGAGCGGTTGGTGAATGGTGCGCAGGTCGTCCGGGTCGGTTTCGAGGAGCATCCGGGTTTCGAGCAGGTAGGGCTCCGGCGGCTCCGGATACCGGCCGAGAAGCGTGGCATCGGCGAAGATGCGGTTGTGCAGCACGTCGAACAGCTCGGCGGCGACCTCGTCGGCCTCCCGGCCGCTGTCGGCCCGCACGGGCGTGTGCACGTTCGCGATGCCGATCCGCCCGCGCACATCGGCCGCGCGCAGGCCCTGCACGGCCAGGCCGTGGCCCAGCAACTGGTGGTGAGCGGCCGGCAGGGCCGCGAACCGGCGGGTCTCCCCCGGCGCATCCGTGCCGAGCGCATAACCGTTCAGGAAGACGGTGGCCGGGTCATTGAGGGTGATCCACGAGTCGATCCGGTCGCCGAAAACCTCGCCGAGCATGTGCGCGTAGTCGCCGAAGCGCAACGCGGTGTCCCGGCCGAGCCAGCCGCCGCGCAGCCGGATCGGTGTGTCCCAGTGGAACAGTGTCGCCATCGGGCTGATCCCGGCCGTGAGCAGACCATCGAGGAGCCGGTCGTAGAAGGCCAGGCCGGTTCGGCTGAGCGCGCCGCGGCCGTCGGGTTGTACGCGTGTCCAGGCGAAGGAGAACCGGTAGGCGTCCGCGCCGAGCTCACGGATCAGGGTCAGGTCTTCGTCGAGCTTATGGAAGTGGTCGGCGGCGACGGATGCGTT
This sequence comes from Cryobacterium sp. PH31-AA6, assembly GCF_030063195.1. Lineage (GTDB taxonomy): Bacteria > Actinomycetota > Actinomycetes > Actinomycetales > Microbacteriaceae > Cryobacterium. The sequence continues at coordinate 157,635 of NZ_JASISS010000003.1, forward strand.
CGATCCGTCGACGATCCGGCCGGCTGTGGCGGTGAACGGGTCCCAGCTCGACTCACCGCGGCCGCCCTCTCTGGCGCCGCCCTCGACCTGAAAGGCCGATGTGCCCGTGCCGAGGACGAATCCGTCCGGAAGACGGTCGCCGAGCTCGCTGGAGCGGTGGGGCCAGGCCCTGCCCGCTGGGGTGTTGCTACCTGCCGGTTTGGTGCTCATTGACCCAGGACTCTTTCCAGATAGCTGTTGCTGAAGCGGCGCTCCGGGTCGAGCCTGTCACGCACGAGGATGAAATCCGCAAACCGGGGGTAGGCCGGGCCGAGCGATTCGGCGTCACGGTAGTGCATCTTGCCCCAGTGCGGGCGCCCGTCGTGCGCGCGCATGATCGCCTCAATGGCGTGGAAGTACTCTGCCGGGTCTTCCCGGTGGTACCGGTGCACGGCGATGTAGCCGGTCTCCCTGCCCTGCGCGGTGGAGAGCCACAGGTCGTCGGCGGCGGCGGAGCGCACCTCGATCGGGAACGAGATGCGCCAGCCCCGGCTGTCGATCAGCGTGCGCACCTCGCGGAGCGCCCCGGGAATCGCGTGCCGGGGCAGCGCGTATTCCATCTCGTGGAAGCGCACGGTGCGGTTGGCGATGAAGACCCGGTGGGAGGCATCCGTGTATTCGCGGCGGCCGGTGAGCCGCTCGGCGAGCCGGTTGAAGCCGGGGATCACCGGCGGAAGGATCGCGCCGACGGCGCAGACTCCCCGGTAGACGCCGTTGGCCAGCAGTTCGTCGTCCACCCAGCCGGAGAGCCGACCGACCGGGGCCCTGGCCGCGTCACCGGGCAGCCGGGTATTGGTTTTGGTCAGGGCGGTCCCGGTGTGCGGAAACCAGTAGAACTCGTAGTGGTCGAGCCTGCGGGAGCGTTCGAGGTAGCCGTCGAGCACCTCCTCGAGCGGCTCGGCCGCCTCGACCGCGTGCAGCAGGAACCGGGGTACGCACTGCACGGTGATGTCGACGAGGATGCCGAGGGCACCCAGTCCGAGCCTGGCCGCCGGCAACAGCTCGGCGTTTTCGGTTTCGCTGACGCGCAGCAGCCCGCCGTCGGCGGTGACCATGGTCAGCGCCGTGATCTGGGTGGCCAGCCCGCCGAAGCCGCCGCCGGTGCCGTGAGTGCCGGTGGAGGTTGCCCCGGCGAGGGTCTGCCGGTCGATGTCGCCGAGGTTGGCCATGGCCAGGCCGTGGGGCGCGAGCAGGGCCGGAATCCGGTGCAGGCGGGTGCCGGCGGCCAGGGTGACCCGGCCGCCGGCCTCGTCCACGGCGACGAGCCCGGCGAGGTCGTCCAGGTCAAGTTGCACGCCGGGAGCGACCGCGATGCCGGAGAAGCTGTGGCCGGAACCGACGGCCTTGATCCTGAGGCCGGCCCGCGCGGCGGCGACCACGGCGCGCTGCACGGCACCCACGCTGGAGGGTCGCTCCACCCGCACCGGCCGGACCGACTCGCTGCCCGCCCAGTTGCGCCACTTCGCGCCGCTCGCGCTCACAGGAAGGCCTTTCCTTCGCCGCGATAGGTCGGCAACAGGTCGACGACCAGACCGTCGTCGACCACCGCGAACTCGTTGACGTGCTCGCTGAGCTCGCCGGACTTCGTGTGCCGCAGCCACACCCGGTCGCCCGCCCGGAGCCGTGCTGCGGCGGCGCCGGTGATCGGCGTCTGAACCTCGCCTGCCATCTCGCGCGGCACGAAGGCCAGGCCCTCCGGCCAGACCAGCCGCGGGGTGCGGTCGGAACCGGTCGGCCCCGAGGCAATCCAGCCTCCACCGAGCAGGGTGGCGGTCGCGGCGCTGGGCTTGCGCACGACGGAGAGCGCGAAGGCCGCGGCCGGTGCCGGCCGAAATGCGGAGAAGGTGTCGAAGAGGTGCCCGCCGAAGAACCCGCTGCCGGCGGCGATGTCGGTCACCGAGGTGTCGTCATGGGTGCTCTCCAACGAGCCGGTGCCGCCGCCGTTGACGAATTCGAGCTCCGCGATCTCCCGCACGGCCGTGACCGCGGCCGCCCGGCGCGCGGACAGCTCGGCGATCGAGCGTCCCTGCATCCAGCGGATGAACCGGGCCTCGAGCGGTTTGCCGACCGGCATATCGCCGATCCCCGCGATCTGCGCCTCGTAGCCCATCATCCCGACGAGGCGGAACCCGGCCCGAGCGGCGATGCCCTCGGCGAGCGAGCGGGCATCCCGCACCGTGTGCAGCGGCGAGCGCCGCACCCCCAGCCGACCGATCAGTGGCGGCTTCCAGCCGGAGTCCAGCTCGAGGCAGAGCCGGATTCTCTCCCTCCGGCCGGGAGGAAGGACGGCGTCGATGACGTCGAGCTGGTCGAGGGAATCGACCATCAGGGTGACCCGCGACGCGAGTTCCGGGGACCGGCCGAGGGTGCGGATCGCCCCGGCTTCCGCCGTCGGGTAGCCCACGACGATGTCGGTCATCGTCTCGGCCAGCCAGAGCGCCTCGGCCAGCGTGTAGGCGAGCAGCCCGTCAAATCCCGGAACGGCGAGGATCGCCTCGATCACGCCGCGCACGCGGATCGACTTGGTCGCGACCCGGATCGGGCTGCCGGCCGCGCGGGAAAGCAGGTCGCCGGTGTTGTGCCGGAGGGCGCCGAGGTGCAGCGCGGCGATCGGAGTGTCCTGGGCGGCCGTGGCCTCGGTCAGGGCGGGCCAGTAACGGTCAGGGCTCAGCCAGGGCGAGGCATCCGACCGGACCGACAGATCGATGTTCATCAGCGCACCGCCTTCACCGTCGCCGTTCGGCTCATCCGTCAGTCAGTATGCACCATGCCTGATGGTAACGAATCGGTCGCGCCGGGGACACGCGGGGTCACACCGTTGACTTTTGCGAGTCTGGCCCCTGAAATGGTGTCAGGGGGGAATTCATGCTTCGGTCTCGGCTCGCCGCATCGCGACGGCGAAAAGTGCGACGGAACGGCTACCCGCGCGCCGCCGTCGCCGCCGGGCTCGTGTTCGTGCTGCTGCTCGGCGCGGTCGCCGCGGCACTCGCTGTGCCGGCCGGGGCGCACGCCCAGACCGCCACGGCACCCGCACCAACCGCAACCCCCACGCCGACTCCGACTCCGACTCCGAGCCGGAAGGCGACCCCGGAGCCGCAGGCCCCGACCATCGACTCTCCCCCAGCGGGCAGCTTCATCGGCAGCGGCAGCACCACCGTCTCCGGCAGCCGGGACGCCGGCCAGGAGATCCAGCTGCTCTCCCCGACCGGCGTCGACCCGCTCTGCATCGTGGCCGCGGATGCGAGCACCACCTGGACCTGCACCCACGTCCAGCTGCCAAGCGGCCCGACGGTTAACCTCCGCGTTGTCGTCACCGGGGACCCGACGCTCGCTGCCGAGCAGAGCGTTGCGGTGCTCGCGGCTCCGAGGATCGTTGGCGGGCCCACCGGCCAGGCCGCCTCCAACGGCGTCGTTCGCGGGACGGCGTACCCGAACGCATCCGTGATCGCCGAGCTGGCCGGCGGCCAACGATGCACCTCCACCGCCGACGGCTCGGGAGCCTGGGCGTGCACCTTCGCCGGCGACGGCCTGGCCAGCGGCCCGGTCGAGGTCACAGCGGCGCAGCAGAGCTGGTTCAGTCTGCCGTCCTCTTCGAACTCGAGCTCCCCCGTCACGCTCAACTTCGACGTTGACGCCCCCGACATCCCCCGCCTGTCCTCACCCGCGGATTCCGCGCGGGTGCCGCTCAGTGGGGCAACCTATCTGGGTACCGGAGAGGATGGCGCCGCGGTCACCGTCTTCGCCGGGCCGTATTCGGTGTGCACCGTGGTGGTTGCCGGCGGAGCCTGGCGCTGCACGGCAGGCGGCGTCGTCGCCGGTTCTTACCAGGTGCGCATCGTGCAGCAGGATCCGGCCGGCAACGTGAGCGCCGGCAGCCCCGCGATCACCGTGGTCTACGGCGAGACGTCGGCGTCGGCCCCGAGCGCGAGCGGCACGACCCCGCTTCCGGTGCCGACGGCCGACGGCGACGGCGGGGTCGAGTCCACGGCTCCCGCCCCGTCGCCGGAGTCGGCGCTGCCGACCCCGCCACGCACGAAACCTCGGGAGTCCGGCGGGGACGTCGCGCTGCCGACGACCGGGCTCGGCGGCGGCTGGAACGACCCGACCCCGTTCACCGCCGCGGTGCGTCCGCCGGACTCCGGCTTCTCGTGGCTGCAGGCCGCGCTGCTCGCGCTCGGCTGCCTGCTTCTCCTGGCCATCCCCGCCCGCCTGCTCAGCGGAACGATCACCCGCGCGCGGGCGGGGCGCCCGCTGTGGAGCGGAACCCCGATCTCCGGCCGCAACCACCCCAGGGACGACTTCGAGCGGGCGCCCACCGTGCTCGTGAACCGCTGGCTCCTCGTGGGCGCAGCCCTGCTCGCCGCCGCAACGCTTGTGATGCTGTCCGGTCCGATCGGCAGCCGACCTGCCTACCTGAGGTTACTGGCCGCGGTCATGATCGCCCTGCTGCTGGTCAATGCGGCCGGCGCCCTGGTTCCCCGGTGGTGGAGCCGTCGGGTGCTGGGGCAAGGCGCATCCGTCACCTTCCTGCCGCGCTATCTGCTGCTCGTCGGGGTGATGGCGCTGGCCTCACGGGTCTTCGAGGTCCACCCGGCGCTCCTGTTCGGACTTCTCGGCAGCGTCACGATCGCGGCCGACGTGCGGCCGGAACGGCGTGGCCAACTCGCGGCCGTGCGCGCGGGAAGCCTGATCCTGCTCGCCGTGGTGGGCTGGTTGCTGCTCGCCGTGCTGCCGCAGGCCGCGGGTTTCGCCGGCGCGTTCGGCGCCGAGGTCGCCAACAGTGTGGTGCTCGCCGCGATCGGGTCGGCGGCCATCGTGCTGGTTCCGCTCGGCAGCACCAGCGGGCGCAGCATCCTCGTCTGGTCGCCGCCCGTCTGGGCCGGCCTGACCGCGCTCGCCTTCACGATCATGTTCGCGGTGTTGTCCCCGACGATGACGCTCGGGCGCGGCGACGGCACGTCCACGCTGCTCTGGGTTTCCGCGGGCGTCTTCGCGGCGCTCAGCACGGGCGCCTGGGCGTGGCAGCGTTTCGTCTCGCCCGCGGTCGACTGATCGCGACCGGCCCGCGCCCGACCTAGAGGCTGCGCAGCAGCCCGCTCCGGCGCGCCGCCGCCACAGCCGCGGTGCGGGAGGAGACCCCCAGCTTGGGGTAGATGTGCGCAAGATGTGATTTCACCGTCGTCTCACTCAGGTGCAGGTGGGCGGCGACGTCGGTATTGTTCCTCCCCTCGGCGACGAGTGCCAGCACCTCCAGTTCCCGAGCGCTGAGGGTCGGGCTCGGGTTGCGCACCCGCGAGAGCAACCGAGTGGCAACTGTGGGGGCTAACGCGGATTGGCCTGACGCCGCGGCGGTGACGGCCGCGATCAGGTCATCGGGTGGCGTGTCCTTGAGCAGGTAGCCGGCCGCTCCGCCCTCAATGGCGGTGATGATGTCGCTGTCCGAGTCGTAGTTGGTGAAGATGAGCACGCTCGGCGGGTGTGGCAGTGCCCGGATGCGCCGGGTGGCCTCCGCACCCCGGAACTCTCCGGAGAACTGCAGGTCCATCAGTACGACGTCGGGACGGAAACGCTCAGCCGCCGCGACGGCGTCGTCCGGGGTACCGACCGCGGCGACGACGCTGATACTGGGCTCGGTGTCGAACAGCGCCTGCAGGCCAGAGCGCAGAATCGGGTGGTCGTCTGCGATCACGATGTGGATGCTCATCCGTTCACCTCGAAACCGGCGACGACGCTCGTTCCCACGCCAGGGGTGCTCTCGACCGTGAGCGACCCGCCCAGCTCCTCAACCCGTTCCCGCATCGCGCGCAGGCCAAAAGACGTGCGCCCGGCCCTTCCGGCGCCCTCGCCCGCGCCGGCGCTCGTGCGCCCGGGTGCGGCCGGGATGGCCGTGGTATCGAAGCCGACACCGTTGTCGACCACATCGAGAATGACCTCCGTATCGAGGGTGCTCAGGGTCAAATCGATCCGCGAAGCGCCGGCATGCTGCACCGCGTTGGCCAAAGCGCCCTGGGCGATGCGCAGCAACGCGGTCTCGTAGCGGGTGGGCAGAGCTTCGAATTCACCGGCGACGGTCACGTCGATTCGGATGCCTGTGGTGCTGCCGGTCTCCGCGGCGAGGCGTTTCAAGGCCTCGAGCAGGGTCGCTTGCCGCAGCATCGGCGGTGCCAGTTCGTCGATGAACTGTCGAGTCTCTGCGAGGGCGTCTGCCGCGGCAGCCCGGGCCTGCCGCATCCGCTCGGCCGAGGCGTCGCTTCCCGGGCCGGACCGCTCGGCCGCGTGCAACAGCAGAACGATGCTCGACAGCGATTGGGACACGGTGTCATGGATCTCTCTGGCCAGGCGTCCACGTTCGTCCTTGACCCCGGCGGCACGCTCCGCAGCGGCCAGGCGGGTCCGGGCCGTGAGGAGCTCGGCGATCAGGACCTCGCGCTCTTTCGCTTCACGGGCGAGGGAGCGATAGGCCAGCCCGATGGCGACCGCGACGGCGGCCCCGATCAGCGGACCCACCACTCCCGCCGCGCTGAAACCACGCTGGTACCCGAAGGCGAGGATCGCGAGGATCGTCGTGGCGACTACGGCCGCCGGTCCCTGCCAGCCGGACAGGAGATGCAGGTACAGAAAGAAGAGCGGGAAGACCAGGTAGATCGCCTCCGCGCTGAGCGCCGCGAGCACCAGCCACTCTGCCGTCAGCACGGCCAGCCAGGCCGTGACAGGCCAGGCAACCGATCCGCCGGAAAGCGCGCTGCTCCGGCCCGCGCGAGCGCGGAGGCTCCGGGCAAACAGCGCCCCGAAGCCATAGCTGCCAAGGAATACGACGGCGACCGCGGTGACCACGAGAGCCGCGGGGAAGCCGGCCGAGACGGCCGCGGCCACGACGAGACCGACCAGGCCGAGCACGAGCGCGTGCAGCCCGATCCGGAGACCGAGGAAGACGGGGTTGAGGGCGGAGCCCTGAGGCCCGGTCACGCGCAGATCACTCCCTCAGCGTACGCGGCATCCGACAGGCCGGCATCCGTCAAAAGGTGGAAAGGATTCTCCACCTTCGGGTCGCCGAAGACGGTCAATACGCACGATGACGTCGGGCGCCATCGCGGCGAGAGTAGAGAGCGTCCGGCACTCCGGGCGAGCGATCAATGAAGGAGCCTGACCGTGTACGTAGCGTGGCGTGACCTCAGATTTGCCAGGGGACGGTTCGTGCTCATCGGCACCGTTGTCACCCTGATCACCCTGTTGGTGGGATTTCTGTCCGGCCTGACCGCCGGCCTGGCCGACCAGAACATCTCGGCGATCACCGGCCTCAGCGCCGATCGCATCGTCTTCTCCGCTGGGCCGGGGGATGGTGCGCTCAGCTACGCAGACTCCGCGGTGACGTTGGCCGAAGCCGAGGCCTGGCGCGAGCGCGACGGGGTCGAACGAGTCAGCCCGATCGGGATCAGCCAGCTGAAGCTGTCTTCCGGGGATCGATCGGCCGCCGTCGCCCTGTTCGGCGTCGGACCGGGAGCGGCCGCAACGGGAACAGACGTTCCGGAACGGGCCGGCCACCTGGTCCTGTCCGGGACCGCCGCGCGGGACCTCGCCGTGCGCCCCGGCGATTCCGTAGACCTGGCCGGAGCCGCGTTCGTCGTGGATGCGCTCAGCGCCGACACCTGGTACTCGCACACCCCCGTGGTCTGGGTGCAACTCGGCGACTGGCAGAACGTCGCCGCCGCGACCGGGCAGTCGGATCCCTACGCCACCGTGCTCGCGGTGACCGGCGCGGGTACCGACTTCGCCGCCGCCGATGCCGCAACCGGCACCGCATCGGCCGGGGTGCTCCCCTCGCTCACCGCGCTTGGCGCCTTCCGTTCCGAGATCGGGTCCCTGTTGCTGATGGTGACGATGCTGTTCGGCATCTCCGCCCTTGTGGTCGGCGCGTTCTTCACCGTGTGGAGTATCCAACGGCAACCGGATGTGGCCATCCTCAAAGCACTTGGCGCCTCAGACCGGATGCTCATCCGCGACGCCCTGGGCCAGGCGGCACTCGTACTCGTCGCCGGCGTGGGGCTCGGCATCACCCTGACGGCCCTGCTCGGGACAGTCGCCGGTACCGTGCTGCCATTCGTGCTCAGCCCACTGACGACGCTGCTCCCAGGCGCGGCCCTGATCGTCCTCGGCCTCGCGGGCGCCGGCTTCGCCCTCCGTACCGTGACTACCACCGACCCACTCACCGCCCTTGGGAGCAACCGATGATCCAGCTCGACGACGTGACCCTCACCTTCCCCGATGGCGCCTCCCGGGTCACCGCGATCGACCATGTCACGCTTTCCGTCGGGCGGGGCATCGTGGCCGGGGTCACCGGTCCCTCCGGTTCGGGCAAATCGAGCCTGTTGGCCGTGGCATCGACGTTGATCACCCCTGACCGTGGAATCGTGCGGATCGGCGGCGTTGACGCGACCGCGTTGTCCTTTTCCGAGCGAGCGCAGCTGCGCCGGGAAAGTGTGGGCATCATCTTCCAACAGGCCAATCTGTTGCCGGCGCTCACGGCAGCGGAGCAACTCGTGGTGATGGGCGAACTCGGCGGCGGCGCCCGTGGGCGGCGCGCTGCCGGCATCCGTGCCCTTGAGCTTCTGGATGCCGTCGGTCTGGCCGATCAGGCCGGAAAGCGCCCCGCCCAGCTCTCCGGCGGACAACGACAGCGCGTGAACATCGCCAGGGCGCTGATGAACGAACCCACTGCGCTTGTCATCGACGAGCCCACGAGTGCGCTGGATCAGGAGCGCGGGGCGAGCATCCTGGACCTGATCCTGCGGTTGACCGGCGAGCACGACACCGCCACGATTCTGGTCACCCATGACCAGCGCCTGCTGCCGATGCTTGATTCGGTGCACAACATGGTCGACGGCATCCTGAGCGTCAGCCGCGCCACCGTCACCGCGTAGTCCGCGCCGGCAGGTCGTGCGCAGGCCGCCATCAGAGCCGGCGAGCACACGCCTACCGACGATAGTGGCGGGGAGGCGACGTGCCCCTCCGGGAGGCGCTATCGTCGGAGCGTGCGCCTTGGAGTTCTTGACGTCGGTTCGAATACCGTCCACCTGCTGGTCGTCGACGCGCATGCGGGCGCGCAGCCCGTGCCGATGGCGTCGGACAAGGCCGTGCTCAGGCTGATGCGCTACCTCACCCCGGCGGGCGAGATCACCGAGGAGGGCTGCACGGCCGTGCTCGAGGCCGTGGCCGGCGCCGCGAAGATCGCCAAGCGCCACAACGTCGACGACCTGTTGCCGTTCGCCACCTCGGCTCTGCGCGATGCGACCAACGGGCCGGAGCTGCTGGCCAGGGTAGAGCGCGAAACCGGCGTTGCCCTGCAGGTGCTCTCCGGCGAGGACGAAGCCCGGCTCACCTTCCTCGCGGTGCGCCGCTGGTATGGCTGGTCGGCGAGAGACATCCTGCTCTTTGACATCGGCGGCGGCTCCCTCGAGATCGCGGCCGGCGGGAACGAGGTCCCGAGCGTCGCTGTATCGCTCCCGCTCGGCGCCGGACGCAGCACGATCGGTTTTCTGCACGACGACCCCCCGCTTCCCGAGCAGGTTGCGGCCCTCAAGAAGCACGCGGCCGCCGTTCTGAAGGATGCCGTCGGCGCCTTCGCCGACCTCCCCACCCCACACCACGTGGTCGGCTCCTCGAAGACGATCCGTTCCCTGGCCAGGCTCGCGGGGTCTACCTCGGAGGGCTTCGGTTCGGGCGAACGGATGCTGCTCGGTCGCTCCCAGCTCGCGGACTGGGTGCCTCGCCTGGCCCGCATGCCCGCCGATGCCCGCCCCGCCCTGCCCGGGATCACCGCCGACCGCACCTTCCAGATCGTCGCCGGGGGAATCGTGCTCGGCGCGGCGATGGCCGCCTTCGACGTGAACGAGCTCGAGGTCTCGCCGTGGGCGCTCCGCGAGGGCATCATCCTGCGTTACCTCGACCGCCTGGGCTGACCAGCCCGCCTCGGCTGACCCGACCGCGCAAGCCCGCGCTTGTTTCAGCACGCCGCGCGCGCCCCCGCGGTCGCGGGCTGCCGATTCGGGCGCGGCGGCAGAGCCTGGCGCCAGATTTCAGCCGCGTGCGCCCCCGCGGCCGAGCGACCCGCACCCGCGGCCTAGACTCGGCGCATGTCCCGCCTCGTCGTCGTGCTCCCGCTCGTGCCGCTCCGGGTCGGCGACAGCTTCCTGGTGCCGGACTGGCCGCCGCACATCACCGTGTTACCGCCTTTCCTCACGGGGGCGTCGGCAGCCGAGATCGCCCACGTGATCGCCGCGGCCGCCGCCGGCCGGGACACCCTGACCGTGACGGCCGGCCTCGACGAGCTGTTCGGGCGCCGCGCGGACATCCCCGTGACGGTCATGGTCGAGAACGAGGCCCTGACCGGCCTGCACCGAACGCTCGTGGCGAAAGTCCGGCCGTTCGCCACGTCCCCGGACGAGCCGGCGTTCACCGGACCCGGCTTCCGGGCACACGTGACGATCAAGCCGTCCGGGCGGGTGCACGAGGGCGACGAGCTCGTCCTGACCCAGATCGCGCTCGTCGACATGGCACCCCGGGCGAACCCGGGCGGCCGGATGGTGCTCGCGACGCTCCCCCTGCTCCCCCCGCAAATTAGCGGTTAGGCAGCGCACGGCCCGACGCTAGGCGTGCGATTCGGTCTTCAGCAGTTGCCTGGCCAGGTCCTCCGGCGCGAGATTGGCGTCGCGGAAGGCATCCGTCAGCGGCAGCTGCAGCCGCAGGTCCGTGCCCAGGCAGAGTGCCGCGCGACCGGAGCGCAGCTTGAAGTCGAGCACGTGCCCGCCCTCGGTGCGGTCGTCGGTGATGAAGTGCGCGTGGCAGCCGGGCACACCGATGCCCTGCTCGTAGAGCGGCGTGCGGAAGCCGACGACGACGCCGCTGACATTGTGCAGCTCGACGATCGCGTCTTCATCCGTCGCCTCCACCATCGGCCGGTACGGTTTCTGCTGTTTGACCACCGTGCGCATCTTGATCCACTCGAAGTCACCGTCGATTCGCAGGGCATACATGTAGTTCTCGGATGCCGTCATCCGGTCGATGACCGCGGAGGCCTCGGCCCGGAGCACACCGGACGGCAGTTCGCTCTCGATGTGCGGGACGAAGTTGGTGACCACGGCGTATGGCGTGTGCGCACCGAGGTCGGCCTTCGATACCCCGCCGTCCGCCCGCAGCTGGTAACAGGTTCCGTCGACGATGAGCATCTCGCCGTCCAGTCCGTTGAAGGTGCCGACGCCGAAGCTGCCGTGCCCGAGCAGGTCGCGCACGGTCATCTCGCCCTCGTACACACCGTCGAGCAGCGCGCTCATCAGGCTCGTCTGGAAGATTTCGTGCCGGGACACGGTCATTTCACTCATTGCAGCACGTCGCTTTCCAGGTCGGCCATCAGTTCGTCTCTATTGTTGCGGTAGTCGACCCGCACGTCGATGATGCTCGGCCCCGGCTCGGCCATCGCCGTGGCCAGCACGCCCGCGAAGTCGGCGAGGCGGGTCACCCGGTGGCCGTGCGCACCGAACGACTCGGCGTAGCCGACCACGTCATAGTCGCCCAGCTGCACGCCGGAGGTGCGACCATATTTGCCCTGCTGCTGGAACGCCACCATGTCGTAGCTTCCGTCGTTGAAGATCACGTGGGTGAAGGTGGAGCCGAGCCGCACGGCCGTCTCCAGCTCCATCGCGGAGTAGAGGAAACCGCCGTCGCCCGATACCGACACCACCGGGGTTCCCGGCCGCACCAGCGTCGCCGCGATCGCCCACGGCAGGGCAACACCGAGGGTCTGCTGCCCGTTCGAGAAGAGCAGGGTGCGCGGGTGGTAGGTGCGGAAATGCCTGGCCATGTAGATGTAGTGCGAGCCGACATCGCAGAGCACTGTGGTGTCGTCGGGCAGCAGGGCGCGCATCATCAGGGTGAGCTCGGCCGGGTGCACGCCCTCGGTTTCGTCGTGCCCGGTCGGCTGGTCGGCCTGCGCAAGACGGGCCCGCTGCTCGGAGACCACCTCGGCCGCGGCGGGCCGCAGGGCGAGCCCGTCGATCTGCCTGGCGAGAGCGTCGAGAGTCTCGGCAACATCGCCGCGCAGCTCGACGGTGGGGCGGTAGAAATCGTCGAGGTCGGCGGTGAGCTCGTCGAGGTGAATGATCACACGCTGGTGGTCTTTGTTCCATTTCGACGGCTCGTATTCGACGAAGTCGTATCCGACGGCCAGGATCACGTCGGCCTGGTGCAGCAGGATGTCGCCCGGCTGATTCCGGAACAGGCCCACCCGGCCCAGGTAGTGCTCTTCGAGCTCGTGCGAGATGACCCCGGCAGCCTGGAAGGTCTCAACCACGGGGAGACCGGCGACGCCGAGCAGGCTGCGCAGGGCCTCGGCCGCGCGATCCGAGCCCGAGCGGGCGCCGGCGAGGATGACGGGAAGGGTCGCGTTCTTCAACAGTGCCGCGGCCCGCTGCACGCTGTCCGCCGGGGCGGAACCCAACCGCGGAACCCAGTGCGGGTTCTTCATCGTGACCGTGGTCTCGTCGACGAGCACGTCGTACGGCAGCACGACGGCGGCGGCGCCCATCGGCTCCTGGGTCGCCTGACGGAATGCGTTCGCGATCGCCTCCGGCACGTTGTCGGCGACGCTGACCTCGCCCGCCGACTTCGTCACGGCCGAGAGCATGCCGACGGCATCCATGGTCTGGTGGGTGCGCTTGAGGCGGTCGGCGCGGGGGACGGCGCCGCACAGGGCCACCATCGGGTCTCCCTCGGTCGTAGCGGTGAGCAGGCCGGTCGCCAGGTTGGAGGTGCCGGGGCCGCTCGTGACCAGCACAACACCGGGCCGGCCGCTCAGGCGCCCGACGGCCGCAGCCATGAACGCGGCGTTCTGCTCGTGCCGGCAGACAATCAGCTCCGGGCCGTCGTCGATGAGGGCGTCGTAGACCGGGTCGATCTTGGCGCCGGGAACCCCGAACACCCACTTGACCCCGTAGGCCGTGAGACACTCGACGACCCGGTCGGCGGAGCGGCGGGACAGGGCTGCGGTGCTCGCACCGAACGGCATGGCCGGGTCGACCGGCCTAACCGGGTCGACCGACGTGGGTGCGGCATCCGTCGCCTTGTCGTTCTGGACTGGTGAGTACTTCGTCATTCTGGCCTCCGGCTCGCCGAGAGTCCGGCGTCTCCATCCATCGTCTCTCTCCAACCGATAGGAAACAACGCCAATAACGGATGCCACTCATCTGCAGATGAGATACTGACGAGATGGACCTCCGCCAGCTCGAATTCTTCAGCGCCGTCGCCGCCGAACTGAGCTTCACCCGCGCCGCCGACCGGCTCACCATCGCCCAGTCCGCCGTGTCGGCCGGGGTGAGGTCGCTCGAGAGCGAACTCGGTGTGGAGCTTTTCGATCGCAGCCGCCGGCAGATCCGGCTCACCGGAGCGGGCGACCTTCTCCTGCCGAAGGTGCGCGAGGCGCTCGACGCGGTGAACGAGGTGCGCGACGCAGCCCAGGAGACCGCGCACGCCATCACCGGATCCATCGTGATCGGGCTGATGACCTCCGTCACCCTCGTCGACGTGCCCGGCCTGCTCGGCCTGTTCCGCACCGGACACCCCGGTGTCGGCGTGCGCCTGCGTGCCGCCCGCCGGGGGTCCGCCGGCCTGCTCGACGATCTGGCCTCCGGCGAGCTCGACCTGGCGTTCCTGGCCCTGAGCGGTCCCGTTCCGGCGTCACTGACCGCCCAACCGATCGCCTCCTCACCGATGGTGCTGGTGGTGCCGGAGGCCCACCGGCTGGCCGGCGCCCGCACGGTCTCGCTCGGCGACCTCGAGCGGGAGGAGTTCATCGATCTGCCGCCCGGCTATGCCAGCCGCCGGATCGTGGACGACGCGTTCACCGTCGCCGGCGTCGAACGCCGGGTGATGATCGAGGTCTCCGACATCGGGACGGCCGCCGAGTACGTCACCAACGGCCTCGGCGTGGCACTGCTGCCTGCGTTCGCGGCCCGCGACGCCCGCGAGGTGCGGAGGATCCCGGTCGACGCGGTGCCGAACTTCACCGTCTACCTGGCGGCGTCCCGCACGAGACGGGTGTCGGCGGCGGTGCGCGCCTTCATCGACCTGGCGCTGCCGGGCGAGAACCCGGCGCGCTGACGCCGATCGTGGTGCCCCCACTGGGACTCGAACCCAGACTGTGACGATTTTAAGTCGTCTGCCTCTGCCATTGGGCTACGGGGGCGCGCCCGGCCGAGACCGGACGCTTCAAGCGTAGGTGCTGCGAACGCCGCCCGTGTTACGTGGCCGAAGAAACGGAGCTCTCGGCGTCGACGGTCTCGGCAGCCGCATCGGGCATGGCAGCCGGCTTCGCAGCCGTCTTGCGCGGCGCACGCGGTGCCCGGGTCGCCGGTGTTGTCTTCGCTGCCGGTGTTGCCTTCGCTGCCGGCGCTGCCTTCTTGGCGGCCGGCGCTGACTCCTTCTCCGGAGCGGCCTTGGCCGGAGCGGCCTTGGCCGGAGCCGAGGCATCCGTTGACGGCTTCGGACGCGACGCGAACTCCTCGAACACGGCGCGCGGGTTTTCGACGGCGGCGAGCGAGACGATGTCGCGGCCCAGGAAGAAGTTGTTCACCCAGCCCCAGACGACGCGAAGCTTGCGCTCCCAGCTCGGCATGGCGAGGCCGTGGTAGCCGCGGTGCGCGATCCAGGCAGGGAGGCCGGTGATCGCGATCTTGCCCGACTGGAAGACACCGTGGCCGACGCCCAGGCCGGCAACGGCGCCGAGGTTCTTGTGCAGGTAGTCCTTGGGGCCTTCGCCGCGGAGCACAGCGACGATGTTCTTCGCGAGGAGCTTGCCCTGACGCACCGCGTGCTGAGCGTTGGGAACGCAGAAGCCGCCCACTCCCCCGCCACTGAGGTCGGGCACGGCACTGACGTCACCGGCGCCCCAGGCGTCGGCAATGATCTCATCTTCGGTGCCGACGCGCAGGTCGGTGCGCACCTGAAGGCGCCCACGTTCCTCGATCGGAAGGTCGGTGTGGCGCACGATCGCCGGGTTCGCCATGACACCGGCGGTCCAGACGATGAGGTCGGTCTCGAAGCTTTCGCCGGTGGACAGCTCGATCTTGCCGTCGACCGCGCTGGTCAGCTGGGTGTTGAGGTGGATCTGCGCGCCGCGCTGGTCGAGGTTCTCGATCACCTTCAGGCTGGTCGGAACGGACACCTCCGGCATAATCCGCCCCATCGCCTCGATGAGGTGGAAGTGCGTGTCGTCGAAGCCGATCTCCGGGTAGGACTTCAGCAGGGAGGTGGCGAACGAGCGCAGCTCGGCGAAGACCTCGATGCCGGCGAAGCCGCCGCCGATGACCACGAAGGTCAGCAGGCGGTCGCGCTCGGGGCCGGCGGGCAGCTGGGCTGCCTTGTCAAAGTTGGTGAGAACGCGGTCGCGGATGGCGACGGCCTCTTCGATGGTCTTCAGGCCGAAGGCCTGGTCGGCGACGCCCGGGATCGGGAACGTGCGCGAGACGGCACCGGCCGTGACCACGACGATGTCGTAGACGAATTCCCACGGCTCGCCGACCGGAGGGGTGATGGTCGCGGTCTTCGTGGCGTGGTCGATGTGCGTGACCTTGGCCGTGAGCACGTTCGTCTTGGCGAGGTGGCGCCGGTGCGCGACGACCGCGTGGCGGGCCTCGATGGACCCTGCCGCGACCTCGGGCAGGAACGGCTGGTAGGTCATGTACGGCAGCGGGTCCACCATGGTGACCTCTGCTTCGCCGGCTCGCAGCCATTTCTCCAGCTTCCAAGCGGTGTAGAAACCCGCGTAGCCGCCGCCGACAATGAGAATTTTGGGCACGATTAGAGGTCCTCCTACAAGATTGGGTGCGCGATAACTCAGCGTTTTGTTCGTAATCGCTTGAAGTGCCGAGTGGCCCCTACGCCGAACAGCGTTACTAGGATAGCAAACCCGACAAGTACCATGAGCGGCACCGTCACATACGTCAGGCTGAGCGGGCCGGGCAACCAGGCGCCCGCCAGGTTGTGGTCGGGGACGGCCGGGTCATCCTTCGGCGGGATCGGCGCCACCGCGGTGGTCTCCGGCGCGGGCGTCGGCACCGTGTCCGCACGGCGGTGCAGCCGGATCCATTCCTCGAGCAGCTGCGTCGGCGTCGGCGAGGTGGAGGCCGGCACGGGAGCCGTCACCGCCGCCGCGGCGTCGATCAGTCCGTTGCCGTAGATCGGGCTGGGCACGGAGTGGCCGTTCGGGTTCGCCGTGGCGATCACCCGGTTGATCACCTCGGCCGCGTCGAGTTCCGGGTAAGCGGCGCGCACGAGCGCGACCAGTCCGGAGACGATCGGCGCGGCAGCGCTGGTGCCGTCCCACTGCACATAGCCGCCGCCGGGCACAACACCGACAAGCTGCTCGCTCGGGGCAGCGACCGAAATGGTGATGCCCTGTGAGGAGGCGTCGAAGCTGGCGGCCTTGTTCCGGTCGACGCCGCCGACCGTGAGCACGCCGGGGATGGTGGCCGGAGCACCGACCTCCGTGGTGCCGCTGCCGCGATTACCCGCGGCAGCGACGACGACGACGTCGTTCTCGAAGGCGTAGAGGAACGCGTCGTCCCAGCTCGTCGGCCAGTCCAGTGTGTTGCGGGTCAGGGACATGTTGATCACATCGGCGCCGTTGTCCACGGCCCACCGGATGCCTTCGGCAATTTGGTCGTCGTTGCTCAGGGAGGCAGTGGTGTCGCCGAACGCCACCGACACGGCCAGGATCGACGCGGCGGGGGCCACCCCGATGATCCCCGTGCCGTCGCCGGAGCCACGTCCGGCCATCAGCGTGGACACGAGGGTGCCGTGTTCGCTGCGGTCGCCGACGGGGGTCCGGCCGTTGACGGTGCCGAGGCCAGAGACATCCGTGCCACCGACGACCGCGCCGGTCAGTTCGGGGATATTGACGGCCACACCGGTGTCTATCACGGCCACTTTCACGCCGGCGCCGCGGGTGGTGGCCCAGGCCTGGGTGAAACCGTAGTCATTGAGCCAGTACTCGAGGTCTCGCACCTGGTCGGCGTGTGCCGGCGGTGCGTCGACGATCAGGGATGCGCCGCCCAGCGCCAGCGCCAGGCTCAGACCGATGCCCGTGCCGATGCGTCGCCAGGTCAGGGTCACGCGTCCGCCGCGGTGTAGTCGAGGCACTCACAGACGGCGGGAGTCCAGGCGGCCCTGGCCAGGGCCAGGTCCCCGATCGGGTTGACTCCCGGACCGGCCGCGAGGGAGTGCGCGGCCAGGGCGTGCAGGCACTTCACCCGTTCCGGCATGCCGCCGGAAGAGATCCCGGCGACCTCGGGGACGACCCCGATCGACTCCCGGTCGGAGAGGAACCCCTCGTGGGCGCGGCGGTATGCGGCCCGGATGTCCTCGTCGTCCTGCAGCAGCTGGTTGTACTCGTTCATCACCTGGGTGGCTTCGAGGAACGACAGCGCGGCCGTCGCGGCCGGGTGGGTGAGGTAGTAGAAGGTGGGGAACGGCGTGCCGTCACTGAGCCGGGGCGCGGTGGCGACCACGGTCGGGGCGCCGCAGACGCAGCGCGCGGCGATGCCGACGACGTCGCGGGCGGGGCGGCCGAGCTGGGCCGAAACCGTGATGATGTCGGTCTGGCTGACCGGTGCGAACGGCGGCCGGGTCATTTCGCGGCCTCCGGGGCGAGTCCGGCGGTCATGACGGAGGCGAACATGGAGGAGAGCCAATCGACGTTGGTGTTTTGGATGACGGAGCTCGCCGGCGGCGGCTCCGTACCGCCCGCGACGGGGAGGGCAAGATCGTTGATCACGAGGAAGCTGACGTCGCCCGGGAGCACGTAGGAGAGCCGGTCGCGGGCCTGGGTCGTGACAAAGGTGCGGTCATTCCAGCGTTCCCGCTCTGTCTTGAGATCGTTGACGCTGCCCTGCTGGGCCGTGACGGCCTTCGTCAAGCGGTCGATCTGCTGTTGCTGCTCCGCATAGGTGCGGATGCCGGGGGCCAGCACGATCACGGCGAGAATCAGAATGCCCATCATCATGAAGGAGAACCCGGAGAGGCGGAGCCCGCGCAGCCAGGTGCTGGTGGCCGTCTCTTTCGTCGCGAGGGCGACGGGGTGTCGTTCGGCTCGTTTCCTGGCCATGGCACACCCCTTTCGCACTCATCGGATTTGGGAGGCTACTCGAACCCTAACCGCATTCGGACAAAAAAATGGAGCACTCGAGGCCCGGTAGACCCGGGCCTCGAGTGCTCCGGTTCTGCTAGGCCTTGAAACGCGGGAACGCGGAACGGCCCGCGTAAACCGCGGCCTCGCCCAGCTCTTCTTCGATCCTCAGCAACTGATTGTACTTAGCGACGCGCTCGCTGCGGGCAGGCGCTCCGGTCTTGATCTGGCCGGCGTCGACGGCGACCGCGAGGTCGGCGATGAACGTGTCTTCGGTCTCACCGGAACGGTGGGAGATGACCGTGGTGTAGCCGGCGCGCTGGGCGAGGGCAACCGCGTCGAGCGTCTCGGTGAGGGTGCCGATCTGGTTGACCTTGACCAGGATCGAGTTGGCCGTGCCGAGCTCGAGGCCCTTGGCCAGGCGAACCGGGTTGGTCACGAACAGGTCGTCGCCGACGATCTGGACCTTGTCGCCGAGTTCGGCGGTGAGGTGCACGTAGCCGTCCCAGTCGTCTTCCTCGAGCGGGTCCTCGATTGAGACGAGCGGGTAAGCGGCGACGAGCTCCACGTAGTACGCGGACAGTTCCTGGGCGGTGAGTTCCTTGCCCTCGAAGTGGTAGACGCCGTCCTTGTAGAACTCGGAGGCGGCGCAGTCGAGTGCGAGGCCGATGTCCTTGCCGGGCGTGTAGCCGGCGTTGGTGATCGCTTCGACGATGAGGTCGAGGGCCGCGCGGTTGCTGGGCAGGTTGGGGGCGAAGCCGCCCTCGTCGCCGAGGCCGGTGGACAGGCCCTTGGACTTGAGGAGCGCCTTGAGCGCGTGGTAGGTCTCGGTGCCCCAGCGGAGGCCCTCGGCGAAGGATTCGGCGCCGAGCGGGACGACCATGAATTCCTGGATGTCCACGTCGTTGTCGGCGTGGGAGCCGCCGTTGATGATGTTCATCATCGGAACCGGCAGGGTGTGTGCGTTCGGGCCACCGAGGTAGCGGAACAGGGGCAGGCCGGCCGAGGTGGCGGCGGCCTTCGCGACGGCGAGGCTGACGCCGAGGATGGCGTTGGCGCCGACGCGGTGCTTGTTGTCGGTCCCATCGGTCTCGTTCAGGACGGCGTCGACGATGCGCTGGTCGGTGGCGTCGAGGTCCTCGACTGCCGGGCCGAGCTCGTCGATCACGGCGTCAACGGCCTTGAGCACGCCCTTGCCCAGGTAACGCGACTTGTCGCCGTCGTGCAATTCATAAGCTTCGAACGCACCAGTCGATGCGCCGGACGGAACCGCTGCGCGGCTAACCGAACCGTCATCAAGCAATACCTCGACCTCGACGGTCGGGTTGCCTCTGGAGTCAAGAATCTCGCGCGCTACTACTGCCTCAATAAGAGCCACAGCTATCTCCTGTTTCCTTTGTTTTCTTTAATTGGGGGTGAAAATCTGGGGAATCGAGGAAGACCGCACTGTGTTCCAATCCCATAACAGTCTAGTGACGGTCGGCTGAATCGCCCAGCGGACGGAATTCGAGCGAGCTCGGGGCGCGCGTTTCGGACGTGACGAATGCGTAGCGTCCGTACCCGGCGGCGGCGGCCCGGTCGAGCAGTGCCTTGACGTTCTTGGTACGGCGTTCGAGCCGCACGCGAAGACCCGTTGCCACGAGGGCCGTCTTGAGCGCCACCAGGGCGGCCGGGTCGGCATCCTTCTCGTGGATCAGCACGACGGCGTCAGGGTCGGCCGCCCCGGTCACGCCGAGCAGGTCGACGATGCGTTCGAATCCGATCGAGAAGCCGCAGGCGGGCACGTCGGTGCCGAGGAATCGTCCGATCATCCCGTCGTAGCGGCCGCCGCCGCCGAGCGAGTAGCCCAGCTCGGGGTGGGCGATCTCGAAGATCGTGCCGGTGTAGTAGCCCATCCCGCGCACGAGGGTGGGGTCGAAGACCAACCGGGTGGCCGGCAACGCGTCGCGCAGGGCACGCAGGTCAGAGTAGGCGGCGAGGTCGAGCCAGGCCGGCGCGGCGGCGTCCCAGCCGAGGCCGGGCATTCCCGCGAGGGTCTCCGCGATGCCCTCGGTATCGATGCCGAGGCCGCCCAGCTCCGTGACGACACCGGCAACGCCGATCTTGTCGAGCTTGTCGATGGTGATCAGGGCGCGCTCGGCAAGTTCGGGTGCCACGTTCCAGTGGCCGAGCAGCGAGGCGAGGATGCGCCGGTCGTTGATTCGCACGGAGCAGCCGGTGAGGCCCAGTGCATCGAGGGCAGCGGTCGTCGCGGAGATCAGCTCGATCTCGGCGAGCGGACCGGCCTCGCCGATGATGTCGATGTCGCACTGGATGAACTGGCGGTAGCGGCCCTTCTGCGGGCGCTCCGCTCGCCAGACGGGAGCGATCTGGATCGACCGGAAGACAGCGGGCAACTCGGCACGATGGCTGGCATAGAACCGGGCCAACGGCACGGTGAGGTCGAACCGGAGACCCAGATCGGCCAGGGAAAGGAGATCGCCGGATTCGGCCGCGGCCGCGATTTCCACCGGGGACAGCCCGCGTTTGAGCACCGCGAAGCCGAGCTTTTCGTTGTCGCCGCCGAGACCGGAGTGCAGCCGGGCCGAATCCTCCATCACGGGAGTTTCGATTTCATCGAAGCCGTGGGCTGCGAAACTGCGCCTGATTGTGCCCAGCGCGTGCTCCCGGACCGCTTTCTCGTTGGGGAGGAAATCGCGCATGCCACGCGGCGGGGTCACAGGTGCTGCCATGGTTCCAATTGTGTCAGGTCCCGCCCGACCCCCGGACGCCACCGGCCGCGCGACCGGGCGCCCCGCGGTCCGGGCGCCCCGCGGTCCGGGCGCCCCGCGGTCGAGCCCGTCGAGACCCGGACCGGCATCAGCCCGCGCCCCTTTCCGCAGCCCGCGCCCGCCGTCGCGGGCGCGCCCTGCCATTCACGTAGCGGCGCCGACGGAGCCCCGGCGCGGCCGGGCATCCGTCGCCGCCCGGTGGTTGCGCTTGTCGAAATCACCCGGTCTCGACGGGCTCGACCACCGTGGGCCCGACGCCCGGGGACGGCGCAAGCGGGTTAGAGGGCGCCGCCTGCGGCGCCCGGGGCGTCGGCGTCGACCGGGCCACCGGCGACGGTCTCCCTGGCGATGTAGTTCTCGATGTCGAACAGGTTGTCGCCCGCTCGCTGCGCGATCGTCAACAGGGTCGACATCGACGCGACCTCTTCGACCTGTTCCTTGAGGAACCAGAGCATGGCCTGCTCGCCGAGGGCGTCACCGTCGGCGCGGGCGGCGCGGAAGAGTGCCTCGATCTGGGAGGTGACCTGCTTCTCCTGGGCCAGGGCGAGCGCAATCGGCTCGACGGCGAGGGTGAAGTTGTTCTGCACGGCCGGGATGCCCGGGATCTCGACTCCGAGGTCGCGGTCGAGCCGGTACTGCACCAGCATCATGGCGTGGTTGCGCTCTTCAATCGACTGGGCATAGAAGTGTGCGGCAAGCCGGGGCAGGGCCTGATTGTCGAACCAGACGGCGATGGCGATGTATTGCTGCGAGGCGGCAAACTCGTTGCCGATCTGGGTGGACAGAAGTTCATTGAAGGAAGTGTCGCTCATGGTTCGACGCTACCGGCCACCGGCATCCCGCGCTACCGGGCGACGCACCCCTAGACTTTCGGTCATCACGCCGGAGGGGGCAACGATGGATTCACGAGCAGCGCAGGGAATCACGGTCACGGGGGTCAGTCGTTCGTTCGGCAGCGTGCAGGCCGTGCGAGATGCCACACTGGCGGTGCCGCCGGGCTCGGTGACGGCCCTGGTCGGGCCGAACGGCGCAGGCAAGACGACCCTGCTGCTCATGCTCGCCAGTCTGCTCGCCCCCGATTCCGGCAGCATCACAATCGGCGGCCACGACCCGGTGGCCGACCCGCAGAAGGTTCGAGCCGCGATGGGCTGGATGCCCGACGTGCTCGGCTCCTGGCCGAGCCTGAGCGTTCGCGCCTCGCTCGAGATCACCGGGCAGATGTACAAGATGTCCCGCCTCGCCGCCACCACCCGCGCGAATGAGTTGATCGGGCTGACCGGCCTGGAGACCCTCGCCGACCGGCCGTCCCGGGTGCTCAGCCGCGGGCAGAAGCAGCGGCTGAGCCTGGCCAGAGCCCTGGTGCATTCACCCTCGGTGCTGCTGCTCGACGAACCGGCATCCGGCCTCGACCCGGCCGCTCGCGTGGCCCTCCGCGAACTCATTCGTCGCCTCGCGGGCGAGGGAACGGCGATCCTCGTCTCCAGCCACGTGCTCTCCGAACTCGACGAGATGGCGGATGCCGCCGTCTACCTCGCCGATGGAACCACGGCGAGCGCCGAGCGCGTCGCCCTGGCCGGCGCCAGCGCCAGATCGTGGCGGATCCGCTCGCTGGACCCTGACACCCTGGCCGGCGCCCTTCTCGCATCCGGCATCGTCGGCAGCGAGACGGACCACCTCGGCACCCTCGTGCACGTCGACAGCGAGGCCGCGGCCGCCGACCTGCTGGCCCGGCTGATCGGCTCCGGTGTTCGGGTGAGCGCCTTCGGGCCGGCGGTGGGCGACCTCGAACACACCTTCCTGGATCTGTCCCGGCCCGAATCAACCCGAGGGGCAGCATCATGAGCGACACCCGCGAAACAACGGCCGGCTCCGAGCCGGCCCCCAATGCGGCTCCCAATGCGGCTCCCAATGCGGCTCCCGTCAGGGACTACGTCGCAGGGCTCTGGCTGGTTGTCACCCTCGAGCTGCGCCAGCGGGTGCGCGGGGTCGCCTGGTACGTTCTGCTGGGCATCTTCGTGCTGCTCGTCGCGGCGGTCACTTTGCTGCTGTGGCTGTCGACCACGGCCTGGGAGACCGGCGGCGGCGCGGTCTTCTCAGCCGTCATATTCTTCGTACTCCTGCTCGGCACCCTCGTGTCCCCCGCGCTCAGCGGCAACGCCATCAACGGCGACAGAGACATCGGCACCCTCGCCACGACTCAGGTCACCCTGATCAGCACGGGCCAGCTCGTGCTGGGCAAATTCGTCGCCGCGTGGATCACGGCCCTCGCCTTCCTCGCCGCGGCCGTGCCATTTCTGCTCTTTGCGGTCGTGCTCGGCCAGGTCTCCGCTGCCACGATCGGCATCTCGGTGCTCGTGCTCGCCGCCGAACTCGGGGTCATCTCCGCGATCGGCGTCGGGTTGTCCGGTGTGGTCACCCGTCCCCTGTTCTCGATTGTGGTCACCTATCTCATCGTCGCGACACTGAGCGTCGGCACGCCGATAGCGTTCGCTCTGCTCGGCACCGCCACGAAGTCGGAACAGACCCTGACCGCGCCGGCCGGCTGCCAGGACCCGGCGACCACAGCGGAGATTCCTCGTTTCGATCACTATTGGTGGGTGCTCGCGGCGAATCCGTATGTCGTCGTCGCGGATGCCTCCCCCGGGGTCTTCGATGAATACGGCAACCCGCAGGACCTGTTCGGCTGGATCGCGGTGGGGGTGCGGCAGGCACAGGTGGCGCCTGACCTGCAGGGCCATTCCCCCTATTGCAACTCGACCGGGCAATACTTCGGCGAGGACCAGTTGACGGCGCGAGAGGTCTACGACAGCACGGTGCCGTCCTGGTTCGTCGGTCTCGGCATCCACCTGGTCCTCGCGGCCGGTGCGCTGTTCTGGGCCTGGCGCCGCACGGTCACCCCGGCCCGCCGTCTCCCCACGGGCCGCCGCGTCGCCTGACCGCGCGCCCCGCACGCCCGCCGGGTCAGCGCACGCCAGCCGGATCAGTGCACGTCAGCCGGGCAGACCGACGATGCCGGCGTCGAAGACGTCCGTGCCGTCCCCGGTGCCGATCGCGCCGTCGCCCTCGGCGGCGCGGATTTCGTCCTGAAGCCCTCGCAGGGCGGTGCGCAGCGCCCGCTCCGAGTCGAGTCCCTGCGCCTTGGCGGTGGCGACGATCGCCAGCAGCAGCGGACCGAGTTCGTCTTCGGTTTCGATCGGCAGCGGGAAGGCGGACTCCGCGCCGACCAGGCCGATCTTCTGCGCCCGACCGAGTACCTTGTCGGCGAGAGCGAGGGCGGGCATGCCCTGCGGAATGCCGTCGAGCACACTCGTGCGGTGCGGCTTCTCCACGGCCTTGAAGTCGTCCCAGGCGGCGACCACGTCGTCGGCCGTCTCGAGCGACAGGTCGCCGAACACATGCGGATGCCGCCCGACCATCTTCGCGGTCATCTGTGCGGCGACGTCCTGAATGTCGAAGTCCTCGCCGCTGGTGTGCGCGGCCAGGTCCGCGTGGAAGAGCACCTGGTAGAGCACGTCGCCGAGTTCCTCGATCAGCTCCTCGCGGCCACCGGCCTCGATCGCCTCGATGAGTTCATGGCTTTCCTCGGTCAGGTACTGCACCAGGGACTCGTGCGTCTGATCCGCGTCCCACGGGCAGCCTCCGGGCGCACGGAGCCGGGCGACGGTATCGATCAGGATGTCGAGCTGGCTGGGCGTGGTCATGCGTGCCTCCTGGGGTTCGTTCTCATCGTAAGCGGCGGGCACGGGGTCACGCGGAGTCGGTCGCGGTGGGCACGGGGTCACGCGGAGTCGGTCGCGGTGGCCTCGACCGGCCGCGGGAAGATCGCGTCGAGCAGGGTGCCGGCCCAGGCGATCAGGGCCGCGTCGCCGAGTGGCTCGCCGTTGATCCGCGGCATCGGCACGGTCATCGAGCCGTTCTGGGTGAAGTAGCGCGAGCCGGGGTACATCCGTTGCAGGCGCACCTGCATCGAATCGGCCAGGTTCGCCGGGGAGACGCGCAGGTTGGAACCCATCGCGACGACCTCGCCGAGCCCGGCCTGCTGGGCCAGCCAGCGCAGCCGGGAGACCAGGATGAGGTTCTGCACCGGCTGAGGCGGTTCACCGTACCGGTCGGTGAGTTCGTCGAGTACGAGGTCGATCTGGTCCTTCGCCGCCGTCGGCGAGCTCGCCGCGGACAGCTTCTGGTAGGCCTCGAGACGCAGACGCTCGCTGTCGACGTAGTCCTCTGGGATGTGGGCATCGACGGGCAATTCGAGCCGCAGCTCGGTCTGGCCCTCCGCCACATCACCGCGGAAGGCGCTCACGGCCTCGCCGATCATGCGCAGGTAGAGGTCGAAGCCGACACCGGCGATGTGCCCGGCCTGCTCGCCGCCGAGCAGGTTTCCGGCCCCACGGATTTCCAGGTCCTTCAGCGCCACCTGCATTCCGGCACCGAGTTCGTTGTTCGCGGCGATCGTGGACAACCGGTCGTGGGCGATTTCGGTCAGCGGCTTGTTCTCGTCATAGAGGAAGTAGGCGTAGGCGCGCTCCCGGCCGCGACCGACCCTCCCCCGCAACTGGTGCAGCTGGCTGAGCCCGAACTTGTCCGCCCGGTCGATGATGATGGTGTTCGCGTTGGCGATGTCCAGGCCGGTCTCGATGATCGTCGTCGAGACGAGCACGTCGAACTTGCGCTCCCAGAAGTCGACGACGACCTGTTCAAGCTGGGCTTCCGGCAGCTGCCCGTGCGCCACCGCGATCCGCGCCTCCGGCACCAGCTCGGCCAGCTGCGCGGCGACCCGGTTGATGCTGGACACCCGGTTGTGCACGACGAAGATCTGGCCCTCCCGCAGCAGCTCGCGTCGGATCGCCGCCGCCACCTG
This sequence comes from Cryobacterium sp. PH31-AA6, assembly GCF_030063195.1. Lineage (GTDB taxonomy): Bacteria > Actinomycetota > Actinomycetes > Actinomycetales > Microbacteriaceae > Cryobacterium. The sequence goes on from NZ_JASISS010000003.1 coordinate 183,478, forward strand.
CCGGTCAGAGTACGGGCCGACGAAGGTGAGGATCGGGTGCCGGTCCTCCGGCGGCGTGGCCAGGGTGGACATCTCCCGGATGCCGGTGACCGCCATCTCCAGGGTGCGCGGGATCGGGGTGGCACTCATCGCGAGGATGTCCACGTTTGTCTTGAGCTTCTTGAGCGCGTCCTTGTGCTCGACCCCGAATCTTTGTTCCTCGTCGATGATGACGAGGCCGAGGTCCTTGATCACGATCGACTCGGAGAGCAGCCGGTGGGTGCCGATCACGAGGTCCACGGTTCCGTCGAGCATCCCGGCGATGGTCTCCCGGGACTCCTTCTCGGTCTGGAACCGGCTGAGGGCGCGCAGGTGCACCGGGAACCCGGCGAAGCGCTCCTGGAACGTCTCCATGTGCTGGCGCACGAGCAGGGTCGTCGGCACGAGCATGACGACCTGCTTGCCGTCCTGGATCGCCTTGAACGCGGCGCGCACGGCGACCTCGGTCTTGCCGAAACCGACGTCGCCGGAGAGCAGCCGGTCCATGGGAATGGGCCGTTCCATGTCGGCCTTGACCTCGTCGATGGTGGTGAGCTGGTCGGGGGTCTCCGCGAACGGGAACGCCTCCTCCAGTTCGCGCTGCCACGGGGTGTCCGGCCCGAACGCGTGGCCCTTGCTGGCCATCCGCGCCGAGTAGAGCTTGACCAGTTCGACGGCGATATCGCGCACGGCCTTGCGGGCCTTGCTCTTCGCGGCCGACCAGTCGCTGCCGCCCATCTTGCTCAGGGCGGGCGCCTCCCCGCCGACGTAACGACTGACCAGGTCGAGCTGGTCGGTCGGCACATAGAGCTTGTCACCCGGGTGCCCCCGCTTCGACGGCGCGTACTCGAGCACGAGGTACTCGCGCTTGGTCTTGACCGGGTTGCGCCCGCCGCTGGACACCTCGCGCTGGGTCAGTTCCACGAACCGGCCGATGCCGTGGGTCTGGTGCACCACGTGGTCCCCGGCCTTGAGCTGCAGCGGGTCAACGACGTTCTTGCGGCGGCTGGCCAGCTTCTTGACCTGGCGGGCGTCGTAGCCGACGACCCGACCGTAGAATTCTGACTCGCTGACCAGGGTGAGTTTCGTCTCGGGAATCTCGAAGCCGTGGTCGACGGATGCCTTGAGCAGGTAGGCGATGCCGGGTTCGGGTTCGCCGGGCCATTCGGTGACGATCCGGGCGGGGAGTTCGCGCTCGGCGAGCACGTCAGCGGCCCGTTCGACCAGCCCGGCGCCCTGGGCGACGATCCCGACGGTCCAGCCGTCCTTCAGCCGGGCGGCCAGGTGCCCGACGGCGCCCTCCACGCTGCCCTGGAAACTCGGTACGGCCTCGCCGTCGACGCGCACGGTGAGTAGTTCGTCGAGTTCACGGTGTTCGGGGAGCACCGGGGCATCCGTGGGCGCCGCCTGGAACGAGCTGAAGGTCCACCAGACGTGGGCGGAAGCCGGGGCGCCGGGGGCGCTGAACTTGACTGAGTCCCGCAACCGCCCCAGGGTGAGGAAGTCCCCGGATTCGAGATCGATCGGGGCCTCGGCGCCGGCGGTCGCCGCGCTCCACGCCGCGCCGAGGAACTCGCGGTTCGTCTCGGCGAGGCTGATCGCCCGGGAGGCGACCCGTTCGGGCGAAATCACGGCCACGGCCGCCTCGCCGGGCAGGTAGTGGGTGATCGGCACCAGCCGGTCGACGAGAGCGGGCGCGAGGCTCTCCATCCCCTCGACGGGGATGCCCTCGGCAATCTTGGCGAGCAGGCCGGCCAGGCTCGGAAACTCGTGCTGCATCTCCCGTGCCCGCTGGCGCACGGCGGGGCTGAGCAGCAGTTCCCGGCTCGGCGGCAGGGACACCCGCTCGATCGGGTCGGGCAGGGAGCGCTGGTCGGCGACGGAGAACGCGCGGAGCTGCTCGACCTCGTCGCCGAAGAACTCGACGCGGTACGGATGCGGCGCGACCGGCGGGAACACATCAAGGATGCCGCCGCGCACGGCGAACTCCCCGCGGCGGGTGACCATGTCGACTCGAGCGTAGGCGAGTCCGACCAGTTCCCTGCTGATGGCGCCCAGGTCGTGGCCGCGGGCGCCGGCCACCAGCTCGATCGGCTGGTAATCAGTGAGGTTGTCGGCCACCGGCTGCAGCGCGGCCCGCACCGACGCGATCACAATGAGCGGACGGCGGACGGCGGGGTCGGACTCCTCCCAGTCGCGCATCCGGCGGAGCGCATAGAGGCGTTTGCCGACGATCTCTGCGCCGGGGCTCAACCGTTCGTGCGGCAGCGTCTCCCAGGCCGGAAAGTCGACGATCTCTGCTTCGGCGGCGAAACAGGCGAGGTTCTCGTGCAGCGACTCCGATTCACGGCCGGTCGCGGTGATGACGAGCAGGGCCTGGGCCTTGTCCAGCCGGCCGCGCTGTTCGAGCATCGCGGCGATCAGCGGCGCACGCAGTCCCTCGGTGAGCGAGAAATCGCCGTCTCGGTTGGCGAAACCGAGGGCGTTATCGAATGTGGAGGCGCGCGAAAGTGTGGCAATTAAGCCCTGAAGAGTCACCCGACGAGTCTACGCAGCCCCGGGCGCTGAACGGGAGCCCGGTCCAGGCGTTACGGGGAGTGGAACTTCTGCTGGGCGGCGGTGACGCCCTCGGCGGCGATGAGCTCGATCGCGTCGGCGGCATCCTCCAGCAGAGTGGGCAGGACCTCGCGCTCGTCCTTGGCAAAATCGTGCAGCACGAAGTCGGCCGCGTCCTGGCGCCCCGGCGGGCGCCCGATGCCCATCCGGATCCGCACGAATTCCTTCGTGCCGGTCGCGGCGATGATGTCGCGCAGGCCGTTGTGGCCGCCGTGCCCGCCGCCGACCTTGATCTTGAGCGTGTCGAAGGGCAGGTCGAGGTCGTCGTGGACGACGACCAACCGGTCGGGCTCGAGCGAGTAGAACCGCAGGAGCGCGGCGACCGGGCCGCCGGACACGTTCATGTAGGTGCTCGGTTTGGCGAGCACCAGCTTGGGACCGCCGGGGAAGCTGCGCCCTTCGGCGACCGCCGAGGTGGTTTTGTGGTTCTTGAAATTCGCCGACAGCCGGTCGGCGAGCACGGCGGCGACCATGTGGCCGACGTTGTGGCGATTGCCGGCGTAGCCGGGCCCGGGGTTACCGAGCCCGACTACGAGCCAGAGATTCTCGTCCAGGGAATTCCTCCGCGGTCGACGAAGCCAGATGGGGAAGACTACTCGGCGGCAGGAGCCTCGGCGGCCTCTTCGGCGGCTTCGGGCTCTTCCTCTTCCTCGGCGGCAGGCAGGTGCACGTAGGCAACAACCGCGTCGGGGTCGGAGATCAGAACAGCGCCATCGGGAAGGGCGACGTCCTTCGCGTGGATCTGGGCGCCGTCTTCGAGGCCCTCGATGCTGACCATGACGTACTGGGGGATGTTGGTGGCCTCGACCTCGAGCATGAGGTACTTCGTGTCCAGGTCGGCGATGGTGCCCGACGCGGGCTCGCCTTCGAGGTGCACGGAAACCTCGACCTGGACCTTCTCACCCTTGCGGATGACGATGAGGTCGAGGTGCTCGATGATCTGCAGGAACGGGTCCTTCTGTACGTCCTTCACCAGGGTGAGGTGCGTGGTGCCCTCGACGTCCAGCTCCAGGACGGCGTTGGCGCGACGAAGCAGCAGGCCGATCTGGTGGGCGGGCAGTGCGACGTGCAGCGGGGTCGTGCCGTGGCCGTAGACGACGGCGGGGATCTTGCCCAGCACGCGCAGCTTGCGGGCCGCACCCTTGCCGAACTTGACGCGAACGTCGGCGGCGATCTTGTTGTCAGCGACAACCTTCTTCTTGGCCTCAGCCATGATGTTTCTCCTTGCGGGCCTGGACGGCCCAGTCTGGTTTCGCGAACCGGAGGTCCGTGAAATCGTGAGTACTGGTTCAACTCGAACGCGTGTTCGCGTGAGGAAAGGCCGTGAAGCATCCCGCCGCGTCGATAACGGATACCGGCAACGATTATCCGCCGCCGACAGCCCTCGCCGAAGTTCAACTAGTGAGTCTAGCGGAGCGGAAGGGCCGGGGCGAACCGGATGCCGGTATCCGTCTCCTGGGGGCGCCGTCAGACACGAAACGTCACCGTTCCGCCCGACCGAGTAGCCTTGACGGAGGTTTGAGATCAATCACCTGAAGGAGTAAACGTGGCCGAAAACGGCGCAGCACAGGCAAACATAGGCGTAGTAGGACTGGCGGTGATGGGGTCGAATCTGGCCCGCAACCTCGCCAGCCGCGAGGGCAACACGGTGGCGGTGTACAACCGCTCGCCCGAGCGCACCCGCCTGCTCGTCGGTGAACACCCCGAGGCGAACTTCGTCGACTCCGAGACGATCGAGGAATTCGCCGCGTCGCTCCAGAAGCCGCGCACCGCGATCATCATGGTCCAGGCCGGCACGGGCACGGATGCCGTGATCAGCCAGCTGACCGCCCTGTTCGAGCCGGGCGACATCATCGTTGACGGCGGCAACGCCGATTTCCAGGACACCATCCGCCGGGAGAAGGCCGTTCGCGCCACCGGCGTGAACTTCGTCGGCGCCGGCATCTCCGGCGGCGAGGAGGGCGCCCTCAAGGGCCCCAGCATCATGCCGGGCGGCTCCGTCGAGGCCTATGAGACCCTCGGCCCCATCCTCGAGTCGATCGCGGCCGTCGTCGACGGTGTGCCGTGTGTCACCCATGTGGGCACGGATGGCGCTGGTCACTTCGTCAAGATGATCCACAACGGCATCGAATACGCCGATATGCAGCTCATCGCCGAGGCGTACGACCTGCTCCGCAAGGTCGGCGGGCACTCCCCCGCCGCCATCGCCGACGTGTTCACCGACTGGAACGCCGGCGACCTCGAGAGCTACCTGATCGAGATCACCGCCGAGGTGCTCCGTCAGGTCGACGCGACGACCGGTCTCCCGTTCGTCGACGTCGTGCTCGACGAGGCCGGCTCGAAGGGCACCGGAGTCTGGACCGTGCAGAACGCCCTCGACCTGGGCGTTCCGGTCGGCGGCATCGCCGAGGCGGTCTTCGCCCGCGCCGTGTCCAGCCACCCGGAGCAGCGCGTGCCGCTCCGCGCGGCCCAGGGCGCCCGCCCGGAGATCGCCGTGGTCGGTCACACCTTCCAGGACGACGTACGCCAGGCGCTCTACGCGTCCAAGGTTGTGGCCTACGCCCAGGGCTTCGACGCGATCATCGCCGGCGCCCAGAAGTACGGCTGGAAGATCGACAAGGGCGCCATCGCCACCATCTGGCGCGGCGGCTGCATCATCCGGGCCCAGTTCCTCAACCGGATCGTCGACGCCTACGCGAACGACCCGTCGATCCCGACCCTGCTCGTCGACCCGTACTTCGCCAAGGCCGTCGCCGACGGCGAGTCTGCCTGGCGCCGGGTGGTCTCGACCGCGGCGCTGTCCGGCATCCCGGTTCCCGGGTTCGCCTCCGCGCTGAGCTACTTCGACTCGCTCGCGAGCGAGCGCCTGCCGGCCGCCCTGGTGCAGGGCCAGCGTGACTTCTTCGGCGCGCACACCTACAAGCGCGTCGACATGCCAGGTACGTTCCACACCCTGTGGTCCGGCGACCGCAGTGAGATCGAGACCGAGGGTTCATCTCACTAGTCTCGGCAGCACACCATCGGCCGTGGCCGAGGTGGACGCACGCAGCCCTCGGCCGCGAACGTCCGGCTCGGCCACGGCCGTTTCCGCGCCCGGCCCGCGCCGCGCGGATGACCCCACGATTTGCGATACTGGGAGCCAGATGATGAGCGATGAACACCCCGAACTCTCCGGTTACGAGCCGCAGGATGCCGATCGGCCCCTGCGCAGTCGGCGCGTCATTGCGATCATGCGCATTGCCGTCGTGCTGGGGCTCGTGGCGCTGATCGTGCCCGGCATCCTGACCTCGGTGCAGATAGCGACGACGACGGCAACGGGCACCTGCCAGGTGGCCGTGCTGCACTACTACCCGTACGCGTCCGGATCCGATGCGCGTTTCGAGCTGTCCGGGCCAGGCGGGTTCGGCTGGCAGTGTTACGCGGTTGACCGCAACGAACGAGAGATCTACGTCATCCCGCTCGGCATCATCCCGTCCGCGCCGCGGACTCCGACCACCAGTATTCCCGCGTAGGGCTCGGCCAGAGGAGGAGGACCCCGATGGGCCCGACGCTCACGTTCACCGCGAAGCTGTGGGAGTATCCCGGCAGGGCCGGCTGGACGTTTGTCTCGGTACCCGCCGACCAGTCCGCAGACATCCGTGGCCTCACGGAGGGACTGCGACACGGCTTCGGTTCGGTCAAGGTCAGCGCCTGCATCGGCGACTCACTGTGGTCCACGTCCGTCTTTCCGGACAGTTCACGGGGCGGATTCCTCCTGCCGGTGAAGAAATCGATCCGGCTCGCCGAAGGCGTGGCGGCCGGCGACGCGGTCACGGTCACGCTGGGACTGGTGCTCTAGCGTCAGACGTGACCGCGGGCCGGACCGCGGGTGGGCGCGAGGCCTACGCGGCGCCCTCGAACATGCTCGTGACGGAACCCTCGTCGAACACCTCGTGGATTGCGCGCGCCAGCAGCGGGGCGATCGGCAGCACGGTGAGCGTGGGGAACCGCTTCTCCATCGGGATCGGGAGGGTGTCGGTGACGACGACCTCGGAGATCGCCGGGTTCTGCAGCAGTTCGAGTGCCGGGTGGCTGAACACGGCGTGGGTCGCAGCGACGACGACGCCGATCGCTCCGGCCTTGCGGAGCGCCTCGGCGGCGAGCACGATCGTGCGGCCGGTGTCGATCATGTCATCGACGATCAGGCAGACCCGGCCCTCGACCTGGCCGACGATCTCGTGCACGGAGACGCGGTTGGGCACGAGGGGGTCGCGACGCTTGTGAATGATGGCCAGCGGGGCGCCGAGCTTGTCACTCCAGATGTCGGCAACGCGCACGCGGCCCATGTCGGGCGAGACGACCGTGAGGGTGGTCGGGTCGAGCTTTTCCTTGAAGTGCTCGAGCAGCACCGGCATGGCGAAGAGGTGGTCGACGGGGCCGTCGAAGAAGCCCTGAATCTGGGCGGCGTGCAGGTCGACCGCCATGATGCGGTCGGCGCCGGCGACCTTGAACAGGTCGGCGACGAGGCGGGCCGAGATCGGCTCGCGGCCGCGGCCCTTCTTGTCCTGACGGGCGTAAGGGTAGAACGGCGCGACCACGGTGATCCGCTTGGCGGACGCTCGCTTGAGGGCGTCGACCATGATCAGCTGTTCCATCAGCCATTCGTTGATCGGATTCGTGTGCGACTGGATGACGAAGGTGTCGCTCCCCCGAACACTTTCATCGAAGCGAGCGTAAATTTCACCGTTCGCGAAGGTGCGAGCATCCGTGTGGACGAGTTCGGTACCAAGCTCCGTGGCGATGTCCAGCGCAAGTTGCGGGTGAGCTCGCCCCGAAACCAATACAAGTCGCTTTTCGCCGCTGGTCTTGATTCCAGACACCTAGTCTCCGCTCTTTGCCGCGGCCACCGCCGCGTCGGTTCCTGGCCGGTTGGTCTCTACCCAGCCGTCCATATTGCGTTGTGGAGCCACGCTCAGGGACAAAGCCCCGGCCGGCACGTCCTTGCGGACGATTGTGCCGGCTCCCGTGTATGCTCCGTCCCCAATCCTAATCGGCGCGACGAACACGTTGTGCGACCCGGTGCGCACATGCGACCCGATTTCGCTGCGGTGCTTGTTCACGCCGTCGTAGTTGGCGAAGATGGTGCCCGCCCCGATGTTGGACTGCTCACCGACGGTGGCGTCGCCCACATAGCTCAGGTGCGGAACCTTGCTGCCGGCGCCGATGGTGGCGTTCTTGGTCTCTACGAATGCCCCGATCTTGCCGTCCGCGCCCAGGACCGTACCCGGTCGCAGGAAGGAGAACGGGCCGACGGATGCCCCGGCGCCGATTACCGCGAGGGTCGCGTCGGTGCGCTTGACCACGGCGTTCTCGCCGACCTCGCAATCGAGGAGGGTGGTGTCCGGGCCGACCACGGCGCCGGTCTCGATCACCGTCGCGCCGAGGATCTGGGTGCCGGGCAGGATCGTCACGTCCGGCGCGAGCTGCGCCTTGAGGTCGATCCAGGTGGTGGCGGGGTCCTGCACGGTGACGCCGGCCAGCTGCCAGCCGTTCACGATGAAACCGTTGAGCTGACGCGCTGTCTCGCTCAGCTGGGCGCGGTCGTTGATCCCGGCGACGAGCCAGGCATCCGCTACCGGCACGGCACGCACGGCAGAACCGGCGCCGCGGAGCAGGCCGATCACGTCGGTCAGATACTTTTCACCCTGCACGTTCTCGGTGGTGATGTGCGTGAGCTGCTCGCGGAGTTCAGTGACGCGGAAGGCGTAGACGCCCGCGTTGGTCTCGGCGATCTTGCGTTCCTCGGCGGACGCATCCTTCTGCTCGACGATGCGGTCGAATCCACCCGACTCGGAGCGCACGATGCGACCGTAGCCGGTGGAGTCCTCCGGGAAGGACGAGAGCACCGTGGCGGACACGTCGCGCTCACGGTGCGCGGCGACAAAACTGGCCAGCGTGGCCGAGTTGAGCAGCGGCACATCGCCGGACACCACGAGCACGTCGCCCTCGAAGTCCGCGGGGAGGGCCGCAACGGCCAGTTCGACCGCCCGGCCGGTGCCGGGGATCTCGTCCTGATCGACGATCAGGCTCTCCGGCAGGTCTTCGGCGACCACGGCGGCGACCAGGTCGCGCTCGTACCGCACGACCGTGACCACGTGGGCGGCGCCCAGGGCGTGGGAGGTGGCGAGCACATGGCTGAGGATGGGCAGCCCGGCGAGCTTGTGCAGCAGCTTCGGCGTGCTGGACTTCATTCGGGTGCCCTGGCCGGCGGCCAGCACGACAATAGCGAGTCGGGAATCGGTCACGTGGTTTCCTCTTTGCTGTTCGTGTTGCCGGCCGGGAAGACCGGAGGGGGCGCCACTGGTCTGCAACCAGCGCTCCGCCGCCAGGACTCGAACCTAGACCTAACAGCTCCAAAGGCTGTCGTGCTGCCATTACACCACGGCGGAATTCGCCGACCCGGGGCCGACCAACGGTGACAAGTCTGCCAGAAGTATCGTGCGCGGCGTGCAGGCAGCGATGGGCGGCGGCTCGGAGGCCCGATAATGGGATGATGCCCGCACATGACGAAGTCGACCGGATTGTAGACGCCTGGCTGCGCGAACGCCCCGACCTCGACTTCGCGCCGCTGCAGGTTCTGTCTCGGGTCGGTCGGCTTTCCAAACATCTGGACCGGGCCAGGCGCACCGCGTTTTCCCGGTCTGAACTGGATTCCTGGGAGTTCGACGTGCTCTCGGCCCTGCGTCGGGCAGGTTCACCCTACGAGCTGAGCCCGAAGGCGCTGTTGCAGCAGACCCTCGTGTCCAGCGGCACGATGACCAACCGGATCGACCGTCTGGTCGAACGGGGCCTGGTCACCCGGCGCACCGACCCCAACGACGGGCGCGGCATTTTCGTGGGGATGACACCGGGTGGGCTCAGCCGGGTGGATGCCGCGATCACCCGCCTGGTCGACGCGGAGGCGGAGTTGCTCGCGACCCTCTCGGCGAATGATCAGGACCGTCTCGCCGGGCTGCTGCGCAAGCTCAGCCTCGACTTCGACTGATTACTCGTCGATCGAGCCGGAGGGGAAGTCCTTCCATGCCTCGACGAACCGCGCCTCGGTACCGGCCGCACCGGACTCCTCGACGGCATGCATCCGCCCGTAGGTGAAGGAGTTCTCGTTGAACAGGAACGCCTTCATGCCCAGGCGGAGGAGTTCACCGCGGGCGACGACACTGTCGTGGTGATCACCCAGGATCTCCTGCACCTGACGCGCGGCGGCAACGAGCCGCACGGCCCGCTTGCGCCGGAGCGGGGCTGCCGTCTCGGCCGCGTAGCGCAGCTGCTTGGCGCGTTTGCGCACCTCGTGCAGGGCTGCGTCGCGATCGGCGCCCACCGCCGTGCGGCGGGCCGCGCGCACCGCCTGGCGCAGCTGCTTCCAATCGGCGCCGACCAGGCCGGGAATGACCTTGCGCGCGGCCTTGTCGGCCGTGCGGTACAGGGGCGGCGAGGCCACGAGCTCGTCGATGGCGTCGAGGAGCCGAAAATAGCGGTCGGAGTCGAGGGCGGAGCGGGTGTCCGCCTGGCCGATGCGCACCACGGTCGAGAAGTGCTCGTCGATCCGCGGGGCGACCGCTCCGGCGGCAAGCCCAACCGGCTCGAGGTCCAGCCGGTGGGTGAGGCGCCGGCGCATCACCTGGGCGTCCCGGGCGCCGCCGAGCACTCCCGCGATCCAGCGCAGCTCGACGCGCAACTGCTCGGTGACTCCCGCGTCGAGCAGCGGAGCGTAGGTGGAGAGGGCCGAACGCAGCCGCCGGGTTGCGACGCGCATCCGGTGCACCGCCTCCTCGTCACCTTCTCGTACGAGCGGGTCCTCTGCCGTGACAACGTCGACCTGGGCCCGCAGGTAGGCGAGCAGTACGTCCCCGGCCGAGCTGCGCGGTCCGGCCTGGGCCGGTTCCGCGGCGGGGACAGGCGCACGGTCACCCAGGGCTCGAGCGAGCTTGGACGGGCTCGCGGCCGGTTCGACCCCGACGCTGGACAGTCTCTCCTGGGCCGCGTCGAGCAGGGCGCGGGACCCGTCGACGAGTTCGATCTCCCATTCGCGCCAGTCCTGGTTCAACGGTTCGGCCCCGAACCGCTCGGACTCCACGGAATCGTCGCAGACCTCGGCGAGTACCGCGTCGTCGCGGCCGACGAGGTGGTGAACGACCCGCAGGGTGTGGAGCCGTACGACGGGCATCAACGGCCGGCCGCGCAGGTAGACCCGCACGAGGCCGAGGATTTCTTCGGGGATCACGTCGGGGTCGTCCCCGACGGGCTCGCGCATTTCGCGGCGTTCGTCGACCGCGACGGGGAGCTTGAGGTGCCAGCCGTCGTCGTCACCACCGGTGCGCCGGCGCAGCGTGATCCGGCGGCCGGCGAGTGTGAGGTCTGCGGTGTCGAAGTAGAGCGCGTCCAGGTGATGTTCGACCGGCGGGTCGACGTGCGTGACGCCCGGCAGGTCGTGCAACGGCGGCAACGGCGTCGTCGGATTCACGTCGAATTTGCGCTCGATCTCGGCAAAGCCCTCGGAAGTCATGGTCCAGTCTACTTCCGCAGGGTCGGCGCCTCCCGGCGGGACCCGCGTGGATTCACCGGCGCAATGCCTTCCGGGCCAGCCAGTTGCCGAGGAACTGTACGAGTTGCACGAGCACGATGATCAGGAGCACGGCCGCCCAGGTGACGACGGGGTTGAACTGGCGGTAGCCGTACTGCAGGGCGAAGTTTCCGAGGCCGCCGCCGCCGACGTACCCGGCGACCGCGGACATGTCGACGAGGGCGACGAAGATGAATGTGTAGCCGAGGATGAGCGGTCCGAGCGCCTCGGGCAACAGCACCGTGAAGATGATCCGAAGCGGTCCGGCCCCCACACTGCGGGCGGCCTCGATCACGCCCGGCGTCACCGTGAGCAGGTTCTGCTCGACGATCCGCCCCATCGCGAAGGAGGCCGCGAGCGAGATGGTGAAAATGATCGCGTTGTTTCCGATACCGGTGCCCACGACCATCCGGGCCAGGGGCTGCGCCGCCGCGAGGAAGATGATGAACGGGATCGGGCGCACGATGTTCACGAACAGGTTGAGCACCAGGAACACGGGCCTGTTCGCGAGGATGCTGCCGGCCCGGCTCAGGTAGAGCCCCAGGCCGACGAGCAGACCACCGAGGCCGCCGAAGAAAAGCGTGAAGCCGACGATGTAGAGGGTTTCCCCCGCGGCCTTCCAGAATTCGGGCATCAGGGCGAGCAGGGAATCCATCAGCGCACCTCCGTCACGGTGGTGAGGGTTCTGACCCGGTCGAGGGCCGCGTCGACGACCGCGTCCGCCTCGCCGGCGCTGCCCGCGTTCGGGCCGGGAGTCAGGGCGAGGGTGAGATGTCCGAACGAGCGCCCCTGAATCTCGTTGATCCCGCCGTAGACGACCTCGAAGGTGATGCCGGCGGCGGCGAATTCGCCGAACACCCTGGCCTGGTCGACGCTGCTGTCCCGGAACGCGAGGGTGACGATTCGTCCGGGGTGCCGGTCGCGCAGCACCGCGAGCTCGCCGGCGGACGGGAGCCCCTTGACCACGGTGGAGACGAAACGGGCGGATGCCGGCTGTTGCGGGTTCGAGAAGACGTCGAACACGTCGCCGCGTTCGATCACCCGACCCTGGTCCATCACGGCGACCTTGGTGGCCAGGGTCTGGATGACATCCATCTCGTGGGTGATGACGATGATGGTGACCCCGAACTCCTTGTTGACCCGGCCGAGCAGGTCGAGCACCTCGTGCGTCGTCTCCGGGTCGAGCGCGCTGGTGGCCTCGTCGGCGAGCAGGATGCCCGGTTGGGTCGCGAGGGCCCTGGCGATACCCACCCGTTGCTTCTGGCCGCCGGAGAGCTGGTCGGGATAGGCGCGGGCCTTGTCGCTGAGGCCGACGAAGTCGAGCATCTCCGCGACGCGGGCCCGGCGCCGGTCCCTGGGCAGCCGGGCGACCTCGAGCGGGTAACCGACGTTCGCTGCCACGGTGCGGGAACCGAGCAGATTGAACTGCTGGAAGATCATCCCGATACCGAGGCGTACCGGCCGCAGCTCGCGCTCGGGCAGCCGGGCGATGTCCTGCCCGTTGACGAGGATCTCCCCACTGGTGGAGCGCTCCAGTGCGTTGATGAGGCGCACCAGGGTGCTCTTGCCCGCACCGGAGTATCCGATGATGCCGTAGACGTCGCCGGCGTCGACCGTGAGGCTGACCCCGTCGATCGCGACGACCTCGGCGCCGCCCCTGGTCGTCGGTTGGTAGACCTTGCTCACGTCACGGAGTTCAACGACGGGGCTGGGGGCAGGCATGGTGCGTCCTAACTGGCTGGTGCGGTGTCGGCGCGGCTCGCGGCCCGGGCGCCCGCGGAACGGGCACCTGGGCCGGAACGGCGTTACTTGTGAGCCGCGGTGTCTTTCTCGACCTTGGCGAGCGAGGAAACGAGGTCGGCCACCGGGGTCTGAACCAGCTCGGCCGAGCCGCCCGAGACCGCGAGCACGCCATCCTGCACGGCCTTCGTGGTCTGGTAGATGCTGACGAGCTTCTGGTAGGTGGCGTTGTCCTTGTCCTCGGCGCGGGCCGCGAAGATGTTCACGTACGGAAGCGCGTTCGGGTCGGCCGGGTCATCCTGGGCCAGCGCGTCACTGAACTTGAGGCCGGCCTTCTCGACGAAGTCGTTGTTGATGATGGCACCGGCGACGTCGGGCAGCGACGTCGCGGTGAGCGACGCCTCGAGGGCCGTGACGGTGACCTTGGACTTGCCGGTGTCGATGTCGTCGAGGGTGGAGAAGATGGTTCCGCCGTCCTTCAGCGTCACCAGCTTCGCCGACTGCAGCACGAGCAGCGCACGGGCGAGATTGCTCGCGTCGTTCGGAACGGCGATGGTGTCGCCCTTCTTGATCTCGCTGACCTTGTCGTACGTGGTCGAATAGAGGCCGAGCGGGTAGATCGCGGTAGCGCCGATCGGCACGAGGTCGCTCTTGCTCGCCACGTTGTAGTCGGCCAGGTAGACGATGTGCTGGAACTGGTTGAGGTCGAGCTCACCCGCAGAGAGCGCCGGGTTGGGCTGCTCGAAGACCGCGAAGTCCACGATCTCGACCGAGATCCCTTCCGCGGCAGCGGCCTTGGTGTACACGTCCCAGTAGGGGTCGCTGGCCCCGACGACGCCGATCTTCACTGTCTTGTCACTGCCGGATGCTGCGGCGCCATCCGCCGAGCCACCGGAGCAGCCGGCGAGCAGTGCCACGAGCGGAATGACCGCGAGGGCGGCCAGAAGTTTCTTGTTCACGATGGGTTCCCCTTAGTGCTGTGGTCGACGTGGGTGCCGGAGCAAATTTGGGCACAGGGAAACCACGTGGAACGAGGGGTGGGAGTCTGTGCCGCTGCATTGCGAGGCACAGTTCAAGGCTATCGACAGATGCTGCACCGCGTGGGCCGTGACGACACACGCGGTAACAGCATCTGCGACTCAGCCCTCGATCAGCTCAGAGAGTTCGATCCAACGGGTCTCGAAGCCGGCGATGGAGCTCTCCAGTCCGCTCAGTTCCGTGCCGAGCGCGCCGAGGCCGTCGTAGTCCGACTGGTCGTGCGTGGCGAGGCTCTCGTGCAGGGCCGCGATCCGGGCGTTCTGCTTGGCGACCTTGCGGTCGATCGAGGCGAGTTCCTTCTGGGCGTTGCGCAGGTCGGCCCCGCCGATGGCGAGCTTGCGGCTCGCCTTGCCGCCCGAGGTGTTCGCCGCGTTCGCGGCGGCGGGCTTGTCGTTGCCGCTGACCTGGCGCTTGCGCATCTCCAGGTACTGGTCGACGCCGCCGGGCAGGTGCCGGAAGGCGCCTTCGGTGACGGCGTACTGATTGTCGGTGACGCGCTCGATCAGGTACCGGTCGTGCGAGACGACGAGCAGGGTGCCGGGGAAGGAGTCGAGCAGGTCCTCCATGGCCGCGAGCATGTCGGTGTCCAGGTCGTTCGTGGGCTCGTCGAGGATGAGAACGTTCGGCTCGTCGAGCACGATCAGCAACAGCTGCAGACGGCGCTTCTGGCCACCGGACAGGTCCTTGACCTGGGTGGTCAGCTGGGCACTCATGAAGCCCATCCGCTCGAGCATCTGGCCGGGGGTGATTTCCTTGCCACCGGCGATGTAGCTCGTCTTCTGACGGCCGATGACCTCGCTGACCCGGTCGTTCTGAATGTCATCCAGTTCGAAGAGCTGCTGGGTGAGCACGGCGACCTTGATCGTCTTGCCACGCTTGACCGTGCCGGCGGTCGGCTGCAGCGTGCCGGCGACGAGGTTGAGGAGGGTGGACTTGCCCGCGCCGTTGACGCCCATGATGCCGGTGCGCTCTCCCGGCGCGATCCGCCAGGTGATGTCGTTGAGCACGGTCTTCTCGCCGAACTTGACCGTGATGTCGATCAGGTCGACGACATCCTTGCCGAGGCGCTGCATCGCCATCGACTGCATCGAGACGGTGTCGCGGGGCGGCGGCTCGTTCTCGATCAGTTCGTTGGCGGCGTCGATGCGGAACTTGGGCTTCGCGGTGCGGGCAGGGGCTCCGCGGCGGAGCCAGGCCAGTTCCTTCTTCATCAGGTTCTGCCGCTTGGACTCGGAGGCGGCGCTCATCCGGTCGCGTTCGACGCGCTGGAGGATGTAGGCCGCGTAGCCGCCCTCGAACGGTTCGATCAGGCGGTCGTGAACCTCCCAGGTCATGTTGCAGACCTCATCGAGGAACCACCGGTCGTGAGTGACGACCACGAGACCGCCGGAGTTGGTCGCCCAGCGGGTCTTGAGGTGGCCTGCCAGCCAGGAGATGCCTTCGACATCCAGGTGGTTGGTGGGCTCATCGAGGAAGATGACGTCATGGTCGCCGATCAGCACCGCGGCCAGGGCCACGCGCCGGCGCTGCCCGCCGGAGAGGTCGTCGACGAGGGCGTCCCAGGGAATGTCGCGCACGAGTCCGGCGATGACGTCGCGCACCTTGGCGTCGCCCGCCCAGACGTGCTCGTCGATTCCGCCGACGATGGTGTGGCCGACCGTCTGGCCGGATGCGAGGTCGTCGGCCTGGTCGAGCATGCCGATCGTGACGCCGCGACGCCGGGTGACCCGGCCGGAGTCGGGCTCCATCCGGCCCGCCAGCAGGCGCATGAGGGTGGACTTGCCGTCGCCGTTACGGCCGACGACGCCGATCCGGTCGCCTTCGTTGAGACCGGCGGTGACGCTGTCGAAGATGACGCGGGTGGGAAATTCAAGGTGCAGGGACTCGGCCCCGAGCAAATGTGCCATAGCTTTCCACTTTAGCTGGCGTGGCTGTGAGCCCCGCGCGCGCCCGTCGAGACCCCGCCACCACCGGTGGTCGAGCCCGTCGAGACCCCGTCGAGACCCAGTCGAGACCCCGCCACCACCGGCCAGGCTGACCACCGGGCCCCTCGACCCCTGTCGGTCCCGGTCCCCGCGGACCGACCGCGCCGACGTCCTAGTCGTGGATGATGCGGGCGCCGTGAACCGGACCGGTTGCACGCACCACGTGAAGCCGGGAGGCGCTCAGCGCGACCTGCAGCTCGAGGGCGCTGTCCGAGTCCCGAACCAGGAAAGCCACGGTCGGACCGGAACCGGAGAGGATGCCCGCGAGCGCCCCGTTCGCTTCGCCGAGCTCGAGCACCTTGGCCAGCCCGGGAGCCAGGTGCAGCGCGGGCGCCTGGAGGTCGTTGTGCAGGGATTCGGCGAGCATCGCCGGGTCGCCGGCGCGGAGGGCCTGAAGCACGTTGGCGTCCACTGTGGGCTGGAGCTGCGCCGGAAAGATGTCCTGGGCGTGCCGTTCCCGATGCCGGTCGAGCTCGTCGTAGACGGCGGGGGTGGACATGCCGAACTCGGCGAGTGCGAGCACCCAATGGAACTGACCCTTGGCCAGGGCCGGGCTGAGTCGGTCACCGCGGCCGGTGCCGATGGCGGTTCCGCCGGTAAAGGCGAAGGGAACGTCGGCGCCGAGGGTGGCCGCGATGGAGAGCAGGTCGTCCCGGCTCGCCTCGGTTCCCCACAAGGCGTCGCAGGCGAGGAGGGTGGCCGCGGCATCCGCTGAGCCGCCACCCATGCCGCCGGCGATGGGTACGTTCTTCTCGACGGTCAGGCGCACACCGCCGCGGAAACCCGTCTTGCGGGCCAGCGCCCGTGCGGCCTTGATCGCGAGGTTGCTACCGTCGACGGCCAGACCGGACGTGTCAATCGACCCGCTGAACTCGACCGAGAAATCGTCGGCCGGGTAGGCGCGCACGTCTTCATAGAGTGAGACCGCCTGGTAGGCGGTTGCCACCTCGTGGTAGCCGTCTTCGAGCACGGCACCGACCTTGAGGAAGACATTGATCTTGCCAGGTGCCCTCGCGTGCACCACTGTTGATGCGGCCGCGTTGGTCATGTGACTAACCTAGCCCAGCCGCACCGGCGCTCCGTGCTCCGGCCGTTGCCCAAGAGGTTGCCCCGGCCGTTGCCCCGGACGTGCACGGCCGCATCGCCGATGCCCGCGCTGCTGCTGGATACCGGATTCAGGGACGCTTCGGCAAACTCGTCATCGCCCGGCGCAGTCTTGTCGCCCGGCGAGGTGTGGCGGGAATCGGGATTGCTGGACACGGAGCGATGCTAGCGCGCCCGGGGCGCTCGGTGAAGCGTCCCGCGGCGGGCGGGCTACGACCGCTACCTGGCGCGCCAGGCGCGAGCGATTGCGAGGAAGTCGTCGACCGTGAGCTGCTCGCCGCGCTCGGTGGGGTCGATGCCGGCCTCGGTCAGGATCGTCGACGCGGTTGTCGAGTCGCCGAGCACGGTGGACAGGGATTGCCGCAACATCTTGCGGCGCTGCTGGAAGGCGCCGTCAACGAGGGCGAATGTGGCCAGCCGCAGTTCCTCACTCTCCAGCGGCAGCGCGCGACGTTCGAAGGCGATCAGGATCGAGTCCACGTTGGGCACCGGCCAGAACACCTGGCGGCTCACCTTCCCGGCGGTGCGGAACCGCCCGTACCAGGCCGCCTTGACACTCGGGCTGCCGTAGACCTTCGAGCCGGGTGGGGCGGCGAGGCGCTCGCCGACCTCGGCCTGCACCATGACCACGCCGGCCCGGATCGACGCGAAGTGCTCGAGCAGGTGCAGCAGTACCGGCACGGAGACGTTGTAGGGCAGATTGGCGACGAGCCTGGTCGGCGCATCGGGGATCTCGGTGATCTTGAGTGCGTCGGCGCGGATGACGGTGAGCGGCGCGCCCTCGTGCATCAGCTCGACGGTCAGCGGCAGCTGCTCGGCCAGGCGTTCGTCGATCTCGACGGCGACGACGCGCGCGCCGGTCTCGAGCAGTCCGAGGGTGAGGGAACCGAGTCCGGGACCTACCTCCACGACGGTGTCGGCGGCGGTGATGGCCGCCACCTTGACGATCCGGCGCACGGTGTTGCCGTCGATGACGAAGTTCTGGCCGAGCTTCTTGGTCGGGTTCACCCCGAGCATCTCGGCGAGGTCACGGATCTCGGCCGGGCCGAGGAGCGTGCGGGCGACCGGGGCCGCCGCCTCGGAGTCCGACCCCTGGATGATCGAGCCCTCAGCGGAGTCCGACCCTTCGGCGGTGATCGAGCCTGTCGCGGAGTCCGACCCTGTCGCGGAGTCCGACCCTTCGGCGGTGATCGAGCCTGTCGCGGTGATCGAGCCTGTCGCGGTGATCGAGCCTGTCGCGGTGATCGAGCCTGTCGCGGTGATCGAGCCTGTCGAGATCCCCGCCTCGTCGTCCGGCTGATCCGTCGAAGCGGCGTGCCGTCCACCGGCACGCTGCAGGCCCGCCTCCGCGGTCCCGGCCTGAGCGTCGAGCGTCGGCGCGACGGGCTCCTCGCCCGGCGCGTAGCCGTGCCGCGGCCCGGTCACGCGATGCCTCCCCTGTGGCTCGCGTCGGCCGGGGACAGGGTGTCGGGGGCGGTCACCGGTTCGGCGTCCCACCGCCCGTAGACGAGCTCGGTGTTCGAGGTGATCTGCGCTGCGAGCATGCTGACGTCCGTTTCGAGGTGGTCGGCCATCGCTCGGAGCGTGTGCGGCAGAAGGTAGGGGGCGTTGGGGCGGCCTCGGAAGGGCGCGGGGGTGAGGAAGGGGGCATCCGTCTCGACCAGAAGCAGCCGACGAGGTACGGCGGCGAGGGCCGCGCGCAGATTGTCGGAATTCTTGAACGTGACCGTGCCGGAGAACGAGAGGTACCAGCCGTTGTCGGCGCAGATCCTGGCCATCTCGGCGTCGCCGGAGAAACAATGGAAGACCGTGCGTTCGGGCGCACCGACGCGGAGAAGGGTCTCGATCACCTCGGCATGGGCGTCGCGGTCGTGGATCTGCAGCGCCAGGCCGTGCTGCTTCGCGATCTCGATGTGCGCCTCGAACGACCGGAACTGGGCTGATCGGCCGTCGGGGCCGGTGCGGAAGAAATCCAGGCCGGTCTCGCCGACGGCGACGACCCGGGGCCTCGCCGCCAGCGCGGAGATCTCGGCCAGGGCATCGTCGAGGGTTCCGGCCGCGTCGTAGCCCGGCGCCTCGTTGGGGTGGATGGCGACGGCGGCGAGCATGCGCGGCTCGGCGGCGGCGGCCTGCGCCGACCAGCGCGAGGTCTCCAGGTCGCCGCCGACCTGGATGACACCGCGCACACCGACGCTGGAAGCCCGGTGGAGTTGTTCGGCCACGCTCAGGCCCTCGTCGCCGTCGGCGATCTCCAGGTGGGTGTGGTTGTCGTAAATCGGGACGACCAGCGGCTCCGGCAACGGCGGATAGCGCAGGTCTCGGCCCGCCGTCTGCTCCCGGCGGCGCACCGGGTCGGTCACCGATGCCGGGTCGGTCACCGATGCAGGGTCGGTCACCGATGCAGGGTCGGTCACCGATGCCGGGTCAGCGGCCGTCACCGGGTTGTCAGCCAACCGTCGCCTCGATACGCGGAAAGAGGGCCTCGAGCGGGGACACGTGCGTGCCGCCGGTCCACTGCCAGGCCCGGTCGATGCGCTGGTCGGTGAGTTCTCCGGTGCCGCCGAGGGCCTGCCAGAGCTTCGCGGTGGCCTGAGGCACGACCGGCGAGAGCAGCACCGCAAGCGTACCGAGCCCGCGCACGGCGGTGAAGAGCACGGCCTCGAGCCGGGCCCGGTCGGCGGGATCCTTGGCGAGGGCCCACGGTTCCTGGCTGGTGATGTAGCCGTTGAGCTCGTCGACCAGTTCCCAGATCGCGGCGATCGCCTCGTGGATGGCGAGACGGGAGATGGCGTCGCCCGCGGCATCCGTCGCCCTCTTCTCGGTGGCGCGAATCAGCTCGTCGTCCTCGGTGAATACGGTGGGGGTCGGGATCTCACCGTCGCAGTAGCGCACGACCATGGCGATCACGCGGGAGGCGAGATTGCCGAAGCCGTTGGCCAGCTCCGACTGGTAGCGGGCGGACAGGTCTTCCCAGGAGAACGAACCGTCCTGGCCGAAGCTGATGGCGCGCATGAAGTAGTACCGGAACGCGTCCGAGCCGAAGGTGTCGGTGATCTGGCTCGGCGCGATACCGGTGAGCTTGGACTTGCTCATCTTCTCGCCGCCGACGAGGAGCCAGCCGTGGCCGAAGACCCGGCGGGGCACCTCGATGCCGGCCGCGAGCAGCATGGCCGGCCAGATCACGGCGTGGAAGCGGAGGATGTCCTTGCCCACGATGTGGGTGGCGGGCCAGAGCCTGCTGAACTTCTCATCGTCGTGGCCGTAGCCGGCGGCGGTGATGTAGTTGAGCAGCGCGTCGAACCAGACGTAGACGACGTGGCTGTCGTCCCACGGGACCTTGATGCCCCAGTCAAAGCTGGACCGGGAGATGGACAGGTCGCTCAGGCCCTGCTTGACGAAGGAGATGACCTCGTTGCGCGCGGCTGCAGGCTGGACGAAGTCGGGGTTCTCCTCGTAGAGCGCGAGGAGCTGGTCGGCGAAGGTGCTCATCCGGAAGAAGTAGTTCTTCTCGTGCAGCAGCTCGACGGGGATGGAGTGGATGGCACAGACCTGCTGGCCGGCGAATTCGCCGGTTCCGTCGATCAGGTCGCTCGGCTGCTTGTACTCCTCACAGCCCACACAGTAGAAGCCCTCGTACTCACCCGTGTAGATGTGGCCGGCGTCGTAGAGGTGCTGCAGGAACTTCTGCGCGTTCACCTCGTGGCGCTCATCCGTCGTGCGGATGAAGTCGTCGTTCTTGATGTCAACAATCTGCAGCAGAGGCTTCCAGGCGGTCTCGACCAGGCGGTCGGCCCATTCCTTCGGCGTGACGCCGTTGGCGGTGGCGGTGCGGAGAATCTTCTGCCCGTGTTCGTCCGTTCCGGTGAGCAGCCAGGCGTCGTCCCCGGCCTGCCGGTGCCAACGCGCGAGCACGTCAGCGGCCACTTCGGTGTAGGCGTGCCCGATGTGGGGGACATCATTCACATAGAAAATTGGCGTGGTGATGTAGAAAGATGAGCCGTCGGACATGCCCTCCATCCTATTAGGAGCAACGGATGACGCCCGTCCCGTTACGGCGCCCGCCAATTTTCCTGCCGCGGGTGCGGCCACGGGCGCCGGCTCAGCCCAGCGGGAGGTCCGAGAAATCCGGCTTGTCCCGAGCGGGAACGCCGGATTTCTGCTGTAGCGCCGCCTCGTAGAGGTCGCGCTTACTCAGGCCGGATGCGGCGGAGACATCCGCGGCGGCCTCCTTCAGCCGGGATCCGGCCGCGACCAGTGCGAGCACTTCGGCGACACCGGTCGGGAGGTCAAGCACGCGCGCCTCGGCGCCGGCCACGACGATGCAGATCTCGCCCTTGACCCCCGCCGCGGCCCACTCGGCCAGTTCGGCCGCGGTGCCCCGCTTGACCTCCTCGTAGAACTTGGTCAGCTCGCGGCAGACCACGACGCGGCGATCTGCACCGAGCACGGCTCCGAGGTCGGTCAGGGATGCCACCAGCCGGTTGGGTGATTCGAAGAAGACCATGGTGCGCCGCTCGGCCGCCACCTCGCGCAGCGCCGTGACCCGGTCGCCGTGCTTGCGCGGGAGGAATCCCTCGAAGGTGAACCGGTCCGTCGGCAGCCCGGACACGGCGAGCGCGGTGAGCACGGCCGACGGGCCGGGCAGCGCAGACACGACCACACCGGCCGCGACGGCTGCGTCGACGAGGTGGAAGCCGGGGTCGGAGACGGTGGGCATCCCGGCGTCACTGAGCACGAGTACATCCGTGTCGCGGGCGAGTTCGGCCAGCTCCGCGGCCTTGCCGCGCTCGTTGTGATCGTGCAGGCTGATCAGCTTCGGTCGATTGTCGATGCCGAGGGCCTTGAGCAGGTGAACGGTGACCCGGGTGTCCTCCGCGGCGATGACGGTCGCGGTCGTGAGGGCCTCGACGAGCCGCCGGGAGACGTCTCCGAGGTTTCCGATCGGGGTGGCAGCCAGGATGATCATGCTCCCAGTCTCGCAGCCACGGCTCACTACGATGGTCAGGTGCTCCTCAATAGCCGCTGGTTTTCCTGGGCCGGCCCCCTCGCAGTGACCGTGCTCGCCGCGATTCTGCGCCTCTGGAACCTGGGCAGCCCGCATTCGCTGGTCTTCGATGAGACCTTCTATGTGAAGGATGCCTGGACGCTCTTCAGCAACGGCTACGAGTCGACCTGGCCGGCCGGCGCCGATGCACTGTTCGCGGCCGGAGACACGGCGATTTTCACCGCGGACCCGGCCTTCGTCGTGCATCCACCGCTCGGCAAGTGGCTGATTGCACTCGGGATGGCCGCGTTCGGGCCGGAGAGCAGTTGGGGCTGGCGGATCGTGACCGCCGTGATCGGCGTACTCGCCGTCGTTCTCCTCATGCTGATCGCAAAGAAACTGCTCGGGTCCACGGTGCTCGCCGTCCTGGCGGGCTTCCTGTTCGCCATCGACGGCAACGCGATCGTGATGTCGCGAGTCGCGCTGCTCGACAACTCGGTCATGTTCTTCGCCCTGCTCGGTTTCGGCGCCGTACTCCTGGACCGGGACTGGCACTCCGCCCGCCTCAACGCCGGGCTGGCCCGGCGCCGCCGGTCCGGCCTCGAGCCAGGCTGGGGCCCGACTCTCTGGTGGCGCCCGTGGCTGCTCGCCGCCGGACTCGCCTTCGGCCTGGCCGGCAGCGTCAAGTGGTCGGGAGTGTACTTCCTGGCCGCGTTCGGCATCTACCTCGTGGTGGTGGACGCGCTCGCCCGCCGTCGGGCCGGCATCCCGTTCTGGTGGAGTGCCGCGGTGCTCAAGCAGGCGCCGGCCACCTTCCTGCTGCTCGTGCCCGTCGCGGTCGCCACCTTCCTGCTGTCCTGGACTGGGTGGTTCGTCACCGCCGGCGGCTACTACCGCAACTGGGCGTCCTCCCCCGGCGCGGCCTGGACCGGCGCACTGGCCTGGGTGCCCGACCCCGTACAGAACTTCTGGCACTACCAGGTGGCCGCGTACACCTATCACGTGGGACTGGCGACACCGCATCCGTACCAGGCCAACCCGCTGACCTGGCTGTTCATGACCCGCCCGACGAGCATGTATTACCAGGGCTCATCCCTGGGCGAGAACGGCTGCGACGTCACCACCTGTGCCTCGGCCATCACCGGGATCGCCAACCCCGTGATCTGGTGGGCCGCGACGGCCGCGATCCTCTACCTCGTCTACCGGGTAACCCGCTACCGGGAGTGGCAGGTTGGCCTGATCCTGATGGGCATGGTGGCCGGCTACCTGCCCTGGCTGATGTACCTCGGGCGCACGGTATTCCAGTTCTACACGATCGCGTTCGAGCCGTACCTGCTGCTGGGTCTCACTCTTACGATCGGAATCTTCCTCGGGGTCGTGCCCGGGCTGAGTGGCTCACCCGGCAGGTCCGGTTCGGTCGGACCGGACGAGCTCGACGCGGAGGACCGGGCGGCGGATGCGGCAACCGACCGGCGCACCCGCATCCGAGTCGTCCTGGCCTATCTGGTCGTCGCCGTGCTGGTGAGCGCATTCTTCTACCCGCTCTGGA
The DNA here is from genome assembly GCF_030063195.1 of Cryobacterium sp. PH31-AA6. Lineage (GTDB taxonomy): Bacteria > Actinomycetota > Actinomycetes > Actinomycetales > Microbacteriaceae > Cryobacterium. The sequence goes on from NZ_JASISS010000003.1 coordinate 207,111, forward strand.
CCGGGATGCAGACGTCGTTCCTGTTCTGGCAGGTGCACATCTGGCTACCCGGTTGGCGCTGAATCGACTCGAGAATGTGGCGGAATTGACGTTCCGAAAGCCGCATCGAAACCCCTTAGATATGCCTCAGATGGCATATAGCGACTGGGAAACACGTGTGAAAACACCCCACCGGGACGGGTCCCGCCCATAGACTGACGTCATCTGTTTTACGAGTGACTGCTCCACTATCGACTGAGAAGTCCAGATACCAAACAAAGGCCTCATGTCGGAAGCAACCGTCGCACCCACGGTGCGCATCGTCAAGACCCGCCCGGGTGGCGACTCGAAGAATCCAACGACCGAGTACTCAGCCCTGCTGCACACAGTGCGCAACCTGGGTCTCTTGAAGCGCGCGACCGGGTTCTACTGGTTCGTCTTCTCCATGCTCGTGCTCGCGACCGGAGCCGCCGCAACCGGCTTCGTACTGCTCGGCGACAGCTGGTACCAGCTGATCATCGCCGCCGTGCTGGGCATCCTGCTCACCCAGTTCGCGTTCCTCGCCCACGAGGCGTCGCACCGCCAGGTCTTCCAGTCGGGCCCCGCCAACGACCGTGCCGGCCGGATCCTCGCCAACCTCTTCGTCGGCATCAGCTACGCCTGGTGGATGAACAAGCACAGCCGCCACCACGCCAACCCGAACGTGATCGGCAAGGACCCTGACATCGACCCCGACTTCATCGTGTTCCGCGAGGAAGACGCCGCGAAGGTCAGCTGGCTCGGTTCCTTCGTCACGCGCAAGCAGGGCTACCTGTTCTTCCCACTGCTGATGGCCGAAGGGTTCAACCTGCACGTGCAGGGCTTCAAGACCGTTTTCGGTCGCGGCAAGGTCGACAAGCGCTGGCTCGAAATCACCATGCTGTCCACCCGCATCCTGCTCTACGTCGCCGTGATCTTCTACTTCCTGCCGCTTGGCATGGCCTTCGCCTTCATCGGCGTGCAGCTCGCCGTCTTCGGCGTCTACATGGGCGCGTCGTTCGCGCCCAACCACAAGGGCATGCCCCAGCTCCCGCACGAGAGCAAGGTCGACTTCCTCCGTCGCCAGGTGCTCACCTCGCGCAACATCCGTGGCGGCACGTTCATGGACACCTTCATGGGCGGACTGAACTACCAGGTCGAGCACCACCTGTTCCCGAACATGGCTCGCCCGCACCTGCGCAAGGCGCAGGAGATCACCAAGGAATACTGCCAGTCGCACAACATCCTCTACACCGAGACGGGCCTGTTCCAGTCCTACGGCATCGTGATCGAATACCTGAACAAGGTGGGCCTCGCCGCCAGGGACCCCTTCGACTGCCCGATGGTTGCCCGCTTCCACCACCGGTAACCCGCACCGGTTCGGCTCCCCGCCGAACCGTGAGAAAAGGCCGCTTTTTCTTTCGAAAAGGCGGCCTTTCTCACATCTCGGCGCAGATGCCTGGACGATTCGGGGTGGGACATGCCGGGTTCCCGGCATCCGGCCTGAGCCCGCGACCGCGTATGCTCGGAGAAATGTGGCTGCCCGGTGTGCTCGTCGCGGTCGGCGCCGCCCTCCTGTCCGGGCTCATCCACGCCGCACAGCCCGCGTTTCCGCTGCTTACGGTCGCGGTGGTGCTCGGCATCATCGCCGGGCAGCTCCCGTTTCTGCGCCGGGCCCTGGCCGGCATCCTCGCCCCGGGCCTCTCCGTCGCCGCCACCCGGATCATGCGGCTCGGCATCGTGCTGCTCGGGCTCAAGCTCAGCCTGATCGACATTCTCGGACTCGGTTGGCTGACGATCGTGACCACCGTCGGGATCGTGCTGCTCACCTTCGTCGGCACCCTGTGGCTCGGCCGCAGGTTCGGCTTGCCGGGGAACCAGCCGCTGTTGATCGCGACCGGGTTCTCCATCTGCGGTGCCTCCGCGATCGGCGCGATGAGCGGTGTGGTCAAGGCGAAGGATGAGGAAACGGCGACCCCGATCGCCCTGGTCACGCTCTGCGGCACGCTGGCCATCGCCGTGCTGCCGCTGCTCTGGCATCCGCTCGGCCTGACCGATCTGCAGTTCGGGCACTGGGTCGGGGCCGGCGTGCACGACGTGGGGCAGGTCGTCGCGACCGCCCAGGTTGCCGGGTCGGGTGCGCTGGCGGTGGCGGTCGTCGTGAAGCTGACCCGGGTGCTGATGCTCGCCCCGATCGTGGCGACCGTCGCGGTCCGCGAGCGGCGTCGTGACGCGCGCGGCCCGGCGACGGATCTGCCGACCGCCCGCCCGCCGATCCTGCCCCTGTTCGTGGCCGGTTTCCTCGCCGCGGTGCTGCTGCGCACATTCGTGCCGCTCCCGGACGCGCTGCTCACCGGGGCGGACACCCTGCAAACCTACCTGCTCGCGACCGCCCTGTTCGGCCTCGGTGCGGCGGTCAATCTGGGCACGATTGTGCGCACCGGCAGCCGGGCCCTCTCCGTGGGCCTGCTCTCCTGGACCCTGATTGCGGCGCTGGCGTTCGGCGCCGTGCAGCTCGGCTGACCCCGCCATCCCCTCCACCGGCCCGGCCGCCCGGCCGGCGCGCTGCGCTACCCCTATCGGGTCAGGCCGCGCCGCTTTCCGCAGGGCGCGCCCGCGCCCGCGGTCGCGGGCCGCGGATACGGGCGCGGTCGCGGCGAGTCGGCGAGTCGGCGAGTCGGCGAGTCGGCGAGTCGGCGAGTCGGCGAGTCGGCGCCGGATGCGCACCCTACCGCCGGGCGAGCCAGCCGCCCGCCGCGGGGTTCGGCCCACGGTTCAGGGCGAACAGGGGCGGGGCGGCGGCGGCGTCCGTGGCCAGGTCGGCGAGGATCCGGCCGACCGCCGGCGTGAATTTGAATCCGTGCCCGCTGAATCCGGCGCCGACGGACACCGGGCCGACCCGGTCGAGCACGAAGTCCTCGTCGGCCGTGGTCGTGTAGGTGCAGCTGACCGGTTCGCAGGCATCGGGATCGGCGCCGGGGAGCCACTCCCGCACGTACCGTTGCAGGGCCGCGAGTTGTACCGGTTCCGGCAGGAAGCTGCGCGCATCGGGGTCGGTGATCGCGCCCACCCCGTGCCAGCCCGCCTTGACGCCCTGGCCGGGCGTGTACATGCCGTAGATCGGTGAGTACCAGTAGCCGTAGCGCGGATCGGCCGGGTCGAAGGCGTGGTTGAACCCGGGCCAGTCGGTGCCGGCGGCGAGAGCGGCATCCGCAGACGGGTCACGGAGCGCGAAGTGCGCCGGCTGTTCCTGGGTGACGCGGAGCCGCGGCACCGGGATGACACCCGACAGCAGCGAGCTCGTCCAGGCGCCGACGGTCACGACGGCACGGCGGGCCTCGATCGTGTCGGATTCGGTGACCACGCGCACCCGGTCGTCCCCGAGCACCAAGAGACGCAGGGCCCGCGTGCCGTGCCTGATCACCGCGCCGGCGGCGGCCGCCGGAACGCGGACGCCGCGGTGAGCGCCCAG